>NZ_JBDHNH010000004.1:0-598472 GCF_039766235.1 Streptomyces changchenzhani | reverse complement strand
CTGCCTGGGCCTGCTCCTGGTCGTGGCGGTCACCGCCGCGAACATCGGCGACCGGGACGCCGCCGTGGGCCTGCTGGGGCGGCTGCGCCGCCTGCACCGCGACATCACCCTCGTCTGGGCCGACGGCGGCTACACCGGCGGCATCGTCGACTGGTGCCGTCAGAAACTCTCACTGACCCTGGAGATCGTCAAACGCACCGACGACATGGAGGGATTCGTGGTGCTGCCGAGGCGGTGGGTGGTAGAGCGCACGTTCGCGTGGCTGCTGAACTCCCGCCGTCTGGCCCGGGACTACGAGACACGGCCGGAGAACAGCGAGGCGATGATCCAGTGGTCGATGGTCACACGGATGAGCCGGCGTCTGGCACGGCCACGGGCCGCTGACCGGCACTGAATGCCCCCGACGCCTCCAGCAGGAGCCACCCACGCTCCACCAGACGTCTGGCCTTCGACCGCACCCCCTCGACCTTCGCCGATGTCGTCTCAAGGCCCAGCTTCACCGCGATCTCCTTGGCGCGCAGTGGTCCTTGCCCCGTTCCCCGCCGCTCTTCCAGCACGCCCAGAATCCGCTGATAGTCCGGCGCCAGAACCGTCACCGGCAGCCCGTCCCGCCAGGGCGGCACCGTCGAGCCTGGCGCCGGCGCGAGCGAGGGTGCCGTTTCCTCCTTCGCCATGGTCGCGGCCGTGGTCTCGGCCGCACAGACGGCCAGGGCCTCGACCAGCTCCTCCCGCGCGATCACCCGCCGATCCAGCTCGATCTCGGCTGCCTCCAACATCTCGGCAACCCGGGTGGCTTCCTCCCGCAGACCCTCCACCCGCACTCGGGCAGCCGCCTCTCGCGCCTCCAGCATTCCCAGCACCGACGCCACCGCGCACCCCTCGACCACGAAGCGGAAACAAGACGTCGCATGCCTCCCTCACCCCGAGCGAAACCATGCCTGACCAGCACGAATCAAACGATCAAGTTCGGTTGAGATACGGCTTCTGAGCGTTGCCTCAGGCGTGGTGTGGCGCACTGTGTCCACCAGGACGCAGTGAGTACTGCATTGTCCTCGGAGGGCCGGATGACTGCTGCTGTGGCACAGACTGGCTGTATGGGCATGTATCGAGGCGAGGCCACTGTCTTCCTCGGCCGTGTAAATGCCACGCCTGAACATGCCCGTCGCCCGTACCCTCAAGCCGTGACGTCCCAGGCAGATGAAGACCTATACCTTCGAAAGATCTTGACGCTGCTGGATCGCGCCAAGCCGTACGAGACCATCACCCAGTCCCACTCCCTCGGTTGGCAGGTCCTCCCGGGGAGTTCCCTGGCAGGAGATGATGCCAAGACGGACCCCTACCAGCTCTCTCATAGCGCCTGGAATGCCCTAAGCGTGGCCGTCGACCATCGCCACTGCTATCGCTCCACGCTGGTGGGTGATCAACAGGGCACCGAAATATCGATCACCCTGCACACACACGCCCAGTACTCACTTCTACGAGGCGCATTCGAGAACAGCGCAAGGGCGGTCTGGATGCTCGGTCCGTCACAGCGGCTGGAGCGAGTACAGCGCCGTCTCTCGCTGCAGGCGGGTGAGCACCGCCATTCCGACCGCATGACCGCACACCCCGCCGGTGACGTGGAACCCGGCGCCAACCCGACGCGACAGCCGGACCACCAGCCTGCCCACACGCCCCAACACCCACCACACCAAACGAAGAAGAGCCCGTCAGCAGACTGACGGGCTCCCGCGAAAGATCGAGGTTAAGCGTCGTCGTCTGCCGCCAGGCTGCTGTGTGCCGCAGGTTCGGGGAGCAGCCTGAAATGGTTCTCGTCTCGATACTCTCCAGCAGCCGCGAAAAGCGGTACAAGGTAGGAGACATCCTCCTGCCCCCTATCAGAAGTATTCATAGCCAAGCAGGCTACGCCGCGCGGGCTGGCCCGCGCCGGCAGTATCCATCCCCACACCCGCTCGCCGCACTCGCCGAATTCGCCTTCCACCGGGCAGGAACAGCACCGGCTCCCACCATCCGGGCCGTCGCCCGCGGCCCGCAGTTCCGCGGTCCGACCGGTAAGAGCACGATTTGCAGGGGCTCGGGCCTTCGTGGATCAGGCGGATCAGGCGGAGCTACACCGTGCTTCCCAGGCGGCTGAACGCCCAGCGCAGCAGGTCCTGGTCGACCTGGGTGCGGCCGGTGCGCTCAAGGGCAGTGCGAGTGTGGGCGGTCAGGCGTGCCCAGTTACGAAAGTTTCCGTGGGCGGCGCGGCTGTCGGCGAAGGCGATGTCGTCGGGGTCGGCGTCGGACCACAGAGGGTGGTAGAGCGGGATGACCTGCTGGACTTCTTCGGGAGTGAGGCGGGTGAAGTGCTGCCAGATGAAGATGCGGGAGGAAAGCATCGGCTCTTTGCGGAGCACGGTGTGGGCGCCTTCTCCGCCGACGAAAATGACCGCGATCTGGGTGTACGGATTGTCCCAGGCGAAGCGGAAGTACTCGAACGTCTCTCGGTTCAGCCACTGCGCTTCGTCGACGACCAGGGCGCACGGTTCGGCGGCGAGTTCATCCAGGAGGAGCCGGTCGAATTCGCTCGGGTGGCGAGGTGGTTCTCCTGTCTCGGCGGAACAGCGCCATCAGGGCCTCACCGTCGTCGCCCGGGCCACACCGGACCAGCCTGCTCTCGCCGCCGGCGCGGCCCGCGCTGTGGCTGCGGCACCGCAGCAGCTTCTGTCCCTGGCGGCCAGGACCGTCGCCGCCGAACTCGCCCCCGAGGTCGCCCGCCCGTGGTTGCTGGGACTGCAGGACGCCATCACCGAACAGGCACAGCAGCCAGACGCCGACCTGCAGACCTCCGCCTGGGCCGCTGGCGTCGTCAGCGCTTCCCTCACCCATCTGGAAACCGGGCTCGAGGACTACTTCAACTCCGTCGACGCGATCCCACCGCCGCCCGAACCGGGCTCCGCCCGGCACGACGATGACGACCTGGAGGAGGACGTCGACGACCCGGAGGAAGCCGAAGCGGACTGGGGCACCGATACCGAGAACGAAGAAGAGCCAGAAGACGAGCAGACCGCGGACCCGGTCGACACGGCCACGCTGCCCCCGCTCCCGCACCGCACCGCAACCTCAGTCCCAGCCTCAAAACTGTCCATGCCCACACGATCACCAGCCCGGTCGCACGGGCCGTCCTGACCTCCTTGGGACTCGCCCACCTGACGCTCGTAGCCTTCGTGACCGGCAGCATCGCCTACCTCTCCGACGACTTCACCGGACCAACTTCCTGGCTCCTGCCCCCGATCATCGTCCTCTTCCATCTGGTGATCGGCCTCCTCTACGGACATCGCAAAATGCCACTGACCCTTGTAGCAGTGGTGCTGCCACCCGCGATCATCGTGATGACTGTGCTGTGCGCCGTGAGCTTCAGCGACATGCACGGCGCCCGGCTCAACCCCTTCGTCCTGGGCGCAGCATGGGCCAGCATTTTCTCTGCTGGCCTTCTGTCCCTCACCTACGCCGAACGCGGGCGGACACTAGATCGCCATACCGTACCGTATGGTACGGTCCTGAGATGGCGCGTAAAAGCAACTGGATCGACACTGCGGTCGCGGTGCTGACCGATGAGGGTTCGGCTCACCTGACCATTGATCGCTTGTCCACCGAACTGGGGCTGAGCAAAGGCTCCTTCTATCACCATTTCAAGAGTTACGACGCCTTCAAGGGAGAGGTGCTGTCCCGTTACGAATGGGAAAGCACCACTTCTTTGATCGCGGCGGCCGAAACCGATGGCGCGCAGGACCCCATCCACAGACTGCGACGGTTGGTGGAACTGGCCACCGAGCCCGGCGTCCAGACGGGACTTCAAGGAGCGGTGCGCGCATGGAGCATGCAAGACCAAGCCGTGCGCGCTGTCCAGGATCGCATCGACCAAGCGCGCCTGGACTACGTCACCAGCCTGTGGCGCGAGTTCGGTTGCTCCGCGGACGAAGCGCTCACCCGAGCGAAGACCCTGTACCTGCTCCTGATCGGCGGGCGGCAACTAGCCGCCTACGTGACCGCCGAGGATCTCCGGGAAATCTGCTTGCGGGCGATCGCGGCCGACTCGCGCGAGTCTTCGACCGAGCAGGGTCGGTAGACCTGATGAGCCCGCTACGCGCAGATCTGCAACGCTACGTCCAAGCGGCCGACCACATCGATCAAGTACATGCTCGAGCTGCCATGTCCCTTCGGGAATGTGTGAGCGTGGTCATGTCCTGGCGTCCCTGGTGGCTGAAAGCGCTCTTCCTCGCCCGTAAAGCACTCGCCCGGATGCTGCGCATCAACCACCCCGTCGACACAGCCACCGACGACCTGCTCCCCGATCGCCTCAGTTTCATCAGCGGCGACAAGATCGCCTTCTTCACGGTGACTGCCGCTGACGAAGAGGAATTCGTCGTGCTCACGGCCGCCGACACGCATTTGACCGTGCACCTCGTCGTGAATCGCGAACGGACCGGACCGGGCCCCGAGAATACGTTCCAATTTCTCACAGTCGTGCACTTTCACCGCTGGACGGGCCCGCTCTACTTCAACCTGATCAGGCCTTTCCATCATCTGATCATGCGGCGCCTGATTGCCGCAGTCGCCAACTATGAGAGGTCGCCCGGATGAGCCGACTTTCACGCCTGGTCCCACGACTCATCATCGCCACCGCTGTACTGCACTTCGCGTACGCCGTCGCCGCCCCGAACAACTGGCTGCCGATGCTCAGGGACGGTCTGTTCGACACCGTCCGCGGCCAGAGTGACGTCATCGCCGCGGAACGACATGGGGACCTTTGGTTCCTGATCACCGGCATCGGTCTGCTCGCGCTCGGGACGATGGCTCAGCAGACCGTCAGGCAGGTGGGACGCCTGCCCGTGCAGGTAGGCAGCTACCTCCTGGCGATCGGGACCATCGCTTTCGTCGTCGAGCCCGTGTCCGGCGCCGTACTGGTCATCGCCTTGGGTGTCCTCGCGGCGATTGCCGCTCGACCGTCCCGAGCCGACGCCGCGGCCCCTGCGGCCCCAAGGCTCCCGGGGTCGCTCGGGCATCGGGAGGTACGGCCGTCCACCGGCGTCGACGGGACGCCCGGGGACGCGTTGTGAAAGAGGTTCGGACATGGACCAGAACGTCGAGATCACCGAGGTCGCGGCCGGCTACGAGGCGCCGGTCGTGCTGGACGCGGGCGCCGTGGTCGCGGTGACGCTGGGCACGCAGACCTTCGACACCTCCGACGACACCCAGTACAAGACCTCCTGACCCCAGGGTCAGCGTCTGCCGGGGACCGGGCGAGAACACGTATCCCCGGTCCCCGGTCACCAGGGGCGCCGGGCCCGACCGGCGGCGAGGGAGAAGTCGATGCGATGGAGCGCGGGACGATACGGGGACACGAAGGCCGGGACGCGACGGCGCACGCGGACCGGGCGGTACCCGGCCTGGACGCGGTGTGGACCGCGGGATGGGCGTCAGGCCGGGTGCGAGCCGGGAGCGAGGGCGCGTCGACGCTCGCGGTGATCGGCGAGTGCGACATCGGCGAAGCCGGGCTGCGCGACGGTGATCGAGGGTGCCGAAGCCGGGGTTGCGGCCGCGGCCGTCGCTGCCTGCGCTCTGGCGTTCGGCTTCGGTCAGGACCTGTTGGCACGGTTCGAGCTGGAGCACGAGCTGTTCGAACTGTTCTCGGGGCATGCCGGTGAGTGCGGGGTGGGTGAGGAGGAAGGTGGCCTCGGCCGGGACCGGAGGTCGCGACTCGTCGAGTAGATCTTCCGGAAGCTGCTGGTCGAGGTCCTGCGGGGCGATGGCGTAGTTCCACTCGCCGTGGAACTCGTCGCGTTGGACCCGCCGCTCGGCGCTCTTGCGTTCAGCTCGGGTGAGCACTCGGCCGGTGGGGTACGTATTCTCGTCCAGTGCGGCATGAACGGTCAGTCCGGTGCTGGTGCGGGTGGCTGAGATGCTCTCCAGCAGCACTTCGTAGCTGGTCAGAGGCTGCCCGCGCAGGCTGTGGGTGATCCGGGAGAACAGCCGGTGTTCCACTTTGTTCCATTTTGAAGTACCTGGCGGGAAGTGCATGACGGTGATGCTCAGTCCGCACTCGTCGGCGAAGTCGGCCAGCCCCGTCTTGAACAGGCGGGAGTCGGACGAGTTGGCCCCTCCGGAATCGGCGGTGACCAGCAAGCGGTCCACGCTGGGGTAGTCGAGGCGCCCTTGGACCTTCCACCAGCGGCGCAGGGACGCCACCGCGAAGGCGGCGGTGTTTCGGTCGGTGCCCACGTCTACCCAGCCGCTGTCGCGCCCCAGGTCGTAAATGCCGTAGGGGATGGTGAACGGGGTGTCGGGGTTGATGAAGTCGTGGTCCGGGGCGGTGATTGGCTGGCCCTTGGGTCGGTAGGTGCGGCCGGGCCGGGCGAAGTCACCGATCGGCTCCTTCTGCTTCGCATCCACGCTTACTACTGGAAGACCGTGGGCGAGGAAGCGCCCGGCGGCCGCGTTGATGTGCCGGAACTGGGCATCCCGGTCGGGCGACTGACGGCCGGCCCGGGTCTTGGCCATGCCCTGCAGACTGAACCCCATCCTCCGCAGCAGTCCGCCGACTACCGGCGCACTGACCGGGTGACCGTCCGCAGTCAGCCACCGGGCCAGATCACGCAACGAGGCGGTCGTCCAGCGCAACGGCGAGACCGGATCGCCGAGCTCCCGCGGCTCGATCAACGCCTGCAGAGCCGGGTGGAGACCGGGATCACGCTCGGTGGCTGACCTGCGACCTCCGCCTGGTCTGCGCACTCGCCCCGACGAAACGTTCCCGTCAGCGAGTTCGGCCTGTCCCCGCGCGATCGTCGACTCCGACACCGCCGCCAGCCTGGACACGGCCACGGCACCGCCGTGCCCCAATGCGTTCGCCTCAGACGCCAGATACAAACGCCGCTGACGTTCGTCCAGATGCGGCAGCACCGCGGCGAACTTCACGTCCAGCACCGCCAGCGCGTCCCCAGAAATCCCCATACAACTTCGTCTACCACCCCGGGTACGACAACCGCAGCGGAACAGGCAGTAGTTGATTTACGGCTCCTGAACCGCTGCCAGTTCGTTGACGACTACCAGCGCCGTCACGGCGTGAAGCGGCTCGGCGACATTCTCGGGATCTCCCGCTCGAGCTTCTACTACTGGCGCCGCACCGCGGCCGCGCGGACGGCCCGGCAGACCGTCGAGGCCCGGCTCGCAGCCCGGATACGCCAGGTCCACCAGGACTCCGGCGGCACCTACGGAGCCCCCAGAATCACCGCCGAGCTCCGTGACGAGGGCGGCCCGGTGGTCAACCACAAGCGCGTCGCGAGGATCCTGCGGACCATCGGGCTCGAGGGAGTCCGTCTGCGCCGCCGGCACCGCACCACCGTCCCGGACCAGACGGCGCCGAAGGCGCCGGATCTGATCGGCCGTGACTTCACCGCGGCCGCGGTGAACACGAAGTACGTCGGCGACATCACGTATCTGCCGGTCAGCGGCGCGAAGCCGCTCTACCTCGCGACCGTCATCGACCTCGCATCGCACCGGCTGTCCGGGTGGGCGATCGCCGACCACATGCGAACCGAGCTCGTCACCGACGCCCTGGCGGCAGCCGAGCGGACCCGCGGGAGCCTGGCCGGAGCGGTGATGCACACCGATCACGGCTCGCAATATACGGTCCGGCCTTCGCTGAAATATGCAGGTCAGCAGGGGTCCGGCAGAGCATGGGCTCGGTCGGGTCCAGCGCGGACAATGCCGCCGCGGAAAGCTTCAACGCCGCCTTCAAGAGGGAAACATTCAAGGGCCGCAAAGGCTGGTCGAACGGGCCTGAGGCGCGACTCGACGCCTTCCGCTGGCTGACCCGATACAACACCCGACGCCGGCACTCCCACCTCGGACAGCGGTCTCCGATCGCCTACGAGAACGACTTCCAAGCAGCAGCAACTACCCTGGCCCAAGCCGCATGGACGTGTTCAAGATTCAGGGTCAAGGCCCGAACTCCCACCGCTGCTTTCCGGTGGCGGCGTCAAGGGCACACAGCCCCCCGTTGGTTGGGGACGTACACCGGCCCGTCGACCACGGCCGGAGGTGATGCGGACACGGGGCACCGGTAGTGATTTTCCGCAGTTCGCGCCCGGCGAGCGCGTCCAGCGCGTACACGTGGCCGCCGCGTGACTGGCTCAGAAAGTACACCACCCCGCCCACCACCGCTGGAGGAGTGGTCTCGATCCACCTCTGGCCGGTGGAGACTTCCACCGCTGCTGCCTGGTGAGCGCGTCCAGGCCGTATACCTCGGATGCGCTACTGACGTACACGCCGCCATCCGCCACCGCTGGAGCCGAAACGGCCCCGCGACCGGGGGAGAAATGCCACCGCTGCATCCGAGGTGAACGGTTGCATCGGGAGCGCTGCGCAGTGCGTGGACCTCCGAGCTCTTCTCTGTGCAGATCGTGGCCAGATACAGCCGTGCGCAGCGGGACGCCGGCGAACAGGTCGCCCAGCACGGGGCACTCGGGAAGGTGCGCATGCTCCACGCGGCGCGCGGGTGGGTATCAGGCGTGGGTGTCGTGCCAGGTGCTGGAGAGTGCGACCCAGCGGCGCTCGAAGGCCGGGAAGAAAGCCCTCGACCGGCGCCTGCCCAACAGGGAGCCCAAGCTTTACGAGGTCTTCGCCAAGCTGCAGGCCAAGCACGGCAGCATCCCCGAGACCTGAGGGCAACCCTCGGGCTGCGCAGTTCTGGTTATACCGGACGGAGCTGACGGAACTCGTGAGCAGCAAGAGGGAAGCGGGACGAGAGAATGCTGGACTGCAGCTCTCCGTCGAGAACGGCCGCGAGAAACTGGGTGCAGGTGGTGGAGAAGTGCTCCCAGCTGTCCCCGCGGGCTTCGTTCACCATGATGGTCCACTGGTCCGGACTCTGCCCCGGGCGGACGAGCCAGTACAGGCACTCTCCGTTGTCCGTCGTCGCCCAGGGGATGACGCGGGTTCCCTCCGTTGCCAGCTCGGTCGACTTCTTCTCGAACTCCCACAGCCCGTGCAGGGCCTCAGTCTGCTGGTCTTCCCATGCGATGAGGTCGTAGTTGTCATTGGGGCAGCCAGGTTCGAGGACGTAGAGGTAGTCGTCCCAGTTGCTGCCCCCGTAAGTGCGGATGAACTCCTTGTAATCTGACGGGAGTTCTGTCCTGAGTTCGCTTGCTACCGCATCCCAGTCCTTCTCTTGAGGCTCGGGCGGCGGCGGGACAAGCTGGATGAGGCGCGAGAGGGAGGTGCTCATGCGAGTGCCCTATCTGTCGGTGGCTTCCATTGATCTGCTTCAGGGGTGGCCGACAGGGGCGGGTGGCGGGGTAGATGATGCTGGCCGGCTCCCTGATAGCGCTCGGCGACGCGCTCATCACGAAGCTCAACGGCGGACCGCCAAGGCGTACTACGGCATCCACGGCGCCACCGCCGCGGTCATGGCCGCGGCCGGCGTCGTACTGCTGCTGCCCTGACCGCGGCCACCGCCGACACGCGCGCCCATGCCGGTGACCGGTGGTTCGGCCGCGCGCCGAGCGGCGGTGAACGCACTTACCCGGTGGGCCTGCCGGGGGCCTCCCACCGAACGGTCTCGGCGACGCTGGACAGTGCCGCGCCGAAGTGGCGGCGCTGTGCGGCGGTCAGAGGTTCGAACACGAGTCGGCGCACCTGCGCGACATGCCCCGGCGCGCTGTCGGCCACCTTCTGCCGACCCCTGTCGGTCAGCGTGGCCAGGGTGTAGCGACCGTCGCTCGGGTCAACTCGCCGAACGATCCACTCTCGCGCCTCGAAGCGGTCCATCAGCTTCGACAGCCGCGGGAGAGCGCTGTTGCAGTCCCGCGCCAACTCGCTGAACCGCATGGTGCCCTGATGCGCCATCGACAACCGGGCGAGCACGCCGTACTCGAAGTTCGAGATACCCGCGTCGCGCTGCAACTGACGGTCCAAGGCCGCAGGCAGCGCGATCACGACGGTGAGAAGGTCCTGCCAAAGTTCCTGCTGCTCAGTGTCGAGCCACGCTGACGGTTCGTCCATGTGATCCATCCTACTTGCCCAGGCAAGAGGTATCTGTTGCCTGGGCAAGTCAGCGTCGTCTACCTTAGGAGTTGCCCAGGCAAGTGAATGACAGCCTCAAGGAGTCCCCTGTGATCAAACTCAGCATATTCCTGACCCGGCGGGCAGACCTTTCCCACGAGGACTTCGTGGACTACTGGACGCAAAAGCACACCCCGCTGCTCTCGAGCCTGCCCGGCGGAGAGGTCCCGGTCCGGCGCTACGTTCAGCTGCTGCCCACCGACGACGAGATCCCCGGCATAAGCACCGCCGTCTACGACGGTGTCGCCGAGGTGTGGGTCGACGGCATCGCCGACGCCGCCCGCTGGTTCACCTCCGAGACCTACACCACAACCGTCGCCGCGGACGAGGAGAACTTCCTCGACCGCTCCAAGACCCGTTTCCTCTACGCCACCGAGAGCCCCATCTTCGGCTGAGCACCGCCGTCGGCGACGACTCGCCGCCAGGTGCATCGCGCAGAACGAGTCCCGGGCGACCTGACGATCAGGCCGCCCGGGCCACGCCTGCCCCGGCCGGCCTTCCGATCCGGGCGGGACCTCGGAGCGGCGGGCACGACAACGGTGTGCTGAGGGCCCGCTCATACGGCGAAGCGGACCGGTTGCCGGTCAGCGGGCACAGCACGGCCTGGTCCTCGGTGTCGCGCGGGTACAGCGCGCGGAGGTCGGCGGTCATCATCCGGCGTCCGGCCGGGCGGTGTAGTCGTCGACGACTACACCCGCCCGGCGTAGATCTGCAACGAGGCTTCGACGCTGAGCAGCTCCTCGCCGGGGACCGGATGGGCGCCGCCGACCGGCCGCATCGGCTCGATCTCCAGCGCGTGGTCCCCGATGGTGAACTGGATGCGCTGCATCTGCCCGACCAGTTCCCGGTCGTCGGCAACGATCTGCTCGTAGAGCTCGCGGGTTATGTGGCCGATCGTCGCGGTGGGCATGGCCGTCACCGGATCTCTCACGGGCAAGGGTCCGGCAGACCACCGGCGACAACACACCGGACCAACTCCCGCCGACGTCACCCCACTTCGAGATCCAGCACCAGCAATGACAGCAACTGGCCATTCGAAAGCAAATCGGACACATGAACCGTCACCACCACCGGACGCCACACCACCACCCCGTACATCCGCCTGCGCCCCGACCACTGAGCAACTCCCAGACTCACCGCCGCACCTCACCGCCCCCTGAGACTTCGCAGGCCGGTGGCGCGTCTGTCATGCGCCCAACTCACCACGGGTGCGCGAAGGGCGGGAAACGAACCGGCAGTGGGGCAGTCCGCTCGCCTGTCCCCGGCGTGCTGAGCGCAACCCCTCACGCTGAAGGCTCCCGCTCGTAGAGCCGCTCGGGTATGCCGTGCCACCAGGTCAATAGAGGAACACCGTTGCGAGAATCTCCGCCGTGTTGCCGCTCAAGCTGGGGCGATATGGGACGAGCCGCAGCTACTGAACTTGATTGGGTGATGTCGGGCCGTTCGCCTGACAGCAGTTGGGTCGGTCGGTAGCTGTGGGGTGTGAGATATGCGCAGGGCGGCGGCTTGACCGATGCCAAGAGGGCGGCGAGGGAGCGGGTCCGGCTGGAGGCGGTCGGGCGCTTCGAGGGTGGCGCGAAGAACAGGGAGATCGCGGCCACGCTGCGGGTGAGTGAGCGGTCGTGGAGCGTTGGCGCCGGCAGTGGCGGGAGTCTGGCGAGGAGGGTGTCCGGTCGAAGGGCTCGCCAGGACGCCCGAGGCTTTCCGCAGGTCAGATAGCGAAGCTTGAGCGGGAGTTGGAGCGTGGTCCGCTTGCTCATGGCTGGGCGGATCAGCGGTGGACGCTGGCGCGGGTGAAGACGTTGATCGGGCGGTTGTTCCACGTCAGCTACACGGTTGAGGGGACATGGCGGCTACTGAAACATCATGGCTGGTCCTGGCAGCAGCCGGCCCGCAGGGCGATCGAACGCGACGACGGAGCGGTGGAGCTGTGGAAGAAGGAGGCATGGCCGCAGGTAAAAGCACGGCGGCGGTCCGCAGGGCCTGGATCGTCTGCGAGGACGAGGCCAGTCAGTCGCTGAGGCCGCCACGCGCGAGGACCTGGGGCCGCATCGGCCGCACGCCGGTCGTGCGCGTCCGGGGACGGGGCTCAGGCCGGGTTTCGATGGCGGGAATGGTCTGTTTCCGCCCCGGAGACCGCTCCCGGTTGATCTACAGCTTCCGCGTCCACCGGGGCCGCAAGGGCGAACCCAAGGGCTTCACCTGGCAGGACTACCGCGACCTCATCGTGCGGGCGCACAACCAGCTCAAAGGCCCTGTCGTCCTGGTCTGGGACAACCTGCGTACCCATCTCATGCCGCAGATGAAGGAGTTCATAGCAGCGAACGAGGGCTGGCTGACCGTTCTCCACTTTCCGTCCTACGCACCTGACCTCAACCCGCAGGAAGGCATCTGGTCTCTGGTGAAACGGACGATCGGCAACCTCGCCGCCGCGAACCTCGACCAGCTCGCCGCCGCCGTGAAGCGCAGTCTCAAGAAGACCCAGTACCGACCAGACCTCATCCACGGCTGCCTCATAGGCACCGGCCTGACCCTGACCAGCTGACACGATCAGGCCGAGGCCGACATCACAAATTCAAGTTCAGTAGTGATCGGCTCTCCACAGTGCCGGCACAGCTCGGATTCCTGATTCGTCAAAATCCCCCGCAGTATGTCTCCCGGCTGACGCGGGCATCGCACGAAGGCCAGCCGAGTCATCCTTCCATCGCGTGCTGACAGCAGCATGTTAGCCTCGAAATTTCGTGATTGGCCGCCAGCTTTGGTTGGCGGCCAATCACGAAATTTCGAGGCTAACGGCATCCCGAGTGAGGAGATGCCGGCGGCCGCCGAGTTCTTAAGCGAGCCCCAGGCCATCTCACTCCTTGGTCATGCGTATATCACTATGCGAGATGAAGCGAGGCGGGACGGGCTGGCCATCGGTGCACACCGATCGTCATCGTGTCTGGGCTGAGCCCGCGCCGCCCAGCTGAGTCGAAGCCTGACATTTTCATCGGGACGTGTGCACGATAGGTGACGAACGTCCGCCCGAAGTGCCCCTGACCAGCGAAAATGAGAGCTGCCGGGATCTCGGTGTGCGCCACGACCTGAAGTGTCAGCCGCGTATCGGATCCCAGGCGAGTGTCGGCGTCGTGGGGGCAGCCGTGGTGACTTCGGAGTTGAATCCGACCGCTGTGAGTGGGATCACATTGTGTCCCTCAATGGTTACGCTTAGCGTTCGGTCCCCGAGTCGATCTTCAAATGACTCGGCCACAACGGGGTGGCCGCGAAATTCGACGAACCTTGATCGACCTCCACTTTCTCTGGGGGACCGCGTGCATACGCCACCCACCATCCGTTCGTTTCATCAAATCGAAAGTAATCTAAATCCGGCTCTGCCGATTGTGACGTTGTTCAGCGGTGGGCTCGACAGTTCCTACCTGCTGTTGCGTCTTCGGGAGCTGGGCATGACCGACGTCCATGCGGTCAGTGTGGATTTGGGCGAGGACGAGTCGAGCGCACACAAGCAGGAAATTGCTGACTCCCTCGGGGTAAAGCTCCACATCATCGACCGACAGCAAGAGTTCGCGACATCTTTCGTCGCTCCTGCGATAGCCGCCCAGGCCGTGTACCTGGGCGGCCACCCGGTCAGCTCGACGCTGAGTCGACCGCTCATTGCGCAGGCTGCGGTGGAGCTTGCCCAGACCCTCGGAGCCCAAGGGGTCATCCACACCGCCAACCGCTCTCAGAACACCCTGCGTAGACTCAACGGGGCTTTGAGTCTGCTGGACTACCGCGGCGCGTACGGCAGCCCATACGATCTCGATCCCGTCAATCGAGACGACAAGCTCCGCGCACTGCAGACCGCTGGCGTCGACCTCCTCCACGGTCGTGCGGTTAGTGGTGACTCGAATTTGTGGTGCCGCGAGTTCGAGTCCGGAATCCTTGATGACCCCGAGAACCACGACGTTCCCGACAGCATGTACCGCTGGAGCGCGCTAAATTTCCAGGCTGCTCCTCAAACCCTCTCGGTCTCCTTCGAGGCAGGCCGCCCCGTAACTGTCGACGGAGTGCGGCTTCCGCTCATCGAACTGATCGCGGATCTCAATGAGCGCGTGGGAGTCTATGGGCTCGGCCGGTACTCCGGCCTTGAGCACTTGGATCACGGCGAGAAGGTGCTGGAGATCCGAGAAATGCCTGCGGCCTGGCTCCTCCTGGCGTCCTACCGGCACATAGAGGCCGCCTGCCTGGACTCCGAGTTGATTCGCGAGAAGCAGCACTTGGAGCAGGTTTGGGTGCGGGAGGCGCTCGAAGGCCGCTGGTTCGGCGAACTCCATTCAGCAGCGCAGCAGTTCATAGCAACGTGCGCCGAGCGTACTACTGGGTCGGTCACCTGGCAATTGCGTGTGGGTAGCGCGGAGACGCGTGCAATAGTCGCGCCTCGCCCCCTCTATCTACGCAACCGCGAGAGGTGGGAAGAACATGCCATCGCTCTCGAAGCCGCGGCATACGCCGTGCCTGAGCCCGCCTTTACCTGACCCGCCGACCGAAAGGAATTGCAATGTCTGACATCACCACTTCCACTGTCGGCGCCGCTCCGGCCGTGCACGCTCTCAGCGACATTGGTGGCCATCTGCTGGCCGCCGACGAACTCTCGCGGATTCTCGGCGTCACCCACGCTGACTGGGCGCGTTTCGCGCTCAATTGGGAAGACTTGAAGCTTGACAACTTCATGGCTGACGGCGGTACTTACCGCTACCGCCGCTTTGGGCAGTACGACCTGCACCCGAGCTCGGGTGCATTCTCCCTCCTGCCTCACGAGCCCTACCGGCAGGAAAGCCACGTCAACCCGCTCAACGGCGGCGTCGACCGCATGTACGAGCCGCTCACCGACGCCTTCGTCACAGACCCTCTGCTGCACGAACTGCTGGTCACCCTCGGCAGGACTTTCAGCGCTGTCGACAGCACGCAGCGCTGGAACGTAAAACTCCACCCCTATCGGATCACCGCTGGCGCCGAGGTGGGGCAGCCCGCCCCGGAGGGCCGCCACCGCGACGGTGTCACCTTCATCACCTCGCTCCTCATCAACAGGCTCAACATCACTGGGGGCGAAAGCTCCGTCTACAGCAACGAGGGCGAACTCCTGTTGAGCACCACGCTCGCTGATCCCGGGGACCTGCTGCTTGGCGACGATCGGCGGACACTGCATTCGGTGACTCCGATCCAACCCGTCGACGCCGGCTCCCCCGCGCACCGCGACGTCCTGGTGATCGCCTACACCGCCCGCTGATTTACCCCTGCGGTGGGCGCTGCCTACTCCGCCCCTTCGGCGACCGGCGCCCACCGCACATGCGTACCCAAGGGAGTCCCATGTCTGCTCAACTCAGCTCCCGTAGAGCCTGGCTGATCGACGCCCTCCTGCTGGTAGTCGCCATCGTCTGGGGTTCCAGCTACCTGGCTACCAAGGAGATCACCAGTGGAGCCACCGTGATCGCGTTGCTCCTGCTGCGCTTTCTCATCGCCATCCCCGTGCTCGGCATCGCAGTCCGTCGCAAACTCCGGCGACTGACACTGCGCGAGCTAGGCGGCGGAACCGTCCTAGGTCTGATCCTCGCAGCCATCTTCCTGCTGGAGACCTACGGCGTCGTCCACACGTCGGCGACCAACGCCGGACTGATCATCAGTCTCACCATCATCTTCACCCCTCTGGCAGAGAGCTGCCTCAACCGCACCCTGCCCAGCCGGGCCTTCCTCATCGCCGCGGCCCTCTCCCTGCTCGGCGTTGCCCTGCTCAGCCAAGGAGCCGGCTTCACGGCCCCCTCCCTCGGCGACCTGCTAATGCTGCTCGCCGCCCTCGCCCGTACAGCCAACGTCCTGGTCATCCACAGACTGCCGGCCGTGCGGGAGACCGATGACGGTGCCCTGACGTTCATGCAGTTGACTACGGCAGTGGTCGTCTTCGCCCTGCTCTCGCCGTTCGTCGGGACCCCGCCCTGGCAGCTTGCGACCACCCTCACGGGCGGGCAGTGGCTCAACGTGCTGTACCTGTCACTTGCGTGCACCCTCTTCGCCTTCTTCATCCAGCTGTGGGCCGTGCGCCAGACGTCACCGTCACGGGTCAGCCTGCTCTTGGGCACCGAACCCCTCTGGGCGGCGGTCGTGGGCATTGCCCTCGCTGGAGACCAACTCGGCGGCCTCGGATACGTCGGCGCCGTCCTCATCCTGGTCGGTACCTTCTTCGGTCGCCGCGCTGCCGAGCACAAGGGAGCGCCCGACCATTCCAACTCCCACGGCAAGGAGCTGATCAAAGAGCCCGTGTGAACATCCCTGGTGCCCCCACTGAGCCCGCCCGCCATCGCCGGGACTGTGAAACGAACAAATCTGTCTGTTTCACTTGCGGTGGTGACGGAGGGCCACTGACGCCGTTGACATTGCGTGAGTGATGTCAACGGGCTTGTGAACACGCTGTTTCGCGCCGTGCCCCCTCTCTCAGTCCGGCCGGGGGTCGACTGATCCTCATCTGTGATGGGCGGGGCGGGGGGTCCTGGCGAACTGGGCTATCCGAGCACGGGAGCGTCATCCCAGCACCATCAACGGCCCCAGCTACCGGCTGAAGAACCGCCTCCAGGCCATCGAGCGCGAGACGGACGTGGCCTGACAGGTGGGGACGAAGAAAGGTACGGGACTGGGGACTTAAGTCCGTACGCCGACACCGCGGCGGGCAGCCCGAAGGGTACTGCCACCGGCAGATGCTTGATGCGATCCGCTACCTGGTCGCGGGCGGGATCTCCTGGCGGTCGATGCCGGTGGACTTTCCCCGGCTGGGACCGCGTCTACGCCTTCTTCCGCCGCTGGCTGCGGACCGGGCTGATCACCGAGTTCCACGACCGGCTGCGTGACCGGGTCCGGGAGCGCGAGGGCCGCGAGGCACAGCCGACGGCCGGGATCATCGACGCGCAGTCGGTGAAGGCCGCCGCGACGGTGCCCGCCGGCTCACGCGGCTACGACGGAGGCAAGCAGATCAACGGCCGCAAGCGGCACATCATCACAGACTGCCTCGGCCTGCTCCTTCTCGTCGCGGTGACCGCCGCGAATGTGGGCGACCGCGAAGCGGCCGTGCCCTTGCTTCTGCGACTACGGAGCCTTCACCGGGACATCTTCCTCATCTGGGCCGATGGCGGCTACACCGGCCCACTCGTCGACTGGTGCCGTCAGAAACTCGCCTTCGCTCTCGAAGTCGTCAAGCGCACCGACGACATGGAGGGGTTCGTGGTGCTGCCGAGACGCTGGGTGGTGGAGCGCACGCTGGCGTGGTTGATCCATTCGCGGCGTCTGTGCCGGGACTACGAGACCCTGACCGTGACCAGCGAGGCGATGATCCTGTTCTCGATGATCACGCGGATGAGCCGCCGGCTGGCCCGGCCACGAGCCGACGGCCGGCACTGAACGCCCCCGACGCCTCCTGGAGCAACCACCCGCGCTCGCTCGCCCAGGCGCTTGGCCTTCGACCGCACCCCTTCGACCTTCGCGGCGACCGCGTTGTCGATGCCCAGTGCCGCCGCGATGTCCTTGGCCCGAACCGCCTCGTGACCCGGCCGGTCCTGGAGCACGTTCAAGATCCGCTGGTTGTCCAGCGAGAGCACCGACACCGACAGCCCCTCCCGCCAGGGCGGCACGACCGCTCCCGGCACCGACGCGGACACAGGAGCAGGCACTTCCTCGTCTTCGGCCTCCGTCACGACGGTGGTCGCTTCGGCAGACGCGGCCAGGGCGTCGACGAGCTCTTCGCGCGCGATCACCCGCCGGTCCCACTCGATCTCGGCGACCTCCAAGCGCCGCGGCCGAACGGGCCGCCTCGTCCCGCAGGTCCTCCACCCGCTCACGGGCAACCGTTTCCCGCGCCTCCAGCAACCCCAGCATCGACGCCATCGCGCACCCCTCGATGATCTAGCGGAAACAGAACGTCGAGACCATCCATCACCCCGGCTGAAACCATGCCTGACCAGCAGGAACTCAACGCTCACATCCGGTTCAACAACAGCTTCTGAGGACATCACGCTCCATCGCCAACTCCTTGTTGTCCTTCTTCAACTGCGCGACCTCCCGCCGCAGCCGGGCCATCTCCTCGGCCTCGCCGGCCGACTGGCCCTTCTCGGCACACGTGGCCCGAGACACCCAGCTCGCCAGCGTCGTCTCATTGATCCCCAGATCATCCGCGACCTCAGGAATCGGCTTCCCCGTCTCCGTCACGACCCGTACTGCCCCCTCACGAAACTCAGCCGCGAACACCCGACACTTCTGCGCCATGACTCTCAACTTCCCCTACAGTCACGGACTCCACGCTACGAGGGGAGACTCACCCTGGTGCACAGGCCAAACCGAGATGGCTGCTTCGTATTCGCGGCGCACAGGAAGGCGAAGTGGCCCTCAGCTACAGGGAGCCGCCGCAGACCGCGTAATTGACCCGGCCGCCCAACGCGCCCCGACCCGCCGGTGCAAGTGCCGCGACGGCGTCTGCAGGCTCGTCAAGCAGTACAAGGTTCTACTGACGGCCAACGAGAAGATGCTCCGCGACAACCATGACAAGGGCGTGATCACTCAGTACTGCGTAGGCATCGTCAGGTGCCCCAACTGGGTGACGTCGGCCCTGGCCAAGTCCAACAGGCGCTCTGTAGCGGCCGAGGACATCAACAGGTACGTGCGTGCGTACGAGCCGCTCGCGCGAACCGTGCAATCCGCAGACGTGCGGGCCGGCGTCAATGAGAAAGCTGCCGCAAGGTAGGAACCTCACCAGGCGGTCGGCAGGCCGTTTCCTGGTCTCCGATATGTAGTTGCATGGACGCGTAACACTCTGTCGCCTGCGACGGGCATGTAGTGCTGCTCAGTTCACAGGGCAGCCCCCGCCTGCACTCAGGCCTCAGGGGCGGCGCGTTTTCCAGTTCTTGGGTTCTTGGAAGGAGACTGGTGGCCAGTCCCGACAGCGAATTCCTCACCCGCGCCTCCGAGGCCGCCTTCGGGCTCGGCGCAGATGGCTACAGCCTGTCCGCAGTGACGATCAACTCCCGGCACCTCGCTTTCACCGACACCGGGACCACACCCGAGCCGCCGCTTTACGCGGAAGGCGAGCCGCCCCCCGTGCCAGGACGCGAAGGCCGACGCGAATACGACTGGCAGCCCGCCACCGACGCCCCTGCATGGATGAACATGGCGTGGCTGCTGGAAGACCTGGCCACCTGGATCATGCCGTTGGCGGAAGAACACGTCACCCTGGTCGGTGTTGAGTCACCGCATCCCCACTGGTGCGATGTGCTGGTGCGCGACGGCGACACAGCCTATCGGCTGCGCATCGCTCTGACCGGCCGGAGGGACCCACTCCAATTCCCCGGCATGCATCTGCGCGACCTGTTCGCCGAAGACCGCGCCCGCGACCACCTCGCCCGCGAGCCGGAGAAGGGCACGCCTCTTGTGGATCTACGCACGGTTCTCTGAGCGTGCGCCCACTTCAAAACCGCTGGTCAGGTGGTCTTCCGTGACGTTCGTTCGGGGTGCTCGCGCTGGTCGTGGGCGGTTGTCTGCCCTGTAGATCGTCGGGCAGGGCGGTTTCGCCGGTTCCTGCCCGCCGCTGCCAGTACGCCTTCTACGATCCGGTCCATGGTGGACCCCGAGACGCTGGAACGGATCGCCGCGCGACGCGCGGAGCTGGACGGACTCGAAGAACAGCTGGTCAAACAGCTGGAAGAGATACGGGCCGAGCGGGACGAACTCGCCGTCGCGATACGGGTCCTTGAGCGGATGAGCGAGCAGATCGCCCAGGAGCTGCTGCGGACGCACCGGTATCCGCACAGGTGGGCGGCCGGACGGTGTGGACGATCCCGGACCGCGGGACGGGAGTTCAACAGACGGCGCTCCCGCCGGAGTACCAGCGCATCCTCACCGTCGTGCGCAAGGCCGGCGAACCGGTCGCGGTCCGGCAGGTCGGCGAGGTGCTGGGGCTCGATGTCGGGGCGCGGGGCAAGCTGCGAGTGTGCGCTGGTGATCCCTGGTCAGCGGCGGCCGGTGGCCAGAATGACGAGAAACTGGCCGCCGCCCGCCTCGATGTCGGCGGTCACCGGCAGCCCCGGCACCAGTCGGGAGAACCGGTCCACCAGCCAATCCGCCGCCTCTTGGGCGTCCCGCCTGGTCGGACAACGACCCACCATCTCGCGGCCCCCCTTGCGCTCCAGCCTCCCGGCAACAGTGATCAGCGGCGCGGGTTCGACCACGTACAGGCGGTCCGGCCAGGCGATGACCACCTTGACCGCGCCCTTGCGAGTGTTGCATCCGCGGTGCGCGAGCCGCTCGGCGACCTTGGCCTTCCGGTCGGCGGTCCGGCTGTCGACGCTGGGCCCCCGCAGGTCGTTCACCGACTCGTCGGGGTCGACCGCTTCGTCACACACCCAGCACCGCCAGCCGTCGCGCTCGGCCACATCATCAAGGAGACTCATCCGAGCAAACTAGCCTGCCCGGCCGCCACCCCGCGCACCAGGGCCCCGGCAAAGTCTTAACACCGGCCAAATGCTGCAACGCCTGGCAATCAGCGTTACCAATGCTTTGACCTGTGTGAATGCCGATACCTTGATGACCCACCAAGGTATCGGGGCGGTGGGCCCGAGGGCCATCAAGGCATCGACGGGGAACTCTGAGCGACTCTGTCGAGGATCTTGGCTTTTCAAGGTCATTGTCCTTGGCGCCACCAGCGGGGGCGGGGTAGTCCGTGGGCGTCGAGGTACTGCTGGAACGCCGTCGGTGGGCGAGCCCGGGAGGTGGAGTCCGGGGGTTCTTGTTCGCTGAGGCGTTTGATGTTGATCGCGATGGCGGTGAAGACGTGCTGGACATGAGCCTTGGTGATGCCTCGGTAGCGGAAGCGTCGCATCTGGTGGCCGTTGACGAACTCATTGACGGTGCCCTCGATTCCGGACCGGGCAGCGTACCGGCGTTGGCAGTGCGGGTCCTGCTGGTCGGCACGGTTCTGGGCCTGGAGTTCGTGCAGGTGGCACGGAGACGTAGCCACTGTCCACCAGATGCTCCGACGGTAGGAGGCGGCGCCGCCTGATTCGGGTGTGGACGCCCGGCAGGGCCGTGATGTCGCGGCCGGGGACCGTGGTGGCGACGTCCGTGATGACGTTGACGCTCTCCTCGTCGCAACTCTCAACTCCGCCGTGTCGGCATCGCTTGCGCCCTCGCCCACGACGCGCGGGTGATCCTCCTTGACGGCACTCGGGGTGGCGCCGGTGCACTCGAAGACCGAGGGGGTGCGGTCGAAGACGAACCGGCTGGTGCGAGAGGCTGGCTGGTCAAGGAGCCTTCAGGGCGGTTCGCGCTCGCGCCGGGGCTGCGAGGCGGTGGGTCATCAGCTGGGTCATCGACCATATGATCATCGCCTCGCTAGAGTCCGGGCGCCGCTCGTAGTCGCGGGCCAGCCGGCGTGAGCGAAGCAGCCAGGCGAACGACCGTTCCACCACCCAACGGCGCGGTAGCACCACGAAGCCGGAGACGTCGTCGCTGCGCTTGATCACAGTGACGACCAGGTGCAGCACGGTCAGGGCCCAGGTGATCAGGACGCCGGTGTAGCCGCCGTCGGCCCACAGCCTGGTGATCGTGGGGAAACGCGTGCGCAGGACGGGGAGCATGTCGGTGGCCGCCTGCCGGTCGGTGACCGAGGCCACGGTGACGCTGATCATGAGCAGCAGGCTGGTGGTGTCGCAGATCAGGTGCCGGCGCCTGCCGTTGATCTTCTTCCCGTTATCCCGGCACCGGGATAGCAACAATTATCTGGGGGCGTCGGTTATGGCGGGTCGGGTGGCTATGGCTGGCTGACGGTGGCGAATTCGGAGAAGGGACGTCATAACAGCGGTCCTGCGCGGTCTCCTGCGTAGAGGTTCTCGAAGGAGGCGCGCTCATGGTCAAAGCAGCGACAGACGGTCGGTATCCGGTGCGGGTGTCGGGGCCACTGGCCCTGTCGGTTCATCCGTTCCGGTTGGAGTTGGTGCGGCGCGGGTTCACGCCGCGGTCCTCTCAGGATCATGCCTACGTACTGGCGGACCTGAGCCGCTGGTTGGAATGCGAAGGGCTGGCTCCGGGGCAGTTGACCGCCGAGCGGGTGGAGGAGTTCGTCCAGGCACGGCGGGACGCCGGGCACCGACGGTGGCTGACGGATCGGTCGTTGCAGCTGATGCTCGGCTTTCTGCGGGACGCCGGTGCCGTCCCGCCGCAGGAGCATGGCGCGGTCGAGAGCCCGGTCGAGGGCGTGCTGGAGGAGTACCGCAGCTATCTGCTGCGTGAGCGCCAGCTCGGCGAACGTACGGTTCGCGGGCGGGCCGACGTCGCCCGCGGGTTCCTGACCGCGCAGCTCGTCGAGGGTCAGCTTCGGTGACCGGCTGAGCCCGGAGTCGGTGGCCGGTTTCATCCAGGACACCTCGAAGCGGTACGCAACCGGGTCGATGAAGGTGGTGACGTCGAGTCTGCGGGCACTGCTGCGGTTCTTGTTCGTGACCCGCGGCCCTCGACCGGGACCTGGCCGCGGCGGTGCCGTCGGTCGCCGGATGGCGGCTGAGCCGGTTGCCGTCCGGCACGGACGCGGTGCCGGTCCTGCTGGAAAGCTGCGATCGGACCACCGCGTTGGGACGGCGTGACTTTGCGATTCTGCTGCTGATGGCACGGCTGGGCCTGCGGGCGGTCGAGGTGACGCGGCTGTGCTTGGAGGGTCTGGACTGGCGCGGCGGCGAGCTGGTGGTCCGGGGCAAGGGCGGACGGGTCGACCGGATGCCGCTGCCCGCGGATGTCGGTGCCGCGCTGGTCGATTGGCTGCGGCAGGGGCGCGTGTAATGCCAGTGCATCGTGGCGCGCTTGCCGTCGAGCAGGCCCGTGGCAGCGAGCGCGAAGGCGCCCGTGGAGATCGCGGCGAGCCGCGCGCCCCGATGGTGGGCGGCAATCAGCGCATCAACGACGGCCTGCGGCGGGTCGTCACGGTCCGGTACCGGTAGCCGGGAACGAGATTGATGGCGGATATAGCGGCCGTCGTCCGGCCCAGACGCTCACCGTTTGAGCGGACGCCGAAATTCAGTTCGACGTGCAGGAACGGAATCTTCGCGTCGACGGCCTTCTGCCCTTGCTTGTTGTTGCGGCCAGACAGTGTGCACGATCGCGCCCAGGCGCGACACACGTCGAGGCCGTCTTCACGCAGAGGCTGTGCCAAAAGGCGAGCCTCGCGGAGCGCGGCGTCGCCCGAGCCAGTCGACACCACCGCATCGAACGACGGCCGACCGTCGCGGCGATGAGCGCCACCGTTGCGGCAATCACTGTTTTCCTGACGGAAAGGATGTTCACCAGGGGGTGGCCTCCTGGCGAAGAGCCCCAATGTCGCACACGCCGTACCGGTGGTGTGGGCAGCGTCCTGCGGTGGTCGATCGCGCAATCTTCAAGTGTGGGTCCTACGACACTTCGGTCGCCTCGACGCCGATGTTCGTCTTCTGGGTCATGCCGGGCAGCGCGACGCTGTTGTGCACGGTGACGTTGGTCGTGGCTTTGCCCTTGTTGTAGTCGGTGTCGCGCTCGCTCGCGCCGGATCGGATGCGGCCGTTGACGAGTGCCTCGTACGTACCGCTGCGGACCTGTCCGATCCAGACCGGCAACTCGGAGGATGGAGCGGGCCACGACCATGCGCCCGGGTCGGCCGGCTGGCTGCCCGATGCCGATGCGGGGATCACGTCGTCGTCGTTCGCGGCGGCTGTAAAGGGCTCGGACAGATTCACGTCCGGGACGCCCCGGGGCACACCCAAGGATTGGTTGTCGTTTCGGCAAGCCGACTGCCCCGGGGGCCCGGTCCGCGCTCGCGAGCCGTCAGAGTGTCTCGGCCAGCGAATCCGCAAGCCGACGGCGCGCGGTACGGGTCGCCGGCACTACCGCGGCCGCGGCCGCGACCAGCACCGCGCCGACGGTGACCCCGGCCAGCAACAGCGCCGGCGGAGTGTGGGCGATCCCCGCGCCCATACCGCTGGTACGGCCCTGGGTGTCCACCAGCCAGCTGCCGGACAGCACTCCAAGACCCGTGCCGATCACCGCGGCCAGCAGTGCGGTGAAACCGGCGGCCGTCACGATCGCCGCGCTGATCTCGCGGGGTGTCAGGCCGATCGCCTTGAGCGCGAGCAGATCACGGCCGCGGTCGCGTACGCCTGTGCCGATGAGGGTCAGCAGCTCGATGAGCCCGATAAGGGCCAGCACCCCGATCAGGGCCACGATCACCCCCCGTGCCGGTTCCAGCCGGTCGGCGGGGTTGGGCGTCTCGCGGATCTCCAGGGTTCCTCCGGCCGCCTCGGCCAGATCCCTGCTCACCGTCCGGGTATCCGCGCCGGGCCGCAGGACGAGATCGTAGAAGTCAGTCCGCAGCGCCGGGTCGCGTTTCTCGAGGGTGTCGACCGTTGTGGAGATGACCCGGCCGCCGGCATCCGGTTCGATGCTGCGTCCGACGATGTGCAGGATCTGCGGCCGCCCCTCGACTGTCATCCGGATCCAGTCACCGACCCGCACGTCCAGCAGATCGAGCAGCCCTTGGCCGGCGACCGCCTCGTCGCGGCCGTCGGCAGGGCGTCCCTCGACGACGCGGAAGGGGTAGGGGGTGCGGGCGGTGCCGAGCCCGCGCAGGGTGATGGTGCCGGTCTGCCCGGGAACCAGGGCCGCGACCTCCACGCCCGGGTGGACCGCGGCGACGTCCGGCGGGGCGGTCAGGGCACGCCGGAGCTCCGGGCCCGTGAGGCTGCCGGGCTGCTCGGCTCGTACGGTCAGCGCAGCGGGCATCCCCATCTCCGCGGGACGGCTGCGGAACATGTCCAACGTCGACCAGGTGACGAGCGCGGCCGTGATCATGAGCAGCGGCAGCGCGAGCCGGGCCACCGTGGTCACGGTGCGCAGCCGTCGCGGGAACGCTGCCCGCCAGCCGAGGACCAGTGCGGGCGGCACCCCCATGCCCAGTGCCCGGCGGCCCAGTCCCGTCATGGAGGCGGCCGGGGGCAGCGCCGCCCGGGCAACGGGCACCGGCGGGACCCGGCCGGCCCGCCAGGCGGTGAGTCCGGTGGCGGTCGCGATCAGCAGCACCGCGCCGCTGGGAACGCCGACCAGCAGCGCGGTGTGTCCAGGCATGTCCTGCCACACCCCGGCCGCTTCCCCGATCCGGCCGGGTATCAGGGCGCCCACGAGCGAGATGGCCGCCGCGCCCAGAGCGCCCCCGAGCAACGCGAAGGCGAGGTGCTGGACGAGGAAGGCGCGTACTACCTGACCGGGTGTGAACCCGATCGCCTTGAGGATCGAGATGTCCCTCAGCTGACCGCGGATACGGGCGCTGATCGCCCCGGATGCGGCGAGCGCTGCCGCCAGCAGGGCGCCCAGTCCGAAGACGGCGAACAGCTGCCCGAGCAGTCGGTCGTCGCTGCCCGCTTCGGCCCGGGCCTGCTGCCATGTGGTCACCTCGGCGACCCGGTCGGAGCCGAGCCGGGTGACGGCCTGCTGGACGGTGAAATCGATGTCGGCGGGGTCCTGAAGCCGCAGCCCCACGCTCTGGCGGGTGCTCCGGGGCGCCGCTTCGTCGAGTGTGGCGGGCAGCACCCAGCCGATGCCGGGCTCGCCGCCCGGCCGGTAGCGGGGTTCCACTGTTTCGGCGACTCCGGCCACCCGGAGGGTGCGGACGCCTTGGTCTGCTCCCGCGACGGTCAGGGTGTCGCCCGGCTCCGCCCAGAGTGCGCGGGCCAGGGAGCTCTCCAATACGACTCCCCCGGCCTGCTTGTCGAGCCAGCTGCCGGCGATGACCAGCGGCCGGGCGATCTCCGGCGGCGCGGTGTCCGCCGCGCGCAGGGCCACTCCTGCCCGGACGCCACGGGACTCGAGGGTGACCTGACCTGTGCGGTACGGCCCGGAAATACCGGCGATGCCTTTGAGGTCGGACAGTGCACCGGTGTTCGCGGGGCCCTGGGTGTGGAGCCAGACATGCGCGCCCTGGGACTGGGTGAAGACCCGCTGCCAGGGGTTGGCTGCGTAACTGAACAGTGCCACGGCGAGCAGCAGCGAGGCGATGATGCCCGCGCTGGCCAGGACGGCGAAGACGGACTGTCCGCGGTGAGCCCGGAGGTCAGCGTGCGCCCAGCGCAGTGTGGCCCGCACGCTCAGTCCTTCAGTTCGAGCACGCCGGAGACTCCACGGCCGGTGGGGCGCTGCCCCTCGCCGAGTGAGGCGTCGTCGGCTATCCGCCCGTCGAAGAAGCTGATGACCCGGTCGGCCGCACTGGCCATCCGAGCGTCATGGGTGACCAGCAGGATCGTTTGGCCGCGCTGGTGGAAGCGGGAGAGCAGCCGGAGTACCTCCCGGGTGCCCTTGCTGTCGAGGCTGCCGGCCGGTTCGTCGGCGAGCAGCAGCGCGGGATGGTTCACCAGGGCCCTGGCCAGGGCGACGCGCTGCTGTTCGCCGCCGGAGAGTTCGCCCGGCATGGAACGTTCCCTGCCTTCGAGGCCGAGGTCGGCGAGCAGTTCGGCCCGGCTTTCGCGGGCTGCCTTGGGTGAGGCGCCCGCGAGCAGCGCGGGCAGTTCGACGTTGTCGGCGACGGTGAGGTCCGAGACCAGGTTGAAGAACTGGAAGACGATGCCGATACTGCGGCGGCGCAGCACCGCCCAGCGGGCCTCGCGGTACGCGTCCACCCGGTGGCCGTCGAGCCAGAGGCTGCCGCTGTCGGACCGCTGGAGGCCGCCGATCAGGTGGAGCAGAGTGGACTTGCCGGCGCCGGAGGGGCCGGTGATGGCAACGAACTCCCCGGGCTGGACGGTCAGATCCACTCCGCGTACGGCGTGTACGGGCGTGCCTTCGCCGTGATGGGTCTTGGTCAGTTTCTCGGCGCGCACGATTGGCACCGGGTCGCCCTGCACGGGAGTGCTCGGCGCGGCAGGAGCGGTGTCGTCGCTCATTCCAGCTCCTCCTGACAGCGTTCCAGCCACTCGAGGTCGGCCTGCAAGTGCAGCATCGCGCCCTCGATCAGCAGCTGGGAGACCCTGTTGTCCCGGTCCTCTGCGGCGGCCAGTTTCGACAGGTCACGCATGGTGTTCAGATACTGCCGTCGCTGTTTGTTGATCAGCGTGATCGGGTCGGCCAGCCCGGACTCAGGTGCCAGGGCCATCTTCATGAAGAACTCGTCGCGGACCCGCGGCTCGTCCGTGGTCTCGTCGAACCAGGCCAGTACGGCCTCACGCCCGGCGTCAGTGAGCCGGTAGGTGCGCTTGTTGGGTCTGTCCAACTGCTCGACGTCCTCGCCGCCGATCAGACCGGCCTTTTCCAGCCGTCCGAGGGTGACATAGATCTGGCCGACGTTGGGCTGAGGGTACGCGGCGCCCAGGAGCTTCTCAAGGCCCTGCTTGAGTTCGTATCCGTGCGCCGGGCCACGGGTGAGGAGTGCCAGGAGCGGCAGCCGCACGCGCTCTCTCCCTCCCCGGTCCCATTAGTTTCTTGTTCGGCTCGGGTACTGGTTGTGGCTTGCGCCACCAGTGCTCTCCGCCTCGACGTCTAGTATCGCCCATGCCTAACAGGTATACATAGGCCGCAGCGGTCGGCGGCGTGGCCGGATCGGTGCACCGGGAGGAACCTATGCGGTGGATACATGCCGCGGGTAGAGGGCTCCTCGTCGTCGCGGTGCTGCTCACGGGATACACGGGATTCGCCGCCCCGCCCGGGACCGCCCCCACAGGACGCGGCCCCATGACGCTGGTGACGGCGGGCGATCTGACCGATTATCTCGGCCCGCTGCTCGACGACTGGAACCGCAGCCGTCCCGACGAGCGGGTCACCGTCGTGGAGCTGCCCGACTCCGCGGACGAGACCCGCGCCCAGATGATCAGTGAACTGCGCTCCGGCAGCGACCGGTTCGACGTGCTGAACATCGATGTGGCCTGGACTTCTGAGTTCGCGGCGGCGGGCTGGATCTCCCCGTTGCGGCGGGACCGGTTCCCGCTGGACGCCTTCCTGGCGCCGGTGGTGGACACGGCCACCTTTGACGGGCAGTTGTATGCCGTCCCGTATGTCACCAACGCGGGGCTGCTCTACTACCGCAAGGACATCCTGGACCGGGCCGGCGAACGGCCGCCGCGCACCTGGGCCGAGCTGGCCCGGCAGGCCCGGACCATCGCTCCCCGGTACGGCATGGACGGCTATGCCGGCCAGTTCCTGCCGTACGAGGGACTGACGGTCAATGCCACCGAGGCAGTGCATTCGGCGGGCGGCTCGATCCTGCGGGACGACGGCTCACGGGTCACGGTGGACTCGGCCGCCGCCCGGGCCGGGCTGGAG
Organism: Streptomyces changchenzhani; assembly: GCF_039766235.1. Lineage (NCBI taxonomy): Bacteria > Bacillati > Actinomycetota > Actinomycetes > Kitasatosporales > Streptomycetaceae > Streptomyces > Streptomyces changchenzhani. The sequence continues at coordinate 570,041 of NZ_JBDHNH010000004.1, read as the reverse complement.
TTCCTGGCCGGCGGTGTACGGCAGGGCTGGATCTCCCCCAAGGCGCTCGGCTACAAGGAGGAGGAGTCCCGGCAGGCCTTCCAGGACGGCCGGCTGCTCTTTTTGCGGAACTGGCCCTATGTCTACTCGGCGGCCAACGCACCGGGTTCAAAGGTGGCCGGCAAGTTCGGTGCGGTGCCGCTCCCGGGCCCGTCCGGGCCGGGCACGAGCGTGCTGGGCGGCTCCAACCTCGCGGTCAGCAGACACTCCCGGCACCCGGAGTCGGCGGCCGATCTGATCACCTATCTCACCAGCGAGCGTGTCCAGCGGCAGGTGCTCACCCAGGGGTCGCTGCCACCGGTGCGGGCCGCGCTCTACGAGGACCCCGCGCTGATCCGGGCCTACCCGTATCTGCCGACGCTGCGGCAGAGCGTGCTGGCGGCCGAGCCGCGCCCCAAGAGCCCCCGCTACGAGCAGGTGAGCCTCGTCGTGCAGGCCGTCGTGCAGGCCGTCCTGGCGCTGCGGCAGACGCCGCAGGAGGCCGTGGCACGGCTCTCGCGCGAGCTGGGAGCCATCGCCCGCAAGGGCTGAATTCACTGCCGTACACCACAGCCCCCTACTTACACGTTAAGTAGGGGGCTGTGGTGTACACCGTCACACATAGGGACAAACTCGGGCCACTTTGCGCACCTTCATTGACACCTGCTGGTTACTCCTACTTAACATGCATGCATAACAGCGCACCCGCTCTGGGGGCGCTCTCGCATCCAGCAGGAACAGGTCACCGCGAGATGCTCACAACCCTTCCGGCCGCCCTCGGCCCCGCCTCCCGCACAGCCACCGCATGGTGGCGCAATGCGGTGATCTACCAGGTGTACGTCCGCAGCTTCCTCGACAGCACCGGTGACGGCATCGGAGATCTGGCCGGCGTCCGCGCCGGACTTCCGTACCTCAGGAAGCTCGGCGTCGACGGCATCTGGCTCAGCCCGTTCTACCCCTCCCCCCAGCACGACCATGGTTACGACGTCGCCGACTACTGCGACGTCGACCCCGTCTACGGCGACCTGGCCGAGTTCGACCTGCTGACGGCTGACGCCCGCCGGCTCGGGCTGAAACTGCTCCTGGACATCGTCCCCAACCACTGCTCCAGCGAGCACCCGTGGTTCCGCGAAGCACTCGGCGCCGCACCAGGCGGCGGGGCTCGCACGCGGTTCCACTTCGCCGACGGCCGCGGCCCGGACGGGGCAGAGCCCCCCAACAACTGGCGGGCGATGTTCGGCGGCCCCGCCTGGAGCCGGATCACCGAATCCGACGGCACCCCCGGACAGTGGTATCTGCACCTGTTCACACCAGAGCAGCCCGACCTGAACTGGCGCAACCCCGAGGTCGGCGACTCCTTCGAGCGGGTGCTCCGGTTCTGGCTGGACCGTGGCGTGGACGGCTTTCGCATCGATGTCGCAGCCGGCCTCTTCAAACACCCGGAGCTGCCCGACTCGGCCGACCCGGAGGCCGACGAGCGCTCCCGCGATTCGGTCAACCCGCTGGCATGGAACCAGTTGGAAGTCCATGACGTGTGGCGACGCTGGCGGTCGGTGTGCGAGGAGTACGCAGCCGCGGACGGCACGCAGCGGCTGCTGGTCGGCGAGGTCTCCGTGCCGACCATGCGGGAACACGCCCTGTACGTACGGCCCGACGAGTTGCACCAGGCGTTCTTCTTCGACCTGCTCAGCGCGCCCTGGGACGCCGAGGCCTTCCGGGCGACCATCACCGGGGCGATACGCGACATCGCCGGGACCGGGTCCACCGTCACCTGGGTGCTCAACAACCACGACCAGGTGCGCGCGGTCACCCGGTACGCGGGCGAGCCCGGCGTCGAGGCCAGCGGAGTCGGTGCGGCCCGTGCCCGCGCGGCCGCCCTCCTGATGCTGGCGCTGCCCGGAGCCGCGTACATCTACCAGGGCGAGGAGCTCGGCCTCCCCGAGGTTCTGGACCTGCCGGACGAGGTGCTCACCGACCCGATCTTCCACCGCACCGGCAGTCGCGCGCGCATCCGGGACGGCTGCCGGGTGCCGTTGCCCTGGTCCGGACACACCTCGCCCTTCGGCTTCAGCCAGGGGGCGGCCGCCGCACGGCCGTGGCTGCCGCAGCCCGAGTGGTTCGCCGAGCACGCCACCGACCGGGCGCTGGCCGACACCCGCTCCTTCTGGCACCTCTACCGCGATGGGCTTCAACTGCGGCGCAGTCTGCCCCAGTTGGGCGAGGGAAGCCTGCGCTGGCTGGAGACTCCCCCGCAGGTCCTGGCCATGGTCCGCGGCGACGGGCTGATCTGCGCCGTCAACTTCGGCACCGACCCCGTGGCCGCCCCGGTCACCGGCACTCCGCTCCTCTCCAGCGGCCCCTGCCCGGACGGGGTGCTCCCCGGAGCGACCGCCGCCTGGTGGACCGGCGGCTCCCTCACCCCCTGCCCCCCGCCCCTCTCCTAGAAGGACTCCCAACATGCGACGACCCATCACCACCCGACGGACCACGGCGGCCGCATCGGCCGCGATAGCCCTCGCCCTCGGCGCGACGGCCTGCGGCGGCTCCTCCCCCGGTGCGGAAAGCGGCCAGGAACTCAGCGGCCAGACCGTGGCCGTGGCCGGAGTCTGGACCGGCAGCGAGCAGAAAAACTTCCGCAAGGTGCTGGACGCCTTCACCGAGCAGACCGGCGCCAAGACGGTCTTCGTGCCCAGCGGCGACAACGTCTCCACCTACATCGGCAGCAAGATCGAGGGCGGCAATGCCCCGGACGTGGTGATGGTGCCCCAGGTCGGCGTGCTCCAGCAGTTCGCCAAGGAGGGCTGGCTCGCCCCGCTGTCGAAGAAGACCGCAACGACCGCCGGGGCCAACCTCGCCGACGTCTGGAAGAACTACGGCACCGTCGGCAAGACGTACTACGGCCTCTACTTCAAGGCGGCCCACAAGTCGACCGTCTGGTACAGCCCGAGCGCCTTCGAGCAGGCCGGCGCGGTGGAGCCCAAGACGTATGCCGACATGCTCAAGACGGGCCGCACACTCGCCGACTCGGGGCTGCCGGCCTTCTCCGTCGCCGGTGAGGACGGCTGGACTCTCACCGACTGGTTCGAGAACATCTATCTCTCCCAGGCCGGACCCGAGAAGTACGACCAGCTCGCCGCTCACACCCTGCCCTGGACCGACGCCAGTGTGGTCAGGGCGCTGACCACACTCGGCGAGGTATTCAAGGACAAGCAGCTCGTCGCCGGAGGCTCCGCCGCCGCGCTGCGCACCGACTTTCCGGGCTCGATCGCGCAGGTCTTCGGGCCCGAGCCCAAGGCCGCCATGGTCTACGAGGGCGACTTCGTCGGCGGCATGGCCAAGGACGACTTCGGCAAGAAGCTCGGCGAGGACGCCAAGTTCTTCCCGTTCCCCCCCGTCGGCAACGGCAAGGCGCCGGTGGTCAGCGGCGGTGACGCGGCCGTAGTGCTCAAGGAAGGCAAGAACCAGAAGGCGGCCCAGCGGCTGCTGGAGTTCCTGGCCACCCCCGAAGCGGCCTCGGTGTGGGCCGGTGCGGGCGGCTTCCTCTCCCCCAACAAGGACGTTGAGCTCTCCTCGTACGCCGACGACACCACCCGCACCACGGCCAAGTCGCTCGTGAATGCCGGTGACACGGTCCGCTTCGACATGTCCGACCAGGCCCCGGCCGCGTTCGGCGGCACCAAGGGCGCTGGCGAGTGGAAGCTCCTCCAGGACTTCCTGCGCGACGCCTCGGACCCCAGGGCCACCGCGGCCAAGCTCGAAACCGCGGCCGCCAAGGCGTACAAGAACTGAGGCCGCACACCATGGCTGTCACCACATCCGCCGCTGCCACCAATCCGCGGCAGCGGGAACGACGCAGGCGGCGGAACATCGCGCTGCTTTTTGTCCTGCCCGCCCTACTGCTGCTCGGCGCCCTGGTCGTCTACCCGGTGGTGTTCTCCGCCGGCCGCAGCCTCTTCGACGCGAGCGGCGAACGCTTCGTCGGCGGCGAGAACTACAGCGAGATATTCCGCGATCCCGCAACACTCAAAGCGATCCGCAACAGCACCATCTGGGTGGTCGTGGCCCCGCTGCTACTCACCGGCCTCGGCCTGGTGCTCGCAGTGCTCACCGAGAAGGTGCGCTGGGCGACCGCCTTCAAACTGGTGCTCTTCCTCCCCATGGCGGTGTCGTTCCTCGCCGCCGGCATCATCTTCCGGCTCACCTACGAGGAGGACCCGAACCGCGGCGTGCTCAACGCGGTGGCCGTCGGAGTCCATGACACCTTCGACGACCGGTCCGCCTACCCCACCGCCCGGGCCCGCGACGGCCAGGGCCTGACCGAACAACCCGGTGGCGCCTACGGTACGACCGACACCGTCACCCCCGGCACATCGGTCAGCCTCGGCTTCGTGGGCGTGGCACCGGACAAGATGCCGTCCGGGGCCCGGCCCGCGCAGGCCGCTGCCTCGACCGCGGCAGCCGACGACGAGGTCAGGGGTGTGGTCTACCTCGACTTCACGCCCGGCGGAGGCGGCAAGCCGGGCACGGTCGACCCGGCCGAGAAGGGCCTGCCAGGAATATCGGTCGAGGCGGTACGCGACGGACAGGTGGCCGCGAAGGCCACCACCGCGGCGAACGGATCGTTCAACATCTCCCAACTGCCGGCCGGTTCCTACACCATCCGACTCCCGGCCGAGAACTTCGCGGCCCCCTACCAGGGCATCTCCTGGCTCGGCCCCGCTCTGGTCACTCCGGCGATCATCGGCGCCTACCTGTGGATCTGGACCGGCTTCTCGATGGTGCTGATCGGGGCAGGACTTGCCGCCCTCCCCCGGGATGTCCTTGAGGCAGCCCGGATGGACGGCGCGACCGAGCTGCAGATCTTCCGGAAGATCACAGTGCCGCTGCTCGCCCCGGTCCTGACCGTGGTCTTCGTGACCCTGGTGATCAATGTGATGAAGGTCTTCGACCTCGTCTACATCATCGCGCCGGGACCGGTCCAGGAAGAAGCCGGCGTCCTGGCGACCCGGATGTGGCTGGTGTCCTTCGGCGGCGGCAACAACCAGGGACTCGGCAGCGCGCTGAGCATGCTGCTGCTGCTACTGGTCGTACCCGCCATGATCTTCAACGTCCGGCGTTTCCGAAGGAGCGGAGCATGAGCAGTCACAGCACCATCGAGCGCAGCCCGTCCCGGCCAGTCGCCAAGGCCCCCGTGCCGGTCCGGGCGCCACGCCCGCGTCGCGGAGGCCGCCTGGCCAAGTGGCTGGGCAACGGGCTGGTCCAGGCCGTCCTGATCGTCGTCGCACTCGTCTGGATCACACCGCTGGCCGGGCTGCTGCTGTCGTCGATGCGCGCCGAGCGGGACAACGCGTCCGAAGGCTGGTGGACAGCACTCACGGATCCCGGGCAGCTGTCCCTGGACAACTACCTGGCGCTGTTCAAGGATTCCGGAATCACGCAGGCCTTCTGGAACACGGTCCTGATCTCGGTGCCCGCCACCGCGCTGGTCGTTGCCATCGCGGCCCTGGCCGCATACGCCTTCGCCTGGATGGAGTTCCCTGGCCGCGATGCCATCTTCCTGGTGGTCGTGGGGCTTCTGGTGGTTCCGGTACAGATCGGGCTGCTGCCCGTGGCCAAACTATTCGGCGCCGTCGGGCTATTCGGCACGATCCCGGGTGTGATCCTCTTCCATGTCTCCTACGGACTCCCGTTCGCGATCTTCCTGCTCCGCAACTACTTCGCGGAGATCCCCCGAGAGCTCCTGGAGGCCGCCCGGATGGACGGCGGCACAGAGTGGCGGATCTTCTCCCGCCTGGTGCTGCCCCTGGGCCGGCCGGCCCTGGCCAGCCTGGCCATCTTCCAGTTCCTCTGGGTGTGGAACGACATGCTGGTCGCGCTGCTCTTCGCCGACAGCGAGGCCCAGCCGCTCACTGTCGCCCTCCAGTCGGAAATGCGGCAGTTCGGCAGCAACATCGAGGTGCTGGCCCCGGGCGCCTTCCTCTCCCTGGTGGTACCGCTGGTCGTATTCCTCGCCTTCCAGCGGCACTTCGTCCAGGGGGTAATGGCAGGCTCTGTCAAATAGCCGGGCAGCCCACCCCAAAAGCGCAGGCCGCCACATCGCCGCCGCCAACTCGCCCACCGCCGACCCGCACCAGACCCTGTCGGTGCCGGTCGGCTGCGGCGCGACCTTGGTCACCAACCATGCCGGCTGCGCACCGCATTCGGCTTCCGCGTTTCCTAGGCCGGGTTGTGCGGCATCAGCCACACCCGGCCGGCCTCGCACCGCAGTCGTTTCACCGTGGCCTCACCGTCCAGCAGAGCAGCCACATTCTATGGGGTTCCCGAAGGTGTGGCGTGACGTGGTGCGAGTCCTCTTCGTTGGTGTGAAGACGCTCGTACTCGGGGGGTGTGGCTCTGTGGCGGGTTGTTGCATTTAGCCGTCAGAGCACCGGAGAGAGACATGCGGGCATTTCCCGTGACCCTGCCCTCGGGCACGCGCTACTGGACCGTCGTGGATGACGAGCTCCAAGTCGTCCCTGTCGCCGATCAGTGGGCGCGGTACCAGCGCTTCGGCAAGAGCCGCGCCGAACTCACCACGAGGACGAACGCCGGCGGGGCGGCGCTCTATCTGCGTTGGTGCCGTGCGACGGCGCGGGACTGGCGCAAGGCGCCCCGCGACCTGGGCCTGTTCATGGTCTGGCTGAAGCATGTTCCCTCACGGCCGGACAGTCGCGGCGCTCTCGTCAGCGGCCCGGGGGGTAAGCCGGTGCGGCAGGAGCGCAGGATCAACGTCGTGCTGTCGGCCACCCGCGGGCTCCTGTCGTACGCGGTCTCGGTGGACGAGGCGCCGCGGAGCGTGCTGGGGCAGATCTATGAGCTGGCCGACAGCCGGGACCTGCCGGTGGAGGCCCAGGGGGAGGACTCCGGGCTCTCGTACCGGCTTCGGGGCCCGCCACCGCGCCCAGGAGCCGGAGTCGGTGGTGGACCGCGCTTCTGACGACGAGCTCGTCAGCATGTTCCTGGAGTGCCGCTGCGCGCGGGACCGGCTCGTCGTCGTACTGCTGGGGCGGGCGGGCCTCCGGCGGGGCCAGGCCGCAGGTCTTCGCCGGTCCGACTGCCACATGCTGCCGGACTCGCGCGCGCTCGGCTGCGACTACAAGGGGCCTCACCTGCACGTCCGGCGCCGCGACAACGCCAACGGCGCCTGGTCCAAGTCGCGCGCCGCGTGGATTCAGCCGGTGGACTTCCTGGTGGTGCAGGCGTTCGACCAGTACATCGACGAGCGCTACGAACTGCTGGGGGCCGGCGGCAGCGACTTCCTGCTGGTGAACCTCTTCCGGGGGGAGATCGGTGCGCCGATGAAGCCGGAGGCGATCTACGAGCTGTTCGAGCGGTTGACGCGGCGGGCGAAGCTGCCGCGGGCGGTGGTTCCGCACATGGCCCGTCGGGCGTTCGGGAGCAACGTGTCGGATGCCGGCGGTCGGCTGGACGAGGTGCAGGCCCTGCTCGGGCAGAAGAACCCGGAGTCGGCGCGGCCCTATGTGATTCCGGACCAGGCGCGGCTGCGCGAGGCGGTCGAGCGGGTTCCCTCCCCGCGGGAGTTGCACGGGCGTGGTGAGCGGTGATGGCGGCGATCGCTCTGCCGGTGCGGCCTGCGCAGCCGGACGCGAGGACGCTTGAGCTGGTCGGGGCCCTGGACCCGGAGTTCCTCGGCCTCGTCAGCTGGGACTGGGACTTGGGCGTCTTCTTCTACCCGCGGGTTCATCCGGTGATCGGGATGCAGGAGTGCCAGGTGGACGGGTGCGACAAGGGCTTCGAGCGCAGCGGGCCGCTGTGCTCAGGGTGCCGGTTGCGGTGGAACAAGTCGGGGCTGGGCATGGAGGAGTTCCTCGGGGCCGCGACGCGGTACAACGCCCAGCACGTAACCCAGTCGCTATGCCGTTTCCCGGCGTGCGGGCGGCCGTGGCGGAGCCCGACCGCGGCCTTGTGCCAGAACCACCACTACCAGCGGACACAGCGTCTGAAGGTCTCGCTGGAGGAGTTCCTGGTCCACCCGGTGCCGGTCCCGCTGCCTGGGTACAGAGGCTGCGAGGTCGCGGCGTGCCATCGCTATCGGGTCAGAGCGACGAGCCTGTACTGCGACGCTCACCGCCAGCGGCTGAGCAAGGCGAAGTTCTCGGGGACCTTCGACGGCGATGTGGAGGCGTGGCGGCTGACCACCGCGCCGGTCTCCATGAGCAACGAGGTCAGCATGCGGGGGCTGCCGCGGCGGCTCGTCGCCGAGCTGCTGTACTGCGTGCAGGCGCGGACGGCGAACGGGGTGAAGACGTACGGGTTCTGGCTGCGCACGTTGTGCGAGCGGCTGCGGGCTCTGCGGTGCGAGAGCCTCGACGGGCTCGGAGATCCACAGGCGGCGCGACTGCGCGGTCAGACGGCGACCCTGGTCCTGACTATGCGGAAGACCTTGAGCCGGCTCGGGGCGAGTCCGGAGGTGGAGGCCCGCAAGGATGTGTGGGACCTGGCCGTGTTCGGGTTCAGCGGCACGGCGAACTTCACGAAGATCCACCAGAGCGCCTTGCGGGAGGCGACGAAACTCTGGGCGGCCGATGACCTGCCCCGCCGCCGGGGAAAGGCCGGCGGCCGGGGGCCGCAGGGGAGGATCAACGCGGTCGCGGAGCTCTCGCAGAGCCTGCGGCTCCAGCGCGAGGACGGCGGCCACGTGGTGGCGCTCCTTGACCGCGGCGACATCACCGCGTTCTGCACCCGCCTCGCGTTCAAGGCGGAGGCCGGGCAGCTCAGCGTTCACCAGTGGCTGCGGATCGCGCGCACGGTCCGCACGGTGCTGAACCGGTGGCGGACCCTGGGGCTCACAGCCAGGGGCCAGGTCCTCGAAGGGCTCCGGGCGGACTTCGTGATGGGCGCCGAGGACATCCCGGACGAGCCCGAGGACAGCGAAGCTGGCAAGGACCTCCCCGACGAGGTGATGCGGGAACTCTGCGACAACCTGGACCTGCTCGAAGAGATGAGCGGGGTGGAGGTACGGGTCTGCACGGAGCTGCTGATCGACACGGGCCGCCGCCCCGACGAGGTCTGCCAGCTGCCCCTGGACTGCCTGGAGCGCGCCCCGGACGGCAGCCTCGTCCTGCTCTACGACAACCACAAGGCGTACCGTCTGGGCCGCCGTCTTCCGATCGCCAAGGCCACCGGGGCGGTGATCATCGCTCAACAGATCGGCGAGGTCGCCACCGCATACCGCGTCTGCAAGGAGCCTACGAACGTGGCCGCGGGAGGCCAGAGCTGCCCGCTGAGGTCCGCTGCCTGGGCTGCGAGCACTACACCACGGACATCTCCTACCTGCCGGACCTGGAGGCGTACCTCGCCGCCCTCCTACGCAGCCGCGAGAAGCTGATGTCGGCCTTCGAGGCGGACGACTGGGCGCGCAGCGAGGCCATGCCCTCGGAGGAGGAGATCCGCCGGGTCCGGCGGCTGATCAGCCGTGTCAGGGCGGACCTGGACGATCTGGGCGCGGAGGAGCGGGCCCAGATCGAGCAGGCCGTCTCGGTGGTGCGCCGCGGGCGCGGCGTGACGCTGGGCATGCCCGGCATGCCCCGGGTCGGTCAGCCCCTGCCCGATGTCCGGCCGAGGAGGACGGCGTGAGCGCGGCGATGAGCGACGGCCGCAAGGCCGACTCCGCCCGGCGCCGGCAGCGTGTGGTCAAGGCGATCAACGCCGCTGCCCAGGGCGCAGGCCGGATCAGCGTGTCCGCCATTGCCCGGCACGCCGGGGTGGACCGGACCTTCCTCTACCGGCATCCGGACCTCCTCGCGCTGGTCCACGCCGCCGAGGCGGAGCCGGCGCAACGGGGCTCGGGATCCGAAGCCGCGACGGTAAGCCGGGCATCACTGCAGGCCGACCTCGCGCACGCCCAGGCCCGGAACGCCCGGCTCGCCGCGCGGATCCAGCTCCTGGAGAAGCGGCTGTCCAGCGAGCTGGGCGAGCAGGCATGGCGGGAGTCAGGACTCGGCGTGCCCACCGACATCGACGACCTCCAGCGCCGGCTCACCGCCCTGGAGCAGCACAACCTCGAACTGGCCGCTGCTCTTGAGGAGTCCCAAGCGGACCTGGGCGCAGCCCGGGAAGCCAACCGCGATCTGACCCGGGCGCTCAACCAGCGTGGGTAGGCAGGCGCCGCAGAACCTGACCGTGAGCATGCCGGTTCTCCCGGGTGCCTGCGTCAGAGGGTGCGCATCACGGCGACGACCTTGCCCAGAATGACGGCGTCTCGGCCGCGACCGGGGCGAGCCTGTCGTTGTGCGGGACCAGCCAGGCGTGGCCGCATCGCGCGCGAACCGCTTGACTGTGGCCTCGCCGTCCAGCATGGCGGCGACGATGTCGCCGGGCTCGGCAGTTTGCTGCCGGCGGACGGTGACCACGTCGCCGTCGCAGATAGCCGCCTCCATCATGCTCTCCCCGACCACCTGAAACCGACGAGTTCGCCGAATCTCAGAGGACTCTGCCCGGGAACCGGCGGCGATTCTTCGCTTTCACGGCGAGTCCGGCGTGGGTTCGGCTCGGATGCCTGGGCGAAACCGGCGACCGCAAAGCACTGCCGGCTCAGGGAACCGGGCGCAGGCCGTCGAGGGTGACGGCGACCAGGCGGGTCATAGCGGCCTGGGAAGGCAGGGTGGCCGCCGCGGTCAGGGCGTGAAGGCAGTACTGGGCGAGCTCGGCGGGCGGGACGTCGCTACGCAGATCACCGGCTTCGGCTGCTTCGGCGAGGAGGTGCTGGAGCATGTCGTGCAGGTGCCGCTCGGCATGCGAGACGTGCTCGCCCTGGTGTAGGAGGGCGGCGAGCTCGCCGCCGTGCCGCTGCCGGGCGATGCCTGCGTACGCCTCCAGCACCGCCTTCAGGCGCTCCACGGCGGTGCCGGTCTGGTCGCGGATGCCCGCGAGCTCTTGGAGGTGGGCGGTGACCTGGCGCTCGCGCCAGGCCAGCAGGACGGCTTCGACGTCGGAGAAGTACTTGTAGAGCGTCGCGCGGCCGATGCCGGTCTGCTCGGCGATTTGCGACATGGTCACCGACCGCAGGCCGCTCTGGGCCACCAGCTTTGCGGTGGTGTCCAGGATCGCCTCGCGCACGGCGGCGCGGTGCGCGTCGATCGTCTCGTTCCACAGCTTCGGCACCCACCCAGGATACGGACGTCCACAGGGCATACACTCAGTTTCAGATAGAGACACAGTGTCTCGAAAAAATGGGAGGCGACATGGCAGGCTCACCGGACCGTCACGATGACAACGAGGCGGGGGCGCCGCGCTGGGTGAAGGTGTCCGCGATCGCCGTCATCCTGATCGTGGTGTTCGTGATCGTGCACCTAGCCGGCGGCGGCATGGCGGGGCACGCGCCGTGACCCCGTTCCCGCCGCGGCTGCGCAAGCTGACCCTCACGCTCCACGTCACCTCCTCGGTCGGCTGGCTGGGCGCGGTCGCGGCCTTCCTCGCCCTCGCCGTCGCCGGTCTGACCAGCACCTCACCCCAGACCGTGCGGGGCGCCTACCTGGCCATGGACGTGATCGGCTGGTACGTGATCGTCCCGTTCAGCGTCGCCTCCCTGCTGACCGGCCTGGTGCAGTCGCTCGGCACGGTGTGGGGGCTGCTGCGGCACTACTGGGTCATCGCGAAACTTCTGATCACCGTGGGCGCGACCGTTCTGCTGCTGGTCCACATGCAGCCGGTCGGCCACCTCGCCGACGCGGCCGCCCGGGCGGCGCTCGCCGACGGCGAGCTTCAGGGCATGCGCATCCAGCTGATCGCGGACGCGGCCGCCGCCTGCTGGTGCTGCTCACGGCGGCCGCCCTGTCGGTGTTCAAGCCGCGCGGGGTGACCCGCTACGGACGCCGCCGCCAGCGCGAGCAGGTCCCACAGCCGCGCTGACCCCCGCCGCCGGGCGCCTACATTGCCTGCGCGCAGCAATGCGGGCGCCGACAGGGCCGCCTCAGGTCTGGCAGCGGATCAATCCGCTCACCGACTGGTCAGACACTGGGGCTGCGCTGTCTCACACTGCCGGATTTCGTTCTGACTGTCTTCTGACGGCGGAGCACACTGGCTCAGTGCTGGTGTCCGTCGTCGTGCCCGGGCTCTTTGCTGGGGTGGGTGGCGTTCGGAGGGGCGGTGGGCTGGGAGGTCGGATTGGTGCTGTCGCTGCCGTGGCCGCCCTCCTTGCCTTCGTCGCTTCCCTTCTCGGGCACGACATCGCCGTGGCTATGTCCTCCGGACTCGGCCATGGTGGGAGCGATGTGGCGCAGGCCCAGGAAGGTAAGGGCCGTCACGACGAGAATTGCCAGGCCCATGAGGCCGAAGATGCGCCGCCATGGCCTCTTGGCCTCCTTCAGGAAGAAGGCGACGAAGGACAGGACGATGCCCAGCGGTATCAGCACGGCACAGCGTTCGGGCAGGTCTGCGAAGTGCTGCATACCGCCGCTGAGCATGCCCAGGCCGAACGAGAGCATCGTCGAGGTACCGAGCACGCGCAATATGCGTGACAGGGGCTGCCTCTCGGACGCCAGGATGATGTCGTTGAGGACGGTCGCGAGCAGGAAGACCAGTACGCCGGACGCGGCGATCATCGAGTAGCGGGCGGGGGCCATGGGGTGGTGGACAACCGCTCCGCTGATGAGGCCGGCACCCACGTAGTAGCCGACGTAGCCGAGATAGCGCCACGGGAGGGAGGCGCCTTCCCGTCTGCTGTTGGAGCGGCGTTGGCTGCGGGTCGGCTGCGACGGGGTCGGAGGCGGGGTCGTCGTGGCGAGACTGGGTGACGAAGACAAAGCGGACCCTTCAAGGGAAGTTCAGTGGAGGCCTGGGGCTCTCAACGAGGCAGGCGGGCAGGACGGGGCCGAAGATCGGACTCGCTGGGAACAGCGCAACGTGAGCTGGCCACGGCTCCGCGCCGCACGCCACCTCATGGCAGCCACAAGGCGCATCGCAAGGCATGGCCGAGCCGCCGCTGGTGCACTGGCGGAGATGGCTCACGGGTGTGCCCGACAGGTCGTCGACCGGTTGGCGGGCGTCAGGGCCTAGATGCGCAGGATCGCTGAGTCCGGCACGGGGGCAGATGCCAAGAGGGCCGTGACAGGTCGAGCGGCGCCGACTGCATATGCGTAAGGAGGCCGATGAATGACCTGGGCCTCACACGGGACGGGCAGCGCGGCGCCCTGTTGGGGCTGGCCGGACACACACTGGTGAGCCGCGTGATCGGGCTCGGGAGCATCCTGGTGGTTGGGGTGCCCCTGGCCGGAGTGCGGGTCGGGCGCCTCGTGACTGTGCCCGGCGGAACCCGGGTCCTGAGCGTTCAGGGCTGCCGTGTTGGTCGGCGCCCCGAGATGGGCGTGGCCCGCGGCGCTCTCCGCGCTGACACCGTGGCTGTACATCAGCGTCAGGAGAAGCACGGCGAGCACCCACGTTCGCCACGGGCCCGCTGCACGAGAGCGGGACCGCGGCGCGCTACGGGTCGCCCGGGCCACAACCATGCCGGGGAGCATAGCGTCACCTCGGCCGTGGACCTCCTGTGGGGCGTGTTTTCCCTCGGACGAGTGGGTCCGTGGCTCCCGACCTGCGGGCCGGGATTTCGACTTTCGACCGGAACGGATGACGGGGCGAGCGTCAGCCGAGCGCGCCGAGGAGTTCGTTGCACGCCTGCTCGCAGGAGCGGCAGGCTTCGGCGCAGATACGGCAGTGCTCGTGCATGTCCGCGTGCCGTCCGCATTCGTCGGCGCACGCCTTGCAGACCATGGCGCACGCCTTCAGGATCGCGGCGGTGATGTTGGCCTCGTAACCGGTATGCCGCGAGAGGACCGCGGCGGTGGCGGTGCAGATGTCGGCGCAGTCCATGTCGGTACGGATGCACTTGGCCAGGTCACCCACCATGTCCCTCGGACAGGCAGGCGTCCGCACACGCCGTACACGCCTGCGCACAGGTGATGCACTCCTCGATACAGGCGGTGAGCTTGGCCTGGTCGATGTCGCCGAGGTCGGCCGGGTAGGTGGCGAGCATGTCCTTGACGGTGCTGGACATCGTCGGTGCCTCCGTTCCCCGCGAGGCCGGCGGATCCGGGGCGGCCGCCATCGAAGCCCCCGGTACCTCCAGCTAACGCCCCTGGACGCGACGGCGCCCGGCAGCACCGTACGGGTGCGGCCGGGCGCGGTGCCGTACGGCTGGGTCAGTGGTAGGCGTGGACGACGGCGTGGCCCTTGCCGCGGCCGATCATCCACTTGTTCACCGGCGTCGTGATCACGAAGGCCACGGCAAAGCCCCCCAGCAGCGCCGTCCAGAACAGCGCGTCCGACAGATGGGCGTCCATCGCACCGGGTGTCAGGGCGATGATGCCGTTGTCGACGAGCTCCATCACCGCGATGGAGACGGTGTCGGCGGCCAGCGCCACCTTGATCGCGCTCTTCCAGTCCAGGCCGGCCCGGCGGACCGCGAACAGGGTGAAGGAGTAGCCGAACACGAATGCCAGGGTGATCGCCAGGATCATCGTCTGGACGTTGCCCCACATCAGGGCGGTACCGATCACCATGCCAAGGATCTCGCCGATCGCACATCCGGTCAGGCAGTGCAGCGTCGCCCTCGCTGCGGCCCCCCAGGTCACCGAGCCCATCTGGTGCCCGGCATGTCCGGCGTGCGCCTGGTGCGCAGTGTGGTCGTGAGCGGCGCTGGTGTGGTGTGCGCTGTGGTCCATGACCGTCATCCCCAATCCCGTCCAGTCTGATGCCGCTCCCGCGGACTCACACCACAACCGTATACCCCCCAGGGGTATTAAGGACTATTTCTGGTCGCTGCATCCCGGCGCCTGATGCGCCGCACCTCCTGATCAGTTCATTCGGCTTGGGCGCCCTGGGACACGTCCATGGAGGTACGGATCGCGTGCGGGTGTACGCCGGGATGGCGCGCCGGGGGAGTTGCGCGCCTGTTCCCTTTGCGTTCTGGCGCTCCGGTCCGACGGGGCGGCGAGGCCGAGGGCGGGGCCGACCTGGTAGGTGGTGTTGACGATTCCCGAGGCGAGGCTGGCCTGCTCCGGCGGGGCGGCGGACATGGCCTCCCGCCTCATACCCCGTAGGGGGTATGGCTTCGATTGCACCAGCAATATGCCCCCAGGGGTATTCTTCAACGGATAATCATCCCGGCCCTCGCCTCGCCGTCCGCGAACGAGTCCGCTTACGATGCGGACATGGACGAGCAGGTGAAGCGAGCGATGCAGCCCTTTGGGCTGCGCTCGTACCTGCTCCTCGTCCTCGCCGTGCTCACGGGCCTGGTGGCCATGCACGGCCTGGGACCGGGAGCCGCCGTCCCGGTCGGCGCACACGCAGCGGCCACTTCCCACCGCGCGTCGGCCGCCGGCCACGAGAAGGCGATCGCCTTCGATGCCCCGTGCCACGACGGGTGCATCCACGCCGACGATCCGTCCGACGGCGGACGTGGCGGGCACGCCGAGCATGCCGATGCGACCTGCGCCGCCGCCGGCACAGCAGGCGCCCCAGTCCTGCCAGCCCCCGCGGTCCTGCCCGGCCGTGCCGACACCCAGGCGATCCCCGCGCACGGGATCACCCCCGGCGCCACTGCCTGCGGACGGGCACCGCCGTCACTGAGCGAACTGCAACTCCTGCGCATATAGGGCAGCCCCGGCATGCCCGGCTCCCAGACGGCCGGCAAGCCCCTCGGCCCCGCCCTACTTCCGCACCAACGCGCGCGTGCCCCACAGCAGGAGTTGCACCATGACCACGAAGCGTTCCCTGATCCGTCGCGCCAGTGCCGTGGCCGCGGCCGCCACCGCCGCCCTCGTCCTCGCTGCCTGCGGCGGCAACGGCAATGACAGCGGCTCGGCCCACAACGGCCACGACACCGCCGCCTCGCCCTCCGCCAGCGCACCGGTCGCGCAGGACGACCACAACGCGGCCGACACCGCCTTCGCCCAGGGGATGATCCCCCACCACCGCCAGGCCATCGAGATGGCCGACCTCGCCGCGACCCGCGCCGAGTCCCCCGAGGTGAAGAAGCTCGCTGACGAGATCAAGAAGGCCCAGGACCCGGAGATCAAGACGCTCTCCGGTTGGCTGACGTCCTGGGGCGAGCAGGTTCCGTCCGAGGGCGAGGGCCACGGCGGGCACGACATGTCCGGGATGATGACGGCCGAGGAGATGAAGCAGCTGGAATCCTCCTCGGGCAAGGCGTTCGACACCGCCTTCCTCCAGCTGATGGTCAAGCACCACGAGGGCGCCGTCACCATGGCCAAGACCGAGCAGTCCGAGGGCACGTACCAGCCCGCCAAGGACATGGCCCAGGCGATCATCACCTCCCAGAGCTCCGAGATCGCCCGGATGAACACCCTCCTCGGCAAGAGCTGAGCTGCAACAACACACCCCGTGCGGGCAGCCGGCAACGGCTGCCCGCCCCCGGGCAGACCAGCCTCTCCTCTACGCCGCCGGACACCTCGGCGTTTCCGCCTCACCCCCACCGGCGCCGTACGGATCGCCGACCGCTACCAGGACACGATGGGCTTCACCGTCACCGGCCCGCGCACCTTCCTCGCCAGCGGCCGTCCCTCACCGGCCGACCCCACCGCGGCCTCACCTCATCTGGGCCTGATCCGCAGCACCGACGCCGGACAGATCTGAACCACCCTCCCCGCCGCAGGCGAAGCCGACTTCCACTCCCTCCAGCAGTCCGGCCCGGTGCTCTATGGCCTCGACAGCCAGACCTCCAAGATCTGGGCAGCACAGACGCCGGCGCCACCTGGGAGCGGCGCGCGAAGATCCCGGCCGGCAACCTCGCCTCCCACGGCGGGACGCCACCCGGCGCACCGCCCCTGGCCGCCGTGGAGCGGCCGACCCCTGACCAGCCCCGGCCAGTGCGCAGCCCGCCGTACTGACCGCGGCAACGGCCACCCACCCCCCACAGCACACTGACCCACCCGAAGCCAGCTACACGAGCCCTCGGAGGGAACCCAGCAGGGACCGCCCTGTAGGCCGCCATGGGGCCCAGGCACCGGGCACCGGGCACCGATCCGAGGACTACGCCACCGGCGGCTCGGCGCGGCGGCGCTGCCCGGCACCGCCGAGCAGAACGGCCAGCAGCCGCCCGGTGGTCGCCTTCGCGTCCGCTCCCCGCCCAGGTATGCGCGTCATCAGCAGATGGTGGGTCGTGCCGACGACCGCGAGCGCGATGGTGGCAGCGTCGGCGCCGGCGGGCAGCCGGCCACCGCGCTGCTCCGCCTGAAGGTAGGCGGTGAACGCGTGCTGGATCGCATCGAACGCGGGCGCCCCGGACTGAAAACCCTCACGAGTGTGCAGCGCGGCTGCCGGACGAGTCATCGCCAGCCCCACCACAGCCGGAGGCAGCGCCTCCAGCAGTGCGAGCACAACGTCCTGCAGATTGTCCGCCACCGTGCCCTCGCCCACCCTGGCTTCCAGCGCCTGGGCCTGGCGGGCGCTGCGCGCGAACCGGTCCATGAGCAGCTCGGCGACGAACTCGTCCAGGCCAGCGAAGTGCGTGTGCAGGACGCCCTTGGCGCAGTCCGCCTCCACGGTGATCGCGCGGCTGGTCAGAGCCGCCGCGCCGTCGCGGGCCACCACCCGCTCCGCGGCCGCGAACAGCCGCTCCCGCAAGTGCGGAATCGCCACTCCACGAGGTGACACAACCGCCCCTTCCCTCAACCCCATTGCAAGTATGGGCATCCGCCCATACTGTTTGGGCACATGCCCATACTAGTGCCGGGGCGGTGTTACGCCCCCGGCCGGAGGGAGTTCACCCATGGATCGACTCGTCAACACCGCGCAGGCCGAGGCGTGGAACGGCTACGAGGGCGAGCAGTGGGCCCGCAGCCAGGACCGCTGGGACGCCGTCAACGACGGCTTCAACCAGCCCCTCCTGGACGCCGCGGGCATCGCGGACACCGATTACGTGCTGGACGTCGGCTGCGGGGCCGGCCGCACCACACGCCTCGCAGCCCGGCGCGCCAACCGGGGGAACGCGCTCGGCCTGGACCTGTCCGGGCCCATGCTGGAGAAGGCCCGCGACAGCGCCCTGCGCGAAGGGGTGGAGAACATCTCCTTCGTCCAGGGCGACGCCCAGGTTCACGCCTTCGATGCTGAGGGCTTCGATGCGGTCATCAGCCGGTACGGCGTGACCTTCTTCGCCGACCCCGTCGCCGCGTTCGCCAACCTCCATCGCGCGCTGCGGTCCGGCGGCCAGCTGGCGTTCATCTGCGCGGCCGAAGCAGAGGCCAACGAGTGGCTTGAGGCGCTGGCCTCACTGGAGGGCATCCTGCCGCTCGGCGGTTTCGGTCGGCCCGGCGGCCCCGGCATGTTCTCGCTCACCGATCCCGACCGCATCCGCACCCTGGTCACCGCGGGCGGGTTCGCCGAAGTCGACGTACAGCGCATCGCAGTGCCGGGGAAGTGGGGTGCCGACGCGGCAGATGCCGCGGCATTCCTGCTGGGCTCCGGCCCCGGACGTCACCTGCTCAGCCAGGTCGGCCCGCAGCAGCAGACCCAGGCGCGCCAGGCGCTGACGGCCACCCTGCGCCGTCACGAGGCGGACGGGGCGGTGTGGCTGCGCAGCAGCTCCTGGCTGGTCACCGCCGTACGCGGAGGAGCCGCACAGCACTGACAGCCGCCCCGGCCGGGCCGTTGTCAGCCACTCAGGAGCGGACCATGCGGTCCTCCAGCCGGACGGTGACCGGGTTCGACCACAGCGCGGCGACCTTGCTCAGGGATGGGCTGAAGCCGACCTCCCGGAAGGCCGCCTGCAGCTGGGTCGGGCGCCAGATGTCGCGCTTGGCCGCGGCCCAGCGCAGGTTCCACTTCCACGGATCACGCCTCCGTGCTCAGCCGGCGAACCGCTCGCCGGGAAGAGTCCGCCCGCTCCGGGTCGCCCTTCGCGGTCGCGAGGTAGCCGATCGTGGTGGATGCCCAGACATACGTGGTGGTGGCATGGGCCCGTCGGCGTGGGCCGTGTCTGGCCGGGCGCGTGTGCGCCGGCCGCCAGGGGGAGGTGGCAGCCAGCGCAGGGGCCGCCAGCTGTGATCCGGAGCTCTCAGCGCTGCGGGCGCGGTGTCCCGCCACTCGCGTGCTGCCGCTGATTCGCTCGATCTAGCGATAGCACCACACCTGTTGCGCGCGCTATCGTCGTCCGCATCGCCGCTGAGCTGCAGCGATCCCGGCGGGAACGTGTTGCGCCACACTCCTGCCCCAGAGAAGCGACCATATCGCTGTGGTTGGCCGTGTCCTGGCGTCGTACGGTGACGATGTCGCCCTCCAGTATGGCCGTGTCAATCATGCTCTGACCCACTACTTGAAACCGACGGGTTCGCCGAATCTCGGAGGGCTCCGCCTGGGAACCCGGAGGTGATTCTTCCCTATCGCGTTGAATCTGGCTTGGGTTCGCTCGCTGGACAGAGCCGGGGCTGACGGATACCGGGCTGGTCGGGGACCCGCCCCCCGGAGAGGAACGAAGAAGCACTCAACCAGCCAGAAACGTCCCGAAGGCACCGCTCGGCCAAGAGCGTGGCGATCCGCCCCCCGGCCCGGACACCCGAGGGTCCTCCCCCGTTCCTTGAAAGTGACTCCGCGGCAGTCCACTGTGTCGCCCGGCGATAACGCCCCGAGCACCTGGTGTTGTTGCTCGGTTCCAGGTGTGCCTGGCACCGGTCCCACCGGTGGATCGAAACGTACGCCGCCGGGTCGGGGCAGGGTCAGGGTCATGGCTGCCCGGCCGCCAGTGCGGCCTGCAGCCGGGGCACCGACTTCGCTGCCGTGCCAGTGTCCTTGCGGTCGGCCGCACCGCGCAGTTCACGCAACGTGCTGTCGATCTGCGTTGCTTTGCCGGCATCCGTGCTCTGCCGGACTCGTTCCCAGGTGAGTTCGAGGCTGGTGACGTCCCCGGCAACCGCACCCGCGTCCCCGGCGGCTGCGTCCACCTTCAACTGCTTTGCCCACAGATCCATCCGGTCCGCCTCGACCGTGGCGAGCGGTTCGTAGCGCAGATGCAGATCGAGATCGTTCTGCGCGACCCTCAGCACCGCTCCGCGTGCGAGTTCCGCATCGCGCGCCTTGACGGCCGCGGCGAGCGAGTCGAGATCGCGGTTCATCTGCTGGGTGAGCTGCTGCGGCACACGATCCGCCGTCCGGTACGCATCCCAGGCGGCACGCACCTTCCGAACCGCCGCTGGGTCCGTCGTCCCGTCGTGTGCCGTACGCACGGCGGCCGACAGGTCCGCCAGCCTGCCCGGCACCGGGCCGGGCTTCGCGTCGGTGGGGACGGCCAGCGAGACGGCCTCCAGGTCGGCGCCCGCCTTGCCGGTGGAGAATTCCCCGTACCCCGGGGCGAAGACCTTGTCCTCGCGGGTGCCGTCCATGTGGAGCTCGGTCACCGTGATCGCGCCCTTGACGGGCCCGTACGGACCGGGGACGGTCTGCCCGACCGCCTTGACCGTGACCTCCTCGAAGACGGTCTCCGGCACATTCTCCGGCCGATACACGTCTCCGGTCTTCGGGTGCGCCGGCATGATCATCGCGGCGGGTCCGGTCTTTCCCGCCAGCCAGGTGCCGTCGGTGTCGGCGACGACACCATCCTGGTAGTTGAAGACGTCCTCGCCGAGGTACCAGACGGAACCGTCGTCGGCCTGCGCGAACCAGTCGAGCGCGACCTCCTCGATCCGCCCGTCGGACAGCGCCATGTACTGGAGCGTGCGGACCTTGACCTGCTCGCCCTTGATGGTGATGGACTTGGCGCCGGGCAGCAGCGTGAACTCGGTGCGGAACGGCTTGCCGCCGACCTGACCGCCGTAGATCACCTGCTGGATCTGTGAGCTGGGGTGGAGTGGGTTGGTGATGGACGTCGGCCGGGAAAAAGTCGGCTTGCCCACGTCGACCCGGTCCTTCTCCGGCGCGAGCGGCATGCACTTGCTCGTCTTCTTGCCGGTGGCGCCGTCCACGATCCGTACGCAGTCCGTACGCTCTTCCTTGCCTCCCGCGCTGCCGCTGCACCCGCCGGTCGCGAGCGTCGCGGCCAGCACCACCCCCACCGCTGCCACGAGCTTCCTGCTGTCCATGACGCGCCTCCTTCTCAGTTACGGAAACCGTGGCAGCTGGGCGCTGAAAGGACCCTGAACAAAACTGAACGGGCCTTCAGGAACGGCCTTCAGCGACAGGGGAGCGACACCTCGAAGCGGGCCCCGCCCAGGGGGCTTTCGGACACTGTGGCCGTGCCGCCGTGCGCCGCCACCAGCTCCGCGACGATCGCGAGCCCCAGCCCGCTGCCGCCGGCCCTCTCCCCGGACCGGGCCCGCGCGTCGTCAAGGCGAACGAACCGTTCGAAGACCCGTTCCCGGTCGGCGGCCAGCACCCCGGGGCCGTCGTCCTCGACCCCGAGCACGATCCGGCCGTCCTGTGTCTCGGTGAGGTCGAAGGCCACCTGGGAGCGGGCGTGCCTGGCCGCGTTGTCGCCGAGGTTGCGCAGCACCCGCCGCAGGCCCTGCGCGTCCGCGTTCAGCCGCGCCGCGGACACTTCGGCCGTGCCGATCCGCAGCGCTGCCGCAGTCGATCGCAGCCGCCGCGCCTCGTCGAGGACCAGATCGTCGACGTCGACCGGCTGGAGGCGCGGCCGCAGTGCGTTCTCGTCGGCCCGTGCCAGCAGCAGCAGGTCGTCGACCAGGCGCTGGATCCGCAGATCCTCCGCCAGTACGGTGGCGGCCAGCTCCTGCGGTGTCGTCCGGCCGGGATGGGCGAGCGCGACCTCGGCGTGCTGGCGGATCGACGCCACGGGGGAGCGCAGTTCGTGCGAGGCGTCGGAGATGAAGCGCCGCTGGGCGGTCTGGGACCGTTCCAGGCGGTCCAGCATGTGGTTCATGGTCGCCGCGAGCCGCGCGATCTGGTCGCGGCCGCGCGGCAGCGGCACCCGGCGGTGCAGCTCGGCGGAGGAGATCGCCTCGACCTCGGCGCGCATCGCCGAAACCGGCGCGAGCGCCCGCCCGACCGCCATCCAGGTGGCCGCCGCGGCCAGCAGGAGGAGCAGCGGCAGTCCCGCCAGCAACAGCCGGATGACAATCTGCGTCGATTCGGCGACCGCGATGAGCGCCCGCCCGACCAGCACCGTCTTCTGTCCGTCGGGCCCGTCGGCGGCCACGGCCACCACCAGGAACTCGTCCTCGTCCAGCGGGGTGGTGATCCTGGACTCGCCGTCCGTGTCCGGGCGAGCCAGTGCCGGCAGTTCCTCGACGTTCCCGCTGCCGGCCACCACGGCGCCTTTTGCGTCCAGGACCTGGATGAACTGCTCGTCACGCTCGGCCACCGCCAGCGACGGCACTCCGCGCCCGGACTCGATGACGGCGGCCACCTGCTCCGCGCGGGCGCGTGACGCCTGCCGTACGTCGTCGGTCAGCTCGGCCCGCAGCAGCGCAACCAGGGCCACCGCTCCCACGAGCAGTCCCGCCGCGACGACGAGGACGGCCGCCACGGTCGACCGGACTCTAATCCCCATCGCTAACCTCCATCGGAGGCCAGCCGGTAGCCGCAGCCGCGCACGGTCTCGATCGAGGCCCGCCCGAAGGGCCGGTCGAGCTTGTTGCGCAGATGGCGGACGTAAACCTCGACGATGTTCGGGTCGCCCTCGAAGTCGTTGTCCCAGACATGCGCGAGGATCTCCCGCTTGGACACGGTCTCGCCGCGTCTGCGCAGCAGGAACTCCAGCAACGCCAGCTCGCGGGCGGTCAACTCGACCGCGACGCCGCTGCGCGAGACCTCCTTGGCCGCCGGGTCCAGCCGCAGATCACCGGCGGTGAGTGCGACAGGCCGCTCGCGGGGGTCGCGGCGCAGCAGCGCCCGCAGCCGGGCCAGCAGGACGGCGTACGAGAAGGGCTTGGTCAGGTAGTCGTCGGCGCCGGTGTCCAGCCCCTCCACCTCGTCCCATTCGCCCTCTTTGGCGGTGAGCATCAGGATCGGCGTCCAGTTGCCCTCGGCGCGCAGGGCCGCACAGACGCGGTAGCCGTTCAGGCCCGGCAGCATGATGTCGAGGACAATCGCGTCGTACGGGTTCTCGCGGGCCCGCCACAGGCCGTCCGTACCGTCGAGCGCGACATCGACGGCGAAGCCCTCCGCCTCCAGGCCGTTTCGCAGCCCTTCGGCGAAACGGCCCTCGTCCTCGACAACCAGAATCCGCATGCCCCGATTGTGGTCCTCAGTACCTGAATCGGAGCTGAACCCACACCGGCGAGGGTCATGGAACCCGACGGGACGCTCTTCTGCGCTGGCACGACCGTCCCCCGCCGCAGTGGATCGGCGGGTCGAGCAGTACGGCTGGAGCTGGCCGGGTGGGGCAAGCCTCTCCGGGGGCCGGCGGTCGTCACGTCAGGGTCGGGACCGTGCCTCCCCGCTGGAACGTGGCGCTGATCGAGCGCACGCCGCCGTTGTGGCGGGAGGTGCCGGCCATGTACTCCCAGACGTAGACGCATGGCTCTTCGCGGCGCCGCTGCCGGCGGTGGCGAGGTCGGCGTCACGGCGGGGGTTGCCGATCGCCTCAAGAACACAGATGCCACAAGTTGCTTTTCGGCCGGGGATCAGGGCCGCCTGTAGGGGTGGCACAGCAAGTCTTTGAAATTTCCGTCGTCGAGGCAGACGCGCACGAGCCCGGCTCCGCCGGGGACGTCGGCCGGAACGGTGAAGCTGAAGTTCTTGGACGTGCCGCATGCTGTGTCAGCGGACTCAGAGCCCTTCGAGCCCAGCTTTGCAGTGTCAGAGGCGTTGTACGTGTACGCCCAGGTGAGCCGGCAGTATGCCGAGCCGGCCGCGCTCACCGACTTGTGCGTCCCCTTCACGACGACCGACCGGTTCTGCCAGGTCAACGTGCCCTTCGTCCAGGTGTTCCCGACAGTGACGTTGAACTCGGTGACGGGGAAGGCGGCGGCGTCAGCTGCGGCAGGAGCTGCCAGCAATGTGCCCGCGGTCAGCACGACGGTACCGAGGGCAGCGGCGAAGTGAGTGCGCATGCGATCTCCACGATGTGAGCCGGTTGCGGCTTCACATCCTGTGGGATCCGGGCAGTTGCAGGCCAAGCTCTTACTGGCTGTTGCTCATTCGGCCGTGATGCTTGACGGTCGAACGGGAGTGCCAGCCGGATCCACCTTCGCGTGATCATTTAGCGGTCCGCGCATGAAAGCAGGGCCTCCTGCACAGCTCGGGGATGTCGAAGTCCAACGAGCAGGAGGAGACCCTGGTGCTCCAGTCTGTCGCGCCCGCCGCCGCGACGTCCAACTCCGGCGTGTCGCGGTGCGATTGCCTGGCTCACCGATTCGGGAACGCCGGCGACCACCCTGACCGGGCAGCGCGCTATCCATCCGATACGACCGACACCGAATGGGCGATCGTGCGCGCGGCCATGCCGGTCCCGGCCTGGCTGGAGAGCCGGCGCGGACGCCCGGAGTCCTACTGCCACCGCCAGATGCTCGACGCCGTCTTCTACCTCCTGGACGGCGGCATCAAGTGGCGTGCGATGCCTCTCGACTTCCCGCCCTGGGACCGCGTCTACGCCTTCTTCCGCCGCTGGCGGGACCGCGGATGGACCATCGAACTGCACGACCGGCTGCGCGCGCAGGTACGCGAGGACGCCGGCCGCGACCCCGAGCCGACCGCCGCCATCATCGATTCGCAGACCATCCGCTCCACCCCCACCATCCCGGTGGCCACCTCCGGCTACGACGGCAACAAGAAGACGGTCGGCCGCAAACGCCACCTGCTGACCGACACCATCGGCATGCTGCTGGCCGTCACCGTCACCCGCGCCGATGTCGGGGACCGCGACGCCGGCCAGCACCTGATCGAACGTGCCGGCGCACGCCACCACCGCATCCGGCTCATCTGGGCCGACGGCGGATACACCGGCTTCCTCGTGTCGTGGTGCGTGGCCGTACTCGGCCTGACACTTCAGATCGTCAAGCGCAGTGACGACGCGGAAGGCTTCCAGATCCTGCCGCGCCGCTGGGTAGTGGAACGCACCAACGCGTGGCTGTGCCGCACCCGCCGCCTGGGCCGCGACTACGAGCGGCGCCCCGACTCGTCCGAGGCGATGATCTACTGGTCGATGGTCATGCTGATGCGGCGCCGGCTGGCCCGTCGGCCAGGGTGAACTTCCCCGCCGAGGTCTGGGTCAGCCAGCCGCGCTCAGCCAGGCGGCGGGCCCGGGAGCGCACCACTCCCTCGATCTTCGACGGCGTCAGCTCGACGCCCATCGCCGTGGCGATCTGCCTACAGGCCATCGGCTCCTCGCTGCGGCGCCGGGCGTCGGCCAGAACGGCAAGGATGCGCTGGTAGTCCACCGCGAGCGCTCCAGGATCGGCACCAGGACTCCACGGCGGCAGGATCGATCCGGGGCGCGCGGCAACGACGGCTGCAGAGCCCGACTCGCGGCCCGCCACCGGAGCTTCCAGCTCTCCCGCCGCCTGCCCGCCAGCGTCGTCCTGATGCTGCCCGGCCAGGACCCGGCCGACCCGCTGCTGGGCGATGACCAGCTCCTGCCAGTCGGTCTCGGACTCGTGCAACTCAGCCAGCAGCCGGTCCGTCTGCTCACGCAGCACCTCCACCCGCTGCCGGGCGGCGCGTTCTTCGGCTTCCAACAGTCCCATCACCGACGGCATCGGCAGCATCCTCCCTCTCGGCAGCAACATGCTGGAAAAGTTCTGCCGCACCACCCGGGCGCCTATGCCTGACCTGCGGAAACCAGCCGGTCACACTCGAAAGAACAACAGCCAGTTAAGCCAGAACTTAAAGGGGCTGCGGGCCCGCCCGCCCTCGCCAACCGCACAGGAGGCCCTACGCTCGTTGTCCTGCGGGATGACTGTGAACCTCATCGGTCAACCGGAGAACCCGGGCCCACTTGGAGCCGGGCCTCAGGGATGTCGTGGCTGATCCTCCAGGACACTCTCAGGTACCGCCCAGCAGTTCCCGGCCCAGGGCGGTCGTGATGTGCAGCACGGATCCACCGCGGCGGCTGGTGGTGATGAGACCCGCACCGCGCAGCGTCTTCGCGTGCTGACTGGCCGCTGCCGGGGTGACGCCAAGCCGCCTGGCAAGCTCGGTGGTGCCGCAGCCATCCGCGGCAAGGCGCAGCGCAGCGGCTCGGGTGCGCCCCAGCAGGGCGCCCAAGGCGTCGTCGTCGGCCGGGCTCTGGCCGCACAACGCGATACCGGAGGCCAGGTCAGTCACCACCGGTACGGTGAGCCGCGGCACCGACTCGTCGTCATACGGGTCGTACAGCAAGCTGAGCTCGCGCCAGGAGAACACGGTCGGCATGAGGATCAGCCCTCGTCCGCCCAGGTGGATTTCGACCGGGCGGGGATGCCGAACCTCCAGCACGGGCGAGCACCAGCGCACCATCGGCGGACACACCGAGGCCAGCAGGCCCTCGACGCCTTCCTCCAGCAACGTACGGGAGTAATGCGCGCGTACCGCGTCCAGGCGCGGCCGGGAGGCGGACCAGTACGTGCCGACGGTCACGCGGTGACAGGCCGCGAGAGCACTCGCCAGCTGTCGTCGGGCCTCCATTCCTCCCTCGGCGACGCTTCGCGCCCAAGATGAATGGGCGGAGTCAAAGGCGACTGCCTCCAGTTCGCGGCGTATGCGCGTGCGCGGTGCCCGCAGCAGCGTCTCGACAGCGTGGTCGATATCGGGCGAGTCTCCGGCCAGCGCCAGCAGGTCGAGCCCGGGGCCACGGGCCGGCAGCAGCGCGGTGAGCGGCCTGGTGTCCTCCGTCAATCGCCCGGCCACTGCCGCGCGCCATCTGTGGAAGGGCAGCGCGCACGAGCGCCTGCCCAGCATCTCCAGGCTGTAATACGTCTCCGCTGCGGCCCCCACCGTCGTGGCCACTCGGGTGCGGGCGAGATCATCCGCGGTGAAGTGAATACGCAGCACCACTGCCCCCGTCACGATGCGGCAACACCATCAGTGCCACGCGCGGCAGCCGCTTCCGCAACGCGGAGCAAATCTTCCGGTGTTCTCGGCGGCTCTTCAATGGCATTTCCGGACATGCCGCGCATCGGTGATCCGGTCGGCCGCAGCCCGCACTCTACGGCCCAGATGTTCCCGCGTAAGCGCCGGCTACCGCGCCGAGGCGTGGCAGGCCGACGCGACACCGCTCACGGATGTGTTCACCGGGCAGCTGGCGACGTTCGCTCCGGAGGACAACGGGCGTACGTACACGATCAGTACCAGCGGGGTGCGGTGGCGCCGCCGCGACTATGCCGCGGTCCGGCGGCGCACCGTGTCGATCGAGGACGACGGGGTCACCGTCGTCCTCGATTAGCTCTTCGGCCGGCCCTGACTCCCGCTCACAGCATCACGTGTTTGACCTGGGTGTAGTCGAGCAGCCCGGCCATGGACAGGTCAGTGCCGTACCCGGAGTGCTTGACTCCGCCGTGTGGCATCTCGGAGACAGTCGTGCCATGCGTGTTGACCCAGACGATCCCGGCGTGCAATGCACGGGTCGCGCGCATGGCGCGGTCGTGATCGGCGGTCCACACGCCGGCCGCGAGTCCGAAGCGCACGTCGTTCGCCAGCCGGAGCGCTTCGTCCTCGTCGGCGAACCGTTGCACGGTGACGACCGGTCCGAAGGTCTCCTCCTGCACGATCTCGTCGCACTGGCGGACGCCGACGACCACGGTGGCCTGGTGGAAGTAGCCGGCGCGCTGGATCCTGCACCCGCCGGTGACGATCTCGGCGTGCCCCGGGAGTCTGCTCAACAGGCCTTCCACCAAGGCGAGTTGAGCGGAACTGTTGAGGGGGTCGAAGTCGGTGCCCGCCCGCTGTTTCTCCGCGTGGGCAGCGAAGCACTCCACGAACGCGTCGTGCACCTCGGCGTGGACCAGGATCCGGGTCGGGGCGGTGCAGTCCTGGCCCGCGTTGCAGTACGCGACCGCAGCGAGCTCCGCGGCCACGGACTCGATGTCCACGTCGTCGTGGATGATGACCGGGGCGTTGCCGCCGAGTTCCAGATGGACGCGCTTGAGGTCGGCCGCAGCGGCGGCCGCGATCTCTCTCCCGGCTCGGACGCTGCCGGTGACCGCGATGAGCCGCACCGCCGGGTGGGCGCTGAGCGCCCGGCCGGTGTCGCGGTCGCCGCAGAGGATGTTCAGTACACCCGGCGGCAGGTGTTCGGCGGCGATCCGGGCCAGCAGGTCGGATGAGGAGGGTGTGGTGTCGGCCGGTTTGAGTACGGTTGTGTTGCCGGCCGCCAGAGCCGGGGCGATCTTCCACGCCGCCATCATCAAGGGGTAGTTCCAGGGAGTGATCTGGGCGCAGACGCCGACCGGTTCGCGGCGGAGCAGCGAGGTGCGCCCCTCGGTGTACTCGGTCGCGGCAGTGCCCGGCAGATTGCGCGATGCTCCCGCGAAGTAGCGGAAGGTGTCGGTGATCGCGGGCAGTTCGTCACAGCGGAATAGATCGGCCGGCTTGCCGGTGTCACCCACTTCGGCCGCCACCAGGTCGTCGGCGTGTTCCTCCAGCACGCCGGTGTCTCGACAGCGCTGCTCCACTACCACTTCGAAAACCGCGAGAAACTGTTCGCGGAAGCCATGACACACTCCTTCGCCCAGACAGGCACCGAACTCGAACGCGACGGCACAGCCTCCTCCCCACCGACCCCGAACTCCGCCAGGACTGGAGACTCTGGCAGGAACTATGGGTACGGGCCCTGCGCGACGCCACCGCGCAACACCTCGCCGTCGATCTCTACGACCAGCTCCACACATGGGTCAGCCAGGCACTGAAACGCGGCATCGACTCCGGCGAATTCGCCCACTGCGACATCGACGCCACAAGCGCACTCCTGCTCGCCCTCTGCGACGGTTTCGGCATCCGCCTGATGCTGGGCGACCCGAAGATCGACCTCGACAGTGCACAGGCCGCCCTCTGGGGGGCCGTAGCCCCGACCCTCGAAGTGCCACCGGACTTCCCCGCACTCTGACA
This sequence comes from Streptomyces changchenzhani, assembly GCF_039766235.1. Taxonomy (NCBI): domain Bacteria; kingdom Bacillati; phylum Actinomycetota; class Actinomycetes; order Kitasatosporales; family Streptomycetaceae; genus Streptomyces; species Streptomyces changchenzhani. Next base: position 541,037 of record NZ_JBDHNH010000004.1, on the reverse strand, counting down.
CCGAACCAGCCGACCCGCGAACCCGCCACCGAAGTCACGGAAGCGACCTCCCACGAAACAGCAGCCCTCCCCGACCACTTGACTGTAGACCCCCACCCGCTCAAGTCACCCTCACCACACCAACTACGTACCCCGGAGTCACACCTGGTGGAGTCGGGCGCCTTGGGATCGCCCGGTGGTCTGGTCGGCAGCACTCTGAGCCCCTCAGCGGTGGGCGCCGCGGCCGCGGCGCGCCTGTGGCGCCGCTCTCGCCCCACCCGCCTGGACATGAACGCGTTCATCCCGGCATGGTCGCGGTGGCGCACCGGGCGCTCGTTCCCACGACGGCGAAGTACCGTGTGCGCATGGCTTCAACAGGCCGAAGACGGGGGTCTCAACGATGACGAACGGGGTTCGGGCGCAGCAGCGGGAGCAGACGCGTCTTACCTTGCTGCGGGAGAGCCGACGCCTCTTCTCGACCCTGGGTTACGCCTCTGTGGGTCTGTCGGAGATCGTCCGGGCCGCCGGGGTGACCAAGGGCGCTCTGTACCACCACTTCGACAGCAAGGCCGAGCTGTTCCGGGCCGTGCTGGAACAGGCGCAGCAAGAGGTCGCCGCGTACATCGCGGCGACGGCGGACGCCCAGGAAGAGGCTTGGGACCAGCTCACCTTTGGCTGCCAGGCGTTCCTCAGCGCCTCCACCGACCCCGCGCTCCAGCGCATCATGCTCGTCGACGGGCCGGCGGTGCTCGGCTGGCGGGAGTGGAGAGCGATGAACGAGGCCACATCCGGCCGCCACCTGGCCCAGGCGCTCACCGTCCTGATCCACGAGGGCACCATCCCCGCGCAGCCGGTCGCGCCGCTCACGCATCTGTTGTCGGGGGCGATGAACGAGGCGGCGCTGTGGCTGGCGGCGTCGGAGGATTCCGCCGATCTCGCGGTCACTCGGCAGGCGCTGGCACGGATGCTGGATGCGCTGCGGGCGAGGTGACCGCGGGCGCGCCCGTCGGGCGGCCGCGCCTTGGGCATTGCCCGGGCCGGGGGGGGCCGGGCCGCACGAGAGGTCGGGCGGCCCGGCCGCTGCACTGCCGATGCCCGGCCTACCGGGCGCGCCCCGCGCAGGTCAGGCAACCGCCTTGCCCACGGCGTACGTTGTTGAGGGTGGGCGCGCCGACCTGGCCGCACCGCAAGCACCGGCACTTCCACGGGTCGCGCACCCGGCCCGGGAAGGGTTCCAGCGGCTGCATACCGATCGCGCCCATATCCGCCTCGGCGACGGCCGGGTCCACCGGGGCCCGTCCGGCACAGGCCTGGCAGCCACCGCCGGCCCGTATCCTGAACAGCCGCGGATGGACGATGCGCCCGCAGGCCAGGTGGCGGCAGCGCCATCTGCCCCCGGCGCCCGGATAGGGCTCCAGTGGCTCGAAGCCCGCACCGTGCAGGTCCGCCTCGGCCCGCTCACCGGCGGCGGCCCGGCCGCACCGGCGGCACCCGGAGATGATGCCGGAGCGCACCGAGCCAAAGGTGGGCGCAACCATGTGCGCGCTCTTCAGAAGCCGTAGTTCAATCGATCATGTGGCCTGGCGGTCGATCTGATGTTCCTCGCGTCGATCCCGGATAGGTGATCTTCATGGGGCGGGGCATGAAAGCAGGGCCTCTTGGAAGCGAGTGGTTGTCGAGATCACCGTTTCCAGGAGGCCCTGTTGTTCCAGTTCACCGCATCGATGGGGCCGGTGGCCAGTGGTTCGGCGCGGTCGTGTGACTGTCTCGCGCACGTGTACGGAAACGCGGCCGATCAGCCCGGCCGTGAGCGTCGGTACCCGACGGACATGACGGACGCGGAGTGGGCGCGGGTGCGCCCGTTGCTGCCGGTCCCGGCGTGGCTGGGCAAGCAGGCGGGCCGGCCGGAGTCTTATTGCCACCGGCAGATGGTCGACGCGGTGCGCTACGTCGTCGACAACGGTGTCAAGTGGCGGGCGATGCCCGCAGACTTCCCCTGCTGGGAGCGGGTGTACGCGTTCTTCCGCCGGTGGCGGGAGCAGGGGTTGATCGCGGAGTTCCACGACCGGCTGCGCGAGCAGGTGAGGGCGCGGGCGGGCAGGAACGTGGAGCCGAGCGCGGGAATCGTGGACTCACAGTCGGTGAAGGCCGCCGCCAACGTTCCGGCCGCCTCACGGGGTTACGACGGAAACAAGAAGATCAACGGGAGGCGTCGGCACATTGTGACCGACGTCCTGGGTCTGCTGCTGAGCGTCCACGTCGCCCCTGCTGACATCGGTGACCGTGACGCGTTCCAGGCCCTCCTGCCCTTCCTGAGCAAGAGATTTCACCGGCTCCGTCTCATCTGGGCCGACGGCGGCTATACCGGCCCTGTCCTCGCCGGTGCGGCGAAGGCGCTGAACATCGTGCTGGAGGTCGTCAAGCGCAGTGACGACACCAAGGGCTTCAAGATCCTTCCCCGCCGCTGGGTGGTGGAACGGTCTTTCGGCTGGCTGATGCGCTCGCGCCGTCTGGCCCGCGACTTCGAGACCACGACCGTCAGCGCCGAAGCGATGATCCTGTGGTCGATGACCATGGTCATGAGCCGTCGCCTCGCTGGCCGTCCGCGAGCGTGAACCGTCCCGCCCGCACCTCGGTCAGCCATCCACGGGCCACCATCTTCTTCGCCTTCGACCGCACCCCCTCCACCTTCGCCGGCACCAACTCCAGGCCCAGCCCACCGGCGATCTCCCTGCAGATCATCGACCGGTCACCATCCGCCCCGCCGGCCTCCCGGCCGACCAGAACACCGATGATGCGCTGATAGTCCGGCGGGAGCGCGGAGGCCGACAGGTCCGCCCGCCATTGCGGCACCATCGAACCCGACACCGTCACCGACGGGTCGGGCCGCGACTCCCCTCCCACCTCGACCGCCACGGACCCGTGGTCCACGCTCAAGGCGTCATCGAGCTCTTCCAACGCGACGACCTTCCGTTCCCAGAACGTCTCGGCCTCCCGCAGCGCGGCCAGGACCCGCTCGGCCTCCTCGCGCAGCAGTTCCACCCGCTGCCTCGCCGCACGTTCCCGCTCCTCGAACAGCCCTTTCACCGACGGCATCCCCGCACCTCCACGCTCGGACAATCATGACGCCCGAACCCTTCCGCGCTCAGCCCACTTCATACCTGACCAGCGGAAACGCAACCCTCAAGACCCTTTTAGCAACAGCTTCTCAGGCAGCGGCAGTTCCAGGCCGCACTCGACCCGGGATAAGGCTCCAGCGGTTCGAGTCCGGCGGCACGCATGATCGCGGCCGCCACGTCGGGATCGATTCTTCTGGGCACGGCGCGACTTCTCCCTTCGACGAGCGGTCCCAGCAGTCTCCAACTGGTCAGGTCGGCGCGACGACGTCGATCCGGACCCCGTTGGGATCCGTGACGACGAGGTGTCTCTGATCCGGGCGCCCCACCGCCCCAAGGGCGGCGAGCCGCTCCCACTCCTCTGCCCGGTCGTCCACCGCAAGGGTGATCCGCACCACGCGCACCGGCCGCCGGAGCGCCTCGGGCAGTGCGGGATGGGCGTGGTCGAGGAGAGCGAGCTCGTGGTGTCGCCGCCCGGGCCGGCTGAGGCCGGCGTACCACTGGGTCGTGTACGTGGCGGTGAAACCGAACAGTCTGCTGTAGAAGCCGCGGGATTCCGCCAGCTTCGAGGTGCAGATCACCGGACAGAAACTGGTCAGCATGGGGGGCCATCTCCACTCACGTACCAACGGTATGCGAGCCGAACCTAATGACATACCGTCGGCATGTCAACATGGCTCCCTTCCTCCAACGAGTAGGCGCCGCCCAGGACATGCTCATACACCGACCAGTTCAGTTCACACAGTCCAGTGGGCCCCCGCACCCCCGCGGGAACGGCCAGCGCCGCGGCATGCGTGCCGTTCTGCGGACCGCAGGACAGGTTGGCGACGGTCCAGCCTGCCGGCCACCCCGCTCCCCCGGCTCCGAGGTAGTCCCGGTCCAGCCCCCTGCTGAGCCCTGTCCCCAACGCCTTCAGGTAGGCCTCCTTTCGTGTCCACAGCCGGCAGAACCACAGGGGCCGCTCCGCCGGAGGCATCCGGAGCAGCTCGTCCCGCTCCCGTGGATGTAGCCGCGTCAGGCACAGTTCGACGGTCCGGCGGCTGGGCAGCCGCTCCGCGTCAACCCCTAGAGGCGCGCCGGCCACGCCGATGAGCGTGATGCCGGCGCAGTGGGAGAGGGAGAAGTGCAGGCCCCCCGAGCCGTTGAGGAGGACCGGTCGGCCGTGCGGCCCGCCGCAGTGCGCGCACCGGTCACGGCCGAACCGGAGCTCCCGGGGATGGATACCGAGCCGGTCGCCCAGCAACAGCCGCAGCCCGGCATGCGCCGCGAGGTAGGTCGACCGGTCGCGCTGGTGGGTGAAGGAGGCCGCCTTGGTCCTCTCCTCCGCATCGAGCAGAGAGAGCAACAGCCCTTCCCGCCAGGGGGGTGCCTGCCGCACCGCCCATACCCGGGCTTCACCCAACGGGTGTACCGCCGATGCCATGTCCACCTGCCTTCGATCCGGCGGACGTGACGCACGGGCGCATGCCTCGTTGGTACGAAACGACCGTATGCCCGTCCCAGAAAGGTGTTGTGATGACGTCCTCTGCCGTGACCAGCTTCTATCCCGTGCTCTGCACCCAGCAGCTCAGTGAATCCGTGGCGTTCTACACGACGCTGTTCGGATTCGAGACGACCTACACGAACGACTGGTACGTCAGCCTGCGGCGGCCCGAGCCGCCGCACTACGAGCTGGCCCTGGTCCTCGCGGGGCACGAGACGGTGCCGGAGGCCTTCCGTCGGCCGGCTCAGGGCCTGCTCCTCAACTTCGAGGTGGCCGACGTCGACGCCGAGTACGCTCGCCTCGTGACGGGCGCCGGCCTGAAGCCCGAACTCTCCCTGCGCAGCGAAGCGTTCGGCCAGCGGCACTTCATCGTGGCCGCCCCCGACGGCGTACTGATCGACATCATCACCCCCGTCGCCCCCACGGCCGCCTACGCCGCCGCCTACCAGGACCGGCCCGACGCCGAGGTCTGACGGGTGCGGCCCGCGTCGCGAGACGCGGGCCGCACCGACCGCCGGCCTGCCACGGCAGGAGTGGTGAGGCGCGTTATCCCTTCACATCGACGGCGGGCACAACGCTGTCGGCCGAATCTTCGGAGCCGGCGGAGTCCCCGCCTGCTCCCGTGGCCGGAATCTTGATGACCACCGCCACCAGCACGGCAGAGGCAAGCGCGACGAACGCCCCGATGCCTCCAATGACGTTCATGCCTTCGGTGAACGCCTCCCGGGCGGAGTCGAGCAGGGCCGCCGCCACTTCCGAGGACAGGCCGTGCGTCGCCTCGACTGCCCCGGCGAGCGTGTCACCGGCGCCCCCCGGCACCCCCGCGGGAACCTCCACCCCGCTGCGGTACACGGCAGCCCCGAGGCTGCCGAGCACGGCCACGCCCAGCGCCATGCCGAGTTCGGTGCTGGTCTCCGAGACGGCCGCAGCGGACCCGGCCTGCTCGGGCTGGGCCGATCCGACGACGATGTCCGTCCCCAGGGCGATGAGCGGGCCACCGCCGGCGTAGACGAACGCGAAGCCCGTCACCACCTGAGCGATGCCCGACGAGCTGTCGGCCATGCTCAGCATCAGGTGACCGATACCCGACACGGCCAGCCCCGCGGCGACCACGTACGCGGGACGGAACCTGCCGGCCGCCATCGGGGACACCACGGCAGTCACGATCAGCGCGAAGGCCGCCGGCAGCAGGTACAGGCCGGCCTTCATGGGGGACAATCCGCCGACGAGCTGGAGGTACTGCGTCACCATCAGATACGTGCCGCCGGCCACCAGCATGCTGAGCAGCAGCGTCACCAGCGCGGTGCGGAGCGTGGGGTTGGTGAAGAGGCCGAAGTCCAGCAGCGGGCTCTCCAGCGTGCGCTGCCGGCGGACGAACAGCAGGCCGACAACCAGGCCCACGACGAGCGCCAGGACCGGGATCAGGCCGACCCCGTCGTTGGCGAACTCCTTCAGGCCGTAGATCACCGGGAGGATCGCGGCGAGCGACAGCGCCACGCTGGTCAGGTCGAGCCGGCCGGCCTCCTCGTCACGGTACTCCGGCAGCAGGATCGGGCCGGCCACCAGCAGCAGCCCCATGATGGGCACGCCGAGCAGGAAGACCGAACCCCACCAGAAGTACTCCAGCATGGCGCCGCCGACCACCGGGCCGAGCGCGATGCCCACGGAGAACATGGTGACCCAGACGGCGATCGCCACGCCGCGCTGCCGCGCGTCGCGGAACATGTTGATGATCAGGGCGAGGGTCGAGGGCATCAGCGTGGCTCCGGCGATACCCATCGCCGCCCGCGCCGCTATCAGTGTGGCCGGGTCGTCGGCGAAGACGGCGGCCAGGGAGGCGAAGCCGAACGCGGCGGCGCCGATCAGGAGCAGCTTCCGGCGACCGATGCGGTCGCCCAGGGTCCCCATGGTCACCAGGAAGCCGGCGATCAGGAACCCGTAGATGTCGATGATCCACAGCATCTGGGAGGCGGAGGGGTCCAGGCTCTCGCTGATGTGCGGTACGGCCAGGTGCAGCACGCTCACATCGATGGACAGCAGCAGTGTCGGCAGCGCCAGTACAGCCAGGCCCAGCCACTCACGGGGTCCGGCCTGCTCGGTGGTGTCGGCGGTGGTACTCATACGGTTCCTTTCGGGGGTGGTGCTGATTGGTGCCCGACACGGTCATCGGGCGAGGGGTGTGGGAGGAGCGGCTCCGACCGGGGGTCGTCGGCGCCGGGCACCAGACGGGCGGCGACCGCCGCCGCGTTGGCGGGTATGTAGAGGTAGAAGTGGCCGCCGGTGAAGGTCTGCCGGCCGAAGCCGCCCGAGGTCTCCAGCGACCACAGGTGCATCCGGTCGTCGATAACAACCGGGTCGTCCACCGCGCCGAGCGCCAGGATGGGGACACGGGTGCCGGACAGCGGCCGCCGGTAGGTCTCCATCGCCTCCAGGTCGGCTCGGATCGCGCGGAGCGACGGCCGCATCAGGTCGGCGCGGTCCATCAGCCCCGGGGACATCCCGCCGATGTCCGTCAGGTGCTCCAGCAACTCCGTGTCACTGCGGAGGTGGGCGAACGGCGGCTCGCTGGGGAAGCACGGCGGCTGGCGCGCCGACACGGCCAGCAGGGTGGGAGGCAGTCCCTTCTGCTCCATGGCGCGGGTGAGTTCGTATCCGAGCACACTGCCGAAGCTGTGCCCGATGACGACATACGGCAGCGGCTCCAGCTCCGCCAGGCCTCGGCTGAGGGCGTCGACCAGCGGCTCGACGCGGGTCAGCAGCGGCTCGTTGATGCGCGCGCCCCGGCCGGGCAGCTGGGCGACGACGCACTCGACGTCCTCGGGCAGCACCTGCCACCAGGAGCGGAACGCGGACGGCCACCCGCCGGCATGCGGGAGCGCCACGACCCGGAACCGCGGACGCGTCCGGGGCCCGGGCCCCGGGCCGGTGCCGGCCACCCGGCGCGCACCGTTCCCCACTGTCATCCACCAGCCGCTCATCACGGCCCCCCGTCCGCGGGTGCGGGCCGCCGGGAGACCCCGGTCGGCCCGGACCGGCCGACCACGGGTGACGAGCCGGCCAGCAGCGGGTGATGGTCCTCCAGGTGTGTGATCACCCGGTCCTGGTGACGCTGGAGGCGCTGGCCGGGAAGGTGCTCGAGCGCGTGCAGGAACGGGTCCTGAGGGGCCGGCAGGCCGGCGATCGCGCTCGCCGTGCCCAGCACCAGCATCGGCTGGTACCACGCCGAGTAGCCGCCCTCGTGGGCGAAGACGATCCTCCCCCCGGTCAGTTCGTCCGCGAGCTGGCACATCATCGATGTCATGGCGTGGAAGGTGCGGCTGGTGCACAGCATCCGGCCCATCGGATCGTGGCCGCTCGCGTCGACGCCCGCCGCCACCAGGATCAGATCGGGGGCGAAGGCACGGGCCGCCGGCTCCACGATCCGGTCCATCACGGCGAGATAGGCGCCGTGGCCCGAGCCGGCGGGCAGCGGCACGTTGAGTGTGCTGCCCGCCCCCGCCCCCGCGCCGGTCTCCAGCACGAGACCGGACGCCGCCGGGAACAGCCCCTCCTGGTGCACCGAGATGTACAGCACGTCGGGATCCTCGTAGAAGGTCCGCTGGATGCCGTTGCCGTGGTGCACGTCCCAGTCCAGGATCAGCACCCGGCGCGCCCCGTGACGTTGCGCCGCACGGGCAGCCACCGCCACGTTGTTGTACAGGCACAGCGCCATCGCCCGGTCCGGCTCCGCATGGTGGCCGGGCGGCCGCACCAGGCAGTACGCCCGGTCGAACCGGCCCTCCATGACGCCCGTGGCGGCCTGCACGCAGGCCCCGACGGCAAGCCTCGCGGCCTGTGCACTGTGGTAGTTGACGTGGGCGTACACACCGGCATCGCCCGCGCCGGCCGCCGAGGCCGCCTCGACCCGCTCGATGTGCTCGGGTACGTGGACAAGCAGCAGGTCCTCGTCCGAGGCCGGAGTCGGCGTGAGGCCGGTGAACCGGTCCATCACGCCGGACGCCTTGACCAGCCCTTCGGCACGCCGGAGGTCCGGGTCGACCGCGAACTGGCGCAGCGGCTCGACGCCCGGCCCGACCGGCACGTACCCCGATCCGGGACCGGGGTCGTGCCAGAAACAGATCTCGTGGCTGTACCACGCGAGACGGGAGGTGTTCACCAGCCGGACACGCCCAGCGAGGCCCGGCTGATCCCGGAGACCTTCTCGATGTACTGGAGGTAGTACTCGCGTTCCTCGTCCGGCGTGCGCTTGGTGTGCAGCGTCGTTTCCAGCAGACCGAGCACCTCCCCGGCCTCGGTGGAGGTCAGCCGCCGGTCGCCGATGTCCTTCTCGACCGTGCGGATCCGCGCGGTCGGCTCCAGCACCCCGGACGCGTACTCGCCCTGGTCGGTGCCGTGGTTGCGGGTCGAGGCGATGGTCTTCAGAACCGCTCCGAAGAACGCCGTGGTGTCGACATCGGTCATGCTCGATTCCCCCTTGGTTGCCATGCGGTGGTCGGCGCATGGTGGTGTCCGGTCCTGTGGACCGCTCCGCCCGGTCAGTGCTCAGTGGATGACGCCACAGGCACGCCCGGCCTTCTCCAGCGTCACGACGGCCGCGTCCAGGTCGGCGTCGGAGTGGCTGAGGTTGACGATGGTCCGCAGACGGGGCAGCGTCCGCGGCACGGCCGGGTAGACGATCGGCTGGACGAAGAGCCCGTCGAGCTGGCACAGCCGGGCCATCGCCCCCGCCTGCTCGGCACTGGTGCAGATGATCGGCACCACCGGCGTCTCACTGGCCAGCGTGTTGAAGCCCAGGGCGCGCAGCTGCTCGCGGTACCGGGTCGTCTTGGTCCGCAGCTCTCGGGTGAGGGACGGGGCGGCCGCCATCACCTCGACCGCGGCCTTGGCCGCCGCCATCTGAGGGGGAGTGGCGGCCGCCGAGAACATCCAGCCCCGGGCGTTGTTCTTCAGCGCGAAGACCAGGTCCCTGGACCCGGCGACGTAACCGCCCGCGCTCGGCACCGTCTTGGAGAGCGTGCCCATCTTGACGTCGACCCGTGCCGGGTCGATGCCGAAGTGCTCGGTGATGCCGCGGCCGGTGTCACCGAGCACACCCAGGCTGTGCGCCTCGTCGACCATCAGCGGGGCGTCGTACCGCTCGCACAGTTCCACGATGCCGGGCAGGTCGGCCACGTCGCCGTCCATGCTGAACACGGCGTCGGTGACCACCAGGCGGCCCGCATCGCCCACCTTGCGCAGGGCGCGTTCCAGGTCGGCGAGGTCGTTGTGGGCGTAGGTGATGACCGACGCGCCGGACAGCCGGTACCCGTCCAGGATGCTGGCGTGGTTGTAGACGTCGCCGATGACGAAGTCGCCGGGGCCGACGAGGGCGCCGACCGTCGCCACGTTCGCCATGTAGCCGCTGGAGAAGACGATGGCGTCCTCGGTGCCCAGGAAGCGGGCGAGCGCCAGTTCCAGCTCCCGGTGCAGGTGCAGGGTGCCCGCCAGCAGCCGCACCCCGTGGGCGCCGGTGCCGTGCCGCTCGACGGCGCGCAGGGCCTCGTCGTTGATGTAGCCGTGCCCGATGAGTCCGAGGTAGCTGTAGGAGGCGAAGTTCAGGAACCAGCGGCCGTCGAACTTGATCCGGGGGCCCGTTGCCTCCTCGATGACGGGCTCGTAGAAGTACTCGTCCTTGGCGACGATCAGGCGGTCCTCCGCCGACAGGGCGTCGATGCGGCGATCGAGGAACCTGCCGTGGGGTGCGTCGGCCAGCCGGCCCGGCAGGGTCCGCCGCGGTATCCGGTCGGCCGCCGGGGCGGAGGTGGGGGCGGGGGCGGGCGCGGGAGCTGCGCCCGGTGCTGGAGCCGGGGTCGCGGCGGTGGCCGGTGCCACCACCGGGGTCGCCGGGGCGTGCGGCACGTCCCTGTAGCGGTCCCAGTCGGGGACGAAGGAGTCGGCGCCGCGGGCCGTGGCGGCCGCCGGCCGGTCCACCGCCGCAGCCGGCCGCTGCTGCGGCACCGCGACGCGCGACGCCCCCGCCGGAGCTGCCGCGGGCACCTCCCGGACCGAGGTGGGGAGGGGCACCGGCGCGGGAGCGAAGGTGGGCGCGGAAGCCGGGGCGGGAAGGCTGCGTGGGAGCGATTCGAGGTGGGCGAGCAGCGCGCCGACGTTGGTGCGCTCGAAGAACACCATCGGGTCGATGTCGAGCCCGTCGGCGGTCAGCGACGCGGCCAGTTCGACCGCCATCATCGAGTCGAGGCCCAGCTCCAGCAGATCGTCCTCGGCGGCCACGCCGTCGACGAGCAGGACCTTGCTGATCGCGTGGGTGAGCGACGGCCACAGTCCGGTTTCGGGCGTGACAGCAGTCATGGGTGCATCCTTCGCTTTCGCGGCGGCGGACAGAACGTAGTGCGCGGGTGGTTGTCCCAGGGCCGTACGGAGGAGGGCGATGCCGTCGTCCGCGGTGAGGGCAGGGATGCCGTGCGCGGCGGCCTTCGGGGCGATGGACTCACCCATGCCGACGGTCCACAGGCCCCAGCCGAGGCTGTACCAGGGCCGGCCCTCGGCACGTTGGCGGGCGGCGTAGCCGTCCAGGTAGGCGTTGGCCGCGGCGTAGGCGCTCTGGCCGAGGTTCGCCCGTACCGCCGCGACCGAGGAGAACAGGGCGACGAATGCGGGCTGTTCGTACCCGGACACCAGGTCGGCGACCGCGTGCGCGCCGCCGATCTTGGGTCCGAGTACGGCATCCACCTGATCCGGGGTCAGGCCGCGTGCCAGTCCGTCGCGCAGCACTCCGGCGGCGTGGAACACCCCGTCGTAGCGTGCGGCGCCGGGCAGTGCCTCGCGCAGCGTGCGGACGTCCGCCGCGACGACCGCCAGGTCGCAGAGTTCCGCCAGTCGGTCGAGGCGTTCCCGGGCCTCTCCCCGGTCCGGCACGGTCCGCCCGACCAGGGTCAGATGGGCACAGCCCGCTTCCGCGAGGTACTCCGCGACGCGCAGGCCGATGCCGCCCATACCGCCGGTGATCAGGAAGCGGCCGTCCCGGTAGCGCGCCTGGCCGGTGGCGCCCGCGGGCTCCACCGGGCGTAAGGAGGGTTCGTACCAGGCGTCGCCGCGCCGGGCGAGTTCCGGCCGGTCCTGGCCGAGCGCCTCCCACAGGGCAGGGGCACCGTCGCCCTCCGGGCCGGCCGGATCGCCGGGGGCGGGGCCGAGTTCGAGGTCGAGCAGGCGGACCCTGGTGCGGGGATGCTCAACCTGGAGCGTACGGCCGAGACCCCACAGAGCGGTCATGAAGGGGTCGACGGTGTCCTGCGCCGCCACCTGGTGGGCGGCGGTGGTGACGATCAGCAGGGCGGGCATCGGCGGGCGGGCCGCGAGCCGGCGCACCAGCGCGAAGACGTCCTGCAGGGCCTGCGTCACCTGCGCCTCGCCGGTGAGCCCGCCTGGTGCCACGTACACCACGTCCCGGAAGACGGTGTCGGCCGGCAGTGTGTCCAGGCCCCCTGCGGAGAGCTGCGCCGGCGTCAGGTGCAGGACGGACCGGCCCGCCGGGGGACGGAGGGCGTGCGCGGACACGACCAGCACGGGGCCCTCGGCCGCGGACGCCTGTGCGGGAGCCGGGTCCGCTTTCCGCCAGACGACGGTTTCGATCGACGCGACCGCCGGCGGCGCCTGCCCCGGCTCGGCCGCCCGGGCGGGTACTGCGGGTACTGCGGCCACCCTGGCAGTGGTGGACGCCGCGGGTTCCGCGGATGCTGCGGGTCCGGCGGCCTTGAGGGTGATGCGGTCCAGTTCCAGCAGGACCTCCCCCTGCTGGTTGCAGACCATGGCCCGTCCCCGTACGGCACCGCCCCGGCCCCCGACGTCGGCCGGATCGTCCCGCTCGACCAGGGCGATCACCGTGCCGGATATCCGGCGACGGGCCACCAGCCGGCCGATGTACCAGGGTAGGCACGCCCCGGCCGCACCGCCGTCGAGCATGCCGAGCGCCTGGAAGACGCTGTCGAGCAGCGGCGGCGGCACGAAGGGGGGCGCCGACGCCGCGTTCGGATCGTCCGCGGCCCGGAGCATCAGCAGCATCCGGCCAGGGCCCCGGTGCGCCGACCGGATCGCCCGGTACGCCGGTCCGTACGCGATCCCGCTCGACTCGCGCCACGCGGCCACGTCCGACAGCGGCACCTGCTCCGTGCAGCCGGCCCGCAGCGCTGCCACGTCGACGTAGCGGGGCGGCGGCAGCGGGCTGCCGGTCGCCCGGGCGGTGCTGTGCTCGACCGGTACGCCGTCGTCTCCGGGTTGCACGGAGCGGAGGGTGCACCGGCCGTCCTCGGCCGTACGGACCTCGATCTCGGCCCCGACTCCCGTCACGAGCAGCGGTGCCCGGAAGGCGACTTGCTCCAACGCCCACCAGCAGTCGGGGCGCCCGGCATCGCAGGCTGACAGTAACGCGTCGATCTGCGCGGCGGCGGGGACGACGGGGATGCCGCCGATCCGGTGGTCGGAGATGAACGGATCAGCGGCGCTGAGGAGTGATCTGTGGCCGCTCATGTGTGGAGGTCGAATCGTTCGGTGGCCTGGACGAGACCGTTCACCTGGATGTCGACCGTGTGCTCGCCCGCGTAGTACCGGCGCGTCTGCACCTCCTTGATCGTGTGCGTCTTCTCCAGGGACCGCCGTTCGCCGGCGCCGAGTTCGAGGGTAGTCAGCTTGAAGACCTTCGGAATGGTGCGCCCGTTCTTGCGCACGTGGTGCACCACGTAGTCGACGGCGATGTTGTGCGGCCGGTCGTCGGTGTTCTCGATGTCGAAGTTGATGACGAGGGTGTCCCCGATGGTCACCGACCCGGGGGTGATCCGCAGCCGGGGCACCCTGAGGTGCTCGCCGCCCGTGGCCCCGAGGATGGCGAGGGACTGCTGGTCGCCCTTCTTCACGAGGGTGCGCAGCCCATGCTTGACGATCCAGTTGGTCTCGGGGGTGGGGCTCTCCTCCAGCCAGCGCAGCGCGGTCGCGAGCGCGACCTCGGGGCTGTCCTTGGAGATGTCGTTGAGGTTGTTGGCGACGGACTTCCGCACGTACTCGGAGGGGTCGCTGCGCAGTGGTTCGAGGATCTCCAGGACCGGCAGCGGGTCCTTGACGAACACGGTCAGGGTCCGGGCCCAGGGCAGTCGAGAGCGGATGCCCTCGGTCGCCAGGCGCCGTACGTTGTGGCTCGGGCTCTGGGCCCATTTCCCGACGCGCTCCATCGTCAGCGCGTGGTGCTGTACGAGGTAGGGGCGGATGGCGTACTCGCCCGTGTGCCGCTTGGTGATCTCCTCGATGGCATCCAGCGACGCGTCGGGGTGGTCCAGGCCGTACTCCTCGACGAAGCGGGCGACCGGCATGAGGAACCAGCTGGCGTTGAACATGCCCTCCCCCTCGGCCAGTTCGTTGCCGAGGACGGACAGGAGGATCGGCAGGGCGTCGGGGTAGTCCGCGGGCAGGCGGGTGCGTAGCCCTTCGGCCAGGACGAGGACGCGGTCCTTCAGTTCCTTGCCGGGAATGCGCGCCTCGACCTCTGCCGCGTAGCCCTCCACATCGAACTCGAGGTGGACGGTGCGGATCTTGTCACCGATCAGGCGTGCCGCTTCGCCGTTGAAGTGTCGCTTCAGTCCGTATTCGCTAGCCATGGTTCTGATGCCTCTTCGTCTCGTTCTTGTTGTTCGTCGTCGTCGTGTCGTGCGGGCCGGCGGATATCCAGAACCGCTGTCGGTTGAAGGGGTAGGTGGGGATGGTGATCGTCCGCTGCCCCTTGCCCTGATGCAGACCCGACCAGTCCAGATCGGCCGACGTCCCGTTCACAAACGCAGCCACCGCCGCATGCACCTCAACCTGATCCACACCATCCCGCCGCAGAGTGCTCAACCACACCGGCTGCGACTCACCCCACGAAGCCCGCGCCAACGACGTCAACTGCGGATGAGAACCGATCTCCCACACCGCCCCCGCACCCAACCCACCCAACGCCGCAACCGCCTCACCGAACCGCACCGGCTCACGAATCGCCCGACCCCAATACCCCGGATCCACCACCGACTCAGCCGAATGCCACCCACCCAACACCGACGACACAAACGCCACCACCGGAGCCGAAAGCACCACCCCCGCCACCGCCTCCGCGAACGGCACAACCGCACCCTCCATCAGAACCGAATGAAACGCATGACTCACCACCAACGGCGCAGTCCGCAACCCCGAACCCCCACAGAACCCCGCCACCGCCTCCACCGGCCCCGAAACCGTCACCACCCGCGGCGCATTGAACGCCGCAACCTCCACACCCGCAAACCCCGGCAAAACCGCCAGCACACTCCCCGCATCCGCATACACCACAGCCATAGCCCCCCGACCCGGCTGCGACTCCATCAACCCCCCACGCAACACCGCCAAACGCAACAGATCCGCCAGCCCCAGCACACCCGACGCCCACGCAGCCGTCAGCTCACCCAGACTGTGACCCACCACCACATCCGCACACACCCCCACCGACTCCAACCAGCGCACCAACCCCACCTGCACCGACACAATCCCCACCTGCGCATACCGCGTCCGGTCCAACCGCCCCCGCACATCACCGAACAACACATCCAGCAACGGCACATCAAGATGCGGCACCAACAACTCGGCACACTCATCCAACGCAGCCCGGAACACCGGCTCCGTCACATACAAACCACGACCCATACCCGCATACTGCGAACCCTGACCCGAAAACATGAACACATTCGGAGCCGAAACACCCCCCCTACGAGAAACCACACCCCCACCCGCCGCAACACCCCTCAAACCAGCAGCCAACTCCCCCCCATCAACACCCCGCACCACCGCACGGAAACGATGCCCAGCACGCCCCACATTCGCCGTGAAAGCAAAATCCCCCACCACCTCCCCGGACGCACCGACCAACTCATCCGCATACCCCCCGGCCAAAGACCGCAACGCCCCCTCATCAGCCGCACTCACCCGCACCACATACGAATCCTGAACCGGCACACCACGCGCCGCCACAACAGGAGGCTCCTCGACAATCACATGAGCATTCACCCCACCCATACCAAACGCACTCACCGCAGCCCGCCGCGGCCCACCACCCCGCGGCCACACCACCGCACGATCCGCCAGATAAAACGGCGTCTCCTCAAACCGAATATGATCATTCGGCCGCACCACATGCAACGACGGCGGAACCACCCCATGCTCCATCGCCAACAACACCTTCACCAACCCCGCCAAACCCGCAGCCGGCTCCAGATGACCCACATTCCCCTTCAACGAACCCACCGCACAAAACTGCGACCGCCCCGTCACCCCACGCCACGCACGCGACAAACCCTCAATCTCAATCGGATCACCCAACCCCGTCCCCGTCCCATGAGCCTCCACCAAACCAATCGACTCCACAGACACCCCCGCATCCCCCAACGCCGCAGAGATGACGTCCGCTTGCGCGCGCGGGCTGGGTGCGGAGTAGCGGGTGGTGCGTCCGCCGTGGTTGACGGCCGCTCCCTTGACCACGCCCCGGATCCGGTCACCGTCCCGCAGGGCGTCGTCGTACCTCCGCAGGACCACGGCCACGGCTCCCTCTCCCGGGACGAAGCCGTCCGCGGTGCTGTCGAAGGCGCGGCTGCGGTGCCGGGGTGACAGGGCCATGAGGTCGCCCATCGACCGGAAGTACTCCGGGCTGATGCCGGCGTGCACGGCCCCGATCACCGCGGTGTCGATGTCGCCGGTGCGCAGGTGCTGGAGTGCCGAGTGCAGGGCGACCAGCGAGGACGAGCAGAGGGTGTTCACCAGTCCGCTCGGCCCGTGCCAGTCCATCAGGTAGGACAGCCGGTTGGCGATCATCGCCTCCAGCCCGAGGCCTCGTCCGTCGGGTACGCCGAGGCGCACGCGCTCCTCGTGGTAATGGTCGTGGCTGTAGGCGATCCACAGGCCCGTGCTGCCGTGGGCCCGGGTGCCGATCCGGCCGCCGTCCTCCAGGGCCTCCCAGATCGTCTCGTAGACGATCCGCGCCTGCGGATCGATCAGGGGGGCTTCGCGGGCCGAGATCCGGAAGGGAGCCGGATCGAACTCGTCCACGCGGTCCAGGAACGAGGCGTACGGGACCGGCCCGTCTACGTTCTGCCAACGGCCCTCGGGCAGCGGGCGGACCGTGTCCCGGCCTTCTACCAGCAGCTCGGCGAAGGCGGTCAGGTTGCTCGCGGTGGGCAGCCTGACGGCGGCGCCCACGACTGCGATGTCGCGCGGCCGGGGTGCCGGTGCTACCGCGGGGTGCTCGGCCGCGTGCGCGGCTTCGGGCGTTCGCGGAGTGACGGTGACGGTTGCCCGCGCCACCGGTGTGGGCTCCGCCGACGCGGCCGGGACCGCGGGTTCCGGAGACACCTTGGGTTCCGGAGCCACCTCTGGCGCCTGGTCTGCCGGGGCCGCCGAGGCCGCCATCGTGTCGACGAGCCCCGGTGCTTCCTCCAGGAGGAACTCGGCGAACTGCCGTGGTGTCGGGTACTCGAAGAAGACCGTCGGGTAGAGGGACAGGCCGTGCTCCTGAGAGATGCGCTCGCTCAGCGTGACCAGCCCGACCGAGTCGAAGCCGGCGGACAGGAACTCCGTATCGGCGTGTTCCTCGGGAGTGCCCGTCAGGGCCAGGAACCAGGCGAGCGCCCGCACGGACCGCGAGGCGGCAGGGGCCGTGGGAGCCGCCGGGACAACGGGGACCGCCGGGGCTACGGGAACCACTGGGGCCACGGGACGAGGTGGCGTCGGAACGGGCGCGGGCGGCTGCGGTGTCAGCGGCGCTACGGACGCGGCCGGCGCGGACGCCTCCCCCGCGCTGAACGCCTGGACGGGAACCCGCTTGGACGACATGTCGCCGAAGACCAGCAGGGGCGTGCCCGCCTCATCGGTGACGGTCTGGGTGACCCGGCAGGCCTCGTCGTTCCAGAAAGCGATCTCCGTCCGCACGTAGGCGGCGTCGCCCAGCGGTCCGAAGACGTCCAGCCGGCCCACCGAGAGCGGGATGAACGCGGAGGCGTCCGCCGTGCCGAACACCGGGTTGGCCGGATCGATCGCCGCGACCGTCACGCTGTCCAGGAGCCCGGGGAACAGTTGCACGCCGGGCGGGTTCATCTCCCGCTGCCGGGTGCCCTCGATCCGGGCGAGCGTGCCGCCGTCGGGGAGGCTCGCCACCCAGGAGATGTTCCGGTAGTAGCGGCCGTGGTGGTAGCCGATCCGGCGCAGCCACCGGTAGAGGCCCGAGCCGGCGTGCACGGCGGAGCTGGCGCAGTCGGCCAGCAGGGCATCAAGGGGGACGGGGAGCGGCGGCTCGGGCAGGTGCCCGGCGGCGAGCCGGCCGGTGACGTAGGGCTCCCCGCTCTCGGCGTCCTCGACCCTGAGCCGGCCGTCCGCGACGACCCGGCCGACGACCCGGCGGGCCCCGGACGCGATGAGCGGGCGGTGGAAGAGGATGTCCCGAGCCCCGTGGAAGGGTTCGCCGCGCAGGGCGGCGCCTTCGCGCATGAAGTCGAACCACGCCACACCCGGGAGCATGAGCGTGCCGTACACGGCGTGCTGGGCGATGGGCGCCTCGGCCGGTCCGAACACGCGGGAGAAGGTGTACCCGGCCGCCCCCTCGTCCGACACCAGCTCCGCAGGCGCACCGGGTTCGGCCGAGCGGCGGGGCTCGGCGAGGTTCAGGGCCCGGCCGCGCGGCTGAGCGAAAGGCAGCACGCGCTTGGTCCACGCCGTGCCCGTGGCCTTCTGGAATGCCGCCCAGTCGATGTCCTGGCCGGCCTGGAAGAGCTCGGCGGCGATCGCGGCGAGCACCGTGGCAACCTCCTGCTCGTCGCGGGCTTCGGCCAGCCGTGCGCTGACGTCGTGGCCGTCGGCACCACCACCGCCCCGGGCGCCGTGCGCCGGGTCGCTGTCACGCCGCAGGACGTCGGCCACCGCCTGCTCCAGCGGGACGCGTCCTCGTACAAAGTCCCCGACCGCCTCCCAGCCCGGGGGCAGGTCCACCGCACCTTCGGGCACTCCCAGGTCACGCAGCGCGATCGCGAGGGAGACCCCGGACAAGATCCGCAGCAGCTCGCCGGAGAACTCGGCCAGCCGGATGCCGGTGGCCGCTTCGAACAGGCCGACGACCTCGTGTACAGCCTGCGTGGAACGGTCGAGGGCCGACAGCCATGCGGTCGGGGCCGCGGCCGCCTCGGGACGTACGGATACGGCACTGCGGGGACTGCCGAAGGCACCGGCGTCCTGTGCGCCGCTCCTCAGGAGCCATGCGCGCAGAGCGGTGGTCAGTTGATCCGCGTCCGTCCCGACGACGGCCATCCGCTCGGTACGGTGCGGCCGTGCCAGCCGCGCCGTGGCGCATACGTCGCCGAGCTCGCCGGGGCTGTCCGCCGGTGTCGGCAGGAACGACAGCCACTGGGCGACCAGTTCGCGCAGCGCGTACGGGCTGTCGGCGGACAGCGGCAGCACGTAGACCGGCCCGGGCTGCCCGCCGACCCCCACCGGCCCGGCGGGGGTGCCGGCCGTGCGGGGGGCGGCCTCGGCCACCACATGGGCGTTGGTGCCGCCGAATCCGAATCCGCTCACCGCGGCCCGGCACACCGGCGCGTCCGGCCAGGGGAGGCTGGTGGCGGGCAGATGGAACGGGCTTTCGGCGAGGTTGAGGCGCGGGTTGGGCGAGTCCACCGCCACGGCCGGGATGGTGCCCTCGCGCAGCGCGACGATGATCTTCGCGAGTCCGGCCAGGCCCGACGCCGAGTGCAGATGGCCGATCCGGCGCTTGATCGAACCGAGCGCCACGGAGTTCCGCGGGACGCCATGACGGGCGAACACCTCGGTGAGCGCCCGTACCTCGATCGGGTCGCCGATGGCGGTGCCGGTGCCGTGCGCCTCCACGTACTGGACGGTCGCCGGGTCGATCGTCTTGTACACCTTGTCCAGCAGGTCGATCTGGGCTTCCAGGTTCGGTGTGGTGACGCCCATGGTGCGGCCGTCGTTGTTGACCGCGACCCCGCTGATGGCTCCGAGGATCAGGTCGCCGTCGGCCAGCGCCGTCGGCATGGGCTTCAGCACCAGGGCGGCGGCTCCCTCCCCGGGCACATAGCCGTTGGCCTTGCTGTCGAAGGTGTGGCACAGCCCGTCCGGGGAGAGCGCCCCGGTGCGGGAGAGGAGTACGAACGTCAGCGGGTCGATCAGCAGGTCGACCGCGCCGACCAGGGCGAGCTCGCAGGCCCCGGCCGCCAGGCTCTGGCAGGCGAGCCAGACCGCCGACAGCGAGGACGAGCAGGCGGTGTCGACCACCAGGCTCGGGCCCGCCAGGTCGAAGCGGTCCGACAGCCAGGCCGCCGTGAAGTTCTGCGACCGCCCCCACAGGGCGGCGGGCCCGGGCCCGCCGGCGGAGCCCGGCGCGGCGGGCGGAACCAGCCCCCGGCCCTGGTCGAATCCGTACCCGTTCATGCGCGCGCCGACGAACACGCCGGCGTCGAGCCTGCGGCGCACCCCCAGGTACCCCGCATCCTCCAGGGCACGAGCGCCGACCTCCAGCATCACCCGCTGCTGGGGATCGAGGAACACGGCTTCCTCGGCGGTCAGGCCGAACGCCTCGTTGTCGAACGAGAACGGGTCCACCAGGAACGCGCCGCGGTGGTGCGTGCCCTGGTGGGGCCCCTCGCCCCGGTACAGCTCGCGGGCCCACCGGCTCGACGGGACCTCACCGACCTCGCCCCCGTCGCGGCCCAGCAGGGCCGTCAGGTCGACGACGTCCTCGGCGCCCGGGAGCCGTACCGCAAGGCCGATCACGGCGATGCGGGTGTCGAACTCGCTCACAGCAGTCCTTTCGTTCGACGCGCCGGTCATGCCCGGCCCGATGGTCACCGCTGCCCGTCCCGCTGGAGCAGCGGACGCAGCAGGGCACTCAAAGGGGAGGCGGGGATGTCGTCGTGGTCGGGAGTGGGCGGACGGTGGGGGGCCGGCGCCTCGTGGGCGGCGAGTCCGGCCGCGATGTCGTCGGCTGTGCGGGCCCGCATCAGCAGCGACGGATCGACGGTCAGGCCAGTGCGCTGTTCGAGTGCCGTGGTCAGCTCGGCAATCACCAGGGAGTCCAGCCCCAGCCCCGGCAGCAGGCGCTCTCCGGGGTCCTCCCCCAGCACCTGGACGAAGGCGTCCCGGACCCGGGCGCGCATCCCCGCGCCGTCGTGCCCGGCGCGCACCGGTGCGGGAACGACGGGGGCCTCGGCCCGCGCCTCCACCGGCGCGGCCCCGACGGCCCCGACGGCCCCGACGGCTCCGACGGACTCGACGGGCTCCGCGGCCTCCGCGGCCTCCGCCGGGTTGGCGGGAGTGCTTCCCGGGAAGATCACGGCGCCGCCCGACCGCAGGTGGTCGAAGAAGGCGTCCAGCGCCTGCTCGGCGCCGATCGAGTGGGCGGCGGAGAAGGACGCGTCCGCCTTCATCCCGATGCCCGTCCAGTTGGGCCACGCGTGCGCCGTGACCGTGGTGACGGCGTCGTTCTCCCGCTCGGCGAGCGCCAACTGGTAGGCGTTGGCGAGGCTGTAGTCGACCAGCCCCCGGCCGGCCAGGGCCTGCGTACCCGCGATCGAGGACACCAGGACCGCGAAGTCGGCGCCCTCCTCCTTGGCCAGCCGTACGACGTTCAGCGAGCCGGGGACCTTGGGGGCGAGCACCTTCTCGGCGTCGCTCCACGGCCGGCGGTGCATCGCCCCGAACGGGTTGACCCCGCCGGAGGAGTGCACGACGCCGACCAGCCTTCCCCAACGCCGGCCCAGCTGCCCGGCGACCGCGGCGAGCGCCGCGGGGTCGGACACGTCGCAGGGCACGTACTCGACCTCGGCCCGCGCCGCCAGCTCCCGCAGAGGGGCGGAGTGCGCGGGGTCGACGACCGACCGGCCGATGATGCCGATGCGCTTGGCTCCCCGGTCGATCAGCCGCTCGGTCAGGCGCAGTCCTACGGCGCCCAGTCCGCCGGTGACCAGGCAGTACCCGTCGATGGGCAGGGCGTACGGCGCGCCGGGCGGCGCGGGCACGTAGTGCGGCGTGTACCGGACGCCCCGCCGGTAGGCGACGACGACCGTGCCGCCGTCGGCCTCGGCGGCCGCGCCGGCCCCCGGGGCGGCGTACTCGGCGGCGAGGTGGTCGGCCAGTACCTCGGCCGGGTCGGCCGGGTCCAGGTGAACGATCGCGGTGGGCTTGCGGCCCTCGGCCCCGGCGGCCCGTACGGCCATTGCCATGGCGGCCCGTTCGGGGCGCAGGCTGCCGCGCTCGTCGGGGTGGACGGACGCGTCGTGGAAACCGGCCCAGAGCAGCGTCCCGTGCACGGGCAGCGTCGTCATCAGGCCGCTCAACTCGGCCCAGAAGCCGCTCAGGTCGAGGGGGCGGCTGCTGCGGCTGCCCGGGGCGTCGATCACGATGGCCGCGTCCGCCTGCCGACCGGGCTCGACGACGGTCACGCCCCGGTCCCGGAGGGTCTTCGTCAGCGCGTGCCCGATCTCGGGGTCGGCGGTGACCACGCGTACCGCGGCCGGTCCTGTGGCCGGCACGGGCGCCGGTTCCCGGACGCGCCACTCGACGCGTACCGCCTTGGCACCGGCCGGTAACGGGCCGGGCACGGCGACCTCACGGTCGGCGGTGTGCCAGTACGACCCCCGCGCGAACGGATAGGTGGAGAGGTCCGTGACGCGGGCACCCGTGGCGGAGAGCGCCGGCCAGTCGATGTGCGCGTAGCCGGCCCCGGCCAGTTCGGCGGCGCCGGCGGGTCGGTGCGGCGCCGCGGCCGACCCGGTGCGTATCGCCGCCGCTTCGGCGGTCAGGTCGATGTCGACGCGGGCGGGCGGAATGCTGCCGGCGGCGACGGAGCGCAGCGCGGTGGCGAGTTCGGCGGCCGTCCGTCCGTGGACGGCGGTCTGGAACTCCAGCGGGGAGCGGCCGGTGTTGGCGGTGTGGCAGAGGTCGGCGGTCTCCCAGTCGTCGCGTGCCGCGTCGAACCGGTCGGCGTACGCGCCGGCCAGGGACCGCAGCGCCGCCTCGTCGGCCGCACTCACCCGCACCACATGCGAATCCTGAACCGGCACACCACGCGCCGCCAGGACCGGGGGTTCCTCGACAATGACATGGGCATTCACCCCACCCATACCAAACGCACTCACCGCAGCCCGCCGCGGCCCACCACCCCGCGGCCACACCACCGCACGATCCGCCAAATAGAACGGCGTCTCCTCAAACCGAATATGATCATTCGGCCGCACCACATGCAACGACGGCGGAACCACCCCATGCTCCATCGCCAACAACACCTTCACCAACCCCGCCAAACCCGCAGCCGGCTCCAGATGACCCACATTCCCCTTCAACGAACCCACCGCACAAAACTGCGACCGCCCCGTCACCCCACGCCACGCACGCGACAAACCCTCAATCTCAATCGGATCACCCAACCCCGTCCCCGTCCCATGAGCCTCCACCAAACCAATCGACTCCACAGACACCCCCGCATCCCCCAACGCCGCAGAGATCACCTCCTGCTGCGCCGCACTGCTCGGAACCGTCAACCCACTCGTACGACCACCGTGATTGACCGCACTCCCCTTGATCACACCCCGAATCCGGTCACCGTCACGCAACGCAGCCCGCAACGGCTTCACCACCACCGTCACCACCCCCTCCCCCGGAACAAAACCATCCGCACCCGCATCAAACGGCCGAGAGGCACCCGAAGGTGACAGGGCGCGCAGGTTTCGCATCGCCACGTAGTGCAGCGGGGACATGGCGACCCGGACGCCGGCGACGATCGCCTGCTCGCACTCGCCGTTCCGGATGCTGCGCACCGCCGTGTGCAGGGCGACCAGCGACGACGAGCACAACGTGTCGATCGTCATGCTCGGCCCGTGCAGATCCATGAAATAGCTCACCCGGTTGGCCAGGAACGCGTTGTGGTTGCCCAAGCCGCTGGGGGCGTCCAGTTCCGGCGCGATGTTGTAGTCCTTGTAGTGCTGGTAACTGGCGCCCACGAACACGCCGGTGGAGGAGGACAACTGTTTCGGCGGCAGGCCGGCCGACTCCAGTGCCTCCCAGGTCGTGCGGAGCAACCAACGAGCCTGCGGATCGAGGACCTCCGCCTGCTTGGGGAAGAAGTCGAAGAACCGGGCGTCGAACTCCTCCACGTTGTCGAGGAATCCGCCCACGTCGGGCTCGTGACCGCCCGCGTACCGGCCCCAGCGGTGGGCCGGAGCCGGGCGGATCTCCTCGCCCGAGCCGACGAGCAGCGACCACAGCCGTTCCGGGTCCGGGGCGCCGGGGAGCGCCAGGGCCAGGCCGATGACGGCCATGTCCTCGGCGGCCGCGGTGTCCTCGGGCGCCGCGGTGTCCTCGGGGGCTGCAACGGCGTCGCAGGCCTTGGTCGGGGCGAACACGCCGTCGGCCGCCAGTTCGGCGACGTGCGCGGCGAGGGTGCGGCAGTCCGCGGCGTCCAGGACGTCCGTCGGGCTCAGCTGCACCCCGTACTCCGCCTCGACGTCGGCCGCGATGGCCGTCGCCAGCATGGAGTCGAGACCCGCGGCGGACAGTGAGGTGGTCGCGGTGACACCCGGGTCGTGGAGGATGTTCCGCACCACCGCGACGATCGCCGCCTCCGACGCCGCGGCCTGCGGCGTACGGCGGGCGGGAGCGGACGGGGAGCCCTCGTTCCCGGTCACCGTCCGGTACTCGACCTCGTCGAGCCGGACCAGCACCCGGCCATCGGCGGCGAACAGGATCGCGTCGCCGCGCCGCGTGCCGTCGCTGCCGGGCTCGGCACCTTCGAGCAGCACCCACGCCGTCCGTGCCGGATCCGCCCAACGGGTCACCCGGCCGATGGAGACCGGCAGGTACGTGGCCGACGGGGCTGCGGGATCCGCCAGCGTGAGGACGGCCATGACCTGGAGCGCGGCGTCGATCGCCACCACCTCGGCCTCCAGCGGGCTGCCGGCCGGGACGTCGATCCGCGCGAGCACCCGGCCGGGCCCGTAGTGCACCTCGGCGATGGACCGCAGCGGG
Organism: Streptomyces changchenzhani; assembly: GCF_039766235.1. NCBI lineage: Bacteria > Bacillati > Actinomycetota > Actinomycetes > Kitasatosporales > Streptomycetaceae > Streptomyces > Streptomyces changchenzhani. Next base: position 516,395 of record NZ_JBDHNH010000004.1, on the reverse strand, counting down.
GCAGTGAGCTCCATGCCCTTCGCTGCGAACCACGCGTAGAGGCCCTCCGGTTGCAGGGTCCGGCCGAGGCCGGCCCGCAGGGCGTCCAGGTCCGCGGCGACGGGCGCCGGGCCCGCCGGGGTGTCGGCGGTGGTGAGCCGGGCGATGACCCGGTCGGCATGCCGGAAGGCAGCCGGCCCGGTGCGGGTGGGGTCGTCAAGGTCGCTGGTGAGGGAATGGGTTCCGGTCCCCCGGCCGGTGAAGACGATCCGGCGCAGGACACCGCTCGACCGCAGGCCGAGGGCCACGGGCAGCGCCCCGGGCACGGTGTCCTCGCCCAGCACCCGGTGGGCACGCGCGAGCCGCCGTACGGCCGCGGCCACATCCTCGGCGACCGGCACGGACGGTGGGGCGGCCTCGGACGGTGGGATCGGCACGGACTGTGGGGCCGACACGGACGGTGGGGCGGCCTCGAGTCTCGCCCCGAAGGGGTAGGGCGGCAGGATACGGTGACGCGCCGGCGGGCCCGGGTACACCGTGGCCCAGTCGACGGTGCCGCCGCCGACGTAGCGGAAGGCCGGGCCGCTGAGGCCGGTCGATGCCCTCTCCAGCACCGATCCGCCACGGACGACGGTGCCGGGTGCCCGGTCCGCCAGGTCCAGCGCCCGGGCCAGTCCAGAGCTGAGCTCGTCGGTCGTGGTTCCCAGGACCGCGACCCGGTAGGCCCGGTGGTCGCGTCCGACGGCACTGGAGCGGCACAGTGCGCTCAGGCTGTCCGCGGTCCCCTGCAGCAGCGGGCGGACGTCCGCCATGCGCCGGAGCAGGGCGTCCGGAGTGTGTGCGGACAGGACCAGCAGGTGCTCGCCCGATACGGCGGCGGCCTTACGCGCGTCCTCGCCGGACTCCCCGTACGGGGGTTCCCCGACGTACTCCTCCACGACGATGTGCGCGTTGGTGCCGCCCATGCCGAAGGAGCTGACACCCGCCCGGCGCGGCCCGTCCGAGGGCCACGGCTGAGGCTCGACCGGGATCACGAACGGCCCGGCGGACAGGTCCAGGTGGCTGCTGGCGGTCTCGAAGCCGGCGACGGGCGGGATCTCCCGGTGCCGCAGGCACAGCAGGACCTTGAGCAGGCCGGCAAGTCCGGCCGCGGGCTCCAGGTGTCCGATGTTGCCCTTCACGGTCCCGATGTGGCACAGCTCGGTGCGGTCCGGGTCGCCGCCGAACACCTCGGTCAGCGCGGCGATCTCGATCGGGTCGCCGAGTCGCGTCGCGGTGCCGTGCGTCTCGATCAGGGAGATGTCCGCCGGGGCCAGTCCGGCGTCGTCCAGAGCCGCCCGGACGACCGCGGCCTGGGCTTCGCTGCGGGGCACCGGCAAGGCGCTGCCGCGGCCCCCGTGGTTGACGGCCGTACCGCGGATGACGCCCCAGATCGGGTCGCCGTCCCGCTCCGCGTCCGCCAGCGGCTTCAGCATCACGGCCAGCGCGCCCTCGCCGGGGAGGAAGCCGTCCGCCCGCTCGTCGAAGGGCCGCGGCCGGGTCTCGGACAGCGCGCCGAGCTGGCTCAGGCTGCGGTAGTACCACGGAGTCAGGCCGACCTGGCAGGCCGCCACGATGGCGGCGGCGCAGTGGCCCGAGCGCAGCGCGGCGACCGCCTGCTGGATGGCGACGAGGGACGACGAGCACAGAGTGTCGACGGTCTGCGACGGGCCGGTCAGGTCCAGCGCGTACGAGATCCGGTTGGCCAGTACCGCGTTCATGGAGCCGAGCGCGGTGTGCGGCCCGACGGTCTCCAGCCCCTGCGCGTCGCGGTGGTGGGTGTAGGTGGCACCGACGAAGACGCCGATGTCGTGGCGGTCGGCGAGACCGCTGTCGTCCCGCACCGCCCAGGCGTGCTCCAGCAGCAGCTTCTGCTGTACGTCCATCTCCTCGGCCTCGCGTACCGAGATGCCGAAGAAGGCCGGGTCGAAGCGGTCGATGTCGGAGACGAAGGCACCGCTGCGACAGTAGGTGCCCGTCATACGGGGGCCGCGCGGCTCGAAGTGGGCGTCGATGTCCCAGCGTTCGGCCGGGACCTCGGTGAACGCGTGACCGCCGGAGCGGAGCAGGGTCCACAGCTCCGCCGCACCGCCGGCCGCGCCCGGCAGATCACCGGAGACGGCAACGATCGCGACGTCCGCGTCACGGCCGGCTGCTGCCGTCTGCCGCGGAATCGGACGCGGGCGGTCCGGGGATGCGGCCGGGAGCGGGTCGGAAGACCGACCGGGCTCGGAAGACTGGCCGGGCTCGGAAGACTGGCCGGGCTCGATGGGCTCGGCGGTCTCCGGCGCCGCGACCGCGACGGCCACGCCGTAACGGTCGGTCAGGGCCTGGACCAGCTCGGCGAACTCCCCGTACTCCAGGAAGAGCGTCGCCGGGAGGTGGATGCCCCACCTGCGGGACAGTTCCTCCGACAGCTCGACACTCATGATCGAGCTCATGCCGTAGTCGGACAGCGAGGTGTTGCGGTCGAAGGAGGCGACGCCCAGCCGCTCGGCGAGGAACCGCTCCAGTGCGTCCGCGACGCGTTCCCCGGCGCCCGCGCCGGTCTCCCCGGTCTCACCGGCCGCGTCCCGTACGCCGTCACGAGCCTCGGCCCGTACGGCGGAAGGCTCTCCGGTCTCCGCGCCCTCGTCCTCGAGCGCGATGACCACGTCGCCGGCGTCCGGGTGGGCGACGACCACCTGGCGGGGGTCCTCCTCCGACCCCAGTACCGCGATCAGGGCGTCCAGGCCCTCCGCGGTGCCGAGCGGCCGGACACCGCGCCTCCGCAGCTGCTCCGCGACGGCCGTACCCATGCCCACCTCGCCCCACAGGCCCCAGCCGATGCTCAGCCACGGCGAGCCGTACGCGTGCGCGAAGGCGTCGAGGTAGGCGTTGGCCGCGGCGTACCCGCCCTGCCCGAGGTTGCCGAACGTGCCGGAGACCGACGCGAACAGCACGGCGAAGTCCAGGACCTGACCGGCCACCGCGGCCGCCAGCTCGCGGACCCCGTCGACCTTGGGCCGCATCACCGCGGCGATGTCCTCGGCGGTGGCGCTGCGGATCAGCCCGTCCTTGAGCGTGCCGGCCGCGTGGACCACGCCGTGCAGCTCGCCGAACTCCGCACGGGCGCGTTCCACCACGGCCGCCAGGGCGCCGGGGGTGGTGACGTCCGCGCTGTAGGAGACGACCTCGCATCCGTGTGCGCGGATCGCGGCCGTCCGGTCCTGGTCTGCGGCTGCCGCTCCGGAGCGGCTGACCAGCGCAACGACGCCGGCGCCCTCCCGTGCGAACCGGTCGGCGACCTCCAGGCCCAGACCGCCGTGCCCGCCGAGGATGAGGTAGCGGCCGCCCTGCCTGACGGGCCCCGGCCCGGGGCGGGGCGCGGCGTGTGCCGACCGGTCGCGGACCCGGACGGGTACCTGACGGACACCCTGCCGGTAGCCGGCCTCGGTCGGGCCGTCGCTGTCGCCGAGCTCCGCCAGGAGTGAGCGGAGCCCGTCGTCGGAGGACCGGTCGATGTCGACGAGGCGCGGGCGCAGGCCCGGGTACTCGATGGCGGCGGTGCGGAGGAAGCCCCACAGGGCGGCGCGCGCGGGCGCCGGCCGGTCTCCGTCCGCGACCGGCTGCCCGTCCCGGGTCACCACGAAGAAGCGGGACTTGCGCTGCCGCTCGCCGAGGGTCCGCAGGGCGGCCAGGCAGCCGTAGAGGCCGAGGCGGAGCTCCGTCTCCTCCCCCTGGGCGCCGTCGGCCGCGTCGCCGGCATTCCACAGGTGCACCACACCCGCGACCGGGTCCCCGACCTCCTCCCAGAGCCGCCGGAACGCCTCCTCGTCCGGCTGCGCCAGCATCCGCTGGTCGCGGTCGTGCGCCTGCGGCCCGGACGGGCCGATGCCGACCTCCACCACGCGGGCGCCCTCGGACCGCAGTTGCCCGGCGGCGCGCGCGCCAAGGCCACCCGTGCCGCCGTCGTGCAGCACCACCCAGGTGCCGGTCACCGGCTCGGGCCGGGCGGCATCCGCCGGCGCGGGACGCCAGACGATCCGGCTGATGGGCAGCGCGGCCGGTCGCGCCGGAGCCGCGGCGGCGGCCGGTCGCGAGACGGCGGCCGGTCGCCGCATGCGGAGCCCCTCGAACTCCGCGGCGATCTCGTTCGAGGGCCCCAGCAGAGCCGCGTCGGCGGTGGCGTACGCGCCGTCGACGCCAGTGCGGCGTACCAGGACGGTCGCACCGGCCGACAGCGCCGAGAGGTCGGCGAGGACCCGGAACCGGGCGACGCCGATCGGCAGCATGGGGTAGGGGCCGTCCGATCCCGTGAGGTCCTGGAGCGCGCAGCTGACGACCTGGAACACCCCGTCCACCAGGAGTGGATGGGCGTACCAGGGCATGGGCTCGGCGTCGGACCGCAGCGTTGCCCTGGCCACGCCGTCGTCTCCGACCGAGAGGTCCCGGACGGTGCGGAAGTCGGGCCCGTACTGGAGGCCCTCGCGTGCCCAGCTGTCGTACAGCCGCTCCGAGCTGATGGCCCGTGCGCCGGTGATCTGCCGACCGGTATCGGTGTCGGCGGTGCGGGCCGGGGCGTCGCCCGGGAGCAGCAGCCGGCCGGTACCGGTGGACAGCGGCTTGCGGTCGCCGGCCACGACAGTGCTCAGCTCGAAGCGGGTCCGCGGCCCGAAGGACACGTCGAGCCGGACGGTAGCCGCCGCGTCGTCGCTGATGGTGAGGGGTCGCAGGAACGTTACGTCGGTGAGCTCCAGCGGAGCGAACGGCCTGCGTCGGGCGACCCCCACCATCGCCATTTCCAGCTGCACCGCGGCGGGCAGGAGCCCGGTACCGGCGGAGCGGTGCTGGGCGATGAAGGGCTCCTGGCCCGTGAACGTCTTCTCGTAGGTCTCGGGCGGGTGCGTCACTGTCCCTCGCTCTGGTGATCGTAGTGACGGTCGAACAGCGGATGGCTGACGGCGCTCGTCGTGGTGCTGCTGCGGCGTGCAGCGGGCACGACCAGCTCCTGTCGGTTGAAGGGGTAGGTGGGGATGGTGATCGTCCGCTGCCCCTTGCCCTGATGCAGACCCGACCAGTCCAGATCGGCCGACGTCCCGTTCACAAACGCAGCCACCGCCGCATGCACCTCAACCTGATCCACACCATCCCGCCGCAGAGTGCTCAACCACACCGGCTGCGACTCACCCCACGAAGCCCGCGCCAACGACGTCAACTGCGGATGAGAACCGATCTCCCACACCGCCCCCGCACCCAACCCACCCAACGCCGCAACCGCCTCACCGAACCGCACCGGCTCACGAATCGCCCGACCCCAATACCCCGGATCCACCACCGACTCAGCCGAATGCCACCCACCCAACACCGACGACACAAACGCCACCACCGGAGCCGAAAGCACCACCCCCGCCACCGCCTCCGCGAACGGCACAACCGCACCCTCCATCAGAACCGAATGAAACGCATGACTCACCACCAACGGCGCAGTCCGCAACCCCGAACCCCCACAGAACCCCGCCACCGCCTCCACCGGCCCCGAAACCGTCACCACCCGCGGCGCATTGAACGCCGCAACCTCCACACCCGCAAACCCCGGCAAAACCGCCAGCACACTCCCCGCATCCGCATACACCACAGCCATAGCCCCCCGACCCGGCTGCGACTCCATCAACCCCCCACGCAACACCGCCAAACGCAACAGATCCGCCAGCCCCAGCACACCCGACGCCCACGCAGCCGTCAGCTCACCCAGACTGTGACCCACCACCACATCCGCACACACCCCCACCGACTCCAACCAGCGCACCAACCCCACCTGCACCGACACAATCCCCACCTGCGCATACCGCGTCCGGTCCAACCGCCCCCGCACATCACCGAACAACACATCCAGCAACGGCACATCAAGATGCGGCACCAACAACTCGGCACACTCATCCAACGCAGCCCGGAACACCGGCTCCGTCACATACAAACCACGACCCATACCCGCATACTGCGAACCCTGACCCGAAAACATGAACACATTCGGAGCCGAAACACCCCCCCTACGAGAAACCACACCCCCACCCGCCGCAACACCCCTCAAACCAGCAGCCAACTCCCCCCCATCAACACCCCGCACCACCGCACGGAAACGATGCCCAGCACGCCCCACATTCGCCGTGAAAGCAAAATCCCCCACCACCTCCCCGGACGCACCGACCAACTCATCCGCATACCCCCCGGCCAAAGACCGCAACGCCCCCTCATCAGCCGCACTCACCCGCACCACATACGAATCCTGAACCGGCACACCACGCGCCGCCACAACAGGAGGCTCCTCGACAATCACATGAGCATTCACCCCACCCATACCAAACGCACTCACCGCAGCCCGCCGCGGCCCACCACCCCGCGGCCACACCACCGCACGATCCGCCAGATAAAACGGCGTCTCCTCAAACCGAATATGATCATTCGGCCGCACCACATGCAACGACGGCGGAACCACCCCATGCTCCATCGCCAACAACACCTTCACCAACCCCGCCAAACCCGCAGCCGGCTCCAGATGACCCACATTCCCCTTCAACGAACCCACCGCACAAAACTGCGACCGCCCCGTCACCCCACGCCACGCACGCGACAAACCCTCAATCTCAATCGGATCACCCAACCCCGTCCCCGTCCCATGAGCCTCCACCAAACCAATCGACTCCACAGACACCCCCGCATCCCCCAACGCCGCAGAGATCACCTCCTGCTGCGCCGCACTGCTCGGAACCGTCAACCCACTCGTACGACCACCGTGATTGACCGCACTCCCCTTGATCACACCCCGAATCCGGTCACCGTCACGCAACGCAGCCCGCAACGGCTTCACCACCACCGTCACCACCCCCTCCCCCGGAACAAAACCATCCGCGCCCGCATCAAACGGCCGAGAGGCGTTGGACGGGGAGAACGAGCGGAGGCGCGAGCCCAGTTGGAAGTACTGTGGCGACAGGGCCAGGTGCACGCCGGCGACGATCGCCTGCTCGCACTCGCCGTTCCGGATGCTGCGCACCGCCGTGTGCAGGGCGACCAGCGACGACGAGCACAACGTGTCGATCGTCATGCTCGGCCCGTGCAGATCCATGAAATAGCTCACCCGGTTGGCCAGGATCGCGTTGTGGTTGCCCAGGCCGGCCGCCGTCTGTACGACGTCCCCGACAACCGTGTCGCGGTAGTGCTGGTAGCTGGCGCCCACGAACACGCCGGTCGAGCGCTGGGGCTTCCCCGCCAAGCCGGCGTCCTCCAGGGCCCGCCAGGCGGACTGGATGAGATGGCGCTGCTGGGGGTCGATCCACTCCGCCTCTGCGGGTGACAGCCGGAAGAACCCGGCGTCGAATTCGGTCAGTCCTTGGACGAAGCCGGCGCGCCTGAGGTAGACGGTGCCGGGCTTGCCGTCCGTCCCGTAGTACGAGTCGATGTCCCAGCGGGATGCCGGCACCTCGGTCAGGCAGTCCTCGCCATCCACCAGGACCCGCCACAACTCCTCGGGGCTCACGGCGTTCGGGAACACCCCGTCGAAACCGATGACGGCGATGTCGTGCAGATCCACGTCACCGGGTACCGGGGCGCCGGGCTGCTCGACCGTCGGCACCAGGGCCTGGATCGGCTCCGGAACCGGGGCAGGAACCGGAACCGGCTCCGCGCGCTCCTCGGGCACGGTCGTCTGCGGAACACCGTCCGCGACCGGAAGGCCCGCGTCGGCGGGTACCGCGGTGACTCCGTACTCGTCCCTCAACTCGGCGGCCAGCCGGTCGACCGTGCCGACCTCCAGGACCAGCGTCACGGGGACGTCCACGTCCAGCTTGGCCCGGATGTCCTGGGCCAGCGAGACCGCGAGCATCGAGTCGAGCCCCTGCTCCTGCAGCGGACGGTCCGTTTCCAGTTCGTCGATGTCCAGTTCCAGGGCGTCCGCCACCCACCGGGCCAGCGTCGCGTCGAGACCGCCGGCCACCGGGCGGCCGGGGGCTGGCGCGGGACGGTAGCCGTGGGAGACCGGACCCGGGGCCGGGACCTGGGCCGGGACCGGGACCGGCGCGGGACGGTGGCCGTTGCGCGCGTCGCCTCCCGCCCCTCCCGGCGACGGTGCCGGGGAGAGCCGCTTCCAGGTGATCCCGCGGGCCTCCAGTACGGGTTCGTCGCCGTCGAGGACCACCAGGCTCGCGGTCAGCAGACCGGAGTCCGGCCCGCTGTCCCGGTCGCGCCGGGCGTACACCTTGGCGGTGTCGGGAAGCGGGCCGAGGACGGTGAGCCGCTCGACGGTGAACGGAACGTAGAGTCCCTGTGCACCGCACGCGGCGAGCGCGATCTGGAAGGCGCCGTCCAGGAGCCGGGCGTCCACCGCGCCGGCGGTCCGCCCGGCGCCGCGCAGCACACCGGTAGCCTGCCCGGGCGCCACGGAGAGCGCGGTCACGGTCCGAAAGCCTGCGCCGTAGCTGAGCCCGGCGCGCTCGAAGGCGTCGTACATCGCGTCGAGTGCCACGGCGGTGAAGCCGTCGGCGGTGGCCGGAGCAGTGAGCGACGGCTGCTCGGGCGCGGTCACCTCGGTGTTGGCGACCAGGGCTCCGGTGCCGTCGCGGAAGGCGACCGTGTCGTTGTCACGCTCGGCCGTGAGGGTCGCGGGGGTCTCGACGGCCGCCCGGAAGGTGAGGTCCCGCAGGCCGAACCGGCTGCGGCCGAGGAGTTCGGCGACCTTACCGGGGTACCCGGCGCCAGGCAGCGTCGGCTTGCCGAGGACCAGGTGCTCGGCGGCCTCCGGGTGCTCCGTCCACGTTTTCCCCGTACGACCGGGCACGGCCTCCTGCACGGCGGCGTCCCGCTGCTCGGCGGGCTCCAGCCACAGGTACTTCTCGGCGTGCGGCCTGGTCGGGAAGCGCACGCCCGACCGGCGTCGCTGCCCGGCGGGCAGGTCGGCGCCGACGACGAACGCGCGGGCCGCCGCGTCGAGCGTCTCGCGGCTCGCTCCGGCACCGATGGGCTCGTCATGGGTACGCGCCGCCCGGGACGCCACCCCCACATGGAGGGAGCGGGTGTCCCCGACCCCGGCCAGGAACAGCTGCAGCTTGTCCTCCAGCTGCTCCACACTGTCCGCCACGCACGCCAGCCGGTGTGCCCCGGCCGGGCGCTGCCGGCTCGCCTCGCTCAGCGCGTCCAGGGACGGGCAGTAGGAGGAGCGCAGCATCAGCACGAGCCGGTGGGCCAGCGTGCGCAGCGCGTCGTCCGATCCCGCGGAGAGGATCAGCAGCCGCGGGCCGGGCTCATTGCCGTCCGGTGTCGTGGCGGGGCCGGCCTCGACCACCGCGTGGGCGTTCGTGCCGCCGAAGCCGAAGCTGCTGATTCCCGCGACGCGCGGGCCGCTGCCCCACGGCTGCAGCCGGTCGGCCACGAACAGGGGCGAGCCGTCGAAGTCGAAGGACTTGTTCGGGGTGCTGAAGTTCAACGACGGCGGGATGTGCCCCGCTTGGAGCGACAGGATCGTCTTGATCAGTCCGGCGATGCCCGCGGCGGGTTCCAGATGGCCGATGTTGGTCTTCACCGAGCCCAGCGCGACCGGCTGCCGGCCGGCCGGCTCGCCCAGGACCGCGTGCAGGGCTTCGAGTTCGATGAGGTCGCCGAGCTGGGTGCCGGTGCCGTGCGCCTCGATGTAACCGATGTCGGCCGCGGTACGCCCGGACCCGGCCAGTGCCCTGCGCAGCACGGCTTCCTGAGCCGGCCTGCTGGGTGCCGTGAGGAAGCCGGCGCTGCCCCCGGTGTGGTTGACGGCGGTGCCGCGGATCACGGCGAGGACGGGATCGCCGTCGCGTTCGGCGTCGGCGAGCCGCTTGAGGATGACGGCGCCTGCGCCCTCTCCTCGTACGTAGCCGTCGGCCCCGTCGTCGAAGGCGCGGCACGTCCCCTGCGGTGACAGCATCCCGTTGCGGACGAAGGAGCGCGTCTTGGCCGGGGTGAGGACCAGATTCGCGGCCCCGACCACGGCGGCGTCCACCTCGCCCGCCCGCAGGTGCATGGCCGCCTGGTGCAGGGCGACGAGGGAGGAGGAGCAGGCCGTGTCGACGGCGAAGCTCGGACCCGACCAGTCGAAGACGTGCGACAGCCGGTTGGCGACCATGGCGGGGGCGGTGCCCGTCGCCACGTGCGGGTCGCCGTACCCGATGCTCCGCGCCACGATCTCCGGGAAGTCACTCGCGATGGCGCCGACGAAGACGCCGGTGGCGGCACCGAGGGAGGTGTGGTCGTGGCCGCAACTCTCCAGGGCCTCCGCCGTCACGCTGAGCAGGATCCGCTGCAGGGGGTCCATGCGGCGGGCCTCGCGGTCGGTGAGTCCGAAGCGGGCGGCGTCGAAGTACTCGACACCGTCCACCCAGCCCATCCGTATGTCGTCGGCATCGGGCTCGGACCACAGGTGGGCCCAGCCGCGCTTGCCGTCCGGGGCGTGCCCGACGCTGGACACCCCATCGACGAGGTTCTGCCAGAACTCGTCCGGTGTGGCGGCTCCGGGGAACCGGCACGCCATGCCGATGACGGCCAGGGCGCCGTCGTCGGCGACCGGCCGGGCGGGCTCCGCGGGCGCCGGTACCGCCGGGGCGGACGCCACCTGCGCGGTCACGACGGGCTCGGTCACGGGCGCGGTCACCACCGGTGCGGTCGCGACGAGCTCGGTCACGGGCGCGGTCACGACGGGCGCGGGCTCCGTCGACTCCCGCACGGTCACGGCGGCGCCCTCGGTCTCCGGGCCAGCGAGCAGCCGTACCACGCCCTCCGCGCCCAGCAGCCGGGCCAGCTTGAGCGGGGTACCGGAGGCGAAGACCGAAGGGGCGGTGATGTCGGCGCCCAGCTCACGACTGAGCCGGACAGCGGCGTATACGACGTTGACCGAGTCGCCGCCCAGGTCGAAGAAGTTGGCGTGCACGTCGAAGGCGGGGTGGTCCAGCGTGGCCGCGAACACCCCGGCGATCGACTCCGCGAGCGCTTCCGCCGTCACACCGGTCGCCGCCGGTTGTGCGGTCTCCACGGACTCCGCCGGTGTCTCGGCGGACCCGTCGGCGGCGCGGATGATGGTGTCGCGCGTCGGCAGCGGCAGCCGGGCGCGCGCCACCTTGCCGTTGTCGGTCAGTGGCATGGCGTCGAGGTTGACGTAGGCGTCGGGCACCATGTAGCCGGGCAGGCAGCTGCCGACGAACGCGTCGAGCCGGGACTTGGTCGGCGTACCGTCGCCCACCAGGTAGGCAGTCAGCCTCGGTTCGCCGCGTCCCTCGAACCGCGCCGCGACGACCACGGCGGCGGTGATCCCGTCGGACTTCTCCAGCACCCGCTCGATCTCCGCGGGCTCGATGCGGTGGCCGCGCACCTTCACCTGGGCATCGGTGCGGCCGAGCCACTCGATCGCACCGTCCGCGTGCAGATGTACCTCGTCGCCGGTCCGGTAGAGCCGCACACCGGTCACGGGGTGGACGGTGAAGACGTCGTTCGTCAGGTCCGGCCGGCCGGTGTAGCCGCGGGCGAGTCCGGTGCCGGAGAGGTACAGCTCACCGGTCGCTCCGGCCGCACACGGCTGCAACTCCCCGTTCAGGACGTGGAGTTCCATGTTCGGCAGGGGTTCGCCCAGCGGCAGGAAGGAGCCCACCGAGGTGACCCGGTGGCACGAGGTCCAGATGGTCGCCTCGGTCGGGCCGTACAGGTTCCACAGGGCACGGGCCGGCGCGTGCAGGCGCTCGGCGGTGGCCGGCGGCAGGGCCTCGCCGCCGGAGAGGACGGTGAGTTCCGCGTTCGGAGTCCAACCGGTGCCCAGCAGCAGGCGCCACATGCTCGGCGTCGCCTGAGCCATGGTCACATCGTTGGTGAGTTCGGCCAGGCGGTACGGGTCTCCTGCGGTCTCCCGGGAGGCCAGGACCACGGTCGCGCCGGTCGTGAGCGGGAGGAAGAGCTCCAGCAGGGAGATGTCGAAGGCCACGGTGGTGTGCGCGAGCACGGTGTCGTCGGGCGACACTCCCAGACGTTCGCCGATGCCGGTGAGGAAGTTGGCCAGCGCCCCGTGCTCGACCTCCACGCCCTTCGGGTTGCCGGTCGAGCCGCTGGTGAAGAGGAGGTAGGCCAGGTCGGGGGCGGTGACCTGCGGCGGCACGGCCTGTGCCGAGCCGTCCGCCTCGGGCACGCGCCGCGCGGGGCCCAGGGACGCACCCAGGGCGTGGGTGCGGTCGTCGGTGACGATGAGGTCGCACTGCGAGACCTCCACGTACCGCTGGAGCCGCTCCACGGGATATCCGGGGTCCAGGGGCAGGAAGGCCGCACCGGCGCGCAGGATTCCGAGCATGGCCGGGAGCAGCGCGATGTCCCGCTCCATGAGGACGCCGACCACCGAGCCGGACTCGATGCCCTCGTCGTGCAGGCGGGCGGCGACGGCGTCGGCCCAGGCGTCCAGGCCGGCGTAGTCCAGCGTGCGGGCGCCGCTGCGGACAGCGGTGGCTCCCGGCCGGTCGGCCGCCGTGGCCGCGAACAGTTCCAGTACCGTTCCGGCCTCCGACGGGGCGGTGGAACCGTCCGGCTGTGCCGCAAGCGGCTCGGCGGGCTGTGCCTCGGGCCGTGCTCCGGGGTCGGGCTCCTCGCCGTGGAGCAGGGCGGTCAGGACCAGGTCCTCGACCTGCTCGGTGAAGTCCAGCGCCTCGTCCTCGCCCATCGCGGTCTCGCGGACGAAGATCGTGGGCGGGCCGTCCTGCAGGCACAGCAGCGCGATCTCGGTGTGCGGTTCGGCGGACGCCTCTTCGCCCGCGCTGCGGTCCAGCACCATGACGCGGGTGAAGCTCGGCTCGTCGGAGCCGAGCGGCCGCCCGGCCAGGCCGAGCCGGAGTTCGAGGTCGCCGGCGTAGCCCTGGTGGGCCGCCGCCTCGTCCAGCTTGTCCTGCAGGGACCGGGTGGTGTCGCTGTCGAACCGTATGGGGAAGCGTGCGGCGGCGATGCCGTGGGTCCGCTCCGCGAGGACCCGCGCGGCCGAGGGCGACCAGGCGAAGTCGAAGACGTACTCGCCGGTGCGCTCGGCGACGACGGTGAGGAAGGCGCGGACGACCGCGACCGCCTCCTCCCGCGAGGCGGGGGTGAAGGCCAGCTCGTGGCGGCCGTAGTGGGCCGCGGCGGCGGAGAAGTCGTCGGCGGGCAGCGGGGCGGGGCGCAGCTGCTCCAGCCGTGCGCGCCACCACGGTTCGTGGGGCCGCAGCGCCTTCTGTGCGGCGGCGATGTCCGCCAGCCGCTCCGCCGAGGCCGCCGGCAGCGGCGCCCCCGGGGCGATGCCGAGCCGCTGCGCGGCCGCCTGGCCGCTCAGGGCGCTCCCGTCGACGGCGGTGCAGTCGCTCAGCACGAGGTCGGCGTCCGGGGCGGCCAGGGTGATGGCGGACGTGGTCACCGACAGCACGGTGGTCTGGCTACGGGTGTCGTCGCGCGGGATCAGCCTGACCTGCCGGGTGAAGACCGCGCCCTGTTCGGTGACGAGGATCGGTACGCCGAGCGGGTTCGGGAAGGAGCCGTAGTCCAGGGCCTTGGCGAGCCTTGCTGCCTCGGAGGCGGGCGTGCCGGCGTGGATGATGCCACCGGACGCCATGCGGTCGGACCGCCGGTAGAACCGCCGCTCGCGGTCGCCCGTGTCGAGCGGCTTCGGCAGGGTGCGCGCCACCACGTGCGGAACGAGATCGGCGAAGAGCTCTATGCCCACCTCAGCCGTCTCGTACGTCAGCGACAGGGCGGTGGAGTGTTCGCGGACCGGGAACCAGCGCTCCAGCAGCACGCCGCCGGCGTCCACGGCCTCCGTCATCCGGTGCCAGGTGGCCGCGTGCCGGGACGCGCCCTCGTACAGGGCCCAGGCGGGGACGTGGCTGCCTGAGTAGCGGGGCAGCGGCCCGTCGTGGAAGTTGATCGCGGCGATCTTCGGGAGGTCGAGGACCGGGGCGGTCAGGATCCGGAAGTTGACCATGCTGAACAGGTAGTCGAACGGCTGTGCCGAGAGGGTCTCCGCCAGGTCGCCGTGCGGGTCGAGCACCGGGATCGCGTGCGCGCCGGCCCATGCGGATACGGCGGGGTCGTCGCTGAGGACTCCCTCGATCCGCACGCCCGCGTCGAGGAGCTGGGCGGCGCACTGGGTGAGGACCCGGGTGCCGCCGATGATGTAGCAGTTGGCTGTCGCGTTCACTCTGCGGCCTTCCCGGGCTCGGCGGCGTCCTCGCCGTGCACGGCGGTGTCCGGAGCTTCGGCGCACTCGCGGGCGACCCAGGAGTCGATCTGGGAGACGACCTCCTCGTCGAGCGAGAGCTGCCCGGGCGTCCACAGCGGGTTCGACAGGCCGCGGTGTGTCCGCTCGCACATCCCCCAGTCCTCGTAGTTCGCCTTGTCCCACAGCGCGAACACGGCCTCGTGGGAGAAGTCGCTCTTGGCGGTCTCGGAGGGGTGGAAGAGCCAGAAGTGCCGGACGAAGCAGGTGCCGGGGCTCTCGGGCCAGACCCACTGCATCATCACGTAGTCGGCCGTGAACCCGAACAGGAGGTTGGGCAGGATGGTGATCCAGTTGATCTTCTGGCGGTCCCCTTCGGGAACCAGCTCCATGGGCGTCCGGCCGCTGCGTCCGGTCATGGAAACGGAGTTGTAGCCGCTGCGGATCGACTGCCACGCCCCGACGATGTCGCCCTTGAGGTCGTAAGTGCCCGCGTCGTCGAAGTCGGTGATGCGGTGCAGGTCCTTGTGGGCTGTCGGGAAGTGCAGGCTCTCGTTGACGTTGTGCGCGACGAGCTTCCAGTTCGAGGCGACCGGGTAGTCCTTCGCCTCGACGCACTCCAGGTCGGCAAGCTCGTAGACCTTCGCGAACTCGCCGAACTCGCCGAGCGAGGCGTCGAGGTCGGGAGCGTCGTCGGAGAGGGCGATGAACACGACCCCGAAGCGCACCTCGGTCCGCACCGGCAGCAGACCGTTCTTCTCCTTCTCGAAGAAGTGGTCCAGGTAGGTGCCGTTGAGGCTCTTGAGCTTGCCGTTGCGGTCGTACACCCAGCAGTGGTAGAGGCAGACCAGGCTCTGCCGCTTGCCGGTGGCCTCCTCCACGAGCTTGTAGCCGCGGTGCCGACAGTAGTTGTGGTACGCCTGGATCCCGTCGTCCCCGTGGATGATGAGGACGGAGCCGGTGCCGATGTTCAGGGTGCTGTAGGCGCCCTTCTCCTTCAACCGGGAGACGTGGTCCACCGGGAGCCAGCGCCGGCCGTAGATGCGGGACATCTCCTGCCGGTACTGCTCCTCGCCGGTGTAGAACTCGTGCGACCTGCCGATGCCGCCTGTTTCGAAGTAGGGTCTTTCCTCGTCCTGGTCACTGATGAGATCGAACATGCTGGACGCACGCGTCATCTGCTGGCTCCCTCAGAGGGTAAAGCGCACGGAATGCAGTGCCGGAATGCCATGGGACCGGGGCCTGCGAGAGGGCCGCACCGGGCCCCGCGAATGGTGGGACGGCATGGTGGCTGAACGGTGATGGGTGAGAAGTGGTGCCGGGCCGGCCGGGTAGGGCGCAGCGGGCGCGGCAGGCGGGCACACACAGAGAGCCTGGCCGGCGGGCGGCTGCCGGGGGTACCGGCTGGCGGGCGAGCCAACCATCTTCGAAAAGAAGCCACCTGGGCACGCACGGCTGCCTGTTGTGCAAGGGGGGGCGTGAAGCACCGGCGTGAGCGCCGGTAACGGCACACTCAACGCACGGCGCTTGGCATGCGTGCCTGGTCGGGACTGATGCGGCGAAGGTCGTCAGCCGGCCGGATCGTAGATCCGCTCCTCCTGCGGCGTGCCGGCGGCGTCGTAGAGCTGCTCAAGAGCGTCCGGCGCGTAGACCTCGTAGTCCGGGACGACTCCGCCGATCAGGCCGAGCATCTTGTTGGTCCACTCCTGCGTCTTGCCCATCGCAGCCATCGTCGCCCGGAAGAACGGGGGGAGTTCGGTGAGTTCGCCGAGCGTCGTCGTGAAGTCGTAGACGCCGGCGCTCTCCTCGTCGCGCAGCTTGTTGTACTCGGCCAGCGCCTCGTCCATCGGTCGCTCGCCGGTCAGGCCCTGGTGGACGCGCTCGGCGAGGAGCTCGCCGTGCACGAAGCCGTCGGTGATGCCCCACCCGGTGTAGGGGTCCTTGTGGTAGCCGGCGTCGCCGACCAGCGCCCAGCCGGGGCCGTACGCGCGGCGGTAGTAGTTGTCCGGGTAGCGCATGGGCCTGAAGTCCTCTTCGCGCCTGCCCTGGTCGCGCAGTTGTACGCCCATCTCCGGGGACACGTCGTCGAACACGCCCTGGAAGCCCGCCTCGACGTCCTGGCGGAACTCCTTCAGCTGACGCCGCGTGCAGATGACAGCCAGCATGTTCACGCCGTCGTTCGTCGGCCAGGTGCCGAACCACTTCTCGTTGAAGCCGGTCTTGTGGTGCAGGCCCCAGTCGTCGAGCCCGCTGTAGTACGAGTAGTAGATGAAGCCCGCCGCGGGGCGCACGTTGTACAGCTCCGCGCCGACCTTCTTGGCGACCGTGGAGTGGAAGCCGTCGGCGCCGATGACCACGGTGGCGCGGAACTCCCGCTCCGGCCCCTCCCCTTCACGTCCTCGGATGCCCGTCACGCGGCCGTCGGTGAAGACGAGGTCGGATACCGTGAACCCTTCGATGACCTCAGCGCCGGCCCGGCGGGCGGCGTTGACGAGGATCTCGTCCAGCACGGTGCGCCGCGGGCAGTAGACGGCATCGATGCCGTCCACCGGCTCGGCGAACCCGTTGAGCTCGATGCCCCGGTAGGAGTAGTGCATCTTCCGAAGCGCCGGGGTCTTGGCCGCGATGATCTCGTCGAGCAGGCCCCAGTCCTGGAGCCGCAGCAGCCCCGCCTGGTGGATGTAGTGGGTCGACACCGTGTCGCTGGGAAATGAGGCCCGGTCCACCACGAGGACCCGGTGGCCCTGTCGGGCCAGCAGCATCGCAACCGGTGATCCGGCGCAGCGGCCGCCCACAACAATGACGTCGTACATACCATCCCCCGTCAATCGGTTTGAGGTGCTGACGCACCGTTGGTCAGCGGCGCAAGCACGGGGCGAAGGCTATGAACATCGATAGTTGAAGGTCAAGCATCGGTAATGGCCGAGTAATGACCAGGCGTCAGGTTTTCGCCAATTGAATGTTCCATTCCGCTCGGACGACGCACGACATGCCCCTCTTTACGCCACTTCGAAGGGCGAGAATGTGCCATGCATCACACTCCCGCGCGAGGCGGGAACGAGCCAGTCATGGTGAAGGGTTCAATCAATCACACACAATGAAAGTTCTTCTATCTTGAACGAATGCGTTTGGCGTGAGCGGCGGTTGGATAATCCAGCAAGCCCGGCCGGCTACCCCTTCCGGGCGATCACCCGTCCCCGGGAGATCCCGGCATTCGCACATACCGATAACCCCAGTAGCCGCAGGGCGACGTGAGCGGTGTTCATGCAGAGCTTGCGCGGATCCACCAGTTCTTCGGGTCCGCGAAGCCGTGCCCGATCGGCGCTCACTCGCTGCCGAACAGCAGGTTTCCTGTGGGCGTGCCGCGCCGACCTCCTCGACACCACCCCCGGCTTCAACCAGGCCACCGCTGAAGTGACCGCCGCGGAGACCGGCGGGAGCATGACCCGGTTCGCGACGGCAAAGCACCTCGCGTCCTGGGCCGGGGCCTGCCCCGGGCATCACGAGTCCGCCGGCCGCACCAAGAACACGAAGGCCCGGTCCGGCAACCCCTGCCCCAAAGGCACCCTCGGCCTCGCCGCGTTCGGCACGGCGAGAGCCAAGGAAACACCTACCTCGCCGCCCGCCACGGCCCTCGTACCCGGCGACACCGACGCGGCCTGGGCTGATTCACTCCCGGTTCCCCGCCCCGGAAGTTGATGCGACTGAAGGTGTGGTCGGTATCCCGCATTTTCGACCCCGCCGACACCTCCTCGCCACACCCGAACACCCCACCCGACTGCTGCCGCGCGATGCCCAACGTTTTCACCAACTGGAGGCACATGATCACGGGTACGGACCTGCCCTCGACCGCCTCAATCAGAGCGACCCGACGACCGGACACGCTCCGTTCCGGAGCACACCGCCCGGAGTCCAGCAAAGTGACGACGCCCCCGGAAGTGAATCCCTGTCCCGTGACAGCTGCACTGACCTGCCGCAATGCACACGGGTAGTTGGTCGCGATGCGAGAAGCGTTGACAATCCCGTGACCCGAGGGAAACCTGCGATGCCAAGCGCGTAAAACTCTTACAGTTTTACTCAAAAGTTGTAGTCAGATCACGCAAGTTTGCGGCTCCTCAAGCGAGCCGCTCAGGACGCCCCGCTCCTCCCGGTCCGGTGCGCCGACAGGCGCACTCCCCCCTTACCGCGGAACAGAAGGACGCCATGAGATGGAAGCAATGCAGTCAACGGCTGCTCACCGCCGCACTCTTCACCGGACTGGCGGCGATCGGGCTCCAGCCCGTCCCCGCCAACGCAACCACTGCACGCCCCGCAGCCGCATCGGCGAACCTCGCGCTCAACAAACCGATCGAGGCCTCCTCCTCGACGCAGAACTACTTCGCCACGAACGCCAACGACGGCAGCACCAGCACCTATTGGGAGGCGGGCAGCAACCCGTCGACGCTGAGGGTGAAGATCGGCGCCAACGCCGATCTCGACTCAGTGGTGGTCAAGCTCAATCCTGACGCAGCCTGGTCGACGCGTACGCAGAGCATCGAGGTGCTCGGACGCGAGCAGTCCGCTCAGGGCTTCACCTCGCTGAAGGCGCGGGCCGACTACACCTTCAACCCCTCAAGCAATCAGAACTCCGTGACCATTCCGGTCACCGGGCGCTACGCCGACGTACAGCTGAAGATCTCCAGCAACAGCTCGGGATACGCCGGTCAGGTCGCCGAGCTCCAGATCATGGGCGCCGGGGCACCCAACCCGGACCTGACCCTCAACGACCTCTCCTGGGATCCCGCACAACCCTCGGAGAGCGACACGATCAAGGTGAACGCCACGGTGCGCAACGCCGGTTCGGCGGCCGCGGGCGCAACGACGGTGAACGTCAGCCTGGACGGCACGGTCACAGGAAGTGCCCCGGTGGCCGCGCTCGGCGCTGGTGCGTCGGCGACCGTCCCGGTCACCATCGGCAAGCGGGCACAGGGCAGCTACACCGTGTCCGCGGCGGTCGACCCGACAGACACGATTCCCGAGCAGGACAACGGCAACAACAGCCGCACCGCCGCCACGAAACTGACCGTGGGCCAGAGCCCGGGCCCCGACCTGGAGATCACCGGCATCACATCCAGCCCGGCCAATCCTGCCGTCGGGGCGAACGTCACGTTCGCGGTGAAGGTGCACAACCGCGGGACCAGCTCAGTAAGCGCCGGCTCGGTCACGAGGCTGACCGTGGGCAGCGCCACCCTGAACGGCACCGCACCCGCGATACCCGCCGGCCAGACGGCGACCGTGGGCATCAATGGCAGCTGGACCGCGACCAGCGGCGGAGCCACCCTGACCGCGACCGCCGACGCCACCGACGTGGTGGACGAGACGAACGAGGACAACAACGTCTTCGCGCGATCCGTCGTGGTCGGGCGCGGCGCGGCCGTGCCGTACGTCGAGTACGAGGCGGAGGACGGCACATACGAGGGCACGCTCCTTGAGACCGACGTCAAGCGCACCTTCGGACACACCAACTTCGCCACCGAGTCCTCGGGGCGGAAGTCGGTACGCCTCAACTCGACCGGCCAGCACGTGGAGTTCACCTCCAACAGTGCGTCCAACTCGATCGTCATACGCAACTCCATCCCGGACGCGGCGGGTGGCGGAGGCAGGGAGGCCACACTCAGCCTCTACGCCGACGGAAAGTTCGTACAGAAGGTGCCCCTCTCCTCAAAACACAGCTGGTTGTACGGCACCACCGATCAGCCCGAGGGACTGACCAACACCCCGGGCGGCGACGCACATCGGCTGTTCGACGAGTCGCACGCGCTCCTCGCGCAGACGTACCCGCAGGGCACCAAGTTCCGGCTGCAACGCGACGCCGGTGACAACGCCGCCTTCTACATCGTCGATCTGATCGATCTGGAGCAGGTGGCACCGGCCGCGAGCAAGCCGGCCGCGTGCACCTCGATCACTCAGTACGGTGCGATCCCGAACGACGGGATCGACGACACCGGCGCCATCCAGCGTGCCGTGACCGCCGACCAGAGGGGCCAGATCGAGTGCGTGTGGATCCCGGCCGGGCAGTGGCGGCAGGAACAGAAGATCCTCACCGACGACCCGGAGAACCGCGGCCAGTACAACCAGGTGGGCATCAAGGACGTCACCATCCGAGGCGCGGGCATGTGGCACTCCCAGCTCTACACGCTGACCCCGCCGCATGAGGCGGGCGGTATCAACCACCCGCACGAGGGCAACTTCGGCTTCGACATCGACGACAACACCAAGATCTCCGACATCGCCGTCTTCGGCTCGGGCACCATCCGCGGCGGGGACGGCAACCAGGAAGGCGGGGTCGGGCTCAACGGCCGTTTCGGCGAGGACACCAAGATCACGAATGTGTGGATCGAGCACGCCAACGTGGGCGCCTGGGTCGGCCGCGACTACGACAACATCCCGGCCCTGTGGGGCCCGGGCGACGTGGAGTTCAGCGGCATGCGGATTCGCAACACCTATGCCGACGGGGTGAACTTCTCCAACGGAACCCGCAACTCAACCGTGTTCAACTCCTCGCTGCGCAACACCGGTGACGATGCCCTCGCGGTTTGGGCCAACAAGTACGTGAAGGACCAGGCGGTGGACACAGGCCACGACAACGCCTTCCGCAACAACACCATCCAGCTCCCATGGCGCGCCAACGGCATCGCGGTGTACGGAGGTTACGGCAATAGGATCGAGAACAACCTGATCTCCGACACCATGAACTACCCAGGCATCATGCTCGCGACGGACCACGACCCGCTGCCCTTCTCCGGGCAGACACTGATCGCAAACAACGGTCTGTACCGCACGGGCGGCGCGTTCTGGAACGAGGATCAGGAGTTCGGCGCCATCACGCTGTTCGCGCAGGGTCAGGGCATCCCCGGTGTGACGATCCGCGACACCGACATCCACGACTCGACGTACGACGGCATCCAGTTCAAGACCGGCGGTGGCGCCATGCCGGACGTGAAGATCACGGACGTAACGATCTCCAAGTCCAACAACGGCTCCGGCATCCTCGCCATGGGCGGAGCGCGCGGCAGCGCGACGCTCTCGAACGTGACGATCACCGACTCGGCGGACGGGAACATCCTGGTCGAACCCGGCTCGCAGTTCGTGATCAACGGCGGGGGTGCGAGGGCCTCGCTGCCATCTCACCGGTAACTCGGCAGGGGAGGCAACTGGCCACTCCCTGAGGTTGCCGCCGTACCGCCCGGACGCCTCGAAACGGGTCCGGGCGGTACGGCGGCCCGTTACGTGGAGAGGCGCGCCGCCTGTTGAACCTGGGAATTCTGGCGACCGGGGAACTGCAGCAGGGCGCCGTCGGGACGGGAACCGTTTCCCTACGGCCGTTCCGGATTCCGGTCCAGGTGTGGGAAGCGCCATTCCGTGCGGCTGCGCAGCGTCACTCCGGGGCGCAGCACGGTGCTGGGGTGGTCGGGGCGGTTGGGCGAGTCGGGCAGGTGCTGGGTCTCCAGGCAGAGCGAGCCGTGGCGCTGGTGGCGGCGGCCCGTGCCGTCGGTGAACGCGCCGTCGAGCTGGTTGGCGGTGTAGACCTGGAGGCCGGGTTCGGTGGTCCAGAGCTCCAGGGTCCGCCGGTCGCCGGGGGCGGTGAGGCGGGCCGCCCGGCGCAGGGTGGCGGGAGCGGCGGGGCGCAGTACCCAGCAGTGGTCGAAGCCTCCGGCGCGGCCCAGTTGGATGTCCGGGCGGGCGAGGGGCTCGCCGATGGGCTGCGGGGCTGTGAGGTCGAACGGGGTGCCGTTCACCGGGGCCGGCGGGCCTTCGGGGATGCCGTCGTGGTCGATGGGGAGGTAGTGGTCGGCGTCGACCTGGAGGGTGTGGCCGAGGACGTCGTCGGCGCCGAGGTTGAGGTAGGCGTGGTGGGTGAGGTTCACGATGGTGGGCCGGTCGGTGACGGCCGTGTAGTCGACGGCGAGGGTCCCGGTGGTGTCCAGGGTGTAGGTGACAGTGACGTCGAGCGCTCCGGGGAAGCCCATGTCGCCGTCGGGGCTGCGCAGGGTGAGCCGGAGGACGGCGGTGGTGTCGGTACGGTGTCCTGCCGCCTCCCAGACCTTGGTGTGGAAGCCGTCGGGGCCTCCGTGCAGAGCGTGGCTCCGGTCGTTGGCGGGGATGTGGTGGGTGGTGCCGTCGAGGGTGAAGCGGCCGTGGGCGATGCGGTTGGCGTACCGGCCCACGACAGCCCCGAAGTACGGGTTCTTGTCGGTGTAGTCGTCGAGGGCGGGCAGGGAGCGGACGACCGGGCCGGGGTCGCCGGCGGTGTCCGGCACGGTGAGGCTGTGCAGGACACCGCCGTACGTGAGGATCTCGGCCCGGACGCCGGTTCCCGAGTCGAGGGTCCAGAGGCCGACCTCCGTCTGCCCGTGGACACGGCCGAACGGTTTGCGGTGCACGGTGGGCATGAGGAGTTTCCTTGGAGAGTGCGGTCCGCCCGGCGGGAGGCGCGGAGCGTCAGCGGGCGGCCTGTCCGGGGGTGGTGGATTCGCGGACGACGAGACGGTAGCCGGGCCGGGGCCGCCGGGGTTCGGCGACGGGGGTGCCGGCAAGGCGTTCGATGAGGCTGTCGACGGCGAGCTGGGCGATGGCCGCCTTGTCCGGCGCGATGGTGGTGAGGGTGGTGGCCCCGTACCGGCTCTCCTCGATGTCGTCGAAGCCGACGACCGCGATGTCGGACGGGATGAGGAGACCGCGTTCGGTGATGGTGCGCATCGCCCCGATCGCGATGAGGTCGTTGTACGCGAAGACGGCGTCGGGCCGTTCGCCCCGGTCGAGGAGCGAGCCCATGGCCGCCGCGCCGTCCTCGCGGCCGTAGCCGTCGGTGACGACGACCAGGGACTCGTCGGGTTCGATGCCGGAGGCCGCCAGCTCCTCGCGCCAGCCGCGCAGCCGCAGATGGGCGGGTTGGCGTTCGCGGCCGGTGCGGGAGCCGAGGAAGGCGATCCTGCGGTGGCCGAGGGCAATGAGGTGGGCGACGGCCTCGCGGGCGGCGGCCACGTTGTCGATGGCGATGTGGTCGTACGGGGCCTCGTACTCGCGCTCGCCGAGCAGTACCAGCGGTGCCGTCTCGGTGCGGGCCATCAGGTCCTCGGTCTCCAGGTGGATGGGGCTGAGGATGAGGCCGTCGATGACGTGGGACCGGAACCCCTGGCTGACGAGCAGCTCCTTCTCGCGGAGGCCGCCGGTGTGGTCGACCAGGACGGTGTAGTCGTGCCGGGCGGCGGCGTCGACGACCGCGCCGGCCAGCTCCGCGAAGTACGGGTTGCCGAATTCGGGGACGGCGAGGGCGATGATGCCGGTGCGGCCCTTGCGCAGGTGGCGGGCGGTGAGATTCGGCCGGTAGCCGAGCTCGTCGATCGCCTGCTGGACCTTGGCTCGCATCTTGGGGGTGATGTGCTGGTAGTTGTTCACCACGTTCGACACGGTCTTGATGGACACGCCCGCCCGTTGAGCTACGTCCTTGAGGCTGACGCCCACGGCACTCCTTGTACTTGGTTCGACTCGGCCCGATCCGTGCGGTTCAGGTGGTTCTTCGGCTGCGCGCGAGGTAACGCTGCGCCACCACGACAACGATGAGGAAGCCGCCGCTGACCACCGATTGGTACGAGGAGTTGAGCGAGCCGATCTGGTTGATCAGGTTCTGGATCACGGCGAGCAGCAGGACGCCCCAGAGGGTGCCGCTGATCGAGCCCGCGCCGCCGATGAGGAGGGTGCCGCCGATGACGACGGCGGAGATCGCATCGAGTTCCATACCGACGCCGACGATGGTGACGCCGGAGGAGAGGCGGGCGGCGTTCAGCGCTCCGGCGAGTCCGGCGAGCAGTCCGCTGAGGGTGTAGACGAGGATCTTCGTCCGCGCGACGGGCAGGCCCATCAGGGTGGCCGCGTCGCTGCTGCCTCCGACGGCGAAGAGGGTCTGCCCGAACGAGGTCCGCTGGAGCAGCAGCCCGCCCGCCCCGAAGAGGGCGAGGGCGATGAGGATCGGGTAGCCGAAGCCCCAGACGCTGCCCTGGCCGAGCTCGGCGAAGGCGGAGTCCTTGGGCACCAGGTAGGTGGTGGCCCCTTCGTCGGTGAAGGCGAGCAGCATGCCGCGCGCGGCGAGCAGCGTGGCGAGCGTGACGATGAAGGGAGCCATGTTCGCGCGGGCGATGAGCAGCCCGTTGAGGAGTCCGATCGCGCCGCAGACTGCCAGGGGCACCAGCAGCGCGGCGAAGAAGCCCCATTGCGAGGCCCAGGCCGCCAGCACGCCGCCGAGGGCGAAGACGGAGCCGACGGAGAGGTCGATGCCGCCGGTGATGATGACCAGGGTCATGCCGAGGGCGACGACGGCGAGGAAGGACGCCTGGACGGTGACGCCGCGGGCGTTGTCGAGGCTGGCGAACGTCGGGTAGACGAACGAGGCGATGAGGATCACGGTCAGCAGGACCGCGAGCACGCCCTGCCGCTGGACGAGTTCGCCGATACGGGAGCCGGTGGTGCGATCGGGGCGGGGTTCGGGCCGTGAGGGGGCGTTCTTGAGCGGCGCCGGGGCCTCGGCCGCGGACACGGGAGCGGGTGTGGTGTTGTTCATCGGGACCTACGCTCCCGGGCGACGTAGACGGCGGCGATGATGATGGCCGCCTGGGCGATCTGTGCGGTGGAGTCGGGCAGGTCGTGCTTGACGAGGGTGGCGCGCAGGAGCTGCATCAGCAGGGCGCCCGCGACGGTGCCGAGCACCCGGATGGAGCCGCCGCCCAGCGGGGTGCCGCCCACGACGACGGCCGTAATGGCGGAGAGTTCCATGAGGGTGCCGAGCGAGGACGGGTCGCTGGCGGTGAGCCTGGCTGTGGCGAGGATGCCGGCGAGGGCCGCCATCACCCCGCACAGGATGTAGACGCCGATCAGGACCCGCTTGACGGGCAGTCCGGACAGTGCGGAGGCCGAGCGGTTGCCGCCGATGGCGACGATCTGCCGCCCGAAGGTGGTGCGCTGCACCAGGAACGCGACGGCCAGCGCGAGCACGCCGGCGATGAGGACGACCAGGGGGATGCCGAGGAAGGATCCGGTGCCGAGCGCGAGGATGTCCGGGTTGACGATCTGCTTGAGCTGACCGTCCGCCATTACGAGGGCGAGGCCCCGGCCGCCGACGAACAGGGCGAGGGTCGCGACAATGGGTTGCAGCCCCACGAGGGAGACGAGCGCGCCGTTGATCGCGCCGACCACCGCTCCGGCGAGCAGCGCGATCAGCAGCGCGGGCACCAGACCGTAGCCGAGGTAGAGCGGCAGCAGGGCGGCGGCGAGCGCCATGGTGGAGCCGACGGAGAGGTCGATGCCCTCGGTGCCGATGACCAGGGCCATGCCGAGCGCGACGATCACGATGGGCGCGACCTGGACGAGCTGGGTGCGCAGGTTGTCCGCCGTCATGAAGTGCTCGGTGAACAGCGCGTTGAACAGCAGCACGACGGCGACGGCCGCGTACACCCCGTACTCCTGGTACCAGGCTGGGTCGCGCAGCCGGGCCAGCGGCTTCGCGGGGCGGGTCAGGGTGGCCTGGGTCATCTGGGGTCCTCCTGGGCGGCCTGGACCTTGCCACCGGAATCGGGCGTGTGGTCGGCGAGCACTTCGAGGAGGCGGCTCTCGTCCACCTCGTCGCCGGCGAGTTCACCGGCGACCGCTCCGCCGCGCAGGACGACGATGCGGTCGGCGCCCTCGATGAGCTCCTCGATGTCGGAGGAGATCAGCAGGACGGCGAGCCCCTCCCGGGCGAGGTCGTCGATGAGGCTCTGCACCTCGGCCTTGGCGCCGACGTCGATGCCGCGGGTGGGCTCGTCGAGCAGCAGCACCTTGGGTTCCAGGCAGAGCCAGCGGGCGAGCAGCACCTTCTGCTGGTTGCCGCCGGAGAGTTCGCCGACCTTCTGCTCGGGGCTGGAGGCCTTGATGCGCAGCCGTTTCATGAAGATGTCGACGATCCGGTCCTGCCGGTCGCGGGAGACGATCCCGCCCCTGGAGAGCCGGGGCATCGCGGCGAGCACGATGTTCTCGCGGACGGAGAGTCCGGGGACGATGCCATCGGCCTTGCGGTCCTCGGGGAGCATGCTGATGCCCGCGCGAATGGCGGCGGCGGGGGTGGGGCGGCCGAGGCGCTTGCCGTCGACGGTGATCTCCCCGCCGTCCAGGGGCAGCGCGCCGGTCAGCGCCTTCGCGGTCTCGCTGCGGCCGGAGCCGAGGAGTCCGCCCAGTCCCAGGACCTCACCGGCGTACAGCGACAGCGAGATGTCGTGCAGTTGGTGGCGGCGGGCGAGGCCGGTGGCCGTGAGGACGGGGGTGCGGGCCGCGTCGTGGCCCCCGGCGTCGAAGCCGGTGAGGCCGTCGCGCCGGACCTCGGCCATGTCGCGGCCGAGCATCATCGACACGAGCTGCATGCGTTCCAGTCCGGCCAGGTCGCCGGTGTGGATGTGGCGGCCGTCGCGCAGGACGGTGACCCGGTCGCAGATGCGGTAGAGCTCGTCCATGCGGTGGCTGACGTAGAGGACGGCGATGCCCTGGCCGCGCAGGCTCTCGATGACCCGGAAGAGGGTCTCGACCTCGCGAGGCTCCAGCGACGAGGTGGGTTCGTCCATGATGACGACCTGGGCCTGTACGGAGACGGCGCGGGCGAGCGCGACCATCTGCTGGGTGCCGATGCCCAGGGTGTGCAGGGGCCGCCGGGGGTCGACGCGGACGCCGAACCCGTCGAGGAGTTCGGTGGTCTCGCGGTTCATCCGGGCGAAGTCGATGAGCCCGAAACGATTCTTTGGCTCCCGGCCCAGGAAGATGTTGCGCGCCACGCTCATCAGCGGGACGAGGTTCACCTCCTGGTAGATGGTGGAGATCCCGGCCTGCTGCGCCTCGAACGGGCGGGAGAAGCGGACCGGTTCGCCTGCCACCCGCACCTCGCCCTCGTCGCTCTGGTAGACGCCGGTGAGCACCTTGATGAGGGTGGACTTGCCGGCCCCGTTCTCGCCGACGAGCGCGTGGACCTCCCCCGCGTGCAGCGAGAAGGAGACGCCGTCCAGGGCGACGACGCCCGGGAACCGCTTGCTCACCGAGCGCGCTTCGAGCACGGTCGCTGCCGCGGCGGGGTCGCCCGCCCCGGCGGTCACCGAATGCTGGGGTGTCGCTTCGGTTGGTGCCATGAATCCTGGCCTTTCGGTGTTACGGGAGTGGGGCCGGGCCGCCGCAAGCGCCGGGACGGTCACAGCGGCCGGCCTCCGGTGGGGTCAGTACGCTCCGCCGAGCGAGTCCTTGGCGTTGGCCTCGTCGTACTCCCGGTCGGTGATGATCACGTTCTTCGCGATCTCCTCACCGGCGTAGAACTTCTGCGCGGTGGCGAAGGCCAGCGGGCCGAAGCGCGGGTTGGACTCGATGACCGCGTTGTACTCCCCGTCGACCAGGGCCTGGACGGCGTTGCGGGTGCCGTCGATAGAAACGATCTTGACGTCCTTGCCGGGCTTCTTCCCGGCGGCCTTCAGGGCGGTGATCGCGCCAAGGCCCATCTCGTCGTTCTCCGCGTAGACGGCGGTGATGTCGGGCTTGGACTGGATGAGCTGCTCCATAACCTGCTGGCCCTTGTCGCGGGCGAACTCGCCGGTCTGCTGGGCGACGATCTCCAGGCCGGGCGCCTCGGCCTTGACCTGGTCCACGAAGCCCTTGGTGCGGTCGGTGGTGACGGTGTTACCGGAGGCGCCGAGCAGGATGGCGACCTTGCCCTTGCCGCCGGTGGCCTTGATCATCGCATCGGCGGCGCGCTTGCCCTGCTCGACGAAGTCGGAGCCGAGGAAGGCCACGTAGTCCTTGCAGGCGGTGGAGTTGACCGTACGGTCAATGGTGAGGACGGGGACCTTCTTGGCGGCCGCCGCCTTCAACGCGGGCTCCAGGCCGTCGGAGTTGAGCGGGGCGACGATGAGGAACTGCGCGCCCTGGGACAGCATGTCCTGGATGTCGCTGATCTGCTTGGACAGCTGGGACTGGGCGTTGGTGGTGAGCAGCTTCTTGACGCCGATCTTCTTGGCCTCGTCCTTGATGGACTGGGTCTCGGCGATCCGGAACGGATTGGCCTCCTTCTCCGACTGGGAGAAGCCGACCACCGCGTCCTTCAGGTCCAGCTTCGGTGCGCCGTAGGTCTTCAGCGAGCAGCCCGAACCGGACGAGGAATCGGGGGTCTTGACCTCCTGGGCCCCCTGGCTGCTGTCGCCGCCCGCATTGCTGGAGGTCTCCGACTTGGCGCAGCCGGCGGCGGCCAGCGTGGCGGTGGCGGCGAGGAGGCAGGCCACGGCGAGGGTACGGGATCGACGCTGGATCATCATGCGCGGAACGCTCCTTGGCGGGTTGACGGCACGCTGATCGGCGTGCGGTCGGGCATGCGGGACGAGGCATCGGCCGCTCGGTGGCTGATGTCATTGCATTGCTCACGCCCCTGCTCCGTACTGCGGGAACAGCGGTCGTGAGAGCCTGCGCGGCCTGTCGGCGGCTCGTTTTACAACGTTATATATGCGGTGTGGCACGGGCGGCAAGAGCGATGGCGATGCGTTTCCAAAATGTGTCGGACGACCGCCGGGGCTCGCGCGGGGGAATCTGTCCGCCGTACGGCAACGGGCCCTGCGCAGAGTCTGGACACCGGCCCGACACCGTGCTGTCATACCGCCGGACGCCCTTTTCCAACGTTGAAAGAACGGCAGCCGTCCGACGCCACGCCACGCGACGGCGACCTTCGGCATGCACCCCGCAGACCGCCCCACCGCTCCCCGGGCCGGACAGCCCGCCCCACGCCCGGCAGCAGCCCGCTCACCGCTCAGCCGCACGTCAGGTCACTCCGCACCGCCCAGCAGCCCCGCACTGCCCGGCCACGGTGCCGCGCAGCCACCCCCACCGAGCCGGCCGCGGCACAGCGGCCGGTCCGCAAGAGCAGGAGCCGCACCGATGCCCCTGAACCGAAGGCAGCTCATGACCACCGCAGTGGCCACCGCCGTCGCCACGGGCGCGACGAGCCGGTGGGCGACCGCCGCGACGCCCGACCACAGCCGGGCCCCGGCCGCCCCGGGCGGCCACTACCACCCCAACGCGGCTCCGCTGCACCCCACCGCCTTCCTGAAGCTTCCGCCGGGCGCGGTGCGGGCGCGGGGCTGGCTGGCCGGTCAGCTCCGGCTCCAGCTGGAGGGCCTGTGCGGCCGGTACGAGGAGTTCTCGCACTTCCTCGACTTCACGGCCACCGGCTGGGTACGCCCGGAGCGTGGCGGCTGGGAGGAGGTGCCGTACTGGCTGCGGGGTTACACCGACCTCGCGATCGTCACCGGTGACACGACCGCACTCGCCGCCACCCGCCGCTGGCTGGACGCGATCCTCGCCACCCAGCAGTCCGACGGCTTCTTCGGCCCGAAGGCGCTGCGGACCTCCCTCAACGGCGGGCCCGACTTCTGGCCGTTCCTCCCGCTGATCCAGGCCCTGCGCTCCTGGCAGGAGTACAGCGGCGACACCCGCGTCATCCCGTTCCTCAGCAGGTTCTTCCGCTACATGAACGCCCAGGGCCGGGGCGCGTTCGACACCAGCTGGATCGCGCTGCGCTGGGGCGACGGCCTGGACAGCGTCATGTGGCTCTACAACCGCACCGGCGACGCGTTCCTCCTGGACCTCGTCGACAAGATCCACCGGTACGGGGCCAACTGGGGCGACAATCTGGTCGACCCGCACAACGTGAACATCGCGCAGGGCTTCCGCGAGCCCGCTCAGTTCGCGCTGCGCAGCGGCTCGGCCACCGACACCCGCAACACCTATGGCACGTACGCCAGAGCCATGGACGCCTACGGGCAGTTCCCCGGCGGCGGATTCGCCGGGGACGAGAACGCCCGGCCCGGGCACGGCGACCCCCGCCAGGGCTTCGAAACCTGTGGCATCGTCGAGTTCATGGCGAGCCACCAGTTGCTCACCCGGATCACCGGGGACCCGCTGTGGGCGGACCGCTGCGAGGAGCTGGCCTTCAACTCGCTCCCGGCCTCGCTCGACCCGTCGGGCAAGGCGGCGCACTACGTCACCTGCGCCAACAGCGTGGACCTGGACAACGTGCCCAAGCGGGACCGCCAGTTTCAGAACGGCTTCGCCATGCTGGCGTTCCTGCCGGGGGTGGACCAGTACCGCTGCTGCCCGCACAACTACGGCATGGGCTGGCCGTACTTCACAGAGGAGCTGTGGCTCGCCACCCCGGACGGCGGTCTCGCGGCGGCGATGTACGCGCCGAGCGAGGTGAGGGCGAAGGTCGCGGACGGCACGGAGGTGACGTTCACCGAGGAGACCGGCTACCCCTTCACGGACACCGTCACGCTCTCCCTGGCCTCGCCGAAGCCGCTGCGCTTCCCGCTGGTGCTGCGGGTCCCCGCCTGGTGCGCGGACCCGGAGATCCGGGTCAACGGGCAGCGGGTCGCCGCCCCGGCCGGGCCTGCCTTCACCCGGATCGAACGGACCTGGTCGAGCGGTGACAAGGTCACCCTGCGCCTGCCGCAGCGGACCGCCGTACGCACCTGGGCGGACAACCACGACTCCGTCAGCGTCGACCACGGGCCGCTCACATACTCGCTGCGCATCGGGGAGCGCTACGAGCGGATCGGCGGCAGCGACACGTTCCCGCAGTACGCGGTCCACGCCACGAGCCCCTGGAACTACGGCCTCGTCCTGGACAGCGCCCGCCCCACGGCATCCCTGCGCCACCGCTCCACGGGCCGCGCCCCCGGCGACAACCCGTTCACCCTGGAGGGCACCCCGCTGACCATCACCGCCCGCGCCCGGCGCATCCCCGAGTGGACGGCGGACGACGAGCACGTGGTCGCCCCCCTCCAGCCGAGCCCCGCGCGCTCCGACGAGCCGGTCCAGGAGGTCACGCTCGTGCCGATGGGCGCGGCGCGGCTGCGGATCACGTCCTTCCCGACGGCCGCCCCGGACGCCGAACCATGGCTCGCGGACCGCTGGTACCGGATCGGTAACCGCCACTCCGGCAAGGTGCTGGGCGTCGACGGCATGTCCACCGCCAACAGCGCCCACGTCGTGCAGTTCGGCGACACGGGGACGGCCGACCACCTGTGGCGGCTGGTGGCCAACGGCGACGGCTGGTACCGGATCCGCAACCGGCATTCCGGCAAGGTGCTGGGCGTCGACCTGATGTCCACCGCGAACAGCGCGCACATCGTGCAGTACGACGACAACGACACCGCCGACCACCTGTGGCGGCTCGTCCCGGACGGGGACGGCTGGTACCGGATCCGCAACCGGCACGCGGACAAGGTGCTCGGGGTGGACGCGATGTCCACCGGCGACAGCGCTCATATCGTCCAGTACGACGACAGCGGAACGGCCGACCACCTGTGGCGGCTCCTCTGAGCGACGGACCGCCGCTCTCCCCGCGCCACCCCGGCGCGGGGAGTTCTTCGGTATGACCGAGAAAGGAATTCCCACATGCGGCCAGCCCCCGCACCGCGCCACCGCACCTGGTGGCGGAGATTAACGGCCACCACCGGCCTGCTCGCCCTGGTGGCCACCGCACTCGTGGGCGGCGCCGCCGCTCCGGTCGCCGCCGCGCCCGCCGCATGGACGCCGAAGCCGGCGCCCATGACGACGCCCTGGACGAACCAGGTTCCGGTCGACAAGCCGCTGCCCGAGTACCCCCGCCCGCAGCTCACCCGCCCGGACTGGACGAACCTCAACGGCATCTGGGACTTCGCGGTCACCGGCCGTGATGCCGGGCAGCCCACAGCCTTCCCGGAGCAGATCCGGGTCCCGTTCGTCGCCGAATCCGCGCTCTCCGGCATCCAGCGCCGGATCACCGAGAACGACAAGCTCTGGTACAAGCGGACCTTCACCGTCCCCGCCAACTGGAACAACCGCCGGGTGAAGCTCCACTTCGGCGCGTCCGACTGGCAGACGACGGTATGGGTCAACGGCACCCAGGTCGGGGCCCACAAGGGTGGCTTCGACGCGTTCTCGTACGACATCACCCCGCGGCTCAACGGCGGGACCAACACGGTCGTGGTATCGGTTTACGACCCGAGCCAGACCGGCGGCCAGGCGGTCGGCAAGCAGCGCATCAACGACGTGAAGCCGCATCCGGGCGGCGGAATCTTCTACACCGCGGCCTCCGGCATCTGGCAGACCGTCTGGCTGGAGCCCGTGGCGGCCGCCCACATCACCCGCCTCGACATGACGCCGAACCTGGGCAACAGCACCGTGCGGGTGAAGGTCGAGACGGCGGGCGCGGCAGGCCGGATCGCCCGGGTCACCGTCTCCAGCGGCGGCAGCGCCGTGGGGACGGCGACCGGCGCGGTGGGCGGGGAGATCTCCGTCCCCGTTCCGAACCCGCGGCTGTGGAACCCCGAGGACCCGTTCCTGTACGACGTGCGGGCCGACCTCCTCGACGGCTCGGCCGTCACCGACACCGTGGGCAGCTACACCGGCATGCGGTCCGTGGGGATCGCCAAGGTCGACAACATCCTGCGACCGGTGCTCAACGGGAAGTTCGTGTTCCAGACCGGCACTCTGGACCAGGGCTACTGGCCGGACGGCATCTACACCGCGCCGAGCGACGAGGCGCTCAAGTACGACCTACAGGCACACAAGGACCTCGGCTTCAACATGGTCCGCAAGCACATCAAGGTGGAGCCGCAGCGGTGGTTCTACTGGGCGGACAGGCTGGGCCTGCTGGTGTGGCAGGACATGCCGTCGATGGATACCGGCAAGGTCCCGGACGGTCCCGCCCGCACCCAGTGGGAGGCGGAGTACCGGGCCGTCATCGACCAGCACCGGAGCTCGCCGTCGGTGGTCATGTGGGTCAACCAGAACGAGGGCTGGGGACAGTACGACCAGGCCAGGATCGCCGACGAGGTAAAGGCCCAGGACCCCTCACGGCTGGTCAACAATATGAGCGGGGTCAACTGCTGCGGCTCGGTCGACGGGGGCAACGGCGACGTGGTGGACAACCACATCTACGTCGGCCCCGGGAACACCGCCCCGACCGCGACCCGGGCCGCCGTCCTCGGCGAGTTCGGCGGGCTCGGCTACAAGGTGCCGGGCCACGAGTGGTATCCGGGCGGCGGCTTCAGCTATGAGGACCAGCCGAGCATCGCGGCGCTGAACAACCGGTTCGTCGGCCTCCTCGACAGCATCCGGGTCGGCCAACTGGCCGCCGGGCTTTCCGCGTCGGTCTACACGGAGATCACCGATGTCGAGAACGAGGCGAACGGGCTCCTCACCTATGACCGCCAGGTGGTAAAGGTGGACGCGGCGCGGGTGAAGGCCGCCAACCAGGCCCTGATCAACGCGTCCCGAAACCCCGCTCCCCCGGTGACGCTGCCCACCGGGCAGTACACATCGCTACGGGTCACCACGCCAGGGCACGCGACGAAGCACCTGCGCCACTTCGACTCACTGGCCCTCACCGAGGTGGTAAACAGCGGCAGTTCCGGTGTGCTGAAGGCGGACGCGACCTGGAAGACCGTCACCGGTCTCGCCAACAGCAACTGCTACTCCTTCGAGTCCCGGAACTACCCCGGCGAGTTCCTCCGCCACCGGGACTTCCGGGTCCGCCGCGACGCCAACGACAACTCCGCGCTGTTCAAGGCGGATGCCACCTGGTGCGCGGTCGCCGGGAACGGCGGGGTGCGGTTCACCAGCGCCAACCTCCCCGGCAGCTATCTACGTCACATCGACTCCGAGGTGTGGCTCGCCACCCCGGGCGGCGGGCGGGCGTTCGACAACGCGGCCATGTTCGCCGAGGACACCACCTGGGCGGTGGACGCCCCCTGGGCCCCGTGATCCCCCCGTGATCCCCGGGGGCCAATGAGGCGGTGACCGGTCGGCCCGGCGACGACGGAGAAGCTCTCCCGTTCGTCGCCGGGCCGGCCCCTGTGCTGTCCACCGTGGAAGCGCTCACTTCCGGCGCGCGATCCGCCGGGCCCGGCGGGGCTGCCCTGGAGGAAGCGGCGCCCGGCCGGTTCCTCGCGTACCGCCATGACCAGCGGATGTACCACCACGTCCGCCGGGCGGAAGGGCCGTGGCAGGGCTGGGCGCGTGTGAACGGCGACGCGACGGACAAGAGGCCGGGCGGCGGAATTCGGGCTGGGGCAATCCGCTGTCGGGAGGAACGCCCCTGCGCGGCTCAGCCGTCTCGCCGGCAGGTCTGCCCGACGGGTCCGCACAGCTCCTCGCCGTGGGCACGGACGGCGACATCCGGCACGCAGCCCGCGCGGCCGGCGGCTCGTGGACCGCGTTCGAGGCACTCAGCGGCCCGGGGAGCCGCCCGCTGGGCGCAACCGTCGTGATCGCCGGCCTGCCGGACGGCCGCACGTACACCCTCGTCAGCGCACGCTGATCACCGCAGGGGTCCGCTCCCGGCACCGGGGTTTCCGGCACCGGGAACGGACCCCTGTACTGCCCGCTACGGCTTCTGACGGCCGTGCAGCGCGCTCACCTCATCGGCGGTCAGAGCCGTGTCGTAGACCCCGACCTGGTCGATGGAGCCGTTCCAGAAGTCGCCCTTCGCACCGGCGTACTGGGCCCGCCCGACGGAGAGCGGACCGGTGCTCACATCGGCCGGTCCGGCCGCGGAGGTGGCGACGGCCTTCCCGTCGACGTACAGCGTGCTCTCGTCGCCCTTCCGGACGCCGACCAGGTGGTACCACTTCCCGGTCTCCGGCGTGATCTCCAGGCGGGCGCGCTTGCCGCCCGGGGTGGAGAAGGCGAACGCCCCCTGCCCGTACTGGAGATAGAAGGGGTTCTCGGTGCGCCGGCCGTCCTGGCTGACGACGGTGGCGTAGTTGCCGGGCAGGGTGTCCAGCGAGGCCCAGGCGGAGACGGTGTAGTCCTTCATGGTGTCCACGACCGGACCGGCGCTCTGCGCGTACTGCCCCTCGCCGTTGAACTTCAGCGCCGAGCCCTTCGCGCCCGGCGTCCAGGACGCGCCACCCTCCAGGGCGAGGTGTGCCTTGTTGGGACCACTGTCGCGGGCGGTGGTGCCCGTGTTCTCGTCGAGCGACCAGGAACCGCCGCCCTTCAGCTCGTCCCGCTCACCGGCGTTGGCCCCCGCGGCGATCACCTGGCGGTTGATCTCCCGGACCTTCTTCGGGTCGACCTTGATCTCACGGCGGTCGTACGTCCAGAGCCCGTTCAGCTCGTTCTCCAGGTCGCTGACCTGCGTGTATACGGAGCCGGACAGCTCGGCGCCGGCGGCGGCGAGATAGTACTGACGGGTGTTGTCGACGTACTTCGCGGTGAGAGCGGCCTTGTCCGCGACCCCGCTGTAGATGTTGGCGGGGGCGCCCGGCCACATGTGCCCGGGGGTACGGAGCGTGAAGCCGCCGTGCTCGCCGTCCATCGCGGCGCGGTGGTCCGGGGACGGCGCGTCGTTGTTCACGTAGTCGTGATGGTCGATGATCTCGCCCTTGCCAGAATCACCCTTGGACGAGCAGCAGTTGACGCCGCTGTGCGCGTTGACCACACGGGACGGGTCCAGCGCCTTGACGTCCTCGGCGATCTTGCCGGTCTCGGCCCGGTCCCACTCGCCCCAGCCCTCGTTGAAGACGATCCAGCCGCCGATCGAGGGGTAGTTGTGGAACTGCTTCATCATCTCCTTCCCCTGGGAGAGGAAGGCGTTCTTGCCGGTGTCGTTGTCGATGTCGCCGGACACGAAGTCCTGCCACACCAGCAGCCCGAGCCGGTCGGCGTGGTAGTACCAGCGCGGCGACTCCACCTTGATGTGCTTGCGGACCGCGTTGAAGCCGAGGTCCTTCTGCGCCTTCAGGTCGAAGGTGAGGGCCGCGTCGCTGGGCTGGGTGTACAGCCCGTCGGGCCAGAAGCCCTGGTCGAGCATGGCGAGCGAGAAGAACGGCTTGCCGTTGAGGACGAGCTTCTGGTAGCCGCCGACCTTGGCGATCTTCAACTGGCGCATCCCGAAGTAGCTCTCGACGCCGTCCTTGGAGCGGCCGTCGGTGAGCTGGACGTCGAGGTCGTACAGGTAGGGGTCGTCCGGCGACCACAGGCGCGGGTTCTTGACCTGCAGGCTCAGGGCGCGATTGGCCGGTCCGGTGACCGTGCCGACAACCTTGCCCTTACGGTCGCGGGCGACGGCGGTGATCCGGGCGTCGGCGGACGCCTTGGCGGAGTTGACAGTGACGGCGAGGCGGCCCGTGTCGATGTCTGGGGTGGCGGTCAGGGAGTCGATGGCGGCGGGCGCGACCGGCTCCATCCACACGGTCTGCCAGATGCCGGAGGACGGGGTGTAGACGATGCCGCCGGGGTTGGTGGACTGCTTACCCTTGGGCTGGTTCGGCCCCGTTCTGTCGGTGACGGCGACGACGATCTCCTGGGGGCCGCTGCCCTTGAGCGCGTCGGTGATGTCGGCGCTGAACCCGGTGTAACCACCGGTGTGTGCGGCGACCTTGGTGCCGTTGACCCAGACGGTGGACTGGTAGTCGACAGCGTCGAAGTTGAGCTTCAACCGCTTGTCCGAGGAGCCCTTGCCCGTCTTGTCGTCCTTACCGCTCTTGCCGCTCTTGCCGACCGACCAGTTCTTCGGCACGGTGACGAGCTTGCGGTAGAACATGTGGTCCTCGTCGCGCTCCAGACCGGAGAGCTGGGACTCGACCGGGAACGGCACGATGATCCGCTCGTCGAGCTTCTTGCCGAAGACCGGCTGCTCGCCCTCGGTGGCCCCGGCGAACTCCCAAGGCCCGTTGAGGTTCTTCCACTGATCGCGGACCTGCTGCGGCCGGGGGTACTCGGGCAGCGGGTTGTTGACGTCCAGCTTGTCGCCCCACGTGGTGGTGAGCCGGTGCGTGGAGAGGTTCTTGGCCGTGCGGCCGATCTCCGGGACCGTTTCGGTACCCGACTTCAGTCCGCCCTTGCCGTCGTAGACGACCTTGACCCGCTGGTCCTTCTGGACCGGAGCGGCGAGATCGATGATCAGCGCCCGCGGGTTGTTCGAGGCCCGGGTCACCGACTTCACCGGCATCGGGGAGGTGTCGACCTCGATCTTGAGGTGGTCCTTCACCGTCCGGTAGTCCGAGACGCGGTCCCTGAAGGTGGCCTGGAGGCGTTTGCCGTTGGCAGCGACGCTCAGGGCGACCGGGTAGACCTCGAAGCCGGCGGGCGGGGTGAACGCGGATTCGGGCACGATCTGCTTCTTGACCGTGTCGCTCTGCCAGCGCAGGAACATGCTGGCGCCGCCGATGTCCTGGAACATCTCCAGCTTGAAGTCGTGCTTCTGGCCTGCCTTCAGGGTGATCGGCTCGCTGCGCTGCTCCTTGTCCCAGTCCGGTTCCCAGTGGTCGATGACAACGTTGCCGTCGAGGAAGAGGCGGAACCCGTTGTCGCCGATGGCCGAGAAGGTGTACTCGCCGGTCTCGGGGGCTTCGAGCTGTCCGGTCCACCGAGCCGTCGTGTGCTCGGTCTTTCCGGTTGCCGACTCGAACGTACCGGTGAGGCCGGGGAGGTTGATCTCCGGGTCCAGGGCCGTAGCGCCGAGCTCGGCGAAGTCACGGGCGCCCGGGGCGGACATACTGAAGTACTCCCCCTTCAGCCCGTGGACGTCGGTGACCGGATCGTCGGCGTTGAAGGCGTTCGCGGTGGCTCCGGCCGGCGCGACGGGTGCGGCAGCCGCCGTCGGAACCAGGGTGGCACCGACCGGTATCAGCAGCGCGGCTGCGCAGGTCAGGGCCCTAAACAGGGCGCGGGGGCGTGGGCGTTGTCGTCTCAAGGCGTCGTCCTCGTCGATGAGCCGGGGGTGCCTCGAACCTGTGAGGCACTGCACATAGTCGAACATTGAGCCACAACATCGAACGCTGCACAACGGTCGTGCACGCAGAATTTTCAACGATAGAAAACCTGCGACTCAAGCAGTTGGTTCCGGTGTGTGCGCATGCGGCCCCGCACCGAAGGGCGGAGCCGTGCTGTCGCTCGTCATTCAGGTCAGGTGCACCAGTGTCCGTCTCCGGACAGTTGGGCCACTTTGCCCCACCCATCAGGACGAGGAGAGCGCTGCTGCGCTGCCCATCGGCCGTCCGGAGGACCAGATCGTCGTCCAGGTCGCCGAGCTCCATGGCCGGGCCGCTCGTGTGAGTGAGCATCGTCCAGACGTAGACGGGGGTCTGCGGCCCCTCCTGCCCCTGCTCCAACCCGCCTCTGTCGCAGACACCGCACCACGGTTCCCGATCCGGCCGCCGCCAAGGCGCCTGATCTGGTCGGACGTGACTTCACCGCAGCCGCGGTGAACACCAAGTACGTCGGTGACATCGCCTACCTCCCGGTCGCCAGCGCGAAGCCGCTCCATCTCGCGACCGTGATCGATCTGGCGTCACGGCGTCTGGCGGGCTGGACGATCGCATGCGCACCGAGCTCGTCACCGACGCCCTCGCAGCCGCGATCCGCACCCGGGGCAGCCTGGCCGAATCGGCCAGGTACACCGATCACGGCTCGCAATACACACACCAGCGCCCGGTCGGACCGCTCCGGCCTGGTGCACCCAGCTGGCGTGGACATGACCGCCTGGGAGCGCACCCGCAACCAAGGAGCGACGCGCCCCGGGCGCGGCACGCTTCCGGGTCAGGAGGTGTCGTCGGCCAGCCACAGGTCGGGGCCGAAGACCTCGTAGTGGATGTTCCGGGCGAGGATCCCGGCGTGGAGCAGTTGGCCGCGCACCGCGCGCATGAAGGGCAGCGGTCCGCACAGGTACGCGGTTGCGCCACCGGGGATGTCCGTGGCGCTCAAGTCCATCAGGCCGACACGGGCACCCTGCTCCTCCGCTCCGGGGTGCTCGTACCAGAACACGGCACGAGCCCGGGGCAAGTGGTCGACGAGCCGGTTGGCGTCGGCGCGCAGCGCGTGCTCGGCGGGCGAGCGGTCGGCGTGCAGCACCAGGACGGGGCGGGTGGAGCCAGTGGCGGCCAGGTGTTCGAGCATGCCGACCATCGGGGTGGTTCCGATGCCGGCCGAGACCAGCACGAGCGGGGTACCGGCGTCGTCCAGCACCACATCGCCGAACGGCGCGGAGCAGGTGAGTTCATCGCCGGGGCGCCCCTGGGCGTACAGGAAGTTGGACACCTCGCCGTCGGGGACGCCATCTCCGTGGACCCGTTTGACGGTGATGCGGCGCAGGTCCTCGCACGGGGCCGAGGACAGACTGTACTGGCGCAGTTGGTGCACGCCGTCGGGCATCTGTATCCGCACGCTCACGTACTGGCCCGCGCGGGCCCGCGGCGCGGGGGCACCGTCGGCGGGGCGCAGCAGGAACGAGACCGTGTCCGGAGTTTCCTCGCGGCGCTCGACGATGGTCCACTGGCGCCAAGTGCGGCCGGGCTCGACCTGAGCGTCCTGGTAGAGGCGGGCCTCCTGGGCGATGAGGGCGCCGGCCATCAGCCAGTAGACCTCGTCCCACGCGGCAGCCACATCAGGGGTCACGGCGTCGCCGAGGACCTCGGCTATAGCGGCGAACAAGTACTTGTGGACGATCGTGTACTGGTCGTCGGTGACGCCGACCGAGGCGTGCTTGTGTGTGATGCGGGCCAGCAGGGCATCCGGTCGTGTGTCAGGGTCGGCGAGCAGAGCACCGGCGTAGGCTGCGATGGCGCCGGCCAGAGCCCGGCGTTGGGCGCCGCTGGCCTGGTTGCCCCGATTGAACATCCCATCCAGGAGTTCGGGCCGCTCGGCGAACATCGTGTTGTAGAAGCGGGTGGTGATTTCGTCCAGCGCGCCGCCCACGGCGGGCAGGGTGGCACGGATCAAAGCAGCGGACTCGGCGGAGAGCACGGGGTCCTCCCAGGAGGTTCGAGGGTGAACGAGAGGCCGGGCCCATTTTGGGGCGGCAGGGATGTGTCTAGCAGCCGAAAACCCTGATCTCGGGGGCGAAGCGACGTCTCGGGGTAAGAAGGGCCACAAGGACCACCAGAAAGGGCCTTGTGGTCCCGGTAGTGGTCCCTCGAATAGGGCCGGACCGCGCGATCCCAGGCGGGTGCGGCCCTATTCGAGGGACCAGCGCACACTCTCGTACCTGCGGCTTCACAAAAGAGTGCTGATCCCTCCGGGGTATTGCCCCGTGATCGTGGACACCTATTGCTATGCGGCGATGGCCAGCGTAGTTGATCTCTGTTCGTAGGTGGCTGGGCTGAGTCGGCCGAGGTGGGAGAGCCGCCGCCGGTCGTTGTAGAAGGTCAGCCGGCGGAAGACATCCAGCCGGGCCTGGTGCTTGGTCGGCCACCGTTTCGAGACAGGCAAGATCTCTCGTTTCAGGGACGCGAAGAAGCTCTCCGCAGCAGTGTCAATCCCCCGGTTTCGTGGAGACCTTCCTATGGCGCCACACCTGTTCGGCGCCCGTGGCGAGTCGTCGGGCAGACTGGCCGACATGGGGCGTGACAGACCGCACCCCGCAGAGGACGCTGTCTCTCGACGGCCTGAAGAACGCGCCTACGGCCTTGGCCGCCTGCTGGATCGAGGAGGATGCCATGGCCTGGTCGGCCGACGGCGCAACGAGCGGCGGGACAGCTCGCCGGCACCGCAGTGCCGCCTCCTATCGGCACGACCCATTGGCTTTTCTGGCCGCGGAGTTCGACGACACCCGTGATATCTGGCACTCCGCATCGGGCCGTCTGTGCGTGGCCGACCCAGTGGCCGCCCGCGAGGTGATGGGCAACCGGCGCGGCGCATTCGTGGAGACCTCCGACTTCTTCCACGTGCATAGCGGGGTCTTCGGCCCCAGATCCGCGCAGATCGAAATCGGCCGCGCGGCACGCTCCCTGATACGCCACCGGCTCGATGCGCACCGGGCGGACCTGCCCCGCCTGGTGGCCGAGCGGCTTGTGCCCACGAGCACTTGGCCGGATGCGGGCAACCTGCTGGTCCGCGAGCACCTGCGGGACGTGCTGCTGAGAAGCCGTAGTTCAATCGATCATGTGGCCTGGCGGTCGATCTGATGTTCCTCGCGTCGATCCCGGATAGGTGATCTTCATGGGGCGGGGCATGAAAGCAGGGCCTCTTGGAAGCGAGTGGTTGTCGAGATCACCGTTTCCAGGAGGCCCTGTTGTTCCAGTTCACCGCATCGATGGGGCCGGTGGCCAGTGGTTCGGCGCGGTCGTGTGACTGTCTCGCGCACGTGTACGGAAACGCGGCCGATCAGCCCGGCCGTGAGCGTCGGTACCCGACGGACATGACGGACGCGGAGTGGGCGCGGGTGCGCCCGTTGCTGCCGGTCCCGGCGTGGCTGGGCAAGCAGGCGGGCCGGCCGGAGTCTTATTGCCACCGGCAGATGGTCGACGCGGTGCGCTACGTCGTCGACAACGGTGTCAAGTGGCGGGCGATGCCCGCAGACTTCCCCTGCTGGGAGCGGGTGTACGCGTTCTTCCGCCGGTGGCGGGAGCAGGGGTTGATCGCGGAGTTCCACGACCGGCTGCGCGAGCAGGTGAGGGCGCGGGCGGGCAGGAACGTGGAGCCGAGCGCGGGAATCGTGGACTCACAGTCGGTGAAGGCCGCCGCCAACGTTCCGGCCGCCTCACGGGGTTACGACGGAAACAAGAAGATCAACGGGAGGCGTCGGCACATTGTGACCGACGTCCTGGGTCTGCTGCTGAGCGTCCACGTCGCCCCTGCTGACATCGGTGACCGTGACGCGTTCCAGGCCCTCCTGCCCTTCCTGAGCAAGAGATTTCACCGGCTCCGTCTCATCTGGGCCGACGGCGGCTATACCGGCCCTGTCCTCGCCGGTGCGGCGAAGGCGCTGAACATCGTGCTGGAGGTCGTCAAGCGCAGTGACGACACCAAGGGCTTCAAGATCCTTCCCCGCCGCTGGGTGGTGGAACGGTCTTTCGGCTGGCTGATGCGCTCGCGCCGTCTGGCCCGCGACTTCGAGACCACGACCGTCAGCGCCGAAGCGATGATCCTGTGGTCGATGACCATGGTCATGAGCCGTCGCCTCGCTGGCCGTCCGCGAGCGTGAACCGTCCCGCCCGCACCTCGGTCAGCCATCCACGGGCCACCATCTTCTTCGCCTTCGACCGCACCCCCTCCACCTTCGCCGGCACCAACTCCAGGCCCAGCCCACCGGCGATCTCCCTGCAGATCATCGACCGGTCACCATCCGCCCCGCCGGCCTCCCGGCCGACCAGAACACCGATGATGCGCTGATAGTCCGGCGGGAGCGCGGAGGCCGACAGGTCCGCCCGCCATTGCGGCACCATCGAACCCGACACCGTCACCGACGGGTCGGGCCGCGACTCCCCTCCCACCTCGACCGCCACGGACCCGTGGTCCACGCTCAAGGCGTCATCGAGCTCTTCCAACGCGACGACCTTCCGTTCCCAGAACGTCTCGGCCTCCCGCAGCGCGGCCAGGACCCGCTCGGCCTCCTCGCGCAGCAGTTCCACCCGCTGCCTCGCCGCACGTTCCCGCTCCTCGAACAGCCCTTTCACCGACGGCATCCCCGCACCTCCACGCTCGGACAATCATGACGCCCGAACCCTTCCGCGCTCAGCCCACTTCATACCTGACCAGCGGAAACGCAACCCTCAAGACCCTTTTAGCAACAGCTTCTGAGTCCGGATGCCCCGGCGGAACTCCACAAGGCAGTTGACGGCATCATCACCCGCGCGGTGCTGGCCGGTGCGCGGCAACGCCATGGGGTGATGTCGCGGTTCCTGTTCCGCCGCCGGGCGATGCGCGTCCTCGCACAGGAGGTCCAGGCGCGCCGCCGTGCCGGTGTTGCTGAGCCACGGGATCTGCTCGATGTGGCCGTGACCGGGGCCGGGATTTCGGTGGATCCCGGTGAGGTGGCCGAGGTCTATCTGTCGTTCCTGTTCGCCACGGTCGGCTCGCTCGGCTTTGCCCTCGGCTGGTCGGTCTATCTCGCCGGCACGCACCCGGACACCGGCACAGATGAGCCGTCGTGGATCGTCCGGGAGTCGCTACGACTGTGGCCGGTGGCCTGGCTGTTCGCCCGTACGCCGAGCCGCGAGCACGAGCTGGCCGGATTCACAGTCGGTCCGCAGGACGAGGTGAACGTGTGCCTGTACCTTGTGCACCGCCACCCACGGCACTGGGAGCGCCCTGACGCGTTCGAGCCGCGCCGCTGGGCGGCACCTCGCCACGATCCGGCTTTCATGCCTTTCGGATTCGGGCCGCACACGTGCGCCGGGGCGACCGTGACGATGACGCTCCTTGAGGACCTGATCCGCATCATCACCCGTGATTGGCACCTGTCGGTCAGCGCTGCCGGCAGCGGGCCCCATCTGGGCCCAGCGCTTGCTCCGCCACAGTTCACCGCAGAGCTGCACGACCGGGTCGCCGCCCCGAGAGGAGGTGAATGACATGAGGAAGCTCTTCCGCACGGCCAAGTCGGTCCTCAACATCCGGTCCGGCTACGGCGGGCACCACTTCTGGTACGTGTACCACCACATCTGATCGGTACCGGGCTGGGGAGCCGCCGATCGGCGGCTCCCACGTCGGCCGTGAAAGGCAGCGCTATGACGACTCCGCACCACGGCGACGATTTCCTGCACGATCTGCGGCTGCGCAGCGCG
The DNA here is from genome assembly GCF_039766235.1 of Streptomyces changchenzhani. Lineage (NCBI taxonomy): Bacteria > Bacillati > Actinomycetota > Actinomycetes > Kitasatosporales > Streptomycetaceae > Streptomyces > Streptomyces changchenzhani. The sequence goes on along the minus strand of NZ_JBDHNH010000004.1, from coordinate 472,592 downwards.
GCCGAGGGCGGCGTCTTCTGGCTGGACGACGGGCAGCTCGGCGTCTTCGAACCGGCCGCCGCACGTTTGGTGAGCCGTGCGAACTGGAACGGCCTCGTCATGACCGATCGCCTCGTCGATATGATCCGGCGCCGCCACAGCACACCGGTGCGGTGGTCCCGTATCCGCACCGCCTGGCTCACCCAACTGCACGCACTCACCACCGGCGACCACAACATCGACATGATCACACGGATGGAGCAGGTCATCGATGCCCGGCTCGGCGACGACGTCGATCTCGTCCTGCTCGCTCAGGACATCGCAGTGCAGTCCATCCTGCCGGTCGCACTCTCAGGTCTCACAGCCCGCGAATCGGCGTGGATCACAAAGGACTTGAACCAGAAGCTGCTGCGCCTGATCGACCGTCACCCCGGCCGCGGCCTACGCCATCACCTGCATTTCGTCGCCGTGCAGATCAGGGCCGGACTTGTTGTACGACGGGTGCTGAGCGAGCGCGCCTCCGGACGCCGCGCCCGGGAACTGGACCTCACCGACCCGATCGTCGACATGCTGCCCGAGTTGGGCATGGACCGTGCGCTCGATGTCGTCACTGCGGTACTCACCGCGATCGGCGCCCCCCCCCCCCCCCCCCCCCCCCCCCCCCCCCCCCCCCCCCCCCCGGCTCTGCGGCCGCGAGCGTGCTGTACGAGTTCGTCCGCAACCCGCAGTGGGCGCAGCGGCTTACCCGCGAGCTGGGGAGCGTGGACCCGGTCGAGTTCTACGCCGCACCGGCCAAGGCAGCGCCGGTCACCCACCGTTTCGTCAAGGAAGTGCTGCGCATGTGGAGCCCACCGCTGCTGCTGGTGCGGCGCGCTCGCGCCACGTTCGACCTCGGTGCCACCCGGCTGGAGAAAGGGCAGAGCTACCTGGTGAGCCCGCACATGATCCACCGTGATCCCCGGTTCTGGCAGGAGGCCGACACCTTCGATCCCGACCGGTTCTTGCCCGGCGCGCCGCACGGGCCGGCCGACCGGGCGTGTTACGTACCGTTCGGCTGGGCTCCGAAGAAGTGCATCGGCGCCGACATCGGCACCACCCAGCTGATGGCGCTGTGCTACCTGATATGCACCCGCTACCGCCTCACCGTCCCGAACGCCGACACGATCACGATGGCCTGCCGCTTCGCCCCCGTACCCCAGCAATTCCGTGGACACCTCGCCCTCGCATGACCGGCGGCCTCGCGTTCGCCTCTCGGCCGCGGCTGGGGCTCTGTCTGTCGACGCCCAGCGTGCGAAATGGCACCCTCCTGCAAACGACGGTCTGTGATCCCTCCCACCAGTACTACAGGTGGCACCAGCAGTAGGAGTCGGCAGGACGGGAAGTGAAACCGACGAGAGGTCCTCGGTCGGCTCACCGCCCAATCTCCTTGGGGTAGTCGCCGGTGGCGTTGGCGAACCAGACCAGGCCGGTGCCCCAACCCTCGGATGCCCTCGAACGGGTGCGGTCCGGTTCGCGGGAGTCAGGGGGCGGGCTGTCGCAGTACGGCGACTTCCCTGGGCGCCAGAACGAGCACGCCCTCGGCGTCCGCCGGGCCGGTCAGGATGTCCCCGGTCAGCCCGGGCAGCGGTACCGGCTCGTCGGTCCGGTTGACCAGGAACAGATAGCGGCTGTCGGCGTCACGGCGTACGGCCTGCTCGACACGTCCTCGTGCGGATACGGGCAGTTCACTTTCCACACCGGCGGTGGCGAGCAACTCGGGCAGCAGACCGGCGAGGCCGCCTGCTCCCAGCCGGGTGGAGACGTACGCGGCCGAGCCCTGGCCCACCGCACGGCGGGTGACCGCGGGCCGGCCGGCGTACATCCCGGTGCGGTACTGGGCCAGTACCTCCACCGCGGGGTCGGTGACGGTGATCCGGTCGGTCCACAGGGTGCCCGTACCGGCACCGTCCAGTTCGACGGCGTCACCGTCGCGCAGCGGACCGAACTCCTCGATGCGGATGCCCAGCAGCTCGCGCAGTGCTCCGGGGTGGCCGCCGAGCCAGATGTGGTCGTTCTCGTCGACCACACCGGAGAAGTACGTGGTGACCAGGTGCCCGCCGCTCTCGACGTACCGCGTGAGTTCCTTGGCCAGCGGCGCGGGGATCACATGCAGTACCGGGGCGATCAGGAGGTCGTAGCGGTCGAGGCCGGTCGTGGCGGTGATGACATCGGCCCGTACGCCGAGGGCGAGGAGCGCCGAGTACCAGTCGAGTGCTTCCTGGTGGTAGTCGAGCCGGGAGGTGGGGTGGGAATCCTGCTCGCTGGCCCACCACGAGTCCCAGTCGAAGACGATGCCCACCCGCGCCGGTTCCCGCTCGGCCCCCGCGACCTGCGAGAGCGCCCGCAGCGTCTGCCCCAGATTGGTGACCGCGCGGAAGACCTCACTGTCGGAACCGGCGTGCGGCACCATCGCGGAGTGGTACTTCTCGGCGCCGGCCGCCGACTGGCGCCACTGGAAGAAGCAGACGGCGTCGGCGCCGTGCGCGACGTGCAGCAGCGCGTCGCGGGCCAGTTCACCCGGCTGCTTGGGCACGTTGACGGGCTGCCAGTTGACGGCGCTGGTGGAGTGCTCCATGAGAAACCACGGGCGGCCGCCCGAGATGCCGCTGGTGAGGTTGGCGGAGAAGGACAGCTCGTCGCGGTCCTGGGGCCCGGGGCGGACGTAGTGGTCGTTGGAGACGAAGTCGATCTCGCCTGCCCAGTCGGGGTAGTTCATGCCTTTGGTGCCGCCCATCACCATGAAGTTCGTGGTGACCGGCACACCGGGCGTGATCTCCCGCAAGACCTCCCGCTCCGTGCGCAGATACTCCTTGAGCGCGTCGGAGGAGAACCGCTTGAAGTCCAGCTGCTGCGTGGGGTTCGGGTGGGAGGCGGCCAGCCTCGGCGGCAGGATCTGCGCCCAGTCGCTGTAGCGCTGGGACCAGAATGCCGTGCCCCAGGCGTGGTTGAGGGCGTCGAGAGTGGTGTAGCGCACGCGCAGCCAGCCGCGGAAGGCACGGGCGGCGTCGTCCGAGTAGTCGTAGATGTTGTGGCAGCCCAGTTCGTTGGAGACATGCCAGGCCACCAGCGCGGGATGGTCCGCGTACCGCTCGGCCATCGCCCGCACCAGGCGCAGCGCATGGGCGCGGAAAACCGGCGAGGTGGGGCGCCAGTGCTGCCGCGCCCCCGGCCACACCGTCTCGCCGGAGGCGGTCACCGGGAGGATCTCCGGGTGCACCGTGGTGAGCCAGGGCGGCGGAGACGCGGTGGCGGTGGCGAGGTCGACCCCGATGCCGCCCGCGTGCAGCAGGCCCATGATCTCGTCGAGCCAGCCGAAGTCCCACTCGTCCTGGGCCGGCTGGATGCGGGCCCAGGAGAAGATCCCCACGGAGACCAGGTTGACGCCGGCCTCACGCATCAGCCGGACGTCCTCCTCCCACACCTCGCGAGGCCACTGCTCGGGGTTGTAGTCGGCGCCGTACGCGAGGCGTGGACCGGGGTCACCGTCCGGCCCGTGCAGCTGGGACAGGAGGGTGGAGATCATAACGGTCCTTCCGGTGTGTCACAGGGGGTGTGGTGCGGGGGCTCGCCTCGACTACTCGACGGTGAAGCCCTGTTCCTTGCCGTACTTGACCGTGGCGTCCTGCCACGACTTCAGGCCGTCGGCCAGCTCGGTGTTCGAGACGTACGCCTTGCCGACGGTGTCATTGAAGATCGAGTTGGCGTACTGCTGAAAGGGCAGGTACGACCAGTCGTCGGCGACGTTGGCGGCGGAGTCGGCGAAGATCTCGTTGGCCTTCTGCCCGCCGAAGTACTTGAACTCGGTGTTGCGGAACTCGTCGGACTGCAGCTCCGCGGTCGTCGCCGGGAAGGCGCCCTGCTTGACGCGGCTCTGCACGCCGTCGCCGGCGTTCGCGTACTCGACGAAGGCGTAGGCGAGTTCCTTCTTCTTGCCCAGCGCGGGCAGGGCCAGGGAGCTGCCGCCGTTCTCGGCGCTTGCTTTGTCGCCCTTGGTCCACGCCGGCATCGGTGCCGCTCGCCAGTCACCGGAGGCGTTCGGCACACCGGTGACGAAGTTGGCGGGCATCCAGGCGCCGGTGGCCAGGGTGGCTATGGTGCCGTCGCCCAGGCCCTTGTACCAGTCGTCGGTCCAGCCGTTGATGGGCGCGAGGAGCTTCTCGTCGAGGAGCTGTTGCCAGGTGTCGGTGTACGTCTTGGCGCCCGCGTCGGAGAAGTCGGTCTTCACCTTGGTCCCGTCGACGTCGTAGGGACGCGAACCGGCCTGCCACAGCATGCTGGTGGTGAAGCCGGCGTCGCCGGCGTCGTTGGCGATGTAGACCTTGGGGTCGGACTTGTGCAGCTTGCGGGCCGCCTCGACGTACTCGTCCCAGGTGGTCGGCACCGCGATCTTGTACTTGTCGAAGATCTTCTTGTTGTAGAACAACGCCATGGGGCCGGAGTCCATCGGCAGACCGTGGATCTTGTCACCGTCGCTCACGGCGTTCCACGGACCCGGGGTGTACTTGGCGGCGAGCTTGTCGGCTCCGAAGGGATTCAGCTCGGTGAGGCCCTTGGTGAGGGAGTACTGCCCGAGCGCGAAGTACTCGACCTGCGCGACGTCGGGAACGCCCTTCCCTGCCGAGATGGCGTTCGACAGGGCGGTGTAGTGCTTGTCACCGGACCGCTCGCCGACAAGGTCGATCTTGACCTTGGGGTACTTCTTCTCGAAGTCGGCGGCGACCGTCTTGAGCGTGGGCTCCCAGGCCCAGACCTTGACCGTGCCGCCCTTCTTCAGGGCAGCCTGAATGTCCTCGGCGGCGACCGGCTTCCGACCGGGGCTGTCGTCTTCGGAGCCTCCGCAGGCGGTCGCCCCCAGGGCGAGGACGGAGAGGAGAGCCATGCCGCGCAGCAGGCGGCGGGGGGTTCTGTGCATGAGGTCGCTTCCACTTCTTTGTGGGTGGGGCAGGGTGAGGGTGAAAGAGGTGACGCCGAGAGGGGCTGAGTGCGGGTTATTCCTTGACGCTTCCGGCGGCGAGCCCGGACTGCCAGTACTTCTGCAACAGCAGGAACGCGGCGATCAGCGGCACGATGGTGAGCAGCGAACCGGTGATCACCAGGTTGAAGATCACGTCGCCCCCGATCGTCTCGGCCTGGGAGTTCCAGGCGCTCAGGCCCAGGGTCAGGGGGTACCAGTCCGGGTCCTTGAGCATGATCAGCGGCAGGAAGTAGTTGTTCCAGGTCGCGACCGTGGTGAACAACAGGACGGTCACGATGCCGGGGGCGAGCAGCGGCAGGGCGACCTGGAAAAAGGTACGGACCTCACTGGCTCCGTCGATGCGGGCGGCTTCCATCAGTTCGGCAGGGATGGCCTCGGTCGCGAAGACCCACATCAGATACAGGCCGAAGGGCGAGACGAGCGAGGGGATGATCACCGCCCACGGGGTGTCGGTCAGCCCCATCTTGCTGAACATCAGGAAGGTGGGCACCGCAAGAGCGGTTCCCGGGACGGCGACGGCACCGATGACCACGGCGAAGACGCCGCGCTTTCCGGGGAAGTTGAACTTCGCCAGCGCGTAACCGCCCAGAATCGCCAGGAAGGTGGCGCCGCCGGCACCGAGCACGACGTACAGCAGAGTGTTCAGAAGCCAGCGGGAGAAGATGCCGTCGTTGTACGTGAACGTCTGGCTGATGTTGTCCCACAGGGCGAAGTCGTCGCCGAACCACAGTCCGGACGAGTCGGCCAGCCCCTCCTGGGTCTTGGTGGCGCTGATGACCAGCCACACCAACGGCACCACGGTGTACAGCAGCACCAGGGAGGTGAGCCCGGTCAGCAGCACGCTGCGCTTGGGGCGTCCGGGAACGTGCCGGCGGCGCGTGCGCAGACGGGGCGCACCATTGGCCGGGCCGGCGGCCTTGACGGATGCGGACGGGGAGGCGGTGGTGACGGGGCTGCTCGTGCTGCTCATCGGGTCACGCTTCCTTGCGCATGCCGCGGAGCTGCACGACATAGGCGATGACCATGGTGATCAGCCCCATGATGATGGCGACCGCCGCGGAGTAGTTGTGCTGCTGGCCGTTGAAGGACAGCGAGTAGGTGTAGAAGTTCGGGGTGTAGTCCGTCGTGATGGCATTGCGCGCCAACTGCCGCAGAATGTTCGGCTCGTTGAAGAGCTGGAAACTGCCGATGATCGAGAAGATCGTCGCGATGACAAGGGCGCCGCGAATGGCGGGGAGCTTGATGGCGGTGATGACGCGGACCTGCCCGGCACCGTCAATCTCCGCAGCCTCGTAGAGCGAGTTCGGGACGACCCGCAGCGCGGAGAAGAAGATCAGCATGTTGTAGCCGACGAACTCCCAGGTGACGATGTTGCCGATCGACGCCAGGACCAGGTCGGTCGAGAGCGGGTCGGGCAGGGTGACGCCGAAGGCCTCGTTGATGTCACCCACCAGGCCGAAGCGGATGCCGTACATGAAACCCCACATCAGGGTGGCGACCACGGCGGGCACGGCGTACGGCAGGAAGATCGCGATGCGGAAGAAGTCCCTGCCGTAGAGGCGTCCGCTGTCCAGGGCGAGGGCGATCAGCAGGGCGATGCCGAGCATGACCGGCACCTGTACAGCCAGGAACACCGAGACCCGTCCGAGCGAGGCCCAGAACTGGTCGTCATCCAGAGCCTGTTGGTAGTTGTCCAGGCCGACGAAGTTGGTGCCGCCGATCAGCTGGTCCCGGAACAGACTGAGGTAGATCGAGTACACCATCGGCGCCAGGAAGACGAGGGCGAAAACGGCGACGAAGGGACCGATGAACCCCCACCCCGTCCACGAGCGGCGGCTCCGTTTCGCCGGCGACGGAGTCCGGCGCCGTCTCGCAGCCACCGGCGGTTGTAGCGTCGTCATGTCGTCCCTCGCTCGTCCATCCGGGAACCGGCGTTCGCGCCGCGATGTTTACGTGAACATCCCGCCTCGCAAAGGTCCGGGGCTGTTATGTTTACGTAAACATCCGACGGCGGCATGTCTACACTGCCCCGTTGAAGGTGGTCAAGAGTCGTCGGGGAACTGCGACTCGGGCAGCGAGGGAGACGGGTGGACACGGTGGGCAGCACCTCGGCGACCATGCCGCAGGAACCGGTACGTACCAAAAAGCGGGCCGCCCGTGGCACACCGGGCGCATCCATGGCGGATGTCGCCCGTCTGGTGGGTGTCTCCTCGCAGACCGTGTCCCGTGTCTCCAACGGCTATGCGGGCGTGAACGAAGAGACCCGGCAGCAGGTCCTTGCGGCCATGAAGGAGCTGGGCTACCGGCCCAACAGCGCCGCCCGGGCGCTCAGGCGCGGGGAATTTCGCACCATCGGCGTCATCACCTTCGACCTCTCCACGACAGGAAACGTACGCACCCTGGAGGCGATCGCCACCTCCGCGGCGCGCGAGGGCTACGCGGTCACGCTCCTGCCCGTCGCCGTCCCCACGCAGGACGAGGTGCGCGGCGCGTTCTCCCGTCTGGGGGAACTGGCCGTGGACGCCGTCATCATCATCCAGGAGGTGCACCTGCTCGATGCGGTGACCCTCTCTCTGCCACCGAGCGTCCAGGTCGTCGTGGCCGACTCGGACGCAGGCGACCGGTACACCGTAGTCGACACCGACCAGGCGGGCGGAACGCGCACCGCGGTGCGCCATCTGCTCGACCTCGGCCATCGCACGGTCTGGCACCTCGCGGGTCCCGAGCAGTCCTACGCGGCGCAGCGCCGCACCGATGCCTGGCGCGCCGAACTCACCAAGGCAGGCCACACCTCGCCACCCCTGGTACGGGGCGACTGGTCGGCAGAGTCCGGCTACCGAGCCGGCCTGGAACTCGCGTCCCAGGAGGACTGCACTGCGGTGTTCGCCGCCAACGACCAGATGGCACTGGGGCTCCTGCGAGCCCTGCACGAGCGGGGCCGGAGAGTACCGGAAGACGTCAGCGTCATCGGTTTCGACGACATCCCCGAAGCGGCCTCTTTCCAGCCTCCCCTGACCACCGTTCACCAGGACTTCGCCGAAGTGGGACGACGCTGCGTCGAGGGCGTCCTGCGGCAGATGCGTCGCGACACGACAGAGCACGGCCTCACGCTCGTCCCCACGCAACTCGTAGTGCGCGACAGCACTGCACCGCCGCCTTCGCCCGAGCCGCCACAGCCATAAACCGTCCGCAGCCGAGACGCCCCAGGACCAGCCCGGCGGGCGCACTCAGCGGAGTCCCCCGGGGCTGCTATCGCGTCAAGTTGATTGGCGTGATCCGTGAGGCTGGACGACCGTGGTCGGCGGCGGCCTGGGTGGAGTCACCGCGTGGCACCACTGTATCGAAGGCCTCTCGATCCACCGCGCCCTGGACACCGACCCCCACGACCGGGCCCTCACCGTCGAGGCCATCGCCTGGATCACCACCGCGGCACCAGGACCAGCCGGCCGCACCAACAGCAACTGACCCACGCAAGACGTCCGGCCGCCACGGAGAGCCGCCGCACTCGCTCCGCGCCTTCTCCGATACCGGCATGCACCACCTCACCCTGGCACCAGCTGTTACCAGCTGTTACCATGCAAGGTATGGCAAAGACACAGCTCGGAGCGCGAGTGGATGAGGAAGTCGCGGAGCTTGCCCGAGGGCGTGCGAAGGACCGCGGTCTGAACGTCGGGGACTATCTTGCCCAGCTGGTGCTCGACGACGTGAGCGGTCTGCGCGCCCGCGGCCTGGACGCAGCCCGCCGCTTCCTCGACGACCATCAGGCCGTCTTCGATGACGCCGAAAAGACCCAGCCCACCCCGGGAGCGCACGCCGCATAATGGAACTGCACATCGACGTTCCCTGGATCCTGCAGGTCGCCCAGATCGCCGGAGCCTCTGACCCCGCCCCCGACGACTACGGAATTCCCGTCGCCGCCGTTGCCTGTCACCGCGCCCAGCTCCTTGAGCGCCCCGTCTATGACGGCCCCTACGCACGGGCGGCCGCCCTCGTGCATGTCCTGGGCCGTTGCCGCTGGCTGGAGCGCTCCAACATGGCCGTCGCGGCAGCCACCGGCGTCATGTACCTGGAAGCCTCGGGCATCACGATCAAGCCGAGCCACGACGATGCCACCGCCCTGCGCGACCTACTCCTGGACCCGACCTGCTCAGCTGCCGGGATCGCGGAATTGCTGCGTTCCTGGCCGACCTGACCGGATCCTCCGTCTTGGCGGGCCACAGTCAGCGCGCGCAGGCGCAGGCAAGCGCGCGGATCGTCCAGGTCGGCCTGGTCCCCCTCCGGGCCGTCGTCGCCACCATCCGTACCGCGACCGCACGCACCGGCACAGTGCGCCCACCGACCAAGTGCCCCCTACGATCGCGTGCGCGACCGTCGCCGTCCAACTTATCTGCGTTGCGTGGCAGTTCCCGAGCATTTAGCGTTGCGTTCCTCATGGGCAGGGAGGAACGGGCCTTCTGCGGCCGTGAGTCAGCGGATCGGGGATACCGAAGGTATGACTTCTCACCTCCACGCGCTCTGCGTCGATGCGAACGACCCACTCCGTCTCGCGCGCTTCTGGGGCGGCGTCCTGGGCTGGGAGATGGCCGACGACCCCTGCGACGGCATCGCGCTCCTGCCGAGCGATGACACCGGGTTCCGGATCCGTTTTCTTTCGACCCAGGCGCAGAAGTCCGGCCAGAACCCGATGCACTTCGATCTGACGAGCACATCTCTTGATGACCAGCAGCAGGTTGTGGCGAGGTCGCTCGGACTGGGCGCCCGGCACATCGACATCGGTCAACGCCCGGACGAGGGGCACGTGGTACTCGCCGACCCCGAAGGCAATGAGTTCTGTGTCATCGAGCCGGGCAACAACTTCCTTGCCGACTGCGGATTCATCGGAGCGCTTGCGTGCGACGGTTCGCAGGACGTTGGGTACTTCTGGAGCAAGGCGCTGGGCTGGCCCTTGGTCTGGGACCAGGACCAAGAGACCGCGATCCGCTCGCCGCGCGGCGGTCCGAAGGTCACGTGGGGCGGGCCGCCGCTGATGCCGAAGGCCGGGAAGAACCGGCTGCATTTCGACCTCGCTCCGCCTGTCCACGGTGATCAGCAAGCGGAGGTCGACCGCCTCGCCTCCCTCGGGGCGACTCGAATCGACATCGGCCAGGGCGAGGTCAGCTGGGTGGTGATGGCCGATCCCGATGGCCGCGAGTTCTGTGTGTTGCCCCCCCCCGATAGCGCGACTGGGGGTGTCAACACCGAGTGAGGTACGTGGCCGGGATGGCGCGTCCGGACGTACGCGTACCGCGACGGCCAGGAGGACCAGCTCAGCGCGCTCGACCTGGAGCTGAACGCCGCGGCGCTGTGGACGACCCGCTACCCGGACGCGGCCGTGGCCCACCTGCGGGAGAACCCGCCGGGGGGCCACGAAGTGCTCGACGAGGATGCCGCCCGCCCGGAGGGGGCACCGCGTCGGCTGCGCGACCCGGACATCGCCCAGGAGGACGAGCGGGACTAAGCGTTGAGGCGCCCGGTTCAGCTGCCGCAGGCACAGCCCGCAGCCACCGGCGTGAACCCTGCGGTCTCGGCGGACTCCGCGGTATCGCTCTGCCCAGTGCAGCAGGCGTCGCCGTCCGGAGCAGCGCTCTTGCCCAGCTGGTCGGCGTCAGCCTTGACGACGTAGACCTCCCAGGGCTCCTTGCCGGGGCCGTGGACCCACACCTTGTCCTGGAGGGCGTAACAGCAGGATGTGTCGTTCTCCTCGAAGGTGGCGAGTCCGGCGTCCTTGAGGCGGGTGGTGGCGGTGGTGACTTCCTCGGTGGTGTCGACCTCGACGCCAAGGTGGTCCAGGCGGGTGTCCTGGCCCGGCTCGCCCTCGATGAGGACGAGCTTGAGCGGTGGGGTGGTGATCGCGAAGTTCGCGTAGCCGGGGCGGCGCTTGGCGGGCTCGACGCCGAACAACTTGGAGTAGAAGGCGACCGATGCTTCGAGGTCGGCAACGTTGAGGGCGAGCTGGGCACGGGACATGACGGTCTCCCTAATCAGGTTGCATTGATGCCTGTCGATTCAAGGTTGCGCCTTGGATCGAAAAATGTCAACATAGAAGAATGTCGAAACAAGAGTTTGTGGTGCTCGGCCAGGACGGCGTTGACGGATGCTGCCCCGCCCTGCTGACCGCCCCGCTGGATGAGGACCAGGCCACCGATCTGGCCAGGGTGTTCAAGGCCCTGGGCGACCCCGTGCGGCTGCGGCTGCTGTCGATGATCGCCTCGCGCGCGGGCGGGGAGGTTTGCGTCTGCGACCTCACCCCGGCCTTCGAGCTGTCGCAGCCGACGATCTCCCACCACCTCAAGCTGCTGAAGCAGGCCGGGCTCATCGACTCCGAGCGGCGCGGAACGTGGGTCTACTACCGGCTGCTGCCGCAGATGACCGACCGCCTCGCCGCGATCCTCACCCGCCCCACCGGGCAGCCGCTGGCCGAGAGCCCTTCTGCTGGAGCCGCCTTGTGACTCCCGTAGCCCCCACCGCGGGGCCGGTGGCCGGGCGACTGTCGTTCTTGGACCGGCTCCTCGCCGTGTGGATTCTGCTCGCGATGGCCGCAGGCCTCGGCCTGGGCAGCCTCGTTCCCGGCCTGGGGGACGCTCTCGCGAAGGTCACCATCACCGGCGTCTCGCTGCCGATCGCGCTCGGCCTGCTCGTGATGATGTACCCGGTCCTGGCGAAGGTCCGCTACGACCGCCTGGATACGGTCACCCGTGACCGGCGCCTGCTCACCTTGTCCCTGGTCCTGAACTGGATCGTGGGCCCGGCCCTGATGTTCGCCCTCGCCTGGCTCTTCCTGCCGGACCTGCCCGAGTACCGCACCGGCCTGATCATCGTCGGTCTCGCCCGCTGCATCGCGATGGTCATCATCTGGAACGACCTCGCCTGTGGCGACCGCGAAGCCGCCGCCGTCCTCGTCGCGGTGAACTCGGTGTTCCAGGTGATCGCGTTCGCCGCATTGGGCTGGTTCTACCTGAGCGTGCTGCCCGGCTGGCTCGGCCTGGAGCAGACCGCGCTCGATGTGTCGGTGTGGGAGATCGCCCGCGCCGTCCTCATATTCCTCGGCATCCCCCTGCTGGCGGGGTTCCTCACCCGCCGCCTGGGCGAGAAGGCCAAGGGGCGTACCTGGTACGAGACGAAGCTGATCCCGCGCATCGGCCCGTTCGCCCTGTACGGGCTGTTGTTCACCATCGTCGTGCTCTTCGCGCTGCAGGGTGACGCCATCACCTCCAAGCCCCTGGACGTCGCACGGATCGCGCTGCCGCTGCTGGTGTACTTCGCCGTGATGTGGGTCGGGTCCATGGCCGCCGGTCGCGCGGTCGGACTCGGTTACCCGAAGGCGACGACGCTGGCATTCACTGCCGCCGGCAACAACTTCGAACTCGCCATCGCGGTTGCCATCGCCACTTTCGGCGCCACCTCCGGCCAGGCCCTCGCCGGAGTGGTCGGCCCGCTCATCGAGGTCCCCGTCCTCATCGGCCTCGTCTACGTCGCTCTCGCCGCGCGACGCTTCTTCCCCCAGCCCGCGCCGACGGCCCCACCGGCCCTCTCCCCGGAAGGTTCCGCCCGTGTCTGAGTCCAGGCCGTCCGTGCTGTTCGTGTGCATCCACAACGCCGGCCGCTCACAGATGGCCGCCGCCTTCCTCACTCACCTCTCCGCAGGCCGGGTCGAGGTCCGCTCCGCCGGGTCCGCGCCAGCCGACGCCGTGAACCCTGCCGCCGTGCAGGCCATGGCGGAATCCGGCATCGACCTGTCCGCCGAGACGCCGAAGGTGCTGACCGTCGAGGCCGTGCAGGCGTCCGACGTGGTGATCACCATGGGCTGCGGCGACACCTGCCCGGTCTTCCCCGGCAAGCAGTACCTCGACTGGCAGCTCGACGACCCCGCCGGGCAGGGCGTCGAGGCGGTCCGCCCGATCCGGGACGAGATCGAGCGGCGCATCCGCCGCCTGCTCGTCGAACTCGGCACCGAGACGCCGTGACCGCCGCCCCGAACTGGAAGAGGTTCAACGCGGCCAAGCTGCCCACAACCTCAACTGCCTGACCCGCTAACGATTCGCCACCGCTCCGCGCGTTGGACTGCGGCCCCTGCTGGACCCCGCCACGGTCCAACTCGGCGAGGACGACGAGCAGCGCGGAAATCGTGGAGCAGCCAGGTGAGGGTGATGGCACCCCATCGACACCAGGATCGCGTATCAGGAGGAGAGTCCCATGGCCACGACCGAGCGTTTCGCCCGCACACCTGCCCCCGCGCAATACCCTCGCGGCCGTGGCCGCTGTATGCGCTCCGCACCCCTGGCCTGCCGCCGCGGTGGTCACTCGGAGGTTCGGCGCAGTACCAGGGTGAGGAAGCCGAAGCTGTCGCGATAGCTGTGCAGCCATTGCGAGCGGTGGGTGGAGGCAACGGCGAGAGCTTCGGCACTGTCGGGGTCCTCGGGGTGGTCCAGCGCCCACGTCGCCAGGGATCCGGTGTAGCACCACTCGAAGTCGTCGAGTTCCTGGCGTGTGCTGATGTGCCCGAAGACAGGGGTCCATCCGTGGGCGACGACACGGTCCATGGTGGTCGCCAGGTCCTCGTATTCACCCAGCATCTCGCGGGCGGCCGTGGTGGGCTCGCACTCCCAGTAGGCATCGCCTACCAGGACGCGGCCACCGGGAGCGAGGTGCTGATGTGCAGCATCGAGGGTGGGCAGGAGACCGCCGAAGGCATGAGTGGCACCGACGCTGAGTACGGCGTCGAAGGGGCGGGGAGACACGAACTCCGTGGCGTCCTGGTGGTGAAGTACGAGTCGTTGCTCGACCCCCAGATCGGCGGCCTCCTTCCGGGCCTTGGCCAGGAGTGGGGCTGAGTTGTCGACGCCCTCGGCGGTCGCATGCGGATGAGCGGCCAGGGTCCGTAGAAGCCAAACCGCCTCACCGCAGCCGAGGTCGAGGACGCGTTCATCGCCTCGGTCCACGGTGCGGTGAAGCAGTCGGCGCACCGACTCATCGTCAAGAGGACTGTTGATGGGGTGATCAGTGTGTGACAGCTGAGAGATCTTTTCGCGGTTCATGGCGCGCAGCCTGACAGCGTCGGACGCCCATCGCATCTGCTTTACCCCGGCGATGAACGAGTACTGGACAGCCAGATGGTCGCCGGCGCTGCAACACAGCGTTACTGGTAGCGAGTGCACTCAGGCCGGACCGGTCGGGTTCGCACAGGATTGAAGGCATGCTCAAGTGGACCGTGGACGTCATCTCGGGAGTCTTGCTCGCCGTATTGGACGTGGCAGCCCTTGTCGCGTTCTGGTGTGCTGCGGCCTGCGGTGCACACGTGGCCCGAACACCCTGCGTCCTGCGGATCATGGTGAGCGCACCATGCCTACCTCAGTGGCAGCTGCCTTCAGCTCAGCCGGCGCGGTGATTCATCGCCGCAGTCGGACGGCCGGGACCGGGACACCGCCCCGGGGCCCCGGTGAGGGGCGCCCGGAGTGATGTGATGCTGGGGCCGCAGGGACATCAGCAGTTGTGGCCAGGTGCTGCTGGTTTATGCGAACTGGCCGGACTGGTAGGTGCCGGCAGGCTGCTGGATGAGGACATTCGCCCGGTTGAAAGCGTTAATGAGGGCGATCGCGCACACCAGGGCAGCCAACTGCTCCCCGTCGTAGTGCTTGGCGGCGTTCGCCCACGCCTCATCCGTGACCCCGCCGGCCGCATCCGCGATGCGGGTGCCCTGCTCCGTCAGCTCCAGCGCGGCCCGCTCAGCCTCGGTGAAGACCGTGGCCTCCCGCCACGCCGCCACCAGGTTCAGCCGAACCGACGTCTCACCCGCTGCGGCGGCATCCTTACTGTGCATGTCGGTGCAGAAACCACACCCGTTGATCTGACTGGCGCGCAGCTTCACCAGCTCCTGCGTCACGGCCGGCAGCGTCGAGTCCTCAAGCGCCTTGCCCGCCGCAATGATGTGCCTGAAAACCTTGCCAATCGTCGGGCTGCTGAAGGCGTCCAAACGGGCACTCATGGTGATCTCCTCCGGAGTTGTCGGTGCTTACACACCTACGACGACACAGCCCGGCCGAATGTGACATGAGCGCCTGAGACCTGCCCCCCACCCCACCACCACAGCAAGGACCACCCCGCCAGCGTCCTGACCATCGCTTTCGCGGCGTACGCCCTTGCCTTGCTGGTGGCGCTGCTGGTGGCCGGATCCTTGTCGGACCACATCGGGCGGCGGCTGGTCCTGATCAGCTCCATGGTCGTTGAGCTCGCCTCGATGGCGATGTTCCTGATCGCGCCGGACATCGGGTGGGTGATCGATGTCCGGGTCGTCCATGGGCTGGCGTCCGGTGCCGCGACGAGCGCGTTCACCGCCTCGATCGTCGAGCTGGCGCCGTCCACGCACAAGATAGCCACCACCGCGAACACCATCGTCTTCATCGTTTTCACGGCCTTGGGCGGGGTCATGGTCCTGGGCACAGCCGCGGTGATCTTCTCGTCCGAGACGGCCAGCCAAAGGCCCGGCGCGCCGCGCTCCCTCATCCCCAGGGTCTCGATCCCACACAGGGCGCGCCGCGAGTTCCTGGCGCCGTTCCGGTCCACATCGCCGCCTGGATGCTCGCGGGACTGTTCATGAGGCTCGCCCCCACCATCATCCGAAGCATCTTCCACATCGACAGCGGCCTGGTCAACGGCCTGAGCGGGTTCGTCGCGCCGGGCGCAGCCGCCCTTACTGGCGTGTTCCTGGCCCGGTTCACCGCACGTCGCACAACGTTCCTCGGCGGATGGGCCACGCTGCTGGGGAGCCTGGTCATCGGCGCAGGGCCGCCCCATCCGGCCCCCGCCCCATGGGCGTCGCAGTTCGCCACGGTGACGACAGGCGAGGTCTCTGCCGGATGCTTCAAGGAAGGCTCGGCCCACGTACTGGGCCGCCCGCAAGGCCGGTCGCCCGCACCGGGCTGTCCTCGGTCAGGGGTTCGGCGTCCAGTACGGATCGCGGCCGGTCGACGCCAACAGCTCCTCGAACGGCGTTGCCCCGCCCGGCGTCGGGCACGGGTCCGCGAACACCTTCATCTGCCGGGCCGTCGGACCCATCTCCGCCACCAATGCGCCGAGCGCACGGATACCCTCCTCGTCCGGCGTGAAGTCCTGGCCGGTCGCGCGGGCGAGATCCCAGGGATGCACGGTCAGGTCCAGGAGCGCCATCGAGCCAACCGTGCGGGCGGGAAGGTTCATGCCTCCCGTGGTGCCCTCTTCGGCGCCGGGCGCCGCCCATGCCTCCACCAACAGTCCGGTCTCCACGGCAAACCGGTCGCGCCAGTTGCCCTCCAGATAGTCCGGTGTCTGTGAGAAATCCGCTTCCTTCCCGGCCGCGAGCGCCTGGAAGCCGACCACAACGTGAAACAGGTGGTTGAGAAGGTCCCGTACGTCGTAGTCGGCGCACGGTGTTCTCACCCCGAGCTGCAGGTCGTCCACGCCTCGTACTACGGGCTCCGCCAGCGCGGCGGCCTTTTCGAGCAGGTCACTGATCTTGTCGGTCATGCATCCGACGGTAAGCTCGCGCAGCGCCCGGCGGCTTGAAGAAACGCGACATAGGATCAGTTCATGCCAGGTTCGCGGAGTGACAGCCGGGGCATCGTCGACGCCCCGGAACTCTTCGCGCGCGTCCACTTCCGCCGCCGCGAGCCAGCCGAACCGCTGCGACCGTATCTGGAGCACTACTGGCTGATCGACTGGGATCTGACGGAGCCGTTCGCGTCGCACGTCGTGCCGCACCCGTCCGTGAACATCGTCTTTCAACGGTACGAGCGGACACGGGACTTCGGCGAGGTCGCCGGCATCGGCCTGGGCCTCTTCACCCACAGGCTCGAAGGACGCGGACGGGTGTGCGGAGTCCAGTTCCGGCCGGGCGGCTTCCGGCCGTTCCTCCCGGGCCGTCCGGTCTCGGAGCTGACCGGCCGACGCGTCCCCCTCGCTGAGGTGTTCCCCGGCCGCTCCGCCGCACCGCCCGCGATACTCGAACCGGAAGCTGAAAACGCCCGCGTTGCCGCGCTCGACGCCTTCTTCCTCGCCCTCACCCCACAACCCGACCCGCAGGCGGAGCGCGCGATGGACATGGCCGACCGTATCCGCAAGGACCGGACGATCCGCCGTGTCGACGAACTCGCCGAGGCCTCGGGCCTATCGGTGCGCTCCGCCCAACGGCTGTTCGCCGCATACGTGGGCGTCAGCCCGAAGTGGGTCATCCTGCGCTACCGCATTCACGAAGCCCTGGAACACGCAGAGACCGGCGCCGCGACCGACTGGGCCGCCCTGGCAGCCGAGCTCGGCTACAGCGACCAGGCTCATCTCGTCCGTGACTTCACCGCCCGGGTAGGCGTGCCGCCGACGGCATACGCGCAAGCGCGGCCCGTTGGCGGAGCCTCCCCCTGAATTCGGTCCACTGAGTGACAGTTGCGCCGCATCAGAATCCAGGACGACCGGTCGGCAGCGAGTTGGCGGCGGCAGTGACTGGCGGTCAGGAGACCGCAGCTCGGTCCCGCGGCCGGCCGGATACCGACCCTCTTGCCGCGTTCGGCGAGGGCATACGGCTGTTGTGGGCGCTTCCCCTGCTGGCGCCGGCATCGGATAGCGTGCTGGCGGGCGCGCTCCTCGCGGATCTCCTGGGTGGTCCCGGTGTGAGCCTGACGCACCAATCCGCGGCGGCGTCCGCACCGAACTGTTGTGGGGGACGGCGACGGGTGCGCGCCGGGGGCCGTAGGGCCCTCCGCACCCCTCGACCTTACGAACCGATCGGAGCTATTCATGGCGGCAGGTCCTGCGGTAGGTGACGCGGTGGGAGACTTCACTCTCCCCGGCGGCGTCCTTTCGGGAGAAGCGTTCGAGCGGCGGGACTACCTGCTGAGCGAGCAGCGCGGTAAGCCCCTGGTGCTGGCCTTCTATCCGGGGGACGACACCAGTGTGTGCACCAAGCAGCTGTGCTCGTACTCCAGTGGCCTGGAGGAGTTCACCGCGCTGGGAGCCGAGGTGTGGGGCATCAGCCCTCAGGGGGTGGACAGCCATGCGACGTTCGCCCGCAAGCACAATCTGAGGATGCCGTTGCTGGCGGACACCGACCGGGAAGTCGCGCGGTCGTTCGGGGTGTCCGCCGCGGGTATCGGCGTTCGACGTGCGGTCTTCCTGATCTCTCCGGACTCCACTCTCCACTGGAAGCATGTCGCGGTCCTGGGCCTGACCTTCCAGAGCCTCGGCTCCCTGTCGAAGCACCTGACCGCCATGCGCGCCTGAAGGGCCTGTCTTCCCCCGCTTTCTGCCCGACGACATCGGAACAGGGCGCCCCGGCATGGAAGCCCGTGTGCACGCCACGCTGAACCCCGGCCCGGCCGTCGGCTGGAGCGACCAGCTGTCCCGGGCGGGCTTCGTCCTGGAAGCCGGACGCCCCTTCGCCATCGACCTGTCCGCCCCGCTGTCGGCCACCGCGGGGCGCTATGCCCAGATCTGCTTGGAGAGGCTGCGCTCCCACCTCGACGGGCAACTGCCCGCCGAGGACCTGGCCGCACTCGACGCGGTCCTGGACAGCGAAGGCCCCAGAGCATCCTGCGGCACGCCACGCCCCGTGCCGGCAGGCCCGTCCGGCGTCAGCGGCCCTTGCGCACCCGGGCCGCCGCGCGGGCTTCCGCTGTCTTACGGGCATCGGCGGCTTTACGGGACTCCTTCGCGGGGCGCCCCGGACGGGTGCCGATGCCGCGGAAGGCGGCATTCCCGCCGCTGGTCTTCGTCCCGACCGGCGGCGGCTTCGCCCCGGTGATGGTGGTCAGCTCCTCCCCGCCGGAGCGCACCTGGGTGGCAGTCGGCCGGATCCCGGCCTCGGACATCATCCGGTTCGCATCGCGCCGCTGGTTGGGGGTGACCAGGGTGACCACGCTCCCGGACTCCCCGGCGCGCGCCGTGCGCCCGGCACGGTGCAGATAGTCCTTGGCGTCGGCCGGCGGGTCGACGTTGACGACGAGGTCGAGCGCGTCGATGTGGATGCCCCGCGCCGCGACATTGGTGGCCACCAGCACCGTGATCTCGCCCTCCTTGAACTGGGCGAGCGTGTGCGTGCGCTGCGGCTGCGACTTCCCGCTGTGCAGGGCGGCGGCCCGTACGCCGCTGGCCCGCAGGTGACGGGTGAACTGATCCACTCCGGCCTTCGTGTCCAGGAACATCAGCACCCGGCCGTCACGTGCGGCGATCTCGGTCGCGGTCGCGAGCTTGTCGGCGGCGTGAATGTTCAGCACATGGTGTTCCATCGTGGTGATCGAGGCCGCCACCCGGTCGACCGAGGCGAGCACCGGGTCGTGCAGGTAGCTCCGCACCAGCTGGTCGACGTTGCGGTCGAGCGTGGCCGAGAACAGCATCCGCTGCCCGTCGGGGCGGACCTGGTCCAGGATTTCCGAAACCTGCGGCAGGAACCCCAGGTCGCACATCTGGTCCGCCTCGTCCAGCACCGTGATCCGCACCTGGTTCAGCAGGCAGTCGCGGCGCGACACCAAGTCGGTCAGCCGCCCCGGTGTTGCGACGAGCACGTCGACGCCGGTTCGCAGCAGCGCCACCTGACGGTTGATCGACAGCCCGCCGACCACCGTCGCCAGTCGCACATTCAGCGCCTGCGCGTACGGCGCCAGCGCGTCGCTCACCTGCTGCGCGAGCTCCCGGGTCGGCACCAGCACCAATCCGAGCGGCCGCTTCGCCTCCGCTCGTACGCCTGCCGTCCGGACGAGCAACGCAAGCCCGAAAGCGAGCGTTTTGCCCGAGCCGGTCCGCGCGCGGCCAAGAACATCACGGCCGGCCAGCGCGTCGGGCAGGGTGGCCGCCTGGATCGGGAAGGGCTCCTTCACCCCGAGGCCGATCAGCGTGTTCATCAGCTCCGGCGGCAGCCCGAGCGCGTCAAAGGACTCGGCCGGCGGCAGGCCAGGGACCACCGTCTGCGGCGTTGCGATCTCGCCCCGCGGCGCTGTCGCCCGCTGGGACTTGCCGGCACGGGAGAGCCCAGGGGCCGGCGGCTTCGCGTTCATGGGGAACCTTCCTCGATCTGGCGCCCGGAACGCGCCGGGGCCCGTACCCCTTGGTACGGGCCCCGGCGGTATCGAAGCGTTCTGCCATTTTACCAGCGGACGCAGCGGCGCCGGATCGCCGTCCACCTGTCCGCCGGGCAACCTCCGGATGTCAGGCCTTCCTGGACCAGCGGTGGTACGGGAGTGAGGAAGCTCCCGAAGCCGGGGGCATCGGCGACACGGTGGTGCGCGAGGCCACCGAGGATCTGATGGAGATCGCGATGCCCGCCGCGGCGATCGGCTCGGCGATCGGCTCGGCGATCGCCTACGCCATCGGCCAGCCCGCCGAGGTCGACGTCAGTGAGATCGTCGTCCGGCCCACCGCCCGGGGCTGAGCGCTGGGACGGTGGAGCCGGGCAGCGCCCCTGCCTGGCCTCACTGAGCCGCACGGCATCGTTCAACTCATCTGGTTTATCGATCATTAAACATCAGCATTGTTGACCACCGAGCCGGGTATACGAACAACTGCCCGGCCGGTTGCATCCCGCGGCTTCCTGGCGCACCGCGAAGGACGTGCCGAACTCTTCATGTCTACGCCCCACTGGGAGCTGCCATGATCATGAGCGTGTTCAGCGCCCCGCAGGACCACGGCAAAAGGCCTGCCTGGGGCGTTCCGGGCCCCGAAAGCGAAGGCTTCCATGAGGTCCGGAGACAAGTGGGTCACCCGGCGCTGGTAAGCCCTGTGCCAGGGCCAGCCGCGAACGCCGACCGGGTACGTACCCACGCCCGGCGGCAGCGAAGTACACCTGATGCCGGCTCCCCTGCTCCGTCCTGGGGCGTGGCCGGTCCGGCGCAGCGACTGAGCACGCGGCCGCGTCCCACTGTCAGCACGGCACTTTCCGTCTGAAGGCACCGTCCCGGGCGATTGCCCCCGAGGTCCTCATCTCGTGGGCGGCCGCATGCGCGGAGGCCTCGCCATCTCCTCCGGAACATCCAGCGCCGCCGCACTCCTGCACGCGCTCTCCCCACCTCCACGGCCTCTGAACCGGCACCCCTCCCTCACGCTGCAGAGCACAGGAGAACCCTGATGAATACCCTGCCGCGCCCTACGGCCACCGCCGCTCGTTCATCGCTCCCCACTGCTCAGATACCGCACTACTACACGCAGAAGACCGCAGCGATTCTCCACAAGTACGGTCCGGGTCCACGCGTCCACTTTCACGTCGGGCTCTTCCCTGTTGGTACCTTCCCGGACTCCGCGGTCCCTCAGCGTGTGCTCAAGGATCGGATTCTCATCTCCCAGGAAGCCGCGCTCAGTTACTCGGCAAAGACCTGGGACGTGTACGCCGCGCCGCCGGCATCGCTCCTCGACATCGGATGCGGACTGGGCGGCGGCGCCATCTACTGGGCACAGGAACACGGCGCGAGCGTCACCGCAATCACCGTCGCCGCCGCACACATCCCTCTCATCGAGGAATTTACACACCGGGCCGGCGTGAGCAATCAAGTCACTCCGCTGCACGTCGACATACACGGCTACGTGCCCGACCGCCTCTACGACGCGGCGTACGCGAACGAGAGTTCCGGATATATGGATCGTGGGCGGCTCTTCAAAACCGTGGCCAAGTCCCTTAAGCCCGGCGGCTGGTTCGGCATTCAGGAGCACTTCATTTGCCGTCCCGAATGGGCGGAGTTCATCGACGGCTACTACAAGACCCGCCTCGGCGCACTCGGCGAGTACATCTCCGCCGCCGAAGCTGCGGGATTCAGCCTTGAGCGGGACGAGGACGTCACCGACCGGGTCGCCGAATTCTGGATGCAGTCCCTGGCCTGGACGACCGCCGAGCTCGACACGATGGAACAAACGAGGCGAGCCTCTCCCATTCCCCGAGAACGCCTGCAGGAATCGGCTCTCACCCACGGCAAGCTGTTCCGTATCTGGCGCGATCACGCCCTGGAGACCCGCCTGCTGCTCTTCCGGCTGAAGGCGCACCCATGACAGCCGTCCGGCCGCCTGCGATCGGCTGGGACCTGCCGTCTTTTTACTGCCCGCTCGATGACTTCGGGCGCCATCCTCTGGTGGATGTCCTGGACGAGCAGGCCTTTGCCTGGGCCGACTCCTTCGGGCTGTACCCGAACAACACGGAACGGTCCTGGGCCCGGGCCATCCACAATGCGGATTTCGTCGGACGCATGATGCCCCGCGGTAGCGCGGAGACGCTCCTGCTGTTCCTCAAGTGGAATTACTGGGCCTGGTCACTCGACGACTGGCACGATTCGGCGGTTGAAGCCGGCCGCACCTCACAAGTCGTGGACCACAGCGTCCGGGTACTGCGGACTCTGGAGTGCGCCGACTCCACCCTGCTGGGACCGGGCTCCGCCAGTGCCGCGCTCATCGACCTCGCACAGGACACCCGGGCGACGCTCACCCCGTACCAGATGCACCGGCTGTGCAACGGAACGCGCGACTGGCTCATGGGGGCCTGCTGGCAGACCCGTAACACCGAGCAACGCGTGATGCCTACGCTCAACGACTTCGCAGCGGTGCGGATGTCCGTCAATGGCACTTTCTTCTCACTCGCCTTCAGTGAAGTAGCCAACGACATCCACGTCCCACCGGCCGCCCAGCATGCGGCGCCGGTCCGCGCGCTGACGGACTCCGCGGGCTTCATCGTCGGCTGTGACAACGATCTGTTCTCCTACGCCCAGGACGACCACCACAATCCCTGCGCCCAGAACCTCGTCAACGTCATCGCCCACCACACCGGCAGCACCCCCCGAGAGGCCCTGAGGCCCGCCGTGGCCCTACGCGATCGCGCCATGACACTCTTCACCACGCTGCGCGAGCAAGTGGGCCGTGACGCCGACGAACCCCTCCAGCGTTACCTCGACGCCCTGGGCCAGTACATCGCGGGCTGCATCCGCTGGATGTCCGCCGCACCCCGCTACGCGAGCCCGCGCAATCGGCATCCCCTTCCCGTCGTGGGAGCCAGATACGACATCACCATCACCGACCACCCCAGCGACCCCAGCACTGCCGCACCCCCCATCCCCTCCATCGCGTGGTGGTGGACCCAACTCGACGCGTCCGCGGCCGAGTAGCACAGAGAGAGCGACCGGGCGGCGACAGCGCGCCGGACAGCGCTGGGCGAACCACAGCCCGCTTGCGCCCAGTGGGTGAATCCGGCGCCGTCCGCGTGACCCGACCGGCCCCTTCACGATGGCCCGGATAACGCGTACATGACATGCGCCCCAACACCTGCCCCCACCCGCCCAGGGGCACCACATACCCCATGGGGGTGAGGGCCGGATCGCCGGCCAGACACTTGGTTGGCGGCCGCTCGTTTCGCAAGTCGCACTCACAGTGCGACGCGGGTTTCCTTTGCGCTGACGCTAGTTGAAGTTTTGTACGCTTTTGTCGCAATGATTCGCTTTGAAACTTTTGGGGTACATGGTGACTAGCGCGCACGACCTGGCGGAGTATCGCCCGCTCACGTTCTCCAGAAAACCTGAGCAGTGAGGCTGCGCGGTTGTGCACGGCTTGCATTCCCACCAACAGCGCATGCGGCACCGCAGCGCTTTCCAGAAGGAGATGGTGGCATGTCTTCCACTGATTCCACCCTCCAGGGCCTCACTGAGGCCCTGGACATCGAGGTCGAGGCGGCACTCGATCCCGGAGAGACCGAGGGTGTCTACCGCGATACCCGCGAGAGCCTGGCCCTGGCCCTCATCGCAGGCGCCGGCGGCCTTCTGCTATCGCCGCCGGCCCCGCGGCCCAAGAAGGTCTGACCATCACGATGCAGGAGCAGTCTGACACCTCCACCCGCCTGACGGGTGCGGTGCAGGAACTCGCTTCGGAGGTGGTCGCCGCCCTGCAGGGCGGCGACCACCGCTTCGCACTGCCCCGGGCCGACAACCCGGGGCACGACGAGAGGCTCACGCTGGCAGCGCTGCGTGTCCTGGGCGCCGACGCCCTGCTGCCAGCCGCACTCTCTCCCCACAAACCGGTCGATGAAGCCGATGAAGCCGGACTGGCTCTGATGGACAGATCCCTGCTTGTCCATACCCCGTCCGCCGCAGCACCGGCGGCGCTGTGGAGCCACTGGGCCATGGACCGCGCGGTCAGGCGATCGCGCTCCCCCTCCCCTGCGCTCACAACCGGCGCGCCGGAGCCGGACACTCAATGGCTCCACGGCACGTCCTGGCAGGCGCTGACGCATCAGCTGGCCGTACTCAGCGCGCTGGCCGTACCCGGTGCCGCCTGCGGGGTAAGTCTCCTGGCCGCGAGCCGGCCGGTCGATGTGGCCCGCGGATTCGTCAGGGCGGTACGCCGCCGGGACTGGCTGCAGGCTGCCGGAGCCGGACGATGGCTGGCACTGCTCGACGGCGTTCCTCCGTCCCTGGGGCTGGATACGGGCCTGGAGTTCGTCGCCCAAATGGGCGCTCCCGATACCCGGGTCGCGTTGCAGGTGCAGGCGGCCCGGATGCTGCGATCGGGAGCAGCACAGTGACGTCCGTGGTCTCCCGGGGCGTGGCCGAGGCGGCGGTGACCTGGCTCTGGGAGCACCGCGAAGGCTTTCGTCTGGGCCAGGACGCCCTGGCAGCGGACGGGAATGTGAACCGGACGTGGAAGCCGCTGGGTGAGCTGGCCCAGGTGTGCGTACCGGTGCTGCATCACACCCTGGCGGGCACCGTGCTCCATGAGAGTGCGGCCAGGCTGCTGGCCTTCGCGTGGCAGGAGACCGAACAGGGCGCCGTACTGCACGAGTTGCAGCGCCTGGAGCCGTTCGCGACCTACCCCCTGGAGATCTACGCGGCCTTCGCGTCGGGGGGCCTGCGGCACGCCGGATTCGAGCAGGCCACAGCTCTGACAGCCGCTACTCGCGGGTGGCGGGCCTGGGAGCAGGTTCCCACGCGCAAGCTCGGTGTGCTCAACAGCGAGCGTCGGGCCGGGCTGGCGCAGCATGACGCGGTGGCGGCCGCGCTGGGGCGTACCTGGCTCGCCAGTCTCGCCGAGCCCTGGGTGTTCGACCGGGAGGTGGGGTACACGCTGACGCACACCGTCTTTCACCTCACCGACTGGGGCCACGATGCGCGGGGCATCCCGCCGCATCTCGCCGACTACCTGGAGCTGTGGCTGCCTGCCTGGCTGGCCACCTGCCTGGAGGACGACCAGTGGGACTTGAGCTGTGAACTTCTGGCAGTGGCCGCCAGCCTGCCGCGTCCCTTCTCGCAACTCTCCCAACCGGACGCGAACACCGCCTGGGAGACCATCGCCGCAGCGCAGACGGACGGCGCCCTGCCCGAGGTGGGCCCCGGGCCACTCGGCCGGGCCGTGTCCCAGGACTTCACACACTGCTACCACTCGACGCTGATGGCCCTGTTCGCCGGCGCTCTCACCAGCGCCCGCACCTCCATGGAGAACACGCACGATCCAGTCGGCGGCGGTCGGCCGAGTTGGGAAGAAGCCCGCGGCCAGGGAGTTGCGACATGACCAGTACGCGGCTTGTGCACGCCGTGGGTGCCGGTGCCATCGAGTGGCTGCATGCCCACCGTGACGGGTTTCGCCTGGAGCTGGATGTCGACCCCGAGGTCGGTTTCCTGGACCGCTTCAAACCGGTCGGGGAACTGGCACTGATCTGCGCGGTCCTGTTCCGCGAGGGGGTGTCCGGGTCCCGGCAGACCGCCCTCGCACGCCAACTGATCGACCACTCCTGGCGGGAGGTCCTGGACGGCGGGAACATGCTGATGCGCGGCCACCGCACCGAACCGACCTCTCCCATCCCCTTCGAGGTGTATCTGCCGTTCAGGGAACTCGGCTACACCCACCCCGACGTGGAACGGGCCGCCGCACTCCACCACCGCCTGATCAGCTCGGCGACGCTGGAGACAACAGCGGTACGCCGCCTTGGGCTGTCCGCCTTCGAGAGCCGCTTCGGCCTGGAGCCGCGCACATCGATCGAGGACGCCACCGCCCGGACCTGGCTGGCCCACGCCCCCGAACCGTGGACGGTCGGGGCCCGTATCGGCTACGACATCACCCACACCGTCTTCCACCTCACCAACTGGGGGGAAAACGCGCAGGGTCTGCCCCGTCCGATCGCCGACTACCTCGCCCTGTGGCTACCGGTCTGGCTGGACGACTGGCTGGACCTGGGGCGCTGGGACCTGCTGGGCGAACTGCTGGTCGTCGACGCGTGCATGCCGCAACCGACCCTCGACGAACGCGTCTGGGAAGGATTCGCCGCCGCCCAGCAAACCGACGGAGCCATGCCCGCCATGCTCGAAATGCCTCAAGGCGACCCTCAGGACATCTTCGACCTCGTCTACCACCCCACACTTGTCGCGGCCTTCGCCTCCGTACTGGCGACCTCACGCACGTTGACCCGGCTGTCCTCCCAGGCGCAGACACAGACACAGGCATGACCTCTCCCGCCCCTTGGCCCACTCCGCGCACCACCGCGCTGCCCGGCCCCACACCGAGCAGCGTCCCGGCAACAGGCCTCGATACGGACCCCGAGGAACTCGCCGCGAAGCTGTTCACCGCAGTGGCCGCCGTGGACGCCCCCGATGTTGTCTTCGCCCTCTCCCGAAACGGCCATCGGCTCGTCCACAGCGGTGGCACCGGCACACCCCCGCCTCTGCCCCGCGACCAGATGCGTTACGAACTCGGCTCGGCCTCCAAAACCTTCACCGGACTGCTGCTGGCCCACCTCGTCCAGAGCGGTCGCCTCACCGGCGGGGAGAACGCGATCTCCTGCCTGGAGCCCGCCCGCGCGGCCACGGAACACCCCATCACTCTGGCGCACCTCATCACCCACACCTCCGGATTGCCTCCCCTGCCGGCCGACTTCTACCTCCAGGCACTCCCCCGCTGGTCCACCAGTCCCTACGCCCACTATTCGCGCGACCAGGCCATCACCGCGTTCTTGCGGGCCCGCCCCCGCCACCGCCCCGGCCACCGCTGGCGATACTCCAACTTCGGTGTCGCCACGCTCGGACACGCCCTCGCCGCAGCAACGGCCACCCCCTGGGAGACCCTGCTCACCTCCCTGGTCCTGCACCCCCTCGACCTGACGGACGTCACACTGCAACCCACCCCCGACGGCCTCGACGCCACAGGTCACCGCGTCGACGGCATCACCCCCACCCCACCCCTGCTCATCCCCGGCTTCCTGGCGGCAGGCACCGTACGCGCCACCCCTCACGACCTGCTCACCTATCTCGAAGCCCACCTCCGACCCGACAACCACCCCTTGGCACAAGCGTTGAACGCAGTACGCGAGCCCGTCCTGCGCCGTGGCCTCAGCCACCGCCACACCCACACCCTGACGTGGTTCCGCCACCCCACTTCTGACGGGCACATGTACTTCCACAGTGGCGCCACCAGCGGCCAGCAAGCCTTCCTCGGCTTTCACCCCCACACCAACACGGCACTCGCCGCGTTCGCCACCCGCCGCTTCCGCCGGGCCGACACCTTCACCTCCACCGCCTACAACCTCCTCGCCCAAGAGGCCGCGCCGGCGAAGTAGGCCGACGAGATCCGGTGGCGGGTGCGGGTGCGGAACCGTGTGTGCTCCGTGCATTACGCATTACCATCACCGAATTCCCTGGGGGAATCGCCGACTTCAAACTGATGCCGGTCCCGCCGATGCCGTTCGGCACATCGCTTCCCCCGACGGACACACCCTTCGCAACGAGGTGAAGCCACAAGTGCCGTTCCGGATAACCGGCGAGAGCGAGAACGGGGACGAGCCCGAGGAGACGCTGGCCCTGTGCGCCGAGGCGGAGGCGTACTACGTGGACCTGCCGCCCCCCGTACGCGACCACTACGAACTCCGCGACTGCGCCCCTGAAGGAGAACTGGCGCGCGCAGCGGCCCAGGCGCAGAAGGACGGCACCGCGCCGCTCGGGCTGCTGACCGTGCACGCCCTGGCCCACAACGGGGAACCCGTCGAACCCCTCTGGGACGTGTGGTGTTTGGGGAACGCGCGGGTACTGAGCGTCCGCCCCAGCTTCGCAGACCCGACCCTGGTCGACATCACCGTCGAGGGAAGCCTGGACCATTGGGCGGCTGGGGTGGACGAGCAGCCGGAGGTTCCCGAAGTGCCGCCGCTCACCCAGGGCTTCCATCTGTACGGCAGGGACGAAGAGTCCTGGGGGTCGTGCAAGCAGGTGGCACTGGTCCACAAGCAGCCTGAGCCCGACCCGATACCGCTACGACTGCGGGGGTGCGAGCCGAGCGGACGGCTGCTTGCCGCACTGGAACAGGGTGAAGACCAGTTCGACCTGGGCGGGGTCTATCTGGGCCCGCTCGACCGCACCGGCCGCACCATCGACGAGCACTGGATCTTCCTGCACGTCGAGTCGTGGTCCTATTCCACTCCCGGAGCCGGCCGGGTCGACCTCACGCTGGACATCTCCTGCGACGACTTCCGCACCGCAGGAGCGCGCAAGGCCCACGAGCTCTGGTCGGCAGGGCCGCCGAGCGAACCCAATCTCTGGGCCGCACTGGACTCGACCGGCCGCGCCGCGTGGTCCAGAGCCACGGAGCGCAATCTGTCGGCCCGCCGCACGCCCGACGCACCCCCGGGCGCCACGTACCACCTCGACGGCAGGCACACCACCGACGTGATCGGCTTCTGCCTTGCCCTCGGCGAGGCCATGAACGGACCGGGCGGGTACTTCGGCACAAGTTTCGACACCATCGCATACCACCTCGAACAAGCCCACGCGGTCCAGAGGCCGTTCACCCTGGTCTGGCACGACCACCACATCGCCCGCACGTGCCTCGGCCGAACCCCCCTCCTGTACGCCAGGTCCCCTTCCTTCAAGGAGATCCTCGGCTTCTTCGCCGGGCGTGAGATCGAAGTCCTCCTGGCCTGACTGTCGATGCCGTGGCCAAAGGCGCCGGGTCTACATGCTGATGGTCCAGGAGTACGCCCGCCCCAACGGCCACGCCGACCTCCTGCGGGAGCGCGCCGACGGGGCAACGGGGGACTGAGCTTTTGCCGCGGACCTCACCCTCATCACCGGGCCTACGGGCGGGTGCCGCCCTCGGCGCCGGCGTCGGCTCCTGGCCGAACCGGCGGCTCGACGGACTGCGGGGTCGGTGGCGTCGCCGGCACGGTGCGGGTGGAGACGGCCGGGTTGCCCGGGGTAGCCGGTCCTTCGCTCCGGGGCCTCTCGCTGGGGCGGGGGTTGACGGGTTCCGGTGACGCCGACGGGGTGGGCGCAGTCCAAGGACTGCTCGCCGGTGGCGGGGCGAGGGGGACCGTCGGGGACACGGGTGCGCCGGGTGTCGCCAGGTGCAGCGGCAGCTTGCCGTTCTCCAGGCGCGCCACGATCCGCTCGCCCCGCCGCAACCGCGCGAGGTCCCGGAAGACCCCGTCGCCGTAAGCGCCGACCGTGACATGGCCGAGGATCACCGACGGGCCGATCTGGCCCGGCGTCGGCGAGTGCCGGTACCAGCCCGCCCGGTCGTCCGCCGCGATCGGGGGCACCTGCACCGTGCCGTCCGGGGCCAGCCCCAGCCGCATCAGCGGGGTGTCGACCTCTATGGCCGGCACCTGCAACCTGACCGGGACCGAACGCCCCAGAGCATGCGCCGCCTTCGCGGGGGGCCGTGTGGACGACGGGGTGCCCCGAGGGCGTTCGGCCGTGGCCCGGCCGGTCCGGTGACCGCCGCAGCCCACGAGCAACGAGGCCATCGCCGCGGTGGCGAACGCGCGCCTGGAGGGCAAGGTCATGCCCCGTTCGCCCGCCGGCGACGTACGAGAAGGACCGTCGCACCGCCGGCGGCGAACACCGCGACAGCACCCCCGCCGATCAGCCCGCCCTCGGCTCCGGACTGCGCGGACACCGGTGTAACACCGGTGTCCGGCGCTCCCTTCGGTACGACGGCGACCTCCCTCGGGACCGTTACCCGGGGCGGTGCGGCGCTCGGGGTCGGTGCGGTCCTCTCGGACGGTGCGACGCTCGGGGGCGCGGCAGTAGGGGCCGGGGACGGCGTTTTCCCGTCGGCGAACGCGGGCACCGTGCTCGCCAGCACGGCGGTGCACGCGAGTGCCATGGCGCTGAGGACAGTTCGGCGCATGAATCGCTCTCTTTCGTCGGTTCGCCCGCCCGATGACGCAGCGGGTGAGTTATTGATCGAGAACAGAGACGACGCAGCAACAGAACGCGTTGCAAAGAGATGGCAAAGGCGTCAGGAGCTGCCGCCTCACGCGCAGGAAGAGCACAGCGGCCCGGCGCAGCTGCCGGACAAGCAAGCCGGCCACCGCTCCTCGGACCAGGGAGAGGAACAGCTTCTCCAGCCGGGCCCGCATCAGGGCTCGGTCCCGCGGCACATGCCCCCTTCGGTCATGCGGTGCTGCAGCCCGGTCGCGGCGATCACGAAACCGGCCCGGTCGGGTACGCGCGGGACAGCGGTCGGCTGCGTGATGACGTCCTCACTGTCCCGGCCCTCCCTGATCACCTTGATGATCCCGGCAATCCGCCCCTGCGAGCGGCGCAGCCGGTTGAGCACCGACGTACGGTGGGACGGGACGAACCACGCCTGCCCCGCGAGAGGACATCACCCCCCTCATGAGCACCCCCACCGCCGTCGTTCCCGCCCAGGCCGCCACCCGGCTGGAGCGGTACACCGTCATCGACGTCCGTGGCCCCGGCGAATACGCCGCCGGCCACGTCCCCGGCGCCCACAACATCCCCCTCGACCGCCTTCACACCGCGCTGCCCGCGCTCAAGGCCGCAGCCGTCTCCGGCGACCTCCTCGTGGTCTGCGCATCGGGCAATCGCTCCGCCACCGCCTGCCGGCAGCTCGCCGCCGCCGACATCCCCGCCGCCACCCTCACCGGCGGCACCACCGCCTGGGCCCAGCAAGGGCACCACCTGGCCCAGCCCGAAGGTGCGCGCACGGTGTGGCCGATGGAGCGCCAGGTCCGCCTCGCCGCCGGCTCCCTCGTCGTCCTCGGGCTCGCCGCCGGCACCCGCTACAAGCCCGCCCGCTGGCTCTCCGCCGCCATCGGCGGCGGCCTGATCTTCTCCGCCGCCACCAACACCTGCGGCATGGCAGCCGTCCTGGCCAAACTCCCCCACAACCAGCCCCGCCATGACGACCTCCACACGACCCTGCTGGCCCTGCAGAACTTGTAGTACTTCGTCAGGTTCCGGCTGTTCCTTACGTAGTTGGTGGGTTGGTTCCGGTCGCTCGCAGGATCGGAAGACCCGGGGATGCCTGCCGTGATTGTTCAGCCCAGTGGTGGCTTCGAGGGCTCGTTGGGATGCGGGCGGCAAGATCGCTCAGCAAGGACGCGCCGGCGAGGCTGTCCGCTGCGGAGGCCTCCGCAGATAGTGCAGGTGCCGAGACCGAAGGCCAGGACGTAGGGGGCTCCTGCCGAGGGGAGCAGCCGTTTGACCACCTCCGCCGGGACCGCAGCAGATACATCGCGGACCGCGAGCGCCAATTCGGCCCGCCGCCCGCCCGGTGGACCGCCGCCAAGCGAAACGGGGCCGGCGCGTCTACCTGGCTGGCGGACGACGGTTCACGACAGGGCAGTCGGGCGCCCTGGTGGCGGAACCGCCCGGACCAGATCCCACAACGGCCGCCCGCTCGCAGCCCAGTCCCCGAGCAGGCCACGGTCGACCAGGTGCAGCCTCTGCGACGTGGCCAGTGGCGCACAGCCGGCGGTGAAGCGGCCGTTGGTCACCAGGACCACGACGTCGGCACCGTGGAGCTGACGGGCCGTGCCGTTGAGCACATGAAGATCCGGAGTTCCGACCGGTGATCCGGCAAGGCCGTTGCGACGGTGCTTGCACTGGATCACCCAGCGACGCCCGAACGGGTCGGTCGCCTTCACGTCCGCTCCGTTGTCGCCCGTCCCACCCACCTGCACCGCATCCGCGCAGCCGTCGCGCTTCATCAAGTCCCGTATCGCGTACTCGAACTCCCGATGATGCAGCGCGTCCAGCTGGCTCATCGCGTACCGCAGGCTGCGAGCCCTGACCTTCTCCCACTCCGCCCGCTGCCGGCGCTGATACAGCCAGTGCCCCATCACGGCTCCACCGATGACGAGAGCGATCAGGAACACCCACAGGTGGTCACCGATCCAGTTGACCACTGCAACGAACGCGGCGATGGCCACGCCGGTCACCACGGTATACGTGATGGCCCGCGCCTCAGCCTGCTGCTGCCGTCTGCTCCTGCGTGACGTGCGGCGCCGCGCCGGCGACCGACGGCGGCTCACCAACCGCTCCCACTGGTCTCGAACCGAATCGGGCACGAAGCGGAACGCCGCTGCACCGGCTTCCGCTCCGCCTTGGGAAAGCGGATCGGGTACGTCACCGACTTCTGCGGACGGGGCCGCACCGCTCGACCGCTGTCCCCGAACGTGATCGGTTGAGCCGCCGTCTTCGGCGATCGTGGCGGCTGGCTGTTCCCCGTCTCACTGTCGACCTTGCCATTTCCCATACCGAGGATCGCTACCGCAGCGACGGCCAGCAGTGCCATCTCGCGGCGCGCTCCCGCTGCCCATCGAGAATGCTCACGGACATGGGTACCGTCCGCCTTCGTATAGGACTGGATGTGAGGCATCGTCGGCTTCCCCCCTCTTGCTCTGGTCACTGAACGCCCCAGCAAAGCAGATGCCACTGACACTGGGTCAGGCAGCGATCACTGCACGTGTTGCTTCTGAGGTGCAAGCGACAGAACGGGCGTTGCGTCGAGAAGATCCTCCGGTGGCGTACGACAGTCTTGCCTCGCGTTTCGCGGCAACGCGACGCTGCGGGCCGCAGTCCTGACTGCGGGCCAGGGAGGCCAGTCCGTGGTCGTATCCCTGGCCCACCGCCCTCGCACGCCAGATGGGGCCTCGCCGGTACAGCTCGGCGAGAATCAGGACCGCGGGCTCGCGCCTCGCCCGGTCGGCGGATGCGAGCTTCCCACTCGCCGTGGCTATTCCTGCGCGAGAGAGGTTGAGGGTGAGGCCGGCCGTCTTGCCGACTCAACGGCGTCGCGCAGCAGATCCATCAGTTTCAGTGCCGCCGGTAGCGGGGCAGCAGGCAGCGCCACATATACGGTCCGGCGCAGGGCCGGGTCGGCGAGGCGGCACAGGACGAGTTGCTCGGGGACCGCCCAGGCGGCCAACGAGGGCACCAGTGCCACCCCCAGCCCGGCGGCCGCGTGGCCGAACTTCCCGGTCCACTCCGCGATTCGAATGATCTTCCTCGGGGTGAAACCCGCCCGCGCACACGCCTCGTCGAGCATGGTGGGACGGTCGCCGTACGCGTTATGGAGCCAGGCCTCGTCGCGCAGTTCACGCAGGTCCACCGTCCCGGTTGCGGCCCGTCGCCGTCGCACCCGCTGCCGGAGCGCCCGTACTCTCCTGGAGGGGCGACGAGAAATCGTCGGCTGACCTGATCCAGAACTGGTGGTTGCGGGTCTCAGCGTTGGGCGACCTTGAGCGTGAGTTCCGAGGCACTCACAGGGAGCCGGGGGCTCGGTCCGGTGTCGCCCTTCTTGACGGCGCGGACCACGGTGACGGAGACGATGCTCTCTGCCCCTCGGCGTGTCCAGGCACGCTGAGCGTGAGTGACGTTGTAGTCGTCCTGACGCGTGGTGTCGTACCCGGTGGACGCTGTCGGCGGGTTCTTGAGCACCGCGTATCCGCCATTGACGTCATCCGGCGCGCCTTTTTGGGCAGCGGTTGCTGCCACTGCGGAGAAAGGAATCTCACGGCCGCGGCGGAAGGGACTCCGCGGGCCTCGGGCACACCCAGGGAATGTCGTACACCCCTCTGTCGAAACACCGGTCTTTGCCTTGAATGCCGCCACAACGACCGTTACCGACCGACCGGTTCGTCGTTGGGGCGGTCATGGACAGTTCGGGCGACGGCGCACCGGTGGTCTTCGTCGGGCTGCCAGGTGCGTACTGGCTCGAAGGTGAGGGCGATGGCTGTCCGGGGTGCTGCTCACTCCTTGTCTCCGGCAGCCGGGCGACGGAGTCGGAGGCAGTCGTGGTACGAGGTTGTTCTGGCGTTGCCAAGGTGGTGCGGGCCTGGCCACGGGGTCCTGGGCGGGCCCGGTCGGCCATGCTGATGGTGGCGGTGGCTACGGTGGTGGCCGCACTGCTTGTGGCCGTGTTGCCCTGACCGTGAATGAGCTACCGCGGGGCGAGGTGGTGCGGGGCGCCCGGCCGGCACCGGCGCCCGCTCCCCGGCAAAGACCCTGGCTCAGGGATTACGGTTTCCCGGCGCCGATGCCGGCGTAGAGGAACGAGGTCAGCGTCTCGATCGCCTCCTCGTCGGACAGCACCCGGCCGAGCTGCGGGCCGCGCCCGGAGAGCCACAGGTCGGCGCAGGTCGACAGCAGCGTGGTGAACATCGAGGCCACCAGGAGCGGATCGCCAGGCAGGTTCAGATTCCCCAGGTGGTCGGCGATGTGCCGGAGGTCCGGCTCCATCAGCTCCCGGCTGCGCTGCGCGAACGACTCGTCCACCGTGGCGGCCTGCTGCAGGGCCACCACGGTGGTCCGGTATCGCCGGTAGAAGCTCCAGTAGGTGGCTACATGCCAGCGCACCGCGTCGCGGTCGCGGAAGTCGTCGTCATGACCGGGCGTCACCACGGTTCTGTCGCCCTCGGCCAGCAGGTCGGCCAGTAGAGCCTCCAGCAGGGTCTCCTTGTTAGCGAAGTGGGTGTAGAAGGACCCGGCTGCCCGGCCGGCCTCCGCGGTGATGTCGGTGATCTTGGTGTTCAGGTAGCCGAGGCGTGCGAACGCGCGGACTGCCGCTGCCTTCAGCTCCGCCTCGGTCTGCGCCGCCTGCTGTTTGCGCACGCCAACCGCCATGCCCGACCTCCGAAATGTGTGTCTTGACAGCAGGCTAACAGCACTTCTATGGTGAATTCATGTTCACTGAATCTGCATTCACCGTACTGATCGCGGGTGCCGGGCCGACCGGGCTCGCCCTGGCCATCGACCTGACACGGCGAGGGGTCCCGTTCCGGATCGTCGAGAAGTCGCCGAATCCTTACTACGGCTCGCGCGGCAAGGGGATCCAGCCTCGAACCCAGGAGGTCCTTGAGGACCTGGGTGTGCTCGACCAGTTCCGGGCGTTCGGCGCCGACTATCCCGAGCTGCTGATCCACCTGCCGGACGGCGCCACGATGACCCGACGGATGGACGAGCTGCACGCGCCGACGCCCTCGGTGCCGTACCCGAACACGCTGATGTTGCCGCAGTGGCGCACGGGGGAACTGCTGGCCGCACGGCTGGCCGAGCTGGGCGGGCAGGTCGAACTGGGAGTCGAGGTCACCGGCTTCACTCAGGACGAGAGCGGTGTACACATCACGCTCAGCACCGGCGAGAGCGTCACCACCCGCTACCTCGTCGCGGCGGACGGCGGTCGCAGCATCATCCGGCGGCAGCTCGGGGTCGGGTTCATCGGCGACACGTACGAAACCGATCGCATGCTGATCGCCGACGTCCGTCTGACCGGCCTGGACCGCGACCACTGGCACGTGTGGCCCGGCGCCGGGCCGAACTCCATGCGCCTCGCGCTGTGCCCGCTGCCGAGCACCGAAGACTTCCAGCTCACCGCCCCCCTGGCGGAGAACTCCGCAGCGACCCAGCCCGGCATCACGCTCACCCATGCCGGATGGACCTCACTGTTCCGGGCCAACATACGAATGGTGGACCGCTACCGGGTCGGCATCGTCTTCCTGGCCGGAGACGCCGCCCATGTGCACTCACCGGCCGGCGGACAAGGGATGAACACCGGGATCCAGGACGCCTACAACTTGGGGTGGAAGCTGGCCGGCGGAGACGACACACTGCTCGACACGTACGAGGCCGAGCGCCTGCCGGTCGCGGCCGGCGTGCTCGGCATCAGCACACGGCTGCACCAGGCGCACAGGGAGAATACCGAGGACGCGATGCGCCGCGACGATCCCATGCTGCGCCAGCTGTCCCTGAACTACCGCGGTGGGCCGCTGGCCGACGAATCGGGCACGGAACTGGGCCGGCTGCGCGCGGGCGACCGGGCACCCGACGCGCCGTGCGGCCCGACCCGCGTCTTCGACCTGCTCCGCGGTCCGCAATGGACGCTGCTGGTCTTCGACGCACCCGATGCCGATCTCCCGGCGGAGACTCCGGGCCTGCACATCCACCACATCGTCCGGCTGGGCGCGCCGTCCGCTCCAGGCGCCCTCGTCGACACCGACGGTCACGCCCACGACGCGTACGACGTCACCGCCCCGACTCTGTTCCTGGTACGGCCGGACAACTACCTCAAGAACGTCACCACCCTGTCCGGCACGCCGGACCTCGCCGCGTACCTGAAGCACCACACGGTGGCCTGACCACCAGCCTTACGCCCAACCACCGTTCGATTCATTGCGTGTTGCGCGTCATCATCGCAAGGAGTGCACCATGTCAGTCCTGGGTTCGTCGGGCCTGGAGGTCTTCCCTCTGGCTCTCGGTACCAACACATTCGGGTGGACCCAGTCCCTCGTCGGACAGCGGCCCGCGCGCGTCCGGATGGACACCGCCGTCGCCGCAATGCGCACCCGAGAAGCAGTCGACCGACTCGTATCGGTCAGCGGATCCGGGGCGGGACCTCGGCGCCGCCTCCCGCCGCGGTGTTGTCAACCCCGGCCTCGGCGAGCCGGTCTGTTTACGTCGCAGTACGGCCCGGGCTTGACCAGGGCCGATACCGGCAGGGGACGGCTCGCAGCGAAACGTCGGGCTTCGAGTCAACGGGAGGAGAGCAGGTCACCTGCTGCGACGTAACCTTCCAGGCCTTCAGGCTGGTTGATGGGGTGGTCAAGGAGGACATCCTCCGCGATGGCGAAACCCTCGGTGAGGATCATGGCGTGCTGTTCGAGGTCGGTAACGAGGTCTTCGGCCGCTTCGGGGAGTTGCCTGACCTGCGCCGCGGTGAGGTGCCCCTCGGCCAGCAGGTCTCCGCTGTGGGCGGCGATACGGCGCAGCGCGAAGAGGCGGTGAAGGGAGTGCAGAAGGAGCTGGGCACCGGGGTCGACGGAGTCGGCGGCGGCCGTGAGCAGGGCCTGTGAGGCCTGGCGGTGGGCGTGGGCGTCGACGAGTTCGAGTGCGGGTGTGACTGCGGTGTTCCACCTGCCCAGGGGGTTGCCCGGATTGGCGGAGCGCAGGCGGGTGCGGGCGCGCTGATGCCAGATGCGTTCGATGTCTGCCAGCAGGCCGTGGAGGAAGGAGGGGTCGGTGAGGTCGCGGTCGTCGGGTGTGCGGTCGTCGGCAGGGGTCGGGGTGAAGTGGCCGAGTAGCATTTCTCCGGCGGCTTTGACCCAGATGACGAGGTTGTCGCCTTCTGCCGTGATGGTCCCTTCATTGGCTGCCGTCTGGGAGGCAATACCGTTGGCCAGGAAGAGTCCCTGCGCCCCGCAGCGTTCGCGGCACTCGGTCATGACGTCACGGGCCCGCCAGGTGATCCAGCCCTTGGCGATGGCGACGAGGCGTTCGGCGTCTTCGCGTTCGGGGCCCGTTGCCTGCGTCCACTGGCGCACGGCGGTGCGGTGCAACAGGGTCGCCGCGTACGTGGTCGCGATGGCGTCGAGGAGCGAGGTGTGGTGGCTGCGGTGGGCCCACAGAGGAACGCTGCCCTTCGCGGTCACGCCGGAGGTGTGCCGGGTGTGGGCATGGCGTACGGCGACGGCGACGGCATGGCGGGTGACCCCGAGACTGTAGGCACTCATGCAGAGTTTTCCGCTCGTCACCCGCCCTATGGAGTGCAGGAATCGTCGGCGCGGACTGCCGATCATGCTGGTGAAGACACCCTGGGGTGTGAGGCGCCCGTGGTCGGACTGCAAGAGCGCGGCGTGCGGCAGGCGAACGTGGTCGAAGGCGGTGAGGCAGTGGTCCACGGGGCTGGTGACTGTCTGCGGCAGCCTGCGTATCTCCACTCCTGGCAAGGGCTGGCCGGTGTCGTCACTGAGCGGGGTGAGGAAGAGGAAGACTCCCTGGTCCTTGGTGTCCGCGATCAGGCGGGCCGCGACGACGCCCGTCTTGGGGCCGCCGGTGGAAGAGGTGTTCGGCATGAACTTGCACGCGGCCGCCGTCGGCGTGTTCAGGACGAAGCCGCCGCTGATCGGGTCGTGCGTGGCGGTGGTTTCCATCCGGGAGGCACCGTTGCCGTGCCCAGTCTCGGTGCACAGGAAGGTGCCTGTACGCCGCAACTCCGTGAAGTCACGAAGGTTGCGCTCACCGTCCGGGTCGTGGTCGAGCACACTGCCGAGGAAGAGGTTGTAGTGAATGCTCGCCAGCGTCGCCATCCCCGCATCGACGGGTCCCGCCCACTCGTGCAGTGCGGTGAGCCGCTCCACGTCGGCCACCAGATTTTCGGGACTGTCGAGAGCCTCGTTGACCAGACGCAAACGCTCGTAGGACAGCGCCGCACGCTCCTGAGGTGTCAGCCCCTCCCGGAAGCGAAACGGCTCAGTTGCAAATAACTTGCGCCACGGCTCGTGGAGTTCCAGCCGGTCGCCGAAGAGCGCCTGGGTGAGGGCGGCAGAGACTGAGGCCGAGAGCACAGGGGAGGAGATCACGCACCGGACGGTAGTCGTGCGGTAGCCCGTATGATCAGTCCGCTCAGGGTGACGATCAACACGATTAAGATCCCTAAACGCCGGTATCTGCCTATCTCCGCGCATGGGCAATCACGGAGTCCCGCTGGACTTCGGGTGAGCGTGTCCCCCGAGGAAACCTGCCTGGGCAACTGCCGTGGGCCCACCCCCTCAGCCGTAACCGCGTCGACGCTCCAGCGCGCTGCCGTTTGCGCACGGTTGCGGACCTTGAGGAGCCTGGAGCATGGAGACGCACTGAGTCGGCACTTGAGAGCCGCGCAGCATCATGGACCGGAGGCTTGAGCCGCTTCGGTCGCTGTTTGTGTTCCCCAGGCCTTGGGCCTGCGCATTGTTCAGGAAGCCAACAGCGACCGAAGGGGGCTCGGCCGTGGTCAGTTGTAGCAGGTGACCTTCATCTGGGCCGCCGCGTGGTGGGCCAGGTTCCAGCCCGCGGAATCGTCGTCACCCCGGCCCAGGAGCTTGACGCCGATCGTGCCGGACTTCACGGCGACACCAGAGCGCGATCAGCGTGGCGAGGAAGCCCAGGAGGATCAGCCACGAATCGCGGTCGGGCATGCCGATGGCGAGAGCAGCGCCCTGAACGACGCTTCCCCCGCTCACACGCACCTCCACGGCGGTCCGGCCGAGTGCTGTCGGCCGCGCTGCTGGCCGTGGGGCAGTCGCGGCGGGAGTTCAGTACCTACGTGGAACTCCCCCCCTCCGCGACCGCGGGAGATGGAGACGGCACAGCGCGCTTCGTGCCGATCAGGACGCCCATGTCGTCCCCGCGCAGGCGGGGGTTTCTCCTCGGCCTGCGCGGGGGATCTCCTG
The DNA here is from genome assembly GCF_039766235.1 of Streptomyces changchenzhani. Classification (NCBI taxonomy): domain Bacteria; kingdom Bacillati; phylum Actinomycetota; class Actinomycetes; order Kitasatosporales; family Streptomycetaceae; genus Streptomyces; species Streptomyces changchenzhani. The sequence goes on along the minus strand of NZ_JBDHNH010000004.1, from coordinate 433,146 downwards.
CGTGAAATCGCCCTCGCGCAGGCGAGGTTGTTTTCTCGCCCCACGGTGTCCGCGAGAGCCCCGGTCAGGTGCCGACGTAGGCTGCGAGGTGCTCGCCGGTGAGGGTGGAGCGGTCGGCAATGAGGTCGGCGGGTGCGCCCTCGAAGACGATCCGGCCACCGTCGTGGCCGGCGCCGGGACCGAGATCGATGATCCAGTCGGCGTGCGCCATGACCGCCTGGTGGTGCTCGATGACGATGACCGACTTTCCGGAGTCAACGAGTCGGTCGAGGAGCCCGAGCAGCTGCTCGACGTCGGCGAGGTGGAGGCCGGTGGTCGGCTCGTCGAGGAGATAGACGCCACCCTTCTCGGCCATGTGCGTGGCCAGCTTCAACCGCTGCCGCTCGCCGCCGGACAGCGTGGTGAGCGGCTGACCGAGACTGAGGTAGCCGAGTCCGACGTCGGCGAGGCGGCCGAGGATGGCGTGCGCGGCCGGGGTGCGGGCCTCACCGGCGCCGAAGAACTCCTCGGCCTCGGTCACCGACATCGCGAGCACCTCGCTGATGTCGCGGCCACCGAAGTGGTAGTCAAGCACCGATGCCTCGAACCGTTTCCCCTCGCACTCCTCGCAGGTGGTGGCGACACCGGCCATCATCCCCAGGTCGGTGAAGATGACGCCCGCACCGTTGCAGTTGGGGCAGGCGCCCTCTGAATTGGCGCTGAACAGCGCCGGCTTCACGCCGTTGGCCTTCGCGAACGCCTTACGGATCGGGTCGAGCAGCCCGGTGTACGTCGCCGGGTTGCTCCGTCGCGAGCCGCGGATCGCGCCCTGGTCGATCGACACCACACCCTCGCCGGCGGGGATCGACCCGTGCACGAGCGAGCTCTTGCCGGATCCCGCCACGCCGGTGATCACGCACAGCACTCCGAGCGGGACGTCGACGTCGACGTCCCGCAGGTTGTGACTCGCCGCGCCACGGATCTCCAGCATCCCGGTGGGCTTCCGCACCGTCTCCTTGAGGGTGGCCCGGTCGTCGAAGTGGCGGCCGGTGATGGTGCCGCCGACCCGCAGCCCCTCGACGGTGCCCTCGAAGCAGACGGTGCCGCCCGCCGTACCGGCGCCGGGGCCCAGATCGACGACATGGTCGGCGATCGCGATCGTCTCCGGTTTGTGCTCCACGACGAGCACCGTGTTGCCCTTGTCCCGCAGCCGCAGGAGCAGGTCGTTCATCCGCTGGATGTCATGGGGGTGCAAGCCGATGGTGGGCTCGTCGAAGACGTAGGTGACGTCGGTGAGCGAGGAGCCTAGGTGACGGATCATCTTGACGCGCTGTGCCTCGCCGCCCGACAGCGTGCCCGATGCCCGGTCGAGCGAGAGATAGCCCAGCCCGATGTTCACGAACGAATCGAGGGTCTGCTGCAGTGTGGTGAGCAGCGGCGCCACCGACGGCTCTTCGAGGCCGCGGACCCATGTGGCCAGGTCGCTGATCTGCATCGCGCAGGCTTCGGCGATGTTGATCCCGCCGATCCGTGAGGAGCGGGCCGCCTCGCTGAGCCGGGTGCCATCGCACTCGGGGCACGTGGTAAAGGTGACCGCCCGGTCCACGAACGCCCGGATATGCGGCTGCATCGCCTCCCGGTCCTTGGAGAGAAACGACTTCTGGATCTTCGGGATCAGCCCCTCGTAGGTGAGGTTGACGCCCTCGACCTTCACCTTGGTCGGCTCCCGGTAGAGGAAGTCCTGCATCTCCTTCTTGGTGAACTTGCGAATCGGCTTCTCCGGGTCGAGAAATCCCGACTCGGCGTAGGTCCGCACGGTCCACCAGCTGTCCGACTTCCAGCCGGGGATGGTGAACGCACCCTCGGCGATCGACTTGGAGTCGTCGTAGAGCTGGGTCAGGTCGATGTCGGAGACCGCGCCGCGGCCTTCGCAGCGCGTACACATGCCGCCGGTGCGGGTGAAGGTCTGCTTCACGGTCTTGGTGCCGGCGCCGCGTTCGACCGTGATCGCACCGCTCGCCCGGACGGAGGCGACATTGAAGGAGAACGCGTTGGGCGAGCCGACGTGCGGCTGCCCCTGCCGGCTGAAGAGAATGCGCAGCATCGCGTTGGCATCGGTGGCCGTGCCGACCGTGGAGCGGGGGTCGGCGCCCATCCGCTGCTGGTCGACGATGATCGCCGTCGTCAGCCCTTCAAGTACGTCGACCTCGGGCCGTGCCAGCGTCGGCATGAAGCCCTGCACGAAGGTGCTGTAGGTCTCGTTGATCAGCCGCTGCGACTCCGCGGCGATCGTATTGAACACCAGCGAGCTCTTGCCCGAGCCGGAGACGCCGGTGAACACCGTCAGCCGGCGCTTCGGGATCTCGATACTGACGTCCTTGAGGTTGTTCACACGCGCACCGTGCACGCGGATCGAACCGTGCACGCCGATCAGATCGTGGCTTTCGGCACCGCGCGGCGCAGGCGACTGCGTCGTCCTCTTCGCCTTGCTCATCGTGTCTCCATCGGTTGGGCCGGGCCGCGTGCGCGGTCGCCATCAGTGTTGCCCGGCTCGATCTGACCAGCTGCGATCAGTGCTTCTGGTTCTGCAGTACGTCTGGTTCTGCGTCGGCCCGTGCAAACGGTCGCTACCGCTTGCGGGGCTGGTTGAAGCGGAGCATGTTGCCGGCCGGGTCGCGGAAGGCGCAGTCGCGGACGCCGTACGGCTGGTCGATCGGTTCTTGCAGTACCTCTCCACCGGCGGCCTGGATGCGCTCGAAGGTGGCGTCGACGTCGTCGGTGGAGAAGATCACGCCGCGCAGCATGCCCTTGGCCAGCAGCTCCGCCATCGCCTGCTGGTCGGCCGGGGAGGCGTTGGGGTTGGCGAGCGGCGGTTCGAGGACGATCTCCACGTCCGGCTGCGCGGCTGAGCCGACGGTCACCCAGCGCATCCCCTCGAACGCGACGTCGTTGTGTACCTGCAGGCCGAGGACATCGCGGTAGAAGGCGAGCGCCTTGTCGTGGTCGTCGACCGCGATGAAGCACTGAGAGAGCTTGATATTCATGCCTTTGACGCTACGAGGCCGCGCCGGATTTCGCTTCTCCGATCCTGACCGGTCTTGTAAGGATCTTGGCTACACACGCCGGGATCGCGGCGCCGGCTTCGTGACTGCGGGCCCGGTAGGCGCTGGGGCTCTCGCCGACCAGCTCGGTGAAGCGCGAGCTGAACGACCCGAGCGAGGTGCATCCGACCGCGAAGCAGACGTCGGTCACGCTCATGTCGCCTCGTCGCAGCAGCGCCTTCGCACGCTCGACGCGGCGGGTCATCAGGTACCTGTAGGGCGTCTCCCCGAAGGCGGCGCGGAAACTGCGGGAGAAGTGCCCGGGCGACATGAGGGCGACGTTCGCCAGCGCCGGAACGTCCAGTGGCTGCGCGTAGTCGCGGTCCATCCTGTCCCGGGCTCGGCGCAGCCGTACGAGGTCCTCCAGGGTCATGCGTACCAGCATCGCACGGTGGCGGTGGCCCGTCCCTGCTTTGTCTGTGCTCATGGGCCCATGAGCTGTCGGGCTCATGAGCTGTCGGGCTGTCGGGCTGTCGGGCGCATGATCTCGTTGACCGCGGCGGCGTGGGCGGGCCGAGCGCCCATGAAGGCCGTGGGGTGGGCGACGCCCCGGACGGGCGGCCCGGACTCCCCCGCACCAGCGCTGTCGAAGCTGGCGCAGGCCAATCAGGTGACCTTGGGCGCGCCCGACCGCCGAATCAATTCGAACACACGTATCATTTTGAGGGTGACGACGTACGACTTCCCCCGAGACCTTCATGCCGCCCAGATGCGCCTGCACCAGCTGCGGGCCGAGCAGTACGCGCTGGGCCTGGCCCTGCCCTGGTCCGTCGAGCCGGCCGACGGCTGGACCGCGCCCAAGACCGTTCAGGGTGGTGAGCCCCGGAGCCTGCCGCCCAGCCCCGGCTACACCGAAGCCCAGACACGCGAGATCGCCCGGCTGCGCAGCGAGGTGCTCACTGTGGCCATCACGGTGACCACCCACCCGTACTGGGGCACCTGCTCAGAGGGCCTGGTCGATCTACGGACGGCGCTCAAGCACTTCCACGGACCGGCCTGCGAGTACGACGCGGCGGCGTAGGTCGGCGTGGAGGAGAAACGGCCGTCCTGGGACGGGGAGATACCCGACGCACCGACGAAGCTCGGACCCCTTGGCCAAGGCCGTCATCCCCCTCGGCGGCCAGAGCTACCGCGGCACTGCCGTGCGGCGCGACCCCTCGGCCGTGAGGCAGCGCGGGCGGGTCCGTCGCTCTCTTCAGTAGGCGGTCTTCGCCAGGGAGCGGCTCGCGGTGACGCCCACGGCAACGGCGTTGGCGGTGACGATCATGGCGATGGCGAGCCACGATGCCGGGGCGAGGTGCTGCCCGAGGATGAGCAGGCCGATCAGCGCGGCGAATACCGGGTTGACGCTCATGAAGATCCCGAAAAAGCGAGCGGGCACCCGGCGCAGCGCCAGCAGGTCGGCGAGAAACGGCACCGCGGAGGACAACACACCTGCGGCCACCGCGCACAGGAGGGCGACGACGCTCGGCTGATGGAGCCACAAGGCCACGGCGCCCACAGGAAGGTAGAGCAGGCCGGAGACGGCCGCGGCGGCGGCCGATCCCTGCACCCCGGGCAGGCGCTCACCGACGGTGCGGTTGAGCAGGATGTAGCAGCCCCAGCAGACAGCGGCGATCAGCGCCAAGCCGATACCGAGGTAGTCGGTGCTGGGCTGGGGGCGGGTCAGGACCACCACACCCGCCGCGGCGGCGAGGGCGCAGGCCAGATCGGTACGGCGGCGCGAGCCCGCCAGTGCCACGGCGAGGGGGCCGAGGAACTCCAGGGTGACAGCGAGGCCGAGCCCGATCCGGTCGATCGCCATGTACAGCGTCAGGTTCATGGCCGCGAACACCGCGGCCAGCGCCAGTACCGGCCTCCACTGGGCGGCGGTGAACGAACGCAGCTTCGGCCGCCCCGCGCTCAGCAGCACGAAGGCGGCGACCCACTGGCGCACGGCCACCACTCCGACCGGACCGAGGACCGGGAAGGCGAGCGCGGCGATTGATGCTCCGACCTGGTTGGACAGGCCGCTGCCCACCATCAGCGCGATGCCCGGCCACCGCGGTGACTTCGGCTGCGTCGCGGCGGCCGACGTCATGTCTGTACGGACTTCGAGTGCCATGGCACGACCATCGGCCGGGCCGACCTATGCGCAAAATGCATGCGATACGCCATCTATACCCAGGCCGCATGAATACCCTGGACGCATGAATGCTCATCCCCAGCTGGAGCTGCGGCATCTGCGCTGCCTGGTCACGATCGTCGACACGGGCAGCTTCACCGACGCCGCGATCGAGCTGGGTGTCTCCCAGGCAGCGGTCTCGCGCACGCTCCTCGCCCTGGAGGGGATCCTCGGCGTGCGGCTGCTGCACCGCACCAGCCGCACCCTCACCCCCAGCACCGCCGGAGTAGAGGTGCTCGCCCGCGCCCGCCACCTGCTCGCCGAGACCGACGAACTGGTCCGCCAGGCAACCACCGGCCACACCCGGCTGCGCGTCGGCCACGCCTGGTCCGCCATGGGCCGCCACACCACCGAGTTCCAGCGCCGCTGGCACGAGCGCTACCCCGACGTGGAACTCCACCTGATCCGCCACAACGCCCCCACCGCCGGCCTCGCCGAGGGCCTGTGCGACCTCGCTGTCCTGCGCACCGCCATCGACACCCGCCGCTACGCCCACGCCCTGGTCGGCCACGAACCCCGCTGCCTCGCCCTCGCCTCCGACGACCCCTGGACCAAGCGCCGCAGCATCCGCCTGGAAGAGATCCGCCGGCGCACCCTGGTGGTGGACCGCCGCACCGGTACCACCACCTTGGACCTGTGGCCCGAAGGCATACGCCCCACGGTGGAGTACACGCACGACATCGACGACTGGCTCGCGGCCATCGCCACCGGACGCTGCGTCGGCATCACACCTCAGGCCACCGCCACCCAGTACCGCCGCGACGGCATCACCTACCGCCCTCTGCGTGACGCCGATCCCGTCCCGGTCCAGCTCATTTGGCGCCGCCACGACCCCCACCCGGCTACCCACGCCGCCGTCGCCCTACTCTCCGACCTCTACCGCGAAGACGCCTGACAGCCGACGCCTGACACCCGACGTCCGACACCCGACGTCCGAATCCGACGTCCGAATGAACGGCCCTCACCTCAAGGGATGGTGAGCAAGACGCGGCCACCTCCGCCGGCATCCACGCGGTCGTGTGCCCGAGCGATCTTGTCGGGTGCCCGCGTCGGTATCGAAGCCCTCTCGCGGGTGAGGGCATTCGAGCTGCTCCCTGGCACGCTCCCCGAGTTGTTCACCGAGGCGTGGCGGCTGGTCCGCAGGGGCGTGGGACCGACGGCGAACCGGTCAACCGGCTGCTGGCCCGGCGCGTCTCCGCCCTCGACACCACCTACCCACCGTCGGTCCGGGACTCCCACCCCCTGGTGGGCCAACGGATGCCGGACATCGGCCTGACCGCCGCCGGTACGGATGAGAAGCGGGCGTACGAACTCTTCCGCGAAGGGCAGTTCGTCCTGTTCGACCTCGCCCCTGAAGTTCCCGCAACGGGCGCTTCACCGGGCAGAGTTGGTACGGAATGCGCTCCCCACGTCCGTACCGTCGTCGTCACCGACCACGAGACGCACACCGCCCTCGACGGGCTCGCCGATCTCCTGGTCCGCCCCGACGGCCACATCGCCTGGGCCGCCGGCCATCTTGACCCCGAAACACGCCAGGCCGAGCGCGCCGCAGCCCTGGCCGCCTGGACCGGCAAGTCCTAAGGAGTCATTGGACCGTGGCCGCCGCGCGGTTGATGCCGGAGCTGTCGAGTACGTGAGGGCCGGCTCCTTCGAGTCGCGTGACGGCGAGCATGGCGCGGCCGATGGCATCGGTGGTGGTCACGTGGCGCGGGAGAATCCAGCGTAGGAGGGGGTAGAGGGGCGTGCTCACCACATTCATGGCCCGCTGAGCGCGGGCGGACGGCTTCGCGCCGTTCAGCGGTTGGATGTATCCGGGCCGGAGGATGTATGTCCGCATGTCCATGGCCAGCAGAGCGTCGCGCAGGGAGCGTGGAGCCGAGGCGTCAGGTCGCCGGCGGGCTCGTCGAGGCGCTCCCACCGGGAAAAGATCTGGCGGACCACGGTGCGGAGCAATATGCTCGCCGCGATGATGACTCACGGTGTTCACAGAATGGGGGTCCCGTCCGCGCAAGGTGAGTGCTGATGCTCACTCAGAACGCGAACAGGGATGCCCGTCTTTCCTTTTGGCTGCGCGTGCGGGAGTACGCCGTGCCGCCGTCCATGATCGAGCTTGCGACCGCCCGCCGTGGTGCTGGGGACTGGGCGGGGGCGTGCGCCGCCGCAGGCATCGATGTCGAATTCAATCTTCGGGCCATGGCGCGTACCCATGGCCAGGAACTCGCGGCCCAAGTACGGGCCGATCTGCGTCATCTCGCGCCCGACCTGTTGCGCTGGCACATGCCCAGGATCGCCCCGGACGGGCTGTTGCGCCCAGGTCTGACCGTCGCTCTGGCTCGGTACGACGATGCGGGGCGTGACGGCGTCTGCCCGGTGCTCCTGGTGGCCCGCACTGCGCCGAGTTGGGCCGATGCCGGACAGCGGATCAGTCTCGCGCTGTGGGACAGATCCCACCCCGACGCCGGCGCCTGCCGCCATCCACATCCCCGCCCCCATCAGCGGTTTCGCATCGACCTGCATCGCCACCTGTGGGATGCGCGCAGGAGCGGGGAACTGCGTATCCGGTCCGGGGCCGATCGGCTGCCCGCAGAGGGCCACCTGGGAGGGGACCCGAGATTTCTGGCAGCAGTGCCACGGGGATATCTCTGTGCCGTCGATCGCTGGGCGGCCGAGGCAGGGGTCCTGCTCCACGACGAAGGCCGGTCCACCGGGGCCGTCACGGTGCGATTGGACACTCGACATCGGGTCGATGTGGATCTCGTCGCGGACCGGGACGGTGCAGGGCCGCCCACCTTGCGCATCGCGGCGCCCTCTGCCGACGGCGGCGCCTGCGCACTGCCGGTCCTACCCAATGCGGCGACCTGGGTGCTGCCCGACCTGGAACTGCTCCGCGCCGGCGCGATCGAGGCCGATCAGCTGCACCCGCTCGTGGCGTCCGCACTCGTACCGGAGCATGCGCCGACAGGTCCGCCTCGGACTGCGGACGGGGCAAGCCGGCCTCGCGTGGTGGAGTGCCGGGGCGCTCAGCACCGGATCGGCCTGGTCGAGGGGGTACTCGCCTCGCTGGACCACGACCCCGCCGAGATTCGGCGGGAAGAACTGCTGGCCGCGCTGACCGGTAGTCCGCTTCCCTGTCTGCAGGCCATCGACGACGCGCACCGCCACCCGGATTGCCTCACCGGCGTCCGCGAACGGCTGGACCATGGCGACGCGGCCGGTGCACTGGCCGTCGTCGAGGGTCTGCTGGGCCCCGAAGCGCTGCTGCGCACCGGCGCTCTGCGCGACGAACTGACGGCGGCCGCACAGCAGCGCATCACCTACGGGCTCTACCGGGCAGGTCTGATCGGACCTGGGCCCGAGCATATCCGCCCCGAACGTCGCCGCCCCCGTGGCCACCGCTCGCGCCCACGCCACACGACCGGCCGCTGACCCACCACCGTTGACCCACCACCGCTGCTCCGCCACCGCTGTCCCGCCGGCTCCCTCGCGGCTCCTCTCGAACCCAAAAGGTGATCAAGCATGCCCCTGTGCAGCCCGCCCATTGCCACCGACCTCACCGATACCGCCTTCGCCTCTGCCTCCGACCCGGCCGACGACTCCCCGCTCGATGTCGCCGGTGCGTTGCTGACTTTGCTGCGCGACACCACCACCGAACCGCGCCCAGACGCACAGTTGGAAGCCCTCACCCTGACCGTGGCCGCCGACCTGCCCGTACTGCTGTGGGGTGAGCCGGGCATCGGCAAAACTGCCGCGCTGACACAGTTGGCCGCATCCCTGGACCTTCCGCTGACCACAGTGATCGCCAGCGTGCACGAGCCGTCCGACTTCTCCGGACTGCCCGTCGTCGGAGACGACCCCGCGCAGCAGGGTGTGCCGATGGCGCCGCCGGACTGGGCCGTGCGACTGGTGCGGGCCGGCCGGGGGCTACTGTTCCTCGACGAACTGTCCACCGCTCCCCCGGCCGTTCAGGCCGCCCTGCTGCGCCTCGTGCTTGAGCGGCGGATCGGCGCCCTGCAACTGCCGCCCGGCATAAGGATCGTGGCCGCCGCCAATCCGCGTTCCTCGGCGGCCGACGGCTGGGAGCTGAGCCCTCCGTTGGCCAACCGCTTCGTACATCTGCAGTGGACCCACGACCACGAGGTCGTCGTACGCGGACTCGGCGGGACCTGGCCCCGGGCGACCCTGCCCCGGCTCGACCCACAACAGCTGCCCCAGGCCGTGGCGTTCGCCCGCCGGGCGGTGTGCACACTGCTCACCGCGCGCCCCGGGCTCGTCCACCGGCTGCCCAGCAATGAAACGCGCCGGGGCGGACCGTGGCCCTCCCCGCGAAGCTGGGAGATGACTCTGACTCTGATCGCCTTCGCGACGGCGGCCGGCGCCTCCCGCGAAGTGCTTTCCCTCCTGGTCAGAGGAACCGTGGGGGACGGTCCGGGGCTGGAGCTGCTGGCCGGCCTGGATCGGATGGACCTCCCGGACCCCGAGACGCTGCTCGCCGACCCCACCGGTGCCGCCCTGCCCGAGCGGGGCGATCTACGTCAAGCCGTTCTCGACGCAGTGGTGGACGCGGTCCGCCATCGCCCGGACAAGGCCCGCTGGGACGCCGCATGGGCGCTCTTGGCCCGAGCCCTGGAGACCGGAGCCCCGGACCTGGTGGTCGTCCCGGCGACCACCCTCGCCACCCTGCGCCAAGGGGACTGGGACGTACCGGCAACGATCGAACGGCTGGCCGGAGCGGTGTCCCTGTCCCGGCGAGCAGACGACGCGGCGGCCCGAGCCACCCTCGCCGGCAAGGCCCGCCGATGACTCCAGATGTAGAGCGGACCCTTGACCGCGACAAGCTCTTCGCCGCCCGACTGCACGCCGCCCGCGTGAGGCCCTACCTGGCGACGGCCCTGTTCGCCCTCCACACCGTCGAGTCACGGCGGGTACCGACAATGGCCGTCGACCGGCACTGGCGGTGCTATGTCTCACCGGTCTTCGTGGACCGCACCCCGGTGGAGGAACTGGCCGGGGTCTGGGTGCACGAGGTGTCCCACCTGCTGCGCGACCACCACGGGCGCAGTGACCGCGTCGCGCGGCAGCGCGGGTTGACCGGCCCGGCGGAGCGGCTGCGTATGAACATCGCCGCGGACTGCGAGATCAACGACGACGTGTACGGCGACGGGCTGATCCGACCCGAAGGCGCCGTCCACCCGGCATCCCTGCTGCTGCCCGAGGGCGAACTGATGGAGGACTACCTGCGTCAGTTCCGCCTCGGCCCGCGCACCGAGGCCATGGCCTGGCTGGATTGCGGCAGCGGCGCAGATGGACGCGAACGGGAGTGGGAGCTGGGACCGGACGGCGCGCACGGGCTCAGCGAGCAAGAACGTGACGCCGTCCGGTTCCGGGTGGCGCAGGGCATCACCGGCCGCCCGGGCAGCGCCTCGCGAGGGTGGCAGCGGTGGGCGCAGGAGGCCTTTCACCCTCCGCAGCCGTGGCGGGAGTTGCTGGGAGCGGCGGTCCGCTCGGCGGCCTCCGGCTCCGGTGCGGGCGAGGACTACTCCTACGGCCGGCCGTCGCGACGCTCGGCCGGACTACCCGGCGTCATTCTGCCGAGTCTGCGGCGCAGGCCCCCTCGGGTCTGCGTGGTCATCGACACCTCCGGCTCCGTCAGCGACACCGAACTGGGCAGCGCACTCCTGGAAGTTGCCGCGATCTCCCAGGCCGTGGGCGGTCGCCGCGACCTCGTCTCCGTACTGCCGTGCGACGCGGCGGCGCGGATCGTGCACCCGCTGTGCCGCGGCGAGGGAATTCCGTTGGTGGGCGGCGGCGGTACGGATCTTCGTACGGGCTTCGCCAAGGCGCTCCGCGTGCAGCCCCGCCCTGATGTCATCGTGGTCCTGACCGACGGCCAGACCCCCTGGCCGGACACACGACCACCGTGTCGCACCGTGGTGGGCCTCTTCCCTCGGCAAGGACCGTCGTGGGACGAGGGCGATCCCGATTACGCGCCGGACTTGCCGCCCGCTTGGGCGCGAGTGGTTGACATCGGGGCCTCTTGAAGAGGTTGGGCGCCTGGCGCCGTAGTCGGCCAAGGGCACCGCGGCCGGTTGATCAACTGTTGGTCAGGTGTGGTCGAGGGCCCAGGCCAGGGCGCGATCGGCGATCTTCTCCCAGCCCTTCTGGTCGGGCATCAGATGGGACCGTCCCGAATACTCGGTGACGTCGGTGACGGTGTTCGACTTGCAGTGCTTGGCGTTGGACTGCTGGATCTTCGGCGGCATCAGGTGGTTGTTCTCGCCCGAGATGAACAGCAGCGGGGCCCGGTCGTTGTTGCGGTAGTTCACGTACGAGTCGGCGCGGCCGGGGTGGATGTTGGCCGGCGCGCCGCCCCAGAACACCTGGCCGCAGGCGGGGATGCGGTAGCGCTCGTACAGGGCGCGGGACTCAGCGACCCGGCCGAGACGGCCGACCAGGTCGGCTGCGCGGCGCCGCCGATCAGACTGCGGCCAGCGAGATCTCCGTCGACTTGATCAGCGCGGTGACGGCTGTACCCGGGGCGAGTTCAAGATCGGTCACAGCGTCCTTGGTGATCGCGGCGGTCAGCTCGCCGCCCTCGACGGAAATCTTGACGCTCGCCATGGCACCGCCGGTAGCGACGTCGGTGATGGTGCCGGGGATCTGATTGCGGATGCTCAGTCCCTGGACGACACCGGTGGCCACGGACACCTCGGTGGACTTCATCAGTGTGCGGACCGATGCGCCCTCGGCGAGACCGAGTTCCTTGACGGCTTCAAGGGTGATCGCAGCCGTAATCTCCTGACCGCCCGTCAGACGGACCTTGACGGCCGCCATCACCTCGCCCGCGGTGACGGCGGTGACAGTGCCGGGGATCTGGTTACGGATGCTCAGGTTCATGAGGAAGCGCCTCGAATTCGTGCTGGAATGCCAGGTATTTCCTGGTCTGCATTCCTCACTGTAAACAGCCCACGCCCAGCGGGCAGCCCGCCCGTCGCAAGCACAAGGCTGATTGGGCGAATCGCCTCGCGAAGCGGCGGCATCCAGTTCACGCCCACGCCCCCACCGCGACGCACCCCGCGCGGGCTTTTCGGACGTTCCTCTAACTCTTTGCGCATCTGCCATGGATATTCGCATCAGGCTTTGTGAATGCGATCCCAGAGTGGCTACGATGTTGCACATGCAGTCCTACACCATTGGGCAGGCAGCTCGTCTGCTCGGCGTCAGCCCCGACACCGCCCGCCGCTGGGCCGATGCCGGGCGGGTCGCCACCCACCGCGAGGAGAGCGGGCGCCGCCTCATCGACGGCCGCGACCTGGCCGCGTTCTCCATCGAGGTGGCTCAGGGCGGTGCCGGGGAGGACGAAACGTCCTACACCTCGGCCCGCAACGCGTTCCCCGGCATCGTCACCGCCATCAAGCTCGGCGACGTCGCAGCCCAGGTCGACATCCAGGCCGGCCCGCACCGGCTCGTCTCGCTCCTGACCCGGGAAGCGGTCGAGGAGTTGGGACTGGAGGTCGGCATGCAGGCCACCGCCCGCGTGAAGTCCACCAGCGTGCACATCGACCGCACCTGATCCACTTCCCCACCCAGCGGCGTCGCCCTTCCCCAAGCTCTCGAACGGACTCAAGCAGGGGAGGCCCCATTCGGCGCGGCTCACCACCATCCACTCGGACGGCACCAGCCGACCGCGTCCCCCAAGGAGTGCCGCCCTCATGTTCCTCACCCTCACCGGACGCCGCACCGCAGCCGCTCTCGTCGCCGCGGGCCTCCTCCTTCCGCTGACCGCCTGCGGCAGCGACGACGATACGAAGGACTCGGCGACCAAGCCCAGCGCGTCGGCGACCGGCGCGCCGAAGGCCGACCTGACGGTTCTGGCCGCCTCCTCGCTCACCGACGTCTTCAAGACGGCGGGGGCCGCGTACGAGAAGAAGAACCCCGGCACGAAGGTGAAGTTCTCCTTCGCCGGATCTCAGGAGCTGGCCGCCCAGGTCAAGCAGGGCGCGCCCGCGGACGCGCTGGTGACCGCGGACACCAAGACGATGGACGGGCTGAAGTCCGACACCGGAGCACCGACCGTCATCGCCAAGAACCGCCTGGTGATCGCCACCGGCAAGGGCAACCCGGAGAAGGTCGAGAACCTCAAGGATCTCGCCGACACCAAACTCAAGGTGGTGCTTGCCGCGCCCGAGGTGCCGGTCGGCCGCTACAGCAAGGAGATCCTCGACGCCCAGAAGATCGACGTGAAGCCGGTCTCCCAGGAGCCGAACGTCCGCGCCGTACTCAGCAAGGTCGAGCTCGGCGAGGCCGACGCCGGGCTCGTCTACAAGACCGACGCGGCCACGGCCACCGACAAGGTCGAGGCGATCGACATCCCCGACGCCCAGAACGCCGTCGCCTCCTACCCGGCCGCCACCCTCAAGACGTCCAAGCACAGCGACGCCGCGACCGCTTTCGTAGCATGGCTGTCCACCCCCGAGGCGCAGAAGATCCTCGCGGACGCCGGCTTCCAGCAGCCGTAACCGACAGGTGTTCGTGTGCGTGGCCCCGGCTTCCTGAAACCCGGGCCACGCACACCGCTCTTCCAGCCTCAGGAACCGCCGATGAAACGCCTCCCCAACCGCACCACGGGCCCCCGCGCACCGATCGCCCTGGCGATCCCCGCGCTCCTGGCCATCGCCTTCCTGCTACTGCCCCTGATCGGGATCCTCGCCCGTACCTCCTGGGGCGAACTCGGCTCCCACCTGACCGGTGAAGGCACGACGCAAGCGCTGACGTTGTCGCTGGTCGTTTCCGGATGGGCGCTGGGCCTTTCCATCGTCTTCGGGGTCCCGCTGGCCTGGCTGCTGGCCCGCGTCGACTTTCCCGGCAAGGTGTTCGTCCGTTCCCTGGTCCTGCTGCCGATGGTGCTGCCCCCCACCGTCGGCGGCGTCGCCCTCCTCCTCGCCTTCGGTCGCCGCGGCCTCCTCGGGCCGTGGATGGAGGACACCTTCGGCATCACGCTGCCCTTCCACACCTCCGGCGCCGTCCTCGCCGCCACGTTCGTCGCGATGCCCTTCCTGGTCATCAGCCTCGAAGGGGCGCTGGGCGGACTCCACCCCCGGTACGAGGAAACGGCAGCCTCTCTGGGGGCCTCGCCGGTACGGGTGTTCTTCACCGTCACCCTGCCCATGGTCGCCCCCGGCCTCGCAGCGGGCGCAGCCCTCACCTGGGCGCGAGCCCTCGGCGAGTTCGGCGCGACCATCACCTTCGCCGGCAACCTCCCCGGCACCACCCAAACCCTCCCGCTCCAGGTCTACTTGCTGCTCCAGAACAACCCGGAAGCCGCCACCTCAGTCTCCCTGCTCCTGCTGGCCATCGCCATGGTCGTACTCATCGCACTGCGCGGACGCTGGACGGGCACCCCGCGCACCCCGCGCATCCCGCGCACCACTGCGGACGGTCCGCGCGCGAAGGTCGAGGAAGCAGAATCCGGCCCGCCGAAGGACCTGCACACCGACCGCCCAATTCCCAGCGCCGACACCGGACCCGTGCGGGAGCGCTGGCCGCTGCGTGCTGAGGTCAGCGGTTTCAACCAGCTCACCCTCGACGCCGAGCCCGGCACCACCATCGCCGTCGTCGGCCCCAACGGCGCGGGCAAGACCACACTGCTGCGCGCCCTCCTCGGCCTCACCCCCCGCGCCCACGCCACCCTGCGCCTCGGAGACCTCGACGTCAGCGCCCTGCCCCCGCACCGGCGCGGCGTCGCCTGGGTCCCGCAGGACGGCGCGCTCTTCCCTCACCTGACGGCACTGACGAACACGGCGTACGGGCTGCGCGCCCACGGAGTACCCCGTGCCGAGGCCCGCCGCAGCGCCCAGGAGTGGCTCGACCGCCTCGGTGTCGGCCACCTGGCCGCCCGTAAGCCCTCGCAACTGTCCGGCGGCCAAGCCCAGCGTGTGGCCCTGGCGCGAGCCCTGGCCGCTCGCCCCCGCCTGCTGCTCCTCGACGAGCCGCTGGCCGCCCTGGATCAGACCACCCGCGGGCGGGTACGCCACACGCTGCGTCGCCACCTGGACAGCTTCGGCGGGGTCTGCCTGATCGTCACCCACGACCCGGTAGAAGCCGTCTCCCTGGCCGACCGGGTCCTTGTGCTCGAAGACGGCCGCACCCTCCAGGACGCCCCGCCCGCCGAAGTCACCCGCCACCCCCGCTCCCCCTGGGTCGCCCGCATGCTCGGCAGCAACGCCTGGCCCGGCACCGCAACCGACGACGGCCTCCAGCTCTCCGGCGGAGGACACCTCGTCATCGCCGACCCCCTCCCTGCCGGCACCCCGGCCCTCGCGGTGATCGCCCCCGAAGCCGTCTCCGTGCACCGCCACAAGCCGGGCGGCAGCCCCCGCAACATTTGGCAGGGCACCATCCGCGAGATCACCACCAGCGGCAGCCGCCTGCGGATCCTCATCACCTCGCACACGGCACCCGACCTCGTCGCAGAGATCACTCCGCAGGCCGCCGCCGAACTCGGCCTGGCCGACGGCGTTCCGGTATGGACAAGCATCAAGGCCACCGAAGCCACCGTCGTTCCTCTGTGAGAGCGCCAGGCTCTGCAGGACCAAACCTGTGCGCCCCACCGAGGTGCTCGCCGGCAGCGCCTCAGAGGGAACGCTCACGTCCTCCCACCCCCGGCAACGGCACCGCTATGGCCCGGTCACCATGGGCCTGCGGCGGAGCGAATGGTGAGTCCTGCGCCGACGAGCAGGACGAGTGCGGAGGTGGCGACGGGGCCGTAGCGGGCCAGGCGCTTCGCGAGGGCGCGATGAGCCGGCGAGGCGATGCGCGCGCTCGTTGTGAACTTGTCGCGCAGACGGACAAGCAGAAGCCCGGCGAGGGTGAGGGTGCCGGCCATGCCGATGCCGTAGGCGACGACGAGGAGCACGCCGAAGGCTGTGCGGCCCAGGGCGATCGCTCCGAGCAGTACGACGATCGCAGAGGGGCTCGGTACAAGTCCTCCGGCAACGCCCACACCAATCAGTGCGGTGCGCTTGGACCTGCGGGACGGACGGATCAGCGGATCGGGCTCGGGCTCGGGGTGAGGGTGGGTGTGGGTGTGATGGGTGGGCGCTTTGGTCAGCACAGTTCCTGTGCCGGCGGACTCGTTCTCCGTACCGTCGTGGGGAGACCGGCCGGCCGGAAGTCGCACCGGTGGCTCGTGGCCGGTCTCCTGGCCATCGTGGGTGTGATGGTGACCAGGACCGTGATGGTGACCGTGGTGGTGGTGACCGTGGTGACCGTGGTGGTGATGGTGGGTGGGCCGGTTGAGAAGGGCTGAGCGCAGGAGCCATAGCCCGATGGCCGTGACGATCAGTCCGCTCGCGGTCCCGAGCCAGGTGAGGACGGTTTCCCCGGCCAGGTGGGTCGCAACCGGCAGGGCGAGTCCAAGGACGAGGACGCCTGAGGTGTGGGTAAGGGTGACGGTGGCCCCGATGGTGACCGCGTCTTTGGGGGTGCCGTGTCGACCCGCCAGGTAGGCGGCCATGATGGTCTTGCCGTGTCCGGGCATGGCGGCATGGGAAGCGCCGAGGACCACGGCGAGCAGGAGCGCCAAGAGTCCTACGGGGAGAGTGAGTTCACGCGACCCGACGAGTGAGTCGAATACGTCGGAGACCTTGCTCAGTGCGGCGCCGACGGGGCCCGTCCCGGGTAGGGAGTCGCGGACTGCGGACGCGGCGTTGCCCTGCCCCGGTTCGACGCGAAGCGTCGCCGCGCGTTGGTCGAGTGGCGTGGCGAGCGGGTCTTGCGGGTATCGGCGGAGCTCGTTGGTTACGGAGCGGGTGGGCACGTCGGAGTCGGTGAGGGAGATCCCTTCGCCGCGGGCGGTGATCTCGCGCCAGCCGATGCGCCGGCTGTCGTAGCTGGTGTGGGCCTCGATGTCCGACGGGTTGCGCAAGTCGCTCTGGGCGGTGAGCGCGCACTGGAGTCTGCTGGTCTTGAGTCCCGCTTCGCCGGGGTGGTGGGTCAGCGCGCTGGTGGCGGGTTTCCAGGTGACGGGGCGGCTTTGCACGGTGACCCGCAGTTGGGCGGCGAGTTCCGTGCAGGCGCGTGAGGCGTATGCGCCGGCCTCCCCTGTGTCGATGCGTCCGTTGTGGTCCTGGTCAACGCGCGGTTGCTCCTGCGCGGCGGCGATCTCGGCCCGGTCGACGACCACCAGGGCGTCGATCCGGCCGGGGTGGAGGGTCAGCCCGGTGTAGTGGTTGACCGTGAAGTTTCCCAAGGGGTGAGCGGTGGCGGTGGGAGCCGCGACCACCGCGGACGTGCAGACAAGCAAGGCCGTTACGAGGCCGGACGCGGCGCGGCGAAGGGTCAGGTTCATCGGGTGCCGTCGATTCTGCGGAGCATGGTGCGTGCTTCGGTGGCCTGCAACGGGTGGAAGCGCGGGTCGATGGCCATTGCCTGGCCAAGGTCCTTGCGGGTGGCGTTCAAATCCCCCAGCGCGTAATGGATTTTGGCTCGGTGGTAGTGGAACGGAGCGCTGCGGGTGCCCAGCGCGAGTGCCTGGTCGGCGTGGACCAGTGCTTGCCTGTCACGGCCGGCGCGGTGCAGGGCCCAGGCGCAGGCATCGTGCACGGCGATGAAGGACCTGGCGCGCACTGCACGGCGGCACAGGGTGACCGCTGTGCCCGGGTCGCCGTGGTCGGCCTCGAAGAGGATCACGTCGACGTCCGCAGCGGCCCCGCTCGCGGTCCGCAGCCGGTCCTGGGCGCGCAGCAGCCCGTACTGCGTCTCGGCCTGTTCCGTACGGCCGAGGGACTGATGGAGTTCGCCCAGGCCGAGGAGGTACTGGGGCAGCGGTGTGATCGCGATGGCCGTGTTGTAGTCGTCGACGGCCTGGCGTGGTTTCCCCAGAGCCGCGTGGGTGCGGGCCCTGGCTTCCAGGAGTGCGGAGTCGTGCGGAGCGGCGCGGAGCCCGGTATTCGCTTCGCGCAGCGCGGTGACGGGATCGCCGGTCTCCAGGGCCATCAGGGCCAGATGCGCGCGCGCGAACCCCCTGTCAGTTTCGGTCGATGCCGCACCGAGGGATCTGGTCATCAGCTCCTGCGCGCGGCGTGTGTCGCCTCGTAGCTCCCAGGTGTAGGAGGCGCGGGCCAAGGACGCGGCGTCCGGGCGCAGGTCGGTCATGCGTTGAACTGCCTTGTAGGAGTCCTCGTAGCGTCCGAGCTGGGTGTAGGCGTCGGCCAGTACGCCGTGGGCGGCCGCGTTCGAGGGGTTGGTGGTGGTGGCTTTTGTGGCCCAGGCCAGGGCGCGGGGGAAGTCGTGGCGGGCGGCGGCCAGTGCGCCCATGCCTGTTTCGGCCTGGAAGTTGTCAGCCGGCTGAAGCTTGAGTGACTTACGCAGAGCGCTCTCGCCTCGGGCGTAGGTCGCGGGATCCGCAGTTGTACGGGCCTGCTGGACGTAGGCCATACCCAGTGTGGCCCAGCCGACATGATCCTGCGGGAGCCGTCGTAGCCGCGCGCTGAGGGCCTCGACGGACCCCTTGGCGGCTGGATCGTCGGCGCGGCGTACGGGCGTGGAGGTGTCTTCGGCTGCAGGCAGGGGTGGTGACGGTGTGAGACCCAGTGCGCCCACGGTGAACAGGACCGCCCCGAGCCCGAGCGTGATCAGCGCGCTGCGCAGATGTCTGCGGCGGCCGGTGCGCGCGATGCGGGGTTCAGCGGTCGTGTCTGACGGTGGCACGCAGGCCTCCTCGGTAGTTCGGTCGGATCAGTGGCCGGGCGGAGCCACAGGGCTCCGCCCGGCCGCAGGCGCATGGCCTGGATGTGTCTGCCGGGGCTGTCAGCTGTTGGTGCGGCGTCGCCGCAGCCGGTATCCGCCCGCGCCGAGCAGGAGTGCACCTGCTGCTCCGAGTGCGGAGGCTTGGGAGGTGTTCATCGCGGTCTGGCGCATGCCGTTGCCCTGCGGTCCGCTGTTGACGCTTTTGGTGTGCGGCACAGCGAGGTAGGGGAACTTCGCTGCGAACGGCACCTCGTTGGCGTCGACCTTGTCACCCTCGGCAAGGGCGGGGACCAGCGTGCCGGTCTGGGCGGCGCCTTCGACGGCCTGCAGGGAGATGTCGATGACGTCGTCAGTCAGACGTCGGCCATTGGGGAAGCCCGCCAGGTCACCGGCGAGTACGCCCAGCCGCTGCGGCTTGCCGGTCGGTGCGACGCCCATGTTCAGCCGCAGTTCCTCGGCCGGCACGATCGCACGGCGGGGTGCGTCCTTGTTGAGGCTGTGGGCATTGAGGTCGGCCTTGATGGGGCCGCAGGCCTTGCAGATTCCCGTGAGGTAGATCTCGGCCAGGTCGTTGCGCGGGGTGGCCGGCGCCGGGACCCCGTAGACCTTCTGGATCAGCTTCGGCAGGATCGGGTTGTAGACCTTGTCGACGACCGGCTGCACGGTGCGGTCCTGGTCCGGGGAGATGGAGTTGAAGGCGTCCTTGAACTTCAGCGGTACGACGACTTCGTTGACCAGCGGGTTGCCCAGCCGCGACACCTGACGCCAGCCGGTGTTCGTCTTCTTGTTGCGGCTGTCGTAGACGTTGGCCCCGCGTCGCTCGGTCGTCGACCACACTCCGACGACCGGGTTGCGCGAGCTGTTGCCGCGCAGCGCCAGATCCTTCTTGGGGATCTGCAGCGCCACGGAGTTGACGTTGTAGCCGGCCAGGGTGTCCTGGCCGCGCTTGCTCAGGTCCCCGCCGTACAGCAGGTCGAAGACTCGCAGGTCGGCGAAGAAGGGGTCTTCGGACTGTCCGGCGAATGCCTTGGCACCCCGGGGCGCCTTGCGCACGGCCTCGGCGCGCAGGGCGCCGTAGTTGGGCATCGACGCCTCGCCGGTGCGTGAGGGTGCGACGGGCGCGTCGCGCAGCAGCGTGCGGGTGCGGCCACGGGAGTCGGTGACGGTCAGGTTGTAGACCTGACGGAAATTGAGGTCCGGGTCGCTGAGTGAGGTGACCGGTCCCGTGTTGTAGAGGAACTGGTTGGCCGCATCGCGGGTTTTGTTCTTGAAGCGCCAGGTGTAGGTGACGTCGGCGCGCCCGTCCCCGGTGTTGTCGATCTTGATGTGGTAGCGGGCGTCGTCGGCGAAGGCGTAGAAGTTCGGGCCGCCGTTGGGCTCCTGGAAGGGAATCCAGTTGGCGAGCAGAGTCACCGTGTCCGCCCGGTCGGGGCTGGTGAACGCGTACACGTCCGTGTTGTCCGCCCGCGGGTCGCCTGCGATCAGCGGAGCCTCGCGGTGGCTGGAGGCGGCGCTGGTTCCCGGCGCGAGGGTGAGCACGGCCAGGCCGGTGGCCAGCGCGCCGGCCCCCAGGACAAGAAGCGACTGGTCAAGGACTCGCCGCTTGCGGGGCCTCATGGAAAGGGACGTCAAGACTGATCCTCTCGGCTGCGAAACCGTCGTTCGCCACCCGCACGGGATGCGGGCGGGACGGATTCGTTACGGGGCAGAGGCGATGGATCGACCCAGCGGGCGGGACATCAGAACGTGTCCGGGCGGCTTCCACGAGGACAGAGCCCTCGCCGGTCATGCACATCACCTCGCATCAAGTGCGCAAGCGGCAGGAAACCATGAAAAAGCCGCACTCTGGCAGTAATTCCGCGCCCGACCACCGACCTGGCGCGGCATCCTCCCGTAAAGCCGCAGGTGGCGGCAGGCAGCCAACACCTGCGGAGTTCCGATATTCGGCGACGACACGCCATGTAATCGTTAGCCCATACGGGAGTTGACCCCCTTATTGCATGCTGTGCGCAACAAGGGGCGTGTGGTCGGGATGGTCTGGAACCACTCGTGCGAGCGCAAGCAATACGCATGGCGCAGAGCGATGTCCCACTGCCTGCGCGCGGTGGCACTGGCTTGCGGTCGGACCGCATCGGGGTCCGACGGCGCAGGGCGCAAGACTCAGCGGCCCCCCGTCGGCGCCCTGTGCGGGCAGGAGGCCGCCAGCGCGTCACTCCAACTCGCCCGCGCGTTCCTTGCCGTGCCGTCCATGAACGGAGCCTCCCAGGAGGAACCCTGCCCCCTGACCAAACCTCTGCTTTGGAGAGCGACCACACGCGAAAGAGTGCCTGATCGCGGGTGCGGTGAAGCCCGCCGCAGTGGGCCGCCCCGCTGTCAGATGGGTCCACCCCGGCACGGAGGCCAACGGAGCAGGGGCTTTCCCCACGCGCTGGGCGCCCTGGGTCCGGCCGTGAACTCCCCTACAGCCAGGGCCCGCTGAAGTTCCACCTACTCAGCGCCGGTCACGCCGCCAACGCACCGGACAGCAGCACAGCCACACGGGCGCCACGGGATCACCCCTGCGTCCTCCTCAACAGGCCCAGCAGCCGGCCCAGCACACGGACCGTCTCCGATGCCCTTTCCGGGCGTGCAAGGGCCCGGAGACGGGGAGGTGTCTGGCCGAGGAGTCTCCGCGGCTCCGCAGTCGAGCGAGAATGAGTGTCTTGATCGCGGCGAGTTCCTCGGGCTCGGCGTGGCCCTTTTCGATGCGCAGTCCGATTTCGTCCGGGTTCACCCCGCAGGCGCGGCAGCCGGGTGAGCCGCCGTTCCACCGTCCAGGTCACCGCCCAGGTCACCGTCCGTCTTCGTCCGGAACTCTCGGCGCAGGACGATTCTGTCCCGCTCACCGCCGATAGGCGCTGACCCCGTCCAGCGGCCCAGCGTGACCTCCGCGGTGATTCCGGGCCCGAACCCCGCGATCAGCCCGGTGCCAAGGGCCGCGGTGCTGCCCTCCTCGAAGAGCCGGTCCAGCGCGTCGAAGACGACCGCACTGGCGATATTGCCCCGCTCGGTGAGCGTCGCCCTGCTGAACCTGAAGGTCTCGGCGGGCAGGCGCAGGATGCTGGAGAGGTCGTCCAGAATGCGCGGACCTCCCGCATGCACGATGTAGAAATCCAGTTCGGACACGTTCCACCACTGCTGCTCGGTGAGTGTGTGCAGAGCCGGGGCCAGCATCCCCATGGTGGTCGGTACGCGCTTGTCCAGCAGGAAGTGGAAGCCGGTGGCCCGCACGCTGTACGAGATCCAGTCCTCCGTATCCGGTACCAGGTACGAGCCGTTGCGCTCCAGCCGTACGCCCCGGCCGCCCTCGCCGCGCACGATAGTCAAACGGACAGTCATGGACCTCGGCGGAGGCAGTCACGGTACTCCTAGCTCTCGGGGCGAGGAGATGTAGACCCGCTGAACACCCCGGCCCGCCCCGTCACGCCGCTCTGCAACCCACGCGGCCCCTAGGGCCTGTTGCGAAAGTGGATCTTGACTGTGAAACGATCACGGTGTGGCGCGTGGAGATCTGACAGACGAACAGTGGGTACGGCTGGAACCGCTCTTGCCGAAGGGCAGTAAGTCCGGCCGACCGCCGATATGGCCCAGGCGGCAGCTGATCAACGGCATACGGTGGCGGACCCGGGCCGGCACGCCGTGGCGGGATGTGCCCGAGCGGTACGGGCCGTGGGACCGGGTCTACGATCTGTTCCGGCGCTGGCAGCGGGACGGCACCTGGAAGCGGATCTTCACCGAACTGCAGGCCCAGGCCGACGCGAAGGACCTGATCACCTGGGATGTGAGTGTCGACTCAACGGTGTGCCGAGCCCATCAGCACGCCGCCGGTGCGGTGAAAAGGGGGATCTCCAGAAGGAGCCGCCCGGAGGTGTCGAGACCGAGCCGGACGACCACGGGCTCGGGCGCTCACGCGGTGGGCTGACCACCAAGATTCACCTCGCGGTCGAGCAGGGGCAAAAACCCATGTCCATCGTGATCACGGCCGGGCAGCGCGGCGATTCCCCGCAGTTCGAACCGGTACTTGAGCGCATCCGGGTACCCCGCAAGGGGCTGGGGCGTCCCCGCAAACGGCCCGCCAAAGTCCGCGCCGACAAGGCGTACGGCTCCCGGAAGAATCGCGCCTACCTGCGCAGACGCGGGATCCGCTGCACGATCCCGGAGAAGAAGGACCAGATCCGCAACCGCAGGAAGCTTGGTTCCCGTGGCGGCCGACCGCCGAAGTTCGACAAGGCCGACTACCGCGAACGCCACGCAGTCGAGTGCGGGATCAACCGCCTCAAACGTCACCGGGCCGTCGCCACGAGATACGACAAACTCGCCGTCCGCTACGAAGCCACCATCCTCGTCGCAGCCATCAATGAGTGGCTGTGACCAGCACTTTCGCAACAGGCCCTAGAACCGACCCGATCAGCCCCACTCCGGTTGGTCCCCGAGGCCCGCGGGAAACGGTCTGCGACGGCTCGACCCTGGAATCCGACCCTTACGCCGAAGTGTTCTACCTGCGTGCCGGTCAGCTACGAAGAGCCGGACCCAGCGAAACTGAGTCCGGCTCTCTCCGTTGTGGATGTCCGCTACGAGACGTCCCGAACCGTGCCGGTCAGCACCGGGCCCGGTTGTGGTTCCCCGGACTGGTCGAAGGTGGTCACCCGGAGCTTGATCGACTCCTCCGGCTCGCTGACCCCGTCCGCGATGGTGGGTACGCTGATTTCGGCGCTCCGTGCCCCGGGGGGTACGGAGGCGTAGACGACCGTACCTCCTTCAGTGATCCTTGACAGTGGTCGAGCCGGGCTGGGCGACTCACCGAAGGTCTCCTCCAGCCAGCGCGGGTCGACGTCCAGGGTGGACAACTCCACGCCGTTCGTTACTGGTTGGAAGGCGAACTCGGCCATGACGTCCGCGTCGGCGGCCTGCGAGAGTGACATCCGCCAGGTCAGCTTCCCGCCCTCGGTGACCCGGTCCTTGACCGCCGTCACGCTGATCTTGGGCATCGGGTCGTCGTTCAGCGCCGTCACCCCGCCGCGGTGGGAGCCGACCGCCGCACCGCGTACCGCCTTGACGAACGCGTCGTGCGGGATGTCGTAGCCGTAGCGGGTGTTGCCCTTGACCGTGACGGGCAGGTCGATGGCATTGCTGCCGGGACGTACCGTCACCACCCGGGAGGTGACCTCGTCGGTGCCCGGCTTGGGCACGAACAGCCGGACCTGGCCGCTGCCCTTCCCGGAGACGCGGACCGGAATGCGATACGTCCGTTGCCCGGCGTTGCCCTCCTTGACCGCCAGGCGGCCGATGTCGACGCGGGGCAGCGCCGCTGCCCGTACCGCGGGGGTGCCCGGCCGCCAGCCCCATGCGTCCATCAGCCAGGCCCGCCCGGAGCCGGTGCGCGGGGTCAGCTCCAGGGTCTTTACGTGCTTCAGGTCCAGCTTCGCAGGAGCGGCGGCGGACAGCGGTACGCGGATTTCGCGCGCCCAGAAGGAGGCGGTCCGCTCACTGCCCGGCAGGCCGTCGACGCGGGCCCGGCCGAGGGTCGCTCGGCGGCCCTCGGTGTCGACGAGCGTGACGTCCAGCTGCGTGCCGGTGGTGTTGGGCGGCACGATCACTCGCAGCGCCAACGCTTTGGCCCCCGCCAGGGAGATCGGCTTCGCGGGGCGCATCCGGACCGGGGTGCCTGGCTGGGACCAGCTCATCGCGACCGCGTCGCGGCCCGGCTCCGGTGAAGCCTCCCAGGAGGCGAAGTGCGGTGACACCTCGGCCTTCTCGGCGTTGAGGCAGCCGCGGGCCGGGTCGGGGTGCACCTGTGCGCACAGCCGGCCACCAGTGACGGCGAGCGAGGCGTCCGGCAGGAAGGCCGCAGTGCGGTTCGCACCGACGGCGTGGGTCAGTACCCGCGCGGGGTCCGCGGACGGTGCGCGCCGGTCGGAGCCGTCGAGGAGCGGGCGCACCCGGTCGTCCCCCGCGACGAACAGCCGGGCCGCCGCAGCGATGTACGTGGCGCCGGCGGCCTGCTGCTGGGTGGCGGTCAGGCGGGTCTTCGTGCCCGGTGTGCACACCGGGTCCGGTGTGTCGTCGGAGTAGAAGTCGTCGTCGGCGGGCGCCTTCGCCTGCCCCGGGGTCCACTCGCTGTTGAAGAAGTTGTGGTTGGCGCCGACCATGTACACCGCGCTCTGCAGGGCGGCGCCGCTGCTCACCCCGCGTGTGCCGTCGGCGTAGATCTCCCCCTGCAGGTCGGAGACGTCGCCGTCACAGCCCGGCAGGATCGTGGAGGAGGGCACGTCGGGGGCCGGGTTCTGCCCGAAGATGGTGGGGCCGATGAGGACGTTGCCGCGGATCTTCCAGCGTGCCGGGCCCTTGTACCCGTCCTGATCGGCGGGTGGCCGGCTGAGGCTGTCGAGCGCGGCTCGGTTGACGCCCTCCCCACCCCGGGAGTGCCCGACCAGCAGCACGCGGGACAAGTCCGCGGGCGAGACCGCACGTACTGCCGGCGGTGCTGTGGAGCGCTTCGCTGCCCAGTCCGCCCACTGGGCGAGGTGCAGTCGCACCAGCGACGAGCGGGCCTGCGCGCCGCCGTCCTGCGCGAAGTGGTCCTGCGCGTTGATGCCGTTGGCGGCGATGGACACCGTCACATAGCCCTGAGATGCCAGAAGTTTCTGGGCCCTCAGAAGCCGTAGTTCAATCGATCATGTGGCCTGGCGGTCGATCTGATGTTCCTCGCGTCGATCCCGGATAGGTGATCTTCATGGGGCGGGGCATGAAAGCAGGGCCTCTTGGAAGCGAGTGGTTGTCGAGATCACCGTTTCCAGGAGGCCCTGTTGTTCCAGTTCACCGCATCGATGGGGCCGGTGGCCAGTGGTTCGGCGCGGTCGTGTGACTGTCTCGCGCACGTGTACGGAAACGCGGCCGATCAGCCCGGCCGTGAGCGTCGGTACCCGACGGACATGACGGACGCGGAGTGGGCGCGGGTGCGCCCGTTGCTGCCGGTCCCGGCGTGGCTGGGCAAGCAGGCGGGCCGGCCGGAGTCTTATTGCCACCGGCAGATGGTCGACGCGGTGCGCTACGTCGTCGACAACGGTGTCAAGTGGCGGGCGATGCCCGCAGACTTCCCCTGCTGGGAGCGGGTGTACGCGTTCTTCCGCCGGTGGCGGGAGCAGGGGTTGATCGCGGAGTTCCACGACCGGCTGCGCGAGCAGGTGAGGGCGCGGGCGGGCAGGAACGTGGAGCCGAGCGCGGGAATCGTGGACTCACAGTCGGTGAAGGCCGCCGCCAACGTTCCGGCCGCCTCACGGGGTTACGACGGAAACAAGAAGATCAACGGGAGGCGTCGGCACATTGTGACCGACGTCCTGGGTCTGCTGCTGAGCGTCCACGTCGCCCCTGCTGACATCGGTGACCGTGACGCGTTCCAGGCCCTCCTGCCCTTCCTGAGCAAGAGATTTCACCGGCTCCGTCTCATCTGGGCCGACGGCGGCTATACCGGCCCTGTCCTCGCCGGTGCGGCGAAGGCGCTGAACATCGTGCTGGAGGTCGTCAAGCGCAGTGACGACACCAAGGGCTTCAAGATCCTTCCCCGCCGCTGGGTGGTGGAACGGTCTTTCGGCTGGCTGATGCGCTCGCGCCGTCTGGCCCGCGACTTCGAGACCACGACCGTCAGCGCCGAAGCGATGATCCTGTGGTCGATGACCATGGTCATGAGCCGTCGCCTCGCTGGCCGTCCGCGAGCGTGAACCGTCCCGCCCGCACCTCGGTCAGCCATCCACGGGCCACCATCTTCTTCGCCTTCGACCGCACCCCCTCCACCTTCGCCGGCACCAACTCCAGGCCCAGCCCACCGGCGATCTCCCTGCAGATCATCGACCGGTCACCATCCGCCCCGCCGGCCTCCCGGCCGACCAGAACACCGATGATGCGCTGATAGTCCGGCGGGAGCGCGGAGGCCGACAGGTCCGCCCGCCATTGCGGCACCATCGAACCCGACACCGTCACCGACGGGTCGGGCCGCGACTCCCCTCCCACCTCGACCGCCACGGACCCGTGGTCCACGCTCAAGGCGTCATCGAGCTCTTCCAACGCGACGACCTTCCGTTCCCAGAACGTCTCGGCCTCCCGCAGCGCGGCCAGGACCCGCTCGGCCTCCTCGCGCAGCAGTTCCACCCGCTGCCTCGCCGCACGTTCCCGCTCCTCGAACAGCCCTTTCACCGACGGCATCCCCGCACCTCCACGCTCGGACAATCATGACGCCCGAACCCTTCCGCGCTCAGCCCACTTCATACCTGACCAGCGGAAACGCAACCCTCAAGACCCTTTTAGCAACAGCTTCTCAGATAGCCCTGATGGCTCGGCACCGGCTGGGTGCCGGGCCGGCAGGGCCATGCGATGTCGATATCACCTGCGGCGTCGAAGCAGGTGTAGTGGCGGCCGTGCAGGAACAAGGCCAGCGGCCGTTTCCCCGGGGCACCGACAGGTCCCACCACGGTCGCACGCATCTCCACCGGTGCCGGGAAGCCGGGCAGTCGTACCGACTTCAGGGCGTACTCGCCCTTGATGCTGCGGTAGGGACCCTGCACTCCGGGGTCAACCTTGTTCGCGGGCAACGGAGTGGAAGGCTGCGCGGGGGCGGCGCGGCGCGGGGGCGGCGCGGGAGAAGCGGCCGCGTCGAGGCGGCGTCCGCCCGCCAGCACCCGAAGATCCTCCGTCGTATCGATCCGCGCGTCGTCGAGCGCCAGCCGGAACGACCGCCCGTCCTTGGCGGCCAACGGCCTGCCCAGGAGCGTGTCCCCGGCGTAGAACTCGACCCGGGCATTCCCCATGGGCACCAAGTCGGGCGACGTCCAGACCAGAGTCTTCCCGCCTCCCGTACCCGTGAGCTGCCAATCCGCCGGAAGGTCGTCGTCGGTACTCGTCGATGGCGCGGACGGTATGGAATCAGCGGACGGCCGCGCGTGCGCCGGGCCCGGCGACACCGCGGCCAGCGCGAGTATCGCCATGGCCGACGTCGCCACTCGTAGAACACGTCTCAAAACGTTGCTCCTCGTCATCCTTCGTGCCGCAGCACCCCAATGGCTTCTGGGGTCTCTCTCGTCACGGGAGGATGCCAATTAACGGCTCGGGGTTGCCTCGTGGCATGCATCGGAGGTCCGCAGCAGGTGTGGCTCCAACCGGGCCACCGCGCATCGGAACGCTCAACGCACCCCGGACGACCGTCAACGATCCGCGGTGCAACACCATGGCGACCGGTCGGACAAGGCCCCAAACCGTACGTCGGGCCGCGCCGGCGGGTGCTCGGCATCTTGTCTCAGCGGGCGCTGCCCAGGTTCCGGTCGGCGTCGGCACCTTCGAGCATGAGGGCTACTTCCTCGATGGGGAGTGTCGCGACGCTGGCCCCGGAAGGCGACGGGCCGGTCGTAGGCCAGTTCGGCGGTCCCCTGAAACTTCCGGCCGACACCTCAAGCCCCCTTTTCCCCTTCGTGGCCTCCATCGACCTCGCGGCTCTCCCCGATGACGCGACGGATCTCCCTCTGCCCCCCGACGGGCACCTGCTGTTGTTCGCCTTCCTGGAGGACGATGGTGACTTCGCCAACATGGGCGAAGTGCTGTACGTCCCTGCCGGTGCGCCCACCGAGGAGCGGGACCAAAGCTCTTCGGCCTGGTTCGAGATCGACGAGTTCCGGGAGATCGTCGAGGCGTATCCGCAGAGTCAACTGCGGGCGACGACCAACATCTCCCTGCCCTACCACTGCGCGGTCGAGCTCCCCGAACGCCCCTACAGCGCGCCGCTCCCGGGCCATCCCCACTCCAAGGAACTGGTCCAGGTGTGGGAGGACACCCGCAAGGACATCACCACCGGAGGGTCTTTGCAGATAGGCGGATACGCCTCGGAGGAGGCCATCCATCTGGACCCGGTCCAAGGCGTCGTGTCGTGCGCGGTGAGGGCGGCGGAAGCGGGACATTGGGGCGGGGGTGCAGTGGTGTCAGATGCCGTCGAGGACTGGGTGCTGCTCGCCGACTGGAATCCCGGTATCGCGGGCATGGAGGGTGCCACCGTCCACTGGGCGATTCCACGCGAGGATCTGGCCGCACGACGCTTCGACCGTACGTTCACCACCGTGTTCTGGAACCCCTAACCGCGGCTCCACCCGCGCCGACCACGGCGCCTCGTGGCTGGTAGCTGGGTAGCTGGTGGCGCTGTGTGTACGCGAAGGTCCCTCGACTGCGAGCTGTCCACGCGCGGTCGTGCGGCCAAGGTGTTGGTGTCACTGCAACACCTTGGCCCGCAAGGCCCTCTGTTGCAGCCGTACCGTTGTGAGCGCTCCTTCCTGCGGGTGCTGTGATCTGGGGGGGGGCGACGCGTCGTCGTGGCGTCGGGGTGCGGTGAGCGCTCCAGGGGTTTCCTCCAGTTCCGTACGGCGTCGCCGGGAGGGCTGCCCTCATGAGGCGCGGGCAGGCGCTGGCCCGGCGTACGACCTGAGATTCATGGCTTGGCGGTCCATCGGCACCCCAACACCCTCTCCACGGAACGCTTGTTGTGCTGCAGCCACTCCATCTGAAAAGCGACTCGGCCAACCCGTCGCCCCCAGCCTCCTCGGCTTCAAGGAACTCAGCGTCCCCCTCAGCGGATTTGGCCTGAAGCCGATCGCGATCCCCAGTGCAGTTGTTTCGTGCTGGGCTCTGGCTCAGCTTCTGGACGACCATGTCGCGGACCTTCGCGTACACCGTCTGGTTCAGTCTCAGCTTCGGGCGGGGCTTTCCGGCTGGCTTCGCAGGCTTCCTCGGCACACTCGAAGTCATCGCCACCAGCCGGTTCCCGGACTGGGAACCGGCCTCGATCACCCGGGTCGACGACATCGGCGTACGGAAGTTCACCGGGAATCTCCACGTCACTACGCGGGACTCTCAATAGCTGACAGAAGCGTTCCGGCAGGTCAGCGAATTCCCTCGGGTGGCCTCACAGCAGTCTGACACCCCGCCGGGCCAGGTACGTGACGGGATCCACGTCTGAGCCGTAGGGGCGCCTGACCCGGATCTCAAGATGAAGGTGCGGGCCAGTGGCGCGCCCGGTGCTGCCGCTGTCCGCGATGCGCGCACCTGCGGATATGCGGGCACCGCTGCGGGTGCGGATCCGGTTGAGGTGTCCGTAGACCGCGTAGTGCCCCTCTGGCATACGGACGGTCACCGCGTTGCCGTAGTCCCCCGACCGCTGAGCGAGGACCACAGTGCCCGCACTGACTGCGTAGACCGGTGTTCCCCGGGGCACCGCGAGGTCGATGCCGGTGTGGTGTCCGGCGAGCCAGTTGCCGCGTACCCCGTAGCGCGCGGTGACCCGGTAGCCGCGCCGCAGTGGCAGCGCGAATACTCCGGGAAGCCCGGCTTGCCCCAGACGGCCTCCGCCGGCCGGTGTCCGTGCGTCCGCCTCGGCGAGTGCGTCCTCGAACGCGGCGTCGTAGCCGATCAGGCAGGTATCGCCGGTGCGGGTGGAGGCGCCGGGCGCCATCCCCACGGAGAGGGCGCCGCCCAGGAGTGCCATGGCGACGCCGAGGGCGTCACGTCGTGTGGTGCCTGTTTCGATTGGGCGGTCTATGTGGGAGGTCATGCCCGTCAGGACACCTGGGGCGGGCGCGGTGCGCACGCCTGACTGGGCCGTTTGGGGGCACACGGGTGCCCCCGGATGGAAAGCATCGTCAGCTTCCTTCCGGTCCGGAAGGAAGCTGACGACCCGCTGTCTCGACGCCGCCCATTAGCAGGCGCTGCCTCCGCAGGAGCGGGAGTAGCCGGTCCTGGACGAGGACATGGCCCGCGTATCGCTGCTCAAGCACGTCTGCCTTCGGTCCGGTACCGGTCGGATCCGGGTCAATGGCGGGTCAGGAACGTCCGGAGGGCGGCACTGGTCTCCTTCGGGTGGGTCAGGAGCCCGCCGTGTGCGGCGCCGGCGATGACCGTGAGCTCCCCGCGGGGCAGTGCGTCGGCGGCGGCCCTGCCCGTGCGGGGCGGGAAGTACAGGTCGTGCTCGAAGGCCAGAACCAGTACCGGGACGGTGATGTCCGCGAGCGCGGCCATGCGGTGCGGGTCGCGCAACCACGTGTCGGCCGCCGTGGCCTGGCCCACCTCGCCGTCGGCGGACGTCCAGAGGTCCTTTTGGGCGCCGAGGAGTTCCAGCCAGGTGCGGGTCTGTTCCTCGTCGTCGCGCAGGACTGCGGGCGGCAGGCTCGACAGCAGGGTCTGCAGGCGTATGAAGGCGGCAGGCATTCGGCCGGTCGTGGCGATCAGCTCGGCCTCCGCGGCCAGCACGGCATCGAGGACGGCGGTCACGGGGCCGGCCCCCGCCATGAGGACCGCGGAGGCGACCAGGTCGGGCCGGGTGCGGGCCAGCAGCTCGACGGTGAAGCTCCCCAGCGAGTACCCGACCATCGCCGCGGCGGTGAGGCCCAGGGCGTCCATCAGCCCCGTCAGATCCGCCGCCATGTCCGCCATCGAATACGGGGCCGCGGGGGCGTCGGAGGGGGCGACGCCCCGTGCGGCGTAGGTGATCACCTCGAAGCCCGCGCGCACCAACTCCTCGCGCAGCCCGCACAACTCCCAGGCCACCGGCGGCATCCCGGTGCCGCCCGCCAGTACCACCGGCCGCCCCCGTCCCGTCCGCTCGTACGCGATCCGCACCCCGTCAACAACCATCGACTCCACGCGCGCCCCCTGGTCCGTTGTGTCGGGGAAGGATGCCCGCCGGAAACAGAAAAGTCCACGGTTTCCTGAATTCAGAGTTCGCTGTACTGTCGGATGGTGCTCACCGTCGCCCCTGACATCGAGGTGCTGGCCCGCTTCGGCCGCGCGCTCGCCGACCCCATCCGCTGCCGCATCCTCCTCGCCCTGCGCCAGGCACCGGCCTACCCTTCCGACCTCGCCGACGCCCTCGGCGTCTCCCGCACCCGCCTGTCCAACCACCTGGCCTGCCTGCGTGACTGCGGAATGGTCGTCGCCGTCCCGGACGGGCGCCGTACCCGCTACGAGCTCGCCGACGCACGCCTCGGCCACGCCCTGGACCACCTCCTCGCCGCCGTGGTCGCGGTCGAGAGCGACAAGGCCTGCCCCGACGCCGCCGAGAAGGGGTGCTGCGGATGACCGCCATATCCATCGGAACGTCCCCGGCCCGCCGCGACGCGCTCGCCAAGCGAATACGGCTGCTGGTCGCCGCGACGATCACCTACAACGTGATCGAGGCGGTCGTCGCGATCACCGCGGGCACCCTCGCCTCGTCGACCGCGCTGGTCGGCTTCGGCCTCGACTCGGTCATCGAGGTTTCCTCGGCCGCCGCGGTCGCCTGGCAGTTCTCCGCCCGCGACCACGCGGTGCGCGAGGCACGCGAGAAGACAGCCCTGCGGATCATCGCCGTCTCCTTCTTCATCCTCGCCGCCTACGTCACCTTCGACGCCGTACGCGCCCTGGCCGGCACCGGCGAGGCCGACCGCTCGATCCCCGGCATCGTCATCGCCGCCCTCTCGCTCGCGGTCATGCCGTTCCTCTCCGCCGCCCAGCGCCGCGCGGGACGAGAACTCGGCTCCGCCTCCGCGGTCGCGGACTCCAAGCAGACCCTGCTGTGTACCTACCTCTCCGCCGTCCTGCTCATCGGCCTGGTCCTCAACGCCACCCTTGGCTGGTCCTGGGCCGACCCCATCGCCGCCCTGGTCATCGCCGCCATCGCGCTCAAGGAAGGCCGCAACACCTGGCAGGGCAAAGGCTGTTGCGCATCCGCCGGTGCGTCGGCACCGCCCACTCCCGATGCCGGTGGCGGCGCGGGCGAATGCCGACCTGGATGCGACTGCTGCAACTGACCTCCACACGCCATGGATGAGGGCCCCGGCGGTGCCGGGACCTCCACCAGGTGACCGCTCGACTCGGCTGGTTCCGGGCCGAGGACCTGGATGCTGACGCGGTTCCCGTGTGCCCGCAGGCAGACCCCGGGCGGTTCAGGGGCAGTTCAGGGGCGGGGTCGGGTGGCGGTGTCGAGGTAGAAGGCGTCGATGCTCTGGACGGCCCGCTCGAATTCCTCCAGGTTGACCGGCTTGGTCACATAAGCGTTCGCGTGACTGCTGTACGCGCCGGTCACGTCGTCCGGCGCGGTGGACGTGGTGAGGACGACACGGGGATGGTCTGCAGGTCTTCATTGGTCTTCAGGACCTTCAGCAGCTCGCGGCCGTTCATCCGAGGCATGTTCAGGTCGAGGACGATGAGGTCGGGTCGCGCGGTGGCCACGCATCACCTTCACCCTGGCACCCCAACCGCCGGAAAGCCCCGGCCCATCCACCCTGCCCAAGGCCACCCGTTCCGACGCGGAGTCGGCACGATGACCGCAGCCTTGACAGCCTCCCCGAAAGCGCCCTCCGACGAGCCGATGTACCGCATCCTTCTGATCGAGGACGACCAGGGTGACGCCCTGCTCGTGGAGGAGCTCCTCCACGACACGGGGCTGCGGTTCGAGCTGACCACCCGGACCACTCTGGCCGCAGCCCGCATTGAACTCGCCGGCACCCCGATCGACTGCGTCCTCCTCGACCTGCACCTGCCCGATGTGTCGGGCATCGACGCGGTCGCCGCCGTGCGGGGCCTGGCCCCGCACGCCGCGATAGTCGTCCTGACCGGGCTGTCCGAGGCCCAGGCGGGTACCAACGCCATGGCCGCCGGAGCCCAGGACTACCTCGTCAAAGGGAAGGTCGAAGCGGATCTGCTGCACCGGACGGTGCGCTACGCCGTCTACCGGAGCCAGACCGAACGCGCGAGTGTCGAAGCTCAGGCCGTCCGGCTGCGGGCGGAGGAAAACGCTCGCCTGGAACCCGGCCTGCTGCCCCAGCCGATCCTCGACACCTCCACGGTGAAAGTCACCTCCCGCTACCTGCCCGGCGCCGCGATGGCCCTGCTCGGCGGGGACTTCCTCGATGTGGTGGAGGGGGACGACGGGCTGCTGCACGCCGTCGTCGGCGACGTCAGCGGACACGGCCCCGACGCCGCCGCACTCGGCGTCTGCCTGCGGATCGCCTGGCGCTTCCTCGTGCTCGGCGGGCACCGCGGCGACGATCTGCTGCACCTGATGGAGCGCATCCTGGTCGCCGAACGCGGCAGCCAACTGTTCGCCACCTGCACCCTCCTGACCCTCGACCAGAACGCCGCCACCGCCACTCTCCACCTCGCCGCCACCACGAACCCCTCCTCACCACAGCAGGCGGGACCCGGGAACTGACCGCCGCGCACGGCATCGCGCTGGGTATCGTTCCCGGGCTGCGCAGCTGGCCTTCCACAGTCATCCCGCTCCCGGCCATCGGAGCCCTGACCCTCTACACCGACGGCCTCACCGAAGGCCACAACAGGGCAGCGAACGAGCGCCTCGGCGTCGAAGGGCTGCTCGCGCTGATCGGGACACTGCCGCCGGCAGACCCGGCCGCGCATGTCGACCGCCTCATCAAGGAAACCCATCAGCTGAACGCAGGACGGCATTCCGACGACCTCGCCGTGCTCCGCCTCGACTGGGGCAGCCGGCCCACCCACCTCTGAGACCTGGCACGGACGACGACCCCGTTGACGGAAATCTCGCGCCGATCCTCGTCGAGGGATGAACCTCTGGCAGCCTTTGGACGTCTGCTACGTCGAGGCCTCGCTCACAGCCCGGACCGTATGCAGCAGGCATGGAGCATCATCAACTAGATCTAGCGAAAGGACACGGAACGCACATGGCGACGTCCGATCCGATCACCCGTCGGCTGCAGCGGCTCTTCGCAGCCCTTGACACCGCTGAAGAAGGATTCGTGACCTGGAGCAACTACCAGCAGATCGTGGACAGGTACGCGACCGGTTACGCCTTGGCGAAGAGCGAGCCCAGGATCAAGCATCTGGAGAGGGCGTACTGGGCGCAGTGGCTGGGACTCCTGTCGCAGGCGACCCCCGGGCAGGATCGTCTGTCCCAGGGCGAGTTCGTCGCGGCGCACCGCGCTGTGGATTACGGCACGCATGCGGCGCAGCTGCTGGAGGACCTCGCGCAGGCCGTTTTCAATGTCCTGGACGCCGACGCCGACAAGCGGATCAACAGGGACGAGTTCGCCAGGTATCTCGACTTCTGCAACATTTCCAGCTCTGACGCCGCGGTCATCTTCCGCCGACTGGACCTGGACGGCGACGCCTTCATCTCCCAGCGAGAGGTTGCCAGGTCCATCCGGGCCTTCCACCTGTACAACGACGACCTCAACACGCCGGGCGGTATCTTCCTCGGGCTCTACCACTGACCCGAATCACCTCGCCCCTCGAACAGCGACATGAACGAGCCGCGACACCTCGCTCCGAGGCGCCACCCTGCTGCCAGCCGAGTCTCACGCTCCCTCGATCCCTTCCAGGAACGGGACGATCGCATCGATGAAGTGCTCGTTCCGATCACCGGCCACCATGTGCCCCGCGTCGGCCACATCAACGCGCCGCGCGTTGGGAACGCGGTCACAGAACTGCTGGGCGACGTCTTCGCGCACCACGTCGCTGAGCCCGCCGCGGACGAGCAGGATCGGCACGTCGGTGTGGCGCGCAGCGTCCAGGAGACGCTCCGCCATGCCGGGCGGGTCCATCCGGCCCTCGAAGCTGTCCAGCATCCGGGGGTCCCAGTGCCAGACCCAGCGATCGCCGTGGCGTCGCAGGTTGTTCCATATCCCCTCGGGGTCGTCCGGAGGTGGGCGATGCGGCAGGTGGGCGGACACCGCCGCGGCCGCTTCCTGCACGCCGGCGAATCCGTCCGGCCGGCGACGCATGAACTCGACGATCCGGCGGAACCCGCGCGGATCCGGTCGATGGGCGACGTCGACAAGGACCAGAGCGCGAATCGCCGCCCTGGGTGCCTCTCCGGCGGCGAGCAGCGCACTCAGGCCTCCGAGCGAGGCACCAATGAGTACCGGCCGGTCGTCGAGTTCAGCGACGAGCGCCCGGACATCATCGGCGAACAGGTCGAGGTCGTAGTCACCATCGGCTGACCACTCGCTGGTGCCATGCCCACGCAGGTCCGGGGCGATGACCCGCCACCCCAGCGCGGCCAGTCGCGGGCCGGCCCGATCCCAGGCGTGTCGCGTCTGGCCGCCGCCGTGCAGCAGGACAAGTGGTGGCGAGGACGCCTCGCCCCACACATCCGCCGTGAGCAGGGTCCCACCGCGGCCCATGAAGTTTCGGGGCTGTGGCAGTGCGCCGGCCGTCATACCGCGCCTCGGGTTCGCAGCGGCGCCAGCAGCTGATCGCGGTAGGGATCCGCAGCCGCCGCCGCGAGCGCGACGTCCAGCGCGAACAGAGCCCGCGCGAGGAACTGGTCGTCATCGATCAGGGTGGCGACCCACTGATGCAGCGCGCCCAGGCACGAGGTGGCGACAACGGCGGCCAACGCGTCGGTGTCGATGTCGGCGCGCAGAAGGCCCTGTGTCCGTGCATCCGCCATCGCCTGGCGGAGCTGGGTGAGCGGACTGCGGTCGAGTACGAGGCCGCTTTCCACCCACTCACGCACCATGCGACGCGACACGACCGGATCGCCCACGAACAGCCGGACGGTCGACCTGACGACCTCCCGCGGGTCACCGGCTCCCGGCGCCGCCAGGCGGCGCTCAAGTTCCTCCATGAACCCGGCGGCGAGCGCCTCCCAGATCTTGTCGCGCGGTCCGATCAGGTTGTACACGGTGGCCGGGGCGACCTCCGCTCGCTCGGCGATCCGCTCGGTACTGATCACCGATTCCGGGCTGTCCCGCAGGAGTTCACGTGTCGCCTCAAGGATCCGGAACCGTCGCTGAGCCTTGTGCTGCTCACGCAGCCCCCCTTCGACCGTCTGCATACGCACACACCCCTCGGCGAATTTTAGAGAGGTTTCTAATTTTAGAGGTGCCTCTGGATTCCGCAAGGCTCTGTTCTCAACCTCCGACGCATTCCGGCCGCCCTCCAGGCAGGCACCGGCGGTACGAGCCCGCCCTGCCACTCCGAACGGGTGCGGGCCTGCCGGACAGCTCGGCAGCCGAACGGAGAACGCCGCTGACCGGCTGCCTGCCGGTCAGCGGCGTGACGTGGAGGCGGCGGCGTGGCGGACGGTGGCGCGGGGAGCGGCGGACTCTGCCGCCGGAGATCGAGCTGTCCGCGTACCGGATCATCCAAGAGGCGATCACCAACGTGGTCCGCCACTCGGGCGCCCACGCCTGCCAGGTCAGCATCGACCGCGCCCCGTGGAGGGCATCACCGCGCGCGAACGGGAGGTACTCGTCCTTGTTGGACGCGGGCTGTCCAAACTGGACGCGCGCGATCGGGTGCAGCTGGTCATCCTGGCGTACGAGCTGGGGCTGGTGACGGCACCACGGGGACAGGGGCACCTGCCGAGATGTGACTCCGGTGCTCGGCTCGGATGCCACAACGCGTTGCCTTCCTCAGCGCGGAGGCGTCGTCGCGGCTTTCAGAAGCCGGGCTGCAGCGCGGCGACTTCGTCCCAGGGCCGGTCGCCCGCCGCGTGGTTCTTGGTCCGGTCGATGTAGTCGCCCAGCGCCTCGCGGGAGTGTGCGAGCGTCTCGATCTGGGCGTCCAACCGCTGCCGGCGCGTCCGCATCAGCGTCTGCATCTCTGGGCAATCGACGAAGTCGGGGGCTTCGCCGAGCACGCAGGGCAGCAGCGAGGCGATGTCCTTGGTCGACAAGCCCGCGCCCAGCAGGTTTCTGATCTGCCGCACCTTCACCGCTGCGTCGGAGGCATACTCGCGATATCCGTTCGTGCCTCGCGCCGGTTCCAACAGTCCCTGCGCTTCGTAGTAACGCAACTGGTGGGTGCCAACGCCGGTACGGCGACTCAGCTCGCCAATTTGCATGCGGACTCCTGACCCAACGCGCTTGACCTTCACACTGGTATGAACCTTCACCATCGTGCCATGGACAACGACTTCACCTCTCAAGCGGCTCCCGTCACGGTCATCGGACTCGGACTGATGGGACGGGCACTGGCCGGCGAATTCCTGCGAGCCGGGCATCCGACCACGGTGTGGAACCGTACGCCGGCAAAGGCTGACCCACTGGTGGCCGAAGGTGCGCGACTCGCGCCGACAGTCGCAGACGCGCTCCGGGCCGGACCGCTCACCATCATCTGCGTCACGGACTACCGGGCCATGTACGAGCTGATCGATCCCATCGGCGCAGAACTGCGCGGTCGGACACTGGTCAATCTGACCTCGGGCACCTCTACTCAGGCGCGGGAAGCCGGCGAATGGGCGCAGCAACGAGGTGCCGGCTACCTCGATGGCGCCATCATGGCCATCCCATCGGCGATAGGCACCGACGAGGCGGTCCTCCTGCACAGCGGTCCGCAGTCGGACTTCGAGTCTCACCGGACAACACTCGAATCGCTCGGCACCGTCACCTACGTAGGTGCTGATCATGGTCTGGCGTCGCTGTACGACGTCGCCGGCCTCGGCATCATGTGGAGTGTCCTGAACGCCTGGCTCCACGGCGCCGCCCTGCTGGGCGTCGCCGGCGTCGACGCAGCAACGTATACGCCGTTTGCACAGCAGATGGTCACGGGGGTGGCCCAGTGGCTGCCCGGATACGCCGAGCAGCTCGACAGCGGCTCCTATCCAGCCGACGATGCGACCCTCGATACCCACACGGCCTCGATGAGCCACCTCATCGAGGAGTCCGAAGCGCAAGGTGTCAACGCGGAGCTCCCGAAGTTGATCAAGGCACTGGCTGACCGGTCGATCAGAGCCGGACACGGCGGGGAGGGCTACGCAGCACTGATCAAGGAGTTCGGCAAGGCCAACGGCGCTGATCAAGGCTGATCGGTTGGTGAACCACGGAGCGCTACCCGGTTCGGGCCCCACGTTCTCTACCATTCGCCGAGCCATCACCACCGCCTCGCGGCGAGCCGAGCGGTGGACGAAATCAGCAAGGAGCACACATTCCCATGAACAACGACAATGCCGACACCAGCGCCGTCAGCCGGCTGCTGGCCGCGTACATCTCGATCTGGAATGAGCGGGATCAGCAAGTCCGCCGCGCAATCCTTGCCGACGTATTCACTCCGGACGCCGTGTACGTGGATCCCACCATCACGGCTGAGGGCCGGACGGCCATCGACACCTACGTCGCAGGATGGCAGAAGCAGTCGCCAGGCATGCGCTTCAACCTTGGCGAGGTGCGCAGCCACCACGACCTCGCGCACTTCCGCTGGAGCTTCGGTCAGTCGACCGGATCGCCAGTGGCCAGCGGCTGGGACGCCGTGGTCCTGGTGCACGGCCAAATCAGCAGGGTCTACGGATTCTTCGACTAGGCAGGCGGGTCCGGACGTTTCGGCACCCGCCGTATTGCGCCTCGTCAGTCTGCATTGGACCGACTGGAGAGCGTCTGCATCCGATCGGGATATGGCCTGGTCGGCTCTCCAAAGGCTGCGGAAGGGTCAACTCCGGCCCAGCACCCGGGATCCGCCGACAGGAAGATCCCAGAGATCATCGGCGGGGCTCCCGGCTGCTTTCCAGGCAGCTCGCACCCGGTGCAGGGGTTCAAGTGGTGGCTCGGCGGAGAGCAGGAACGTCGCCCAGTGCATGGGCGACATGATCCGCGCGCCGAGATCCGCACAGGCCTGGACCGCCTCCTCCGGAGACGTATGAACAGGCGCCAGCATCCAGCGTGGCTCGTACGCGCCGATCGGCAGGAGCGCCACGTCGATTCCGGGGTATCGGCTGCCGATCTCCCCGAACCAGTGGCCGTAACCGGTGTCTCCGGCGAAGTACAGACGCTGCCCGCCGGGCACGGTAAGCACCCAACCGCCCCACAGGCTGCGGCAGGTGTCGGTCAGGCCACGCCGGCTCCAGTGGTGGGAGGGCACGAAGTCGAAGCGGACCGGTCCGGCTTCGCCCTCCAGCTCCACCGCCTCCCACCAATCGAGTTCGGTGACCCGGGTGAAGCCTCTGCGACGTACCCAGGCAGCAAGACCGGCCGGCACGAACACGGGGGTGTCGCGCGGCAGCCTGTCCATGGTGGGGGCGTCCAGGTGGTCGTAGTGGTTGTGACTGATGACCACGGCGTCGATCGGCGGGAGGTCGTCCCAGGCGAGGCCGACCGGTGTCACCCGCTCGGGGGTTCCCGCGATCCGCTGCGACCAGACCGGGTCCGTCAGGACGGTGAGACCGCCGATGCGCAGCAGGTAGCTGGCGTGGCCGATCCAGGTCAGGGCCAGTTCCCCGGGGCCCGCTTCGGGCAGCGGGCCGGGCTCGAAGGGCAGGTCACCGATCTGGGCCCGCCCGGCGATCGAGGGACGCAGGCGTTCACCGCGCAGCGCCAGCCGAACGAAGTCGGAGACGCCGGGTAGGGGCGAGGTCAGGCGATCGGCGAAGGAACTCGGCCAGGTACGGATCTCGCCGAGCGGTCGAGGTTCGGACAGCGAAGGGCGCGCATGAGCAGTCATCGGGACTCCTTGGGTGGCAGAGCGCATCCGGGCCCGGGCCGACCCCAGTCGCACGGATGCGGTGGGGTCGGCCCGGGCCCGGATACCAAGTGGTCTTTAGGCGGTTGGGTGTTGCTTTCCGCGTGCCTGGAGGATGGGCTCGTTGCGGACGAGCGCACCGTTGAGTACACCGTCGATCATGTCCCGGATCTGGTCGTCGACGAGCGGCCGCCCCTGCCCGAGAAAGAGACGGAGGATCACCACCCCGCCCAACATGTCCACGATCCCGGTGATGTTCACGTCCTGTCGTACGCGGCCCTCGTCGCGGCCGTGGACCAGGACGGCCTCCACCGCGTCACGCCACGGGCACACCCACGATTCCATGTGGCTGGAGGGGAAGTTGGGATCGCTGACCGCCTGGGCCGCCCGGTGCGGCAGCAGCCGCCCTTCCGGGGCCGTCAGCAACCCGTTGCGAAGCCAGCAGGTCATGGCGAACAAGTCGCCGCGAAGGTCGCCGGTCGCCGTGACGTCGAAGTCTGCCATCAGCGTGTCGAGCGCGCTGATGATCATTTCTTCCTTCGTCTTCCAGCGCCGGTAGACGGTCGCCCGACCGACGCCGGCCCGCCGGGCCACCTGTTCCATCGTGAGGCCCTGGAAACCCGACTCGCCGAGCAGCGAGACCGTAGCCCTGAGGATCGCGGTGTCCGCCTGACGGTTGCGCGGGCGTCCGATACGTCGTTGATCAGGCTGTGGACCTTCACGGGTGTCCTGCATCTGTACCGTCAGCTCCTCCGTATGCGTGGCACCACAGTCCCTGTACGCCACGAAGCACTCATCGTACGGGCCCCGTTGCCGACTCGGAGAGTTCGTCCGCAGGCTCGACCGAAGCGTGAACGACGGCCTTGGAGGGCATCCAGGCGAACACCACAGCGGCGAGAGCGAACAGCACGACGGCCCCCCCGATGAGTGCCAGGTCCATGCTGTCCACGTAGGCCTGCCGGGCTGCCGAGGCAAGTCCCTCACCCTGCGGACCGAGCTGCTGAGCGACGCGCAGAGCCGCGCCGACCGTGTCGCCTGCGGCTTCCGCCGCCTGCTCAGGAAGCCCCCGAGTCGCCGATTTCATGTCATCGCGGTACGCGGTGCCCAGCACACTGCCCAGTACGGCGACCCCGATGACACCGCCGACCTGCCGGAAGGCGCTCCTCGACCCGGATGCCTCGCCCGACTTCTCGTCGGGCACGGTGGACAGGGCGGTGTGCATCGCGATGGCCAGGGTGAGACCGATGCCGATGCCGAGCATCACCTGGCAGAGCGCCACTTGGGTGTCTCCCGAATCGACGTTTGTCGTGGAAAAGAGCAGCAGTCCACCGGCCATCAGCAGCAGTCCCACCGTCACTGGACCGCGCGGCCCCACCCGCGGGGCAAGCCGCTCGGCAGCGCCCGCACCGACCATGACGGCCAACACCACGGGCAGCATGCGCACGCCGGTCCCGAGAGACGAGTTGCTGAGCACCCCCTGGAGGTAGGGGCTGAGCATGAACAGGAAACCCGTCATCGCGAAGTGGACGAAGAGCAGGGCCACCACGGAGGCACCGAAGTGCCGCACGCGAAACGCCAGGACGTCGAGCAGCGGGTTGGCGATGGTCCGCTCACGCTGCACGAACAAACCGAGAAGGGCGAGCCCTGCGGCGGAACCGCCCAAGGTCTCCGTACTCAGCCAGCCCTCCTCCGGCGCCCGAGTCAGGGCGAAGGTGAGCGAGGCCAGACCGAGCACGGACAGCACGGCCCCCTGCCAGTCGAAGGCATGCTCCCGCTGGCCCTTGTGCTCGGGAAACAGCACCAGGCCGGCCACCATGGCCACGATGAGGATCGGAATGTTGATCAGGAACACCGAACCCCACCAGAAGTGCTCCAGCAGCCAGCCGCCCGCGAGCGGGCCGATCGGCAGCCCGAGCGCCACACCGGCCGACCAGATCGCCAGGGCTCGTGCACGCTCCTTGGCAGCGAAGAGCACCGGCAGCATCGCGAGTGATACCGGCGTGACGATCGCCGCGCCGAGGCCCATCAGCGCCCGGCCGAAGATCAGTTCCCCGGGGGTGTCCACGGACATCGCGTAGGCGGATGCCAGCCCGAACACCGCCAGACCGGCCATCAGGAGACGCTTGCGACCGATCCGGTCCGCGAACACTCCGAAGGGCAGCATCAGGCTGGCGAAGACCAGCAGGTAGGCGTTGTGGAACCACTGGAGGTCAGAGTTCGTGGCGCCCAGCGACTCGACGAGTTGCGGCATCGCCACATAGAGGATCGTCGCGTCAAGACCGTTCACCAGTACGCAGATGACGAGGACGCCAAGCGCCCCCCGCACCCCCTACTCGACCAAGCAGGCCTAGAAATAAGCCAGTTGGCCCGGTGGTCAGCCCGGTCAGCTACCTCATGCGCCCACCGATAAGGCGCCCCTCCCCGCCCTGACCTAACGTCAGCTGGCGGGGAGGGGCGCCGCATGGCCTCGGTCCTCGGTGAGCGGCCCGGTGCTCGACGGGCCGCCCGACTACGGCGGGCTCGGCGAGGTGCTCGCCGACACGGCCGCCTTGCTCATACTCTCGCCGCCGTCGCCTCCGCATCCGCTCATCAACAGGGCCGAGGCGACGACAGCGCCCAGAGAACCGGTGCGATGTATCACGACCGATGCATCACGGCCCGATGCATCACGGCAGAACCCATTTCTGGTTGGGACCGTTGTGACAGGCCCACAGATGGACAGGGGTGCCGTCGTTCCACACGCTCCCGGACGCTTCGAGGCACTTGCCGGACTGCGGGTTGCGTACCGTGCCGTCGGGCTGAGGCTGCCAGGTCTGGGCCGCTGTGCCGTTGCAGCCGTACAGCTGGATCTTTGTGCCGTCGGCGGTGCCGGCGTTGTCGATGTCCAGGCACTTGCCCAGGGCGCGCACGGTTCCGTCACCGGGCAGCGTCCACGTCTGGGCGCCGGTGCTGTTGCAGTTCCACACCTGAATCTTCGTACCGTTGGCGGTGCCGCTGTTGTCCACGTCCAGGCACTTGCCGCCTGCCCCCTTCACCTCACCGGTGCGAGACGGCACGCCGGGCAGCTGGTTCATTGTGTACCAGGCCTCGGTGCTCCACAGCTGCTTGCCGTCGGTCGCGCTGAAGGGGCGGGCCGAGCGTACGTGGATCACCCGGTCGGCCTTGAGCCCGGGGATGGCCAGGGTGACCGTCTTGCGGTCGGTGGAGAGGGTGGCCGACTGCGCCGTGAGGGTCTCCTCGTCGACCTTGGGGCCGCCGTACGCAGCGGTCGGCACGTAGCGCCATTGCTTGATCTTGTAGCGTCCGGCCAGGTTGGCTGCGGTTTCCGTCGACACCGGCTGGGTGTATTCCAGCGCGAAGCCGCCCGGCACGGCGCGCATGGTGCGGATGTCGAAGGCGTTGGTGCCGTTCGGCGTCAGCTTCTGCAGGCCGTGCTTGAGTTTGCCTTCCTGACCCCAGTTGCCGCCCGCGCCCAGTCCGCCGGCGTAGAGGGCACCGTCCGGGCCGACGCTGATCCGGGTGATCCCG
The DNA here is from genome assembly GCF_039766235.1 of Streptomyces changchenzhani. Lineage (NCBI taxonomy): Bacteria > Bacillati > Actinomycetota > Actinomycetes > Kitasatosporales > Streptomycetaceae > Streptomyces > Streptomyces changchenzhani. The sequence goes on along the minus strand of NZ_JBDHNH010000004.1, from coordinate 389,151 downwards.
GCCTCCAGCCCTTGTGTGAGACGGAAGACCGCTCCTTGGTATTCACCGCCGATCTTCTCCAGGAACCCGCGCTGGATGCCGCCGTAGGTCACGTCGCCGAACAGCATCTGGCCGGCGAAGGGGCCGTCCTTCAACTGGAGGGGGGTGCTTGGCGAGTTGGCAATCTCGTTCTGTGGCAGCCACAGCACCGGCTTGGTCACCGGCTTGGAGTCGAAGGGCCCGTCCGGGTTGGTGTAGTGGTTGAAGAAGCGGTCCTGCTTGATGTGCACCAGCTTGGACGAGGGCAGCCAGCCGCCCTGGTTGTCGGTGACGAACATGTCGCCGTCCGGACCCCACCCGATGCCGTTGGGGGTGCGCAGTCCACCGGCGACGTAACTGACCGCGCCGGTGGTCTTGTTCACCTTGATGGTGCTGCCGCGGTTGGCAGCGGGCTGCGGGTCCGTCGTCGCGCCGCCGTAGTTGATCGAGACCGACAGGTTCAGGTAGAAGAACCCGTCCTTGTACAGCAGGCCGAAGGCGAACTCGTGGAAGTTGTTCCCGAAGGGCCACGTCGCGATCCGCTTGTACTGGTCGGTGACCCCGTCGCCGTTGGTGTCGTTCAATTCGGTCAGCTCATGCTTCTGCGACACGTACAACTTGCCGTCCACGTACTTGACGCCCATCGGCTCCTTCAGGCCGCTCGCGATCTTCTTGTACGTCACCTTGTCGGGCCCGGTGGCCCCCGTGACGTTGCTCAGCAAATACACCTCGCCCGTGCTGTTGTCAGTGCCGCCCCAGGTGGTCACGGCGAGGCGGCCGTCGGGCAGCCAGTCCATGGCGGAGACCTGCGGCTCGAAGCCGCTGGGCCTGAGGTCGGTCAGGGTGTAGTTCGGGTGGACTTCGGTCAGCGGCAGTCCGTCGCCCGGCGAGTCGGCGATGCCTTCGCACTCTTTGCGGCCGGGTGAGGTGACGCGCACGACATCCGCGTCCGTGCTGAGGACGGAGTTGGGTACGACGGTGAAGCCGGAGACACCCGGCGGTTTCCAGGCCAAGGTGACCTGCTGGCCGCCGGCGCGCTCGAAGTGCTCGATGCGCAGCGAGTGGTAACCGGCCGTCAGGTTGATCGTGCCGTCCTTGGGCTCGGGTCCATGGAGGCCGTCGTGGCTGATGACGAGTGTGTCGTCGATCCACAGTCGGGAGCCGTCGTCGCTGGTGAGCCGAAAGGTGTAGCTCCCGGCGGAGGCGGCGTTGAGATTGCCGATGGCCTGCGAGACGAAGTTGGAAGCCAGCCCGAAGTCACCGTCCGTGGACCAGTCGATCACCGGCATCAGCTTGTCGACGTTCGGCGTCTGTCCGGGCTTCAGGTCGCAGATCGTGTTGAGCGGCACCTGTAGATCGAAGACGCGCAGGGTGACGCCGGGCTCCTGCGGGGGAAGAGGAGCGGCTTCCGGTGCGCCCGCGGCTACGGGGGACGACAGCCCAAGAGCCAGTAACGAAGCGGCGAGCGTAGCGGCCAGGCGTCTGCCGAGCCGGTGGGAGGACAGCCGTGGATACACGTAACCTCCTGTCGGCTCCCCGCGGTTGGGGAGCACAAGCGGGCAGAGGGAGATTCCACCGCTGCCGGAGCGCGCCGCCGTTCCGGATACGGAGAGTTGCGAACGGCGACGCATGAGGTTCGTACCGTCGCGTCGGACACAGTAGGGACTTCTCCCGAAGCAGTCCATGCTTTGTCATCCAAGAGTGCAAAGTTCCGCGGCCACCCCTGGCCGCCCCTGGCCACCCATCGAAGGCCGTACGGCAGCAACGGAGTGCGGCTATCGAGTGGATGGACTGCCACGAAGGCCCCGGAGGTTCTGTTGGGCATCGCAGCCGCGTGGCCGCTGGGCCGGTGCGTGCCGCCAACTCGCCTAATGGCGTGCGTATTTGCCCGCCACCCCCTGGGCCCCCTCACCCGGGCCGCTTTGTCTCGTCAATAGAGAAAGTTGTGGCGCGGTACGTCAAAAGGCTTTCTGGTCGGCGGAAAAGCCACTACCTTCCTGACCTGTACCGGACAACAAGGACCGAGTGCCCCTCCTCTCCCTCCCCCGGGGCACCCGTCTCCCCCGGCGCGACGGCGCGCGCCTGTGCTCCAGACCCACACCCCGTCACCACACGGAGGACGCGCGTGCACAGGAGACTTACCCGACCTCTCGCGGCGCTCGCCTGCACCTTGCTCGCCGCCGCGGGCGCCCTCACCGTCCAGCAGAGACCGGCCGAAGCCGCACCGGCGGCAGACGAGTTCCAGCAGGTCACTCTCGCCAAGGGGGTGGCCGAGACCGGTGAGCCCATGACGCTCGCCGTCCTGCCCGACAGGTCTGTCCTGCACACCTCACGCGACGGCACCCTGCGCCTCACCGACGCCGCCGGCACCACCAAGGTCGCCGGTAAGCTCGACGTCTACTCGCATGACGAAGAGGGCCTCCAGGGCGTCGGCGTGGACCCGGGCTTCACCGCCAACCGCTTCGTCTACCTCTACTACGCCCCGAAGCTCTCGACTCCGTCGGGGGACGCCCCGGCGAACGGTTCGGCAGCCGACTTCGCACCGTTCGACGGCGTCAACCGGCTCTCCCGGTTCGTCCTCAAGGCCGACGGCACGCTGGACAGCGCCTCCGAGAAGAAGGTCCTCGACGTCCCGGCCAGCCGCGGTCTCTGCTGTCACGTCGGCGGCGACATCGACTTCGACGCCTAGGGGAACCTGTACCTTTCCACGGGCGACGACAGCAATCCCTTCGCCTCCGACGGATACACCCCCCTCGACGAGCGGCCGACCCGCAACCCCGCCTACGACGCCCAGCGTTCGGCGGGCAACACCAACGACCTGCGCGGCAAGGTGTTGCGTATCAAGGTCAACGCCGACGGCGGCTACTCCGTCCCGTCGGGCAACCTGTTCGCGCCGGGAACCGCGAAGACCAGGCCCGAGATCTACGCCATGGGTTTCCGCAACCCCTTCCGGATGTCCGTCGACAAGCCCACCGGCACCGTCTACCTCGGTGACTACGGCCCCGACGCGGGCACCGCGAACGCGGGCCGGGGGCCGGCCGGGCAGGTCGAGTTCAACCGGATCACGAAGGCCGGCAACTACGGCTGGCCCTACTGCACCGGCAAGAACAGTGCTTACGTCGACTACGACTTCGCCACCTCGACGTCCGGCGCCGCCTTCTCCTGCGCCGCACCCAAGAACACCTCGCCGAACAACACCGGCCTGACGGACCTGCCTGCGGCCCAGTCCGCCTGGATCCCGTACGACGGCGGCTCGGTCCCCGAGTTCGGCAGCGGCTCGGAGTCGCCCATGGCCGGGCCCGTCTACCGCTACGACGCGGCGTCGACCTCCACGGTCAAGTTCCCCGAGAGCTTCAACGGCGACTTCTTCGCCGGCGAGTTCGGCCGTAAGTGGATCAAACGTGTCGAGCAGGGCGCCGACGGGACCGTGCAGTCGATCAACGCCTTCCCCTGGCAGGGCACCCAGGTCATGGATATGGCCTTCGGCCCGGACGGCGCGCTGTACGTACTCGACTACGGCACCGGCTACTTCAACGGTGACGCCAACAGCGCGGTCTATCGCATCGAGAACATCAGCGGCGGGCGCTCCCCGCTGGCCAAGGCCGCGGCCGACCGCACGTCGGGCAAGGCCCCACTCACTGTGCAGTTCTCCTCGGCGGGCACCACCGATCCTGACGGCGATCCGCTCACCTACGCCTGGAAGTTCGGTGACGGCGCCACCTCGACGGCGGTCGGACCCTCGCACACCTACACCGCCAACGGCCGCTACACCGCGGAACTCACCGTCTCCGACGGCACGGGAAGGACCGCCACCGCCTCCGTCACGGTGACCGTCGGCAACACCGCGCCCACCGTCACCCTTGATCTGCCCGTCGACGGCGCCATCGTCGACCCGGGCGCCGACGTTCCCTTCAAGGTGACCGTCACCGATCCCGAGGACGGCACGATCGACTGCTCCAAGGTCAAGATCACGTTCATCGTCGGCCACGACAGCCACGGCCATCCGCAAACCTCCGGCACCGGCTGCTCGGGGACCCTGCAGACCATCGCCGACGGCGAGCACGATCCGAACGCGAACATCTTCGGAGTCTGGGACGCCGAGTACACCGACAAGGGTGCGAACGGACAGCCCGCCCTGACCACCCACGACCAGCACATCAGCCAGTCCAGCCAGCGCCAGGCCGAACACCATGGCGGCTCGTCCGGCGTCCAGGTCGTCGACCACGCCACCGCACACGGCGGCAAGACGGTCGGTCACATCGAGAACGGCGACTGGATCTCGTTCAAGCCCTACGCCCTCGCCAACGCCACCAAACTGACCGCTCGCGTCGCCTCCGCCGGAGCGGGAGGCACCCTGGAAGTACGAGCCGGCTCCCCCACCGGCACGCTGCTCGGTTCGGCGGCCGTCCCCGTCACCGGTGGCTGGCAAACCTTCCAGAACGTGTCGGCGAACCTCACCAACCGCCCCGCCGGTACCACCACGCTCCACCTCGTCTTCAAGGGTGGCAGCGGCTCCCTCTTCGACATCGACGACTTCACCTTCACCATCACGGGAACCGTCGTACAGGGGAAGGAGATCAAGGGAATCGGTGGCAAGTGCGTCGACGTCGCGAACAGCGGAAGTGCCGACGGCACACAGATCCAGTTGTGGACGTGCAACCAGTCAGCGGCCCAGAAGTGGACGGCCGCCACCGACAACACCCTTCGGGCACTGGGCAAGTGCATGGACATCAGCGGCGGCGGCACAGCCGACGGAACCAAGGTGCAGCTCTACGGCTGCAACGCCACCGGCGCCCAAAAATGGGTACCGCAAACAGGCGGCACACTGAAGAACCCAGCGACCGGCAAATGCCTCGATGCAGCCGGCGCCTCGACGACGGACGGCACCAAGCTCCACCTCTGGTCGTGCAACACCGCCGCCAACCAGAAGTGGGCTCTCCCCGGCTGAGCAACCCCTTTGACTCCGTCGTCACCGCGGGAGGCGGTGACGGCGGAACCGGCCGCGGTACCGGGCCGATGACGGCGGCGGGGCGCAACGCCGAAGCGTCCCGCCGCCGTTACGTTCACGGCATGCCGAGACCTCGATCCTCGCCTCGGCCGTGTGGGCTCTGTTGTGTACGAACTTGAGCCAGTTCCTACGTGTGGCAGTACGGCGGCGTGCGGTCTGGGCGGTACGGCGGCATACGCGGTGCGGTTGCTCGCGTCCGGTGACGCCGCGCCGCCGTACGGCTGATCGCGCCGGCCGAACAGCTGCGGGCGCAGGGCAAGTTCGAGCCGACCATGTCTGCGGCTCTGGCCCGGCGGGCGGTCGAGGACGCCGACAGGGCGGCGTACGCCGACGCCGTGTCGGAGTACGCCGCCCTGGGGCGGGACGAGTTGCGGGAGGTGGCCCGCACTGTCATGGCTGCTACTTCGGGTCGCGGTTGAACTTCGAGGTCGACCAGAAGTATCCGAGCACCGCGAGGCCAAGGCACCAGGCGATGGCGAGCCACCCGTTGTTGCCGATCTCGCTGCCGAGCAGCAGGCCCCGCAGGGTTTCGATGGCCGGGGTGAACGGCTGGTATTCGGCGATCGGCTGGAACCAGCCCGGCATGGTGTCAACGGGGATGAAGGCGCTGGAGAGGAGTGGCAGCAGAATCATCGGCAGCGCGTTGTTGCTGGCGGCCTCGACGTTCGGGCTGATCAGGCCCATGCCGACCGCGACCCAGGTGAGTGCCATGGCGAAGAGCACGAGCAGCCCGAACGCCGCCAGCCACTCGAGGACCGTGGCGTCCGTGGACCGGAAGCCGATGGCCACGGCGACGGCGCCCACAAGGACTACGCTGGCGATCGACTGCAGCACGCTGCCGATGACGTGCCCGACGAGCACGGAGCCGCGGTGGATGGCCATGGTACGGAAGCGGGCGATGATCCCCTCGGTCATGTCGTTGGAGACGGACACCGCGGTCCCGATCACGGTGCTGCCGATGGTCATCAGCAGGAGGCCGGGGACGATATAGGCGATGTACTCGGAGCGGTCGGCGCCGCCGCCGCCGATACCTGCGCTCATCACGTCGCCGAAGATGTAGACGAAGAGCAGCAGCAGCATGATCGGGGTGAGCAGCAGGTTCAGGGTGAGGGACGGGTAGCGCCGCGCATGCAGGAGGTTGCGGCGCAGCATCGTGGACGAGTCGCGTACGGCGGGGGAGAGGGCGCTCATCGGAGGTTCTCCTTGGGCTGGTTGGGGACGTTGGTGCTGCTGGTCAGGGCGAAGAAGACGTCGTCGAGGTCGGGGGTGTGTACGGTCAGTTCGTCCGCCTCGATGTCGGCCGAGTCCAGCCAGTCGAGGATGGAGCGCAGCTCGCGCTGACTGCCGTCGCTGGGGATCTGCAGCGCCAGCGCCTCGTCGTCCCTGGTGACCTCGCGCAGGGCGACGGCGGCGGACTGGTACGCGGACGGGTCAGCGAAGCGGAGCCGGACGTGCCCGCCGGGGATCAGCCGCTTCAGCTCCTCCGCGGTGCCCTGGGCGGCGATCTTGCCGTCGTTGAGCACGGCGATGCGGTCGGCGAGCTCGTCGGCCTCCTCCAGGTGCTGGGTGGTGAGGAAGACGGTGACGCCGTCGGAGACGAGCTCGCGGATGATGTTCCACATGTTGTGGCGGCTGCGCGGGTCGAGGCCGGTGGTCGGCTCGTCGAGGAAGATGATCCGCGGGCTGCCGACCAGCGTCATGGCGAGGTCGAGGCGCCGCTTCATGCCGCCGGAGTAGGTGGAGCCCGGCTTCTTCGCGGCCTCCGTCAGGTCGAACCGTTCCAACAGCTCGGCGGCGGTGCGGCGGCCCTCGCTGCGGGAGAGGTGGTGCAGGTCGGCCATGAGGAGCATGTTCTCCTCGCCGGTGATCAGGCCGTCGACGGCGGAGAACTGGCCGGTGACGCCGATCGCGGCGCGCACCGCCTGCGGGTCGGCGGCCAGGTCGTGGCCGCCGACGCGGATGTCGCCGGAGCCCGCGTCGGCGGAGATCAACGTGGAGAGGATCTTGACGACGGTGGTCTTGCCGGCGCCGTTCGGGCCGAGCAGCGCGAAGACGGTGCCTGCCGGGATGCGCAGGTCGATCCCGTCGAGGACGAGCTTGTCGCCGTAGGACTTGCGCAGGCCGGCGGTGGAGACGGCGACGGGCGGCTCCTGGCCGTTACCGCGCTTGGACGTGGACATGACAGACGAAGGCATGAGGTCCTCCCGATCGAAGGCTGGTGTGGAGTGAAGGTGGACTGTCAGGCGCGGGCGCGGCGGACGTCGATGTTTCCGTAGCGCGTACGGGCGCGGACCTCGACGGTCTCCTCGGACTTCTCCGGGCTCTCGGAGGCGGCGAGCGTGTTGCGCACCTGCCCGCGTCCGGAGCTGACGTCGAGCCAGGCGGCGGTGCCCTCGCGGATGCCGACGTCGATGGCTCCGTAGCTGGTCTCCAACTGGACGGTGCCGCGGGCGACATCGGCGACGCGCAGAGTGCCGTGGGCGGTGGTGGCGGTGACCGAGTTCTCGGCACGCTCGATGCTGATGTCGCCGTTGGCGCCGCTGACCCGCAGGTCGCCGGTCGCGGTGCCGACGGTCGTGGCGCCGTGCGAGTTCTTCAGGACGGCGGAGCCGTCGACGGTGCCGACGCGCAGGCTGCCGGAGCTGGTGGTGATCTCGGCCGCGCCCTCGACCCGGTCGACGGTGATCGAGCCGTGAGAGGCGGTCAGCTTCAGCGGCCCGGTCGTGTCGAGGCGGACGTCACCGGACGACGTCTTCACCTGCACCTCGCCGAGCCGGCCCTCGCCGAGCACCTGGGTCCAGGCGCCGGTCATGTCGACGCGTGAGCCCGTGGGCAGTTCGACCGTCACGTCGACGGCGCCGGTGGGTCCGACGAGGTAGCGCCCCTTGGGTGTCCCGATGTGCAGCGTGCCGCCCGAGTAAGCGACTTCGGTCTGCTCGGCGGCCCGCACGTCCCGGTCCTTCTTCGGGTCGCGGGGAGCTACATCCACAACAGTGTCGGTGCGGTCGGCCGCGACGAACTGGATGGATCCCGCGGCCACGTGGGCGGTGACCGAGATCGGCTGGGGAGTATCGAAAGAAGGCATGGCTGTCCCGTCCTCTTGGGTCCTCTGATGTTCGTGGCGTCCCCGCTGGTGGGCGAGGTGTGGGTGGATTCGCTGTGCGGGGCTGGTCAGTGCACCCAGCCCGTGAAGTTCTGGCCGATGGTCCTGGTCATCACGGGGGTACGGGGGGCGGCGGCGCCGCCCCCCGTGTCGACCGCGGCCGACACGGCCCGCACCAGCCACGCGTTGACCGACAGACCCTCGCGGCTCGCGGCCTCCTCGGCGCGCGCCTTGAGGTGGGCCGGCAGGCGCAGATTGACGCGGGCGGTGCTGCCCTCGTCCGTGTCGGCGGAGACCGGGGCCGGTGCGGGCGCCGGTGCGTCGAGCGGTTCGGTTCGGTCCTCGCGCTGCGGCAGCACCACCACGAAGTCGGGGTCGAGGCCACGCAGTCGTACGTCGACCGAGCCGGGGGCGAGTTCACGGGTGATCTCGCCCATGGCGTCGGACAGCACATTGAGCAGGGTCAGGCGTGCGGCCGACTCCAGCGGCGCGGTGAGCCGCTCGGCGAGCTCGCGGGCTTCGTCACCCCCGGCTTCGGCGGCCACCGCCAGTTCCCTGCGGAGTGTTTCGACGTACGGCGTGAGGTCCATGACGCCATAGTGGCACCACCATGGCGCTACTGGCAAGCCCGAAGATGCAATACGTGACACGGGGTGGGGTTTCGGGATGACAGACAGGCCAATCGTTGCAGGTCAGGAGCGGGCAAGGGATCGGCGAGGTCACGGAGCCAAGTTGACGCGGGGTGGCGTCACACGGGGCCAGCCGGATCGACCGCGCACCCTCTCACCGTTCACGATCAAGTGCTTGGCGTTAACGGCTGCACCAGCCCAAGGCTGTGGAAGCAGAGCCCGGCACCCATCGCAGTGCCCACGCAGCGCAGCGCGAAAGCCGATCAGCATCAGATACTGAGCCTCGTCGGGACGGGTCAGGATCTCGATGTGTCCGGCGCCGAGCCGGGTCGCGATCTCGACGACCTCGCACTGAGCGGACGATGACGCGACGGAAAACGGAGCGTCGTCGACAGCGGGCCCGAAACTGGGAACTTACGGCCAAAGTTTGATCGATCCGTCTATTTCAAGACATTTAATCATCTTCCAGGGTGCACAGTGCGTCGTACCTCCCTACGTTGTGGGCTGTACGAACCGAAGGACGTACCTCATGCGCTTCATGCGCACCACGGCCACTGCCCGGACCTTCCTGGTCGCCGCGATCGCCGTAGCTGGCCTCACCGCCACTCCCGCCCTCGCCTCCGCCCAGACCGGTGCGGGCAACGCCCGGGCCCACGCCGGCTTCGGCCTCCTCAGCCTCCCCGGCAGCAACGGTGCCAACGGCGTAGGGAGCAACGGCGGCCTCGGCGGCACCGGTGACAACGCCAACGGCAGTGCGAGCGTCGGCGGGGCCGGGGGCGCGGGTGGTTCCAGCGGTGCCAACGGCAACGGCGGCAACGGCGGCCTTGGCGGTGGCGCCACTCTCGGCGGCACCGGCGGCAAGGGCGGCGTCGGCGGCGCCGCCAGTACGGTGTGCCCGGGCAAGCCCGGCGGCAACGGCACCGCCGCCACGTTCACCGCGGACGGCGCCACCGGCGCCACCGGCGCTGCCGGCAATTCCACTCTTCCCTGCTGAACCCCCCTGGTGAGCGAATCACCGCGGCATAACAGGAGCCCATCCGGAACACCGCACTACGTAAAGGGGTGAGGCTCAGATCTGGCGGTCGTTTCGGTGGCGGCCGAGGGCCCGGCCGAAACGCTCTGAGATGTCCGGCATCAGGCTCTCGCCGTCAGCCGGCCGGTCGAGGCCGAAAACATGGACGCCTTCGGCGCGCGCCCCGTGCTGGAGGAGATGGCCCGCGAACTGGCCGCGCACGGGTACTACGTGCTCGTCCCCAACCTCTGCTACCGGCACGGCCCGACACCGGTGGTCGAACTTCCCGAGGACATCGGAGAAGAGCTCCGGCCCGCGGTCTTCGCCCAGTTGATGCCTTTGATCGAGGCGCACACCACCGAACGTGCCCTGCGCGACGCAGACGCCTACCTCAGGTTCCTCACCACCCAGCCCGAGGTCAGCGCCGGACCGGTCGCCGTGATCGGCTACTGCATGGGCGCCGCCATGGCGATGCGCACCGCAGCGGCCCACCCCGACCAGGTGGCCGCCGTCGCTGGATTCCACCCCGCCTTCCTGGTCACCGACGCGCCCGACAGCCCGCACCGCCTCGTCCCCAAACTCACCGCCCAGGTCCACCTCGGCCTCGCCGAAAACGACATGACGTCCGAGGCCATCAGCGAGCTCAACCAGGCCCTGGATGCCGCAGGCGTCGGCTACACCACCGAGATCTACCCCGGCATCGTCCACGGCTTCACCATGTCCGACACCGACGCCTTCAACCCCTCCGCGCTGCAGCGCCACTGGGACCGCCTACTCCCCCTCCTCGACCGCACCCTGGCCAACGGCTGAGAGGCAACCAGGCGTGGCGTGGCGCGCGCGATGGGCAGGCGGATCGTACGGCCGGGATGGGCGCCGCCCTGACAGGCGGCGCACCTCGGCGGCCCTGCGGTCACTTCGCACGTGCGCGGGGCCGCCGCTGATGTGACATAGCGGCTTTCCCCCGGTCAGAAGCAGCCTGGTTGCCCTGGTAGTCGATCCAGCATTCGGCGATCTTGCGGAATTCGAATACCAGCGCGCCATGAGGGCCGCCACGACCAACGCGCGTTCCCCCGCGGTGCGGGAGCAGCCCGGCGGTGGCATCGGCTTCGGGAGATGGGCACCGCCGGGCTTCCACCCAGGATGCCAGGGAGCACTGACATCGCACGGCGACCGGTCCGACCGTCCGCGCGTCGGATCGCTGCCGAGGGTGAAACTGCGATGCGGAAGCCAGCAGGCTCACCGTTGACACCGTGGCAGCAACGACGGCAGGCCCAGCGGCTTTGAGCCGGCACGCCATACCCGTACGAACGAAGTAGTGCGGCTGATCAACCGGCTGATGATCAGCCGGGCCGTGGCCTGGACGCGCGAGCGGTCTGCGTCGCTCATGGCGTAGAGCTCGGCCCCGGTGGTCAGCAGAGCAAGAGTGTCCACCGGGGCCCGTCGCCCTGTTCGATCGACTCGGCCCGTCGCGGGTAGCCGGGGAAGAATCGTGACCGGCCCCCCGCCCTGATCGCTGAAACCGTCGCGCTATTGGGCGAGCGGCTGTGTCCTCTTCGGCGTGCGCGTGGCCAGGTAAAGGGCCACGCCCCACCCGATGAGCGATGCGCCGAAGGCAACGTTGATGACGAGAATCAGCCACCGGTCTTTCGAACCGCGCGCGAACGCCAGGTACGAGGGCAGCAGATAGATCACCGCAATGACCACTCCGAGCAACACTGTGAGCAGGCTGTCCATTTTTCGATGCACTCCAATGATCTTCAGCTTGTCAGTGCGCACTGTACGGGGGCGAGGCGCGCCGGTGCAGACGGGAGCCCTTCCACCGCCGCGTGCACCACGGCTTCTGGGCCTGTCGCATACTCCGATGCGGCAGCAGCCGTCGGGCCCACCACCACGATCGCCGACGGCGGCCATGCGGCTGGCGCGGAGCGGGCACGTGTCGACTGATACGGTCCCGGCCCGTGACAGATCTCCCGTCTTTCCCTATCGCCCGGATCCCGTGGCCACCGGTGCTGTCGTGCGCTCGGAAGCGGCCTGCGCCTGCACCTGCACTACGGAGACGGCGCAGCGTTCCTCGGGGCAGTTGGCGCCGCCGAACTCACGAGCCACCCGGAGGCCCTGACTGGCCTCCGGGAGAACCTCGCACAGTCGTGGCCTCTGGCCCAGGTCGAGAAGTACGTCAGTGCCTTGGCCAAGGACGGCTGGCCGATCGCGCACCTCTTCAGGTGCCGCTCTTGGGGAACCCACCTCGCGTACTCGGACGCCACATGGCGCAGCCGGCGGCAGTCCGGCGTGCTTAGGGCTTCGACGGTGTCTGGGGTTCCGACAGTCTGCGGTAGACGGCGTCGGGGTCTTCCTGTGTGAAGTAGCGGAAATGCCAGCGCACCTCGCCGCGGTCTGGGTCAGCGAGTGAGACCAGAGGTCCGTGGCCGGTGGCCAACAGGCGCGGTTTTTCCCATTGTTGGGCCACGACGGCCAGCGAGACGGTCCCGCTCGTCGTGAGAACCCAGGTGGCGCAGCCGCCGGCGATCCGTGGGAGGTAGCCGTCCGCAACGACCGTAGCGATCACCTCACCGATGGCGAGGGCGTCGGGGAACTCTTCCTGCCGCTCGTGGGGCGCGTTCACGTCGTCGCCCATGGAGACGCTCTCCCGGGTCAGCAGCAACTTCATGCCGTGGAGCATAGACCGCTCCTGGCAGCCACCACACACTTCATCGCCCGGGCCGATCGATGCCCGACAGGCACGACATGGCCTCCGCAAGGCGTGGGCGCGAGTCCGGTCTGCGTGATCTTGCTGGTGAGGTGGGACGGGACGCGGTCCTGGGGACAGAGCGATATCGGATCGCGTGAGGCGGTCGAGTCAGCGACGGCCTGCTCCCGGAGCCGGCCGCATACCGGGCTCGTCCGCCAAGGCGCCGGCGAGTATCTACGGAGTGCCGTGTGCGGGGGGCCTCTCCGTAAGTCCCATCTGCCGCAGGCGCATCGACCGCGGCGTTTCGGCCATCAGCGCGTTGGAGCCGCCCCGCACGCCCCAAGGGTGGATGCACCCCACACTTGGCGCGCCTCGCGCTCCTCCGCGGAATCCACTCTGTCTCAAATACGTGTGTTCGATACGACTGTGCCCGCCGTTGACCCCAGTGACACCCAGCGACACCCACATTGAGCCCAACAACCGTGTAACGGGAGTGCAGTTGACTTCAGCCGACGCCACGGACCTGCACGTCTTGACACCCCCACCACCGCCGCCCGCCGCGGGCTTCTCGTACCTGCTGCTGAACTGGCCGACTCCGGTCCATGGAGGCGCCGCGTGAAGAGGTATTTCCGGCGGGTGACTATGGGCGAACCGGCTGTCTCCGCAGCAGAGGACGAACTGTTCGGCGGGCCCCTGCGCTATGACACGGGCTGGGCCGAACATGAGCGAGCCCGCCTCGACTTGACGATGGTCTCCGCCATCCGTGCCATGCCGCGGCTGGTCTGCGGAACGCTGCGCCGGGCCTGGGACGCCGACCGGTCGGCGCTGCTGGCCGTCGGTATCAGTGAGATCGGGCAGGGCATCGCGGCGGCCGTCAGCCTGCTCGCGGTCAACGCCGTGATGCATGCCCTGCTCGGCGGTGGCACGCCCGTGGAGCGGCTCCACGCCGCCTTACCCGCTCTGATCGCCGGTGCCGTCGTCGCTGTGGTCAACGCAGGTCTCGCCGGCTGGTCCACGTCCCGAGCAGGGCGCCTGGAGCCGCTGGTGGAGCGCATCGCCACCACCGAGTACCTGGCGGCGTCCACCGCGGTGGAACTGGAGGCCATCGAAGACCCCGCCTTCCGCCGCCTGATCGACGTCGCGCAACAGGGCGCAGCCTCCGCCCGCCGCATGATCGGCGCTTGCGTCGCCGCCCTGAACGGCACGATCTCTCTCATCGCGACCGCAGGCGTCCTCACCGTCCTGCACCCCGCGCTGTTGCCGATGCTGCTGCTGATTGCAGCGCCCCGGGGCTGGGGAGCGATGCGGGTGGCTCAGGAGCGCTATGTGTCCGTGATGACCTGGGTCGAGCATCTGCGCGCCAGCCGTTTGATCGGGAGTCTTCTCACCGAGCGCGGCGCGGCCCAGGAAGTGCGGATCCACGCGGTCGGCCCATTCTTGCTGGAGAAGTACCGGGACATGGCCGCGAGCGCCGAGGCTGAGCAGACCCGGCTCGCCAACGGCAAAGCTGTCACCGAGCTGGTGGCCGCTGCCCTCTCCGGCCTGGCGATGGTCGGTACGTATGCCGTGATGGTCTGGCTGGTCCTAGCCGGGCACATGAGTCTGGCCGTCGCCGGCACTGCTGTGATCGCAGTGCGGTCCGGTTCGGCCAGCCTGGGCGCTCTGGTCATGAACATCAACCAGCTGCATGAGGAGTCCTTGTACGTCCAGGACCACGAGCGGTTCCTGGCCGAGGCGGCGAGGCGAGCCATTCCTACGGGCGGGAAGCAGCTCCCGGCACAGATCGACCGGGTCGTCCTCGACAAGGTCACCTACCGCTACCCGGACCGTGACGCTCCGGCCCTGGACGGGATTTCGATCACTCTTCCGATGGGCTCGGTGACAGCGGTGGTCGGCGAGAACGGTTCGGGCAAGAGCACCCTGATGAAGGTCCTCGCCGGCCTGCTGCTGCCGCACAGCGGCACCGTGCACTGGGGTGAAGCCGAGCTGTCCGGCTTGGACCGGTCCCAAGTGTTCAGTCGCGTCGCCCTGCTGACCCAGGACTTCGAGCGCTGGCCGGTGACCGCCGCCCTCAACATCCGCATTGGCCGACCCGACCGGGCAGCCGAACACGAGGAGCTGCAGCCGTCAGTCGACTACGCCGGAGCGTCTCCCCTCATCGCGAAGCTGCCCCATGGGCTACGAACCCTGCTGGCCAGGATGTTCCGCGGGGCCTCGGAACTCTCCGGTGGTGAGTGGCAGAAGGTCGGACTGGCCCGCACGCACTGGCGTACCGCGACCTGCCCCGCAGACAGCGTACTGATCGTCGACGAGCCCACCTCTGCCCTGGACCCCGAAGCCGAAATCGCCGCCTTCGACAGGATCCGCCGGCTCGCCGACGCGCACCGGGCGGTCGTACTGGTCACCCATCGCATGTCCGGCGTCCGCCATGCCGACACCATCTACGTCCTCAACCAGGGCCGCCTCACCGAGCACGGCAGCCACGACGAACTGATCGCCGTCGGCGGACGCTACGCGGCCATGTTCCACACACAAGCCGCCCAGTACGCAACGGACTTCCGCGCCGCGGTACCGCACCCCAGCGCCCCGCCTGTCCCCGAACGTTCATGACAGAGCCCAGCGAGAGGACCACCGTATTGTCCAGCTCCACCGCCGCTGCCACCTCACCCAGGCGGAGACGGCCGATGGCACCCGAGGCGAGGCAGTCGCGCCGCGGGGCCTGGACGATCTTCAAAGAAGCGATCCAGGCACCGCCCAGGCTGAACCGCTCCGGGTTCGGTAGAGACTCTAGATTGTGGCTGTGACCTGCGGTTCTTGGGTGTTCTGTTGGTAGTAGGTGGTTTCGTATTCGGCTGGTGGTACGTGGCCTATTTCACCGTGGAGTCGTCGGTGGTTGTACCAGTCGACCCATTCGGCTGTGGCCAACTCGACGTTGCTGAGGGCCTTCCAGGGATGCTGCGGTTTGATCAGCTCGGTTTTGTACAGACCGATGGTCGATTCCATCAGGGCGTTGTCGAGGGCGTCTCCGACGGTGCCGATGGACGCCGCGATCTGTTCAGATGCCAGGTGCGCGGCGAGCCGGAAGCTGGTGTATTGCGAGCCGGCATCGGAGTGGTGGATCAACTGCCGTGCGATGACGGGGGTGTTCGCGCGGTCGCGTTGCCACAGGCCCATCTCGAGTGCGGACAGCACCAGCGGGGTCTGCTTGTTCGTCGACGCCGACCAGCCGACGATCCGGCGGGAGAAGGTGTCCACGACGAAGGCGACGTAGACGGTGCCGGACCAGGTGGCCACGTAGGTGAAGTCGGCGACCCACACCCGGTTGGGGGCGCTGGCCACGAACTGCCGGCCCAGCCGGTCCGGGGCCCGGTCGGCTTCCCTGTCCGCCCCGGTGGTGATGATCTTCTTCCCGCGCACCGCCCCCGTGAGACCCTCGGCCTTCATCAGGCGCTCGACGGTGCACCGCGCCACCTGATGGCCTCGGCGCTTCAGCTCGGCCCAGATCTTGCGGGCCCCGTAGACGCTGTAGTTGTCCCGGAATATCTCCACGATCAACGGAGCCAGTTCCGCGTCCCGCAGGGCACGGGCCGACAGTGGGCGCTTCTTGTGGGCGTAGTAGGTGGACGGGTGGATGCTGCAGTCATGCTCGGTGAGCGTCCTGCAGATCGGCTCGACTCCGCCGAAGCGGTCCCGGTGCTCGTCGACGAACGCTACGAGCGTGTGTGTGGCCGGTCGAGCTCGGCCGCGAAGAAACTTGCCGCAGCCTTCAAGATCTCGTTCGCCCGCTTCAGCTCGGCGACCTCCCTTTTGAGGGCCTTGAGCTGGGCGGATTCCTCGGTCGTGGTCCCCATCCGGGCACCGGCGTCGACCTCGGCCCGACGCACCCAGTTCCGCAGGGACTCCGGCCCGATGTCGAGCTTCGCCCCGATCGAGCGGATCGCCGCGGACTCCGTCTTGTACTGATCACGAGTCTCCAGGACCAGACGCACGGCCCGCTCCTTGATCTCCTTCGGATACTGCTTCGCCATAACGCACTCGATCCTTCCAAAAGATCGAGCCTCGATCAAACCCGGAACGGTTCACCCGGCCCGCCCCTGTGGAGCACCCCGGTCGGCCCACGCTGGTTCCGGGCCACTCTCGACCTGCCCGCGGGGGCCGAGGTCACCGGGGCGCATGTGTCGGTCACCGCCGACGACGACTTCACGCTCTACATCGACGGCAAGCAAGTGCTGAACCAACCCCAGCGCACGGACAGTTGGCGCACGGCGCACACCGCCGATGTGACCGACCCGGTCCGCGCGGCGGGCGGACAGGTCGTAGTGGCGGTGCTCGCAACCAACCGGGGCGCCGCCCCCAACCCGGCCGGTCTGCTGCTGCGGCTCAAGGTGGACACCAGCACCGGGCTTCGGGAACTGGTCTCCGGGCCGGGGTGGCGCGCTGCCGCGGCGGAGGAGAGCGGGTGGCAGCGGCCTGAGCACGACGACAGCGGTTGGTCTGCGGCCACCGCCATCGGCCCGTACGGCACGGATCCCTGGGGCAAGGGCGCGACCGTAGCGACCCCCGAACTGCCCGCGCCGCTGCTGCGCAAGGAGTTCTCCTTCCGCCGGCCCGTTGCCCGCGCCCGCCTGTACATCAGCGGACTCGCCTACTACGACGCGGAGATCAACGGCCGACGGGTCGGCCGGCAAGTGCTCGACCCTGGTTTCACCGACTACGACGAGACCGTCCTGTACACCGTCCACGATGTCACCGAGCACGTGGAACGCGGTGTCAACGCCATCGGTGTGACCCTCGGCCGCGGCTTCTACGGCATGACAACGCCCAACGTCTGGAACTGGCACACCCCGCCCTGGCACGGCGAGCCCCGCCTGCTGGCCCAGCTTGAGATCGACCACCCCGACGGCAGCCGCACCACGATCGTCTCGGGCCCGGACTGGCGCATCACAGAGGGCCCGACGCTCAGCAACTCCCTTTACGCGGGCGAGACTTACGATGCACGGCGGGCCCCGCGCGGCTGGACACATCCCGGTTTCGACGACAAGTCCTGGCGGGCGGCTCCTCTCCAGAGCGCCCCCAAGGGGACCGTACGGGTCCAGCCGCACGACCCCATCGAAATCATCGAGACCGTACGCCCCACGGCCGTCACCGAGCTGCGGCCCGGGGTCCACATCGTCGACATGGGGCGCACCCTGGCCGGCTGGACCCGTCTGACCGTCACAGCCGAGGCCGGGACGACGGTACGGCTGGTGCACGGTGAAAAGCTCAAGGCCGACGGCAGTGTGCACGCCGAGACAGGTCATGTTCCCGGGCGGTTCCAGGCGGACGAGTACATCTGCGCCGGCAGCGGCGAGGAGGTGTGGGAGCCCAAGTTCTCGTACAAGGGCTTCCGTTACGTGGAGGTGAGCGGGCTGCCCCGGCGGCCCGAGCCGGCCGAGGTCCTCGGACGGGTGGTGCACACCAAGGTCGAGGAGGTCAGTGACTTCCACTGCTCGGAGCCCTTCTACGAGCAGCTGGACCACGCCATGCGCCGCACCCTGCTCAACAACCTGCACGGCATTCCCACCGACACCCCGATGTACGAGAAGAACGGCTGGACCGGGGACGCCCAGCTCGGGGCCCCCGTCATGGCGTACGCCTTCGGGGTGCACCGCTTCCTGTCCAAGTGGCTCGGCGACCTCGCGGACAGCCAGCTCGCCGACGGGCATCTGCCCGTCATCGTCCCGAGCTCCGGCTGGGGCTACCACCAGCTCGGGCCTTCCCCGGAGTGGACGACCGTCTATCCGTTCCTGGTCCGCGAGATGTACCGGGTGTACGGCGACGAACGGGTGGCCCAGGAGCACTGGCCGACACTCACGCTCTATCTCGACTGGGAACTGTCGCGACTGCGTGACGGCCTGGCCGTGACCGCGCTCGGGGACTTCCTGCCGCCCGGCTCCGACGGGCTGCCGCCCGAGGACACTCGGCTGACGGCCACCGCCTATCTGTACCGGGCCCTGCTGCACACCGCCGAGATGGGCGAGGTACTCGGGGAAGGCGCGACCGCCAAGCGCTACCGCGCCGCGGCGGCGGACCTCAAGTCGGCGTTCAACGCCGCCTTCCTCGACACGAAGGCAGGCCACTACCGGACCGCGAAGGACCCCGAGTACCGGCAGACGAGCAACGCGATCCCGTTGGCGTTCGGGCTGGTCCCCGACTCCGCCCGCGCGAGCGTGGCCGCCAGCCTGGTCGCCGATGTCGTGGCCCGGGACAACCACCTCAACACGGGCGCACTCGGCACCAGCGTCCTCCTGCGGGCGCTGAGCGCCGAAGGCAGCCCCGAGGTGGCCCACGCCATAGCGACCCAGCGGTCGTATCCCAGCTGGGGGTACTGGTTCGACCAGGGCGCGGACACCATGTGGGAGATGTGGCAGCTGGACTCCCGCTCGCGCGATCACTACTTCCACGGCACGGTCGTCCAGTGGCTCCACGAGAACGTCGCCGGTCTGCGACCGGGGGACGCGGGCTGGCGTACGTTCACCGTGCGCCCCGACTCGCGTACGGGGGTCGACTGGGCGCGCACCTCGATCCGTACGGTTCGGGGCCGGGCCGCAGTGGCATGGTCCCGCTCGGACGACCGGCTGCGCCTCCATGTCGAGGTGCCGGTAGGGGCGGACGCCGAAGTGCACGTCCCGGCGCCCAGCCGTTCGGCCGCCACCGCACCCCGAGGAGCACGTTACCTACGGTCGGAGCCCGGCCATGTCGTCTACCAAGTGCCGCACGGCCAATGGGACTTCACCTCACGGCCGGGTCGCTGACCGCCTGAACAATCTCCGCCCGTAGGGGCAGCCGGGAAGCCTCCTCGCCCTGCGCACCAGGACGGGGAGGCTCCTCCGCCCGCCCTCTCACATCCCCAGCCACACGGCGGCATCAACGGGCAGCCTGCGGTCGTCCCCTGCACCGGCGGGCGGAAGCGCCACGCTGGAGAGCAGAATCTCCGCCCCCTCGGGCAGCGCCACCGGCGCGTCTCCCGCATTGACCAGGCAGGGGGAAGCCCCCCGCCCGGTCGAAACGGACCGTCCCCGGTCCTGCGCCGGGGGCCTCCGGTGGTGCGGCCGCAACCGCCTTGGCTGTCCGGGGCGTACGGCAGAATGGCGCGCCATGGACCTTGCAGGGATCGGCGCTGTCGCGGCGCCCGTCGTCGCTCTGATCGCGATACCTGCCACCGTGTTCGCGGTGCGCCGGCAGGTGAAGGCCACCCTGCGACCCAGCCCACACGCCCGGCCCGGCCTGCGACTCCTTCTAAGGAGTCTGCTTCTACGGGGTCTGCTTCTACGGGGTCTGCGGAAAGACGATCTCCGGGTAGTGCGTGGTGGGCCCGTTCAGGAGAGGTGCGGCGTGACCGTGCAGGTGCAGGCCGAAGAAGGCCCGTAGAATGTCGCGCTGCACGGTGAGAGAGCGACGCGACTCCAACGGGCCTATGAAATCGTCGAGTTGGGCCCGGGTCACACCGAGGCCGGCGGCGGCCTGGGGCAGCAGCGTCTCGTAGTCGGTGAAGGAAAAATGCCGGGATCCGGTCAGCCGCAGGCTGCGGCGCCAGCCGCGCAGGTGGGGCCAGGCGGCCTGCCAGGTCGCGTCGTCTTCACCGTCCGCCCCGAGCAGCAGGAGCGGCTTGTCCAAGCCGCGCATGACTTCTTCGCCGAACAGGCTCCCGTCGAGGTCCGCCCCGGCCGCGATCGGCAGACCGGCACACATCGACTCCGCTGCGGTGGCGCCGCCGAGGGAGTGGCCGAACATGGCGGTACGCGACAGGTCCAGGATGTCCGGCAGCCCGGCGGGGAGGCTGGGGCCAGCGTGCCGGACCGCCCTCTCCAGCGCGGCCCGGCCACCCTGGCGCGCACTGCCTGCGGGGGCTTCCGGAGGTGGCACGGCGACTGGCGCAAGCTGGCCGCTGACGGCCATCCCGCCATGAGTTCGAACCCGTCCGGCAGACGGGCGAGCTGGTCCTCCGCAGCCGTCAACCGCAGCGCAGCCGACCGGCCGCCGCATGCCTCGGTGTTGAGGCGAGGACGGTCCTCCCCCTTCCGAACAGAACGGCCGGATGGCCGCCGCCGCCCAGGCGGGCGGAGTGGGCGGTTCTAGCAGCTACCGCTTCCGGTGCCCCCCGTGCTGTCGGCACCGGTGCTGACAGGGCCTGTGCCATGCCCCGCCAACGCCGCCTGCCCCGCCGCCGAACCCAGGCCCGCCGTGCCCGCCGTTGCCTCCGGCACAGTTCGGGCCGCACCGAGAGCATGAAGCTGCCGGCGTGTCCCCCAGTCGCGCCAGCGGTCGATCTCGATCACGGGCCGCCCGCCCGGCACCACCGGACGGTGGAGGTACGGTTCGGGCACGCGTGGAGGAAGGGTGTGATCGTGGGCGGTACGCACCGGATCGAAGTGAGCCGGGAACAGGTGATGGCCTACCGGGTCGCGGTACACGGGTTCGAGCGCTCTGTGTCCGACCCTGATGTGCTGGCCATGGGCGTGCAGGACACCCCGAGCGGGTCGGCCCGTCAGGCCCTTGCGGCCCGGCGCTCGTCACTGGTCGGCCTGGAGCGCGTCTGGTCGTTCCGCGGCGCGCCGCATCTCCACCGCCGTACGGAACTCCCCGTGCTCGCCGCCGCCCTGTGGCCGGTGGACGACGCGGACGCGACGGCGAGGATCAGCACCACCCTGATCAAGGAGGGTGCGCAACTCGGTGTCCGGGCCTTCCAGGTCACCGCCGAGGCGTTGCGCTCAGTGGTGACGGGGCCGATGAGCAAGGGCGAGGTCAGTACCGCGGTCAGTGCGGCCGTACCGGAGTCACTGACGCACTGGTGTGCGCCCTGCGGGGCGCGGCACATTTCCGGGCTCCTGTTCCAGCAGGCCGGGATCTTCGCGGGGGTCGCGGTCGGCGCGGAGGCCGGCCGGACTGTCCTGAGCCCGGTGGGCGAACGGTTTCCCGTCCCGACCGCTGCCGCCGAAACTTCCGCGGTGATCCGCGCGTACCTGAGTTTCCTCGGCCCTGCCACGCCGGCCGACGTGGCGAAGTACCTCGGTACCAAACCCGCTGTGGTGAAGGCGGTGTGGCCGGACGACGTGACCGAGGTGGGAGTGGACGGCAAGAAGGCGTGGCTCCCCACGTCCGCTGTCGAGGCCCTGCTGTCGGCGAAGAGCGCGGGGCTCGTACGGCTACTTCCGCCGGGTGATCCGTTCCTGCAGGCGCGTGACCGGGGCCTGGTCGTACCGGTCAAGAGCCGGGAGAGAGAGATCTGGCGCGCGATCGGCGGCCCCGGCGCGCTGCTCGTCGGCTCGGAGATCCTGGGCACCTGGCGCGCCAGAGCAGCGGGCCGACGGCTCGATCTGACCGTCACTCCCTTCGCTGCTCTGCCCTCCGGCGTCGGAGCCGGACTCGACGCGGAGGCCGCGGTCGTGGCCTCGGCCCGCGGCGCGGCCGACGTGCTTCTGCGTATCAGCCAGTGAACCTGAGTGTGAGGTTCGCCGTAGGTTCCTCGCCCTGCTCCAACTCATCGGCGCCACAGCCTGCTTGAGGCGACTCGGGACTCCTGCCGGAATAATCGTTCAGCAGGAGCAATACTCCCCGCCTCGGGCGAGGGGGTCTGAGAGCGGCTGCGGGCGCCCCGGTCGGGGCGCCCGCGCGGCCGAACTGCCCGCCCCCCGGGCGGCGTTACGGTCCCGTCCCGGTCGCGGGTTCACCCTGCCGGGGGTCCGGGTCGCTGCCCTCGGCGTCCAGGTGCGGCAGGATCCGGTCCAGCCATCGCGGCGTCCACCAGGCCGACTTGTCGAGCAGCGTCATCACGGCGGGCACCAGCAGCAGCCGGACGATGGTGGCATCGATGAGCACGCTGGCGGCCAGGCCCAGGCCCAGCATCTTCACCACGATGTTGTCGCTGAGGATGAAGGCCGCGAAGACGCTGACCATGATGAGCGCGGCGCAGGTGATGACCCGTGCCGTGATCTCCAGGGCGTGGGCCACACTGGCCTTCGGGTCCTTGGTGCGCAGCCATGCCTCGTGGATCCGGGACAGCAGAAAGATCTCGTAGTCCATGCTGAGCCCGAAGACGATGGCGAACATCATCATCGGTACGTAGCTCTCGATCGGTACGTCGCCCGACACGCCCAGCGCCGGGCCGCCCCAGCCCCACTGGAAGACGGCCACCACGACCCCGTAGGAGGCCGCGATCGACAGCACGTTGAGCACGGCCGCCTTGACCGCGACGAGAAGCCCGCGGAAGACGACCAGGATGACGAGGAAGGCGAGCCCTACGACCACCGCGATGATCAGGGGCAGCCTGCTGGAGACGATGTCGAGGAAGTCGACCTGGGCGGCGGTCGTGCCCGTCACATAGGTGTCGGCGGCGGTCCCGGACACCGCCTTGGGCAGGACGTCGTCGGTGAGGTGGTTGACCAGACCGGTGGTCTTCTCGTCCTGCGGTGCGGCCGCGGAGTAGGCGGTACCGATCAGCACATCGCCGTCCGAGGTGGCTTTCAGGGGGGTGATGGTGGCGGCGTCCGGCACACCGGTGAGGGCCTTCTGCGCCTGGGTCGCCAGCGCCGAACGGTCGCTCTGGGGTACGGCGCTCTGGTCGATCACGATGGTCAGCGGGCCGTTCGACCCCGGGCCGAAGGCGGAGGACATCAGGTCGAAGGCGCGCCGGTCGGTGAAGGACCTGGGGTCGGCGCCGTCCCCGATGTGCCCGAGCTGGATGAAGAAGACGGGGAACGCCAGGATGACCAGTGCGATCACGCCGCCGCCCAGGAACCACCACGGCCGCCGCTCCACCCGCTGCGCGTACCGGTGCCAGCTGCCGTGCGCCTCCTCACCGGGTTCGGCCGCAGTCTCGGCGATGGGGGTCCGTACCCGGATCCGATCGATGCGGCGGCCGATCAGTCCCAGCATCGCGGGCACCAGGGTGAGCGCCCCGATCACCGCCGTGACGACGGTGACCGCAGCTGCCAGGCCGAGCTTGCCGATGAAGCTGATCCCGGAGACCCACAGACCGGACAGCGCGATGATCACGGTGCATCCGGAGAGCAGCACGGCCCGGCCGCTGGTGGCGGCGGCCCGGCCGGCGGCGGTCACCGGATCGTTTCCGTCGATGAGGTTCTGGCGGTGCCGGGTGACCAGGAACAGCGCGTAGTCGATCCCGACCCCGAGCCCGATCATCGTGGCGAGTGTCGGAGAGACGGTGGCGAATGTGGACGCGGCGGCGAGGAGCCCCAGCAGGGCCAGTCCGCAGATGGCGCAGACCAAGGCGGTCACCAGGGGCAGTACGGCGGCAAGTGCGCTGCCGAAGCCGATCAGCAGCACCAGGATAGCCACCCCGAACCCGATGGCCTCGCTCGTCCGGTCGTCCGGTTCGGGCCGGGCCAGTTCGCCCAGCGGGCCGCCGTACTCCACGTCCACACCCGCGGCGCGCAGCGGCTGGACGGCCTTGTCGACGCCGTCCAGGTAGTCGGGGTCCAGGGTGGACGGCTGGACGCTGAACCGGACGGTGATGTACGCCGTCCTGCCGTCGGTGGAGAGCGGGCCCACGTTCGCGGTGCCGGTGGGCGGCGGTGGCTGCGTCGTCCCGGTCGGCGGCAACGGATTCTGGGCGGAGAGTACGTCCGGCAGCTTCTGCAGATCGGCTACGGCGGTCGAGACCTGGCTGCCCACATCGGTGAGCGGTTTGTCCGCGTCGTGGAGCACCACCTGGCTGCTGTAGCCGCCGGCCGCCGGCTCGTGCGCCTGGAGAATGTCGAGGCCGTCCTGCGACTGTGTGCCGGGGAGCGAGAAGTCGTCGGAGTACTCGCCGCCGTACGCGTGATGCAGCACCTGAAGCCCGACCAGCGCGGCCAGCCACAGGGCGAGGACGACGACGAAGTGCCGGGCACACCACTCGCCGAGCGGACGCAGCAGTCCCTTGCGCCGCCGCGATACGTGGGCCGGGGTCCGGGCGGGGCCCGCGCCGGAGTCCTTCGGGGGGTGCGGCAAAGGCATGGCGTACTCCCGGTCTGGCCGGCGGCCCGCTCCCCTACGGGAGCGAAGCCTGGGGGCGGGGTGATCTCTCGCGTCGCTCCCGCTGTCGGAGACGGCCACCTCGGTCACTGCGGTCTGCGGTCACTCCGTATTGAATGTCCGTTCCACCGCCGGGGCACGCCGGTGCGGGAGAACGGGTGACACGGCGGCCCGCCGGGCAGAGTCGGGCCGGAGTTTTCCCGCGAGGCTGAGCCGCCGCCGCTCAGCCGACGGCGGGTGTGCGACTCTCCGGCAGGGACGCCAGGGCCACCGGGGCCACATCGGAGGGTCCCCGGTCGTGGCTGTGCAGTTCCACGTTGAACTGCGCCCCGGCCAACAGCGCGAGATTGGTGAACCAGACCCAGATCAGGAAGACGACCAGCCCCGCAAGCGAACCGTAGAGCCGGCTGTAGCTGCCGATCTGGGTCGCGTACAGGGCAAAACCCGCCGAGGCGACCAGCCACAGGAACGCGGCCAGGATTCCGCCGGGCAGCCCCGCGCGGATCCCGCGCGCCGATCGCGGGCCGGTACGAAAGAGCACCAGGATCAGACAGGCGACGAGGCAGAGCAGGACCGGCCATTTGAGGATCGCCCACAGCGTTTCACTGGCGTGGGCCAGGCCGATACGGCGACCGAGCCACCGGGCCAACGGGCCTGTCAGGACCAAGGCAAGAGCTGTGGTCATCAGCAGGACGAGCAGTCCGATCGCCGAGGCCACGATGATGTGGGCCTTGCGCAGGGCGGGGCGGACGTCCTGCACATGGTGCATGGCGTGCAGTGCCCGGCGGAACACCGCCAGATAGCTGGAGGCGGACCATACGGCGCTCACGGTTCCGCTGGCGACGAGCAGCCACACGGCGGTGCGCTCCTGGGTCGCCGCCTCCAGCGGACGGCGCAGCGCCTCCCCGGACTCCGCGGGAGCGAAGGCGGTGATGTCGGCGATCAGCGCGGTCGTCGCCCTCGGGTTGGCCAGGCCGATCACGGACACGGTGACGAGGAGCGCCGGAAGCAGCGCGAGGATGGCGTAGTACGTCAGGGCGGCTGCCCAGTCGGAGATGTCGTCGTTCCAGATCGCGAGAGGCGTACGGCGTAGGGCGGAGATCCAGCGACGCGGCCCCCGGGTGCGCCCGCGCACGCAGGGGATCGGATCCACGGATGCGGCGGTCTGGGTGGGCAAGCTCGTGCTCCGGGAACCTGGGTGGTGGATACGGGGGGGGATTCCTCGATCGTTCGTGGACCTCCCCAGCTGCCATCATCCCTCTCCCGTCCCCGCCACATGGACACGGGCGGGCTGGGACAGGTGGCCCGGCGGGTCTTCGGCCCCACCGGAGTCAGCACCCAGCACCCTCTTCAGCCCCGGTCACTGAACCGCCCGGCACGCGAGCACAACGGCCAGTACGAGGGCGGACATGGCAGCGGGGCCCCGGCGGAGGGCTTCTCCACGAGACCCCGAGCCATACAAAGGGGGTGCACCGATCCGGTGACGGCTTCCTTACACGACCTGATCCGATCGCCTCATTCTTCTCAACAGCGGCCCATCCGCGCCGCGTTGTGCCCGCAGAGGTTGCGGGACTAGAAGAAATGCTTGCGCCCGCCGACCTGGCGACCCATCGCGCCGAGGATCCACAGAACCGCGCCGACCACGACGAGAATGCCGCCGACCGTCGTCAGGAGGGAGATACCGGCCAGCACGCCGATGATGAGCAGAATGACACCAAGGACAATCATGTGCGTTTCCCATCTTCTGGTTTCGTCAGGGTGTACGGTCCTCGCCTCGTCAGAGGCACCAACCTTTGCCCTGCCCGCGCCGTCGTGGCCCGGGTTTGGTGAGATCCGTGGCAGCCGCCCGGTCGACGGCCGCCGGATCCCTGTCGCTCGATCACCGTGTGCCCCGCTCTTGGCGACCAATGCATGCGCGGATCATCGGCTGCGCACTGTGGACAAATGATTACGATGGGTTGCCGGCCGCCCAGCAGACCGGCCAGGATCGCGTCTACGTCGTCAGATACGCGCCCACGCAGAACCCCGCCCAGCCGCCCGATGAAGAATCCGCGCGACACCCGACAATCCGTGGTGGCCAGGTCTCCAGTGCTCACACCGGCGAATCGGGCTGGTCAGGCCCAATCGACAGCGGGCTCAACAGGCACTCGGCCCCCGCCCCGCTTCGCACGCGTCATGGCACATTCCGCAGTGCGGTGGCGAGCTCGTTGAGATGTCGTGAGACAGGACCGACGGTCAGCAGGCCACTGGCCGCACCGCCCAGTTCCGCCGCCGCAGGCGAGAGCGCGCTGACAGCTCGTTCCATCGTGGCCCGGTCGGCGACAGCGATCGCCGCCTGTGCCGCCAGGCACCACAGAGCTTCGTACAACAGGCCGGGGGAAGCGTCGGGCAGTCGGCGCAACATCGTCGCGGTCTCCGTGCGGGAGCCTTGCGCGAGGAGGACCAAAGGCCTGGCCCACGGTTCGTGCGGTCCCCAGTCGGTCCGCTCGTCCATCTGGGCTGGCCGGCCATTCTGCACGCGCAGGCACAGCAGAGCCAGTGGCAGCAGCCCACGTTCGAGACCGGGCATGCCGACGCCGTCGAGCTGGGCCGCGGCAGCCTGATAGGCCGCCTCCGCCGCTGGTGCCGGGCCCGTCGTAGCCAGCCGCAGAGCCCGGAACCACTGGGTGAACACACTGGCCAGCGGCAGCTCGTTGCGTTCGGCCAGCCGGTCCACCGCCTTCGCGTGTCCTTCGGCTCCCGAGAAGTCCATGAGGGCACTGCGTGACTGGATGCGGATGAGGTGTCCGAGGATCTGGTAGGTGACCAGGCCGTGCCGCTCGGACACAGCGATCAGTTCCGCACCTGTCCTGTCCCGGCGTGCGGACAGGCCCGCCCGGTAGAACGTCTGCATGAACACACCGTTGAGGGCGAACGTCAGCAGCGCCGGGTCGTCCAGACGGCGCGCGATCTGCTCCGCCTGCTGGGCAGCCTGCAGCCCACGAGCCGAACGCGTCCCCCGTGATTCCAGGGCGATCGTGGCCAGCAGCCGGGCACGCGCGGTCTCGTGCTCCCCCGGTTGAAGGGCCCTCAGTGTTCGCTCCGCCGCCGCGACAACGCTCACCGAGTGCTGCGGGTCATCGACGCGGGTCCAGATCGCCGGGACGTCGTACGTACCGATCACGCGGGCGGTCAATTCCACATCACCGAGACCTTCGGCCGCCATGATGGCGGCCGAGCGGTGACAGCGGGCGGCCTCAAGGCCGCCACCGCCGGTCACCGCGAGGTTGCGCAGCAGACCTACCGTCGACTCCAGCCGCGCGCGGGCGCCGTGGACCACGGTCCGGTCGTAGTCGGCGGCGGCTTCCGCCCATACTTTCTCCGCCGCACCGCTCGGCTCGCGGGCCGGTTCGAGGTGGTGTTCCTGGGCGAGGATGTCTGCCTCCAGGCGGCGCAGCGCCGTGCCGGGTTCCACCCCGAGCTGGTCGACCAGAAGCCGTCGTGCCCGGCGCAGTACCGCGAGCGCGTCGCCCTGACGGCCGGTGCGGTACAGCGCCAGGGCCAGCAGCCGCCACCCCTCCTCCCGCCACGGATGCTCGGCCACGTGCGCGTCCAGATCTGCCACCGCCTGCGCGGCCTGCCCCAGGGCCAGCCGCGCCTCGCCCTGGCGTTCCACGGCGTACAGCCGCAGCTCACCGAGGCGGGAAATCTCGGTGCGCGCCCATCTCTCCTCGGAGAAATCGGCCAAGGCGGGCCCACGCCAGCACTCCAGCGCTTCCTCCAGCCGGGGAAGCGCCTCCCGGGGCGTCAGCGTGGCAGCATCGGCGAGCGCCTGCTCGAAACGCCACCCGTCGACGGCGCTGTGGTCGGCGCGCAGCGCGTATCCGGGGCCTTCGGTGACCAGGAGACGGGCCGGGGTGCGGGGCGGGCGCTGCGGCTCGACGGCCCGCCGCAGCGCGGACACGAAGGTGCGCACCGCGCCGACCGCGCCCGCGGGCGGCTCCACCCACAGATCCTCGACCAGGCGTGCGACCGGCACGACACGGCCGCGGGCGACGATCAGCCGAGCCAGTACCGCGCGGTGCCGGGGTCCCTTCAGGCCGACGGAGCCGCCGTCACGGTCCCACGCGACCACCGGCCCGAGAATCCCGAACGTGACGCTCACACCCGTGACCTGCTCTCTTCGCTGGTACGGATCCAAGTTATCGCTCGCTCACTCGATGCTCATCCGCGGCCGTCAGGGTTGCGGTACCTGCTCACCGAGGGAAAAGAGGCTGATCATGGCGCCTGTCGTCGCCAACTTCGACCACCAGCGGATCACCGTAGAGGACGGGGTGGCCCTGAACGCGGCCGTCGTCGGCTCGGGTCCTCCGATCGTGCTGCTGCACGGGTTCCCGCAGACCCACCTGATGTGGCGGTACGTCGCCGCCGACCTCGCGGCCGACCACACCGTGATCTGCCCCGATCTGCGCGGCTACGGAGACAGTGACAAGCCCGTCGACACCGATGGCACGGTCTATTCGAAGCGCACCATGGCCGCGGACATCGTCGCGCTGGCCGGAGCCCTGGGGCACGACCGTTTCGCCCTGGCCGGGCACGACCGCGGCGCCCTGGTGGCTTTCCGTACCGGCCTCGATCACCCCGACCACATCACGCGGCTCGCCATCCTCGACGTTCTTCCCACCGTCGACATGTGGGATGTGATGCACGGGGTGAGCGCGGCCGTCGGCTTCCACCTGTACTTGATGGCCCAGCCGCCAGGTCTGCCCGAGCGGATGATCGCGGCCTGCCCGGATGCCTTCTTCGGCCACTTCCTCGACATCTGGGCCAACGACGCGCAGGCGATCCCCGCCGACATCCGCGCCGCGTACTTGAAAGCCTGCCGCGAAGCGGTGCCCTCCATCGTCGCCGACTATCGCGCCTCGGCCGGTATCGATATCGAGCACGACCAGTCCGACCGAGCGGCCGGCAACCAGCTGGCCATGCCGGTCACCGTGCTCCAGCAGGACTGGGGCGCGGCCCTCGGTTTCGACGCCGCCGCCCTGTGGGGGTCCTGGGCCCCTGATCTGCACCACAACACGGTCGCCTCCGGCCACTTCATGGCCGAAGAGGCTCCCGCCGACATCGCCAAGGCCCTCCGGGCTCTTCTGCGCCGCTGAGCGATGGGCGCGCTCGGGCTCGGGCTCGGGCTCGGCAGCCGCGGTTGCCCACTTAGCCCCCACCCGAACGGCGAGGGCTCCCTGCAACTCGACCCCAACCAGCAGACGATCAGACCCCGTTGGTACGCTCGGCACACGATTTGAACCCGTTCAAAACAAGAGGACAGGTCATGCCGGAGCCGACGTACCCCGACCGTACCGACACACCCGCCGTCGCCCTGGGCACTACCGCGCTGGTCCTCGGATCCTTCTCCGATCGACATCGCCACAGCTCCCCGCACCCGGCGAGTGCCGTTCGCGGTGAGCGAGTCCTTCGGTTCCGGCGGACACAACGCCGCCCTTGTCATCGGCGCGATGTAGCACCGGACCCCTCGGCCGTACCGCTCCGATCACCCGGTGGCTCGGTCCGTCCTCCGACACCGGCCGGAGGGCGGACCGAGGAACGTACGGCTGCCGCGCTCGGCCTGGCGGGACTTGGCGCACGACTGGCCGTACGGGCGCCTGGATCAGGCCCGGGTAGGGTCGCCACATCATGAACACGAGTGCAACGACGATGATCACCATCCCGCCGGGGCAGGTGACCCTGTCGGACCGGCGCACACAGCGCAGTTGGTCGGTTGAGGTCGCGCCCTACCGACTTGCGGCGTTCCCGGTCACCCAGGAGCTGTACGCGCAGGTCACCGGAGCGCGACCGAGTACAGCCCATGGCGACCAACTGCCCGTCGAGGGCGTTTCCTGGTGGGACGCGGTCCGCTTCTGCAACGCGCTGTCCGGGCGCGACGGACTCGCGCCCGCCTACCACCTCCCTGCTGACGGCGAAAGCATCGAGTGGGACGCGTCCGCTGACGGATACCGGCTGCCGACCGAAGCCGAGTGGGAGCACGCCTGCCGGGCCGGCACGACTGGACCGCACTACGGGCCGCTCGACGACATCGCCTGGTACCGCGACAACTCGGACGAGCGCATCCACGAGGTGGGTGGCAGGCAGGCCAATCCGTGGGGCCTGTACGACATGCTCGGTAACGTCTGGGACTGGTGCTGGGACATCTACGACGTCGAGATCTACGGCGCCTACCGGGTGCTGCGTGGTGGGGGTTGGTTCGACGAGCACTGGAGCTGCCGGGCTTCGGCGCGGCGCCGCAGCCACCCCAGCTTCCAGGTCGACGACGTAGGTTTCCGCATCGCGCGTTCCATCATGCGCTGAGATTCGTACGTCGGACGGTACGTCGGACGGGCGGCCTTCCTGCGTCGGGACGCAGCGCCTTGCTCGCCCGGTGCTGTCGGCGGGCCTTCACTGAATCGGTGTCGTCTGCGCCACAGCGATACGCCAGTCGTCACCCTGGCGGGTCATGACGTAGGTCATGGCACCGGCGATGGGCAGCTCGGTCGAGCCTTCTGTCTCGGACCGTTCGTCATGGATGGTCTTGGTCAGGCTCACGATGGCGACGTCAGGGGTGGCGAACCGGATGTCGTTGACCTCCAGCTCGGTCCGGATGTCCTTGAGCGGCGAGGAGATCGCTTCGGCCATGGCCGAAGCGAAGGTCTCACGACCGAAGAGACGCCGCCCGGCCACATTGATGAGCACCAGGTCCGAGGTGTGCAGCCCCGGCAGCACGTCCGGATCGATCTGCGCCGCCTGGCTCCGCGCGACAAGCTCGCGGATCCGCTTCTCGTCGACGTCGTTGGTGGGGTGAGCGGAGTCGGTAGTTTCCATGAGCAAAACCTAGGACCTGAAGCCGAGTTGAGGTCAACGCCCATCCTTCCACTGTCAGCGGCGTCGGCCTGCGTCCGGCGCCGCTTACGCCCGCAGGAAGCCTGCGGGCGTCTCCGCCGGGTCAGTCGGTCTGGTCGAGGAGGCTTTTCACCAGGTCGGCGAACTCGTCCGGAGTGACGATTCGGGTGCCCAACTGCTCGGCCTTCTCTCTCTTCGACCCCGAGCCCTCCCCTGCCACGAGCAGCGAGGTGCGCTTGGAGACGCTGGATGACGACTTGCCGCCGGCCCGCTCGATCAGTTCGTTCATCTGGTTGCGGGACAGCTTCTCCAGTGGTCCGGTCATGGCGCCCGTGACCACAACAGTCATCCCGTCGAGCGGACCCGCGTCCGCGGCGAGCCCGCCCTCAGCCTCCGCTCCGGGGGCGGGCGGGGTCGCGCCCGGTTCGGTCATGTTGACTCCGGCGGTGATGAGCTTGTCGATGAGTGGAGCAAGCTCGGCAAGTTCCGCCACGATCACCGGTGCCTTCTCCACGCCGATGCCCTCCACCTGCTGGACTGCCTCGGCGTCCGCGGCGCGCAGCAACTCCATGGTGGCGAAGTGGCGGGCGATACGGCGCGACATGGAGCGGCCGGTGCCCCGTACACCGAGGCCGGCCAGGACACGGGACAACGGCTGTGCCTTGGCCTGCTCGATCGCGGCCAGGAGGTTGTCGGTGCTGGTGCGGCCCATCCGGTCCAGGGCAAGGAGCTGGTCGGCCCGCAGGGTGAACAGGTCGGCGAAGTCGGCGATGAGTCCCATGTCGACCAGCTGGATGACGCGGGTGGCGCCGAGGCCCTCGATGTCGAGCTGGTCGCGCCCGACCGCGTAGGAGATGGACGCAACGATGTGGCAATTGCGGCCGCGGACGCATCGCCAGCGCTGTTCCGATGTGTCGATGTCGGAGCCGCACTGTGGACACAGCTCGGGGAAGGCGATGGGCTCTTCCTCGCCCGTGCGCAAGTGGGCGACGGGACCTTCGACGCGGGGAATGATGTCGCCCGCTTTGTAGACCATCACCTGGTCGCCGATGCGCAGGTCGCGGCGGGCGATGTCGGCAGGGTTGTGCAGGGTGGCATAGGTGACGGTCGACCCGTCGATCACCACCGGTTCGAGCACGGCACGCGGCGCGATCGTGCCGGTACGGCCGACGTTCCACTCCACAGCCAGCAGCCGGGTGACCTTCTCGACCGCCGGAAGCTTCCATGCGATGGCCCACCGGGGCGCCCGGGAACCGGAGCCGGCCGCCGCCTGATCCGCCGCGCTGTCCGCCTTGATGACGATGCCATCGATACCGAACGGCAACTCCGTTCGCAGCGACGCGATCTCGTCCACGCGTACCTGTACCGCATCGACGGCGGTCACCGTGCGGGGTGGGACCGCGGTCTCGGCCGCGGTGTGCACCCCAAGACGCCCCACCAGCTCAAGAACCTGACTGTGCGGCAACTCGACCATCGAGCCCGCCAGGTCACCGGAGTCGGCCGGAGGAAGGGCGCCGTACGCGAAGAACGTCATCTCCACCCGGTACTGGCGGTCCTTCGCCCGCACGCTGCCGGCAGCCGCACTGCGCGGGTTGGCGAACGGCGCCCCACCGTGCTGTGTGCGCTCGGTGTTTGCGTGCTCGAACTGCTCGGTGGTCATCAGGACCTCGCCCCGCACTTCGAGGGTCACGGGCTCGCTCAGCCGGTCGGGCAGGCCCACGATGGTGCCGATCGCGTGGGAGACGTCTTCACCCGCCACACCGTCCCCGCGGGTGATCAGCCGGGTCAGACGGCCTTGGTCGTACCGGGCGGCGACTGCGAGGCCGTCGAGCTTCGGCTCCACACTCCACGCCTCGACCGGCCGACCGATCCGCCGCTCCACCGACGCGACCCAGGTGGTGAACTCTTCGGTGCCGAACACGTTGTCCAGCGACAGCATCGGAACCGTGTGCAGCACATCTCCGACCACGGCTCCGCCCGCGACCTTCCCCGTGGGAGAGTCGGCGGACACCTCGTCGGGGTGTGCCGTCTCGTATGCGGCGATGCCGCGCACCAGGCGGTCGTACGCATCGTCGTCCAGGGCGCTGTCGCCCGTCGCGTAGTACGCGGCGGCAGCCTTCACGGCGGTCTCGATCGCCTCGGCGTACGCGGCGGGATCGGCGAGGTCAGCGGCAGGTGTCGTCATGCCCTCATCCTGCCGCCCACCACTGACAATCGACGGTGGCCCCGCGGTGGGGGCGCGTCCCGCCCTCGGATCGCGACCCAGGTCAGAGAGTCATCCCGCGCCGCCCGTCCCGAGGGTCCGCCGCCCCTCGGGATGCTGAGCGGCGGCTGCGCGCGAGGTCTCCGGGTCTTCCGGTCTGGCATCGCCCGCCCGCTCGGCGACGGTCCGGCCGTTGGGAAACAGTTGCTCATGGTCGCGGCTGACGGGGCGCGGCCCGGTGCCCAGGTCGCGGCGCTTGGTACTCATTGACGCAGTCTGCCGCACTCGTGCGAGCGGTGCTCCGCTGGGGCGTCGGACGCCGCCGGTGGTGAAAGGAGATGGGCACAATCACTGTCGTCACGCGTGACCACTCAAGAGCAAAGCGAATCGGCTCCGGAATGGGACCGGAGCCAACCGCGGGCGGTGTTCGGTACGCCGGGTGGAGGTCAGAGGGTCGCGCTCGCCTTGTCCTTCGGGGTGTTCAGTTGGTCGCGTCGTGTTGCGGAAGGCTTCGGCGGGGTGACGGTCCAGTCCGGGTGGCCGGGCATCCGTGGCGTCTTCGTGCCGTACAGCCACTCGTTGAGGAATCCGGACAGGTCCTGGCCGGAGATCTCGGAGGCCACTGCGATGTAGTCCTGGGTGGAGGCGTGGGAGTTGCGGTGCCGGGCGAGAAAGGTGTGCTCGATCCGGCGGAAGACGTCCTGGCCGACCAGGTTCCACAGGGCGTAGAGGACCAGCACGCCACCGGTGTACCGCTGGCCGTGGAAAAGGTTGGCCGCCGTCGGGGAAGCGACCGGGCCGGCGTCGAGCCGTCACTGGTCGCCCCGGGAGTAGACGTCCTTCATCCGGGCTTCCAGGGTGACCAGGCCGAGGTTGTCGGTCCAGCCGCGCTCGTAGCGGTAGAGCAGGCCGTAGTAGTCCGCGTGGCCCTCGTTGAGCCACAGGTCGGCCCAGGCGGCCGGTGAGACAAGGTTGCCGAACCAGGTGTGGACCAGCTCGTGCATCATGTGCGAGCCGATCAAGTGCTCTTTCTGGAGCAGGTAGTTCGGCTTGTAGATGGTGAGTGTCTGCGTCTCCAGGCCAGTGAAGTCGAAGGCGTCCGGAGCGTCGGTATTGGCGGGCAGGATGCCATAGGCCTCGAAGGGGTAGCGGCCCAGGTGCTGTTCCAGCCAAGTGAGGTGATGGGGCGTCAGGGCGAGGGCGGGTTCCAGCGCGGCGGCCCTGGCGGTCGGTACGACGTCACGCAGCCGCATGCCACTCGGTCCCGGTCGCTCGACGATCTGGTAGTCACCGACGGTGACTTGGATGACCTCGGTCGCGATCGGGTCGGACGAGCGGTACGTGACGGTGGTGGTGCCGTCGGTGTGCGGCTTCGTGGAGATCAATGTGCCGCTGGCGACAGCTGTCAGCTCGCTCGGCGCGGTGATGCGGAAGGTGAAGTCCGCCTTGTCGGTGGGGTGGTCGTTGCACGGGAAGATGTTGCGCGCCAGGTCGGGTTGCGGGGCGACCGCGAACCCGTCGAGGGTCGGGACCCACCCGTTGTAGGGCGCCTTCAGCTTGCGCGGGTCGGCGGTGTAGGTGACCCGTACGACCAACTGCGAGCGATCCGGGACGCAGAACGGCGGAGTGACGACGAGCTTCTCGGCAAGCTGCTCGAAGACCGCCTCACGGCCGCCCACCCACACGCCGTGGACCTCGGGGCCGAGGAGGTCCAGGGAGAAGCGGGAAAGGTCCTGTGTGGCCGTCGCGGTGATCGTCGCGATCGCGTCGACCAGCTTCACATCGGCGCGGTAGGTGAAGTTGAGGTGGTAGAAGGAGACCTGGTATCCGGTGTTGCCGAGCACCGGGTATACCGGATCGCCGAGGCTGTCTCCACCTGGCGTGCCGCCGCGTCTCGTGCGCTGTGGCTGCGCGCTGCCCAGGGCCTGGGCGGGTGAGGAGGAGAAGGCAAGTGCTGCTGTTCCGAGGAGCGCTGCTGCCGGCGCTGTCACTCGAGTGCGGTATCGCATGTTCGCCTTTCAGATGGTTCATGAGAGCAAGGGACGTCCCACTGGCACTGAGCATTCTCGGCGACACACGGTTCCGCCGGGACGTGTGTCGGGTTGGCCAACCCTCTTCTACGACACTGCCCGTTCCACCCGCTACCTCCATGCCGTCGCCCGGGGTAAGAAGCGCTTCCCGCCGCAGAATGTCGACGAACTGCGGCGTCTCCTCGAAGAGGACCTGAGGCTGAACCGGGCAGAGATGCCCGGGAGCTACCGGAAGGCCTACGACGAGATCAGCCGTGGCCTCGACGTTCCCTCGAACGTGACCACCACCGCATCTGCATCTGTTACGGCGCGCCCCCGCGCGCCAGATTGTCCACGGACAGCGGGCCGTCCGGGTGAGCGGACTTTTCAGGTCCCTTTGGGCGGACAGTTGATCTCCTCTGTCCGGTATTACTTTTCGTCCCCCAGGTGGGGGTTCGTGCGGGGCCTCGATGTCAGTGGTGGCTGCGATGCTGCTGGCATGATCCCTTGGAACCTGCTCGACCTTGACCGTGCCTTGCGTGCCAGCTGGGCGGCTGACACCTGTTCACCCGACGATCTCGCTCGTGCCGGCTGGCAGCCGGAAAACCCGGCCTGGGGCCACTGTGACATCACGGCCTTGATCGTCAATGACATCTTCGGTGGCGACCTTATGGCTGGCGAGGTGCATTTCAAGGGGGTCCAGCACGGCTTCCACATGTGGAACCGACTGCCCGGCGGCATCGAAATGGACCTGACGCGCGAGCAGTTCCAGCGAGGCCAGACTGTCACCGAGGGCCGTGTCGTCGAGCGCCCACCGGGTCCCCTGCGCCGCTGGGACGAGTACCTTCTCCTGCGCAAGCGGGTCACCGGGCACCTCGGGTATCTGCCGGAGCCTGCCGCGTGAGTTGCCCGGAGATCATCCCGGCTGGTTCAGTGGGACGACGCCCTGGCCGGTGGTGGCCTGGGTCAGCCGCAGCGAAGATCCCTCGGTGAGAACGATGTGCGCGTGGTGCAGGAGCCTGTCGACGGCGGCGGTGGCCAGCGTTTTGGGCATGATCGAGTCGAAACCTGACGGGTGCAGGTTCGAGGTAACGATCACGGACCGGCGTTCGTAGGCGGCGTCGATGACGCGGTAGAACGCTTCGGCGGCGGCTTGTCCCGAGGGCAGCATGCCGATGTCGTCGACGACGATGAGGTCGCATCGGGTGATCTTCGCGACGGCCTTGGAGACGGTGTTGTCCACGGTCGCCCGCCCGAGGTGGGCGGTGAGTGATTCGAGGGTGAACCAGCAGACCTTCATGCCCTCGTCGATCGCCTTGTTCGCCAGGGCTTCCGCCAGGTGACTTTTGCCCGTGCCGGACGGCCCCGCGCAGGCCAAGTTCTCCGCGCGGGTGATCCATTCCAGCGTCATCAGGGCCTGCTGGGTCGGGGCCGGGATCGAGGAGTCGGCCTCGCGCCAGGATTCGAAGGTCTTGCCCGATGGGAGCTGGGCCTGCTGGCGGTGGTTGCGGCGGGTCGCTTCGTCACGACCCTTGATCTCTTCCTCCAGCAGGATTCGCACGACCTCGGCCGGGATCGGTGGCGGCGCCGGGGACGCGGGAACGGGCGAGGGAGCCGGAACCACCTAGGGCGGATCAGCAACAACGGTCGTGGTCATAATCAACTTCCTTTCCGTAGCGAACGGTTCGTGCTGGCCCCCTCCCGGGCCGCAAAGCGGCTCGGGAGGGGAGGATCAGGTGGCCTTGCGGCCGAAGTCGGACCAGGCGGAGGTGCCTGGCTGGACGGAATGGGCCTCGTCCGCGAGGACGAGGTCGGCGGTCCCTCCGGAAATGGGTTGGTTCGCTGCCAGGCAACACCGAGCCAACTCCCGGAGGGATCACCTGTTCGGAATCGACACGAATGGGTCCGCGGAAAGGGAGATCAGCTGTCCGCAGATCAGGATCCGACTTGTCCGCCTACAAGGATCTTGAGCTGTCCGCTCTCACAGATCCAGCGCGACCGGCTCAGGGGCGATGCGTAAACCCTGAGGCGGAGGGCGCGGGCAGGCCGGCCGACAGGTGGGCGCAGGCGCGACCCTCGCTGGGGCAGGAGAGGCTGGTTGTGCCTGGGGACGGCTTCTATGCTGCGTGCGTACAGAAGTGCGCAGCGGGGGGGCGTGCGACGTGCGTGGCAATGGAGGCGGCGGAGCGTGGGGTCCGTATCCGGGACCGGGGCAGCCGTACCGCCGCTGCTGGCCACCGCGCTGGTGTGGGAGCTCGCGATCATCGACTTGTTCGCCGGCTCCTACGAAGCAGTCCCGTTCGGCACCCGGCTGCTGTTCACCCTGGGCGCCCCGATCTCCGTCACCGCGGTCACCCTGTGGGAGATCCGCCGCCTGCGCACCCGCCACGGCATCACCCTGCGCAGCGCCCTGTGGCGCCGATCCGGCCGCTTGCCCTCCCCCTTCAGAGAGGGCGAGGAGTCAATCCTGGAATCGCGCTACTGCGGCCCTGACCTCGATGTCGTAGCCTCCGTCGGCTTCCGCGGCGTGGAACTGGGGAACCTGGAGCAGAC
Organism: Streptomyces changchenzhani; assembly: GCF_039766235.1. Lineage (NCBI taxonomy): Bacteria > Bacillati > Actinomycetota > Actinomycetes > Kitasatosporales > Streptomycetaceae > Streptomyces > Streptomyces changchenzhani. The sequence goes on along the minus strand of NZ_JBDHNH010000004.1, from coordinate 351,042 downwards.
TCCTCTGCACCTGGTAAGCGCCCAGGCCGGTGTCTCCCTGGCTCGGCGCCCTCTCTCCTCGCTCCTCAGCGCCGGGGGTGGGTACGTCGCCTTCGGGGGCCGACCGGTCCGCTTGCGCGGAGAGCCAGGGCGCAACAGCCTCCACACAGTCGTTGCTCAGCATCGAGGAAGCGGCGATGAGCCCGCTCACCGCGCTCACCCCCAACGTCCCGGTGAAGCGGCCCGATTTGATGAGGAGACGCGGCCGGCCACGGCCTTTCGCCCATGCGTGGGAGCGTCCGGCGGCAGGAGGGCGTTGGGCGCCAGACTGCTGTGCCTCGGACGTATCGTCCGGCCATTGTGCTGTGCCTGGTCTGTGTGTGTGCACGCCCGTTTGGGCCGGGGGGCCGGCCGGACTCTGCCAGGGGCCAAGGTGGGCGCCGACGTTGTGGTCCATGTCCGTGTCCCGGGTGACCATGGACAATGGCAGGGGTATGCCCTGTTCCCCCGACACTTCGTTCGCGGCCTGCGTCTTGGTCGGGTCCGCACCCCGTGCCCACAGTGGCTCCACGGCAACAGCCTCTCTGGCCGGCTGCCGCGCCCACTCGGTTCGGGAGGAGCCGGCATCCTCCAGAACGACTCCCGTCTCCTGCGACGCGAGCGGAGGCCGGGACGCGAAAGGGCTCAGAAGGTCGGCGGTCGCGTCCATGTGCGGTGTGCGCGGGGAGCGGCCGAACCAGGACGCCCTCTCGGCCCCTGCCTGTTCCTGAGCCGCATCCGGTAGACCTGGGACACTCTCGCGGAGCTCGGTACGGGCAGCATCCAGGGAATCCAACAGCTGCTGGAACGACTCCGTGATCGAAGAATCCGCTGCGGGCGCCCGACGCGGAGCTCGCTGAGGTACAGCACCGTCGATACTCACCATCAATCCTCCTCAACCGACTTTTCCGGGATATCCAGGAGCGGGCGGACGGAGAGCATCCGTCCGTGGACGGACAAGCATCAGAGAGACGAAGCACGGATTCCGACCGGCCCCGCCCGGGCCGCTCGGATCCGGATGAGCTGCTGATCCATACGCACGGCAGGGGAACTTGTCTCAAGTGGGTCTTGAGACCCACAGCACAATCCGGCGTCCGGCCCGGCACCGCTCAGGGTCTCCGCCAGTCTCCCGGCCTGCGTTCGGGCGCGCCGGGAGAGGGGCGATCACGCCCGCGGATATCCGTACTGGACGAGAACTGTCAAGCCGCTCGGGAGGCACCGCTTTAATGATCAAAGCTATGTCGGGTTAGCATATGAGCGCCCCCTAGCTCGAAAGATGAACCTGTGACTGTCAATGACGACTCGTTCACCAACTGGAAAAACCGCGAGGAGATCGCGGAGTCGATGATTCCCATCATCGGCAAGTTGCACCGGGAGCGGGACGTCACCGTCCTGCTCCACAGCCGCTCCTTGGTGAACAAGTCAGTGGTCAGCATCCTCAAGACCCACCGCTTCGCCCGGCAGATCGCCGGTGTGGAACTCTCGGTCACCGAGACACTGCCGTTCGTGCAGGCACTCACCACACTCGATCTCGGCCCTTCCCAGATCGACATCGGCATGCTCGCCGCGACGTACAGGACCGATGACCGCGGTCTCTCGGTGCAGGAGTTCACCGCCGGAGCCGTCGTCGGCGCGACGGGTGCCAACAAGATCGACCGCCGCGAGCCGCGCGACGTCGTCCTCTACGGCTTCGGCCGCATCGGCCGCCTCCTCGCCCGTCTGCTCATCGAGAAGGCCGGCTCCGGCAACGGGCTGCGCCTGCGCGCCATCGTCGTCCGCAAGGGCGCCGGCCAGGACATCGTCAAGCGCGCCTCGTTGCTGCGCCGTGACTCCATCCATGGCCAGTTCCAGGGCACGATCACCGTCGACGAGGCGAACAGCAAGATCATCGCCAACGGCAACGAGATCAAGGTGATCTACTCCGACGACCCGACGGCGGTGGACTACACGGCGTACGGCATCAAGGACGCCATCCTCATCGACAACACCGGCAGGTGGCGCGACCGCGAAGGCCTGTCGAAGCACCTGCGCCCCGGCATCGCCAAGGTCGTCCTGACCGCGCCGGGCAAGGGCGACGTCCCCAACATCGTGCATGGTGTCAACCACGACACCATCAAGCCGGACGAGCAGATCCTGTCCTGCGCGTCCTGCACCACCAACGCGATCGTCCCGCCGCTGAAGGCGATGGCGGACGAGTACGGCGTCCTGCGCGGTCACGTGGAGACCATCCACTCGTTCACCAATGACCAGAACCTGCTGGACAACTACCACGAGTCCGACCGCCGCGGCCGCTCGGCGCCCCTCAACATGGTCATCACCGAGACCGGTGCGGCCTCCGCCGTCGCCAAGGCGCTGCCCGACCTCAAGGCCAGGATCACCGGCAGCTCGATCCGCGTCCCGGTCCCGAACGTCTCGATCGCGATCCTCAATCTGCGGCTCGCGCGCGAAACCACTCGCGAGGAGGTTCTCGACTACCTCCGCCACGTGTCGCTGGCCTCGCCGCTCAAGCGCCAGATCGACTTCATCAGCGCCCCCGACGCGGTTTCGAGCGACTTCATCGGCTCGCGCCACGCCTCGATCGTCGACGCCGGTGCCACCAAGGTCGAGGGCGACGACGCGATCCTCTACCTGTGGTACGACAACGAGTTCGGCTACTCCAGCCAGGTCGTCCGCGTTGTTCAGCACGTATCCGGGGTGGAGTACCCGACCTACCCGGCCCCGGTGGTCTGAGCCGGGCACACCGTCGGATCGGGTGACCTGCCAGGCAACACGGCCCGGCGGATCACCTGCCTGGCCAGGGTGATCCTCTGCGCGCCCCGCGTGGGCGCCACGGCAATCGGGTCGGCGGCAGCTGTGCGGATCACTCACCGTCGGTGGCGTGGACCTGAGCGTACGAGGCTGCGCCGATCCGCTGTCAGCCGATCCTGGCGCCGTACACGTGCTCGACCGTCATCGCCATGAGCACCCGGCGGTCGGCCACCATCGCCGACCGGTACTCGTCCCAGTCGGGGTGCTCCCCGGCGGCGGTGCGGTAGTAGTCCACCAGGGACTCGACCTCGGGACCGTGGGGGTCGGTTCCCGGCCCGGTGAGTGTCGCTGTGCCCTCGGCGGTCGCCCATGCCAAGCCGTCGGGGCCGGTGACCTCCAGCGTGGCTCGTGGGTCCCGGCGCAGATTCGCCGTCTTGGCACGTCCCTCGGTCATCGATACGTAGATGACACCGGCCTCGGGGTCGTAGAAGGGCATGACGGGGGACAGTTGGGGGCGGCCGTCCGACTTGATCGTTGCCAGGACGCCGAGCCGGCTCTCCGCGAGCAGTGTGCGTGGGTCGAATGGTGTGAGGGTCATGTCGAGTACCAAGTCGCCACCGGGTGCGGACTATTCCCGGCGATGCGCTGCCGACGGCCGGTCATGGCCGCACCCCTGAAGGTTTGGCGCGGAGCAGGGCGATCCCCGGCAGGAAGCCGTTTGACGCGGTGCGGTTCGTGGACCGCACCGCGCCCCCATGGAGTCGCGGCTGTCCGGACAGTTTCGCCCGGCTTCGTGACCTTCGGGTCGGCCCCGACCGGTCGACGGTCACCACGGTGGGTGCCGCCGTACACGTACCTGTCAGGCGTTGGGGTCGAAGGGGATGTTCGCCGGCTTGGCCTTGGCGAGATGGGAGTTGAAGCTGCCGTCCCTGATGCCGAGCTGGGCACTGCCGAAGTCCGCCGATGTCAGCTTGTCGCGGAGGCCCGCGGGATAGCCTTCCCAGCCGACCAGCGTGGGGTACTGCCAGGCGCCCTTGTGGTTCTCCGGAGGCTCGTCGTTGGAGCCCGCGACACGGAAGGTGTGCGTGCTCACGCCGTCCTTGTGGTAGACGATCTTGGCGTGGGTTCCGTCGAAGCGGATGTTGGAACGGTTGTGAACGGTGAATCCTCCGTGGGCGGACGTCGAGACGTACTCGACCTGGTTGTTCTGCACCCACACCACGACGTGTTCCCAGTCGTGCCGGTGTCCGAGGCTTCCGCCGCCCAGAGACACCTGATCCTTCTCGAAGTAGAGGGCGTACACGATGGCGCACCACCCGTTGTTGCACTTCTCGCGGGAGTAGCCGTTGGTGTTGTTCAGGTCGGAGAGGTCGCGGCAGCTGCCGTTGACGTCTCCACCGAGCTTCAGTCCCTCGGCGATGGCACCGTTGGGGCCGACGGCGGGGGTGGAGTAACACCCGTCCTTGTCATAGTCGAAGGTAGGCTGGAACGTCTGCTCCAGGCCATTCGCGTTGCCGGGCAGGGCTTGCGGCGGGGCGGCGAAGGCCGTGCCGGGTACGGCGATGACCAGTGCGAAAGCCGCACTGAAGCCTGTGAGCAACCTCCTGCGTATCCGCTTCGACCGACCGCTCCTCGCGGGCGCGCCGCTCGTCGGAGTGGAGGAGCGCATGTGCTGACCGAAGGGCTTCAACGACCGTTTCTTGTACACAGCATCCTCTGGGTCGGTCCGGGCCGGCAGGCAGCCCTACTTGGCATGTCCGCCACATGCTTCCCCGCGGGCTTCCCAAAGAGGCGTTGGACAGATGTAACTCTGGTGAAGATCGGTCCAACACCGACAACACCGCTACCGGCAGGGGGCCTTGGCGTGGCGAGGGTGGTGAGGGCGGTGAATAGGACGCACCGTGCGCGTCGCTCCAGGAAGGCCGTCCGGCACGGTCACATACATGCCGAACCGGCACGGGCGCAGTCCGGCGAACGGGATTTCCCAGCACGGTTTCGGCGCCGTGATCGCGCCGGCCGCGTCAAGATCGTCCTACTGGTGCCGGACCATGGGCCCGGCGACGCATCAGACGTGCGCGAGCAACCGGTCCAGAGGGCGCGGCAGGCGCGCGAGATCCAAGTCGTTGACGAGCGCGCGGGCGTAGTGCGCCTTCCGGCCGCTGATGGTTCCCATGAAACGCTGAAGTTGCTGCTCAACGGTTCGTTCCCGCTGCGCGGGTTGGCGCTGGAAGGTCCGGAAGGTCCGCAGATCCCCCTGGCCGTCGAAGACCTCTTGAACCCGGGCGGTACCCAGCGCCCGGATCAACTCGTCCTCAAGGTCCGCCTCGCACACATAGAAACCGAGCGACTCCATATCGGCGCGGGTGATACGGGAGCCGAGACCGGCCCGCTCCAGGCCGCGCCGGAAGTGGTGCTCCTCCCCGACGTCACACAGGCCCGCCAGTCCCACGTCGAGCCCTTCGGGGCCGACCAGGTTCAGGAATCTTCCGATGCTTGTCGCACCCCCGAGCGGTACGACCGCGATGCCCTCGGCGGCAAGGTTTCGGTGCTGGCGCTCAGCCAGCGCTTCGAGCGCCGCCTGGTCGCTGACCCCTTCGACGAGTACGACCGTACGCAACCCGGCGTCGGCGGCCAGTTCGCGTGCGGCTGCGGCCGCGGTCGTCGCTGAGACACCTCGGCCGTCGGCCGCCCACTCGATAACCGCCGACCGGAAGCGCTTCGTCTTTTCCACCGGCCCAGTGTCACACCTCCTCCCTCGCCCATCCGGCGAGGTGAGGCTGTGCGGGCCGGTGACCGGCGACATCGCTCAACCGCGTGTGGGACAGATGCGACAGGTCGGACTTCGACCAGGCGCTACCGTTCCACACCATGGCCATGGCCCGTCCCTGCGACGGCCCGGCGCGGCCCTTCTCCCCGACGGCTCAGGCCAGTTGGGGCCCGGCAGCGGCGATTCGGCGCAGCTGCGCGGCCGGGGTACTGCCGGGCGCCGGCACGGCCTGCCAGCTCTGCGTACGGGGTGCGCGCGCGTCGGCCCGGAGCGCGCCCGCACTCGTACCCGTACCCGTACCCGTACCCGTACCCGTACCCGTACCCGTACCCGTACCCGTACCCGTACCGAGCGTGATCCCCGAAAGGGCGCCGATCGTACTTCCCGCGAATCGCCTTCTTCGCCCTGCTGGACCCCTTCACGCGGGTGGCAATATGGCGCTCAGCCACTCAGCCACTCAGCCGCTTTGGCACCTCCGAGCCCGTACTTTCCGTCGGCGGTCCGTCAGGTCGCTGCGCTGGGGTGTGGTGATGGCGAAAGGTGCGCCGGTAGGTGTCCGGGGGCACGCCGAGGGCGCGGTGGAAGTGTCGGCGCAAAGTGGCAGCGGTGCCCATGCCGGTGCGGGTGGCGATCTGTTCGATGCTGTCGTTGGTGGTTTCGAGGAGTTCCTGGGCGCGGTGGATGCGCTGGGTGTGCAGCCAGCGCAGGGGAGTGACGCCGGTTGTGGCGGTGAATCGCCGGGTCAGATTGCGGGTGCTCATGTTCGCCTGGCGGGCCAGGTCGGGTACGGTCAGCGGCTGCTGGAGCCGCTCACCCACCCAGTGCTGCAGGGCGGCGAGCGCGTGACCTGCGTCGGCGGCTTCCGGGACCACGGCGAACTGGGCCTGGCCGCCGGCGCGGTGGGCAGGGAGTACCAGGCGGCGGGCCAGCGCGTTGGCGACCGCCGCGCCGTGGTCGGCGGTGACGATGTGCAGGCACAGATCCATCCCGGCGGCCTTGCCGGCCGAGGTCAGCACCGTTCCCTCGTCGACGTAGAGAACGCCCGGGTCGACCTGGACGAGGGGATAGCGGGCTGCGAGTGCGGCAGTGTGCTCCCAGTGCGTCGTGGCGCGGCGGCCGTCCAGCACCCCGGCGGCGGCCAGCACGAACGCGCCGGTGCACAGCGATACGAGCCGGGCGCCGCGATCATGGGCCGCGCGCACGGCGTCCACCAAGTCGGCCGACAGGTCGGCCTCGATGTCACCGCAGGCCGGGACGATGACGGTGTCCGCGTCCGCGAGGACATCGAGCCCGTGGGGTGTGTCGATGCGCAGCCAGTCGCCGAGCCGGGCCTGGCGCGGGCCGCAGACGCGGAAGTCGTACCAAGGATCGGCCAGGCCGCGGTCGACACCGAACACCTCGCACGCCGCGGCGGCCTCGAACAGCAGGGCCCCGTCGTAGAGCGCCAGCACTACAGATGTCATGTCCGAAAGTGTACGCATCTCGTCGTTTCAGCCACTCGAAGTCGGAGGTCACAGCAGTGATCATGGCTGCATGGACAGACAACACCAGGTCATCGCGGTCTTCGGCGCCTACGGACACACTGCCGCCTTCGTCCTTGACGAACTGCGCCAGCGCGGCTTCATGCCTCTCCTTGTCGGCCGGGACGCCGTCAAGCTGCACTCCACCGCCCAGACACACCCGGGAGCACAGGTCCGCGTCGCGTCCGTCGCGGATCCCACGTCCTTGGATGGCGCGCTTTCAGGCGCGGCGGCGGTGATCAACTGTGCCGGCCCTTTCGCCGACACCGTATCGCCCGTGGTCGAGGCCGCGCTGCGCGCCGGTATCCCCTATCTGGACGTGGCCGCGGAGCAGGCGGTCACCCTGGAGACGTTCCAGCAGCACGACCAACAGGCTCGCGACGCCGGAGTGGTGGTTGCCCCGTCGATGGCGTTCTACGGCGGGCTTGGCGATTTGCTGGCCGGCGCGGCGATGGGCGACTGGCCGGCCGCGGACGACATCACTGTCGCGATCGCCCTCGACAGCTGGCATCCGACGCAAGGCACCCGCAAGACCGTGCAGCGCAACGCCGGCCAGCACCTGGTCTTCACCGGCAACAGGCTCACCCCGCCCACAGGCCCAGCGCAGACCGACACCTGGCAGTTCCCGCCCCCGCTGGGCGATCAGGAGGTTGTCGAGCTGTCCACGGCCGACCAGGTCACCATCTCCCGCCACCTGCGGGTACCGGAGATCCGCGTCTTCATCAATCAGACGCCGCTGCGCGATCTGAGCGACCCCACGACGCCCCCGCCCACGCCGGCCGACGCCGGCGGACGCTCGGCGCAGACCTTCGTCGTCGAGGTGGTCGCGCGCCGGGCCGGTGCGCAGCGCCGCGCGACAGCGTCCGGCCGTGACATCTACGCCGTCACCGCACCCATCGTTGTGGAAGCGGCGGCACGCGTCCTCGACGGCCGGGTCAGCAGGGCCGGGGTCGGCGCCGCGGGCGAGCTCTTCGACGCCTCGGACTTCCTGCGGGCGCTCGATCCCGCGCACCTGACGTTCACCGCACCCGACCACGGGCGGACGGGCGGCAACTGACGGCCCTCTCGTACGAGTTGGGAGGCACACTCAGGCGGGGGGCTTCCGCCGACCGCACGGCGGCCCCCGGCCCCCAGCGCTTCCATACGTCACGTCCAGGGCTCCGCCGTCCCGTACTGCCCGGGCCCCGGACCCGGCCCGGGCTCGCGACCGTCGGACGAGGTGCCCCCGAACACGGCCAACCCGAAGCCCAGCACGGCGAACAAGAGCCCCATGCAGGTGAAGACGACCAGCGTCCCCCCGCCCAGGCGGGCGGGCGACAAGCACAACTTCCACATCGGCATCCGGCTTCCCCAGAAGGGGGTTGGAGCGTCGCCCCAGTGGGGCGGCGATGCTCCGGACGCAGGACCATCGAAACTGTCGGTGCCAGAACGTGACCGCAGCGTACTCGCCCGTGGCGGTGGTTGTCCGCCACTGAATCTTGTGGCAATTCCGCAACGCACACAGGCTCTTCACATCGCGCCTGTTCATGCGAAGATTCCGTCCCCCGGTCCGTGCGCAGACCAGGGTGACAAGGGAGAGTCTTCGTGAAGAGATCGACGTTCAGGGCCACTGTCGGCGGCGTGTTGGCGGTCGCAGCCGCGGCTGTCGTGCTGCCCACCACAGCGGGCGCCTCGTGGTACGAGCCTGCCGCTCCGACCGCCACCGGCACGGTCGACCGTGCCACCACCGAGTCCTTCGGCCGGCTTGCCGATGCTGTGCTGACGGACCGCACGTCGGCCCTGCTGGACAACCGGCAGACCCTGCGGTCGACGCCGCCCGCCGAGCGTCACGTCCACCTGTCCTCCGGCCTGTTCCGGTCGGAGGACGGCGCCCGGTCCTCCTTGCGCGACCGCAAGGAGCGGCTCCGTGATCTGGGTGAGGCGTACAGCGCCGCCGACACCAAGGTGACGGTGAACAACACCAAGGTGCGCAACGACAAGGCCACGGTCCGGGTGACCGAGACGACCACGCTCACCTACAAGAAAATACGTGGCAACGAGCCGCGTACCACCGGACTCCAGGCCCACCACGAGCTCACCTTCGCCCAGGCCGCAGGCGGCACCTGGGCGCTGACCGGCATCCGCTCCACCGACACCGGCCTGGCGGCGGTCAACGCACCGCTGAAGGCACCGAAGGTCAAGACGTCTGCCGCCGGCGATCTGCCGGTCGCCACCAAAGCCGCCACCGGGCGGCCCCCGCGGGTGCCGCCGGCGAAGCCGACGACGAACCCCAACGGCTACAACTACGCGGCCATGGCGGCGTACTCGGAGAAGTACTGGAGGAACTACAACCCCGCCTATCCGTCGTACGACGGTGCCGGCGCCGGCGGTGACTGCACCAACTTCGTCAGCCAGGCGCTGAAGGCGGGCGGCTGGAAGCACGCGCCCGGCTCGTGGGACGACTACCGCAAGTGGTGGAGCGACCCGACCCTCGGCAACACCCTCTCCTGGGTGGGCGTCAACGAGTGGTCCTGGTTCGCCCTCTCAAGCAAGCGGACGACCAACCTCTCCAACGTCTGGGAGATGGGTGTCGGCGACGTACTCCAGGTGGACTTCGACCGGAACGGTTCGAAGGACCACACCATGATGGTCTCGTACCGGAACCAGTCGGGTACGCCGTACCTGACGTACCACTCCAACAACACCTACCGGAAGTCGGTAGCGAGTCTCGTCGCGTCCTACCCGACCGCGAACTACTACGCCTACCGCACCTGACAGGTCGCGGGTCTCGCACCCGCGACCTGTCGGCCTCCGGCCGTGCACCCGGATCCGTCGAGCGCCACCCGGCCCTTGACGGATCCGGACGTGTGCCTCGGGACTGCGCGTCCGGGGACCGGGGCCGGCCTGCGGCACACGACGCCGCTCCGGCCCCGAGGGCAACCGGAGCGGCGTGGCAGGTGCAAGGTGCGGGCCCGTGGGTCAGCCTCGGCGACTTCCGCCGATGCCCGTGATTTCCATCCAAGCGGTGGACCCGCGCTCGTCACCGAATGTGGCGTGCTCAGATACGGGAAACCCTGGGCGGGGCCGAGCCTGCCGCCCCGGCCACCGGCCAAGCGCCGGCGGAAGTCGAGCGTGCTCTCGGTCAATCCCCGCAGTAGATCCTGGACCGCCACGTGCAGGACTGCTCACGCGCGGAGTTTGACGGGCTGGAGGAGTGCGAAGACTGAATATGCCGGTACTCGCCGGCGAAGACGACTCCAGTAGGTGCCCGGGGCGCCTCACCACCCCGATCGCCAGGTTCTGATCAGCAACCGTCGAATTGGAGAGCCGTGACCGAGGAGCCGCTGCGCAGCGCCCCCGTAGGGGCCCGTCCCCCGGGTTTCCTTCCCGCCTGGGCTGCCCCTGAGGAGCCGTAGATGGACCCCGTATCCGCAACCGGGCTTCTCCTGCTGATCGCCGCAGAACCGGAGCTGCTCGCCGCGGCACCGACCGATGCGAGCGGGAGCGAGCTGACCGACCGCGTCCGCGACGAGGAACATTCATGCCTCGGCTGCGGCGCGCCGGCCGTCTGCGCCGTGATCGTCAATTCCTCCACGGCGGGACCGCGCTGGCTCGACCTGTGCTCAGGCTGCTGGTTCACCGTACGACTCGCCAACGACTCCCCGGAGTGGCCACCGGGCTGATCCGACCGACACGCCCGAGACCTGACCCGGTGGATCTGTGCGTCGGCCATGAGCAGGTCAAAATACGCCCCTCGCCGACTCTCGCTCCGCGAGGAATTCATCAAGCAGCGCGAAGAGCACCTTGATGACTCTCTCTTCCTGCCCCGGCGTCAGCCGGCGATGATCCCAGCCATGAGGGAGGGCGATGTGGCGCACCAGGCCCCACCAGACGTGGTTGCAGTCGCTGCCGCGGCGGAGCACCAGCCACTCGCGCCAGCCATCAAGTCCTGGACCGCCGTGGCGCCGAGCGTGAGCGTCGTACCCGTCCACATACGCTTGTACGGCGACGAGCGAAATCCGCTCAAGATACATGCCCTGCCGCTTGGCAAGGTTGGCCCAGTACTCACGCTCGCTCATGCCTATGAGATCCACGCGCCAATCATCCCGTCCCTCGTCGCCCTCTCTGCCAGCCTTGGGTGAGACATCCCGCTTTGTCGGGTTAGCCTGAGAGGGCATCGACAGGAGTTCCACCCTTATGACCAGCACGAAGCCGTCCGGATCGGATCCGGCAGCGAAGCCGAAGCGCCGCAGTTTCAGTCCCGAGTACAAGCTGCGGATCGTGGCCGAGTACGACGCCGCGGCCAAGAACGAGAAGGGCTCGGTCCTGCGCCGCGAGCGGCTGTACCACTCGCACATCAAGGAGTGGCGGGCCGCCCGGGATGCCGGGGCCCTGGAGAAGCTGGCCGACAGGCGCACCGGCCCGGCGAGGCCGAAGAGGTCGCCCGCCGAGGTGGAGAACGAGAAACTGCGCCGCCAAGTGGAACGGCTGGAGAAGGAACTGGCCCGCAACAAGGCCGCGTTGGAGGTCATGGGAAAAGCTTCCGCGCTCTTGGAAATGATCTCCGAGAGCGCGGACTGACCCAGAACGCCGCCCCGGTCCTCGACGACGCCTTCGCCGGTGTCGAGCCCGCACTGGGTATCACCACCGCGTGCCGGCTGACCGGACGCTCGCGGGCCACCCACTACCGCAGGCTGCGGCCCGCAGCCGAGCGGAAACCGAGGAAGCCGCAGGTCCAGCCCTCGGCCCTGAGCGCGCCGGAGCGATCTGCGGTACTGGAGCTGATGAACCGCGAGGAGTACGCCGAACTCCCGCCCGCCCAGATCTGGGCCCGTGAGCTGGATGCCGGGCGCTACCGCTGCTCCGTCTCCACGATGTACCGGATCCTGCGCGAAAAGGGCCAGAGCGGCGAGCGCCGCCGACAGGCCACCCACCCTGCCAAGGCGGTGCCCGAACTCCTCGCCACCGCCCCCTCGCAGGTGTTCACCTGGGACATCACCAAGGCCGCCGGACCCGAGAAGGGCATCTGGTACCACGCCTACGTGATCATCGACATCTACTCCCGCTATATCGTCGGCCACACTGTCGAGAAGGCCGAATCGGCCGAGCGGGCCGAGGAGTTGATCCGCGAGACCATCACCCGCAACGGCATCGTGCCCGAGACCGTGCACGCGGACCGCGGGACCTCGATGACCAGCAAGAAGGTCTCCCAGATGCTGATCGACCTCGGAGTGACCCGGTCGCACTCGCGGCCCAAGGTCTCCAACGACAACCCCTACAGCGAGGCCCAGTTCAAGACCACGAAGTACATGTCGGACTACCCCGACCGCTTCGATTCCCTGGCCCATGCCCGCGAGTGGTTCGACACGTTCATCGCGTACTACAACCACGAACACCGCCACTCCGGCATCGGCTGGCACACCCCGGCCTCCGTCCACTTCGGGACCGCCGAGGAGGTCCGCGACCAACGAGCCGTCACTCTCGCCCAGGCATACGCCCGCCACCCCGAACGCTTCGCCCGCCGCCCCCGACCACCCCGAATACCCGAGAAAGCCTGGATCAACGACCCGGCCAAGCGCCGCGAACCCGCACCACAAACCTCATAGCGTCCCGACCGTCTCACTGGACTTGAAATCTTCCGTCGCGACCGGATGACCGCAGCTCAATCGGCCCAGTTCAATCCACCCCGCGCCGCTGCGGCGCGGGGGCGGGGGCGGCCCTGATTCTCAATCCCGCGCTACAGGGGATTGAAGGACTCTGGCGGTGAAGGCTGCCAAGTGTGCCCGCATCCGCTCACGGGTCATCCCCTTCGCGCCGACGAGGTGTTCGACGAGGTCGGCGCGTGTGGCGGCGAGCAGAGCATGCGCAATGAAATCGCTGTGAGTGAGTCCGGGGATCTGCTCCAGCGCAGCCTGGAGCGTGCTGTGCCACCGCTCGTAGTGGTCTGCCTCATATGGGCTGTCACTGCCGGTCCCCTCCAGCGCCAGGGCGAGGTGGCGGTTGTCGAGCTTGAAGCACAGGACGGCGTCGAGGAGCGCGGGTACGCGTTGGAGTGGCGGGGTGGTGGGGCCCAGAGGTGGCGCCCCCTCTTCGGTAGCGATCCTGATCGGCGCGAGCCGCGTCTCGTACAGCGCGTGGATCAGGCCGGTGCGGTCACCGAATCCGCGGAACAGTGTCGCCTTACCGACGCCGGCTGCCGCCGCGATGTCGGCCATGGTGACCGTCCCCGGGCTCGCGCGACCGGCGAAGAGCTTGTCGGCGGCGGCGAGGACGGCCTCTCGGTTACGAGCGGCGTCCGCGCGCGGCTTGCGTTCGGGCATACGACTCCTCCTTGCAAAACGGACCGGGGGTCCGTATCGTCAATCGGGTGAAGCGGACCCAGGGTCCGTATCCTACGGGACGGAGTAATCCATGACCACGAACACCACATCGGCAGACTTGTACCGCCACGGCCTGCAACTGCTGCTGGAGAAGAACATCCCCGCCTGGGTCGAGCTGTGGGACGAGGACGGCGTCCTTGAGTTCCCCTTCGCGCCGGACGGCTGGCCCAAGCGCCTGGAGGGCAAGGCGGCGGTCGCCGAGTACATGAGCGGCTACCTCGACCACATAGACCTGCACGACTTCCCGCACGTCGAGATTCACCAGACAGTCACCCCGGGGACCATCGTGGTCGAGATGCGCGGCGTGGGCCTGCTGGTGGAGACCGGCAGCCCCTTCGACATGTCCTACATCGCCGTTGTCACCGTCAAGAACGGCCGCATCACCGGCTACCGCGACTACTGGAACCCGCTCGCCGTGCAGAACCCCGCCACCAACTTCGCAGGGAGCAACTGATGAACGACTCGCAGAAGTTCACCTTGGTCATCGGCGCCACCGGCACCACAGGCAGCCGAGTCGCCGCCCAACTGGCCGCCGCGGGGCGGCGCGTCAAGGCCGCTGGCCGGCACGCCACCCCCGTCGACGGCGCCCATGCAGTGCGGTTCGACTGGGACGACCCCAGCTCCTTCGAAGGCGCCCTCGAAGGCGCCCTCGAAGGCGTGGACCGTGTCTATCTCATCCCCCCGATCGGCTCTTCGGACCCGGCAGCGGTCATGCTGCCCTTCCTCCGGCAGGCCCGCTCCGCGGGAGTGCACCGCGCGGTGCTGCTCAGCTCGTCGGCGATCCCCGTCGGCGGCCCCGCAGTGGGGCAGGTTCATCAGGCACTGCCCGACCTGTTCCCCCAGTGGGCGGTGCTGCGGCCCTCATGGTTCATGCAGAACTTCACCGGCGACCACGCGCACGCCCAGACCGTACGAGCGGACGGGACCATCCGGACGGCAACCGGCAAGGGCCGCGTGGGGTTCGTGGACGCCGATGACATCGCCGCCGTCGCCGTGCGCGCGCTGACCGACGAACAGGCCCCGAACACCGACCTGCTCCTCACCGGTCCGCAAGCACTGAGCTACGACGACATCGCCGCCATCCTCACCCGGATCACCGGCCGGACCATTACCCACCACCGACTGACCCACGAGCAGATGCGCCAACGCCTGGCCCTCGACATTCCCGCCCAGTTCGCCGCGATGCTCGCCGACATGGACCACACCATCGCCGGAGGCGCCGAGGACCGCACCACCGACACCGTCCAGCGCCTCACCGGCCGCGCGCCGCGCAGCTTCCGTGCTTTCGCGGAACAGGAGCTGCGTCCGCGGGGACGCGCTGGCACGAACTGATCGGCGCCGAGGATCCGCTCCTCTACCGCAACGACGACACCCCGGCCGTCGACGGCGTCTGGGACGAACACCCGCAGGAGGGCCCAGCCCCTGCCGATGTGGCCCGCACCCTGATCTCCGTACTGTCCGCTGAGCGCTGCTGGTACGGCCTGTGGGACGGCTACGGCCACTACGACTGGAACGACGTCCCTGTCTTCCTCACGCCCGGCCGCGACGAGATCCTCCTCGCCGGTCCTCTCGACGATGCCGACTCGCCCGCGCAAGGCACCCGGGAGGTGCCGGTCGAGATCCCCGACCTGTGGTGGCCACAGGATCGCGCCTGGTGTGTGGGCGGCGACGTGGACCTGGTGAGCACCTACGTCGGCGGTTCCGCGGCCTGCGTCACCGACCTCCTCGCGCACCTGGGCCTGGAGGCATACGCGGTCGTCGAAGCGTCCACGGTCAACTGATACGCGGCAGCTTCAAGCCCATTGGCGGTTACGTCGAGGGTGCGCAATCCGGAGCCGACGCTCACCGCATCTCCCCCACCCCCGAACGCACCGAGGGCCCCGACCGGATGCACTGGTCGGGGCCCTCAACGCTGTCTCGCCTCAGCTGAGACTTTCTTCCGGTTACACCGGTGTCGGCGCGCCGAGCAGGGCCGAAGCCGCCTCAAGCGGAGCCGGCTCAGCCACGGGGGCAGCACTGGCGGCAGCGCGGCAGGTGAAGCCGAGACGGGTCAGCGCCCTGGTCACTTCACTGGCAGTGAAGTCGCGGCGGTCCTGCCGGGTGATGACTTCCCCCACCTGCTTGACGGGGTAGTGCCGACGGCCGATGATCACGGACTCGCCCTCGATGGGTTCGGGCTTGATGCCCTTCATCGACTCCTGCACGCCGGCCTTGACCAGATCGAAGGGGAAACGGGCGATGACGCAGCGCATAATGCCTCAGCAGGGTTGAGAGGACGGGCAAAGGGGTGCCGGCCGATGGGGGCCCGACAACTGACGGTAGTCCTACACGGCCGCTGCCAGAAGGGGCTACGGCCAGGAGGTTCCGGGCACCGCCCGGATATTCGAGTCCGTACGCCGTGTCCGAGCGGGACGACGGCGTCGGCGTGACAACACTGCCCGACTCAACGACACGGGCCGTACGGCCGTCACGACGCAGGTGGTTCTTGCGATCACCGGGCGGATCGGCGTTCGCCACCAGGTGGAGATCGTCGATGTGCATGGCGCGTGCCGCGGCATCGACCGCCACCGGCACAGCCGCATGACCGGTCTTGAACTGGGCCGGAGTCCGGCCGCGCCGCGACTGGGACTTGCCACCGTGCAGCACGGCAGCTCGTGCGCCGCTGCTCAGCGGGCACATCTCAGGTCCGCGAAGGCGTCGTTCGTGCGAGCTGTGCGGTTCACGCAGAACCCTCCTCGATACGGCACGTACCAAGGAAGTACCGGCGCGATCGGACAGCGCGGGGATCCACAGGAACGAGCCGAAGTGAAGATGAAATCGCAGCCGGGCCGACGGGTCCATCTGGGGCCGGGTGCGTCGAGAAATGATCGACATGCCCGAACATGGGCCGGGTTGCCGGATCACGGGGGCTCGGGCGGACCTACGTGCCGGAGCCATCGGCGGAGCGCCCGCCATACGGTGGGGCAACCAGCGCACAGTCAACCGGCGTCGCTCGCGCAACGTACACGACGCGGTAGGCAGACAGACGCTGGGAAAAGCAACGAGCTGGGGACCGCACCCCAAGGTGCGGGCCCCAGCTCCGTCGTACGCTTCAGCGTCAGGCGGGAACGATGTTCTCCGCCTGCGGGCCCTTCTGGCCCTGCGTGACGTCGAAGTTCACCTTCTGGCCCTCCTGCAGCTCGCGGAAGCCCTGGGCTGCGATGTTCGAGTAGTGGGCGAAGACGTCAGCGCCGCCGCCCTCCTGCTCGATGAAGCCGAAACCCTTTTCCGCGTTGAACCACTTCACGGTGCCAGTAGCCATGTCATATCTCCTTCGGGGCAATGCCCAGGGCTCGCACTGTGCGAGCCTCGAGTTGCCGCAATGATCGCCCCGACCGGAAACCAACTCCGGCACACAAAAATGCACCTACTGGCATATCGGGCCAGTAAATGCACTTGAAGTCTTTGGGAACCACAACTGCAACTGAGATCAACAGTAGCACGGGGAATGGGTCGAGTGTGGAAAGTGACACCACTCCTTCCGACAGTACATAAACCTTCACCGCGCATTTCGCTAATTTCTGTGCCTGCCACAATAGGTATTCACTTGCGTGGACCGCAGCGTCTGGCCGCCCAGCCAGGTCTGCCCAGCGGTCCACCCGGCGGTTCAGTAGCCGGGCATGGATGCACGGACGGTGAGTCCCCCGCCGGGGTTGGGGGTCAGGGTCAGGTCGCCGTGGTGGACGCTGACGATGCTCGCGACAATGGCCAGGCCCAGCCCGTGCCCTGCGGGGTTTTTGTCGGCCACGCGGCCCTTGCCGCGCAGGAACGGCTCGGTGAGGTCGCCGACCGTGTCGGGCAGGAGTGTTCCGGTGTTGCTGACGGTCAGCACACCGCGGCTGGGACGTGCGGGGTCGGGCCCGGTGGTGCCGGGTGATGGCCGACACCGCAAGGAGTTGGGGATTTCGTACATGGACAGTCTCGTGATCGACGAAAGTTTCGTTCGAGCCCTTCTCTATGAGCAACACCCGGACCTCGCCGAACTGAGCCTTCGACAGGTAGCCGGTGGATGGGACAACCAACTGTGGCGCCTCGGCGACGACTTGGCCGTACGCCTGCCTCGCACGCCCCGCGCCCCGTCACTGCTGCGCCAAGAGCAGAAGTGGCTGCCCGTCCTGGCGCCGCGCCTCCCGCTCCCCGTACCGACTCCCGTGCGCATCGGTGAACCGTCCACACGCTTCCCGACGCCCTGGAGCATCGCGACATGGGTTCCCGGCGAACCGGGCGACCGTGCTCCGATCCTTCGAGCTCAGCACGCGGCCGACAGTCTGGCGGGGTTCCTCAGGGCTCTCCATCGGGAGGCGCCCGCGGATGCACCGGCCAATCCCCATCGCGGTGTTCCCCTCGAAACGCTCGCGCAGGAATTTGATCACCGGCTCCAGGCCATTGCCTCCAGCGGTGTCGCCGCCGACGTGCAAGGCATCTGGGACGAGGCCGTATCGGCTCCCGAGTGGGGAGGCCCGCCCGTATGGCTTCACGGTGACCTGCATCCCGCCAATGTCGTCGTCTCGGGCGGAACGCTCGCAGGCGTGATCGACTTCGGTGAACTCTGTGCCGGTGATCCGGCGACGGATCTCGCGGCCGCGTGGCTGCTTCTTCCGGCAGGCGCGGCCTCCCGATTCTTCGACGCATACGCATACGGAGACGGAGACGTGGGCGCGGATACGGATGCGGATACGGGCCACGATGTGGGCGCGAGCCCGGCGCCGGACCAGCACTTGCACCTGGACGCGGCGATGATCCGGCGCGCGCGGGGATGGGCCGTCGTGCGTGCGGTTTCCCTCATCGGGATTGGGCAGGCCTGGGAACGGGGTCTCCCCGGTGGCCAACCCACCTGGGGGCTCGCAGGCCAAACGGCCCTCGACCGAGTGCTGGCACCTCACGCAAACAGGTGATCACCCGACGCGCGACCGTTCCGTTCCTGGCGCATCCGGCAGTCGTCAGGTGGCGTGCCGTGCCGTGCCTGCGGCCCTACGCCACTGAGGAGGCCAGCCAAGAGGCGACGGCCGCCGCGATCGGCTGGCCGGTCTCCAACTCGATGAAGCCGAACTGGCCCCCCTGATTGCACTCCAGGAACCACCACACCCCTTCGGCGTCCTCGGCGAAGTCGAAAGCTCCGTAGGCGAGACCGGCGAGGCTGGTGTACTCGTGGACGGCCCGGCTGATCCGGTGCGACACCGCGACAGCCTCCCAGACGTGGTCGGTGTCCCCGTAACGCCCGTCCACCTGGCCGGACGCGGCGATCTTCCGAGCGGCGAACAGGGTCCCGCCGACAAACGTCAGCCGGATGTCCGCCCGTTTGGCGATGTACTCCTGGAGGAGCGTGGGGGCGGCCGCGACACCGGCGAAGTCCGTCTCAGGGCCGATGCGGGTGGTGGGCAGGATGACCGGAGGGTCTCCGGGCGGCGGGCCGGAGGCTGACTTCACCACAACGTCCCGATACTGCGCCGCGAACTCGCGGGCCACCCGCGGGAAAGTGGTGACGAGCGTGGCGGGCACCGCGAAGCCGCTGCGGTGGGCGATACGCAACTGCCATGGCTTGCAGCGTGCTTGCGTGGCCATGGACGGGTGGTTCATCCAACGGGCCTCGGTGGAGAGCAGCATCCCGTACAGGGCCTGCCCGGTCTCGCGTGTGAGCCAGGGCGAGGCCTCGGGAGCATGTGCGGCGGGCTCGCCCGGCCTGCGTACCCATATAGAGCGCAGGCTGTCCATGCTCAGCAGACGGCCGTCCGTCGCGAGATAACCGTGAAGGTCCCCCTTGAGGTACTCGGCCGACAGATCGGCCTCATCGGGGAGATCCGCGGGATCGAAGCGCAACAGGGGGACATCCCGCTCATGCAACCCGGCCACCACCATGTCCGCCGTCACATCCTGACGGCAGGTCAGGATCAGCACAGTCATCGCTGTCCCTGCCGTTCAGTCGTCGAAGTGTGTCTTGGAACCGGCGGTGGACGTGGTGGTTCCGGTCGCCCGAAGCACCGCCCGGTCCGTGATGGCGGGACGCCCGTCGAACAGGACGTTCATCTGCAGGTAGGAGTCGTAGGTGTACGGAATGTCGCCCGCGGGATTCTCAGCCGGAAGTGCGTACTTCAACACGAACGGTCGCATGACTCTCCTCAGCGCACCGTGGGAACCTTTGCCCCACGCGTAGCAGTACGTAGCAAACAGGTAAAGGTTTCGACACGTTCCGTCACCTGACCTCCTCCGGAGGTGAAGACCGTCACATCGACTCCCCCCTCCGGTCGCAGAACCGTCCCGGAACCCCCGGTCCGGCGTGAGGCTCCGATCGCGGTGCATGCATAACGGAAGAGGATCGATCGCACGTGCCCCAGGCAGTCCGCCGGAGGTGATCTGCGCAACGTTCTGGAGGCGGACACCTCACCGAAGCCGGGGCCACCACCGCTCTTCTCCCCCTGCACAGACCGCTGAAGGGCGGTCCATGCCCGCCGCGCGCCGCCGGGGACATCTCTGTCTGCACCTGACAGATCACCGAAGAACGGGCAGGATCAACTGTCATGAGTACTGCAGAGATATCCGAGCATCCGCCGATCTACGACCGCTTGATACAGGAGCGCGGCGACATCCCTGCCGAGACCCGCGAGGCGGCCGAGCAGGCCAAGCACCGGATGCAGCAGGCCTTGGACTGGAGCAGCGTGCACCCTGCAATGCGGGAGAGCGGGGACGGGCGCTCCTTCTCCGCCTTCGGCTGAGACGCTCGATGGAACATTGACGCCTACCGACGCGGTAACGGCGTCCTACACAGCTGGGAACCCGCCCGGCTCGCCCAGGCCCCCCGAGGCTCTGGTCGAGCCGGGCGACGCTGTTTGCGGCCCGACGGCTCGTGGCACGTCCCCGTCCCCGGTCGGCCGGACTGGACCAATCCCCCTGCGCCTTCGCACCGAATAGGGAGTAAAACCAACGCATAGGTGGAGCAGCGGGGCCATTGCGCCCGCTCCTCCCCCGGGCACTCCCTATCGCAGGAGGCCGGACATGGCTGCAAGCCATTCTCTACGGGCACAGGTGGGACACAGCCCGCGCGTTCATCTCGACGAACATCTCCCCGTTGATCATCACCTCAGTCGCGTCTACCGCTGGGGCGCCGGCCTGATGGGGTTGTTCCTGCTGGTCTTCGGGATCCTGGGCCTGAGCGACCACATCGGCTTCTTCAGCACCGGAGGCGACACGGTCGCGGGACTGAACACCAACGGCGCCCTCAGCGTGCTGTCCGTCGTCACCGGAGGGGCGCTCCTCGTGGGCGCGTTCGTCGGGGGCAACGCCGCATCGACGGTGAACATGGTCCTCGGGGCGGCCTTCATCCTCAGCGGGTTCGCCAACCTCGCCCTGCTGGAGACGGACTACAACTTTCTGGCCTTCCGCATGCAGAACGTCTTGTTCAGCTTCGTACTCGGCCTACTGCTGATGACCTGTGGCATGTACGGCAGAGTCAGTGGCGGCCTCCCGCACGACAACCCCTACTGGCTGGCGCGCCACACCGAACCGGATGACGCCGTCCACAACCGATCGCATATCGCCGTCAACGACCGGAAGGTGCCGGCCGGGGCGACCGCCCCGGAGCAGCCGACACCCCTGGAGGATCCGCAGGGCGTGAGGCATGACCGGTGAAATGCCCCAGCGACCCGCGTCACCTGCCCAGAGTGCCGGGCAGGTGACGTACGTACGAGGAGTCGCCCGTGCCCGAGCAGGCACGGGCCGGGGCTCCGGAGGCCCCTTGGTCAGGGCGTCACGGACGGAGCTTCGAGCGCCGCTTTGAGATTGCGCAGGGTTGTACGGATGTTTCCGCCCTGGAAGCGGGCGAAGGTGTGGCCGCCCGTCGCGAGCTTGTCGAACGCGTTGGCCACGAAGTCGGGCCACGACCGCCGGTCGTCAGTCCAGGTCTCCGTCACCTTGACGCCCTCGCCGACCGGCTCGAACCGGTACTCCCAGGTGGCGATGGGGCCCGGCAGCCTCGGCCGCTTCAGGCCGATGGCATGGACCCGGAACCGGAACAGCTCGCCCTCGTCGGCCGCGGTCACCGTGCAGCGGGTGGTCCATCGGATGGACCCCCGCTTGTTGTGGCCGTCGAAGACCATGCCGACGCGCGCCGGTCGCTTCTCACCGCTCAGGGTGGCGCCCAGATTCTCCGGGCTCCAGCGGCCCATGAGATCCGGGCTGGAGACCTGTGCGTAGACCGTCGACGGGTCGGTGTCGATGATGATGCTGTCGGAAACAGTGAATGTGCGAGCCATGGAACTCCGATCCTCGGCCCATGACGTTAGTCCCCGGCTCCCGCGGCACACTGTCTGCCCCCGCCTCCGGCCCGCATACTGCTCGGCGTGGCTCACAACGCCGGTTTGCCCGCACGCCATTCCGGCGTGAGCACCGACCAGATCTCCTCGTAGTGCCGCTGTCGTTGCCCCGGCCATGGGGCGCGATCTCCGGGCCGGAGCGTGCTCGTCCTGTGCGTCGGCTACCGCTCCGCGTCCTCCTCTCCATGGGGGAAGCGGGCAAGCGGGGCCTCACGCTGGAAGAACGTCTTGGCACGGATCGCCGCCCGCTCGTCGTCGCGCACCTGGCCGGGGCGGGAACCGTTGCCCAGCAGCACCCCGCCGAATCGCATCCGCAGATACGCCGCCGAGTGGCTGAGGGTGGTCACCAGCGCGTCGGCGACGAGCTCGTCGCGGTCCGACATGACCGTCACCCCCCACAGGGTCCGGCCCGCCATGCGCTCCTTGAAGTCCAGTCCGGGCACCGCCAGCCAGCCCGACCAGTAGTCGAGGTAGCGCTTGGTCTGCGCGGAGAGGGTGTACCAGTACAGGGGCGAGGCGATGACGATGTCGGTGGCCTCCAGGGTGGCCTGCCGCAAAGCTTGCTCGTTGTCCCCGACCGGCCAGCCATCGGTCTCGTGACGCCCGTCCTGGAAGTCGGGCAACGGCACTTGGCTCAGGTCCACCCATCGCTGAGGGACATCGGTGGGCAGCTGCTCGGCGGCGGCGCGGGCGAGGGCCTCGGTGTTGCCCTCGGGGCGGGAGCTGCCGAGGACAAAGAGGAAGGAGCGGTCGGCCGCCGCCCCGTTGCGTTCAACACCCGTGGTGGTCATGCATCACTCCAGCAGTAAGAAGTCAAGCGGAACGGGCTTAAGCGGATCAGATTCACGCTGATCAGGTTCACGCGGACGAAGCACATGGTGCTAACGGCTCCGGGGGGATCCGGCCCGGCCACGGAATGCTTGTCCACGGCGTGACGTTAAGGCTTCACATCAGTGGCAAGGTCAAGCGCGGACAGGGTGGGGTCGCATGCTGATCGGAGAGTTGTCCCGACGTACCGGCGTCAGCGCGCGGCTGTTGCGGTACTACGAGGCCCAGGGACTGCTGGACGCCGGGCGTGGTGCGAACGGCTATCGCGACTACGACGAGGAGGCGGTGCTCGTCGTACGGCAGGTGCGTGCCTTGCTGCATGCGGGCCTGTCGACCGAGGTGATCCGTTCTGTGCTGCCGTGTGCCCGGGGCGAGCAACCGGAGTTCGACTGGTGCGCGGAACTGCGGGCCGTCCTGGACCGGGAGTTGGCGGCCACGGACGAGCGCATCAGCGCCCTCCGGCGCAACCGCACCGCTCTCGTCGGCTACCTCGCGCACCCCTGAGCCGGCGCTCCCGGACGGGGCTTCGGTCTTATCCGGCGTCGAGCAGCGCCCGCTCCTCCGCGTCCAGCGTGAATTCGGCCGCGGCCGCCGAGTCGCGGATCGTCGACGGGCGGCTCGAACCCGGAATGGGGATGGAGACGGGCGACCCGGCCAGGTGCCATGCGAGAGCGACCCGCTGCGGACCGACCCCGCGGCGTTCCGCGATCGCCTCGAACGCGGCGCCCAGGCTGCCGGTGTTCCCGATGCCGCCGAGCGGGCTCCAGGGCAGGAACGCCAGCCGCAGCTCCTCGCAGAGCCGCAGCACTGCCTCCGAGCCCCGCTCCGTGGGCGAGTACTCGTTCTGTACGGAGACGAGACGGCCACCCAGGATCTCGTAGGCCTCCCGCACCTGCGGCACATCCGCGTTGGAGACTCCGGCGCGCTGGATCTTGCCGGCGTCCAGGAGGTCCCGCAGAGCGCCGACCGATTCGGCCCAAGGGACGGCGGGATCGGGCTTGTGCAGCTGGTACAGGCCGATCGCCTCGACGCCGAGGCGGCGCAGCGAGGCTTCACAGGCCCGCTGCAGATGCGCGGGGTCGCCGTTGACCGTCCAGGAGCCGTCGGCCGGGCGGCCTCGGCCGCCCTTGGTGGCGACCAGTACGTCCTCGCGGCGGCCGGCGAGCGCACGGGCGACGAGGAGTTCGTTGTGTCCGGGCTCGGCGCCGGGACGATGGTAGGAATCGGCGGTGTCCAGCAGGGTCACCCCGGCGTCCAGGGCCGCGTGCACGGTGGCGATGGCTCGTGCCTTGTCGGGTCGGCCCTCGATGGAGAGAGGCATCGTGCCGAGGCCGATGCTGCCGACCAGGATGTCGCCGAGGGTGCGTTCACGCATGTCGGGATTCCTCCACTGTGGCCGGCAGCCATTCGGTGACCCGGGAGAAATGAAAACCAAGGGATTCCGCACGGCTGTTGCTCATCGGGTAGTAGCGGTCGAAGGAGAACGGTGAGGCGTTTTCGGCATCCGTTTCGACGTAGGTGGCCGCGCCTCCGCAACCGAGGGCCACTATGTCGCTCAGCTCGATGACGTTCAGAGGAGTGTGCGAGGCCGCGTTGACCGGCCCGGTGAAATCGGCTCGGGCCGCCCAGTCGAGGAATTCCACGATCTCGTGGTGAGAGATGAACGTGGTCGGGTATATCTCGCGGTGCACCGCGATCGGTTCGCCCGCGCGGACGCGCCCGATGTAGTGGGAGAGCCGGTCGGTGAAGTCGTCGGCGCCGCCGATGACATGGGCGCTGCGTACCGACACGTACGGGAAGGCCGGATCCTGGGTGAAGACCGCCTCCGCCTGGCGCTTGCCCTCCGCGTACCGGTACTCGTACGACTGGTCCAGGTCCACGGGCCAGCCGGCCGGGTCGACGGCACTTTCGGTGAGTGGCAGGCCGGGCCGGGCAGGCCGGATCGCCTGCGAGGTGGCGGGGTCGTACACCTCCATGGTGGAGGTCATCACATAGCGCCCGGTGCGGCCGGCGAACACCCGCTTGGCGATGGCCGCCTGCTGCGGCGTATAGCAGATCTGGTCGATTACGACGTCAAATTCACGGTCGCCGAGAACCATGTTCAGCGCGGCCTCGTCATTACGGTCGGCGACGAGATGGGTAACGCCGTCCGGCACGTCGCGAGAGCCCCGATTGATCACCGTTACCTTTACCCCGGATTCAATCAGCCGCACAACCAGCCGCTTACCGAAATACCGGCTCCCGCCGATGACGCAGGTTTCGCGCATTTCCCCAACCCCTGTGATTACGGATGCACTTCTGTGGCCGTGCACACCAGTGTTACGGTTCAGCCCGGAGCAATGAAGGGGAGATCATGGGAGCTTCGGCAGCCGCACCGAAAGAACCTCGGCATCTGCGCGGGATCGCCCACGAATCCTCAGCGGGTCTCGACACGGTGGACATCCAGCTCCTCGAACTCCTCCAGGAGGAGGGCCGGATCACACTCAGCGAGCTGGGCCGGCGGGTGAGCCTCAGCCCCGCCGCGGTCGGTGAGCGGATCAAGCGCCTGGAAAGCAGCGGCACGATCACCGGCTACCACGCGCGGGTCAGCCCGGAGCGGCTCGGCTACGGCATTCAGGCGTTCATCCGGGTGGCCCCGCATGCGGGGTATTCACTGCGTCACCCGCGCACGAAGGAACTCGTGGACCGCCCCGAAATCCTGGAGGCGCACCACATCGTGGGTGAGGACTGCTGGATGCTGAAGGTGGGCGTGAGCAGTACGGCGCATCTGGAGGAGCTCCTGGACGCGGTGTCCGCGCTGGGCTCGACGACGACCTCGATCGTGCTGACGTCACCCCGTGGGACGCAAGGTCATGCGGCCACTCGCTTAGACGGTGTGCTGTGCTGCGAGAGTCCGCTGCCCGGCGGCCGGCTCTGACCGCGCACCACGTCCATGGTCGTGCCCGGTGGCGTCGAGACGACAGCACCGGGCACGACTCTGATCATGACTGCGCACCCTGGTCCGGCCGGTCCGCGAATCCGGTCAGCAAATCCGGTCAGCGCAGGCTGCGTCCGCGCCGACCCCGCACAATGACCACTGCCGCAAGACATGCCGCGCCGACGACGGCACCGAGCAAGGCGTACGGCATCCCGGAGCCGGGGTTCTCAGGCAGTACGGCTGCCTGCGCCACGGGCTCCGGCCCAGGCTGTGGAGCCTTGCGCACCGGAGTCGGCGGCGCGAGAGAGCCCACGGGCTCCACTAGTCCGGCGGCGGCGAAGCCCCAGTCGAGGAGGGAGCGTGCGTTCTCGTACACCTCGTACCCTCCGCCCCGCTGAGGGTTCATCACCGTGACCAGCAGAGTGCGCCCGCCGCGGCGGGCGGCGGCGATCAAGGTGTTGCCCGCGCCGGAGGTGTAGCCGTTCTTGACGCCGATCAGCCCGGGGTAGCGTCCGACCCCGCCCGCTCCGGTCAGCAGCCGGTTGGTGCTTTGGATGCCGTACGTCCAGGTGGGTGTTCCGTCGCTGCGGGTCCCGCCGGGAAACGGAGCGTCAACGGTCGCCGCGTACTGGGCGAACTGGGGGTTCGCGAGCCCGGCTCGGCCGAAGACCGCCAGGTCGTACGCGGAGGAGACCTGGCCCGGGGTGTCGTAGCCGTCCGGGGACATCACCTTCGTATCGTGTGCGCCCAGGGCGCGGGCCCTGGACTGCATCTGACGGGCCGTGGCCCTCCAGCCGCCGTTCATTTCTGCCAGTACATGGACGGCGTCGTTGCCGGAACTCAGGAAGACACCGCGCCACAGGTCCGCCACACGGTAGGTGTTGCCCGGGGCGACGCCCACCAGGCTGCTGCCCTCCCCCACTCCGGCAAGTTCGGCTTCGGTGACCGTGTGCAGGGTTCTGCCGGCCAGCCGAGGCAGTGCGGTGACAGCGAAGAGAGTCTTGAGAGTGCTGGCCGGCGGCAGTCGGCGGTGGGCCTGGTGAGCGGCGAGAACCTCACCCGTGCGGGCGTCGGCCACCAGCCACGACAGGGCGGACACATCACCCGGAAGCGGGGGGACCCCGCGGTGTTGCCGCACATGGGTTCCCGGACGGTGGAGTGGTGACAGGTCGGCGGACACGGGCTGCGGCGGCAGCGGATCGGCCTGTGGGACGGCTGCGGCCGTCGGCGCGAGGGTGCCCAGCGCACCGATGGCGAGGGCAGCCGCGCCGGAAATCACCCCGCGAACAGAAACTCTGATGATCATTCAGCCAGCGTAGGAAGGGACGCGGTCCGGCGCAGTGTCGCCTGCTCCGACCGGCCGTATCCAGGCCGGTGGCCGGCTCCGCCCGATGGCCCAATTCCACCGGCGGCCGGTCCCCTGCCTCTGCTCCCGGGCGCCGGTTCCCTCCCCGGTTTCCCCGCCCGCTACGCGCGGGGAAACCGGCCGTATTGCCACCCGGGCGTGGTTTCAGAACTTGCTCGTGCCCACGGCGAAGTTGGAGAAGTACGCGTGTTCGTCGTGGTCGGGGCCCCAGCTCGTGTCATGGCCGCCGAAGAAGGTGGAGAAGAAGACACTCTTGAAAGGAATGCCGCCGATGCCCGGCGCCGTTCTGCGACAGGACCTGCTGGTTGTCGTACCAGACCGTGATCTTGCCTGTGGAGCGGTTCACCGACTGCTGGATGGTGTGGGTCTTGTTGTCGGGCGAGAAGCTCCAGGAGCCGAGGCCTATGTCCTTGCCATAACCGTCACCGTCAGGGGTGTAGACGTAGACCTCGCCCTTGTTGCCGTTGCGGAACATGAAGCGGGTGGACCATGCGTTGCCATGGTTGCCGCCGCTGGCCTCGCCCGGGTTGCCGCCGTACAGGCCGGGCAGCTTGCCGCCCTTGCCGTAGTCGAAACCGGCGGGGAACCGGATGTCGTAGCGCAGGTAGAGCGTGGTGGCGTTCCGCAGGTCACCGTGACCGTTCTTGTCCAGGTTCTGGTAGAAAGGTCTTCCGGCGGTCATCCGCACGGGACACAATCGCTCGCATGACGATCACCCAGAGCGCGCGGCCCACCCACAACGGTCCGGTCGCCCTCGCGCGAGGGTTCCTCACCGGTGGCGTGATCGGCACATCACTGGCCGCTCTTGTCGTCGGCGGCGTCATCGAGAGCGTGCCGCTGTTCCTCACGGGCATGGGCCTGCCCGTGATTTACGGCGCGCTCCTCTTCATCAGCGGTAGGCCGCGGCGCGCCCGAGAGGCAGCCGTCACGCCCCGTACGGCGCTCGCGATGATCGAGAGCCTGCGCGCCATCGGGGGCGAATCGGCTGACATACCCATCCAGTTCATTCTCTCGGTCGCGCCGGACGACGCCCCGGCCTATCGCGCAGACATCACCCAGAGCATCAACCTGGTTGATGTCCCCCACTACCGGCCGCGCGACGTTCTGGTCGTCGAGTACCCGCCGGACCGACCGTGGCGGGTACGGATAGTCGAGCGGCCGAAGCCGGAATGGGAGCGTCGGGCGGCCGAGGCGCGTATCGACTCCGCATCCGAGTCCACCGTGGCGCAACGCCCGCCTGAGGGCTGCGCGTTCGGGGCCATCGGTCTCATTGGACTGCTGCTCGGCGCAGCCGCCCTGACCCTGGCGTTCCGCGCGGATCTGCTCGGCCCGGAGAGCGCCACGCAGCCGCCCGATTCCGCGAAACCCTCCGTCTCCTCGACGTCGTCCACCTCGGTGACCTCGTCGTCGGGGATGGCCACAGTCACCGTCGGGCCGAACCAGTCACTGCTCGACCGGGGCGAATTGCGCCAGGCGGTCGAGTCCCTGACAGAAGCCCAGCCGCAGGCCCAGAGCAAGGGCAAGCGTCCGGCGCTGTCCGTCGTCGTCCAAGAACAGCTGATGACAGTGGTGTTGGCCCCCACCGATGTCCCGGCGCCGCAGTTCGACCCGGGATCCTTGCCGTACGAGCGCATTCCCGCCCTGGTCAAGGAAGCCAGAACCACCCTCGGCGTCCGCTCACCGCAGACCTGGCAGCTCAGCGCCGACCATTTCACCGGCTCCCTCACGATCCGGATCACCGTGACCGGACCCGGCGGTGGGGCCTCGCTCCACGCGGACGGAAAAGGCAAAGTGACCCGGCGCAGCCCGGCGCTCTGACCACCACACCCCAAAGTCCGGTAGCTCGCCACGGTGAGTTCCAGCTGAAGGCCGGGCGCGTGGCCGGCACTGTAAGGAGCTGTGCAGGGGGCTGCTCGTGCTGGGCGAGGCCTTGGAGGAACCGTTGGGTACGCCGTCCGGCGGCGGCCGGTCGGGGCGGTGCGACCGGCTTCCCAGGAGCACACCGTCGCAGGTGTCACACCGAAGGCTCCCGCGACCTGGTGGGTTGCCAGGCCCCACTGCTTGCGAAGCCGACGACGCTCCCGCAGTGCCGAAAGGTCGTTCTTGGCTCGGGTGGTGGATGGCCTGCGGGGCGCGGTCTCCTGAGCTGTCATACCCATGGGACAAGCTGTACTTGGCGTTGTTCCGGGGCAACGGGAACGATCACCCGTCCAGCGTGCAGCGTGGCAGGCGTACGGCGTTGCGGGCATGCGGCCGACCAGCCGACCACTCTACGTACTCGGGACATTCTCGGGCCTACGTACTCGACGCGGGCCGCCTTCCGCCGCACGGCGCGCCCATACCGCTCCCCATACCGCTCCCCTTTCCGAAGCCCCGCCCGGCCCTCGCGGGGGTGACAAGGGTTTTCCCCGTATCGAGTTCATCTCGCCGTTCCCTACTGTCTGCCGCACCGGCGAATTCCGAATCCCAGATCCTGGCGCCTGACTCTCGAATGTCAGGTCCATGCAAGGGGCGGGTATGCCGGGGACGGCCTTGACCAGGGTCGTAGCGCCGGCGGCGGCGCTCGGGCTCACCCGGCCCAGCAACCGCGTACACGTGGCCCCACACCACTCGCGGTTGTCGCGCCGCCGCCTTCGCTCCGCACGTACGTACGTCATGAAAGGGAACACCTTGAACGGTTCCAGGCGGAGACTCATATCCGCCGTGGCCGCAAGTGCCACGATCGCCGGGCTCGTTGCCACGTCATCCGTGGCGTCCGCCGCCGCGGGCCCCTCCCCTCAGCCCGTTCCGGCTTCGCAGTCGATGTCCCCGCCGGCGGCCGCGCCCGTCGAGAAGGTCATCGTCACCTACAAGTCCAAGGCCGCCGAGGCCGGTTCCAACACCGCAGCCAAGAGCGACGCGGACGCCAAGGGCAGGGCAACCGGCGAGGACCTGTCGTTCGAGCGCCGCCTCGCCGGCGGCGCCGCCCTGGTCGACCTGGGCGGCGAGGCGTCCAAGAAGGACCTGGGCGAGGTCATCGACGCCTTCCGTGCCGACACCTCGGTCGCGTCCGCGGAGCCCGACATCCGCGCCTACCCGCTGGCCGTCACCCCGAACGACACCGACTACGCCAAGCAGTGGGACCTGTTCGAGACCACCGGCGGCATGAACGTCCCCGGCGCCTGGGACAAGACCACCGGCACCGGCGTCACCGTCGCCGTCATCGACACGGGTTACGCCACCCACACGGACCTGGCCGACAAGGTCGTCGCCGGGTACGACTTCATCTCCGCGTCGGCGGACGCCCGTGACGGCAACGGCCGTGACAACAACGCCAAGGACGAGGGCGACTGGAACGCCACCGACGGCGAGTGCGGCGCGACCTCCAAGGCGAGCAACTCCTCCTGGCACGGTACGCATGTCGCCGGCACCATCGGCGCCACGGCCAACAACACCAAGGGCATCGCCGGTATCGCGTACAACGCGAAGATCCAGCCCGTGCGTGTCCTCGGCAAGTGCGGCGGCTCCTCCTCGGACATCGCCGAGGCCATCACCTGGGCCTCCGGCGGCAGTGTCCCCGGTGTCACCGCGAACGCGACCCCGGCCAAGGTCATCAACCTGAGCCTTGGCGGCCCCAGCGCCACCTGCCCCAGCGTCTATCAGAACGCCATCAACGGTGCCGTCTCGCGCGGCACCACCGTGGTCGTCGCAGCGGGCAACAACAACACCAATGCCTCCGGCTTCACGCCCGCCAACTGCAACAACATCATCAACGTGGCGTCGACCAGCCGTGAAGGCAACCGCTCCTTCTACTCGAACTACGGCACCATCGTCGATGTCGCGGCGCCCGGTGGCGAGACCCGCCGCGCCACGGACACGCCCGGTACCGTCACCACCCCCGAGAACGGCATTCTCTCGACGCTGAACTCCGGCACCACCACGCAGTCCGGTGAGAACTACAAGCCCTACCAGGGCACTTCGATGGCCGCCCCGCACATCGCCGGGCTCGCCGCGCTGCTGAAGTCCGCCAAGAGCACCCTCACCCCGGCCGACATCGAGTCCGCGATCAAGAGCAACGCCCGGCCCGTGCCCGGCACCTGCACCGGCGGCTGCGGCTCCGGTATCGCCGACACGACGAAGACCGTGAACGCCGTCACCGGCACCACCGCCCCCGGCGGCGCCACCTTCGCCAACGCGGACGACGTGACGATCGGCGACAACGCGACCGTCACGTCGTCCGTCGCAGTGACCGGCCGCGCCGGCAACGCCCCCGCCGCCCTCAAGGTCGACGTGGACATCAAGCACACCTACCGCGGGGACCTGGTCGTCGACCTGGTCGCTCCGGACGGCACCGTCCGCAACCTGAAGGCCTCGTCGTCCTCGGACAGCGCCGACAACGTGCTCTCCACGTACACGGTCGACGCGTCCAGCGAGGTCGCCAACGGCACCTGGAAGCTCCAGGTGCGCGATGTGGCATCAGGTGACACCGGCTACATCGACAGCTGGAATCTCACCTTCTGAGACAGTTGGTGAATCGCATTACTGCTGTTCAGGGGCGTCGTCCGCGGCTATTCCGCGGGCGCGCCCCGCACCAGGTCTGTCCATATGCCGGATGGTCGGCCTGGACGGCGGCTGCCGACTTCGTATTCTCTGCTCGCACGGGCAGAGGGCTCGCGCACGCCGGAAGGTGGTGGTGGGGTCGTGACGTCGGCGGTGTACAGACCCGCGCCCGTCGGACGCACGGAGCTTCTCGGACGGCTCGACCGCGTCCTGCACACCCGCGGCCGGGCCCTGCTGACCGGCCCCGCCGGGGTAGGCAAGACCGAGCTCGCCCTGGCCTCCGCGGCGCACGCCGAATCCCTCGGCGAGTCGGTGATCTGGCTCGCCACACTCCCCGCCGACCGCGACATACCGGGTGCGGCCGCGGCCGCCCTCGTCGCATCCGTCGCCGCCTGTGTGTCCTGGCCCTCGCCGGGCACAGCCCACAGTCGTCCCGGCGGACCGGGAGAACCCGGCGGCCCCGGAACGTACGACATCCTCGGCGGGCTGCCAGGACCGCAGCGCACCGCCGTCGCCATGCTGTGCCGTGAGGCGCCCATACCCGCCGACGGCTGGGACCCCATCGCCCTGCGGCTCGCCCTCGCCCAGATCCTGCGCACCCTCGCCGCGCGCGACCCGGTCCTGCTGGTTGTCGACAGCGTGCAGCACATCGACGAGACCAGCGCCGACCTGCTGCGTTTCGCTCTGCACCTGGCGCCGCCCGCGCTGCGCGTGATCGCCGTGGAAACCCCGGCGGCGTACGGATCGGACCCTCCCCACGGCTGTACGCCACGCACCGGCCCGGCCGGCCCTGTGCCCCTCTGGGTGCCCTCCGAGGCCGACGTGCTGTTCGTGCCACCCCTGCAGGCCGACCAGATCGCCGAACTGCTCATCCACCACCGGCTGCCGTCCCGGATGGCCGGGCGCATCCACAAGGCCAGCGGCGGCAATCCGCGGCTGGCGCTGGCCGTCGGCCGGTCCATCGCCGACGCACGGACCCCAGTGCACCACGCCGAGACGCTGTCCCTGTCCGGACGGGCCCGTGACCTCGCCCGCCAGCTCCTGGGCGCCGTATCCCCCGACGTACGCGCCACACTGCTGCTGGCCGCACTGGCGCTGCGCCCCACGACCGCGCTGATACGCCGCGCGGGCCGCCCCTCCGCCGAGGCCGACCTCGCCGCCGCCGAACGCGCGCATCTGGTCTCCCTCGACGAGGACGGGAAGGTCGCCTTCACCGCCGGAGTGCTGCCGTCCACGCTCGTGCACGACGCCGGCTGGACCGAGCGCAGCGCGGGGCACGCGGCGCTCGCCCAGGTCGTGGACGACCCGGTCGAAGCGGTACGCCACCGGGCGCTGGCCACCGACATCCCCGCCGAGGCGCTGGCCACCGAGGTCGCCGCGTCCGCCGACACAGCGCGGCGCCGCGGCAACAGCGCCCTGGCCGCCGAACTCGCCCTGCTCGCCGCCGAGTCCACCCCCGTGCAGCATGGCGCCAAGCGGATAGCCCGGCTCGTCGAGGCGGCCGAGGAGGCGGCCCGCGCCGCCCGCGCGGACCTGACCATGCGCGCGGCCACCGACCTGCTGGCCCGGGACGCGGCCCCGGCCGACCGCGTCCGCGCGCGGCTCGCGGTGCTCGACACGGCGGGCCAGGGGCTGTGCAACCTCGACGAGATCTACGTACACGCCATGGAGGACTCCGAAGGCGATACGTTGCTGCGCGCGGCCGTATCGCTGCGCCTCGCGGTGAAGTACGTCCTGGCCGACGGCGACCCGGTACGCGCCCGAACCGCCGCTGTGGAATCCGCCACGCTCGCCGACTCGATGGGCGACCGCAGGACCGCCGCGAGGGCCCTGACCCTGCAAGCACGCATGGACCGGGTCCTCGGCTCGCCGCACGCGGAGCGGGTACTGGCCGAGGCACGGGCCCTTGAAGTGTCCGAACGCCCGCTGGGCATCCACAACGACGCGCAGATACTGACGATCCGCCACGCCATGTTCGACGGCCGGCTCACCGACGCCCGCGATCAGCTCAACGCGCTGCTGCCGCTGGTCGAGCGCCGCGGCCCGGTGGAGGACTCCATCGAACTGCTCAGCACGCTCGCGGAAATCGAATCCCGCCAGGGGCAGTGCGCCGCGGCACTCACGCACGCCGGCCGGTCGCTCGCGCTGACGCTGGAGGCCGGCCTCTCCCCCGGGCCCGCCTGGTACGCCCTGGCGCTCGCGGAAACCGCCGGCGGCAGCTTCCAGCGCGCCACGAGCTACGCCCGGCGCAGTGTCCGGGCCTCCGAGGAGGAGGGCGACCACGTCTTCCTCTCCCGCGGCCTGTACGCCCTCGGCCGGGTCCAGCTGATCAATGGAGACGTGGCCTCGGCCCTGGAAAGCCTGCGCCGCGTCCAGGCCGACGAGCGCGCCCAGTCGACCGTTGACCCCTCGGTGCTGCGGTGGCACGAGGAACTGGCAGAGGCCCTGCTGGCGAACGACACCCCGAAGGAAGCCGTGGCCCTGCTCGACGGCGTACGGCCGGTCGCCGAACGCCTGGGCCGCAGCACGGTACTCCTCGGCTGTGACAGGGCGTACGCCCTGTGCCTGGCCGCGGCAGGGAAGGCGGACGAAGCGGCGGTCCTCCTCGCGCGCACGGCGGAGAGTTTCGCCCTGGCCGGTCTGCCATTGGAGGGCGGCCGGGCGCTGGTCGCACTCGCCCGCGTGGAGCGCCGCCGGCGCAGACGGTCGGCCGCACAGGGCGCGTTGCAGGCGGCGGCCGCCGTCTTCGAACGAGCGGGCGCGCTCCCCTGGCTGGGACTGACCACGGAAACGTCCTCGCGTACGACCGAACCCGCCCCGGCCCGCGGTGACATCCTGCCCTCCCTCACGGACGCGGAACTGCGCCTCGCGCGGCTGGTCGGACAGGGCGCCAGCAATCAGGAAGCGGCGTCGAAGCTGTACTTGAGTGTCAAGACGGTCGAGGCCAGGCTGACCCGCATCTACCAGAAGCTGGACGTCCGCTCGCGCGCCCAGCTCGCGACCGCCCTGACGGCCTGGCCGAGCCACCGGACGACGCCGACCGCCACGGAGAACCCTGCGGCCGGCTGATTCCCCGTCCCGCCCAGGTGAAGAGGCGGGGCAGGGACAGATTGTGTTCCCTGGGGCGTCGTCACGGGAAGACCGACCTGCCCGGTGAGAGTGGTGTCATGACACTCCCTCGGATCGCTCCGATGCTCGCGACACCGGGCGCTCTGCCCACCGCTCAGGAGGGGTGGGCGTACGAAGTCAAGCAGGACGGCCAGCGGGCCCTGCTGTATCTGCCGGGCGACGGCTCGGTGCTGCTGCGTGCCCGGTCGGGTGCGGACATCACGGCCGCCTATCCCGAGCTCCATGCCCTGGGAGCCGTCCTCGGCGAAGAGGTGTCCGGGGTTCTGGACGGGGAGATCGTCGCCCTTGACCAGGAGGGGCGCAGCGACTTCGAACTGCTGCAGTCCCGGATGGGCCTGTCCGGAAACCCGGCGAAAGCCGCCCGACTGGCACGCGAGGACCCGGCCCACCTGATCCTGTTCGACGCCCTGCACCTGCGCGGCGAGAGCCTCATGCACCTGCCGTATGCCGAGCGCCGCCGGCACTTGGAGAGTCTCGGGCTCTCAGGGGCGCACTGGTCGACACCGACCGCGCTCGTCGGACACGGCGCGCAGGCACTCGAAGCAAGCCGGGAACACGGCCTGGAGGGCCTGATCTGCAAACGGCTCGACTCCGTCTACGTCCCTGGGGTGCGCTCCCGGAACTGGATCAAGGTCCGCAATATCGTGACGGCGGACGCGATCGTCGGCGGCTGGGTCCCCGGCCGCGGCCGGCTCACCGGGCTCTTCGGAGCCCTGCTCCTGGGGCGGCGCGAGGAGGGTGCGCTGCGGTACATCGGGAGCGTGGGGACGGGGTGGAGCGAACATGAACGCGCGGTCATCGCCGACCTGTTGCGGGTGGCCGCCGTCGACTACTGCCCCTTCAGCACCGAGCCGCCGGTCGCGGGCGCGCACTGGGTGCTGCCGCGGCTGGTGGGCGAAGTCAGCTATGCCACCCGGACCAGGGCCGGGCTTCTGCGCCACCCCTCATGGCACCGGCTGCGCCCCGACCTGGCCGCGGAAGACACCGACTGACCAGGACGGGGCCACGGACCTACCCCGCAGGGACCGGCCGGTACGTACACACCTGCACGCCCGTGGAGCTGGTGACCGTCGCGACCAACTCAAGGGTGCGCAGCCCACCGTCGTCCGGGAAGATCGTCTTGCCGCCGCCCAGGAGCACCGGCATGATCATCAACCGCAGCTCGTCGACCAGGCCTTCGCGCAGGAGCGTACGTACGAGGGTGGGGCTTCCCATGACCACCAAGTCACCGCCGTCGGCGCCGTGCAACTCCCGGATGCGGGCAACAGCCTCGTCCCCGGGGATGCGCGTGGTGTTGTCCCACGTCAGCTTGTCGTCGCCCAGCGTCTGGGACACGACGTACTTCGGGAGGCTGTTCATCCGGTCGGCGAAGGGGTCACCGGCCCGCTCGGGCCACGCCGCGGCCATCGACTGCCACGTCCGGCGCCCGAACAGCAGCGCCCCCGCCGCGCTCACCACCTCGTCGAAGGCACCGCCCACCACCTCCGGGTCGAAGAACGGGTGCGACCAGCCACCATGGGAAAACCCACCCTCGGTGTCCTCTCCGGGCCCGCCCGGCGCCTGCACGACACCGTCCAAGCTGATGAACTCACTGATGACGATCCGCATGAGACCCGCCCCTCTTCCTCGCTTACGGCTTACGGCTTACGGCTTACGGCTTACGGCTTACGGCAATGGAGACTCCCGTACCTTCCAGAAGTCATCGCGCTCACCCATGACGCAACAATGGCGCAGACCGCACGGCGGGACCACTCCAGCGGCACGCACACGGTAGGCAACCTGCGTCACACGGGTCACGCGTCAGCGGGAGCCACACGGGTAAACCTGGAGCACTCACCACACGTACTCAGCGGACAGGCTTCGGCCGACCTGGATGCCACACCGTCCGAACATGGCCGCGGCCATTTCGGCGCGGCCTGCCAGCGCCGCACAGGAAGCGCGGTTCGATGGGCAGGGTGATCCCAGTCGGTCTGGTCAGCCTGGTCGGCCTCCGTACGGGGCGACGGTACGGAACCCCATGGCCGCGACCACTCTCGCCCCATGCCACCCGGCCTGGGCAAGAAGCGCCAAGAGTTGGCACTGCTCAGCCACGCCGGAGGAGCAATACGTGTCAGGCCTCGGCTACGCGTTCGCGTCGCTCTTCGCCACACCCGCCTGTGCCGTTGCCGAATCTTCCTGGAGAGCCGTGTAGTACACGAACTTTCCCTGCTTGGTACGCGTGCTCTGGTTCTTGGCGACCGAAGCTTCGAGGGCATTGCGTACCAGCGTGACGTTCACCGCGCGCTCCGGCTGCGCCTTCGCCAGTTCGGCGGACACTTCGGCTGCCGAACGCGGCTCATGGTGCTGCCCCAGCAACGTAACGACGACTTCACGCAGGGACGGAGTCGCGCCACGGGTCGGCGCCTCGGTGTTCGCCTTCACCGACTTCTTGGTGTTCTTGGGGCTCTTGCTGGCGTCGGCACTCACACTGCCCTTGGCGCGTCGCGCCTTCGGCACAGCTGCTGTCTTGGTGGGCTTCGCTGCCGGGGCGGCAATGCCTCCCAGGGCCGACTGCATGCCTCCCAGCAGTTCACCGTCCCGCTTGAGCACCTCAAGCCGATTCTGCAGCGAGGCAATCTCTGCGTTGACGCGCTCCTGCTCACTCACGTTTCGCTTCAGGTCGGCGGCGACCTGCTGGGCGTACTGGGTTTGCAGGGTCTGTGTCTTGTCGGACATGGCGGCTCCTTTGCCTCGGATCTCTGTTGGTGGCGGATGCTACCCACAATCCCGCTGTTCACAGAATGCTGAGGACGGATCCTGTAGATGAGTTCCATCGAGGAGTTGTCTCGTGGGGCTCACGGCGACTGGCGCTTGAGACCGTCCGCAGGGTCTGGTCCCGACAGCAGTCGGCCCACGGTGTGTGGCGGATGACTACCAACGTCTGGGCTGGTCAGCGGTTATCCGACCCTTGGGCCAGTGTGCCACGCCGCCGATGTTGACCGGCGCCCGTACGTCGTCCGACTCGGGCCTCGCATGTGCGTGTGTGGCGGCTCGGAGCTACTTTCGGGCTAACACCCGAACACCAGAGAGATATTGCACGCCCAAGGCCCCTCAGACCGCCGACACCACCGACACCACCGACCGAGCGCCGGCCGATCCCGCCGTCACCGACGACATACTGGCCTCGCAGCCCATCGGCGAAGCCGCAAGGATGCAACTGCGCGAGCTGGCCACTGGTCTGCGCACCGAGGTCCACCAGGGCATCAGCGACGAAGAGTAAGTCGCCACACTGAAAGTGTTGCGCACCATGCTCGCCAACATCGGTGACGAGCTGGGCGTCCAGGGGGGTCGTTTGGATCCGGCCGGATCAGGGAGCGAGACTCGGTGCGAGACGCGGTGCGAGGCCCGGTGCCAAGTCGAACCGCACGGAGCGAATGCCGGCTCGGCCTTGCCGGCGACGGCGCACAGCCGGTCGCTTCAGTGACGCCCGGCGGTGCCGTACGGTGCCGACTGCATCACCAATCCCGAGCGGCGATCAGCACTTCCACGTCCGCCTCCGCGAACCCGTACGCCGACGCCACGAACCAGAAGTCCTCGGCTATCTCTTCCCGTGCAACGGTCTCGATCCCACTGTCGGCTGCTTCGAACTCCGCCTCCAGGGCGTTGAATTCCTCCGTCGCCACTGCCGTGAGCACATAGAGCGCCGCCAGGTCGGACGGCTGCTCGGCCTCGATGCGCTCGCACAGCCTCAGCAGAATCGCCTTGCCCTTGTCGAGGACATGATCCGGAAAGTACGCGTCCGCGTACAGACCTCGCAGAAACACATGACCTGCCACCTGCTGGCTTGTGACCGACACCGCAACTCCCTGTTCCCGTCGCTGAACTGGTGGTGCGATCCTGCCTCACGCCACTGACAACGCGCCGCTCATGCGGGTTGGATGTCTCCGAATTTCCAGGTGCGGTCGAAGTACGGCTGGAGGGGGCCGTAGAAGCGCGGCCCCTGAGCGACCACCGTCGACCCTCGTGCGGTTCCTGGCCGATGCCGGTCAGGAAACGTACGACCGGTTCTGCGCGCCAGTCGTACGCATGAGGCAACCCTTTCGCTCCGCGGATCCATCCACTCCGACCCGCTCGGTTCGACGGCTCACTCCAAGACGGCTCATTCCGAGACGGCTCACCCTCTCGCGACGCGGCGATGGCAGGATGTGAATCATGCGCCTCGATGTGACCCTGCAGCCGCTCGACGAGACCCTGCTGAGAAGTTTGTTGGACACCGCGACAGCCGACGCCGACCCCGAGGACGTGATGCCCAAGGTTGCCGGGCCCGCGGGATGGACCCCGGTACGACAGGCGGCGTTCTCACGGTTCCACCGGTCGAGGACGCTGACAGCGGAGCCGGAGGAGCGCACCTACGTCATCGTCGTCGGCGAACAGGTGGTGGGAGCAGCACGCCTGTGCCCGCTCCGGGACAGGCCGGGCACGGCCGAAGCCGGGGTATGGATCGGACGCTCCCACCGCGGCGGCGGAGTCGGGGGAACCGTCCTGGAACAGCTCCTGGGCCTTGCACGCACAGCCGGATTCGCGTCCATGTTCGTCAGTACGACCGCGAGCAACACCGCCGTCCACCGCATCCTCACCGCAAGGGGCGTCCCATTCGCCCGTGACGGGGACGAGGTCACCGCATGGGTGAGCCTCGACGGGTCCCACCGCCGTCGGGGATTGGCGACCGGTAAGGGAGCTTCTTGAGGCTTTCCACGGTGGGGGACGAGGGGCTTCGTGACTCGCTCTACAACATGCAGGAGGAGAACAGTGAGCAGATCCAGCAGGAGTACGGCGGCCCGTCACCGGAGCTGATCGCGTACGTCCTTCGGGCCCGTAGCAGCGCCGCCTGATTCCTGGCAGGAGGGTGTGAGGGGCAGAAGACCTCGCCCCCCACACCCTCGGGCCCGATCACAGGACAGAGCGGCGCTGCCCTGCCGATGCTCCATGGCGGCCTTGGGCCCGCGATACGTTCCGCTGATGACTACTGACTGGCGTACGGACCGGATCGGGAGCGCACTGAGGGGCGAAAACCCAGCTGTGTTACGTCGCCTGGACGCAGGGTTCGCGGTGATGGGGGACGTTCAGTTCCTGCCGGGATACTCGGTGCTTCTGGTGGATCAACCCGAGGTGCGGAGACTGTCGGATCTGCCACGGGAGAAGCGGCGCTCCTTCCTGTCCGACATGGACACACTGGGCGAAGCGGTGGAGCGGGCCTGTGGCCGTCTGGACTCCGCTTTCCGCCGGGTCAACCTGGAGATCCTCGGCAACACCGACGGATTCCTGCACGCACATGTGTGGCCACGGTTCGAGTGGGAGCCACCGGGTCTTGCGGGATTGCCGGTGTGGCTCTATCCGCGTGACAGATGGACCAGCGAGCAGTTCGCGCTCGGGCCCCAACATGGCCCGCTGCGGGGGGCGATCGGTGACGAACTCGACCAGCTGCGCCGGACACCGTCCACCGGGTTGAACTGAGGGCTGCCGGGCCGGGCGCGGGCCGCTCTCACCGCCGACGCGCCGGGCGGGAGGCGAAGGCATCGACCCCGGTGAGTTCGGCGGAGAGCGTCCAGAGTCGGGCGGCCCGCTCCGGGTCGGTGGCCCAGGCGTTCACTCCGCTTCCCAGCACCGTGTCCGGGTCGGCGGGCTCGGCTATGTCACAGTCCTCGCAGTACACGCCGCCCACGCCGGTCAGCTGTGCGGAGGTCGCTGCCCACACCTGGGTGGCCGCGCCCTGCTCGGGTGTCTTCCAGCCGCCGTTCGTCGGACTGGCGCTGATCATCTCCACCAGGTCTGTCACTTCCTGCTGGGACATATGACGGGCGAGCTGCGTGGCGATCGTGCCCGGGTGCACCGAGAACGCCCTCACTCCGGCGTCGCGGCCCAGCGTGTCCAGGTGCAGGGCAAACAGAGCGTTGGCCGATTTCGCCTGGCCGTACGCCTGCCACTTGTCGTAATCACGCTCGAAGTGCACGTCGTCCCAGTGGATGTCGGAGAGCTGGTGTCCGTTGGACGACACCGACACCACTCGTGCGCCTCCTCGCTCGATCGCCGGCCACAACCGGTTCACCAGTGCGTAGTGACCGAGGTGATTGGTGGCGAACTGGGCCTCCCAGCCCGGACCGACCCGCGTTTCCGGGCAGCCCATGATCCCAGCGTTGTTGATCATCAAGTCGATGGTGCGGTTCGTGGCGAGGAACCGCTCGCTGAAGGCCCGCACACTCTCCAGGTCCGCCAGGTCCAGCTCCTCCACCTCCACTCCCCCGATCCCGTCCACCGCCTGGTGGGCCGTGGAGGGGCGCCGGGCGGGGACGACGACGCGGGCTCCCGCGCCGACGAGGGCCCGTGTCGTCTCCAGGCCGAGTCCCGAACTGCCGCCGGTCATCTGATGGTGACCCGCCAGACCAAGGCCGGCAGGGGAACGGCGTCCACCGCCTATGTCAGTCACGTCCTCGACGCCTGCGGATTCCCACCTCGCATGATCCGCTGCACTCGGTTGCTCGACCTCGTCAACACAATGGACCCCAAGCTTGGTTGCCGCCGCGTTCGGCATGGACCCCGAAGCAACCATGATCTATCTCGCCGACTATGTCGACCCGGGCCGCCTGCCCGACCCAGACCCTCCAGCCACACGACAGTCTTCAGCAACTAAGACGAGACGGAATGCTCCTGGTCCCATTCCCTGACCGCCCTCACTGAGTCCAGCAGGTCGCTCACCTCCATGCCCTCGCTTCGATCGGCGTCAGGCAGGCCGGAGTTCGTAGACGTAGAGACCGCGGTCGCCGCCGACGGCGAGCCCCTTGCTGTCCGGCCGCCAGCTGCAGGACCGGAGCGGGCCCTCGGTGCGCTGAGCGGCCACCACCTGTCCGTTGGCGCTGTTCCACACTCGTACCGTGGCGTCCTCGCCCGCCGAGGCGATCCAGCGTCCGTCCGGGGAAGCGGCCACCGCGTGCAGCGGGCTGCCGCTGCCGGCGCGCAAGCCACGATGGGCGCCGGTCCGCGGGTTCCACAGGTGTACGGTCCCGTCCCTGCCCGCGCCGAAGAGCCAGCATCCGTCCGGTGAGACGGACAGTGCGAGCACCGCGCCGTTCCCGCCGGTCAGCCGGGTCGACCGGGTGAGAGTGGCCACGTCCCAGACGGTTACCGCCCCGTCGCTGCCGCCGCTCGCCAGCCAGGCCGCGTCCGGGGACACCACGACCGAGCACACCGGGCCGTCGCAGGTCAGGACAGCCTGGGACTCGCCCGATTCGGGGTCCCAGAGCCGTACCGTGCCGTCATGGCCCGCGCTGGCCAGCCAGGAGCCGTCCGGAGCTGCCGCCACTCCGTTCACGAGGCCGCTGTGGCCGTCCCCAGTGGCCTTGACGCGCCCGGCGGCGAGGTCCCACACAGCGATCGTGCCCCAAGGCCCGGGGCTGGCCAGCCAGGAGCCGTCGGGAGCGAAGGCCAACCGTTGCCCGCCGTGCGCTGCCCAGAGCTCTTCGTTGCTTTCGAGCGTCGGAGAGGCGGCACCGTCCTCCGCCCCGTAGAGCCGAACAGTGGCGGCGTGGCCCAGCGTGGCCACGCGCGACCCGTCCGGTGTGTACGCCACGGCTGTTACGGGCAAGGCTCGGGTGTCGACCGGCGCCACCTCCCGCTCGGGCGGGGTCTCCCACAGCCTTGCCACGCCGTCGCGGCCGACCGTGGCCAGCCAGGAGCCATCCGGGGCGACGACTAGGTCGATGACGGCATGCGTGTGCCCCGTCACCACCGCACGGCAGCGTCCGTCGGACAGGTCGAGCAAGCGCACGAGCCCATCTTGGCTGCCCACGGCGCACCAAGTGCCGCAAGGAGCGATGGCCACCGCCGTAACGGTGCCGGGGTTGCGGGTGAGGAGCGTGGAGGACTCCTGGGACCTTATGGGGGCCTGGTCGCCGAGGTCCCACCGGCGGACTTCACAGCCGATGTCCGCGGTGACAAGGAAGTCCTCACCCGGGGAGAAGGCCACGGCACACGCGGCGCCCGAGGTCACGAACGTCTGCGCCGCCGTTGTGTGCGCAGCCGTATCCCACAGGCGAACGCCGCTACCGGGCCCGGCAGTTGCCAGTCGGCGACCGCCCGACGCGACAGCCAGCGGTCGCCAGGCCGCCGCATGCCACTGGTGAACCTGGTCGCCGGGCCCGTCGGACGGCGGCGGGCGGCCGTCGGGCCCGACAGGCAGCGGGTCCCGCACGCTGCTGAGGAAACCGGGCTCCTGGCCCAGGGTGACGACGGATGTGCCGTTCTCCACGTGCACGAACCCGCGCGCGTCCGCCGCCGCGCACCAGCTCCCGTCAGGTGCGGCTGCCACATCCCGCACCTGGCCAAGGGCGGTGAACAGTGTCTCGGCCGGGGGTCGGCCGAGCGGGTCGAGGCGACGGACGGAGCGGCCGACACCGACGATCAGCGAACTGCCGTCAGGGCCGGGAACCATGGCCCGGACGATTCCCGGACCGGCCCGCTCCCGCGCGAGTACGGCGCCTGTCCCGGGGTCTCGGACGACGACTTCGCCGCCGGAGTCGCCTGTGGCCACCCATGTTCCGTCCGGTGCGATTGCCACCGACCGCACCGCTTTTCGCGGGGCGGTGAGGGTGCGGAGCAGTGCGGGGTCCGGCAGGTCGGGCAGCGGCCAGTGGTTGGCGAGCAGCGGGCGGAGGGCCGGGTGCGCGGCCTGGCGAACGGCGATCTGCCGGTCCCAGTGGGGGAGTTCGGCCAGACGACTGTGCAGGACGGCGGTCAGGACCCTGTCGGATTCCATGGGGGCGAGCAGGTGGGCGACGCGGGCGAGGTCGCGGGCCAGGGCGGCCGCGGTGGCGGTGGCGGTCGGGATACGGGCGAGGTCGCTCAAGGGGGCGGTGGGGCCGCGCTGATGGAGGCGTGCCTCGACCCAGCGGATATCGCCTGCGATCTGTTCGGCTCGGCCGGTCTGCCCGGCGGCCAGCAGATGTTCGATCACGTGGTCCAGAAGGTAGCCGTGGTCAACGGCGAACCAGTCGGCCGGGAGGGCGGCGTCCACCAGGACAGCGTTCAGACGTTGCAGCTCGGTTGCCCCCAACTCCTCGCGCAGGTAGTCGCGGAGTACGTCGTGGAGAGTGATCCGCCCGCCGTCCTCCGGGCTGAGGGCGACGAGGGAGAGGCGGTCCAGCTGGGCGCACAGGTCTCGTGCCTGCACCTCGGCGAGGCCGCCCGTGGCCTGCCACAGGTGTACGACGATCGGTACGGGGACGGATTCGTCCTCCACGAACACGGCCAGCTCCGCCAGGCGCCGGGCACCGCCGTCCGGGAGGAGAGTGGTGCCGGCCTCGATGGTCGCCCGGACGGCACGGGACCGGCGGGCGGGGTCGTCCAGGTCGAGCGGCTGGGGCGGGGCCTCCCCGGTGGCAGGGCCCTCTGTCCGTAGCCCTTCCAAGGCCGCCCGGGCGGCGACCGCCGCATCGGCTCCGGTGGCGATCTGCCGGGTGATCAGGCGGTTCGTCAGCCGCAGCAGCAG
The DNA here is from genome assembly GCF_039766235.1 of Streptomyces changchenzhani. Lineage (NCBI taxonomy): Bacteria > Bacillati > Actinomycetota > Actinomycetes > Kitasatosporales > Streptomycetaceae > Streptomyces > Streptomyces changchenzhani. The sequence continues at coordinate 306,986 of NZ_JBDHNH010000004.1, read as the reverse complement.
TGCCCATCGGCCGGTGGCCCACAGCAGACCGGCCACGGTCTCGTCCGGCAGCTCGGGCAGGTCCCAGGTGAGAACCGACCGGGCCTGCTCGGGAGACATCTCGTCCACCCGAACCCGCCCGGCGCCGTCCGGCAGGAGGTCCGGCACCCGTGTTGTCACCAGCCGCACGCAGTTCCGGCCACCCCGCAGGAAGGGTGCCAGCTGTTCGGGCTCCCACACATCGTCCAGCACGAGCAGAGTTCGTGGCCGCCGTTCCAGCAGCCGCCCCAGATGTTCACCGGCCCGGTCCGGGTCCTCGAAGGCGGTGGCGTCCCCGGTAATGAAGGCCGTGGCCTCCGCCACCTTGGCCGCGATCGCCGACCTTCCCCGTACGTCCCGGCCAATGGTGACCGTATAGACCCGTCCCCGGAACCGGCGCCGTACCCGCCGGTGTGCGCAGACGAGCGTGGCGAGCGTGGTCTTGCCGAAACCGCCCGCACCCTCCAGGGCGGTGGTGATGCCCACCGCCTCGGCCCTGCGTCCGCACACGGCGGCCACGGCCAGGCGGCTCTCCGCGCGGTCCACCACCCAGGCGGGGACGGCGGGCGCGCCGGGTGGGGGCGGGTCCTGAGCGGATGCCGAGGGGCCGCCACTGATCAGCGCCGCGATCACGGACAGCGCCACGGCCCCGGCGCCGAGCGCGCCCACCCAGGGCCAGGGGTCGGCCCGGAGTACATCGAGGACGCCCGGCCAACGGTCTTGCGCGGTCGCGGCGTTGGCTGCGAGTGAAGCCAGCACGGCGACTACGGCGGTCAGCGCGGCCGCCAGGCATACTGCCGCCGACTTCACTGCGCGCCGCATGTCCCACCCCCTGACGCAGGAGGCTACCGCTTGCAGTGCACTGTCCTGGTGGGTGGTCGGCTCGTCGGCGATTGCTGTGCCGTGGTGAGAGCGCTTGCTGTAGGGCGGGTCGACGGCCGGTGCGACAAGTGGTTCCAAAGCGTCGGCCACAAGTAGTGGCTCGCCTCCCGGTCGATGTTCGTGGCCAGCCATTCGAGCGGGAGCCGCTGATTGAGCTCCAGATCTGATACTGCCGCTTCCCGCCCCAGCAGCGTCGTCGAGTCGACGACGACCGCGTGATGGTCAGCCGGCCGGAACCCATGACCTTTCGGCGCCACCTCGCACAGGTTCGCCGGAACATGTGCGCTTTGCCGAACGACTCGTTCGAAGCGATCGCCACGGAGTTCTTCTCCTCACGCTCGGTCAGCACACGAACACCGAGTCCGGGCCCACCCCGGCCTGCCGCCGGATCTCGGGTCGATGCTCCTTCACATAGACACGGACCATGGGATACGAGATGTCGTCCGCCCCGTGCCCTCGACCAGCCGGTCGAAGATCCTCTGCGCGGTGTGCCGCTGCTTCCGCGGGGAGTCCAGGTCGGCACACAGCATCCCGTCGATCAACGGCCGGCAAGAGTCGAGCCGGGACTCCTTGCGCCGCTGCTTCTTCCGCGGCTCAGGCCACTGCCCGTCCAGGGCCCGTCGCACGGTTCTCCAGGACACGTTGTGCGTCGGCTGAAGAGAACGCTGCGACAGACCCAGCACATGGTCACGTCGGATCGCAGCGTACAACTCGACCTTGGACTGCGGCATACCCATCAGGCCCCAGCGGCAGAAGCACGCCCCAGCGTCCCACCGCAAGCCCTCAACTGACATCACAATCTCGGTCAGACGCCGACTTCCACAGTCACGTCGAAACGACTCCCTCAGTCATCGCCATAACCATCTTCCCGACCGGGGACCAATCCGCCGAGCCGGTGGCTCCGAATGAAGGGCGTGAGGATCTCAGGTTCAAATCTGGTGCGCGGCGGTCTTGCCGCGCTGAGCGGTCTGCTTTCCGGCTTCACCGCGCTCGCCGTAGCCGAATTGGCCTCGGCGGCCGTCCGGCCGGAGGCAGGCCCTATTACGGCGGTGGGCGGAGCAGCGATCGACCGTACGCCGGCCGCCGTGAAGGACTGGGCGATCCGTAATTTCGGTGAGGACGACAAGCTCATCCTCCAGCTCGGCATCCTTGCGACGCTTGCCGTCCTGGCGCTTGTGCTGGGCGTGGTGGCGCTGCGCTATCGGCGGATCGGTTCGGCCGGTGTCCTGATGTTCGGTGTGGTGGGTGCGGCGGCGGCAGTGAGCCGCCCCGATTCGACGGGTTTCACGGACGGGCTGCCGTCCCTGGCCGGCGCGGTCGCGGCGGCCGCCCTGCTCTACGTTCTGATCGGCAGGCTCACCGCGCCGCGACGCCCGGTCGTGGAGGGCGAGGAGAGCGGCTGGGACAGGCGAGGCTTCCTGATCGCGGCCACGGCTGCGGCGGTGGCGTCCGCCGGCGCCGGTGTTCTGGGCCGGACTCTGAACGGCCGGCGCAGTGAGAACGCGGTCGCCTCGCGGGCCGGGGTGTTGCTGCCGCAGCCCGCTTCGGCTGCCGCCCCCATTCCGTCAGGCGCCCAGCTGCGCGTCCCCGGCATCAGCTCCTTCACCACCCCCAGCAAGACGTTCTACCGGGTCGACACGGCCCTGGTGGTGCCGAAGGTCGATGCCAACAGCTGGCGGCTTCGTATCCACGGCAAGGGTGTGAAGCGTCCGCTGACCGTCACCTTCCAGGATCTGCTGGACCGTGAGCTGATCGAGCGGGACATCACTTTGACCTGTGTCTCCAACGAGGTCGGCGGGCCGTATGTGGGCAACGCGCGCTGGATCGGCGTGCGGCTGTCGGATCTGCTGAAGGAGGCGGGAGTCAAGCCGCCGTCCAGGGGTGGACCGGCCGATCAGCTGGTGGCCAGGTCGGTGGACGGCATGGCGCTCGGCACCCCGGTCGACGACGTCATGGACGGCCGCGACGCGATGCTCGCGGTCGGCATGAACGGCGAACCGCTGTCCTTCGTCCACGGCTTCCCTGTCCGGATGCTCGTCCCCGGCCTCTACGGATATGTCTCCGCCTGCAAGTGGATCGAAGACATCGAACTGACCAACTTCGACGACTACGACGCCTACTGGGTCAAGCGCAAGTGGGCCCGCAAGGCCCCGATCAAGACCCAGTCGCGCATCGACACTCCCAAGCCCTTCGGCCGGCCCAAGGCGGGCACCGTCATGGTCGGCGGCGTGGCCTGGGCCCAGCACCGTGGCATCGACCGGGTCGAGATCCGTGTCGACGACGGCCCCTGGCGACCGGCCGACCTCGCCGCCCAGGACACCGTCGACACCTGGCGGCAGTGGTCCTTCCCCTGGAAGGCAACCCCCGGTGGCCACACGCTCACCGTACGAGCCACGGACCGTATGGGAGAGGTCCAGACCGAAAAGCGCACCAAGACCGTCCCGGACGGGGCGAGCGGCTGGCACTCGGTGGTCGTGACCGTCGACTGACCTGCCCCACCCGGGCCCGACCCGGGCTCCTCAGACCTTCATTCCGTTACGCATTGTTATGACGTCACAACAAGGAGATACCATGAACACTCTTCGCATCCGCCGCGCCGCCATCGCGGTTGCCGCCGCCGCAGTCCTTCCGCTGTCGCTGACGGCCTGCTCAAGCGACGACGGCTCCGACACCAAGGCCGACTCGACGCCGACCGCCGCCGAGGAGAAGACGACTCCGCCCGCCGACGACGCCACCATGACGGACAAGCCCTTCGGCGCCGCCTGCGCCGGCGTCCCGGCCGACGGCGCGGGCAGCTTCGACGGCATGGCCAAGGACCCCGTCGCCACCGCCGCATCGAACAACCCCGAGCTGTCCACCCTGGTCACCGCCGTCAAGAAGGCCGGCCTCGTCGACACACTCAACAACGCCGAGAACATCACCGTGTTCGCGCCGACCAACGCCGCCTTCGCGAAGATCCCGAAGGCCGACCTCGACAAGGTCCTCGCCGACAAGGCCACCCTCACCAAGATCCTCACCTACCACGTCGTCGGTGAGAAGCTCGCCCCCAAGCAGCTCGAAAAGGGCACCTACCCCACCCTCCAGAAGAGCACCCTCACCACCGCGGGCTCCGGCGAGTCCTACACCGTCAACGACACCTCCAAGGTCGTCTGCGGCAACGTCCCCACCGCCAACGCCACCGTCTACATCGTCGACACCGTCCTGATGCCCAAGTAGTCATGGGTTTCCGGGGGTGGCATGGACAGCACGCCACCCCCGGAGTTCAGGTCCGGCCCTCCGGCACCCCTGGTGCCGGCCAGACCGCTGGGTGGCCCGAGACGGGTCACCCAGCGGTCTGGCTGTGTTTCCCCTCCGGAGCAGTGAGTGCTCGCGCGGGTGCGGCTTCGAGGCTGCCCTCACAGCCTCGAAGCCGCCGCTTCCCTCACGTAGTTGATTCGTCGCGAAGGCGTATACGGATTGGTGGTCCGGCTCCTCGCATTCCATGAAATGGGTCGGCCGACCCATCCGCGAAGCCATCGGCTACGAAGAACGTAGGAGAACAACTTTCAAAGGTCGGCATTCGCTCACCTTTATCGCTCGGAAGGGTTCCGCATGGGTGACCAATACCGCCCGCCTCTCCCCCTGTTCTCAGCCCAACTGAAAGGCGATCGGTGATCGGGATCGCACGTATGGGAGACCCGCCGCGGGGCGGGCCCGAGATGGCCGATGTCATGGCCCGCGTCGCGGGCGGTGACCAGGAAGCCTTTTCCACCCTCTACGACTCGATCGCCGGACCCGTTTACGGTCTGGTACTCAAAGTTCTGCGTAATCCGTCCCAGTCCGAGGAAGTGGCGCAGGAAGTCCTGGTCGAGGTATGGCGTACGGCTTCCCGATTCCGTCCGGAACAGGGCAGCGTCACATCCTGGGTGATGACAATGGCACATCGCCGTGCCGTCGACCGCGTCCGCTCCGAACAGGCGGCCACGGACCGAGAGCAGCGCAACGCGCATCGCGAGCACACCCCCGACTACGACACGGTCAGCGAAGAGGTGACGATCCGGCTGGAGAGCGAACAGGTCCGCCGGTGCCTACGTACCCTGACCGAACTGCAGCGTCAGGCCGTGACACTCGCCTACTACCAGGGCTACACCTACCGGGAGGTCGCAGCCTCTCTGTCGACACCCCTGGGAACCGTCAAGACACGTCTGCGCGACGGGCTGATCCGGCTTCGCGACTGCATGGGAGTGGACGCATGATCGAGGAACACATGCAGGCGGCCACCGGCGCCTACGCCGTGGACGCGCTCCCGGACGACGAACGTGAGGCATTCGAACGCCACCTGCTGGACTGCCCGGAATGCGTACAGGAGGTACGGGAGCTGACGGCCACCGCCGCCCGTCTGGCAGCAGCCGTCGCCGCCACGCCGCCCCCCGAGATGAAGACACAGGTCATCACCTGGATCCAGAACGTACGCCAGCTCCCCCCTCATGTGACCTACGCCGATGCCACGCACCGCGTGGCGAACGCCCGCGGAAGACATGCGCCCCGCCTCATCCTGGCGGCGTGCGTCGCGGCAGCCACCCTGCTGGCGGGCGGGGCCGCCTGGCAGTTCCAGGAGGCGCAGCAAGCCGAACAGCGGGCCCAGCAGGTCTCCGCGAAGGCAGCGGACATGACGCGGGTGCTGACCGCTTCGGACGCCCGTAGCGCGACCGGCAGTGTCAAGGGCGGGGCACGGGCCACGGTGATACTGTCCCGCAGCCACAACAGCGCCGTCTTCCTGGCGTCCGGCCTTCCCGAACTCCCCCACGACCAGACGTATCAACTGTGGTTCGACGACGCCGGCTCAATGCGGACGGCAGGCCTTGTCGGACACGACGGCGGCCGGATGATGGAGGGGGACGTAGGGGCGGCCACCGGAATAGGAGTCACGGTCGAACCCGCGGGCGGCTCCCCCGAGCCCACCACCACACCCCTGACACTCATCACGCTGCCCGCCTGATGCGACCCGGGCCGCCGTCGGGCGGCGATGCCCGCAATCCGCGCACCACCGGACAACACCGGTCCGGGGCCCGCATTGCTGGGCCACGGACCGGATGGAACTGCCGAGGTACGTGCACGTCACCTCGTGGCGCCGGTACGGAGTGCCGAGGCCATGCCCCCGGCACCCCTTATCTCATGTCAGGTGCCGGACTTCCGCCCGTAGACGAACACGTCGTCCCCGTTCTTCAGCCTGTCCCAGTACGCCTTGGCGTCAGCGGTCCGCATGTTGACGCAACCGTGCGAGCCGGGCTGCGACCACACGCTCACACCGACCGAGTGGAAGGCCTGGCCCCCGTCGAAGAACTGGCTGTACGGCATGCTCACGTGGTAGATCGACGACACGTGGTTCTTGTGGCGCCAGTAGACCTTCTTGGCGCCGGTACGGGTCTCGTAACCGTTGCGGCCGGTACGCACCGGCACCGGGCCGTACTTCAGCGTGGCGCCGTCCTGGATCCAGCTGATCTGCAGCGTGAGATCGACGCAGGCGATGCGGCCCTTGTTCGTGGGGCACCTACCGCTGCGGTTCGGCTTGTTGCCGACGGCCTTCTGCCGATTCATCAGGTCCATCACCTTCCAGGTGACGGGCCCGGCGTAGCCGATGTTCGGGCTGATCCCGTGCTTGGTCTGGAAGGCCTTGGTCGCCTTGCAGTCGGCGGCGGACTGCCGCCCGTCAACCGGCCGGCCCAGGAACCGCTCCACCTGCTTCTGGTTCGGACCAGTCTGCGTCGTACATGAGGCTGCCGCGGCGCTCCCCCCGCCGGCCACCACCGCTGCGGGCGCCAGCAGTCCCACGACTGCTGCCCCCACGACCATTCTGCGCCGTCTGTCCCCCATGACATTTCCTTTCGGTTCTGTGTCATGGGAGACAGTAATCGGGCCGCAATGGTTGCACCGCGGACCGCGCGCGTTCGGACCGTAGGCGTTCGGGCCGCACGGCCCGCTGCCGTCCCGCGCGGGACGGGGCCGGGCGCGAGAAGCCCTGGACATCCCGCCGAACCAGGTGAATTACGCCCGGCGTCAGCGCGTATCGCCGTCCCAGTCCCACCTCCGGGGGTCCGTCGCGCGTGGTAGGTACAGCGCATGGCCGCCCGGCCCGAAAGCTCCGATCTCGGTGCTCAGCGCGGCCCCCTCGCGCATCTGCGCATCTGTCCAGTCGGTGACGTCCAGCAGCAGACCGTCGAGCGGCCCGGCGACCAGCTCGCGATATTGACGCCCCGGTTGCGGCCCGGGGTCCGGGTCGTCGTGGTCCGCGCCGTACACCCGGCCCCGCATCAGCTCATCCATGCCTGCCAGCATCCCAGCCACCACTGACACTCACCCGGCGGCGACGGACTGTCATACCGTTCCTAATCAGTGAGCAGGAGTGAGTGTTGGACCCACGCCCCGGCACTGCGCGCATCCCGAACGGTTTTGGATGCACTGGTCCCCCGCGTTCCCTCTTCTATCCCCGCTCGGCAGCGTGCATCGTGTGCACGCAGCGTGACGGGTGGGCGGGTTCCCCCACGCCCTCGGTTATCCGGTCTGGCCTGGACGGTCCGATGCCCGTGCCGATCACTCTGGTCGTCGCGGGGCGGTGCCGTCCGTCGCCGGATCGGGTACCCGAGGGCGCGCCTGCCAATGGCGAGTCGTGGTTCGGTGCGGGGTGGTCAGCGGCTTGCGCCCGTGCTGGTCTCCCCACATCGAGGTGTAGGCCGGGTCCACGGCCACGATGCTGGAACGCGATCTTGGAGACCAGGACGTAGCGTCCGTGCTTGGCGTTCGCCAGGTCGGCGAGCGGGGCCGGGAACTTGATGGACACCTCGCCGTCGGGGGTGACGCGGATCGTCTCGTTCCCGTAACGCTTCCCCGACTCCCGGTCGCCGGCGAGGAACCAGCGCTCGGCCTCCCAGCGTTCCCGCCACTCAGCCTCGGTGAGCTGCGCGGCTTCGAGGTTGTGCCGGTTGCCCAGCAGCTTCCGGCCGCCACGCACGACATGCACGACACCCGCCTCCCGGTCGGCACGCGCCACGTCGAGGCGGTGTTCCAGGACCGCCAGTCGGCGGGACTTGTTGAACCACTCGCCCTTCGAGCGGTAGCCGCCCACAGCGGAGCGAACTGACTCACGCCCACTTCCCACGCTAGCTTCCCGCACCCTGCGCCCCGTCGGCCGGCGCCCGGAACGCTCCCGAACAGCTGCTGCCCCGGGCTCCGGCCACCAGCTGCCGAAAGCTGTCATTTCGACCCGCTCGACGATAGGTTCGGTGCTTTTGTGCGGCTCAATTGCTGAGCAAATCGCGACATCTGTTCACTTTGCCGCGCTTCGAACTGCTGTTATCTTTGCGTCACTTCGCAGCGCGACTCTCCGTAACACTTACACCCGAGATTCTGCTGCGTCGTCACAGGGGGAATCGGGGGGATCCGACTGTCGCCCTCAAGCAATGACCACTATCTGTGCGAGGGCGCGACCACAGCATTACGGAACCGCCCCCGCCCGTCACCGCCGGACAGGGATGACCCAGCACAACAAGCTCAGGAGAACCGCGCACGCGGCGCGCACCGCGCTGGCACCGGGGCGAGGCACCAAGAGGCGGCCGAGGAAGCTGTGGCCTCCGCGACTGCCGGACTATCCGCGGCCGGGGCGGCAGGGCTGGCGCCGGTGGATTCCCTCGTGGCGACAGGCCCTGGGCTCGTTCCTGACGGCCATGGGCACGCTGACGGCGCTGGTGACCATCGCGTACGCACAAACAGAGATACCCAAGGACCTGAACTCGTTCGCCACCCAGCAGGACAACGTCTACTACTGGGCGGACGGCACGCCGATGGCCCGTACTGGCTGGGTGAGCAGGCAGGAAATGCCCCTGTCGAAGATCCCCGAGCACGTCCGATGGGCCGTACTGTCCGCGGAGAACAACAGCTTCTACTCGGATCCCGGCATTTCGGCCCAGGGCGTCACCCGCGCGTTCTGGAAGACGGTCGGCGGTGGGAACACCCAGGGCGGCTCCACCATCACCCAGCAGTATGTGAAGAACGTCTATCTCACGCAGGACCGGTCCTTCTCGCGCAAGTTCACCGAGATGCTGATGGCGATCAAGCTGGACCGTCAGCTGAGCAAGGACAAGATCCTTCAGGGGTACCTCAACACCAGCTGGTTCGGGCGCGGTTCCTACGGACTGCAGCGGGCCTCCCAGGCCTACTACGGCAAGGAAGTCACGGAGCTCAACGCCAGTGAGGGCGCCTTCCTCGCCTCCCTGCTCAAGGGGGCATCGCTCTACGACCCCACGCTCGGCCCCCACAATCGCGAGCGTGCCGTCGAGCGGTGGAAGTGGACGCTGGACCGCATGGTGGAAACCGGCAGGCTGACCCCTGCCGAGCGGGCCAATTACACCAAGTTCCCCGAGCCGAAGGCGGCGCCCAAGACGAACACGAACAACGCCGGCGGCCAGAACGGCTACCTCGTGGCGCTCGCCGAGTCGTACGCGAAGCGATCCGGGAAGATCCCCGAGGCGCGCTTCGCCCTGGGCGGCTTCCAGATCTACACCACCTTCGAGAAGCCGCGGATGACCGCGCTCACCAAGGCGGTGAAGGACACCCGCGCCACACTGGATCCCAAGCGGCGCCCCACCGACCGGCACGCCAGGTTCGGGGCCGCTTCGGTCGCCGCGGACGGGCGGATCCTCGCGGTGTACGGCGGACCGGACTTCCAGCGGCAGGCCTTCAACGAGTCCAACGCGTCGACGGTCCCGGCGGGCTCGGCCTTCACCCCCTTCGTGTACGCCGCCGCACTCGAGCACGGTGTCCAGCTCGAACGCGAGGGCTCCCGTACTCCTGTCACTCCGTCGACCCTGTACAACGGGGACGACAATGTGCCGTTGGTGACACCGGAGGGCCCCTACTGGGACCGCGGCGGAAAAATGGTCAAGGGGCAGAACACCGACGACCGTTCCTACGGCCGGATCGCCCTGGGCGACGCCATGACACAGGGCGTGGACGCCCCGTTCCTCCAGCTCGGCACGGACGTGGGCCTTGACCTCGTACGGCGTACGGCCGAGGACTCGGGAATGCTCGCCTCCAACTTCGGGCCGCCCGTGCCCGCCTTCGCGATGGGCACGTCCACGCCCAGCGCCATCCGCATGGCCGGGGCGTACGGCGTGTTCGCGGCCCGCGGCATGCACACCGACCCGTACTCGGTCCGCAAGGTCACCCGCAACGGCGAGCTGGTCCCCCTGCCCCGTCCCCGACGGGCCCGTGCGCTGACGCCCGACGTGGCCGACCGGGTCACCGAGGCGCTCACCCCTGCGGGTCGGCAAGCCTCCCGCAAGGCCGGAACCACGCAGGACGACACCGCGCGCTGGTACGTCGGCTATACGAAGGAGGAGTCCACCGCGGTGGTCGTGTACCGCATGGACCTCTCCAGCAGTCTCGCGCCGCTGCCGCTCGAAGACTTCGGCGAGGACCCGGCCGCGGGCGAGAAGTATCCGGCCGAGATCTGGAGCCAGTACACGGACGCTCTGAAAAAAGAGCACTGAACAAGTGCCGCGTCCGCCACTGCCCACGCCCCCTTCTGCCCGTCTGCTCGTCTACCCGTCTACCCGTCTGCCTGGAGTCGTCGTGATGATCTGGAAGAAGTCCGCCGCGCTCCGCGCACGGGTCAACAAGATGCCCGGCATCAGTCTCGGTATAGCCGCCGTTCTGCTCACCTCGCTCTCCGCGACCGTTGCCATGTCCACTTCCGACAGCCCCACGGAGAACGTGGTCGCGCCGGAGGCCACGGCTGCCGCCCCGAAACCCAAGGGCGGCAAGGACGAGGAGAAGTGGGACGGGCAGGTCAAGGTGCTGGGAGACGGCTCCACGTCCTATACGGGGCCACAGCCTGGCCGGCTGAAGGCGAAGCGGCTCAAACCGGGTGAGAAACCACCCCAGTTCGTGGTGTTCTCCTGGGACGGCGCGCTTGAGGGCGACGACCGCCTGTTCTCGCGCTTCCGCCGGGTGGCGAAGGAGAACGACGCGCATATGACGTTCTTCCTCACTGGCATGTACCTGCTCCCGAAGGATCAGAAGAACCTCTATCAGCCGCCCCAGCACGAGACCGGGGCAGCAGCGATCTCGTACCCGACCGACGAGCACATCCGCACGACCCTGGAGCAGCTCGGCGGGGCCTGGCTGGAGGGCAACGAGATCGGCTCCCACTTCAACGGCCACTTCTGCGGCGAGAAGGGGGGCGGCGACTGGAGTACGGCGGAGTGGACCAAGGAGATCGACCAGTTCTACTCCTTCGTGCAGAACTGGAAGACGAACACGGGCATGACGGACCTCGATCCGCTGCCCTTCGACCCGACACGCGAGGTCGTCGGCGGCCGGGCCCCCTGTCTGGAAGGGCAGAAGACCCTCATACCGGCGACCAAGCCCTTCGGCTGGCGTTACGACGCGAGTTCCGCCGGGGACTTCCAGATCTGGCCCTCCAAAAAGGAGGGGGTCTGGGACCTCCCGCTGCAGATGCTTCCCTTCCCCGGCAAGGATTTCCAGGTGCTCTCCATGGACTTCAACTACCTGTACAACCAGTCGAAGGACAGCACCGAGGGCGATCCGGCGAAGTACAGCGCCTGGCGCCAGCAGACCCGTGACTCCTACCTCTCGGGCTTCCAGCGGGTGTTCCACGGCAGCCGGGCCCCGATGTTCATCGGGAACCACTTCGAGGACTGGAACGGCGGTATCTATATGGACGCCGTCGAGGACGTGATGAAGGACGTCTGCCCCCGCAAGGAGGTGCGCTGCGTCTCCTTCCGGGAACTGACCGACTGGCTCGACGCGCAGGACCCCAAGGTCCTGGCCCACTGGCGCACCCTGGATCCCGCGCAGCCGTCGGGCTGGAAGCGCTAGCCGACGGTCGGTGCGGGTACGCGGACCCGGGTCAGAACGCGGAGTTGGCGAACCACCGCAGCAACAGGTCGTCGTCACCGGAGGTCTCGAAGGCGTCCGAGGTCCGGTCGAGGCGCCCGTACAGAAGCAGCAGCAGGTCGGCGGCGGCCCCATGCACAGCCGCGCCCACTGCTGCCACCGCGCCCGTGCCCTCACCTGCTTCGGTAAGCCGCTCGACCGCGAAGCCGTCGGGACGCAGCCACACCAGCCAGCCGACGTCCCGGTCGGTGCAACGGAAGCGAATGGTCTCGTCATCGCCGCGCAAGTGCGCCGTCATGGGGGCGAAGGACGCGGCGAAGGGCAGATTGACCAGGAACTCGTCCACGCCGTCGACGGCGAGGCCGGGGTCGATCACGGGCCGCTGCCCGAGGGCCAGTTGTACGTCGACGTGGTGCACCAGCGTCTCGAACAGCATGCGCCGCACCCAGAACCTGGCGTGCTGATCGGCGCCCCACGCCCACATCGGGGCGTCCGGGTCGGTGTCGGCGAACGCGGCTGCGGCCTCGGCCGAACTCGCCGTCAGCCACTCGGCATAACCGTCCTCGTGCGCCGGTAGCCGCAGCTCCACCTCACGGCTCCGGGGCGGCACCTGAACGCGTTGGCGCAGCAGCACGGAGAACCAGCGCTGCACGCTCCCGGTGTGTCTGACGAGGTCGAGGAGGGTCCAGCCCGGACAGCTGGGCACGGGCGTGGCCAGGTCCGCGCCCCGGAGGAGGGCGACGAGCCCGGCGGTCTCCGCCAGCACGGCGTCGAGGTGGGCCGACGGTGTGGATACCCAACGGGAGTCATCTGACATGTCTGTGCGGCTTCGCCTTCTCGGTTGTTCGTTCCAACGGTGTCGCCCGAACAGTGTCGCCCCAACGCTGTCACCGCTCGGGCGACCACATGTTTCAGTCGCTGTTCACACAGTCCCCGGCGGCCGTGTCGGTTCCCGTGCTCCCGTCCAGCCAGGCCGTCAGGGTGTTGAGCCGGGCGCGCAGGTCGACGATCTCATCCAGGGAAAGTCCGGTGGACTCAGCGATCGCACGGGGCACGGCGAGCGCCCTGTCACGCAGGGCGGTGCCCGCCTCGGTAGGGCGGGCGGTGACGGAGCGCTCGTCGTCGACGCTGCGCCTGCGCTCCACATGGCCCGCGGACTCCAGCCGCTTCAGCAGCGGCGAGAGGGTGCCCGAGTCCAGCCGCAGCCGTTCGCCGATCTTCTTGACCGGCAGTTCGCCGTCCTCCCAGAGCACCAGCATCACCAGGTACTGGGGGTAGGTCAGGCCCAGATCCTTCAGAGCCGTCCGGTAGACGCCGTTGAAAGCGCGTGAGGCAGCGTGCAGCGAGAAGCAGATCTGGTGTTCGAGGCGCAGGAAGTCCTCGTCCCGTACGTCCGTCATGTTCATCAGCGCCTTCTCCATGAAGCCAGGATACCGCACACGATTCAGTTGTGCACAACTTAATTGTGTGCTCTAGTCCTCCCAGGACGTTTCCCCCAGAACGACGAGGATGGACAACACCATGGACGCGCTGTACACCGCTGTCGCCACCGCCAACGGCCGCGAGGGCCGCACCGTCAGCTCCGACGGCCAGATCGACCTGCCGCTCGGCTTCCCCGCAGCCATGGGCGGCAACGGCAAGGGCACCAACCCCGAGCAGCTTTTCGCCGCCGGGTACGCGGCGTGCTTCGCCAGTGCGATGGGCTCCATCGGACGCCAGGAGAAGCTCGACGTGAAGGACGTCTCGGTGACGGCCGAGGTCAGCATAGGCAAGGACACCGACGGCGGCTTCGGGCTGTCGGTCGTCATGCGGGTCGAGCTGCCCGAGCACCTTGAGGGCGCAGCCGGGCAGGACCTGCTGGAGAAGACCCACGCCTACTGCCCGTACTCGAAGGCCACCCGCGGCAACATCCCGGTCGAGCTCGTCATCGAATAGACGTCATGGGCGCCACTGCGCGCCGGACATGGCAGGGGGTGGGGCACAGACTCGATCGAGTCTGTGCCCCACCCCCTGCCATGTCCGGCGCGCAGTCGGCGCTCAGAGATTCGAGTCCAGGAATTCCCGCAACCTGGCCCGGTCCATGGGACCGGTCTCCGCAGCCGCCGTCTCACCGTTCCTGATCAGTACGATCGAGGGGGCGCCGGTGACGTCGTACCTCTTCGTCGGACCGGGGCACCGCGTCATATCGGTCCTGACGACGGTCAACCGCTCCGCGTAGACGCGCGCCATCTCTTCCACGACGGCGTCCATCTCCTTGCACGCCTCGACCGCCTTGGGCCAGGTCCCGCAGAAGTACGCGAGCACCGGGCCGTCCGTCATCGCAAGGATGAAATCGAACTCGGCACTCTCCAAGGGTTGATGAACCCTGCTCACCACGGGCGCTCCTCATGTTCTGGTCTGCGTGCTCTGATCTTCGCGTTCCAACCCGCACTCCGGCAATTCTGCCGGTTCACCAGTGTTGCCGTCGGGCGCGCAGGACGGAGCACAGACCCGCGGCCGCCCTACTGCAGCCGCCACTTCTGGTTGGCCGCGCCCGTGCACGCCCAGATCTGGGCCCGCGTCCCGTTGGCGGAGGAGTTGTCCGACGCGTCCAGGCACTTGTCCGCCGCCAGGTTCACCACGTCCGCGCTGCTGCCCGCCTCGTGACGCCACTGTTGTGCGCCCGAACCGTTGCAGCTGTAAAGCTGGGTCTTCGCGCCGTCCGTCGTCGACGCCGCCGGCCGCAGCGTCCCGCAGGACATCGCCGTCGTCGGTTTCGACGACATTCCCATGGCCCAGCACACCGAGCCGCCGCTGACCACCGTCCGCCAGCGCATGCGGCAGATGGGCGAGACCGCGGCACGGCTACTGCTCACGCGGCTCGGCGGCGAGACAATCCCAGACGAACCGGTCGTCCTGCCCACCGAACTCGTCGTCCGCCGCTCCGCACCCGCCCACTGACCCACCCGCGGCCACCGGACGGCCCGCCACCACGCCTGTCCCCCGCCCGGCACACCTCTGTCCCGCCCCGCCCCGCCGAAGGAGCCGCAATGCCACGACCTCGCCTCAGAAGCAGAACCGGTACGGCGGTGATCGCAGCCACCGCCGTACTCGGCAGTCTGCTCACCGGCGCCCTGCCCAGCGCCGCCGCCGACGGGCCCGCCCCCGTGGCCGTCGACCGCTTCGAGGGTGAGGTCCCCTTCGCGAACCCGCCCGCGGACGGCATTTTCACCCGGGGTGGTGACGCCGACGACCAGCCCAAGCTGGCGATCAAGGAGCGCGCCGACGCCCCCGAGGGCAGCAAGGTCCTCGAAGGCAGCTACGACATCAGCGGCTGGGGCGGTATGAGCCACGACTTCGCCTTCGACAAGCCCGCCCACGACTGGACCGCCCACAAAGGGGTCCGATTCTGGTGGTACGGCCAGAACACCGCTCCCCTGCCGCCCGGTTCGGGCAAGCGCATCAACTTCGAGATCAAGGACGGCGGCGCCAACGGCGAGGCGTCCGAGCTGTGGACCACGTCGTTCACCGACGACTGGGAGGGCTGGCATCTCGTCGAGATCCCGTTCTCCGAGTTCAAGTACCGGACCGACTACCAGCCCGTCGGCGGTATCGACCAGGTCCTGGGGCTGAAGGAGATGTGGGGTTACGCGCTCACGCTGCCGACCGGCGCCCCCGGCTCCTTCGCCCTGGACGGCATGGAGCTGTACGGCAAGGCCGAACCGGCCCTGAACGCCAAGGTCATCACCGACGCCGCCGTGTACCCGGTCGCCGAGGGGGCCACCGCCCAGGTGAAGCTCTCCGTCGCCACCACCGGCTCAGGACCGATCGACGAGCCGGTCACCGTCGAGTACACCACCGAGGGCGGCAGCGCCGAGTCCGGCAAGGACTACGCGCCGGTCACCGGCAGCGTCACCTTCCCGGCCGGCACGGCATCGGGTGACAGCCACTCAATCGCCGTAGCCACCAAGAAGGACCGCTCGGCCGAGTCCGCGGAGACCAGCCCGCTCAAGCTCACCGTCACCGGCGCCAAGGCTCCCGCCGAGACCCCTCAGGTCGTCGTGAACGCCCACGACCTGCCGTATCTCGACAAGAAGCTCCCGCTCAAGAAGCGCGTCGCCGATCTGCTGTCGAGGATGTCCCTCGCCGAGAAGGCCGGCCAGATGACGCAGGCCGAGCGCAACGCCCTCAAGTCGCAGGGCGACATCGCCTCCTACGAGCTGGGCTCGCTGCTCTCCGGCGGCGGCTCGGTGCCGACCCCGAACGCGCCCGAGGCCTGGGCGAAGATGGTCGACTCGTACCAACTGCGCGCCCAGGCCACCCGCCTGCAGATCCCCCTGCTCTACGGCGTGGACGCGGTGCACGGCCACAACAACGTCATCGGGTCGACGATCATGCCGCACAACATCGGCATCGGAGCGGGCCGTGACCCGAAGGTCTCCGAGAAGACGGGCGCCGTCACCGCCAAGGAGGTGCGCGCCACCGGCATCCCGTGGGACTTCGCGCCCTGCCTCTGCGTGACCCGCGACGAGCGCTGGGGACGCTCCTACGAGGCGTTCGGTGAAGACCCGGCGCTGGTCACCGCCATGGACACGGTGATCAACGGTATGCAGGGCGCCCGTAACGGCAAGGACCTCGACCGCAACGACAAGGTGCTCACCAGCGCCAAGCACTTCGTCGGTGACGGCGGCACCGAGTTCGGGTCCTCGACCACCGGCTCGTACACGATCGACCAGGGCATCACCAAGGTCACCCGTGCGGAGCTGGAGGCGGTACATCTCGCGCCGTTCGCGGACGCGGTCGAGCGCGGCGCCGGCACGGTCATGCCGTCGTACTCCTCGCTGGACATCCTGGGCGACGTCCAAGGCCCCGTGAAGATGCACGCCAACGCCGAGATGATCAATGGGGTCCTCAAGGACCGCATGGGCTTCGACGGTTTCGTGATCAGCGACTGGAAGGCCATCGACCAGATCCCCGGCGACTATCCGAGCGACGTACGCACGTCGATCAACGCCGGTCTCGACATGATCATGGTGCCGACCGACTACCAGGACTTCACCAGTACGCTGAAGGACGAGGTGACGGCCGGCCGCATCAGCCAGGCCCGTGTCGACGACGCGGTGGCCCGGATCCTGACCCAGAAGTTCAAGCTGGGCCTGTTCGAGCAGCCGTACGCCGACACCACGAACCTGAACCAGATCGGCTCCGCCGAGCACCGCGCGGTGGCCCGCGAGGCCGTCGCCAAGTCCCAGGTGCTCTTGAAGAACGGCGGCGCCGTGCTCCCGCTGAAGAAGTCCCAGAAGGTGTACGTCGCCGGGTCCAACGCCGACGACCTCGGCAACCAGGCCGGCGGCTGGACCGTCAGCTGGCAGGGCTCGTCCGGCAAGATCACCACGGGCACCACCGTCCTCGAAGGCATGAAGAAGGCCGCCCCCGGCGCGGAGATCTCCTACTCCAAGGACGCCTCCGCCCCCACCGACGGCCATGACATCGGCGTGGTCGTCGTCGGCGAGACCCCCTACGCCGAGGGCATCGGTGACGTGGGCAACGGCAACGACCTGGAGCTGACGGCCGCCGACAAGGCCGCGGTCGACAAGGTCTGTGCCGCGATGAAGTGCGCGGTCCTGGTCGTCTCAGGGCGCCCGCAGCTCATCGGTGACCGGCTCGGCGACATCGACGCGCTCGTCGCGTCCTGGCTGCCCGGCACCGAGGGCGACGGCGTTGCCGACGTCCTCTACGGCAAGCGCCCCTTCACCGGGCAGCTTCCGGTCACCTGGCCGAAGTCGGAGGCCCAGCTGCCGATCAACGTCGGTGACGCCTCGTACGCCCCGCAATTCCCGTACGGCTGGGGGCTGACCACCCTCGGCAAGGCTCCCGCGGGCGGGGAGACCGCCCTGAAGGCCATCGGCCTCGCGGCCGAGCTCCTCCAGGCGACGGGTCAGGGCAAGTCCGTGCAGGGCAGGGAACTGGTCGCCAAGGCGCGGCTGATCGTCCAGCAGAAGATCGGCCAGAACGTCACCGAAGCCTCGGCGAAGCCGTTCGCGAACGCGGACCATCTGCTGCTCACCGGGGACCTGTCGGGCGCGGTCACCGAACTGACCGCCGCCTACCGGGCCGCCTGAGCGAAGTGCGGGGTGAGGGCGCAGCTGCCCCTCACCCCGCACCGAGCGGCCGTCGGGCCGTGCCTCTCACCGCTTCAGTCATATCGGTATCCGGCCATCGCCCGGACGCTCGGGCGTGTCGGTGCCGAGCTCACGCGCCTGCGCCCGCCCCCACGCACAGAAAACCGCGTGCGCCGCGGGGCGTCAACCGCGTATCGCCCGCTTTCCCGGTCGGTACCGTCGAATTTCCGGCCGCCCGACGCCCCTCATCTGCCGCTTCCCGACGCGGTGTTCCGCGTTTTCAGCGGTCTGCGGGCGGGGGACGCACCCGACTCGTAACCCATTCCCGCGCCGCAATCGCGGTGTTCATGACCCCTTCGGCACCGCCTGATGGGATGCGCGGGCGTACATGGCCGTATCCTCATCATCGGATGCCGAACCTGGCCCGGAAGGCGACGCCGATGGAAACGGGCAGTTCGCTCAGCACGAGCCAGTGGCAACGGTGTTCCGTAGGTGATCCACGACGCTGCCCGGACCGGGAATTCTCGCCGGGCTCCCGACGCGGACACGATGTGAACCGAACGGTGGGCGACTGCCGGCCGACTGCCTGTCGCTGTCGCAATCAGTAGAGGTCGAGCTCGAAGCTGATCTGTGCAACGCCCCAGCGACATTCGATTCGACCGGTCACCGCCGCCGTCCAAAGCCAGCCGCTGCGGACATTCTGCTCGCCGTACCACAGCCAACATGGAGCCTTCATGACCGCACAGCCGCACCAGCGCCCTGACGAGGCAGCTGGTCTTCCCCACCCGATCAAGCCGGACTACACCTCGGTGTTCCTCCAGCCGGACCTCGCCAGCACGCGTCCGCACGCGGATGACGCCATCGAGGACGAGCCCCAGATCCCGAGCATTTCCAAGACCCGGTACTGACAGACCTTCCGGGAGCGGGCCGGGGGGCCCGCTCCTGACCGACGCTCCGCACGGCTTGCTGTGCGGAGCGTCGCCACGTCCGGGAGCGGGCGCCCCGCGAGCGAGGGCCCGTCCCCGACGACCGGCCGCTACTCGACGGCGGGGAGCAGCCCGGTGACGGGCTGCACGAGGTCGGTGACCTGGTGCAGCTCGTTGAGCTTGTTCAGCTTGCCCAGCTGGTGGGAAACGGTGGGCACCTGGTGCCTGCGGTCCGCCGGCAGAGCGCTCGTACCGAAGTCGTCGAGCTCGTCGGAGATGGACAGTTCGTACGGGCCGGAGGATTCGGCCGCACTCGCGAGGGGTGCCGCGAGTGCTGAGACGCCGGTGGCGAGGGCCACGACGGCGAGGACGCTCTTTGCTTTGATCATGCCTGGAGCAACGGTCAGGACCGTCCGACGGACACGGCCGCCCGGCCGCCCTCACCCACAAGGCGGAGTGGGCATTACCGGGGGTTCGAGAGTCCGCGGCACGCATCTCCCACGAACCGCTGCGTCGCCGGGTCGCTCGCCTGTGGCGTGGTCACTGAGCGCTCCCGGCGTGGCTCAGCGCGCCTCGCGCTCGGCGTTCTTCGCCTTGATGCGCTCAGCTTCCTTGCGGACCTCGGCCTGGGTGGCGCGCTCCTTCTCCAGCCACTCGGGACGCTCGGCCCGCAGCGTGTTGATCTGCTCGGTGGTGAGTGCCTCGGTGACTCCGCCGCGGGCGAGGCCCGCGATGGAGATGTCCAGCCGCTCCGCGACCACCGGGCGGGGGTGCGGGCCGTTGTGCCGCAGGTCAAGCAGCCACTGGGGCGGGTCGGCCTGCAGTGCGCTCAGCTCGGTGCGCGAAACGACCCCCTCCTGGAACTCGGCGGGGGTGGCTTCGAGGTACACACCCAGCTTCTTGGCCGCGGTTGCGGGTTTCATCATCTGGGTGGTCTTGTTCGAGGTCATGGGGTCAAGAGTATCGAGCGTGTGCGGTACCTCCGACCAGGACCGGTAACCTGGTGGAGTGACAGGCTCGGAAGCACCCCCATCGTTCAGGCTCGCGTACGTCCCGGGGGTGACCCCCACCAAGTGGGTGCGGATCTGGAACGAGCGGTTGCCCGACGTTCCCCTGACCCTGATCGCGGTGTCCGCCGCCGAAGCCCCCGACGTACTGCGGGCCGGTGGCGCCGATGTGGGTCTCGTGCGGCTCCCGATCGACCGGGATGTTCTGAGCGCGATCCCCCTGTACACCGAGACGAGTGTCGTCATGGTCCCGAAGGATCATGTCGTGGCCGCGGTCGACGAGGTGTCCGCCGAGGATCTGGCCGACGACATCGTGCTGAGTCCCCTCGACGACACCCTCGGCTGGGAGAGCCTGCCGGGGCGGCCCGCGAACGAGCGCCCCGCCACGACGACGGACGCCGTCGAGCTCGTGGCGGCAGGGATCGGGCTCCTCGTCGTACCGCAGTCGATCGCCCGCCTGCACCACCGCAAGGACCTGACGTACCGGCCGGTGTCGGACGCTCCCGAGTCGCGCATCGCACTGTCGTGGCTGGAGGACAGGACCACCGACCTGGTGGAGGAATTTATCGGCATCGTCCGCGGGCGGACCGTCAACAGCACTCGGGGCCGCCCCCCGACCCCGCCGCAGCCGAAGACCAAGCGCGCCGGTGCGGACAGCACACGGCAGAAGCCCGCCGCCGGCAAGTCGGCCGGCAAGAACCCTCGGGGCGGTTCCGGCGGCCCCAAGGGCGGCAAGAGCGGCAAGCCCCGCCGCCGTCCGTAGCCCCGGCGACGCGCGCCCCTGAGACGGCGCAGGGCCGCGCGCTGCCCTGCGCCGTGGCCGGATCTCGCTCTGGCCGCCGGCGGCGGTGACACGTGAGGATGCTCTGCGGCCGGGACACCGGATACCCCGGATGTCTCGCCGTGCAACGTGCGGGCGGCCACGCGTGGACCACGGCGCGGCCGTTCGGCCTGGCGCCCGGCCCGTACATGGGAGGTGTGGTGCTGTTCAAGAAGGCGGACGGCAGCATCGACGCCTTCGCGTCCTCCAGGACGCCCGGCCGCTCGATGGAGGTGCGCCGCCGGCAGAGCCCCGGTGATATGTGGGGGCCGGTGGAGTCGCTGGGGCAGGTCCCCGAGGCCAACATCGGGCTGAGCCGGCCCAAGACGGTCACCGAACTGCCCGACGGGCGGCTGAGTCTGACGGTTCATGAGCGGAACCGGGACACCCGCTACTGGCAGATCACCCAGGCGTCGCCGCAGGGCCCCTGGGGCCCGTGGCAGCTGTGCTCGGTGCCCCAGTGCGCCTGAGCAGCGTGCGTGCGACGGCGCCCGCCGGCCCCCGTCACACCACTCCCCCGGGGCCCGCGGCGGGCGCCCGTGACCGGGCGCGCCACGGTGAGTGCCCGGGACGGGGGCCGACGCCTCGATGTGGCCCGCCCAGCGCGCCGAACCGGGGTGAGATGCTGGTGTGGTGTCTTTCACGTGGCTCGTTCCTGAACCGATTTCGGCCGACCCACCCCACTCGACCGTCAACCCTCTATTGACCCAGTCGTGGCTGGACCTGGCGTTCCTGCATTGGGCGGTGGACCCGGCCGAGGTGGCTCCGCTGCTGCCGCCCGGAACCGTTCCCGACACCTTCGACGGTGTGACCTACGTGGGACTCGTCGCCTTCCGCATGCACCGCGTCGGCTGGTTCGCCCTCCCCGGGGTGCCGTACCTGGGCACCTTTCCCGAGACCAACGTCCGGCTGTACTCGGTGGACGCCCAGGGGCGGCGGGGCGTGGTCTTCCGTTCGCTCGACGCGTCCCGTCTGATACCGGTGGCGGTCGCGCGGGCCCTGTTCCGGCTGCCGTACCTGTGGTCCGGGATGACCGTCCGGCACGGCGAGGACACCGTGACGTACACCAGCACCCGGCGCTGGCCGGGGCCGCGCGGCGCGTACAGCAGGATCACCGTCCGCCCGGGCGAGCAGGTCGAGGAGCCCACTCCTCTGGAGGATTTCCTGACCGCCCGCTGGGGCATGCACAACACGTTCTTCGGGCGGCAGATGTACCTCCCGAACACGCACCCGCGCTGGCCCCTGCACCGGGCCGATCTGCTCGAATGCGACCAGGACCTCATCCGGGCCGCCGGTCTGACCGCGCCGGTCGGCGAGCCGGTGAGCGTCCTGTACTCGCCCGGTGTGGCCGTGCGCTTCGGGCGGCCCGCCCGCCCGGGAGGCATCCCGACCCCCTGACCCGCTGCGGCCGAGGACAGGAGCAAGGGCAAGGGGCAGGGATTTTGTTGATCTTCTCCAGGTACGCCGGCCCGGGGACGTCAGCGGGCGCCGAAGACCTGCGTCCACCACGGGCCGCCGGAGGCGTCGTGCACGCCGAGGCCGATCTCCTTGAAGGAGCAGTTGAGTATGTTCGCGCGGTGGCCGGGGCTGTCCATCCACCCCTGCATCACCAGGCCGGGGGTCTGCTGACCGCGGGCTATGTTCTCGCCGTACGTGCTCCAGGTGTACCCGGCGGCGGTGACGCGTTCCCCGGGGCCCCGACCGTCCGGGTCGCTGTGGTCGAAGTAGTCGCGGGCGGCCATGTCCTCGGAGTGGCGCTGGCCGGCCGTGTCCAGGCGGGCGTTCTGGGTGACCGGGGCGCAGCCGCTCTTGCGCCGCTCGGTGTTGACCAGGGCGGTCACCTGCTGGGCGAAGGAGGAGGGTGCGGCGCCCGGCTGCGCGCTGGGGCGGGGATCGGGTGTTGACACCGGTCGGGGAGGGGCCTTGCTCGGCGCCGGCTTCGGCTTCGGCCTGGGCTTCGCCTTGGCGGTCTTCTTGACCGGGGTGGCCGAGGCGCTCGGGGCCTTGGACGGCGAGGCCGACGCTTTCGGAGAGGGCGACTTCGTCGAGGGGGCGGCGGTCGGCACGGCCGCGCCGACGGCGGCCTGTGCGGGGGCCACCTTCCGGGCCTCGTCCGGCTTCAGCAGGGTCAGGCCGGCGTATGCCCCGCCCCCCACCAGAAGCACGGCCGCCGAGGCCGCCACGGCCCGCCGACGTCGTATCGCCCGTCGGCTGACCCGCTCCTGGCGGCGGCCCGAGGACGCGAGCTGGACGGGGAGGTCGTCACCGTACGCGGCAAGGGCGGGCGAATCGTGGCCGCCGGGAGCGACCGCGTCGGCGAGCGCGGCGGACACGGGCAGCAGCCCCAGACCCACCAGCAGCCGTTCGGCCGGTACCAGTCCGGCGCCGTAGCCGGAGCAGACCGTGCAGTCGCGGGCGTGCCGCGCAAGCCGCTTGCGCCAGAGCGTCGACGGGTCCCCGCCCCACGGCACGATGGCATCGCCCAGCAGCGCGCACCGCGGTTCGGCCGACAGTGCCCGTACGACCACCCGCGCCGTCTCCAACTGCGCCTTCACCCGCTGTATTCGTACCGCCGTGTGCTGGGGTGACAGTTCCATCGCCGCGGCCACCTCGGCCCGGGTGAGCTCGCCCGCCGCCTCCAGCCACCAGAGCGACAGCAACGCCCGGTCGTCGGCGTCCAGCCAGCGGGTCGCCTCCGCGACTTCGCGGCGCTGGCCCGACAGGCCGAGCCGCAGGATCGTCAGGTCCACGAAATCCGCGCCGGGGTCGGCCATGTCGCGGGCGTCCGGCAGCTCACCGCTGACGGGGGCCGTGCGATGGGACTGCCAGTGGTCACGTATCTGATTCATGGTGATGGCCACCAGCCAAGACCGGAAGCTGCCCGGGTCGCGCAACGTGCCGAGGCCGCTCAGCGCGCGGATCAGCGTCTCCTGCACCACGTCGTCGACGTCGGCGTGCCCGCTCAGCGCCCGGCCCACGATGTTGTAGACGAGCGGCAGGTACGCGGCGACAAGCTCGTCCTGCGCCCGCTGATCCCCACCCTGCGCCGCCTCGATCACTGCGGTTTCGCGTTCGCTGCCCACGCTCGACACTCCTCCTCGGGCTGTGCCCGGTCCCGACTGTTCCATCCGACACAGAGGGAGACCGGTCGCTGGGGCCGCGATAACGAAAATTCCGGGACCCGATGCTGCCGGATGCTACGTCGCCGCCCGCGCATCTGCCGCCCGTCGAGTACGTGACTTGTGCGACTCCCCGGGCCGAAGGTCGATTTGCCCCCGAACATGGGTGTGGCGTGCCGCGGCTGGATTGCCGTGGCACGCCGTGCGGGTGACTGCGGGGGTTTCACTCCCTCAGGGCGTTGCCCTCAGGAATGTGACCGCCTGCTCGAATCAGCGGTGGTGACCGCGCCCCCAGGACTCGGTGTCGATGACCCGGCCGCGGTCGTTGCGCAGGATGGCCTTGTCCGAGCGGTTGTCCCAGACGTAGTCGCGACGGTCCTGGAAGACATCGTGGCGGCTGTCACGGCCGAAGCCGGTGTGGACCTTGATGGCGGAGCGGCCGTGCAGCCGGACGTTGGTGAAGCGGTAGCGCTGGCCGTCACGGTTGGTGAGCGTGAAGTTCCGCAGGTTCACGGTGTGGCGGCCCTTGTTCTTCACCTCGATCCACTCGTTGTTCAGGCTGCGGTTGGACTGGTCGTCGTGGCCGGGGCTGTCGTACTGGACATCTCCGATGACGACGGCCGACCGGTCCCGGTCCCAGTCCCTGTCCCTGTGGTCGGCCGAGGCCGGCAGGGCTGCTGCGCCGATGACGGCGCCGGCGGCCAGGACTGCGGCGGCGATACGGCGGGCGTTACGAGAAGCAGACATGGAATTGCCCCCTCTGAGCGTGCCGCCGGCACTCAGGAAGCGAACCGGCGGGCAGTGCAGGTTCCCGGCTTGTTGCCGAGGAGCCACACTTTGGCCCCACGGCCGGGGTGTCTGCGGGCGTACCGGCTTGCGTTACTGAAGGCGGACATTTCCGTAACCCTCTTCTGTATCGCGCACGAATCCGGAACGAGCACCAACCAAAGGTTCGCTGGGAGTTACACCTACCCGTTGAGCGCTCAACAACAACCGCTTTCCAGCACCGCTCACTCCCTCCGCTCACTCCCCCCGCGCCGGTCTGCGCAGCCCGGAAGTATTGGTAACAGACACGGAGGCCGATCTCTCGTACGCAGAGGAGCAAAGTCGCTCTGACGTGCGGTTTCATGGGGCCGCAGGGAAGTCCGGGGCGTGGGCAAGGCGGTGCCCACGCCCCGGACCAACCGCGCCGGGTTCATTGCCTCGGGGCGGCGCCGATCGACGGCCCGCCCGCCCAGAGCCCGCGGTTTCCGGATGTACGACTCAGGCCCACTCGGCGTCATGGACGCTGCGGGCGGTCAGGGCAGCGGAATACCGCGGGCCGTGATCCACAGTTCGTACCACTCCTCGTGGGAGAGGGCGGGTTCCTGCAGCGCCGCGTCACGGCAGGCGCGGATGCGTTCGGGGCGCGCGCTGCCGATGACCGGGGCAATCCTCGCCGGGTGGCACTGGAGCCACCACAGCAGAATGCTCTCCGGCGTGGTGCTCTTCGCCTCGGCGAGCGAGGCGACGAGGCGGGCGGTCGCGTGTTCGCTCGGCGCTTCCTGGCGGCCGGTGAAGCGGCCCTGCGCGAGTGATCCCCACGCCTGGAGGCGGATCCCGTTCGCCCGGCAGTACTCGATCGTCCCGAAAGGAAAGCCGTTGGCCGCACCTTCGGGGGTGTTCACCAGGACACCGGATTCGACCCAGTCCCTGCTCCGCAGGCTCATTTCCAGCTGATTCTCGACCAGCGGGAAGTCGATATGTCGCTGAAGGTGCGCGATCTGTTCCGCGCCCATGTTCGACACGCCGAACCGTCGGACCAGGCCCTGCTGATGCAACGCCGTCAGCGCTTTTCCGGTGTCCTGCGGATCGGCCAGGGGATCGGGACGGTGCAGCAGCAATACGTCGATGACATCGGTGCGCAGCCGCGTCAGGCTCTCCTCGACGCGCTGGACGATGCTCGGGCCGCGCAGGTCGTAGTGGCCGGGGCGCTTGCCGTCCGCGAGGCGGATGCCGCACTTGGTCTGCACCGTGACGCGCTCACGAAGCCCTGGTGTGCGGGCGAGTACCTCACCGAAGACGGCCTCGGACTTCCCGTGCCGATAGATGTCGGCGTGGTCGAACGTGGTGATGCCGATGTCCAGCGCCGCTTCGATCGCCGCCTCGGCCTCGGCGATGTCCGCCGCACCATAGGGCGTGGTGTCCCAGCTGCCGCCCAGACCCATGCACCCGTACATCAACCGATCGCTGCCTGCGCCCGCCACATCCCTGGTCGTCACGCCGTCACCCTACGGCGCGCCGGACGGGCGGCCCTCCTCACGGGGCACCGGGACAGGCCCCGACTCCCACCGCCGCGATGAAACGGTGGGAGTCGGGGCCTGCCACGCAGCGACTACCTTCCCCTCGCGCTGCCCGCGGTCGCCAGCGGCATCTGGTCCGACGGGGGCGGGCCGTCCGCGCCGTTGTGCTGTGCGGCCCAGCTGTCGAGAGCCGTGCGGCAGGCGTGGTCCAGGTGGCGGAGCTCGGACAGGTCCAGTTCCACGGGCCTGTCCGCGGGCAGCGCCTCCAGTGCGTCGAGGATCTTGGGGAGCCGGAGGAAGGTCGCGTTGCCGGTGACCGCGACGACCAGGCGTCCCCCGGTCAACTCGCGTACGTCGAGGTTGACATGGGAGGTCTCCCAGGCGGTCTTCACCACAGCGAGCAGCAGCCCCAGCAGGACGCCCTCGAACATGTTGGTGACGACGATGGCGACCGCGGTCACCCCGAGGATCAGAGCCTCTCCGCGGTGCTCGCGCCACAGCGGTCGCAGCTGACGTACGGGCACCAGCTTGGCCCCGGCGTACACCAGGACACCCGCGAGCGCCGCGAGGGGGACGACGCCGAGAGCAGCCGGGAGCAGCGCCGCGAACAGCAGCAGCCAGAAGCCGTGGAGGATACGCGAGAGCTTGGTTTGGGCACCGGCCTGGACGTTCGCCGCGCTGCGTACGATCACCGCGGTCATCGGCAGGGCACCGAGGGCGCCGCACACGGCGTTGCCCACGCCCTGGGCCATGAGTTCCTTGTCGTAGTCCGTGCGCGATCCGTCCGTCATACGGTCGACCGCCGCGGCACTGAAGAGGCTCTCCGCCGACGCGATGAGGGTGAACGCGAGCACCGTACCGATGACCGACACCTGGGCGAGAGCGCCGAGTTCGCCGAGGCCGGGCGGCTGGATGGACTCCAGCAGGCCCCGCACCTCCACCTTGGCGATGGGCAGTCCGAACGCCGCCGTGGCGATGGTCGCGAAGGCGATGGCCGCGAGCGGGCCCGGCACCAGCCGCACCTTCGCGGGCATCCGGGGCCACAGCACAAGGATGGCGAGGGTGCCCGCGCCGACGGCGAACGCCGCGAGCGCCCCGGGGCTTCCCAGGATGTGGGCGACCAGACCGGGCAGCCCGGCGAGCTTCCCCGGGCCACTGTCCGGCTGGTCGGCGTCCGCCATCGCGTAGACCTGGCCCAGGACGAGGATGAGGCCGATCCCGGCCAGCATGCCCTGGACCACGGCCACGGAGATCGCGCGGAACCAGCGCCCCCAGCGCAGCGCGCCGAATGCGAGCTGGAGGAGGCCCGCGGCCAGCACGATTACGCCGAGGGATGCGAGCCCGTACTCCTGAACGGCCTCGTGCACCAGGACGGTGAGTCCTGCCGCGGGGCCGCTGACCTGGAAGGAACTGCCGGGCAGGCAACCGACGACGAGCCCGCCGACGATGCCGGTGATCAGGCCGAGTTCGGCGGGCACACCGGAGGCGACGGCGACACCGACGCAGAGTGGGACAGCGACGAGAAAGACAACGAGGGACGCGAGGACATCACGCCGGACAACGGTGGGGCTGAGGTTACTGATCTTGCCGAGCATAAAGTTCTTGCGGAGCACGAATTCTCCGGTTCGTCGACATTGGTGAGCGAGAGCTGCGCCGAGGGGCGCGGGCCGTGGGGACGCCGCGCCGCGCCTACAGCGGCTGGAAGGTTCCGGTCTCCGGGCGGTGGCGACGTACAGCTCCGGTGTGCACTTCGTAGAACCAGGCGTCCAAGGAGAGCTGCCCGGCCGTGATGCCTTCGCGTACGCAGGGGTAGGCCCGTAGCCGCTCCAGCTGGGCAAGCGCGTGCCGCTGCACGGGGTCGGTGAGATCGGGTGCTGCGGCGACCGCGGCGTCGTCGCTGTTGCGCAGCCGCTCCGGCGCGGCGTTGTCGAGCCAGTCGCGCACCGCCGGTACGGCACGCAGGTCGTCGTCGCGCACCATGGCGCCAACGGCTCCGCAGTGGGAGTGCCCGCAGACGACGACGTGGCGTACGCCCAGGACGCGTACCGCGTACTCGATGGTCGCGGTCTCGCCGGCGGGCTGTTCATTGCCGTATTCGGGGACGATATTGCCGGCGGTGCGCAGCTCGAACAGGTCGCCGGGGCCCGCCCCGGTGATCAGCGACGGCACGACGCGCGAGTCGGAGCACGTGATGAAGAGGACCTCCGGTGTCTGCCCGCTCGCGAGCCCGCTGAGGTCTTCGCTGCGGGTTCCGAAGGAACGGGCGTGCGCGATGAGTTGCTGCAAGGTGGCCTGCCTCCTACACGCCGATGAGCGCGTGGTGTGGTCGGGTCATGGGTGGTCTCGGTGCAGGCAGGGCTGCCGCTTCATCGACATTGACGAGGCGGGGGCGTCGGCCGGTGCGGGGCGGACCCACTGGCGACGGGTGCCCGGCGAGCACTTGATCCACACCATGAACCAATGATCCTGAAGCGAACCTGAAGCGCAGTCGAACAGATAGGAAATGCGCCGCGAAGAGCGGTTTGGCGTTGTTCAGCTCAGGTATCGGCAGATCACGGCATAAAGGGCCCTGGCTTCCTCGCCCGGCTCATTGCCGATGTCCGCGAGGCGGACGGGCTCGGGCCCCTGCGGGGACGGGAACACGGTGTGGTGCCAGGAGCGGTCCCTGGTCACGATGACGGGGTCCCGGCCGGGGAACTGGTCGGCGGTGATGTCCACCAGGACTCCGTCGCGCTCCAGCCAGGCGTGGGTCTGCCGGTCCGTGCGCGCGCCGCGGTACTGGCCCCACCGGCCGAGTCCGCACTGGGCGAAGTAGTCGGCCAGCAGCACGGTCGTGGGCCAGCACGTCCCGGCGGGGAAGCTCCTGAACGGCAGATACACGAGGTCCGGCCAGTTGTCCCGGGAGGCCTCGATGCCATGGCGGAAGCGCTCGGCGGCGCTGCATACGTCGTCCACAGCTCTCATCGTCCACCGCGTACGCCGACCGCGCCCGGCGGGAGCCTCCCACCGGGTGAGCACTCGGCCCGCACCGTCCCCCACAGCCCCGGACCAGTCCCGCACAGCCCGGCACAGAACGAAGGGGCCGGCTCACGACTGGATGGTCGCGGGCCGGCCCCTTCGGCGGTACGGGTCGGGCTACTTCTTGAAGCCGTAGTCCATCAGCTTCTTCGCGTCCGCCGTGCGGTTCGCCGACGAGGAAGAGGTGAGGACCGTGCCGATGACGGTCTTGCTGCCACGGGTGGCGGCGAAGACCAGGCAGTACTTGGCCTGCGGGCCGGAGCCGGTCTTGACGCCGATGGCGCCCGAGTAGGTGCCGAGCAGGTTGTTGGTGTTGGTCCACGACATGTAGCGGTATCCGCCGCTCTTCGTCGTGACCTTCTGCTTGGTCGACTTGGCCTTCACGATCGTACGGAACGTGGAGTACTTCATCGCACTGCTGGCCAGCTTCGTCAGCTCACGCGGCGTCGAGTAGTTCGAGCCGTTCCCGATGCCGTCGAACGAGTCGAAGTGGCTGTTGTTCATACCGAGGCTCTTGGCCGTGGTGTTCATCTTGCCGATGAACGACTTCACCCGCGCGGCCCGCGTGGAACCGCTGCCGAACTTGTCAGCCAGTGCGTACGCCGCGTCACAGCCGGACGGGAGCATCAGCCCGTACAGCAGCTGACGCACCGTGACCTTGTCGCCGACGATCAGACGTGCCGACGACGCGGTGTTCGCGACGATGTAGTCGCTGTACGCCTTCTGGACCGTGACCTTGGCGTCAAGGTTGAGGTTCGGCTGCGCGAGCACCACCCTGGCCGTCAGGATCTTGGTGGTGGAGCCGGTGGAGCGACGGGTGTCCGCGGCCTTGCCGAAGAGAGTCTTGCCCGTGCCGTTGTTCATCACAAAGCCGCCCTTGGCGACAATGCTCGGCGCCGGGACCGCGGCGGCCTGCGCCGGAGTGGTCAATACCCCGGCCGACAGAACGGCCCCCGTGGTAATCGCCACTGCGGACGCACGACGCATGCTCATAGCGCTAATTTTCAAGATGAATACCCCAAATACCCCTGTGGTGCGGTCACATGAGAGTGCCCCTGGCTCAATGAACGCACGAAACGGCACAATAGATGCGCGTTCTGCCATGACATCTTCACCCTGCCCGCACAATGATCCGGCGCCCAGGAGTTTAAGCCCGCCCTGGACCGGGTCCTCCCGCGCACCTGCTCTGTAGCGGGAATGTGACGGCCCGGAGGAGAGTGCGGGGGCCTGACACCTCGGCGGACGGCATCGGCGACGAGGCACGCGCGCGCAGGGGGATCCTGGGAGCCGCCGAGCGCTGTACGCACCTGTGCCGGGGGCGGCGATGTCTCGCCGCCCCCGGCACAGGTGAATCCGGCAGGAGCTGGTCAGAGCGCCCCGGAGTCAGCGATGGTGATCTTGGCGCTGGTCTTGCCGTTCGAGGAGCCGTAGCCCTCGATCTTCTTGACCAGCTTCAGGCTGTCCTCGTCGGCGACCTCACCGAAGACGACGTGCTTGCCGTCGAGCCACGAGGTCACGATGGTGGTGATGAAGAACTGGGAGCCGTTGGAGTTCGGCCCACTGTTCGCCATCGACAGCTGGCCCGGCTTGGTGTGCTTGAGCTTGAAGTTCTCGTCGTCGAACTTCTCGCCGTAGATGCTCTTGCCGCCGGTGCCGTTGCCCCGGGTGAAGTCGCCACCCTGGAGCATGAAGTCCGGAATGACACGGTGGAAGGACGAGCCCTTGAAGCCGAAGCCCTTCTCGCCGGTCGCCAGCGCGCGGAAGTTCTCCGCCGTCAGCGGGACCACGTCGTCGAACAGGTCGAAGGTGATCCGCCCGGCGGGCTCGTCGTTGATGGTGATGTCGAAGTAAACCTTGCTCGTCATACCGACATCCTGACACTTCCCGGACGCCCAAGTCTCCTCGGGGGACTCGGCGGGCGTCCCGTGTCCCGCCGAGCGCGTAACCCGTATTGGCGTGTACACGGTCTGGACCTCTGTGCCCTCCGGGTCCACTGTGGTCCCTGATAGCCGGACGGAGGGAGCTGCTGTGAGGCGTGGACGGGTTGCGGCACTGGTGGTACTGGCGCTGGTCTGGGTGACCGGCTGCTCGGATCCCTCGGACGGCCCCACCGCTCCCCCGGCAGCCGCTCCCAGTCCGCCGGCCGCCGGGCGGTCCGCGGAATCCGGGCCGGGCACGCCCGCCCCGAAGGCATCGAAGCAGCGGGAACAGCGGCCTCGGGAGAAGTCCAGCGTCCTGTACCTCGGGGACTCCCTGGCCATGGAGAGCCAGGCGGCCCTGGCCGACCGGGTCTCCGCCACCGGGCGGGCGACCGTACACAGTGCGCCGCATTCCGGTACGACCCTGTGCGACTACCTGACCGAGACGCAGCACGATTCCCTGGTGCCGCCCCGGGACAAGGCGGCCGCCCTGGTCGGGGCCGAGCGGCCGAGCGTCGTGGTGTTGCAGTTCTGGGGAAACTCCTGGGGCTACACGCCGTGCATGGGCTCGATCCCGCAGGGCGGCAACGCGCGGTACTACACGCGGTACGCGGCCGACGCGAAGGCTCTCACCCGACAGATCGCGGCGGCGGCGCGCGACGCCGGGATCCCCCGTCCCGGGATCGTGTGGGTGCTACAGGCCCCGGACGCCTTCTCGCCGGACCGGGTCCGCCGGGTCAACGACATCTACCGGGCCCAGGCCGCGTCAGGTCCGGACACCGTGGCGGACGCGGGACGGCGGGTGAGCCCGGCGGGCGACCGCTACACCTGGACACGACAGGTGCCCTGCAACGACGAGGAACGGGCCCGCGCGCGAGACTGCGCGGGCGGGCTCACCGCCCTGCACCGCGAGGACGATCATCTGCACTTCTGTCTCGCCCCGACCACGAAGAATTCCCGCCCGTGTCCGGTGCGCTCGCCGGGCATCGTGCGCTATACCAACGCGATCGCCGAGGTCGTCGACGTATCTCTGCGCGGCAAGACCTGACCGTTTCCGCGCGGCAGGACCCGACCGGAAAAATTCTTGGGCAGACTGTCGATCCGCCCGCACCTCGATCGACGCAGGGGTGAGAGCGAGCCTATCGGCGGTCCCGCGCATGGGCTCCGCAGGCCAGATTCCGGACGCACCAAGGAGAACACCGTGCCCAAGCTGCGCGTACACAACCTCACGATCTCCCTGGACGGTTACGCCGTCGGCACCAATCAGCGTCTGGAAGCGCCCTTCGGCGACGGTGTCGAGGACCTGCACGCGTGGATGTTCGCCGCGATGAGCGACCGTGCCGAGGGCAAGACGGGGATCGACATCGACCACCTCGACCGGAGCGAGCAGAACATCGGTGCCACTGTCATGGGGCGCAATATGTTCGGGCCGCAGCGGGGTCCGTGGGACGACGAGTCATGGACGGGGTGGTGGGGCCCCAACCCGCCTTACCACCATGAGGTGTTCGTCCTGACGCACCATCTGCGCCCGTCGGTGCCGATGGAGGGCGGGACCACCTTCCATTTCACCGACGAGCCCATCGAGACCGTGCGGCAAAGGGCGTTCGAGGCGGCCGCGGGCCAGGACGTACGGATCGGGGGCGGTCCGACCACCGTTCAGCAGTTCCTGCGTGCCGGGCTCGTCGATGAGCTGCACCTGGCCATCGTCCCGATCCTCGCCGGCGGGGGCGAGCGGCTGCTCGACAACCTGGGGGCCGGTATCGACGGCTACCGCGTCGCGGATCAGGTCAGCTCAGCGGCCGCGACCCATGTCCGGCTGATCCGCCGCTGACCCCACCGCCACCTTGCGCACGACGTTCACCAGCGGGAGTACATCCCATCGCCGCCCCGGGAGGCAATCGAATTTATTGCCCGGGGCGGCCCTTCGGGCGATCAGGTGGGCCGGCGCCGGGCGCTCACGCGCTCACGCGCTCACGCGGCGGATTTTCAGGGTGTTGTCCGTGCGAGTGCCCGGCTCCCCGTCGGGAG
This sequence comes from Streptomyces changchenzhani, assembly GCF_039766235.1. Classification (NCBI taxonomy): domain Bacteria; kingdom Bacillati; phylum Actinomycetota; class Actinomycetes; order Kitasatosporales; family Streptomycetaceae; genus Streptomyces; species Streptomyces changchenzhani. Next base: position 273,973 of record NZ_JBDHNH010000004.1, on the reverse strand, counting down.
CGGTCTGGATCCGCTGGTGTTCTTCGCTGATGAGCACCTCCCACTGTCCTTCGGGGAGTTCAAGCGCTTCGAGGACCTCCTTCGTCATCGGGAAGTGCACACCGGGTTGAGGGTTGTCCTCCCAGGAGGGCCATCCCGCGTGCCCGACGACCAGGAGCATCCCGCCGGGCGCGACGGCCGAGGCGGCGGACCGCAGGATCTCCTCGCGCGGCATGTCGCCCAGGGAGTGCAGGAATTGGGCCGATACGAGTTCGAAGGCGCCCTTGGGGAAGGACGCTCCGAGATCGTGCTGCTGCCAGTCGATACGGTCGGCGACCTCCTCCGCTGCCGCATGCCGGGCCGCACGGGCCAGGGCGACCCCGGAGATGTCGGTGGCGGTGACGCGCCAACCCTGCCGCGCGAGCCAGATCGCGTCGGCCCCTTCACCGCACCCCAGGTCGAGGGCCTTGCCCGGCCGCACTCCGGTGACTTCGCGGACCAGGGCGGTATTGGGGTTCCCGCTCCAGATCCGGTCGCTCTGCTCATAGCGGCTGTCCCAGAACGCCTCGTCAGAGGTGCTGGTTTCGTCGTCGGCCATCGAGGTCTCCTGGTCGGGGTCGGGGTCGGGGTTGAGGTTGAGGTTGAGGTTGAGGTTGGGGTCGCTCATGACTCGGTCTTCGTTCCACTGCGGCGTGCGACAGCCCGGCGGGTGTCGTCGACGGTCAGGTCGGCGTTGACCGCCGCAGCGGCACGCACACCCGCGGCGGCGGCGCCGATGACCGTTTCGGTCAGGTTGGCCACATTGCCTGCGACCCACACCCCGGGCACCTGTGTCGCCCCGGAGGCGTCGGAGGCGACGTAACTACCGAGCGCGTAACCGTCCTTGTCCAGTTCCGTCGTGCCGAGGCCCAGGCTGGTGAAGATGCCTGCGCGGGCGATGGAGCGCGGGAGGACCACCACGGCCCGGCTCGGGATCACCCGACCGCCTTTCAGGGTCACGCCGGTGAGCCGGTCGTCCGTCACCTCCAGGCCGGTCACCTCGCCCTCGACGACGGCGATGTCGCGGGCGGCGAGCTGTTCGTACTCCGCGTCGCCCGGCTCGGGTCCGGTGTGCAGGAAGAGGGTCACCTCACGGCTCCACTGCCGCCACATCAGTGCCTGGTGCACCGCGAGCGGGCCGGTGGCCAGGATGCCGATCGGCTGATCGCGGACCTCCCAGCCGTGGCAGTACGGGCAGTGCAGGACGTCGCGTCCCCACCGCTCGGCCATGCCCGGCAGCCGGGGCAGCTCGTCGATCAGGCCGGTGGTCACCAGCAGCCGGCTCGCGGCGACCGTGGATCCGTCCGCGAGTACGACGCGAAAGCCCCCGGCGTCGACGCGCTTGGCCTCGACCACATGGCCCTCGACGAACTCGGCCCCGTAACCGGTGACTTCGGCACGGCCCGTGGCCAACAGCTTCAAGGGCGCGGCTCCTTCGTGTGCCAGGTAGTTGTGGATGTGCGAGGCGGGGGCGTTGCGCGGCCGGCCCGCGTCGATCACGAGCACCGAGCGGCGGGCGCGGGCCAGGGTGAGCGCACCGCTCAGCCCGGCAGCCCCGCCACCGATCACCACGACGTCGTAGTGCCGCTCGGATTCTGTGTATGCGGTCATGCGAAGTACCTCCATCCGTCGTCCAGGGGAGATGCTCCGCCCTGTCCACGCCCGACGGCAAACGTTCTTGCCGAAACGGCAAGTGAATCGTGTGGTCCGCGGAAGTGACCCGTCCGTACACCAGTACGCTGACGTACCTATGCGCCGCTTCCCCCACACCGGCCCCCCTGACCGCGGGCGGCTCCTCCTGACCGCCCTGGCCGCCGGTGCGGCCCTGGTGGGGCTGACGGCCTGCGCGTCGGAGACCGGAGCGCGCGACGATGGCGTGGCACCCCGCCTCTCCCCACCGGTCAGCGCGTCGCCGCTGTGGCCGGACTACGCGCCGCCGGTTCCGCCCAACGCGGGCGGGCCCACTCCCCCGACCCCCCAGTACCCGGTCCTCGAAGGTGTCACCGTGCCCACGGGCGGGCTGCGCAAGGTGCCGGTGAAGGAACTGCTGGAGAAGGATCCCAGCGTGCCGCGACTGGTACGGGACGCGCTGACGGACTGCCCCGGCACGGACTGCGGCCTGCGTCGGCCCGTGTACCGGGACGTGACGGGCGACGGGCACGACGAGGTCGTGGTGGCATGGGACGAGACGTCCGCGGGGCTGACCCTGATCCACGTCTACCGGGCCTCGGGCAGCACGGTCCGGCCGGTGCTGACCAGCTTGGGGTCGCTCGGGCTCACCGGGGAGACCCTGGGCCACGACCTGGTGATCACCTCCACCGCCGACAACGGCCGCTTCACCGTCCGCTACCGCTGGAACGGCACGGTGCTGGCCGCCGTCACACCGCAGGGCGGGGCCGGTACCCCGTCCGGTGCGGTCTCGACGCCGAGCCCGGCCGTGACCACGACCCCGCACACAGGCCCCCAGCCGAGCCCGCAATCAAGGACGCCCCAATGACGATCTCCTTCGCCCCGCCCGGCTCCGCGGCCGAGGCGCACCTGTTGCTCGTCGAGGACGACGAGGTGATCCGTAACACCGTCCGCATGCTGCTGGAGCGCTACGGCTTCACCGTGTCCACCGCAGGCGACGGACTGACCGGTCTGGAGATCTTCCGCGACACCAATCCGGACCTGCTGCTGCTGGATGTGATGCTCCCCGACCTGGACGGAATCGGGCTGTGCCGCCGGGTCCGCGAACTGAGTCTGGCGCCGATCCTGATGATGTCCGCGCGGGGTGACACCCTCGACATCGTGTCCGGTCTGGAGGCGGGCGCCGACGACTACGTCGTCAAGCCGTGCGAGAGCGCGGTCCTCGTCGCCCGCATCCGCTCCCTGCTGCGCCGCGCCTCGTTCGCCCCCGCCGCCGAGGCGGACCGGGAGGCTTCGGGCCACGACGGGATGCTGGTATTCGGCGACCTGACCATCGACACCCGTGGGATGGAGGTACGACGTGCGGGACAGGTGGTCGCCCTCACGCCGACCGAGCTGCGGCTGCTGCTGGAATTCGCCGCCTCGCCCAGTGTCGTACTGGAGCGAAGGACCCTCCTCAGCCGAGTGTGGGACCACGCCTGGCACGGCGACACCCGGGTGGTCGACCTCCATGTCCAGCGTCTGCGCGCCAAGATAGGCGCCGACCGGATCGAGACGGTCCGCGGCTTCGGCTACAAGCTGCGGCGCTGATCATGGCCCTGAGATGGCGGATCGTGGCCCTGGTCGCCGCGGCCGTCTGCGCCGTCGCCGCGACCGTAGGGGTGCTCGTGCACCACGCGTCGCGCGAGCGGGAACTGTCCCAGGCGCGCGACGCAGCCCGCACCACACTGGACCGGGCCGCCGCCACCTACGCCCGCACCGGCTCGGTCCAGGGCTCCGGTGCCGAACTGGGCGCGCCCGGCCTGCCCGAGGACCTGCGGGGGCTGGTGGCGAAGGGGCGCCGGGGCACCGAGTTCACGGCCGGACCGGGCGGTCCCGCGATGTGGTCGGCGCGCCCGGCCGGCGGCCAAGTCCTTTCCGTACGCGTCGACATGACCACCACGATGCGCGACATCGGCGCGCTCGACACGAACATGGTCCTGGCCGGGGTGACGACCACCGCGGTGGTGCTGCCCCTGGGCGTGCTGACCGCCGGACGGATGAGCCGCAGGCTGCGGACCGCCGCCAGGACCGCGCGTCGCATCGCGGCCGGGGACCTGGACGCCAGGATCTCCGCGGCGCCCCGCCCGCACGACGAGATCGCCGAGATCTCCACGGCCGTGGACACGATGGCGGCCGCCCTTCAAGAACGGCTGCGCGGCGAGCAGCGCTTCACCGCCGATGTGGCCCACGAACTGCGCACCCCGCTCATGGGGCTGGTCACCTCCGCCGAGCTGCTGCCCGAGGGGGAAGCGGCCGGGTACGTACGTGACCGGGTACGCGTCCTGAGCGCCCTGGTCGAGGAGCTCCTGGAGATCTCCCGGCTGGACGCGGGAGCGGAGCAGGCCGATCTGTCACCGTGCGCCCTCGGCCCGCTGCTGGAGGAGATTGTCACCCGGACCGGCCTGCCCGCCCGGCTCAGCTTCGAGGGTGCTGAGAAGCCGGTGGGTGCTGTGGATGCTGTGGGTGGTGCGGGTGGTGCGGGTGGTGCGGGTGGTGCGGGTGAGCCTGCCGCGTACGGATCCGAGGGGGCCGTAACGGTCTGGACGGACCCGCGCAGGCTGGAGCGGATCATCACCAATCTGGTCGTCAACGCGCACCGGCACGGCCGCTCTCCGGTGACGGTCACCGTCACCGTCACCGTGCCGGGCGGGACTGCACGCACCGGAAGGACCGTGACCGTACGCGATCACGGTCCCGGCTACCCGGACACGCTGCTCAAGGACGGCCCGCAGCGGTTTCGTACCGGCGCCCGCGAACGCGGAACGGGCCACGGCCTGGGCCTCACCATCGCGCTCGGCCAGTCCGAAGTCATTGGCGCCGAGCTGACCTTCACCAACGCGCCCGACGGGGGCGCCCTCGCCACCCTCCGACTGCCCGGCGGCCCCTCCTGTGCCGAGGCAGAGCCGATACACCGCTGATACACCTCCGCGCGGCGACCGATGCATCCCTTGCGGTTGACCAAGATCTTCGGCCCCGAGGATGGCGCCATGGGTATCAGGCGGAGTCCGGAGCGGACGGCGGAGCGGCGGAGGGCGGACGAAGCCGGCGAGACCGGCGAAGCCGATGGGGTCGGCGAAGTCGGTGGGGTCGGCGAAGTCGGTGGGGTCGGCGAAGTAGATGGGGTCGGCGAAGTAGATGGGGTCGGCGAAGTAGATGGAATCGATAAGGCTGGAGCGAACAGAGAGGTCGTCGCGACGCGAGAAGTCGGCGACCAGAACTCGGGCAAGCACCGACGACGACGGCCGAAAGCCGCCAGGCGGTCCGGGAGACGCCGTCTCGTCACCTGGCGCAAGGCACTCGCCGCAGTCCTCACCGTGTGTGTCCTGGTGGGCGCGGCCTTCACCTTCCTGTACATCGCCATCGACATCCCCCAGGCGAACGCGCAGGCGAAGGCCCAGAGCAACGTCTACCTGTTCAGCGACGGCACCCGCCTCGCCCGTACCGGCGACGTGAACCGGGAGAGCGTCCCGATCGGCCGCGTCCCCAAGGACGTACAGCGTGCCTTCGTCGCGGCGGAGAACCGGGGCTTCTACAGCGACTCGGGCATCTCCCTGACGGGCACCGCCCGCGGCATCGCCAACACGGTGACGGGCCAGGGCAAGCAGGGCGGGTCGACCATCACTCAGCAGTACGTCAAGAACTACTACCTCAGCCAGGAGCAGACCGTCAGCCGCAAGGTGAAGGAGCTGGTCATCTCCCTCAAGGTCGACCGGCAGAACTCCAAGGACGACATCCTCGCCGGCTATCTGAACAGCAGTTACTACGGGCGGCTCGCGTACGGCGTGCAGGCGGCGGCCCGCGCGTACTACAACGCGGAGGTCGAGGACCTCACCGTCGAGCAGGGCGCGTACCTCGCGGCACTACTGCAGGCGCCCAGCCAGTACGACTGGGCGGTCGCGGCCCCCGCGGGCAAGCGGCTGGTGAAGGCGCGCTGGGGTTACGTGCTCGACAACATGGTCGAGGAGGGCTGGCTGAAGCAGGCGGAACGCAAGCGGATGACATTCCCCGTGCCGGCGGCCCCCAAGCCCGGCGCGGGCCTTTCGGGGCAGGCGGGTTATCTGGTGGACACCGCCAGGCGAGAGCTGACCGACGCGGGCGTCAGTGAGCAAGAACTGGCGGGCGGCGGCTGGACGATCACCCTCAATGTGGATCCGGCCAAGCAGCGCGCACTGGAGCGTGCGGTCACGACGGGACTCGCCGCCGCGGGCCCGAAGCCCAAGTCCGTCGCGCGGAAGCCGAAGCCGGATCCCGACCGGCAGGCCGGGGCGGTCTCGGTGGATCCGAGGAACGGGCGCATTCTGGCGCTCTACGGCGGTCGCGACTACACGCAGCACTACCTCAACAACGCGACCCGCTCCGACTACCAGGCAGGCGTCACCTTTGAACCGGTCGTCCTTGCCACCTCGGTGGACGGCAAGGTGGACGGCAAGCACAACATCGGCCCCGCCGCCATCAGGCGGACCGCGACAAGCCTGGGCATGCGTACGGACCCGAGCGCCTTCGCGTCGGCGCAGGCGACGTCGCTCGGGTTGATGGGGGCCGCTCCGCTGGAAATGGCCGGTGTGTACGCCTCGTTCAGCAACCAGGGCAAGAAGGTCACCCCGTCGATCGTGAAATCGGCGCAGCGCGGTGACGAGCGCACGCGTCTGCCAGCGGCAGTGGGTGGCCGGGCAATCACTCCCCAGGCTGCCGAACTGGTCAACTCCCACCTCGCCACCGCCTTGACCCGCGGCGTGGACGGGAGCGACGCCGTCGTCGCCACGAGGGTGGACAGGAGTGGACAGTTCGTCGCAGGGACTTCCGGTCTGTCCGACGACGGGAAGGCGGAGTGGTTCATCGGCGGCACACCGGACCTGATCACCTCGATCGGGCTCTTCGGTGAGGACGCCAAAACCCAGAAGCAGGTCACCCTCAAGAACGTCGGTGCCGGCCACCCCGCCCAGATCTGGGCGATGTACACCGAAGCCGCGTCGGGAGGCGTGCCGCCCACGGCCTGGCCCGTGACCCGCCGCTGACTCATCACGCTGGACACGCCCCGAGGACGCTCTCGCGGGGTCACCCCGGCCTGCCTGGGGTGGGAGTTTCGAATGCGTGGCGTGCAGTCGGGCTCCGTGACAGCGCGCGCACAATAGCCCGCGCATGCAATTATACGCGTACGCAACTAGTGCGGGCGCATCCCTGGGGACCAGCCTCGGCGCCGAATCATCCTCGGCGCCGGGTCGCCCGTTGGTTCGCCTCGCGGATCACTCGCCGGTCGGCCCACGGGGCCGCCCCTCCGTACCGAAGGCGTGATCACGCCATGGCACCGTCTCCCACCGCCCTCGACCGCCTGGTCTCCTCCGACGGCCGCCTCACAGTCGGGCTGGAGCTTCCCCTGGACAGCGACTGGGGAACGTCCCGGCTGCTCACCGACCGGGCGGCGGGCCGATCCTTCGGCGTGCCTGCCCTGACCGAGCACTCCAGGCTGGCGCAGCTCGCCGACCGGCTGGGTTTCGCGGCCCTGTGGGTACGCGACGTTCCGCTCTTCGACGTGGAGCATTTCGGCGACGCCGGGTCGGTCTTCGAGACCTTCACCCACCTGGGGCATCTGGCCGCGACGACGCACCGGGCCGTTCTCGGCACCGCCGCCGCCGTCCTGCCCCTGCGCGAGCCCCTGCTGGTCGCCCCGCTCCGGGCTCTCTCGACCCCCTTTAGTCCTGTACGTCAGTGCTGCACCGCGGGGGTGCACGTACGTCAGTGCTGCACCGCAGCTCGGCACCTCGCGGACCCAGGCCGTAAGGCCCGCGAGGAACCCTGCCCGCCGGCTCACGGTCAGGCCGTCCCGGCCCTCCAGGGCGTGCAGGAAGAGACGCCGGAGGCGTGCGCCCCTGACCAGCGTGGCCCCGAGAGCCGCGCCCTAGCGAGCGTCCACGTGAGTTGGCCTCCTTCGGTGCAGCCAGCCGCGGATCCCTCGAGGGGGCTCAAGAGGGTGAGCCGGAAGTGACCGTTCACCGTCCGGGCAGGCGGCGGAGGTCTGCAACGGTCGGCCGCCCGCCGGTTGGGCACAGGCCGGCAGCGGGTGCCCGGCGTCCTGGTGGGCGGGAGCCGGCAACGGTCGCTGGGCGTCCGGGCATGGGGCGGACCGGTGTTCACGGGCGTCGTCCAGCAACAGGGCCAGGCTCACCCGTTGCCAGAGGATTTCGTCCGGGTCGTCGGCCAGCAGCAACTGACCGGCGACCTCGCGCGCCGCGGCCGACTCGCTGTGCCCCACGGCAGGTTCGGGCCGGAGCTTGTGGAGGTACGCGCGTTCATAGGGGTCGTCGACGACCTCCGCGAGCTGGACGGGGTCGAGCACGGAGCTGATGATCGCCGCCCGCTCCCAGGGATCCCTGGTCTGCCGCGTCAGCAGGCCGAGGCGCCGGGCGCGCCAGTTGCGGGCCCGCCAGTCCTCTCCCGAATCGAGCATGCTGCGCATCGCATCCGGGGACCGGCCAGTGAGCAGGCCGGGCTCGCGGGAGGCGAACGCCCGGAGGTCTTCCGCGAGATAGAGCCAGACGACCGCCCGGTAGCGGTTGAGGTAGAACTTGACGGGACTGATGTATCCGGTGCGGGCCAGCCGGGTGAAACGAGCCGGGCTGATGCTCATGAGCAGGGCGCCTTCGGTGGTGCCGACCGTTCGCACCCGCTCCCGCAGCGCCTCGGGGGTCCCGTGCGCCGCCCGCAGTCTGTCGATCTCCTCGCGCGCGAATCGGCGGCGCCCTGTCGCCGGATCCGCGCTCGCCCGGATGTGGCCGAGCTGGACGACGAGGTCCAGCTCGGCTCGCTTCAGACCCAGTTCCTGCGCGGCCCTGGCTGCGGCCAACGGCTTGCTCGGCGGCGGCGGCGGTGGCGGTGGCGGTACCGATGCCTGTGACTGTGACTGTGACTGTGACTGTGGCGATGCTTGCGCCCGTGCCGATGACGGTGCTTGCGCTCGCGCCGGCGCACCGGCAGCGTCCGTAGCGTCGGCAACGGCGCGGTGTGCTTCCTGTACGGCCATGACGTCTCCCCGTGAGATGTGATTACTCTCGGTGACGACCGTAGCCCGTAAGACCCGATCCTCGCCCGGCCTGTGGATAACTCCACGGCCAGGCAAGTCTGCGCAGGTCGGACGTGGGTCGAGCGAGTGGCCGAGCAGGTCAGACGTCCGTGCCGGCGGTGAAGCCCTCCGGTTGCCTGGCTGCGACGCCGAGGTGTTCCCCCACGCGGTTGACCAGCAGCGTCATCTCGTACGCGACCTGACCGATGTCGGCTTCGGCCGCGCTCAACACACACAGACAGCTACCGTCACCCGCGGCGGTGACGAACAGGACTCCGTCGTCGAACTCGACCATCGTCTGGCGGACCTTGCCCGCCCGGAAGTGGCGCCCCGACCCCTTGGCGAGACTGTGCAGCCCGGACGAGACGGCGGCCAGGTGCTCGGCGTCCTCCCTCGCCAGGTCCGTGCTCGCTCCGGTCACCAGACCGTCGTTGGACAGTACGAGGGCGTGCCGCACATGCTCCACCCGGCTCGTGAGGTCGTCCAGCAGCCAGTCAAGTCCCTTGTCCAGCGCCATCGTTCCGGCCCTCCCCGTTCATCTGTTCCCCATCACCCCTGATGTGCCGCAAGCCTTCCCCACTGTCGCCGTGGCGGCAAGCGTGTCGCCACCTGCATTCGCACCTGCATCTGCCTCCGTATTTGCACTCGCGTCCGCACTCCCCTCCGCATCTGCGTCCCCGTCGGGCTCGACGGGCTCGACGGGCTCGACGGGCTCGACGGGGGCGGCCGTATCGGGGCTAGCCCGCTGAGTCGAGCCACCGGGCAGTGTGCATCCGCCCCGCGTACTCGACCAGGCGCACCAGCACTTCCTTTCCCGAGTCCCGGTCCCGTGCGTCGCACAGCACGACCGGTGTCCCCCGGTCCAGGTCGAGGGCGCGTGAGACTTCGTGTGCGCCGTAGGTCCGCGCCCCCGCGAAGCAGTTGAGCGCCAGGACGAAGGGGATGCGCCGGTGCTCGAAGTAGTCGACTGCCGGGAAACAGTCTTCGAGGCGGCGTGTGTCCGCGAGGACTACGGCACCCAAAGCGCCCTGGGACAGCTCGTCCCACAGGAACCAGAACCGGTCCTGCCCCGGTGTGCCGAAGAGGTAGAGCGAGAGTCCGGACCTGATGGTGATGCGTCCGAAGTCCATGGCGACGGTCGTGGTGGTCTTCCGGTCGACGCCTCCGGTGTCGTCCACCGTCCGGCCCACTTCGCTGAGCAGTTCTTCGGTACGCAGCGGCCGGATCTCACTGACGGCGCCGACGAGGGTGGTCTTGCCGACCCCGAAGCCACCGGCGACCAGGATTTTCAACGCAAGGGCGGTCGTCTGCCCGCCCTTGTCGTCAGAGCGCTCGGAGCCCATCGATCACTTCTTTCAGGATCTTCTCATCGGGTAGCTGGGCAGGGGGTACAGGCCTGCTGACCTCTACGTAGCCGGATTCGAGCAGGTCGCCGAGGAGTACCCGCACCACACCGACGGGCAGGTCCGCGTCGGCGGCGAGCTCCGCGACGGACTGAGGCTCCGCGCGGCACAGCGCGAGCAACGAACGGTGCTCGGGGCCGAGCAGCGACTCCTCGGCGCTGCCCGGTGCGCCGTCCACAACGACAACCAGAGCGATGAGGTCGAACCGCACTCCACTCGGGCCCGGCTTCGTCCTGCCCCCGGTCATCGCGTACGGGCGTACGAGGGGGCCCGCGTCCGCGTCGTACCACTGACTGCCCCGGTCGGTGGGGTCGAGGCCCCTGTCCCCGGTCACGTGCGGGGCGGCGCGTACAAGTGCTCGCCGACACGTTTGACCAGCCGGGCCATTTCGTAGGCGACGAGGCCGATGTCCGCGGCGGCGGTGCTCAGGACGGCCAGGCAGGAGCCGTCGCCCGCCGCGGCGACGAACAGGAAGCCGTGGTCCATCTCCACCAGCGTCTGGCGCACGCCTCCGACGTGGAACTGCCGCCCCGCGCCCTTGGCCAGACTGTGGAATCCGGAGGCCACGGCGGCCAGGTGCTCGGCGTCCTCGCGGCTGAGTCCACTCGACACGCCGACGGCCAGGCCGTCGTTCGACAGCAGGACCGCGTGCCGTATCTCGCCCACCCCGGCCACCAGGTCGTCCAGCAGCCAGTCGAATTCCCCGCGGGGATGAGCGGTCCCGGTTCTCTCGTGCTCGATCATGCGTGATCTCCTTCGCTGCCGCGGTCCGCGGAGCCGTGGGCTTCGCCCCTCCCCGAGCGGGAGCCGCGCGGCGCTGCGTGGCCGCGGGCCCATCCCTTGCGGTAGGCGGTCAGCCGGTCCCTTGCCTGCTCCGGGGTGCGCTCGTGTGGGTCGTCCGGGCCCTCGCCGGAAGAGGCGTGGGGTGCCGTGGTCTCGGGTGCGGCGACTTCGCGCAGTTGTGGCACGAGGCTGGCCTGCCTGACCCTGCGCGGGAGTTCCCCCTCGGACTCCCGGATCCCCGTCGCGTCCCCCTCCCGGTCGCCGTCGCCACCGGCACGGCCGCGCGGGCGCAGCGCGGTGACTCCCGCGGGCGCCGGTGGCCCCTGCTGTGTGGCGAGGGCCGGCCGGGTAGGCGACGATGGAAAAGCGGTGCCGTTCGTACGCCCTCGCTGCACGACAGCTGGGCCATGAGCCGGCCCGGACGGCGATGCGGTTTCCCGCAGCTCAGACCGCAGGTCAGACCGCAGCTCCGGCTGCTCCTCGCGTCCGGTGTGGCCCTCGTCCCGCGGAGGCCTGTCCTTCCTGCTGACGGCGCTCTGCAGCAGAGGGACCGGCAGCAGGACCACCGCGGTGGTACCGCCGTAGGGCGAGGTGCGCAGATGGACCTTGATGTCGTGGCGGGAGGACAGCCTGCTGACGACGAAGAGCCCGAGCCGGTCACTGTCGAAGAGGTCAAGGGCCTCGGACTGTTCGATCCTGCGGTTGGCCTCCGCGAGTACCTCCTTGCCCATGCCGAGTCCACGGTCCTCGATCTCCAGGGCGTACCCATTGCCGACAAGCTCGCCGCTGACGCGCACCTTGGTGTGCGGCGGGGAGAACTGGGCCGCGTTCTCGATGAGTTCGGCGAGCAGATGGGTGAGGTCGGCGACCGCGGCGCCGACGACCGCTGTCTCGGACAGTTGCCGTACCTCCACGCGCGCGTAGTCCTCGATTTCGGAGACCGCGGCGCGGACGACGTTCGTCAGCGGTACGGGCTTGCGCCAGGCGCGACCGGGAGCCGCCCCGGACAGGATGATCAGGCTTTCCGCGTGCCTGCGCATCCGAGTGGTGAGGTGGTCGAGACGGAAGAGGTCACTGAGCTCTCCCGGGTCGTCCGCGCGGCGCTCCATGCTGTCGAGCAGGTTGAGCTGACGGTGGACCAGGACCTGGCTGCGCCGCGCGAGGTTGACGAAGATCCCGGAGACCCCGCCTGCCAGTTCGGCACGTTCGGCGGCCGCCACGAGAGCCGCGCGGTGCACGGTGGCGAGGGCTTCGCCGACCTGGCCGATCTCGTCCTCGGCGGGTGGCCCCTGCGGAGCTTCCGCCTTGATGTCGAGTTCCTCTCCGGCGCGGAGCCGGTGCATGGCGTGCGGCAGTTTGCGCCGGGCGATCTCCAGAGCGTTGTTGCGCAGGCCGGCCAGTTCAACGACGAGGCCGCGGCCGATGCGTACGGAAATGAAGAGGGAGGCGGCCACGGCGGCGAGCCCCAGGAGCACGGCCGCGCCCGCGGGGGTCAGCACACTGCGGGCCAGCGGGTCGGCGCTACGGGCTGCATCCCTGTCGGCCCCCGTGCCGATCGCGCGTACGGCACGCCGCACACTGGTGTGGGCCTGCTCCCAGGTGTCCACCGGGACAGCGAAAGCCGCCTTCCGGCCGGGCTCGGCGGCGGCCACCTTGTCCTCGGCAGTGAGTACGGCGCCGTACGCGCTCCCCTTGGTGAGTGCGCGCCAGGCCTCCCGTTGGGGACCCGGCAGGTCGCTGACGGCTGACGCGGTCAAGTTCCTGCGGGTCTCGACTGTTCCGCCGAAGAGGCGCAGCCGCTGCGCGTCGAAGTTCCGGCCGAGTTGCGCGGAGGTGAGCAACGCGTCCTCGCGTGACAGCATCTCGCCGGCCCTGGCGAATTCGAACAGCACCCGCGCGTCGGAGCCCAGCCTGGCCTCCTGGATACCGGTGAGTGCTCCCGTGACGCGGAATGCGGCGTCGATGGTCCGGGTGTAATGCTCGTACGTCTTGTCCCGGTCAGCGACGCGGTCGACGACGCCGGTACGCAGGGCGCGCAACTCCTGCGCACTGGCGACGAACGCTTCGAGTCCGGCAGCCACCGGACCCGGCAGATCCGCGCCGACGGCGACAGTGTGGTCGTCGTCGAGCCGGAGCCCGGCCACTGCCGCATCGGTGCGCTTGCCCTGCTGCTCGAATATGTCGGCGCGCTCGTCGCCGGCCCCCTGGGGGGACGCCAAGTAGCGCACCGCTGCCCGACGCTCAGCCTGCAGCTCGGCGACGGCGGCGCTCACAGGGGCGCGGATCTGTTCGTCGACCCGCTGCACCTGCCGCTGTCGTGCCACGTCCTGCGCCGTGGTGACAGTGGCGAAGCCCCAGAGCACGAGGAGGGATACGACGGGCACCATCAGCAGCGAGACCACCTTCGCCCGCACGCTCCTCGGGCGAAGCCGCCACGTCACGGGGGCCACGACGGCGGACCGGGGGCTGTCCGGTGGCGGCCCCTGCACACGGATTTCGTCGGCGGGCGGGCCGGCGTGCGCCCTCCGTCCGCGCGCCGGGGGCGCGGACCGGGATAGTGCCTTGTCGCCCGGGGTCCTGCGGGGTGTGCGCATGGCCTCCTCGTTCCGGATACGTCTCGCGCGGACCAGCCGCTGTGCGGGGCGGGGCTAGTGGACGGGCTCGGTTTCGGCCAGGCGTGCCGCCGTGGCATCGGCCTCCCGCTCGCGCGCGGTCGGGGACAGCGCGACGAAGGCTGAGGTGAGGAAGAGGTACGACCCGAGGCCCACCGCGAGGGGGAGGATGAACTGCATCGCCGTGGCCCCCGGGAGCTCCCCGCTCGACGGGTCCACCCGTACGCTCACCGCCACCATTCCCGTGTAGTGCATGCTGCTGACCGCCGCGCCCATGACAAGCGAGGCGACGGCGACGGCGACCGGCGACTTGATGTTCAGCGCCGCCCAGAGAGCGGCGGTCGCCGCGACGACGGCGATGACGACGGACAGCGCGACAAGCACCGGATCGTAGGAAACGTCACCGTGCAGCCGCAGCGCCGCCATGCCGAGGTAGTGCATGCTCGCGACGCCGAGGCCCGTGGTGAGGCCGCCGAGCAGCAGCGCCCTTACCCGGTCACGGCCGTAGCCGACGGCGAAGACCCCTGCGCCCACGACGACCATCGCGACGGCGAGGCTGAGCACGGTGAGCGGCACGTTGTAGCGGATGGCGGTGCCGGTGACGCCGAAGCCGAGCATCGCGACGAAGTGCATCGTCCAGATGCCGGTGCCGATCGCGGACGCGGCGGTGAGCAGCCAGTTGCGGCGGGAGCGACCGCTCGCGGCCAGCGCTCGTACGGTGCAGCGCAGCGCGAGAGCGGCGCCGATGGCAGCCATCGCGTACGACAGCACGGGGGTAAGCCAGCCGAAGGCGGCGTGGTCCAGGTGTCCCATGGCTCAGGGACGCTAGTCCTGAAGGGGGCGCATATTGGGGGCGCGTTTCGAAAACTGCTGGAATATGACAGAGATCCGCTCTCGGATGATCGAGCCACGCTCGAACATGCACATCACGTGGACATCGAAAGCTCCGTAAATCTCCGGAGATCCTGAGGGATCATGTCCGTATGGCCGATGACCACACGCACGTTCAGGAATTCTTCACCCCCCGGGCAGCGGGCTGGGACACGCGATTCCCGGACGACGATCCGGCGTACGCGGCGGCGGTCAAGGCCCTCGGACTGCGGCCCGGCGACGCCGTGCTCGACGCGGGCTGCGGCACCGGACGCGCCCTGCCGTTCCTGCGGAACGCCGTGGGTCCCGACGGCGCGGTGCTCGGCGCGGATCTGACACCGGCGATGCTGGACGAAGCGGCGCACGCGGGGCGTGACCAAGCGGCGCAACTGCTCCTCGCCGATGTCGCCCGCCTGCCGGTCGCCTCCGAAGCGCTCGACGCCGTCTTCGCCGCGGGCCTGATCGCGCATCTCCCCCGGCCCGCGGAGAACCTCCGCGAGCTGGCCAGAGCGGTGCGCCCCGGCGGCCTGCTGGCACTCTTCCACCCCATCGGCCGGGCGGCGCTCGCGGCGCGGCAGGGGCGCCGACTGGCCGCGGACGACTTGCGCGCCGAGCCCAATCTCCGTCAGCTGCTGGCCGGTTCCGGCTGGCGGATGACGTCGTACGTCGACGAGGAGCACCGGTTCCTGGCGCTGGCCGTCAACCAGGGCAGCGGCGTCAGCCAGGGCGAATCCGTCAGTCAGGCCTGACCCGCCACCGCGCGCGTGAAGGCTGCCGCGTTGTCGAACATGACGTTGTGGCCAGCTTCCGGGACGGTCTCGACACACACGCCGGCGGCCATCAGCTCGGCCCGGCCATCGAGTTCACCGCTCAAGGCGCCCAGCAGGTACCTACGGTCGATGTCCAGGCCCACCCGCAGGTCCAACACTACGTTGGGGGGAGATACTTGGAAGATCGGTGATCGAACCACTCAGGGGGAAGGTGGCCGCGGTGTTGGACAGGCTCCGGAAGCTCTTCGAGCGGGGTACGGGTCCGGGTGTGCGGCCCGCGTGCCGGGACACCCGGCAGCACAATATCTTCGAGGCCGCGGCGGCCTATGTGTCCGCGTGCGCGGAGGACGATCAGCAGCGGATCGACGAGGCCGCGGGCTGGGTCTCGCCCGAGGCGCTCTCCTTCGGTGTCAACGAGCTGGCCTGCCGGGCGGTCATCGCGCTCGCGCGCGAGCGCGATGAGTCCCCGCAGCGGGTGGCGCGTACGCTCCTTGGCCTGCCGGCCGCCTGACCGAGCAGGCCGAGGCTGGTGACAAGAGGCCCGCGATCCCCTTAAGGTGCGCCGACGACCGATCCGATGGGGAGGCTGCCGTGACCGGGCCGGACACCGCCGAGGACACCGAGGACGCACTGCTTGTGCTGACCGCGGTGCTGCTGACGCCCGCGAAGTTCCCGAGCGTGCTCGGTGACGACTATCCGCAGGCCTGTGCGGCGCTCAGCCTTGAGCCGTACGCCGAGGGGTACGGGCTTGTCCTCGGCCAGGACGGCGCGGGTGCGCGGTGGACCGTGGTCATTGACGACGTGTCGCTGGTGGCCGTCGCCATCGCGTCCTGGGACTGCGGCATGGAGTACGACCTGTCGCCCGACGAGCGCACGATCGTCGCCGGACTGCCCGGCTGGCCGCTCATGCTCGCGGTCGCCGCGCCCGGTGTGCCGGCACCGCACGATCCCCCTCCGGACGATCTGGAGGGAGGCGAGAACCGCCCCCCTCTCACGCCCCCCGACACCGACCAGTGGGGAGCGGCCCAGCGGCGCCTCGGTGCGGACGAGATCGCCCAGCAGTGGGCGGCCTGGCGTGAGCAGATCGATGACGCGGAGACCTTCGCCGCTCCCGGGGACGCGCGGCACGCGGGCGTGCGGCACGTCATCGAGGAACTGCGTGCCTATGTGGAGACCCCGCCGCCACCGGGGCGGGTGCGCTCCACGTTCGCCTCGGGTGAGGCTCGTATGCTCCGCGCCGACGGTCCCGGCTGGTCGGTGGTCGCGAGGACCGACGACATTGCTTTCGTGCTCCTCGACGACCAACCGGGAGAAGTCCTGCCGATCGGCCGGGGGCCCGAATTGCCGGGGTTGCTTGAGGCGCTCGACAAGATGGCCGTACGGCCCGCCTGACCGGCGTCTCAGCACGCCGCCCGGTCGTTCAGGGGCCCGGTGGTCATGGGGGCGTCGGGTCGGCCAGGGCCCGGGATCAGACCCGGTCGAGGGGGCGGCTTGACCGTCACGCCCGCGTGTACGTCGCCCTCCACGCCGAGCCCGGCCAGCGAGGTGATCCTGTCGCGCGTCGGTTTGGTGAACGAGTACTCGGCGTTGCTGCTGACCGCCGCGACCGTGCCGCCCATCGCGTGGGACTCCCTCATCCGTGCTCCCCCACCGGTGATCCACCGGGACCGGCAGGGGCAGGACCTGGCCGGATCAGCGGCCGATCTCCTTGCGCGAGATCCGGCGCAGCCTGCGCCGCTGCGAATCGTCCAGCATCAAGTAGGCCACGACCGGAACTCCGATCATGATGAGCAGTCCCGGCCAGAAACCGACCATCATCATCAGTGCGATGCCCACCACCACACCACCGGCGGCGACCTTAGCGCTCTTCGACATCTTCGACGCCTCCTTCGCGGCTGTTGCCGCTCCCTGCTCCGACAACGTGCGCGACCGCCCCGCAGTTCCGCTATGCGGTCGCGACCGGTTCCGGTACCGCCCTGAGCGGCTCGCCGACCTCGTGCATGTGCTGCAGCGCCTGACGGTAGGACTCGATCAGACCGGTCTCCGCGTACGACATACCCAGCGAGCGGCAGTGCTCACGCACCAGCGGCTGGGCGCGCCTCAGATACGGGCGCGGCATGCTCGGGAACAGGTGGTGCTCGATCTGGTAGTTGAGGCCGCCGAGGAACCAGTCGGTGAGGATCCCGCCGCGGACATTGCGCGAGGTGAGTACCTGGCGCTGCAGGTGTCCCCAGCGCCCGCCGTCCGGGTCGGGCATCTCCATGCCCTTGTGGTTGGGTGCGAACGCCATGCCCAGGTGAAGTCCGAAGATCGCGTGATGCAGCAGCGCGAACGCGACGGCCTTGCCCACCGACATGGTCGTCAGCAGCAGGGTGGCGTATCCGGCGAGGTGCGCCACCAGCAGTGCGCCCTCCAGGATCCGCTCGCGCGCCCCCTGGCGGCGCAGGTCCTGGAAGCCGGAGATCTTCAGCGCGATGCCTTCGAGCAGCAGCATCGGGAAGAACAGTCGCGCCTGGCTGCGTGTCAGCCAGCGGGCGAAGCCCTCGCGCTGCGCGGCCTGGTTCTGGGTCCAGACGAGCGCGCCCACTCCGACGTCGGGGTCCTTGTCGATGTGGTTCGGATTGGCGTGGTGGCGCACGTGCTTGTCGTTCCACCAGGCCTGGCTCATGCCCAGCAGCAGGTTCCCGTGGATGAGCCCGATGGCCCGGCCGAGGCCGCGGCCGGCGGTTATCTGCGAGTGTCCCGCGTCGTGGCCGAAGAAGGCCGTACGGCCCCACAGCACCGCGAGGGGCAGTGCGAGTGCGAGGGTCCACCAGGAGTCGCCGACGAGCACTATGCCGGTGAAAACAACGGCCAGAGCGAGCAGGTTGGCCGCGATTCCCATCGTGTACCAGCCGGTGCGCCGCTCCAGGAGACCTTGCTCCCTGACGGCTCGCAGAAGTGGGGCGAAGTCGCTCCCTGACGTCGCTGCCGTGGATTCCGCGACAGTGGCGGCCTGGGGCATAAGGGTCTCCGGATCTTTAGGACAGGCTTTCGACCTGATGAAACTACGTAACGGATCCCTTGTTGACCATGGCACTACCCCTATGACTTCAATCCCGACTTCACTGACGCCGGCACCTTGACGCGATGATGGTGGACGTGCAGGTGGGGCGGAAGTGAACCGAACGACAATACGTGATCCACCTCATGGCCGCCGCACCCGCGCGAAGGGTGCGCGCTGCTGTACCCTCGGCCGCTCAGTAGCACTAGTCAAACTTGAGGAATGCTCATCGCTGTGCACAGGCATCCTTCAGCAACGACGTCCGAGATCACCGAGCTCATCCGTTGCTCCGCCCTCTTCCTGCCCGGTGACCCACCCCGCACCGGCCGGGTCGCCTTCTGGCGGGCGGACGGGAGCGAGCCGCCGTCCGCACCAAGCCCGGTCGAAGAGCTGACCGTAGTCGCGGCCGATGTCACGCTGCGCACCGTACGGGCGGCAGTCCTGCCCGTACGCGCGGCTCTGCCCGTCCTGACCAGGGCGCGCTCGTCCGCGCACGCCGATCCCGCGGCCGCCTTCTGGGGCGCGGCGGCGCTCGTCGCCCTCCAGCTCGCCGCCCGCGGGCGCCTGCTGCCCGGACTGACCGCCACCGATCACGACGCCTGGCGGGCCGGGCCGCTCGCGGCCGAGGATCTGGACCGCGTACGGGAGTTGGCGGCCGCCATGCCGCCCTCCGCGCACGCCGTACCGCTCGACACGAGCGAGGAGCCGCTGCGGCTGCCCGCGCCCGAGCAGCTCCTGCGGGCCTTCCTGGACGCGGTCGCCGACGGCCTGCCGCGCACACCGGCCGCGGCGGTCGCCGCCGCGGCTCCCGCGTTCGCCGCGGCCGAGCCGCAGCGGCTGCCCGAACAGCGGGCCTGGGCATCGGATGTGGCGGCCGGGCACGACGCGGGCGTACGGATCTCGCTGCGGATCGAGCTGCCGGGGCTCACCGCGGCGGGCTCCGGAGCCGGCCGGGGCGGCGAGGAGGGCGCGGCCGGAGCGGACGGGCTCGTCTTCCGTGCCGTCCTCCAGATGCACAGCGTCAGCGATCCCTCGCTGGTCACGGACGCCGCCGAGGTGTGGGCGGGCAACAGACAGACCGGTACGGCGTTCGGGCCGCGCGCCCGCATGGACGCCCTGCTCGCCCTGCGCCGCGCCGTCCGTGCCTGGCCGGCGCTGGCACCGCTGCTTTCGACCGCCGTTCCCGACACGATCGAGCTGGCCGACGAAGAGGTCACCGAACTGCTCGGAGAGGCCGCCCGCGCGCTCGCCGCCACCGGGGTCCAGGTCCACTGGCCCAGGGAGTTGGCCCGCAAGCTGTCCGCCCGCGCCGTCGTCGGCCCGCCGGGTACCACCGGCGAACCCGACGGGGACGAGAGGGGCCACGAGGACAAGGGGGCGCGGAAGACGTCGTCCGACATGCCGTCGTTCCTGTCCGCCGAGTCCCTGCTCGCCTTCAACTGGTCGTTCGCACTGGGCGATCAACAGCTCACCCGGGCCGAGCTCGACCGGCTGGCCGAGGCCGGCAGACCGGTGGTGCGGCTGCGCGACCAGTGGGTGCTGATCGATCCGGAGGAGGCCCGCCGCGCGCGGGACCGCCACGACCGCAAGGTCACTCCGATCGACGCCCTCAGCGCCGCGCTGACCGGCCACGCGGAGGTCGACGGACAGCGGGTCGACGTACAGGCCTCGGGCTGGCTGGCGCAATTGCGGGACCGGCTGGCCGATCCGGAGGCCCCGGGGCTCCAGACCGTCGCGCAGCCCGCCGCCCTGGCGGCGACCCTGCGTGACTACCAGCTGCGCGGCCTCAACTGGCTGCACCACATGACGTCCTTGGGGCTCGGCGGCTGTCTCGCCGACGACATGGGTCTCGGTAAGACCATCACGCTCATCGCCCTGCATCTGCACCGGCAGACCGACGAGCAGGCCGCAGGGCCGACCCTCGTGGTGTGCCCGACATCCCTCATGGGCAACTGGCAGCGCGAGATCGAAAGGTTCGCACCGGGCAGCGCCGTCCGGCGCTTCCACGGCTCATCGCGCAGCCTGGAGGACCTGGCGGACGGCGAGTTCGTGCTGACGACGTACGGCACCATGCGCCTCGACGCACCGCGGCTGGCCGGGGCGGGGCCGTGGGGCATGGTCGTCGTGGACGAGGCGCAGCACGTCAAGAATCCGCACTCGGCGACCGCCAGGCAGCTGAGGACGATCGGCGCCCACGCGCGCGTGGCGCTCACCGGCACACCTGTGGAGAACAATCTCTCCGAACTTTGGGCGATCCTCGACTGGACGACACCCGGTCTGCTCGGCCGCCTGGGGACCTTCCGCAGGCACTACGCGCAGGCGATCGAGAGCGGCGACGATCCGGCGGCGGCCGAGCGGCTTTCCAGGCTCGTACGTCCCTTTCTGCTGCGCCGCCGCAAGTCGGATCCCGGTATCGCGCCCGAGCTGCCGCCGAAGACGGAGACCGACCGGGCCGTCTCGCTCACGGCGGAGCAGGCCGGACTGTACGAAGCCGTGGTGCGCGAGACGCTCGCGGAGATCTCCGGGGCCGACGGATTCGCCCGCCGGGGTCTTGTGGTCAAGCTGCTGACCGCGCTGAAGCAGATCTGCAATCACCCGGCGCAGTTCCTGAAGGAACTCGGCCCGCAGGATCGCGGCTCGCACGGCGGCCGGGTTCGTATCGCGGGCCGTTCTGGGAAGCTGGAGCTGCTGGACGAGCTCCTCGACACCATCCTCGCCGAGGACGCGAGCGTGTTGATCTTCACGCAGTACGTGCAGATGGCGCGGCTGTTGGAAAGGCATCTCGCGGCGCGCGGCGTGAGCACCCAGTTCCTGCACGGCGGTACGCCCGTCCCGCAGCGCGAGGCCATGGTGCAGCGGTTCCAGGACGGTGAGGTCCCAGTGTTCCTGCTGTCGTTGAAGGCGGCCGGCACCGGGCTCAACCTCACCCGGGCCGCCCATGTCGTGCACTACGACCGCTGGTGGAACCCGGCCGTCGAGGCGCAGGCCACCGACCGCGCGTACCGCATCGGGCAGACCCAGCCGGTGCAGGTGCACCGGCTGATCGCCGAGGGGACCATCGAGGACCGCATCGCCGACATGCTCGCGCGCAAGCAGGAGCTGGCGGACGCCGTCCTCGGCTCCGGCGAGGCCGCGCTGACCGAACTGTCCGACGCCGAGCTGGCGGATCTGGTGGAGCTGCGAGGGGGCGCCCGGTGAACGAGTGGAGCGAGAGCGAAGCGTACGAGCCAGGGTCCGAGCGCACCTTCGGCGCCCTGCCTCCCGCGCAGGGGCGCGGTTTCGCCCGGACCTGGTGGGGTCTGGCCTGGATGAAGGCACTGGAGGACACCGCACTCGACGGTCAGCAGCTCAAGAAGGGGCGCAGGTACGCACGCGAGGGCGCGGTCGGCGCCGTGTCCGTTCGGCCGGGCCGGATCACGGCCGTGGTCCGCGAGCGGGACGGCTCGGCGTACCGCAGCGATGTGCTGCTTCAGCAGTTGAGCGAGGAGGAGTGGGACAGGTTCATCGACATGACGGTCGACCGCTCCGGGCACATCGCCGCACTGCTCGACCGGGACATGCCGCCGCATCTGGTGGAGGACGCGGCGGCGGCCGGAGTCGAACTGCTGCCGGGCGTGGGCGACCTGGAGCCCCAGTGCTCCTGCGAGGCGTGGGACCACTGTCCGCACACCGCGGCGCTCTGCTATCAGGTGGCCCGGCTGCTGGACGAGGACCCTTTCATACTGCTGCTGATGCGGGGGCGGGGCGAGCGCGGGCTGCTCGACGAGCTACAGGTACGCAGTGCCACCAGGGCGGCGCCCCAAGAACCCCGGGGGGCGCGTGAGGACGAGCGCGCGCCGGAGGGCGTACGCGCCGACGAGGCGTACGCGGCCTGGCGCACACCGGCGGCTCTGCCCTCTCCCCCACCGCTCCCGGACGAGCCGGGACAGCCGCCGGTCCTCGACACGGAGACGGGGCCCGCGCCCGGGGTCGGCGCGCCGGGAATCGATGTGCCGACGCTGGAGTTCCTGGCGCGGGAAACGGCTGTCCGGGCGCGGCGGATGCTGGCGGTGGCGCTGTCGGCCGGGCATGAACAGCACCCGGTGGAGGAGGAGCTGACAGCGCGGCAGGATGCGGTGCGGCTGGCCGCGAGTGGTCCCGAGCCACGGATCGTCGCGCGTCTCGCGACGGGGACCGGGCGAGACCGGGCCGAACTGGCCCTGGCCGTCCGGGCCTGGGGGAACGGCGGGTGTGCCGCGCTCGCCGTCCTGGAGGAGGAGTGGTCGCCGGAGCCGGAGACGCTCGCGCGTGCCAGGACCCGGCTGGCCGAGGCGTGGGAGGAGGGCGAGCGGCCGCAGCTGCGGGCGCTGCGCAACCGGTGGACCGTGGCCGGCTCGGACGCGCAGCTGCGGTACGGGCACGACGGCCGTTGGTGGCCCTACCGCAAGGAGCGCGGTCGCTGGACGCCCGCCGGTCCTGCCGACCAGGACCCGGCGGCGGCACTCGCCGTGGTGCTCCTGGAAGACGGGTGACGGATGACGGATGACCGGTGACGGATGACCGGTGACGGGTGACGGGCCGCCCCTTCTGCCGTCGGCCAAGGTCGGCGGCAGAAGGGGCAGCAGCAAGGGCGGCTGCGAAGGGTCAGCCCCGCGCGGCCAGCAGATGGTCCATGGCCAGCTGGTCGAGCCGCTCGAACGCCATACCGCGCTCGGCGGCGGCCGTCGCGTCGAACTCCTCGTAGGACCCACGGTCCGCCAGCAGAGCCGCCAGGCCGTCCGCTGCGGTGGGCTGCGCCAGCTCGTCGAGACGGGAGGCGATCAGTGCCTCCCGGACCTCCGGGTCGGCGCGGAAGGCGGCGGCCCGCTCCTTGAGGATCAGGTAGTTGCGCATACAGCCGGCCGCGGAGGCCCACACACCGTCGAGGTCCTCGGTGCGCGGCGGCTTGAAGTCGAAGTGCCGCGAGCCCTCCCACCCCGAGGTCTCCAGCAGGTCGACGAGCCAGAAGGCCTGACGCAGGTCGCCCGCGCCGAAGCGCAGATCCTGGTCGTACTTGATGCCGGTCTGGCCGTTGAGGTCGATGTGGAAGAGCTTGTCCGCCCACAGCGCCTGTGCGATGCCGTGCGGGAAGTTGAGCCCGGCCATCTGCTCGTGGCCCGTCTCCGGATTGACGCCGTACATCTCGGGCCGCTCAAGGCACTCGATGAACGCGAGAGCGTGCCCGATGGTGGGCAGCAGGATGTCGCCGCGCGGCTCGTTCGGCTTGGGTTCGATGGCGAAGCGCAGGTCGTAGCCCTGCTCGACGACGTACTCGCCCAGCAGGTCGAAGGCCTCCTTCATCCGGTCCAGCGCGACCCGGACATCCTTGGCGGCTCCCGACTCCGCGCCCTCGCGCCCTCCCCAGGCGACGTAGGTGCGCGCCCCGAGCTCGACGGCGAGATCGACGTTGCGGATCGTCTTGCGCAGCGCGAAGCGGCGCACGTCACGGTCGTTGGCGGTGAACGCGCCGTCCTTGAAGACCGGGTGGGTGAAGAGGTTCGTGGTGGCCATGGGCACCACCAGGCCGGTCTCGTCGAGCGCCTGCCGGAATCGTTTGACGTGGGACTCGCGCTCGGACTCCGTAGCGCCGAACGGGATCAGGTCGTCGTCGTGGAAGGTCACACCGTACGCGCCGAGCTCGGCCAGCCGGCGTACGGACTCCGCGGGCTCCAGGGCCCGCCGGGTCGCGTCGCCGAACGGGTCCCGTCCCTGCCATCCCACGGTCCACAGGCCGAAGCTGAATTTGTCCTCGGGGGTGGGCTGGTGGTTCATACACGCTCCCTCGACTATTTCGTCATGGCCCTTAACAAATTAGTATCCGGGGGCATCCTTGGGAAGGCTTGGAAACGGAGAAATCATGGCTGCTGCATCGGACGGGCCGCTCGTCGTGGGGGTCGACAGTTCCACCCAGTCCACAAAAGCGCTGGTCGTCGATACCGCGACCGGCGAGGTCGTGGCGCGCGGCCAGGCGCCGCACGCGGTCACCGGGGACGGCGGAGCCCGGGAGAGCGACCCCGAAAGGTGGTGGCAGGCGCTCACCGAGGCCCTGCGCAAGTGCGGGGCCCCGGCCCGCCGTACCTCGGCGATCGCGATCGGCGGCCAGCAGCACGGCCTGGTCACCCTCGACGAAGCGGGCCGCGCGGTGCGGCCCGCGATGCTCTGGAACGACGTGAGGTCCGCGCCGCAGAGCGAGCATCTGATCGAGCGTTTCGGCGGCCCGAAGGCCTGGGCGGAACGGACCGGCAGCGTGCCCGCCGCCGCGTTCACCGTCACCAAGTGGGCATGGCTGTGCGAGAACGAACCGGACGCCGCGCGCGCAACGGCGGCCGTCAGGCTGCCGCACGACTACCTCACCGAGCGGCTCACCGGCCGGGGCACCACCGACCGGGGCGACGCGTCGGGCACCGGCTGGTGGGCGACCGGCACCGAGGCGTACGACGAGGAGATCCTCGCCCTCGTCGGCCTCTCCCCCGACCTGCTCCCCGAGGTCGTACGCCCCTTCGACGCGGCGGGTACGGTACGCGGCCTGCCGGAACTCCCGCTGGCCGAAGGCACCCTGGTGGCTCCCGGCACCGGCGACAACGCGGCAGCCGCGCTCGGCCTCGGGCTGCGCCCCGGCCTGCCGGTGATGAGCCTAGGAACATCGGGCACGGTGTACGCCGTCTCGCCCCGCCCCTCGGCGGACCCGACCGGCACCGTGGCGGGTTTCGCCGATGCGCGCGGCGACTGGCTGCCGCTCGCCTGCACGCTGAACTGCACCCTGGCGGTCGACCGGATCGCCGCGCTGCTCGGGCGGGACCGGGAGGCGGTCGAGGCGGGCGGCAGCGCGGTGGTGCTGCCCTTCCTGGACGGCGAGCGCACACCCAACCTGCCCGCCGCCTCCGGTCTGCTGTACGGGCTGCGCCACGACACAACGCCGGGACAGATCCTCCAGGCGGCCTACGACGGCGCCGTGTACGCGCTGCTCGCAGGCCTCGACAGGGTGCTGGACGCCGACGCCGACCCCGCGGCGCCCCTCCTCCTCATCGGTGGCGGCGCGCAGGGGACGGCCTGGCGCGAGACCGTGCAGCGGCTGTCGGGCCGCGCCGTGCAGGTGCCCGCGTCCCAGGAACTGGTCGCCCTCGGCGCCGCCGCGCAGGCGGCCGCCCTGGTCACCGGCGAGGACCCGGCGGCCGTCGCACGGCGCTGGGACACGGCGCGCGGGCCGCTGCACGCGCCGGTCGAGACCGACGAAGCCGCCCTGAACAGACTGCGTACCGTACTGACGGGCGCCGACGCCCTGTTGCGCCAGGAGGGAAGCTCGTGACCACCACGCCCGCGCCATCGATCCAGCCGCTGACCCAGCAGGGCATCCGACGGCGCAACCTCTCCCTGGTGCTGCACGCGGTCGCCGCGCACGGCCCCGTGTCCAGGGCCACCGTCGCAGGCCGGGTGGGACTGACCCGCGCCGCCGTGTCGTCCCTCGTCGACGAACTCATCCGCACCGGACTGCTCATCGAGCTCGGACGCGAACAGTCCGGGACCGTCGGCCGCCCCGGCAGCGCCCTGGCGCTCGCCCCCAACGGTCCGGTCGGCATCGGCGCCGAGGTCGGCGTCGACCATCTCACGGTGTGCGCCGTGGATCTGCACGGCAAGGTGCGCGCCCGCGCGACGGTGGAGGGCAGCAACCGGGGCCGCGAGGCCGAGCCGGTGCTCAAGGAACTCACGGAGCTGCTGCGGCAGGTGACGGACACCGTCAAGGCCGAGGGGCTGCGGCCCGCGGGCACCGCGGTCGCCGTGCCGGGCCTCGTCGCGCGCGACACCCACACGGTTGTCCGCGCCCCCAACCTGGGCTGGACGGACATCGACGTCAGCGAGTTCCTGCCGTACGCACCCGTGCTGAGCGTCGACAACGAGGCGAACCTCGGCGCGCTCGCGGAACTGTGGCTCGGCGGCGACCCGGCGCCCCAGGACTTCGTGCATGTCTCGGCGGAAATCGGCATCGGCGCGGCCGTGGTCGTCGAGGGCCGCCTGCTGCGCGGAACACACGGCTACGCCGGCGAACTGGGCCATGTGCCCGTCCGACCGGAGGGTCCCCCCTGCCCCTGCGGTGGACGCGGCTGCCTGGAGCAGTACGCGGGCGAGGAGGCCGTGCTGCGCGCGGCCGGGCTCACGGCCGGGACCCGGCCGGTCGACCTGCTAGCCACCCGCGCGGCCGAGGGCGATCCCGCCGTACGTCGCGCCCTGCGCGCGGCGGGATCGGCACTCGGCGTCGCGCTCGCCGGCGCGGTCAACCTCCTGGACCCGCAGGCGATCGTGCTGGGCGGCGCACTGTCCCGGCTCGCGCCGTGGCTGCTGCCCTCCCTGGAGCGGGAGCTGACCCGGCGCACGACAGAATCCGCGCGCCCCACGCTGACCGTCTCGCGCCTCGGCTCGGACGGGCCTCTGCTCGGCGCGGCGCACTCGGTCGTACGAGCGGTACTGGACGACCCGGCGGCGTACGGCCACTGACCGGGCGCAGACGGGCGCCGCCCAGGGGCGTGCTCGAACTTTCGCCTGCCCCGCAGGGCGCACACCCTCACGGCCGGACGGCCGTGAAGCCCTGCGAAGATCGAGGGGTGGACGACACCGAGAAGCACCTGGCAGTACTGCAACTGGCCGTGAAGCGGCTGCGGGACGCCGAGGCCGCGCTCAACGCCGCGCGGCTGGACGTCGAAACGGAAGCCGTGGCCGCGGTGCGGGCGGGCGCCGATGTGCAGAAGGTCACCGGTCTCTCCGGCATCAGGCCCGGCGACATCGCACAGCTCGGCGCGACCATGGCGGAGAACCCACCCGTGTAGCCAAGCGCCCGAGAACCCCAGGGGCAGCGGGAGCGCGCGGGGCGGGCGTTGACAGAACGGCCGGTGCAGCGCTTGTCGGGCTCCCCGGGCACGACGACGATGGCAAGAACCGGAATCGTCGTTGGGGAGGCCGAGTTGACCGACGCGTGGGTGGCTCTTCAAGCGGGCGCCGATCCGGCCGCGCGCCTCGGTGCCCTGCGCCGGGCCCACGACACGTTCACCGCGGCGGGGCGCGTCGAGCGGCCCGTGCGCTCAGTGGTGGCGGACTCCTGGCGACGCTCGGCCAGGGCGCGGGTCAGTCCCGACGGGCACGCGCGCGTGGAGCTGTGCGACGACGATCTCGGCTCGTACCGCGACGGCCACCCGTTGGCGCGCGCCATGCCCGTCGTCCGCGAGCTGATGGGTACGTACGCCATGGACGGCGAGCACCTGGTGGCCGTGTGCGACGCGCAGGGGCGACTGCTGTGGGTGGAGGGGCACGCACGGACGCGGCGGCGCGCCGGGCGGATGAACTTCGTGCCGGGCGCCCGCTGGGCCGAGGCCGCCGTGGGCACCAACGCCCCGGGCACGGCGCTGGCCGTGGACCGTCCCGTGCAGGTGTTCGCCGCCGAGCACTTCCGGCGGCCCGTCCAGCAGTGGACCTGCGCTGCGGCTCCCGTCCACGATCCGCGTTCCGGGCGGCTGCTGGGCGCGGTGGACATCACCGGTGGAGACAGCCTCGCCCATCCGCACAGCCTCGCGTTCGTGCAGGCCGTGGCGCGCGCGGCGGAGGCGCATCTGGCGCTCCTCGCACCTCCACCACCGGTCACCGGCTCCGCCCTGCTGTACGCACTCGGGCGCAACGAGGCACTGCTGGTGGCGGGCGGACACAAGCTGCGCCTCAGCCGCCGCCACAGCGAGATCCTGGTCCTGCTGGCCCGCCACCCCGAGGGCCTGACCGGCGACGAACTACTCTGTGAGCTGTACGAGGACGAGTCGGTCACCCCGGTAACCTTGCGCGCCGAACTGTCCCGGCTACGTCGTCTGCTCGGCCCCGAGCTGCTGCACTCGCGCCCGTACCGCCTCACCGCGGTGGTGGACGCGGACTTCGACACCGTCGCGCGACGGCTGGGGTCCGGGGCGGTCGCCGCCGCCCTGAGCGCGTACGCAGGCCCACTGCTCCCCGGGTCGCGGGCGCCTGCGGTGGCGCGGCTGCGGCGGCGCCTGGAAGGCCAGTTGAGGGCGGCCGTGATCGCTCGCGCGGATCCGGGGCTGCTGGCCGACTGGGCCTACAGCCCGTGGGGCGAGGACGATCTGGCGGTGTGGCAGGCGCTGGATCGCGTACTGCCCGCGCGTCAGCGCCCCGCGGTGCACGCGCGCGTGCGGGAACTGGACACGGAGCTGGGCGCCGGGCCGGGCCGATGACCGGGCGGCCGAGGGTCGGGGCTGCCGGGCCGGTCGCCGGTCGCGCGGGCGCAACGGAGTTGCAACGTCCGGCTCCCTAGTCTCCGTCCGGGCGCTGTCCAACGGCGGGCGGCGCCGTTCGAGGGAGGCCACCGCGATGACCCGATACTCCGCGCCAGGCAGCGAGGGCGCGATCGTCTCGTACCAGCCCCGTTACGACAACTGGATCGGCGGCGAGTACGTACCGCCCGTCCGCGGCGGGTACTTCGAGAACCCGAGTCCGATCAACGGCCGTCCGTTCACCGAGATGGCCCGCGGCACGGCCGAGGACATCGAGCTCGCGCTGGACGCCGCGCACGCCGCCGCGCCGGCCTGGGGACGGACTGCGGCCGGTGACCGTGCGAACATCCTGCTGAAGATCGCCGACCGGATGGAGGCCCATCTGGAGGAGCTGGCGGTCGCCGAGAGCTGGGAGAACGGCAAGCCGGTACGGGAGACCCTCGCCGCCGACATCCCCCTCGCCATCGACCACTTCCGCTACTTCGCCGGTGCGCTCAGGGCCCAGGAGGGCACGCTCAGCGAGGTCGACGACGACACCATCGCGTACCACTTCAATGAGCCGCTCGGGGTCGTCGGCCAGATCATTCCCTGGAACTTCCCCATCCTGATGGCGACCTGGAAGCTGGCCCCGGCGCTCGCCGCGGGCAATGCCGTGGTGCTCAAGCCCGCGGAGCAGAGCCCCGCGTCCATCCATTTCTGGATGAGCCTGATCGAGGATCTGCTGCCGCCCGGCGTCGTCAACATCGTCAACGGATTCGGTGTGGAGGCCGGCAAGCCCCTGGCATCCAGCCCGCGCGTCGCGAAGATCGCCTTCACCGGTGAGACCACCACAGGGCGGCTGATCATGCAGTACGCCTCCGAGAACATCAAGCCTGTCACCCTCGAACTGGGCGGCAAGAGCCCGAACATCTTCTTCGACGACGTCTGGAACGCGGATGACGACTTCCGTGACAAGGCCCTCGAAGGCTTCACGATGTTCGCGCTCAACCAGGGCGAGGTGTGCACCTGTCCGTCGCGCGCACTGATCCAACGCGGCCACTACAGCGATTTCCTGGAGGCGGCGATCGCCCGCACTGAGCTGATCAAGCCGGGGCACCCCCTGGACACCGACACGATGATCGGCGCACAGGCCTCCAACGACCAGCTCCAGAAGATCCTTTCGTACCTCGACATCGGCCAGCAGGAAGGCGCCAAGATCTTGACGGGCGGTCAGCAGGTGCAGTACGGGGGCGACATGGCGGGTGGCTACTACGTCCAGCCGACGATCTTCGAGGGGGACAACCGCATGCGGGTCTTCCAGGAGGAGATCTTCGGTCCGGTTGTCGCCGTCACCTCTTTCGCCGACTTCGACGACGCGATCAAGACAGCGAACGACACCCTGTACGGGCTGGGGGCCGGAGTCTGGACGCGGGACATCAACACGGCGTACCGCGCGGGTCGCGCGATCCAGGCAGGCCGCGTCTGGACGAACTGCTACCACGCGTACCCGGCGCACGCGGCCTTCGGCGGCTACAAGCAGTCCGGGATCGGCCGGGAGAACCACAAGATGATGCTGGACCACTACCAGCAGACGAAGAATCTTCTCGTGTCGTACTCGCCGAAGAAGCTCGGGTTCTTCTAGGGGCACGAGAAAAGGTGCCTGACCTGGACTTTCACCCGTCAGGCACCTGCCGCTCGGTTCAGTGCCCTGTTCGCCGCGATGCGACACATACTGGCACCTGACCCCGAGCAGCACCTGAAGGACCCGGCCTGGCTCAACTCCGTTCTGGAGGGCCGAGCCATGGCGCATGAGCAGCGCGGACTATCTCAACGGTGTCCGTGCCGACACCGATCATGTCCCGCTCGGCGGCAAGTCCCAGGACACGTTGTGGGACCCGAAACTCGCCGAGACCATGGCAAGGGAGAATCTCGCCGTCTACGAGGAAGCCGTCGCCGACACTCTTCTGAAGGACTGGGCCCCTGCCGCTCGCCGCCCTACGGAAGAATCTGGATAGCCGAGCCTGTCTTACCACCTTTATGGCTCAGAGCTGCTGTCAGCAGGCCTGAGCCATAAAGGTGTGCGTTTTCCACCCGCGCACCCCCTGCGGCGTGCACGGGTTCTCGATCCGATGACATGACCGACGACATGGGCCTCCTCTCCTGAGAACGCGTAGACATGGTGTGACAGGCATGAGCACAAGCCATGAACCAGTGGGAGCGCTCCCACTGTGACCGCGGTACCCATGAGGGTCAAGAAGCGTGAAGAGTCGAAGATATTCGATTGAGGAAACTCAGAACTCCACTGTTGCTTGACGGTAGTTGGCGCTACCGTCGTGGCCCACCAGTGGGAGCGATTCCATCAGTCGGCGTGCCCGAGGCACGCCCGAGCTGTGAGGAGTCGCTCATGCGACATCTCCTGCGCCTGCCCCTGCTGTCTGCCGGAGCAGCGCTCATCGTGTCCGGTCTCCTTCCACTCGATCCGGCCTCCGCCGCCGCACCCGCCTGCACTGTGGAGTACACGGCCACAAACCAGTGGGCCGGCGGCTTCCAAGGATCCGTCAAAGTCACGAACAACAGTGCACTGCTCAGCAGTTGGGCACTCGGCTTCAGCTTCCCGGGCGGCCAGCAGGTGACTCAGGGCTGGGGCGCCAAATGGTCCCAGTCCGGCCGGGTGGTCATCGCCGCGAACGAAAGCTGGAACGGTGCGCTCGGCACAGGCGCGAGCGTCACCATCGGATTCATAGCTTCGCGGTCGGACACCGACCGGCCGCCCACCGTGTTCACCCTCAACGGCACGGTGTGCAACACCGACACTGATCCGACCGACCCGACCGACCCGGTGGAAGGCGCACCACAGCTGCGTGCGGAAGGCAACAGGCTGACGGACGAGAACGGCGCCACCAGGCGCATGCTCGGCGTCAACCGCTCGGGCGGTGAGTACATGTGCGTCCAGGGCCACGGCATCTTCGACGGCCCGGTCGACGACGCCTCCGTGAAAGCGATCGCGGACTGGAAGGCCAACACCGTACGCATCCCCCTCAACGAGGAGTGCTGGCTGGGACTGGACAACATCAAGCCCGAGTACCGGGGCGCCAACTACATCAACGCGGTCAAGGCCCTGGTGGCGCGGGTCGCAGCACATGGCATGACCCCCATCGTCGAACTCCACTGGACGTACGGGCAGTACACGGGCAACTCCGCGGGCTGCTCCGACGTTCACGCCAGCTGCCAGAAGCCGATGCCCAACGCGCAGTACACCCCGTCCTTCTGGGCATCGGTTGCCAACACCTTCAAGGATGACCGGCGCGTGGTCTTCGACCTCTTCAACGAGCCCTATCCGGACCGGGCCACACCCACCTCGGCCCAGGCCTGGAGCTGCTGGCGGGACGGTGGGACCTGCCCCGGCATCGGGTACGAGGTGGCCGGGACGCAGGACCTGCTGGACACGGTACGAGCAACCGGAGCCCGCAATCTCGTACTGGTCCCCGGCATCGCGTACTCCAACGACTTGAGCGGGTGGCTCGCCCACGCGCCCACCGACCCGGCCGGCAATCTCGCCGCCGCCTGGCACGTCTACAACTTCAACACCTGTTCCAACGAGAGCTGCTGGGAGGCCACACTCGCTCCGGTCGCCGCAAAGGTTCCGCTCGTCGCGGGCGAGATCGGCGAGAACACCTGCGCTCACGGGTTCATCGACCGCGTCATGAAGTGGTTCGACGACCGCGGGCTCTCCTATCTCGGCTGGACCTGGAACACCTGGGACTGCGCGTCCGGTCCGGCCCTGATCAGCGACTACGACGGCACACCCACCGCATTCGGAATCGGGCTGCGCGATCATCTGCGCGCCCTCGGCTGAGAGGTACACACCATCATGAGCCGAACCACCACCGCACCTCCCCGAAACCGCACGGCCCTGATCGCGGCCTGCGCCGTGATCGTGGCAGCCGCCGGGACCGCCGCAACACTGAGCTCTCCGGCCCGGGCCGCCGCACCCGGTTGCACCGTCGACTACAAGGTCACCAACCAATGGGACGCCGGGTTCGGCGCCGCCGTCACCGTCACCAACACCGGTGACGCCGTGGGCAGCTGGACGCTGGAGTGGTCCTACGCGGGCAACCAGAAGGTGACACAGGGCTGGAACGCCACCGTCACCCAGACAGGTGCCGCGGTCACCGCCAAGAACGCCTCGTACAACGGCAACCTGGGTACGGGAGCCTCTGCGTCCTTCGGCTTCAACGCCTCCTACAGCGGCAGCAATGCTTTGCCTGCTGTCTTCAAGCTCAACGGCGTCACCTGCAACGGCGGCCCGACCGATCCGACCGACCCCACGGATCCTCCCGGTGACCGGGTGGACAACCCGTACGCGGGTGCCAAGGTCTATGTGAACCCGGAGTGGTCCGCCAAGGCGGCGGCCGAGCCCGGCGGCAGCAGAATAGCCGACCAGCCGACCGCGGTGTGGCTGGACAGAGCCGCGGCGATCGCGGGCGTGAACGGCGGCATGGGCCTGCGCGCCCACCTCGACGAGGCACTCAGGCAGAAGGGCAGCGGCGAGCTCGCCGTCCAGCTAGTGATCTACAACCTGCCGGGACGCGACTGCGCGGCGCTCGCATCCAACGGCGAGCTCGGCCCCAACGACATCAACAAGTACAGGACGCAGTACATCGACCCGATCGCGGGGATACTCGCCGACCCCAAGTACGCGGGTCTGCGCATCGTCACCACGGTCGAGATCGACTCGCTGCCGAACCTGGTCACCAACACCACACCCCGGCCGACCGCCACACCCAACTGCGATGTGATGAAGGCGAACGGCAACTACATCAAGGGCGTCGGGTACGCGCTGAACAAGCTGGGCGCGGTCGGCAACGTCTACAACTACGTGGACGCGGGACACCACGGCTGGCTGGGCTGGGACGACAACTTCAGCGCCTCCGCCGAGCTGTTCAAGCAGGCGGCGAACGCGGAGGGCGCGACGCTCGCCGACGTCCACGGCTTCATCGTCAACACCGCCAACTACAGCGCGCTGAAGGAGAACAACTTCACCATCGACGACCAGGTGAACGGTGTCTCCGTACGTCAGTCGAAGTGGGTGGACTGGAACCGCTACACCGACGAACTCTCCTACGCACAGGCCATGCGCGCCAAGCTGGTCTCGCTCGGCTTCGACTCCGGCCTCGGCATGCTCATCGACACCTCCCGCAACGGCTGGGGCGGCACGGCCAGGCCCGCAGGACCGGGGCCGAGGACCAGCGTCGACACCTTCGTGGACGGCGGACGCTACGACCGGCGCATCCACCTCGGCAACTGGTGCAACCAGTCGGGCGCGGGCCTCGGTGAGCGGCCGAAGGCGGCACCCGCCGCGGGCATCGACGCGTACGTCTGGGTCAAGCCGCCGGGCGAGTCCGACGGATCGAGCACGGCGATCCCGAACGACGAAGGCAAGGGCTTCGACCGGATGTGTGACCCGACATACGCCGGCAACCCCCGGAACAACAACAACATGTCGGGTGCGCTGCCAGGCGCACCGCTCTCCGGGCGCTGGTTCTCCGCCCAGTTCCAGGAACTCCTGAAGAACGCCCACCCGGCGCTGTAGCCGCCCGGGGCCCCCGCCGGCCACGGTCGGCGGGGGCTCCGCCATGCCGTCGCGGAATCCGTCACGACACACCGAACGGAGCGGCGTCACAGGCGCATTGGCCAGCAACCGGCGTTCAAGCCATTGACAGCCCCGGAGTGCGTGAATACGGTCACGCCACGATTTCGAACGAGTGACGAAATATCGAACAACGCTCTCGCGCAGCCGCCCTGCGCGTCAACAAATCAGCACGCACGCCGTCGCAACCCCGTCGCGATCCCACCTACGCATTGGAGTCACCCATGGACACGACCAGACGCACCGTACTGGTGGCGGGAGCCACCGCTGGGCTCACCGCGGCCTCCGCCGCCACCTCGCACGCATCAACCGCGACTGCGGGCCGTAGACCGGTGAAGGAGCTCTTCGGCAAGCTCCCCGACGGCACCAGGGTCTACCGCTGGACCCTGCACAACGGCAGCACCCGGATGAAGGTGATCTCGTACGGCGGCATCGTCCAGTCGCTGGAGATACCCGACCGCCACGGCCGGTACATCAACGTCTCCCTCGGCTTCGACAACCTCGACGACTACCTGACCGCCACGACCTTCTTCGGCGCGCTGATCGGCAGGTACGGCAACCGCATCGCAGGGGGCCGCTTCACCCTCGACGGAGCCGTGCACCAACTGTCCGTCAACGACGGCTCGAACAGCCTGCACGGCGGGGCCAGGGGCTTCGACAAGCGGGTGTGGGACGTGGAGCCGTTCGTCGACTCCACGGGTGTCGGACTCGTCCTGCGATACGTCAGCGGTGACGGCGAGATGGGTTACCCGGGCACACTGCGGGTGAAGGTGACATACACCCTGACCGCGCGCGGCGACTGGCGGATCGACTACGCCGCGACCACTGACCGGGCGACCGTGGTGAACCTCACCAACCACACCTACTACAACCTCGCGGGCGAGGGCAGCGGTGACATCCTCGGCCACGAGCTGCTGCTCGCCGCGTCCCGCTACACACCGACCGATGCGACGCTGATTCCCACCGGGGAACTCGCCGGGGTGACGGGCACGCCCTTCGACTTCCGGCGGTCGAAGATCATCGGTGAGGACATTCGCGCGGCGCACAGGCAGTTGGTCACGGCCAAGGGGTACGACCACAACTGGGCGCTGGACAAGGGCATCACGGACCGTCCCGAACCTTTCGCGGCGCTGCGCGACGCGGGCTCCGGACGCACGATGAGGATCGCGACCACCGAGCCGGGAGTGCAGTTCTACTCCGGCAACTTCTTGGACGGGAGCCTCACCGGCTCGTCGGGGCGGACCTACCGGCAGGGCGACGGTATGTGTCTGGAGACCCAGCACTTCCCGGACTCACCGAACCAACCGTCGTTCCCCTCCACGGTGCTGCGCCCCGGTGACACCTACCGCTCCAGCACCGTGCACAGCTTCTCCGCGCGCTGAGCAATCGGCAAGTCTGTCGACGACGGGTGTCCGGTGGCACGGGAACCACGCCGGTGTCCGTGCCACCGGGCCGGCGCGCACTCGACCCGGCTCCGGGCCTCCGGGCCGAGCCGGTTCAGCCGCCCAGGGCCAGCGGTGGTGCCACCGCGCTCCGGCCGGTACTCTCGCGAACCGTCAACACCGGTTCCAGCAGAACGACTTCGCCCACTCCGCGACCCTCAATCCTGGCAACCACCTGCTCGACCGCGTGACGTCCCATTTCCTGGGCCGGCACCGCGACCGAGGTGAGCGGCACCGAGGCGCTGGCGGCGACCTGGTCGGGACAGATGGCGACCACCGAGACGTCCTCGGGCACCGCCAGGCGCCGTTGGTGCAGCAGCGCAAGCAGCGGGTCGGTGGCGGCTTCGTTCTGCACGATGAAGGCGGTGGTCCCGGGGCGCTCCTCGTGGATGCGGGCGAGCGTGGCCGAGACCCCGGCGTAACTGCCCTCACAGGGGCGGTGCAGCAGCCTCACCCCCAGCTGGTGGCTGCGGTCACGCAGCCCCGTCAGGGTGCGTTCGGCGAATCCGGTGTGCCGCTCGTAGACCGCGGGCGCCTCGCCGATGACGGCGACCTCCCGGTGCCCGAGCGCGGCCAGGTGTTCCACACACAGCGCACCTGCCGCCGTGAAGTCGAGGTCCACGCAGCTGAGGTCGGTGGTATCTGTGGGCAGCCCTATGAGCACCGCGGGCCGGCCGGTCTCCCGCAGCAGGGGCAGCCGGTTGTCGTGCAGTTCGACGTCCATGAGAATCATCGCGTCGGCAAGAGCACTGCCTTCGATCCGGCGAATGGCCTCCGGGCCCTCCTCGCCGGTCAGCAGCAGCACGTCGTATCCGTGGGCGCGTGCCGTGGTGGCGACCGCGATGGCGATCTCCATCATCACCGGCACATACATGTCGGTACGCAGCGGCACCATCAACGCGATAATGTTGGACCGGCTGCTGGCGAGCGCACGGGCCCCTGCGTTGGGGTGGTAACCGAGGTGGTCGATGCTGCGCTCGACCCGTTCCCGGGTGGTGAGTGAGATGGAACGCTTGCCGCTGAGCACATAGCTCACGGTGCTCGCGGAGACCCCGGCATGCCGAGCGACATCGGCGAGGGTGACCATTCGGCTCTCCAGAACAGACGCGCGCGAAGCGCTTCGACACCATGGACGACCGAATCTTAGGGGGAGTTGCAAGCGCCTGTCCAGAACAGGGTCGAAGCGTTTCGACACGATCGGCAGGTCGGCCGCTGCCGCTGCCGGGGCGCGAGCCTACGGCATCCGGGTCCCCCACCAGGGCCAGATTCTCCCGGGGGCGAGGTCGGTGTGGCAGACCACGGGAGCCGTACCGGTGCAGGCGTCGATACCGGCGTCCGCATGGGCGGGTACCGCCGCGAGGCCGGTGACCGTGGCGAGGACGGCCAGAACGGCGATGCTCCTGCGACGCATCAAGCACGCCCCTTCCCGAGCGGGCAGACCGGTCCGTCTGCCACGGGAACACCGAAGTCGGGAGTGCCGTCCGGCTTCCAGCCGAGTCGCTGGATGCGGGTGTGGCGATTGGGATCGTGCAGCGGGTCCCCGGTGATCTCCTTGTACTGGCGGGCGTGGTAGACGAGCACGTCGGTGCGTCCGTCCTCGGCCACGGTGAACGAGTTGTGCCCCGGACCGTACTGGCCGGTCGTGTCGTTGCTGGTGAAGACGGGAGCCGGGGACTTGGCCCAGGCACCGGGGGCCAGCAGATCGACGTTGTCCGCTGCGGTCAGCAGGCCGAGGCAGTAGTTCGCATCGGTGGCACTCGCCGAATACGTCATGCAGATGCGGCCGTTGCGCCGGATCACCGAGGGCCCCTCGTTGACCTTGAACCCGATGCGCTCCCAGTCGTACTCCGGTGTGGTCAGGCGCACTTGGGGCCCCGTCAGGGTCCAGGGACTGGACATCCGGGACAGGAAGACGCCCGTGTTGCTGTCCGTCGTCGGCTCGTGCTGTGCCCAGGCGAGGTAGCGGGCGCCTCGGTGGGTGAAGGTGGTGGCGTCCAGCGAGAAGGTGTCCCAGGCGGTGACGATCCGGCCCCTCTCGGTCCACGTGCCCCGGAAGGGGTCGGCGTTCCGGTTCTCCAGGACCCACATGCGGATCTTCCACACGTCGTCGGCGGGGGCAGCGGCGAAGTAGACGTACCAGACCCCGTTGATGTGGTGGATTTCCGGCGCCCAGATGTGCGCGGCCATGTCACCGCCCGTGTGCCTGCGCCAGACGACGGCCTCCTCGGCCGCCGACAGGCCGGCGAGGGTGCGGGAGCGGCGCAGGATGATCCGGTCGTACTCCGGCGCGGTGGCGGTGAAGTAGTAACGCCCGTCGGTGTGGCCGTGGATGTGCGGGTCTGCCCGCTGCCGGACCAGCGGGTTGCCGACGGCTCGGCCGGCCTGCTCGTCGGCGTGGGCGAGGCCGGCGGTCGGTACGGCGGCGGCGGCGCCGAGCGCCAGAGCCCCCTTGAGCATTCCCCTGCGACTGGGTGTCTGACTGTGGCTCACGCCGAGGCCTTTCCACGAGGGTTCGATATACCGGACGGCGTACGAGATGCTGTGCAGCCGAGACGGTAACCGGGCCTCACGGTGCGCGCCAGACCCCGAACCGCTCAGCGATCGGCACCAGGGGGCAACCGCCAGGCGCTTCCGGGCGGGGTGGGGGCGACCGCGGGATCCTGACCCGGGTGGGCGGCAACGTCGGTGTGGTCTGCGGCGACTCACAGCACACACCCCCACTCGCCCACTCGCAGGAGGGCACCGTGATGCACCCACATCGCAGACCTGCCCGCCCACGCCTCCTTCCGGCCGCCTTCGTTTCCGGCACATTCGCCGCCGCGGCCCTGATCGCCTGCCGGACGCATCCACTGCCGCGCCGGCCAGGCAGGCAGGCCGAAGCACTCGACCGGGGCGTCGTCAGCGTCCACACCGATGCCGGAAACCTGGTCAGCCGGCGCTGGCTGGGAACGGACGCCGACAGTGTCGCGTTCAACGTCTACCGGGCCGGGACGAAGCTCAACCCGGCACCGATCGCCTCCTCGACGAACTACTTCCACTCGGGCGCGCCGTCCCAGGCCGACTACACCGTGCGCGCGGTGGTGAACGGGGTCGAGCTTGCTTGATGGCACCCGGATCGACAAGTACGGCGCCTCTGGCGACAGCCGGCTGCTGACCGGCGGCTCGGCGTCGTCCAACAACGGAACCAAGGCGACTCACGCCCTGTCCGGCAGCATCCTGGGCGACTGGCGTGAAGAGGTGGTCTGGCGTACCGCGGACAACAAGGCGCTGCGTATCCACTCGACCCCGCACGAGACGAACACGCGCATCACCACACTTCTGCACGACACGATGTACCGCACGGACCTGGCCTGGCAGAACACCGCGTACCACCAACCGCCACACCCGAGCTCCTTCATCGGCGCCGGCATACCCGTCTTCGTTGCTGAGCGCCTCACGCACTCCGCCCGGAACTGTCCTCGTCGAGGGTGGACACATACCTCCCCACCGACAGTTGCCGCCGGAGGCAGGCGGGTTGCCGCTGCGGCAGCACTCGTCACATGTGACCTATTGGGGCTCACATCTTGGCCGGTAACACACACTTCAGCGCGGGAGCGAGCTGGCTAGTGCGTTGGCCACGAACGTTCGCCGGGTCTGGCGACACGCTGATCGATGTTTAGGGTGCTGGGGTCGGTCGGCTTCACTCTGGATGCAACGTAGTTGTTGTTGAGGATGAGTGAGGTCGCAGATGGCAGAGCCGGTCAGGGCGCGACGGTTGACTGATCAAGAGGGGCAGAGGCTGCAGCAGATCGTTCGGCGGGGCCGCCACGAGTCCGTGCGGGTGCGTCGGGCACTGATCATCATGGCGTCGGCGTCGGGGACCACCGTGACGGCGATCGCGCAGTTGGTCGCCGCGCACGAGGACACAGTCCGGGACGTGATCCACGCGTTCAACGAGGAGGGCCTGGCCGCGCTGGACCCTCGGTGGGCGGGAGGCCGTCCCCGCCTGATCAGCGATGACGAACGCGAGTTCATCATCGCGACGGCCCGGACCCGCCCGGTCACGCTGGGACGTCCCTTCACGCACTGGAGCCTTCGCAAGCTCACCGACTACCTGGCCCGCAACCGGGTGAGGACGGTGAAGATCGGCCGGGAACGGCTGCGGCAGATCTTGCGCGAGAACGGGATCTCCTTCCAGCGGACCCGCACCTGGAAGGAGTCCAAGGATCCCGACAAGGACACCAAACTCGACCGCATCGAGCACGTGACCAGTCGTTTCCCGGACCGGTGTTTCGCCTTCGACCAGTTCGGCCCGCTGTCGATCCGCCCCTGCCACGGCTCCGGCTGGGCCCAGGAGAAGAAACCGGACCGGCTGCCGGCCACCTATCACCGCACCCACGGCATCCGGTACTTCCACGGCTGCTATTCCCTGGGCGACGACCAGCTGTGGGGAGTGACCCGCCGCCGCAAGGGCGGTGACCACAGCCTCTCGGCGCTGAAGTCGATCCGGGCCGCTCGCCCCGACGGCGCCCCTGTCTACGTGATCATGGACAACCTGTCGGCGAACAAGACCCCGACCATCCGGACCTGGGCGAAGAAGAACAAGGTCGAGTTGTGCCTGACGCCGACGAGCGCGTCGTGGGCCAACCCGATCGAGGCGCAGTTCGGGCCCCTGCGCAACTTCGTCATGGCCAACTCGAACCACCCCAACCACACCGTCCTCGCCCGCAAGCTCCAGGACTACCTGCGGTGGCGCAACGCCAACGCGCGGCACCCCGACGTCCTGGCCGCCCAGCGCCGCGAACGCGCCAAGGTCCGCAGCGAACGCCAGCAACGCTGGGGCCACCCACGCCCCAAGGCCGCATGACCAGACCCGGCACACGTTCGTGGCCAACGCACTAGAGTCATTGATCCAGCGAGGCTTGCCCGGTGCCTGACACAGAAACCACAGGTGCCCGGCACATGTCCGGGTACGCCGCTGGGCACAGCGTTCGGCACCGCCAAGAGGCCTCTCCTGTACGCCTCCACCGGCTCGCCCTCCTCAGCACCGCCTCCTCCCGGGAGAAACCCATGAGCCCGCACGCCCCACGACGCACCTCCTTGCCCCTCCTGACCCTGCTGGCGCTGGGACTCGGACTGCTCGCCCTGCCGGGCGGCAGCCGTCCGCACACCGAACCCGCCGCGCACAACATCGCGAGCGCCTCCACGGCACCCGCACCCGCACCCGCACCCAGGGCGAAGGAACCGAAGTACGCCGGCTATCTCTTCAGCTACTTCACCGGCGAGGACACCGCGGACGGCGAGCAGATCCGCATGGCCCTCAGCCGCGGCAACGACGCGCTCAACTGGCGCGGGCTGAACGGCGGCAAGCCGGTACTCACCTCGGTCCTCGGCACCAAGGGCCTGCGCGACCCCTTCATCATCCGCTCCCCCAAGGGCGACAAGTTCTACCAGATAGCCACCGATCTGCGGATGAACGGGGGAAGCGGCGGCAGCTGGGACCAGGTGCAGCGCACCGGCAGCAAGTCGATCATGGTGTGGGAGTCCACCGACCTCGTCCACTGGACCGATCAGCGGCTGGTGAAGGTCGCTCCCGACACCGCGGGCAACACCTGGGCCCCCGAGGCGTACTACGACGAGAAGCTCCGCTCGTACGTCGTCTTCTGGGCCTCCAAGGTGTACGCCGAGAACGATCCGCAGCACACCGGCTCCACCTACAACAAAATGCTGTACGCCACCACACAGGACTTCCGCACTTTCATCGGGCCCAAGGTGTGGAACGACCCCGGCTACTCGGTCATCGACTCGACGGTGATCCGCCACAACGGCAGTTACTACCGTTTCACCAAGGACGAGCGGGACCCGTCGTCGGCCAACCCCTGCTCGAAGTTCATCACCGCGGACAAGTCGGCCAACCTCACCGCGGATCCGTACCGGTTCATCGGCGACTGCATCGGCAAGGGCGCGATCGACCGCGGCGAAGGCCCTGCGGTGGTCAAGTCCAACACCGAGAACAAGTGGTACCTGTACATCGACGAGTTCGGCGGGCGCGGCTACGTCCCCTTCGAGACCACCGACCTCGACTCGGGCAGGTGGACGATGTCCAAGGACTACGCACTCCCCGCGGGCGCCAGGCACGGCACCGTACGCCCGGTGGCACCGCCGGGGTCCGGCGGTGCCACCGGGCGTGGTGCGGGTCTACCCGTAGCTGACGTCGGACGCCGAGTAGCGACAGTGCGTACTGTCGGGGCCCGAGCCTGTCTTCACCGGCTCCGCACCGGTGTTGTTGCCGGTCCAGCGTTCGCAGACGGCCATCTTCTTGTTGCTGTCGCCATGGATGCGTATGTTGCGCAGCGTGGCGCTGTCCCCGTAGTTGGTGTTGACACCGACGATCGACTTGCCGGGGGCGGTGAGGTCGACGTTGTTCACGGCGATCGTGCGCTTGTACTGCGTGGAGCAGTTGCCGCAGGAACGCACCAGCTTGCCGAAGTCGGACACCTGGAAGTTGTTGATGCTGAGCTTCCCTGCGCCGTTGAACTGGAAGACCTTGTCCGAGGCCTTCCTGGCGCCGCCGCCGTTGACCGTGTAGACCGAGCCGGCGGACTTGCCCTTGAAGGTGGCCGCGTCCTCACCGACGTCCTCCCACCAGACGTTCTCCAGCGTGCAGCTGCCCGCGCAGTGGATGCCGTCCGCGGCCGGGGAGCCGATGATGACGTTCTTCAGGACCGCACCGTCCTTGAGCTTGAACACCGGGTCCTGGTCCTCGTCCTGACCACCGTTGCCCAGATCACCGCTGCCGTAGAAGCGCTTGAGTCCGCCGTCGTACGGACCCGACACCTCGATCGTCTTGGAGACGGGCACATTGTCCTTGGGGGTGGGCCAGGCGGGGGCGGCGCTCGCGGGTGCCACCATGAGGCTGGTGACGACCGCGGCTCCGGACAGTCCGACGGCGGCGACCGCCGCAGCTGTGGCGCGGCGCCGTGTCAGGCGCTGCTTGCGGCCCTTGCGCAGTTCGGCTCGTTGACTCATGTGCCGTCCGTTCCTCGGATGTGGTGGAGGGGAGACCTTTCGCTTCCTGGTCGCCACCGCCCGGCGGGAAGTTGCCGGGCACCCGGGGAATTCCGGTGCATGTCTAGGCCGAGCCGGCGCCCGCCCCCGCCGCGGGGTCCAGCCGCCTGTAAAGCTCAGCCATCCCCTTGGAGGTCTGGCTCTTCACCGTGCCCACCGAGATGCCGAGGGTGTGTGCGGTGTCCTTCTCGGAGAGGTCGAACGAGTGCCGGAGCACTACGCACGCCCGCTTACAGAACGGCAGCCCGCGAAGCGCCGCCTGCACATCGATCACGGCCGGGACGTCGGGGTCGTCCGTCTTCTCGTTGCGGCACGACCAGAAGAGGGTGACCCGTCGGCGCTCACGCACGGCGCTGCGTATCCTGCTGCGCGCCATATTGGCGACCACCCCGCGTGCGTACGCGGCCGGGTACTCGGCGCCGCGCACCCGGTCCCAGCGGTCCCACAGTGCCAGCAGGGCGTCCGCCGCCAGGTCGTCCGCGCCGTCGGCGTCACCGGTCAGCAGGTGGGCCAGGCGCACCAGTTCGGCGTAGTGCCTCTCGAAGAAGGCATGGAATTCCGCGGTTGCGTCATCGACGACCGCACGCATGGGACACCACCTCAGTCACCGGCCCGGACACAGCTTGTTCGGTATTTCGTACGCCATCTGTGATGACGAACGCCGAACGGTAAACGGGTGGTCACCCGAGGTCAACCCGTGGGACGGAACCGACGGTTCCTCCGCCCACCGACCGCACCTGTACGGGCCGCTCGGACCCCTCCGCCGTGACCCGCACGAGGTCTCCCTCGCGCACCGCCCGGAAGACCGCGGCCGGGCGTCCGTCGAGGTCGGGAACGGTGACCGTGGCGTCGTACGTGTCCGGCGTCACCAGCAGCGTCAGGCCGTCGAGCCAGTCGCTGTCGGGGCGCTGGTCGTCGGCGCCGAACGGAATCAGCGCCCCGGGGCGTACGTACAGCGGCAGGCTGTCGAACCCGTGGACCTCCCGCCGCCACCCCGGGCCCTGCGCCGGCTCGCCGGTCAGGAGATGGATCCACTGTCCCTCGGGCAGATAGAACTCGACGTCCCCGCCTGCGCTGAAGACGGGAGCCACCAGCAGATCGGGGCCGAGCATGTACTGGCGGTCCAGCACGCGGCAGGCCGGATCATCGGGGAACTCCAGCAGCATCGGGCGCATCAAGGGGACGCCGCTGCGGTGGGCCTCGGCCGCCGCGCCGTACAGATAGGGCATCAGCCGGTGCTTGAGCAGGGTGAACTTCCGTGCCACATCGACCGCTTCCTCGCCGAAGGCCCACGGCACCCGGTACGAGACATTGCCGTGCAGTCGGCTGTGCGAGGAAAGCAGGCCGAAAGCCAGCCAGCGTTTGAAGACCTCCGGATCCGGGGTGCCCTCGAATCCGCCGATGTCGTGGCTCCAGAAGCCGAAGCCGGACAGGCTCAGCGACAGGCCGCCGCGCAGCGACTCGGCCATCGCGTTGAAGGAGGCGAAACAGTCGCCGCCCCAGTGCACGGGGAACTGCTGTCCGCCCACCGTCGCCGAGCGGGCGAAGAGCACGGCCTGCCCCATGCC
The DNA here is from genome assembly GCF_039766235.1 of Streptomyces changchenzhani. Taxonomy (NCBI): domain Bacteria; kingdom Bacillati; phylum Actinomycetota; class Actinomycetes; order Kitasatosporales; family Streptomycetaceae; genus Streptomyces; species Streptomyces changchenzhani. Next base: position 229,780 of record NZ_JBDHNH010000004.1, on the reverse strand, counting down.
CCGCTCCTTCTCCAGGAGTTCGAAGACGGTGCGGTTGTAGAGGTGGGTGTAGTAGTTGTGCATCCGCTGCGGGTCGGAGCCGTCGTGCCAGAGCACGTCGGTGGGAACCCGTTCGCCGAAGTCGGTCTTGAAGCAGTCGACGCCCTGGTCGAGCAGGACACGCAGCTTGCCCGCGTACCACTCGCGCGCGGCCGGGTCGGTGAAGTCCACCAGTGCCATGCCGGGCTGCCACAGGTCCCACTGCCAGATGTCGCCGTTGGGGCAGGTGACCAGGAAACCCCCGGCCACCGCCTCGTCGAACAGCGCGGATTTCTGGGCGATGTACGGGTTGATCCACATGCTGATCCTGAGGCCGCGCTCGCGGAGCCTGCGCAGCATGGCCTCCGGGTCGGAGAAGACCTCCGGGTCCCACTGGAAGTCCGACCACTGGTACTCACGCATCCAGAAACAGTCGAAGTGGAAGACGCTCAGCGGGATGCCGCGCTCCGCCATGCCGTCCACGAAGGACGTGACGGTCTCCTCGTCGTACGCCGTGCAGAACGAGGTCGTCAGCCACAGGCCGAAGGACCAGGCGGGCGGCAGCGCGGGGCGGCCGGTGAGCGCGGTGTAGCGAGTGAGTACGTCCTTGGGGGTCGGTCCCGCGACGACGTAGAACTCCAACGACTGGTCCTCGACACTGAACTGCACCTGCCCGACCGACTCGGAACCGATCTCGTAGGAGACCTTTCCCGGGTGGTTCACCAGCACGCCATAGCCGCGCGAGGAGAGATGGAAGGGGATGTTCTTGTAGGCCTGCTCGCTGCTGGTACCCCCGTCGGCCTGCCAGATGTCGACGCTCTGGCCGTTCCTGAGGAAGGGGGTGAACCGCTCACCGAGCCCGTAGATGTCCTCCCCCACCGCGAGCGCGAGTTGGCCGATCATATGGTGGGCGCCGTCAGCGGTGATGGCGAAGGCCGTGCCCTTGCTCTCGATCGCGGTCAGCCGCCGGCCGTCCGCGTCGAGGAATTCCAGGCCCCAGGGCCCGGCGGTGTCCAGGCGCACGGTGAGCGGGCCACTGATCAGTTCGGTGACGGTGCCCGTCCGCCGGACCTCCGCGCCTGCGGGTGCGGCGCCGGGCAGTTCGAAGTCGGGGCCGCGGTGGGCCCGGCCCGCATGATGGGTGGCACGGACGCCGATGACCCCCGGGGCCGGGGAGAAGCAGTCGACGGTGATGAGCGGTGTGTTGAGGGTGTCGCCCCGGTCCTGCACGTGCTTGACCGCCGCGTACGCGGTGAAGTGGTCCTCGGCCGTGCGCAGATCGCGTACCTCGGTCGCGTACGAGGCCCGCACACCGTCGCGCATGAGCCAGAAGCCGTCGGTGAACTTCATCGCGTGTGGTCCCTCGGGGTCGGTGCGGAGGTGAAGGTGAGCCGCGCCAGGCGGACTCGGCCGCGCAGTCGCACCCGCAGGTCGCGCACCCCGTCGACGGCGAAGGGGGCGCTGCGGGCCGTGTAGTCGTAAGGTCCGCCCGCCGGGGACACGGGGACGGTGGTGGCCGCGGCTCCCGAGACGAGCTCCACGGAGCCCTCCCCCGACACCTCGGCCGTAACGGACAAGACGCCGTCACCGAAGTCGCAGTCCCGGTAGAGAAGCAGCCCGCCGACGCCGCCGGCCGGGGTCATCGCGTCGCCTGCGGACCTGGTGCGGTCGACGATTGCGGTGCCGCTCTGCTCGTCGTACGCGACTGCCGCGAGCCCGGCCTCCCTCACCGGCCTGGCGGTGAGCGGATCACCCTCCACCTCGACGGACGCGGTGAGCCTGATGTCCGCACTGGAGGCCCCGACCAGCAGGTCGTACGTCCCGGGCGACGTGCTCCACCGGTCGTGGGTGACGTCCCAGAACCCCAGCTCCGAGAGCGGCAGCCGGAACTCGACGCGCTGTGCGGCTCCCGGCGCGAGGGGCAGGCGTCGGTGGGCCGCGAGCTGCCGGGACGGCCGGGCGACCGGTGCGTTCATGGCCCGGGTGTAGAGCTGCGCCACTTCGTCGGCGGCGACAGGCCCGGTGTTGGTGACCGTGAACGCGACCCTCAGTGTCTCCCCGTCGTGGTCGGCCGTCATGCCCTCGTACGCGAACGACGAGTACGCCAGGCCGTGCCCGAAGGGATACAGCGCGGCTCCGTCGAAGTACAGGTACGTCTGGCGGGAGCCGATGATGTCGTAGTCGAACAGGTCCGGCAGATCGGTGTCGGCCGCGTACCAGGTCTGCGGCAGCCGCCCGGCCGGCGAGACGTCCCCGGCCAGCACCCGGGCGAGCGCGGTGCCCGCGGCCTGACCGCCGTGCGCGGTCCACAGCAGGGCGGGCAGCGCCGTGTGGGCGTCCGCGACGGCGTACGGGTAAGCGGAGACCAGAGCCAGCGCGGTGCGCGGATTTGCGGCCCGGGCCGCACGCCACAGCCGTTCCTGGTGGGGAGGCAGAGCCAGGGTCGTGCGGTCCTGGGTCTCCCGGCCGTTGATGTGCGGGTCGTTTCCGGCGACGACGATCACCGCGTCGGCGGAGGCCGCCACCCGGGCCACGGTGTCTTCGCCGCGCTCCAGGAACTCGATCGCGAAAACTTCCCCGTCGGCGGCAACCTTCACGCCGTCGGCAGCAACAGACACGTAATCACCCGTTCCCAGGTGCCTGAGGAGGCAGCCGTCGACGCCGTCCCGGTTCTCCAGCGCGAAGACCTCCTGGACCACCCAGCCTCCCGGCCGGTCCGCCGACGCACGGACGAACCCGTCGTCGGCGACCGACAGATACCGGCCGTCGGGAGCGCGCAGAGTCCACGTGCCCTCGCCCCAGTCGACCAGGGCGAACTCGGTCGGTTCGACGCCCGTGGTCAGCGGCGGCAGATCCGTACGCCCGGTGAGCAGGGCCGGGTCCAGAGCCCCCTCGACGCCGCGCACCCGGCCGCCCCCGCCCGCCTCGGGCACCTGGAGCCACCCGGCGGCGGCCTTCAGGCGCACCCGGTCCACGCCTTCGGCGAAGGTGATGTGCGCGTCGCCGAAACGCTCTTGCAAGCCGTCGAGCACGGTGGAGCGGCGGATCGGGGTTCCGCTGTACCAGTCGGTCTTGCACTCGTCGGCGAGCAGCCCGGCCACCGCTATGCGTGTCCCCTGCGCGAGCGGCAGCATGCCGTCGTTCTTGAGCAGTACGACCGCCTGCTCGGCGGCCTCCTGGGCGAGGGCCCGGTGCTCGGGGGTGTCGAACTGCCGCAGGGACACATCCGCGTACGGGTCGAGGCCGGGGTCGAACTCCCCGAGCCTGAACCGTACGGACAGCTGGCGGCGTACCGCCCGGTCGATGTCGGTCTCGTCGATCAGGCCCTGCTCCAGGGCTCCGCGGAGCCGGCCGCGGACGACCGTCGCGTCGGTGCCGTGGTCGGTGAAACTGTCGACTCCGGCGACGAGCGCGGCGGCGGTCGCCTCCTCGTGGGTGTCGAAGTACTTCTCGGACTCGACGAGGTTGGTGGGCGCGCCCGCGTCGGAGCACACCAGCAGTTCCTCGTCGGTCCAGGTGCGCAAGTGGTCGCGCAGATGAGGCGATACGTGGTTGGGGCGGCCGTTGACCAGGTTGTACGCGGGCATCACGCCGGCGACGGCGCCCGCCTCGACGGCCCCCCGGAAAGCGCGCAGGTCGTACTCGTGCAGCACCCGCGGACGCACGGACGAGGACGAGGTGTCGCGGTGCGTCTCGTTGTTGTGGGCGAGCCAGTGCTTGAGCACCGGCGCGGTGCGCCAGTAGACCGGGTGCTCACCGCGCAGCCCGCGGGTGTACGCCACGGCGATGGCCGCGGTGAGCCCGGGGTCCTCCGAGTAGCCCTCTTCGTTGCGCCCCCACAGCGGATGACGCAGCAGGTTCACGGTCGGGGCCCAGACGTTGAGGCCGACGCGCTCGTCGCGGGAGCGCATGGCCCGCGCTTCGGTGCCGACCGCCGCTCCGACCCTGCGCACCAGGTCCTCGTTCCAGGTCGAGCCGAGCCCGACCGCCTGCGGAAATACGGTCGCAGGACCCATCCACGCGACGCCGTGCAGGGCTTCCTGTCCGGTGCGGAAGGCGGCGATGCCGAGCCGCTCCACGGCGGGCGCGAACTGGTGCAGCATCGCGATGCGTTCGTCGAGCGTCAGCCGGGCCAGCAGATCGTCGATGCGCTCACCGAAGGGCAACTCGGGGTCGCGGAACGGCGGTGGGCTTGTCGTCACGTGGCAGATCCCCTTGAAGTACTGGCCGAGTGAATCTTCGAAGCGCTTCGATGCTCCGCGCTGATGAGTTCACATGTCAAGGAGGTCGCCGAGACATCCCGGCAACAGCAAACAGCACCGGAAGACCCCCACATCCTTTCCATGGAAAGGAATATGAGGTGCGAGCCTTGTTACGTCGGACCCCTTCACTTAACCTCGCAGCAACATCGAAGCGCTTCGAAAGCCGACCGACGATTTCCGTCGTGTGTCCTGGCGCGCCACGAAGGGTTGACGCAATGACGCCGAACTTCCCCTCCCCCAGCTCTGCCCTGAGCCGGAGAGACCTCCTCTCCTCCACTGCGGTCGCCGCGCTGGCGGTGACCGGTGGAATGCCGCTGCTCGCCGCCTGCGGCAGCAGCGGCGGGGCGAAGAACGAGGGCACGACCACGGGGAAGAAGCTGAAGGACCTGCTCCCGACCCATGTGGCGTCCGCCCTGGTCGCCCCCGACTTCCCCAGCGAGAACGGCTCCGCGGCCGGCTTCATCACCGCGCTCCCCACGGACAGGCTCGCCGTGTCGGTGCCGAAGAAACTCGGCAAGGGCGGTGAACTCACCATCATGTCGCCGATCTACGGCACCGCCCCGAAGGCGGGCAACCCGTACTGGACGGCGATGGACGAGGGGGCCGGGGTCCGGGTCAAGTGGCAGAACCAGGACGGCGCCACCTACGGTCAGAAGCTGGGCGCGGTCCTCGCATCGAGTTCCATACCGGACGCGGTCGTCGTCCCCGGCTGGGAGCTGATGGGGAAGATCCCCAGCGCCGTCACCAACAAGTTCGCCGACCTCGGCCCGTATCTGACGGGTGACAAGGTCAAGGACTACCCGAACCTCGCCGCGATCCCCACCGCGGCCTGGCAGCGCGCGGTCTTCGGCGGCAAGCTGCGCGGCCTGCCGATGCCGGCTGCCGACACCCCGAACATCGCGCCTCTCTACCGCGCCGACCTCTTCCAGGAGAGGGGGCTGTCCGCTCCGTCGAGCACCAAGGAGTTCTTCGACCTCTGCAAGGAGCTCAACGCCCCGCGGAGCAAGGTGTGGGCCTGCGGTGACATGACCTGGGCGGCCTTCAACTTCTTCGGTGTGCTGCCGGAGAAGCCGCACTACTGGCAGCTCGACGGCGACAGGCTGGTCAACCGCTACGAGACCCCCGAGTATCTGGCGGCCCTGGACTGGTCGCGCTCGCTGTACTCGGCGGGATTCGTCCACCCGGACGCCAGGTCGGAGAGCGGTGACATCGGCAATCTCTTCGCCGGCGGCAAGGTCATGATGTACAACGCCGACATCTCCGACTGGTACGGGAAGACCGCGGTGCAGCGCGTGGAGAACAAAAAGTTCTCGATGGCGGCGATGGACTACTTCGCCCATGACGGCGGCAAGCCCACCCTCTACGCCGCGGCGCCCTCCAACATGTGGTGCTTCGTCAACAAGAAGGCCGACGCCGACACCGTCCGCGACCTCCTCGCGCTCGCCAACTTCAGCGCCGCACCGTACGGATCCAAGGAGCAGCGGCTGCGGCAGTTCGGTGTCGAAGGCGTCCACCACACCCTCGAGGAGGGCGTGCTCACCAAGAACGGCAAGGGCAACAACGAGGTCTTCGGGACCTACGAGTACATCGCCTCCCCCGCGGCCTTCCTCACCTATCCCGACCAGCCCGATGTGGTGAAGGGCATGACCGAGTGGCAGCGGCGCATGGGCGCGTTTCTCGAGAAGCCGCTCTTCTACGGCATGCAGATCCAGGAGCCCACCCGGTACACCGAGCTCAACAGCCAGTTCGAGGACCTGGAGAAGGACATCGTGCGCGGCCGCAAGAAGATCGGCGACATGCAGCGGGCGGTGTCCGACTGGAAGTCCGGCGGTGGCGACAAGCTGCGCGACTGGTACCGAAAGCTGCTCGACGAGACAGGCACCTCGGCCGGCTGATCAGCGCCGTACGCGGGACCGGGGAGAGACGATGGAGCACAGAAATTCGCCCGGAGGAACGAGAATCGGCTCTGCGGACAGCGGGGCGGGCCTGACCGGGGGCCCCGGGGAATCGGAGCAACCACCGCCGGACAGTACGGAACCGGTAAGGAGGGAACCGCCTCCCACCGGCAAAGCCCCGAACGGCATCCGCCTGCGGCACCGGCTTCGGCGTGACGGCGTCCTGCTCCTGATGGTGCTGCCCGCCATCGTGCTTCTGCTGGTCTTCAACTACGTACCGCTGATCGGCAACGCCGTCGCCTTCCAGGGCTACGACCCGTATGTCGCGGACAACGCCTTCCAGGCGATGATGCAGAGCCCCTGGGTCGGGTTCGAGCATTTCCGGCACATGGTCGAGGACCGCCTGTTCTGGCAGGCCCTGCGGAACACCCTCGCCATCTTCCTCATTCAACTGACGCTGTTCTTCCCGGTCCCGATCCTGCTCGCGCTGTTCATCAACAGTTTTGTACGCCCCCGGGTACGCGCGGTCGCCCAGGCGATTCTGTATCTGCCGCACTTCTTCTCCTGGGTCCTGGTCGTCACGATCTTCCAGCAGATGTTCGGCGGCGCCGGTCTGGTGGCGCAGACACTGCGTGACCACGGCCACGACGGGTTCGACCTGATGACCGACCCGGGGCTGTTCAAGTTCCTGATCACCTTCGAAATGGTCTGGAAGGACGCGGGCTGGGGGGTCATCGTCTTCCTCGCCGCACTGGCCGCCGTCAGCCCCGACCTGTACGAGGCGGCGGCCATGGACGGTGCGAACCGCCGGCGGCGTATGTGGCACATCACGCTGCCTGCCATGCGGCCGGTGGTGGCGCTGCTGCTGGTGCTCCAGGTCGGCAACGCGCTCACGGTCGGCTTCGAGCAGATCCTCCTGCAGCGCACCGCGGTCGGACCGACCGCCGCCGAGGTCCTGGACACCTACGTCTGGAACATCGGTATTCAGAACGGCAACTTCAGCTATGCGGCGGCCGTCGGGATCGTCAAGGGAATCTTCGGGCTCCTGCTGGTGCTCGCGGCCAACAAGGTCGCCCATCTGATGGGCGAGCAGGGGGTGTACAAGCGATGAGCGCGCTCACCGGAACCACCCGCAGCCGCTTCGTGCGCGGCCGGCCTCGCCCGGCCTGGGAGGAGGAGCCAACCCGGGCCGGGCTCGCCACCAAGGGTGTGACTCTGGCCCTGGTCTGCCTGGGTGTACTCTCCCCCGTCTGGGTGGTGCTCGTCACCAGCCTCTCCTCGGTGAGGACAATCACCGAGACCGGTGGGCTGGTGGTGATACCCCGGGGTGTCACCCTCGTCGCCTACCAGGAACTGCTGAGCGGCGGTCAGGTCACGCGGGCCGCGGTGGTCAGCGCCGGTGTCACCGTGGTGGGCACGCTCTTCAGCATGACGGTGTCCGTCCTGTGCGCCTTCGGGCTCTCACGTTCCGGGTCCGTGCTCCACCGGCCGATCCTGGTGTTCCTCGTCGCCACGATGTTCTTCGGGGCCGGGCTGATCCCGACGTATCTGGTGGTGCAGGGCCTCGGACTCACCAACACGTATCTGTCACTGATCCTGCCGAGCGCGCTCAATGTCTTCAACATCCTGGTCCTGCGTGCGTTCTTCATGAGTACCGCACAGGAACTGATCGAGAGCGCCCGGATCGACGGGGCAGGTGACCTCCGCATCCTGTGGCAGATCGTCATGCCGCTCTCGCGAGCGGTGATCGCTGTGATCACGCTGTTCTACGCGGTCGGCTACTGGAGCGCGTGGTTCAACGCCTCCATCTACATCAGCGATCCCGACATGCTGCCGCTGCAGAACATCATGCAGCAGCTGGTCATCAAGCAGACCCCGCCCACCGGCCTGGCGCAGGCCATGAACACCGGCCGACTGTCGCCACTCGCGGTCCAGATGGCCGTGATGGTGCTGGCCCTTATCCCTGTCGCCGTGCTGTCGCCCTTCGTGCAGAAGCACTTCAGGCAAGGCATGCTCACCGGCGCGATCAAGGGCTGACCCGCACGTCCCCACCTGCCTCGTCCGGTCCACCCGGCCGGACGCACAGACCGCCGTCGCGCGCGGACGGGCCTGACCCGTCCGCGCGCGACGGTCTCCCCGCCCAGCGCTCCTCCTCATCCCCCATCTGAAGGAGACCGCCATGTCCAGACCCGTCCCCACGCCCAGCAGACGCGCTGTGCTCGCCGGCGCCTCGGCCGCGGCAGCACTCACCGCGCTGCCCGCGCCGGCGGGCCCTGCCCACGCCGCGAGCGCCGGTCCCGCGGCCCGGGCGCCGTATCGCTGGCGCAATGTCGTCATCGGCGGGACCGGGTTCATCACCGGGGTGCTCTTCCACCCCCGGGTGAAGGGGCTCGCCTACGCCCGCACCGACATCGGCGGCGCATACCGCTGGTCCGACTCCACCGGTGTGTGGACCCCGCTGACCGACCACCTCGGCTGGGACGACTGGAATCTGCTGGGCGTCGAGGCGATGGCCGTGGACCCCGCCCACCCCGACCGGGTCTATCTCGCCCTCGGCACCTACGCCCAGCCCTGGGCCGGGAACGGCGCGGTACTGCGCTCCTCCGACCGGGGCGCCACCTGGTCCCGCACCGACCTGACCCTCAAGCTCGGTGCGAACGAGGACGGCAGGGGCACCGGCGAACGGCTGCTCGTGGACCCCAACAACAGCGACACACTCTGGCTGGGCACCCGCCACGACGGGCTCCTCACCTCCTCCGACCGGGGTGCGAGCTGGAGCGCGGCGCCCTTCCCCGCCATCCCGTCCACGTCCGGACAGGGCATCACCCTCCTCGTCGCGGCCGGGCGCATGCTCTACGCCGGCTGGGGCGACGGCGGGACCGCGAACCTGTACCGGAACTCGGGTTCCGGGTGGGAGGCCGTCCCCGGACAGCCGGCCGGCGCGAGCGCCAGGGTGCTGATCCGTGCCGCGTACGACACCAGCACCCGGGCGCTGTACGTCACGTACGCCGATGCCGCCGGGCCCAACGGCCAGACGGACGGTTCCGTCCACAGGCTCGACACCGCCACCGGCCGGTGGGCCACCGTCACCCCCGAACCGACCGGTGGCGCCTTCGGCTACGGCGGCGTGGCCGTCGACGCGAAGAAGCCAGGCACAGTCGTCGTCTCCACCAACAACCGCTGGTCGCAGATCGACACCCTGTTCCGCTCCACCGACGGCGGCGAGACCTGGACGTCCCTGAAGGACACGGCGGTGCTCGACGTCTCCGAGACTCCCTTCCTCAAGTGGGGCGAGGACAGGCCCAAGTTCGGCTGGTGGATCCAGACCGTCGCCGTCGATCCGTACGACTCGAAGCACATCGTGTACGCGACGGGCGCCACCCTCTACGGCACCCGTGATCTGGTGCGCTGGGCGCCGCAGATCCGGGGCCTGGAGGAGAGCGCCGTCCGCCAACTGATCTCACCTCCGGTCGGCGAGGCTCATCTGATCAGCGGCCTCGGGGACATCGGCGTGATGTACCACGAGCGGCTGACGGCCTCCCCCTCGCGGGGCATGGCGTCCCACCCCGTCATGGGTTCGTCCACCGGACTCGCCCAGGCCGCGCTCGGACCCTCGTACGTCGTGCGCACCGGCTGGGGCGACCACGGCAACGGCGCGTACTCCAACGACGGCGGACGGGCCTGGGCGCCGTTCGCCGCCCAGCCTCCGATCGCCAAGACCGCACCCGGCCCGATCGCCGTGAGCGCGGACGGCAGCACCCTGCTGTGGTCGTTCGTCCACTGGGACGGGACCAAGTACGCCGCGCACCGCTCCACCGACAGCGGCGCCTCCTGGAGCGAGGTGTCCTCCTTCCCGAAGGGCGCCACCCCGGTCGCCGACCCGCTGGCACCGGCCCGCTTCTACGCGTACGACACCGACGCGGGGACGCTGTACGCCAGTACCGACGGCGGTGTCTCCTTCACGGCTCGGGCGACCGGACTGCCTTCCAGCGACGCCCGGTTCAGGGTCGCGGCGACGCCCGGCCGCAGCGGTGAGCTGTGGCTCTCGGCGAAGGACAGCGGGCTGCACCGCTCGAAGGACGGCGGCGCCACATTCGGCAGAGTCACCAGCTGCGGGGCCTCGCACAGTCTCGGGTTCGGAAAGGCCGCCCCGGGCGCCACCCACCCGGTGATCTTCCAGGTCGGCTCGTTGGAGAACGTCACGGCGGTCTACCGTTCCGACGACGAGGCGAAAAGCTGGACCCGTATCAACGACGATGCCCACCAGTGGGGCTGGACCGGGGAGACGATCACCGGTGACCCACGCCTCCACGGCCGGGTCTACCTCTCCACCAACGGCCGCGGCATCCAGTACGGAGATCCACAGTGATCGGCGGCCGTATTCTCTTCGGCGGCGACTACAACCCCGAGCAGTGGCCCGAGGAGGTCTGGCCCGACGATGTACGCCTCATGAAGCAGGCCGGGGTCAACTCCGTCACTCTCGGGGTCTTCTCCTGGGCGAAGCTCGAACCTCGCCCAGGCGCCCGCGAGTTCGGGTGGCTGGACCGGCTGATGGATCTGATGCACGAGAACGGCATCGGTGTCGTCCTCGCGACCCCCACCGCGTCCCCACCGCCCTGGATGGGCAAGCTGCATCCGGAAACACTGCCGATCGACGAGGACGGCCGGACGGTGTGGTGGGGCTCGCGCCAGCAGTTCTCGCACTCGAGCGTGGTCTACCGGCAGTACGCCGCCGCCATCACCGAGGACCTCGCGGCCCGGTACGGCAGCCACCCCGCGCTCACCATGTGGCACATCAACAACGAATACTGCACCCACGACTGGGGTGAGGAAGCGGCCCGCGCCTTCCGCACCTGGCTGCGCGCCAGGTACATGTCGACCGACGCGCTCAACGAGGCCTGGGGCACCGCGTTCTGGAGCCAGCGCTACGACTCCTGGGACGAGATCATTCCGCCCCGCCGCGCCCAGTATCTGAAGAACCCCACTCAGGTACTGGACTTCAAGCGCTTCACATCCGCTGCGCTCATGGAGTGTTACCTCGCCGAGCGCGACATCGTCGTCCGGCACACCCCGCGCATCCCGGTCACCACCAACTTCATGCCGCTGTGGACGGGCCAGGACGCCTGGCAGTGGTCCCGCCACGAGGACATCGTCTCCGTCGACATCTACCCGGATCCCAAGGACCCGCTGGCCGGTCAGTACAACGCGATGATCGGCGACATGACGCGCTCACAGGCGCGCGGCCCCTGGATGCTGATGGAACAGGCGGCGGGTCCGGTCAATTTCCGCGGTGTCAACCACCCCAAACCACGCGGACTCAACCGCCTCCTGTCCCTCCAGTCCGTCGCACACGGCGCGGACGCCGTCTGCTACTTCCAGTGGCGGCAGTCCCGGCAGGGCGCGGAGAAGTTCCATTCCGGGATGGTGTCGCACGCGGGCGAGCACGGCCGTACGTACCAGGAGATCAAACAGCTCGGCGCCGAACTGGCCCTGCTGGCACCGGAGGTCGGCGGCACCCAGGTGTCTTCCCAGGTAGCGATCCTGCACGACTGGGAGTCCTGGTGGGCCGACCAGCAGGACGGCCGCCCGTCGACCGGGGTCGAGTACCCGGAGATCGTGCGGGCCTGGCACCGCGCCCTGTGGGAGGCGAAGATCCCGGCCGGCTTCGCCCATCCCGAGCACGACCTGGACTCGTACGCGCTTGTTCTCATCCCGCATCTGTACCTCCTCACCGACAGCGCGATCGACGCCCTGGTGGCGTATGTGCGCGACGGCGGCACCGTGGTCTGCGGCTTCCACACCGGCGTCGCCGACCGGGACGACCGCATCAGGGACGGTGGCATGGACGCGCGGCTCCGGGAGCTGTTCGGCATCCGCACGATCCATGAGTGGTGGCCGCTGGACGCGGGCGAGACAGTGGACTGCGGGGCGTTCCGCGGGCTGCTCTGGTCCGAGGAGATCGAGGCGTCCGAGACCGCGGAGACGCTCGCCGGCTACAAGGGCGGCGAGCTCGACGGGCTGCCGGCCGTACTGCGCAAGGGCCGTGCCCGGTACCTCTCCACCCTGCCCGAGCCCGACGCGCTGCGCGCGATCATCTCGGGCGTCGCCAGGGACGCGGGCGTGCGCCCCTCCCTGGAAAACCTCCCCGAGGCGGTGGAGGCGGTGCACCGCGGCGACCTGCTCTTCCTACTGAACCACAGCCGCGAAACGGTCACCTTCGACATCCCTGGCGACCGCCGCCACGACCTGCTCACCGGCACCGAGGTGAGCGGCCGGGTGGAGCTGGAACGGTACGGAGTGCGAGTGCTCCGGTCATGACCCGCTCGCGCCCCCAAGAACCCCCATGCACCCCACTGCGAACCACAATGGAGGGAACACCCATGGCACGTCGTACGCTCGCACGCACCCTCGCCACACCCGCTCTGGCCCTGGCGGGCCTGATCGGCCTCGCGTCGGCCCCCGCCCAGGCCGCGGTCTGGAACACCTGCGACCAATGGGGCAACACCAGCCTGAACGGCTACACGCTCTACAACAACATCTGGGGCTCCGGCGCCGGCCGCCAGTGCGTCTGGGCGAACTCCGGTACCAACTGGGGCGTCAACGCGAACCACCCGGCCACCAGCGGCATCAAGTCCTACCCCAACTCCAAGAAGGTGATCGGGAAGTCGATCACCTCGCTCTCCTCGCTCACCAGCAACTACAACGTCGCTGTCCCCTCGTCGGGCGACTACAACACGTCGTACGACATCTGGGACACCGACTACGACTACGAGATCATGCTCTGGGTCAACCGGAACGGGAACGTCGGCGCGCTCGGCACCCCCCAGGGCAACGCCACCCTCGGCGGTCACACCTGGGCCGTCTACAAGGGCAACAACGGCGCCAACGAGGTCTTCTCCTTCCTGCGCACCTCGGACTCGAACGCGGGCAGTGTGAACATCCTGCCGATCCTTAAGTGGATCAAGGACACCAAGGGCTGGATGGGCAACGAGACCATCGGTGACGTGCAGTTCGGTTTCGAGATCAGCGGCTCGCCCGGCGGCCTGGACTTCCGGACGAACAACCTCACGGTGTCGGGCGGCTGATCGAGCGGCCGGTGCCCCGCGGGGCACCGGCCGAAGTGGGCGCCGGCACGTCGGGGCCGCTGTTGGCTCGTCCCCGGGCACAGTCAACTGCCCCGCCGTCGAGCCGAGTCTGCCCGCCGTCCCCGCCTCCGCCCGGGCCGAGATCGACCGCAACCTCACCCTCCTCGACACCCAGATCGCCGAGGCCAACAAGCGCCTCATCGACACCGTCGGACAAGGCGGACCCAACTTCATCCAGAACGCCATCCTCGGCCCCCTGGAAGACAAACGCGTCGCCACCATCAACCGCATGGCCACCGCCATCGGCCGCACCGCCGCCAAACCCCAAGGCCTCGACAACCTCGCCCCCTGCACCCTGAACCCTGAACCCTGAACCAGTGACCCACTGACACCCCGAGAGGGGCGACGTGATCCGGGCCGTGCGGCAGCGGGGAGCGGTTTCCTCGTTTCGTCGGGCCGCTCGCCTGGCTGGGGATCCGAGCATGTCGGGATCGCGCCTCGGAACCAAGGTGTATGTCTGCATGAACATTTAACAGTTGAGGCCTGGGGGCGGCCAGTGAACAGACTGACCATTGCGACGAGGGCTCTTCACCCCTAAGTTGCTTTGCACCATGGCGCCTGACCCAAGGCGGTGTCTCCGACCACTGCCCGTGCCGCCTTGACTGGGCCCCAGCTGTTGGCATGTTCTGACAGACCCTCAAGGAGCTCCCCCACCATGCGAAAGTTCATCGGCGCCCTGGCCGCCGGCGTGATAGCGCTTGCCGGTATTGCCACCTCGGGCGCAACGCCCGCCGCCGCAGACGACACCTCCGGCACCCTCAATGTCCTCACGTACAACGTCGCCGGGCTTCCGCTCGGACTCGGCGACAGCAACCCGGAGAAGAACACCCCGCTGATCGGCCAGCGCCTCGGCTCGTACGACATCGTCAATGTCCAGGAGGACTTCAACTACCACGCCTCGCTGTACGCCAACGACAACCACCCCTACCGCACGGCCACCAGCGGGGGCGCGGGCTTCGGTGACGGCATGAACACCCTGTCCGACTACACCTTCGATGACTTCCAGCGCGTCGGCTGGAAGGACTGCACGAACGCCGACTGCCTCACCCCCAAGGGCTTCACCCTCGCCCGGGCGCAGCTCGCCGAAGGCATCTTCGTCGACCTCTACAACCTCCACACGAACGCCGACTCCACCGACGCCGCGATGGCGGCCCGGCGCAAGAACATCGAGCAGCTGTCGGACTTCATCCAGGCCAACAGCAGCGGCAACGCCGTCATCGTCATGGGCGACACCAACACCCGCTACACACGGATCGGCGACAACATCCGCACCCTCGTCAGCGAGAACGGACTCACCGACGCCTGGGTGCAGCTGGTCCGCGGCGGCTCCGCCCCGGCAGCCGGGAGCGACGCCCTGGTGTGCGACGCGGCTGCGCCGACCAACGTCTGCGAGGTCGTCGACAAGGTCCTCTACCGTCCCGGCCCGCTGGTGAACCTCACCGCCACCCACTACGACAACGAGTGGCACACGTTCCTCGACTCCAGTGGCAAGCACCTGTCGGACCACTTCCCGCACGCCGTGGACTTCAACTGGTCGCTGCCTTCCGACCGGCGCTCCAGCGACCACTTCGGCGGCCCGCACGGCACCGCCTTCAACGACGCCGACAGCCTTCCGGCCACCCCCGTCGCCCGGACCCTCACCCTGCGGGGCGGGTCCCGGCTGGACGCCGTCTCCCTCTCCCTCGACGGCGGTACCGTCCTCAGCCACGGTCGTACCGGCGGCACCCCTGTCTCCCTCACCCTGGCCTCCGGCGAACACCTCACGTCGGTCACGCTGACAAAGGGCAAGAAGGACGGGCGCACCAGGATCTTCTCCGCCGCCTTCTCCACCGATGCGGGCCGCACTCTCTCGGCCGGCAGCACCACCTCCGACGCCGTGACCTACACCGCGCCCGCCGGCTGGCAGATCATCGGCTTCACCGGCCGCTCCGGCGGCGAGATCGACAAACTCGGCGTCATCTACGCACCGAAGTAGCCCCACCACCGTGCCATGCGGGTGCGCCCGGACGTTCGCTATTCCGACCGATGGCCAGAATAGCGAACACCGTGCAAGCGCAGCCGCTCGCCGACAATCACCCTGCCGCACACTGGCGTTGCTCGTTCCGGAGATCACCCAACGCGCCCCATTGACACCACAGGTAGCACCTGTCTACATACCCGGGCCACAGGCCCTCAACACGACTCCGCTGCCACCGTTTTAGCTGGTCAACCGGGCCGTGAGTCGTGTACCACCAGCAGACGAAGAATCTTCTCGTGTCCTACTCGCCGAAGAAGCTCGGCTTCTTCTAGGAGCACCAAAAGGGCGCCTGAACTGGACCTTTTCCCGTCAGGCGCCCTTCGGTCCGCTCGCTCACGCACCAGAGAGATTTCCGCGGTTCCTCCCGATACATCCCATTCTTGCGTCACCTCCGACCAGCGGTTCCGAGGCATTTCCGGGCCGGATTGAGACTCAGCCGCCACCGGCCGCAATGGATCCTGCGCCCCAGCCGGGAACTTGACGTAGTGCTGGACAGAACCTGGATGCTCTGTCCAGCCCGGCGGGCGCACTCAGCCGGGTCGACTCCATAGGCCAGCCAGAAGGAAAAGCCGGCGTGGCGGCGGTCGTAGGGCCGTTTAGCCAGCACGCGAGCGCTGATCGCTCCCCGGAGTTGCCGCGGTCGTCAGTCGATCTTCCGAGCACTGCGCAGTAGTGCGTCAAAGTTCTGTTGATTGCGTGAACCGATCTGGGCCGATTTCCGTTTTCCACCCGAGAGGGTTCCGCAGCAGACTGGAACCCTCAGCCTTCGTGGCATCGCGGGCGCGAACGCGTGTGCGGTCCCACGTAGCGATCGAGAGGCAGCGATGATAGCGACGCGTTCACCTGTGCGGCGAAGAACTGTAATACCGGTCGTTGCGGCGCGGAGGGCGCTGTGGATGTTCGTCATCGTCAACGTGGCGATCGTCGAGTTCCTCTTCATCACCGTCGGAACCGGCAAGAACGGGATCCTCAGTGTCGCCAAATTCTTCGGCCTGCACGCCGCTCTACTGATCGTATTCCAGCTGCTGCTGGTGGCCAGGCTGCCGTGGCTGGATCGCCGCCTCGGCATGGACCGGTTGACGGTGTGGCATCGGTGGGTCGGATTCACCCTGCTGTGGACCATCCTCACGCACGCCGCTCTGGTCGTGCTCGGGTACGCCAGACTCGACGACGTGTCGATGGCGAAGACCTTCTTCGCGTTGAGCGGAGTGCCGGCCTCCCTGCTGGGCATGCTTGCTGCCACCATCGTCGTCATAGTTGGCACGGTCTCCGCCCGACCTCTCCGGCGGCGATTGCAGTACGAGACCTGGCATGGCCTGCACCTGCTTCTGTACGTGGCGCTGGGGCTGGCGTTCGTCCATCAGCTGCTGGAGACCACGACCTTCGGGTCCTCCGCGTTCGCGATGACCTACTGGTGGGCCCTGTGGTTGCTCTCCTTCGGCGCTCTCGTGGTCGGGCGGATTGCCGTCCCCGTGTGGCGCAACTACTATCATCAGTTCCGGGTCACGGCTGTGGTGTCGGAATCGGACAACGTGGTGTCGGTACACGTCACCGGCCGCCACCTTGAGCGGCTCCCCGCTCAGGCCGGACAATTCTTCATCTGGCGATTCCCCGGGCACAACCACTGGTGGCTGGCGAACCCGTTCTCCCTGTCTGCGGCACCCAACGCACACACACTGCGCCTGACGGCAAAGGCGTCTGGTGCCACCAGTGCCGGCCTGCGACAACTCCCGGTCGGGAACCGCGCGTTCATGGAGGGCCCCTATGGAGCGCTCACCTCATTGCACCGAACGCGGCCCGGTGCACTGCTGATCGCCGGCGGTATGGGCATCACGCCCATCCGGGCCCTCCTGGAGGAGGAACCGACCGGCGACGTCATTGTTCTCTACCGGGTGCGTACCGAGAAGGATGCCGTGCTGGGCGATGAGATGCGAGACCTCGTCGCGGCTCGCGGCGGGCGGCTCCACCTGCTTACCGGTCAGACGCGAAAGGGGGCAATGCCGTTCGAGCCGGACAACCTCCGTGTCCTGGCCCCCGACATCGTCGAACGCGACGTGTACGTCTGCGGCCCACCTGCCATGACCTCGGCCGTGCTCAAGAGCCTACGAACACTCAAAGTGCCCAACGGGCAAGTGCACGCCGAGAAGTTCAACCTGGCCTGACAAGCAATAGCTCCACACAGCATAGGAAGATCTCTCACCGCCAGTCAGCCCTACAGTCGGCCCGCCCACCACAAGCCAGGCGATCACAGCCATGGAAAGGAACCCGGAGAGCGCTGTTGCGCTCTCCGGACCGCGATCTTGAACGGCCTCACGCTGCGAGGGGAAGTCGCTCGGCCAAACCGAGCTGTTCGGGCCGGTGGCCGCTGATCCGACCATCCCGCGGCTGGTCGAGATCCTGGCTGGGGCTGGCCCTCGCGCACTGATGACGATCCGTCGGGCCATGGCTGAAGTCCGCTAGCAATGGTAGAAGTTGGCCGGTCCCACGCGTAGCAGACGGTGCCCGCCGACGTATGGCTGGCGGGCACCGTCGCCCGATTCCAGGGCGTCGCTGTACCGGCAAACCTCACGGCGACCAACGAAGACCGTATGCGTTATGCCAAGCCGTACAATCGGCATGCTACCGACAACAGGAAGGGAACCGTGCACCAGGCAAACCGCTGCACGCGAAGGTGGCAGAGGCGATAGATCTCTGTCGGACCTGTCCGCTCGTTAGCGCCTGCCTTGTCTGGTCGATAGCGAATCCAACCCGAGCCAATGACGGAAGCTGGGGCGCCACGACTCCTCCGCAGAGAAGAATACTGCGAAAAGAACTTGTCCGACGTGTCGGAGAAGGCAGTGTGGACCAAACTCTGCAAGAAGAGTAGCAAAATGTCAACGAAGGGACAGGAAAGAGATGACGCGACAGAGGAAAGAAAGTTCACTCAGTCTGCTACCTGGCGACACAACGGACGATACACTCGCACAGAATGCCTATGTAGCCGTCCTACCCATCGGAAGTTTCGAACAACACGGACAATTTCTGCCGCTGGCAACCGATACGCTCATCGCCTCTGCGATCGCGCACGAGATTGCGCAGGCATATCCCGTTCTGCGCCTGCCACCACTCACGGTTTCTTGTTCCCACGAACATGAGTCATGGCCCGGCACTGTCAGTATATCGGCAGCTACGCTTTACGCCGTGGTACGCGACATATCCCAGTCCCTACACCGGCGCGGGATAGACCGATTGGTTTTGCTGAACGCCCATGGCGGAAACTATGTGCTGCGAAATATTGTGCAGGAATCCGCGCCGGGCCCTGTCCGCATGGCCCTCTTCCCCGGCCCGGTCGACTGGGATACGGCGCGGAGCATATCAGGGGTGAAGACGTCGGCGCACAGTGATATGCACGCCGGTGAAGTTGAGACATCCATTCTATTGCATGCCTTTCCCGAAACCGTTCGCCCCGGCTACGAGAACGCAGATCACATCGAGGACGATCGTAAACACCTACTCACTCTAGGAATGGCGGCGTACAGCGCCTCCGGTGTGATTGGCCGGCCATCGTTGGCGTCTGCAGCCAAGGGCCGGGAAATGCTGGCTGCACTCGTCGAATCTTTCGGTGAATACATGACCCTGCTGGCGAACGAGGAGGACCGGTGAACAGCTCAGAAGAGGTACTGGATGAAGCAGCCGCCTGGAAGCGCCTCCTCACTGTTCGTTCGGCCGCGGATGCCGAAGCCGCCGGAATTGTCGTAAGCAGTAGTCGCACAGCAGGATGGCGAGGGCGTGCCTCGTCAGGCGCCGAACTGCTTGCACAGCTGTACTCGACACTCTGTATCGCCGGACCACAGCTGGCTTTCGCACAACTCGGGCAGAGCCTGGACGGCTTCATCGCAACCCGTACCGGAGACTCGGACTTCGTCACCGGCGAGGAGGACCGCCGTCACCTGCACCGGCTGCGCGCCCTCGCGGACGCCGTAGTCGTCGGGGCGGGTACCGCGGTGGCCGACGACCCACTGCTCACGGTGCGCGCCTGCGAGGGCGCCAATCCTGTACGGGTCGTCCTCGATCCGCGGGGCCGTGTGCCACTGGACCGTCAGGTGTTCAGCGACCCGTCCGCACCCACCCTGTGGTTGGTGGCAGCAGGCGAGGGCCGTCACAGGAGTTCCGCCGCCGCTGGGGTCGGCGGCCATGTCGAAGTACTGGAGCTGTCCGGACTCGACGATTTCGCGCCTGCTCAGTTGCTGAAGGTGCTTGCCGCACGCGGCCTGGGCCGCGTACTGGTCGAAGGAGGCGGTGTGACGGTGTCGCGTTTCCTGCACGACGGGGCACTGAGCCGCCTGTATGTCACCGTGGCGCCGGTCCTGATCGGTGACGGTGTTCCTGGACTCCGCTTCAACGGCACGACTGTCATGCGGGATGCGCTTCGACCACCGCTGCGTCGCTTCGAACTCGGCGCCGACAGCCTTTTCGAGTTCGAGCTGGGAAGTCCTTCCGCATGAAGAACTCGGCCAGCAGCACGACCATGCCCGGCAGGCTTGCGGCGAAGGTCAGAACGCCGTACATCACGGCCACAGTGAGCCCCTGACCTGCACCGAGCCCGGCCGCGCCGAAAGCCCAGGCGCTGGCCCCCTCACGGGGACCCCAGCCGCCGATGCTCAGCGGCAACGCCATGGCGAGCAGCACGATGAGCATCACGGGCGCCAGTTCGACGACGGGCGTCATGGTTCCTGCGGCTCTGGCAGCCAGCAGGAATACGCCCAGGTATCCGGTCAGAGCGATAAAGGACGCCAGGAGCACGCCGGGCCACGTGCGACGCCCCAGCAGCCCGAGTCGTACTTCCGCCAGCGCGGTGCGCACGGCCCGGCGAGAACGAGCGATGACGGCGCTACCGCGCGAAGGAATGACGGCCACCGCTCCAACACAGGCCGCTGCGCCGACTGCCAGCAGTACGACCGATGACAGCAGATACTCGCGGACCGGGGACGGACGCCCGAACAGGAACGCGCCTCCGACTGCGAGGAGTACGAGTTGGCCGGCAGCGCGTTCGAGGACCACGGCCTGAAGGCCGCGCCGAACGTCCCCCGCATCCCGCCCGTGTCTGGCCCCGCGGTAGACGTCGCCGAGCACACCGCCCGGCAGCGCCGCGTTCAGGAACAACGCCCTGTAGTAGCCCACGACAGCATGTCCGAGAGGCAGAGGGACCCCCAGACCGCGGGCCACCAGGCACCATCGCCAGGCGCTGAACACTGTGCTGAGCAATCCGAGCCCGAGCGCGCCCAGCAAGGTGGCGCCGTCGATGCGGCTCAGTCCGTCAAGGAGAGCCTCGGTCCCCAGCTGCCACAGCAGAGCCACCAGAATGATCGCGCCGGCGATCTTGCCGCCCTGAGACCGTATCTGCGCTCTCATGACGTGGTGATCCGCGTCCCGGGCAGCGCCAGCAGGTCGGTGTGGTGGACCACTACGTGCAGCTCCCCGGCGGCACACGTGGCCAGGCGCCGCCGCACATACGATGCGGCGTGCGGCACGAGATCGGGGCTCTGCTGACACGCCGCGTCCACCCAGCCGCGCAGCCACTGGGCAGTCAGTGCCCGCTCGTCATATCCGAGCTTCCAGGGACTCTCGAACGTGCTGACCGTGGCACCCTCACGTATGAAGGCCTCGGAGGCTACAGACACCGCATTGGGCCCCAGTAGTCCACCGCGTCGTTGATGGAGGTCGAAGGCGCTGCCGATCACCGAGTCCATGGGGTCGGCGGGGGTCAGATCGACCCGTCCCACCACTGACAGCGTCAGCAATGCCGGGACACCGGCATCGGTACAGGTCCGAACGAGCCCTTGCACGGCCTCCGCAGTCAGTACGTCGAGCAGCGCCGACGCCGTCACGAGTGTGGCTTCGGCAAGGTCGCCGGCCGTCAGTGACGCGAGATCACCGCATTCTGTGCTGACTTCCACCCGGCTGCCGCCGGGTGTATCGCGAGGTGCTCGCTCGGCGGCCAGGGCGAGCAGGTCGGCATCATGGTCGTGCAGTACCCACTTCTGTTTCCCGGGCAGTTGGGGAGCGAGCCAGCGCATCATCGAGCCCGTGCCGCAGCCCATGTCGTGGATGACCAGGGGTTTCTGATCCAGGTGCGGCAGAAGGGGGTGCAGGAGCTCGCTTGCCCGGGCGGCACCGTCCGCGGACTCGCGCAGATCCAACCATCCGGAAGCGAATCGCGGTACGTCAGTCATGGAGACACCCGGTCTTCCGCGCGGTGGACGGCATCGATTCCAGCGCGGCGGTCAGATGCCGCGCTGTCGTCCCCCACGGATCCAGCGTCTCGCGACGCGCGAGGGCAGCTTCCTTCAGGCGGCGGCGGAGTGGGGAATCGTCAAACCAGCGCCGCATCGCGGAGGCGATCTCAGCCGGGTCGCCGGTGGGGAGAAGCATGCCGGGAACGTGTCCGTCGGGCGCATGCCCAACAGCCTCCCGCACTCCGCCGACGTCGACCGCCAGGACGGGAATTGCCCGCGCGAGCGCTTCGGTGAGCGCCATCCCGTAGGTCTCGGCGTACGAGGTGAGAACCATCAGATCGGCGGCTGCGAACGCGGCCTGGAATTCCGGTCCGGTCCTGGCCCCCGTGAAGTGGACCCGGCCGCTCAGCCCGGACTTCTCCACCTCTGCTCTCAGCCCGGCCACGTATGCGGAGCTCTCATCGACGGCGCCCACGAAGAAGCACTCCCAGGGCAGATCGGCAACGGAACCCAGCGCCTGCACAAGCCGGTCGTGCCCCTTTCGCGGAGTTACCGATGCCACGCACAACAGGCGTGAAACGCCGTCAGTGCCGTGGGCGGGATCAGCGGGGTCGGTGCCTGGTGCGGCGACATGGACTCGTGCCGCGACGAGCCCATGGTGGGCGGCGATCTGCCGCGCCGTCCAGGTGCTGGTGGCGACGACGGCCGGCACGGCACGCAGCGTCTCGCGCTCCCGGGCGTCGAGCTGAGCTGCCTCGTGGGCACTGAGGCCGGTCTCGTCCGCAAGAGGCAGGTGCACCACGACGGCCACCCGCAGCCGTTCGACTGCGGGAACAATCAACTCGGGCACCGCGCACGCGACCAGCCCGTCCAGCAGCACCACGGAGTCATTGGGCAGGCTCGCGACAAGCTCTGCGAGTCGGGCTCGGTCCACCGGTCCTGGCTGCGGCCAGTCGCCGGGCACAGAGTGTCCGTGGACCTGCCACCCGGCTTCGGTCAGCTCACGGCAGAGCCGAAGGTCATAGAGGTTGCCGCCGCTCGGTGCGGCCGCGTCGTCCACTCCCCCGGGCATCACGAAGTGCACTGGCCTGCCGACGGGTTGCGTATGCGGAGCGGCCACGGGGTGCGTACGGGGAGCGGTCACAGCGTGCGCTCGTAACTGGCCCAGGCGATGTGGGACTCGTGCAAGGTCACCATGATCCCGGCAAGCCCCTGGGCATGCGGGCCCAACCCACCGCCATGTACTCGATCGGCAAGCCGATCCGCTATGACCTTCGCCAGCACCTCCGTGGATGTGTTGACGGCCGCGAAATCAGGCTCGTCGTCGAGGTTGCGGTAGTTCAGGGCGCCGACGATGACGCCCAACTCCCGTGTGGCCAGACCAATGTCCACGACGAGGTTGTCCGCATCCAGCTCGGCTCGGCGGAATGTGGCATCCACGATGTAGGTCGCGCCGTGCAAGCGCTGCGCGGGGCCGAAGATTTCCCCCTGGAAGCTGTGAGCGATCATGAAGTGGTCACGGACGGTGAGAGTGAACAACTGGCTAGGCCTCTCCGGTGCGGGCTTCTGGCTTTCCGAGAGACGCGATTCGTCCCTCATACAGATACGGACCGTCCATCGTCCCAGTTCATGGCGAGCGGATCACGACTCGTACCGAACACACAGGCAGAGCGCCGAGAGATCACCGGAGGCGAGCTGCCGCATGGCCGAGGGCAATGCGTCGAAGGAACACTCGTCCGTGATCAAGGCGTCGAAAACGGGGTCGGCCAGTAGCTCAAGAGCCAGCGAGAGCCGTCCGGAGAAAGTCCGCCGGGAGCGGCGGGCAGGAGAGACCATCCCGACCTGGCTACTGCGTATGACCAGGCGCCGGGAGTGGAACGCCTCACCCAGCGGCAGACTGACGCTCCGGTCGCCGTACCAGCTCATCTCCAGGACCGTCCCCTCGATGGCCAGGAGATCAAGCGAGCGGCGCAGTCCTTCCTCGCTGGCGCTGGCATGGATCACGAGATCGCAGTCACCCTCGGCATCTTCGGGTACGGCGAAACGCACCCCGAGAGCATCGGCGACATGCGCACGCCGGGGGTCGGTGTCGATCAGCTGTACACGGACACCGGGATAGCGCGCCACCAGGGCGGCGACCGTGGACCCGACCATGCCCGCCCCTACGACAGCCACCTTGTCCCCCAGCAGCGGCGCCGCGTCCCACAGCGCGTTCACGGCCGTTTCCACTGTGCCGGCCAGAATCGCCCGCTTCGCGGTGACACCGTCCGGCACCGGAGTCACGGCGGCCGCCGGAACGACATATCTGCTCTGGTGCGGGTAGAGACTGAAAACCGTGCGTCCAAGCAGGTGACGGGGGCCCTCCTCGACGACGCCGACGTTGAGGTATCCGTATTTGACCGGTCCGGGGAAATCACCCTCCTGGAAAGGGGCACGCATGGCCGCGTACTGACTTTCAGGCACACGCCCCTGAAACACGAGGGTCTCGGTCCCACGACTCACGCCGGAGTAGAGCGTACGAACCATCACCTCGTCCGCGGCAGGTTCCCGCAGCTCGACGTTCCTGATCTCACCGTGGCCGGCCGAGGCGATCCAAAAGGCACGCGCTTGCTGCATGAGCTGAACCTGAACCAATCATCTGAAATGTGCCCACACCTACCGCAGCGGACCGTAGGACCCTCTGTGCACTTTGTGGGCGTGGAAGCGTGGTTGCTGCCATCGCAATGTCTGCGCAGAGCGTGTCAGAACCTGGCCGGGGACGGCAGGCCATGCCCGGTGGGCCGCCCCGAACGTCGCGATGCGTACGACACCGGTCCGGCTCGCGATGTGGGTGAAGTCGGCCACGCGGCGCGTCGGACGGGGAGGATGGCGAAGCGGTGGGTGAACACGACTGAACTGGAGCCGCGCCCAATCCGTAGTGGAGAGAGTCGTGGCTGCCCGATCTCTACCCGGGTCCGCCACACCACCACTGAGCTTCACAAAGAAGGGCCCTCGGGTTGTCGCTCTGGACGCGGTCTCGCCGCCTGCCACACACGGACAATGAAGACATTGGCGAAATCCGCGCTCCGGACCGCCGAAAGGAGGCTACGCCCAACGCCCCCGCAGGTGACACCCCGCCGAGTCGGGCGACGCCGCACGACACCGGCAGTGGCTCCACCGCGGAGGACTGTGGTCTGCCCGCCGGGCGCCGGACTTCGATGCGGGCCCGAGCACAAGTGTCCAGCAGCCTGGCTGCTCTGCTCCTGCTCGGCGCCTTCCTCCTGCCCAACGAAGTCACTGGCCTGACGCCCGAAACGTTCGTCCGCATCCCTGTGGAAGCGCTGCTCGGGGTTGCGACACTGCTCATTCTGCCGTCGCGGGTGAGGCGGGTGGTGGCTGCGCTGGCCGGGTTGGGTGTGGGCCTGCTGACGGTTCTGAATCTCCTCGACATGGGCTTTCACTCAACACTCGACCGGCCGTTCGACCTTGCAGTCGACTGGGTTCTGCTCGATGACGCCAAGTCCTTCGCCGGAGACACGGTCGGCGATGTCGGCGCGCTCGCCGCAGTGATCGGAACATTGGTTCTGGTTGTCGTTCTGATCATCTTGATGACGCTGGCAGCTCTCAGGTTGAGTCAGGTGGTTGCCCGCCACAGCGCCGCAGCGACCCACAGCGTCATCGTGCTCGGAACCGTCTGGATCACGACCAGCGCCCTCGGCGCCCAGATCGCTGATGTGCCGGTCGCCTCCCGGAGCATGGTGGATCTCGTCCGCGACCACACGGGTCTGGTCAGAGCAGGGCTGGCGGACGAGCGAGCGTTCGCAGAAGAGACTGCCGACGATGCCTTCCGTGATACGACGCCGGAGCAGTTGCTGACAGGATTGCGCGGCAAGAAGGTCATTTTCGCGTTCATCGAGAGCTACGGCCGTAGCGCGCTTGAGGACCCTGAGATCGCGCCAGAAGTTGGCGAAGTGCTGGCGAACGGCACCAGCAGGTTGCGCAAGGCCGGCTTCTCTTCCCGAAGCGGCTTCCTCACGTCACCGGTGGCGGGAGCCGGGAGTTGGCTGGCGCACTCCACTTTCCTTTCCGGCACGTGGGTCAACACCCAACAGCGCTACGACCGCATCACGTCAAGCGACCGTCTCACTCTCACCGGCGCCTTCCAGCGAACCGGCGCTTGGCAGACGGTCGGCATCATGCCCGGCGTCACGCAGTCTTGGCCGGAGGGCGAGTTCTTTGGACTCGACCACATCTACGACTCTCGACAACTGGGTTACGAGGGGCCCAAGTTCGGCTGGTCCCCGGTGCCCGACCAGTACAGCCTGGCCGCCATGGAACGGATTGAGCAGGAAGGCTACGAGAAACCGTTGATGACGGAGATCGTCCTGACCTCCAGCCACAGCCCCTGGGCGCCCGTTCCCAAGATGATTGGCTGGGACAAAATCGGGGACGGCACCGTTTACAACAGCATCAAGGAGGCCGGGAAGCGTCCCGCCGACGTCTGGAAGGACGCCGCGAAAGTCCGTACCGAGTACGGGCGCGCCATCGCGTACTCGGTCAGCAGCCTCATCTCCTACGTGGAGGAATACGCAGACAAGGACACCGTGCTTGTCCTTCTCGGCGACCACCAGCCCAACTCGACTGTCACTGGCCCCCACCCCAGCCACGACGTACCGATCTCGATCGTCACCGATGATCCTGCCGTGCTGGACCGGATATCCAGCTGGGACTGGCAGGACGGTCTGAGACCCGGGCCGACAGCTCCAGTCTGGCGGATGGACACCTTTCGCGACCGTTTCCTGACCGCCTATGGTCCGCGTCCCGAAGCTGCCCCGACGTCAAAAGAAACACGGTGATCCATCCCCGGAGAGCACCATCGTCACAATGGAAAGGAAAAGTGCACCTTCTCCGGTGGACCGTGCGCCACATAGCCACACTCCTATACGGGCGACAGCAAGGCCCTTCTCCGCCAGAGCCACCGGATGTCCCGCCCGAACGACCACATCAGCATTCCAAGTGCTGACGCGGCCATCGCCGTCGCGGGTACCCGCGGGTATATCTCCGTAACCACAACGAGCAAGAGGATGCCTTGCAGAGCTGCCACCGACTTGCGGGCGGTACTCGATGGCAGCGGGTGACTCAGCCACGGAAAGAGGCGGGCCGCTCCCACAAACCCGTAGCGCATCAATCCGATCAGTAGCACCCATGCCCCCAGAGAAGCCGCAACATGCGCACTGAGTACAAGAATCAGGAACGCATCAACCTCCATATCGAAGCGCGCCCCAAGCGGGGACGACGTTCCCGTGCGCCGGGCAACCTTGCCGTCGACCGCATCGAGTATCAGTGCCGCTGCTGTAAGCACCACCAGCGCCATGACCGGCGGCGGGCTCTCAAACGAATCCGCGACCAGTGCGGTCACTCCGCCGACGAGCGTCGCCCTCACCAGCGTGACACGGTTGGCGGGGCCGAACGACGTGAGCCACGACCGGTGCAGAGCTCTGGTAAGTACGGCCCAGGTGGCGAGCACGAAGACAATCCCTGTCAACCATCCCGTCGGTCCCAGACCGAAACCAATAGCGAAGAGCGTCAACACCAATATCTGCGCTCCCGCTCCGACGCTTGGCTCGTGCCGGAGCAACCTCCCGCCATATACCTCGCTCAAGGCCATTGTGTGTGCTTCCTCCGGCTGTGACAGGTTCCAAAGGCCGCGCACCGTAGGCGCACAGCCATGCAGAGGTAACTACGGCGGCCGTTGGGCGATTGTTCACAGGACGTGCCGGCCCCCGCCGTGACCATGCCGTCCGACGGCCCGCGACACAGCACCCGTCGCCCGAGAAGATGCCGCCGGTGGTGATCCGGACCGCCGACGCCAGGCCTGGCGGTCGACACCGATGCGACGCCTGCCGCCCTGCGGTCTTCCCGCCCACGAGCCGGGAGAACAGCCTGGGGGACGTGTAGCGATGCAGCACAGGCGAGGAACACGCCGATCTGCCAGCTCTCCGTACGCCAAGAACTGCGGCTACCCGCTGACAGCAAGACGCTGTGCGCACGCCGTACCCCGGAGGCACGGCAGCCCGACGTCCGCTCACTGTGCTGCCCAATCGGACCGACAGCCCTTTCCCTGAAGATCCTGCTGCCCAGGACTGAACCAGACCCAACAGTACGGACGTAGTACACCGCAGGGCCCCGTATCAGTTCCACGGAAGGATTCGTTCCGCACCGGTGCAGGGAGTATGCGGGTCCGTGCACCGGTGCCGCAGGAGAGGCCGCGCCACAGCAATTCACTGGTCGATGTGTCATGGAGGCAGGGCAAGAGATGCTCGGCGCAGGAAGATCGAAGACTGGGCGGTCACGCCCTGTCACTACCCCGGATCAGCCACCAGGTCGGCCACCAGGTCGGCCACCGACGGGAAAAGTACGCCATACGAAAGCAGGACATCCCCTGGGAATGACGTCGACCTGCGATCACATCGCCGATGCGCCCTCTATCTACTCATGCCCGTCCGGGACTATCATTCGCACGATGAGGATCCAGCTATGACGAAGATTGACAGTTCGTTCGGCGAAGGCGTACGCCCTACGACTACTGAACGTGCGGTGAGCGTCAAACTCAGTACCACGCACGGAGAATTCCTGGCTATCGGTTACCTCGACCACAGGCGTGGCGACGAACAAATGGTGCTGGTTTATGGAGACATCGAGCAGGATGGTGTTCTCACTCGACTGCACTCGGAATGTTTGACCGGGGATGTTTTCGATTCTAAACACTGTGAATGCGGAAGTCAGCTGTCGGCCGCACTCGATGCAATCGTTAAGAGGGGAAGCGGCATCCTCATCTATCTTCAGGGGCACGAGGGGCGCGGCATCGGACTACTGGCCAAACTTCGGGCGATGAAGCTGCAGTCCGAGGGAATGGACACGGTCGAGGCAAACATCGCTCTCGGTCTCCCCGTCGATTCGCGCGACTACAGCGTAGCAGCGGAAATCTTGCACGATCTCGGCGTGCGTTCGGTGCAACTGCTCTCCAACAATCCCCGCAAAAGCGAATCGTTGCGGAGTAACGGCATAGGAATAGAATCCCTTGTGCCACTACTCATACCCCCCAGCGCGGAGAACAGGTTCTATCAATGGACCAAACGCGATCGTCTCAATCATCATCTGCCCCACCTGGACGTTATCGAAGACTGACCTGATGCACATGACGAAGGTTTACGTCCGGTGTTCTGACCGATCAGCACAGCAGCATCGGCGTACGACTTCGCAACCCAGCCGGGCAGTTCCTCCGCGAAGGCCGGCAGATTGGCTACGCCCCGGCGGGCCGGGCCACGTCCTTCGGCTGGACCGCGACCATGTAGGACCAGCCTCGTTTCTCCCAACGTCATCGCCAACATCCTGAACGAGACGTCCAGCGCCGAGGCAGCCGAAGTGCGACGATCACGCGATCACAGCAAGGGGGAACCGGGATGTGGCGGGACGTGACCAGGAAGATCGTTGGCGTACTGGGCGAGCTTGTTCGGCAGCCAGGCCAGTTGCGCTGATTCCTGAAACGGCCCGCCCCCCTCATGGTCGTTGAAGGCGTACACCTCTATCTCCTTATCGGCGTGGCTGTAGGCATTGAAGGCGGCGAACACCGTCGAAGGCGGGGAGGTCAGGTCTTCCAGCGCCACGGAGAACAGAGCGGGTACTTGTCCACGTGCGGCGAAATGCACCCCATCGAAGTAGGCGAGCGTACGGGCCACCTGTTCCACCCGCCCTCGATGCGCCTTCAGGTAGTGGCCTACCTCGCGGTACGGGATGCGCTCCGCGAGCGTCACTGCTCGCGGAAAGTCGCAGAGGAACGGCACGTCGGGCGCTACTGCTGCCAGGTCCGGCACCAGTTGTCGCCACCGGTGGAGGGGTGCAGGTCGATGCGGTAGCCGCCGACCCCGATCGAGTCGCGGTAGCGGGTGCCACCGCGCGGTCCGACGAGGTCGATGGCCACGTCGTGCTCGGTGATGGTCGTGACGGCCTTGATACGGCGTGACTCGCGCACGTAGGCGGACTTGGCCAGGCCGTCGGCGGTACCGGTGATGTCGGGGCGGATCCGCAGGCCCGGGAACCCCTTGCCGCCGTTCGCGCGGGGCGCCTCCGTCTGAAGCCAGTACAGCAGCGAGAGGGACAACTGCCGGGCTTCGTGCAGGGCTTGCGCCTCCTGGCCGATGTACGGCTTGAGCCAGTAGTCGTTGAGTGGCCAGTTCACGAGCGTGATGTCCGAGTCGAAGGCGCCGGGCCGGTGCATCTTGCGGGCGAGGATGCGGTGGAAGCCCCACAGTTCCTTGTCGCCGGCGTCGGTGCTCTGGTCGGCCGAGACGCCCAGTGGGTCGAGCTCAGGATTCGGGACCAGGGTGCGCGGCACCGATGCGAGCGAGCGCGGGTCCGGTGCCTGGAATCCGAGCAGCGGACCGGGCCAGAAGTCGGGACGGTAGGAGCGCCAGAAGTCGTAGTCGGCGGGGCGCGCGATGGTGTGGTCCTCGCCCTCGTGGTGCGAGAGTGCGAAACACACGGTGATGCCCTGCTGGTTGGCGGGGTCGGCCACCTCGGGCGCGTGCGGCTCGTTGAACTCCTCGCGTGCCTCTGCCCCCAAGGCGTACTCCACACCGGCGAGTTCGAGCAGTACACCCGTTTCCGTGGCGTCGATGACGTAACGGGCCCGGATCGTGCGCCCGTCGTCGAAGGTCACGCTCCGTACGAAGTCGCCCTCGACCGTTGCCGCGGTCGGGCGGACCTCCGTGACCAGGGTCAGCAGCCCGGCGGACCGATAGGGCGCGATCATGCCCTCCAGCACGGCGAGTGCGGCACGCGGCTCCGCGCACAGCTTGCTGACCTGGCCCGCGCCCGGATTGAGGTCGCCCAGGGCGAGTGCCTCCGAACGCATCGGGTACCACTGCCGGTAGTAGGTACGGATGCCCTCACGCAGGGCCCGGTACGAGGCGGTCGTGCCGAACTGCTCGACCCAGGGGTGCTCGTCCGGCGGCACGGCCTGGGAGGTGAGCTGGCCACCGATCCAGTCGGTCTCCTCGGTGAGCACCACCGTACGGCTGGCGCGGCAGGCGGCGAGCGCTGCGGCAACGCCGCCCAGGCCACCACCCACAATAAGAATGTCGGCTTCGGGTATCACGAAACTCCTTGCGCTGTGCTGTTGGCGGGCCCGGAAGTAGTACCGGGCCGGAAGGTGCAGGCCACCAGGGGTTCAGGGGCAGGATCGCCCGCGACCAGAGAGGCGAGCAGGCGTACCGCCGCAGCGCCCAACTCGCGCCTGGGGATGTCGAATCCAGTCGGAACCGGGTCCGCGGCGAGATCCGACGGCGGGCTGCCGAGCAGGGCGAGCGATACCTCGCCCGGCACATCGAGAGCGGCAGCACGCACCGCCGCGACCAGTCCGCGCCACGCGCCTCCCGTGTCGGTCTCCTCGGCCACGAAAGCAGTGACACCGTTGTCATGCCAGGCGCGCATACGCGCGGCAGTCAGCTCCTGGGCGAGGTCGTCCGTGCGGACGACCTCGCCGGTGAGACCTTCCGCCGCCAGGCCTTCCCGGAATCCGCGCTCACGATCGGTGGAGGCCGGGGCCTCGTCGTCCTCACGGACCAGCATGACCCTGCGGTGCCCCAGCCGGGCAAGGTGTGCGATGACGTCCTGGGTGGCGCTGGCGTAGTCCGCACCCACCCAGGACAGCCCCTCAAGCTCGTCCCGCCGTCCGATATGCACGGCGGGAAACCCCTCGGCGACGAAACGTCGTAGCTGATCGGTGGGAATGTGTCGGCCGAGGAAGAGGCAGCCGTCCGCCAGGCGCACACGCCCGAGCGCCTCGGGTGCGCCGGCACCGGCGCCCCCTGGACTCGAACCGGTGAAAAGCACCAGGTCGTAGCCGCGCGACGCCGCCTCCTGCTCGACGCCGACGAGGAACGGATAGTACGAGTGCTGCACTTCCGTCGGGAAGGTCGCGGTGAAACTGAAGACGCCCAGCAGGTTGTTGTGGGCGGCGGCCAGCCGGCTGGCCGCCGGGTCGGGGACGTAGCCCAGCTCGCGGGCGGCGGCCAGGACTTTGCGACGGGTTTCGTCCGAGATGGTGATGCTCTTCTGCTTCTTCGCCAGAACGAGCGAGACGGTCGCCTGGGAAACGCCCGCCAGCCTGGCCACCTCCGCCTGCCGAGGCCGGGCCGCGCGGCCGCGGGGGGCGACGGAACGGCCCCGCCGAGGTTGCGCATCGGGATGCTCCACCATTGACTCCTTACGAGCTAATGCGCATTACTGATGCGCATTAGTGGGTCGCTTTGAGGCCGTGACACGAGGAGGTCAAGAGTTTCAGCCAGATTCTCTCCGGCGAACAACCACTGCAGCCGCACGCCAGTCGGCCAGGAGTGGGCCTGGCCACGGTCCCCGACCCGACCCTGCCGGTCGAGCGCAAGCACGACTACGACGCCCGCCGCCGCTCCCCGGTCGACCGGCACACGCAGGCGCTTCTCGCCGAGGACGAGATTCCGCACCAGCGTGTGACCAGCGACCCGACAGCCAGGCCCGGGCGACGATCCTTTCCTGGTGTACGAAT
This sequence comes from Streptomyces changchenzhani, assembly GCF_039766235.1. Classification (NCBI taxonomy): domain Bacteria; kingdom Bacillati; phylum Actinomycetota; class Actinomycetes; order Kitasatosporales; family Streptomycetaceae; genus Streptomyces; species Streptomyces changchenzhani. The sequence goes on along the minus strand of NZ_JBDHNH010000004.1, from coordinate 197,664 downwards.
TGGGGCCGGGACGCGGGTCGTGCGTCCCGGCCGGCCAGGGTCGGTCAGAGGAGCCAGCGGTTGCGGCGGACGAACGGCAGTCGCTCCCATACCCTGCCCAGGCCCCAGGTGCGGCCGGCGTATACGACGGCGAGAGCGATCAGTACCGCGGCGTACACCAGGTGGTAGTCGAGCAAGGGGTTGGTCGACATGCTGGGGGCGCCGTCGGACAGGTGCTTGGCCGGCGGCCATTCGGCCGCCCACATCAACGCCATCATCGCGGTGCCCGCTACGGCGGCGAACCGCAGGGCGACGCCCGCCATGAGTGCGGTGCCGATGGCGAGAAGTCCGAGCATGAACAGCCAGTTGGCCCAGGCGTCGCCGGCCCAGGCGTGGAAAGTCGACTCCATCGGCCCAGCGGCAACGCCGCTCAAAAAGCCCTTGGTCGGTGAGCCGCCGTCGATCCACGCCTTCGCGGCGGGGGTCGCGTAGCCCCAGCCAAAGGCTTTGTCGAAGAACGCCCACAGGAAGACGCCACCGACGATCAGACGTATCGCAGCGAAGGTCCTCGCCGCGACTGTGGTCGCCACCGCCTGGGTGGCGTCGGCGGTGGTTGCCTTCTGACTCCTGTGCCACGGGCGGGAGTTCTGCAGCGGCGGGTGCGGGTGAACGGCCATGGTGCTCATCCCTTCAACGAATGCTGGTCATGCAGGGGCTGTGGTTGTTGGTTCAATATCCCGCCTACGCAGGTGGTCCCGCTGGTGACATACAGCCCCCATCAGTGGGCCGAACGTCCCTGCCTGAAGGGCCTGTTGGGCTGCTGCACTACAGGCGGTCCAGGTCCAGGCGCGACCCCACCGCCGTTCGCCTGCTGTTGAGGGCCTTCCCTGCACCGTGGCACCGGTGGGGCAGCGCGGTGAGGGCAGCGCGGCCCGTACCGGGGACCTTCGGCCCTGCCCCTGTGCCCCGAGCAGCCCCTGGGGCGGCCCGTCGGGCAGTCGGAGGCTGGAGGTGAAGAACCTTCACGGAAGGAACACAAATGTCCGAGTGCCCGCGACTGGTGCACGCACTGCTCCTGGATGGCGTCACCGTACCCATCCGGCCCGGCCGCCCCGCTGTCCATGGCGACACCGACGGTCGGCCCTCGGTTGCACGACCACACCGGGCGCTCCCCCACGAGGTCCACCCGGCTGACGCCGTGCACGGCCCCGGCCCTGCGCGGAGAAGGAAGGAACTGGCATGAAGCACACCCAGATCGGCACCGTCATGGTGAGCGATGTGATTACGGCCCGGGCGGACACCGGGTTCAAGGAAGTGGCCCGTCTGCTCGGTGAGAACCGCATCAGTGGCCTGCCGGTCGTGGACGACGACGACAAGGTCATCGGTGTCATCTCCGAAACCGACCTGATATTGCACCAGGCCGCCGAGCCGCTCCCCGGCGAGCGCGCGCCCCGGCGCCGCCCACTGTTCACCCGCGTCGCGCGGGCCAGTGCGGTCAAGGAGCGTGCCGAGACCGCGGGGGCACTGATGTCGACGCCGGCCGTCACCGTCCGCGCCGAGGAGACCATCGCCGCAGCCGCCCGCACCATGGCCCAGCAGCACATCGAACGGCTCCCCGTCGTCGACGAGGAGGACCGCCTGGTCGGCATCGTCACCCGCCGCGAGGTGCTGCGGGTCTTCCTCCGCCCGGACGAGGACCTGCGCCGGGAGGTCATCCGCGAAGTCATCGTGGGCGCCTTGTCGCTGGCCCCTCGGAGCATCGACGTCAGCGTCGGGGACGGGGTGGTGACCCTGAAGGGAGGGCTTGAGCGGCTGAGCGAGAAACCGATCGCCCTGCACCTGACGCGCCGAGTCGACGGTGTGGTCGCCGTCGTCGACCGGCTCACCTATCGCATGGACGACTCTCATCTGCAGCCGACCGAGCAGGCCTTGCACGGCATCGGCGAGCAGTGGCTGCACACGCGAAAGGACAAAAGGTCATGACCCTGGACGTGCTGGTCGCCCATGCCGGCAAGAACGGCTCCACCGCGGAGATCGCCCATTGGATCGCCGAAACCCTCAGGACCGACGGTGTGTGCGTACACACCCGGCCTGCCGCCCTGGAAGGCGCTCCGGAGCGGTACGACGCCGTCGTGCTGGGCAGCTCACTGTATGCGGGGCGCTGGCACCGTCAGGCTCGCCGCTTCGCGCACCGCCACGCCAGGGCGCTGGCCGTTCAACCGCTGTGGCTGTTCAGCAGCGGTCCGTTGGACACCTCCGCGGCCGACCGGGACCTGCCGCCGGTGCGCGGGGTCGCCCGACTGGCCTCGCACCTTCACGCACGCGGGCACGCCACCTTCGGCGGCCGGCTCACGCAGGACGCCGAGGGCCCGATCGCCCGGATGCTGCTCCGGCAGGGGCGGGGCGGGGACTTCCGCGATGAGCAGCAGATCCGGACCTGGGCACACGTGATCGCCAGGGAACTGACCGCCGCCCGGCCCGCCGGAGCGATCCGGCCATCCGCTGAGAGGACACCATGAACATCAGCCCGCACATCGTGAGCGACGTCATGACCCAGACCGTCGTCTCTGTCGGCCGCCAGGCCACGTTCAAGGAGATCGTCGAACTGCTCGGGCAGTGGAGAGTCAGCGCGCTACCCGTCACCGAAGGCGAAGGCGTGGTCGTCGGGGTGGTCTCGGAGGCCGATCTGCTGCCCAAGGAAGAATTCCGCGACAGCGACCCGGACCGCCACACCCAACTGCGGCGGCTGTCCGACATCGCCAAGGCGGGCGCGGTCACCGCCGAGGAACTGATGACCGCACCCGCAGTCACCATCCGTGGCGGCGCGACCCTCGCCGAAGCATGCCGTGTGATGGCCCACCATCAGGTCAAGCGTCTGCCCGTGGTGGACGCAGTGGGCCGTATGGAAGGCATCGTCAGCCGTGGCGACCTCCTCAAGGTCTTCCTGCGGTCCGACGAGGACATCGCCGAGGAAGTCCGGCGGACCATCGTCGCCTACCTCTTCGCCACCCCGGCCGAGCCGATCGTGGTGACCGTCACCGACGGCGTCGTCACACTCGCCGGAAAGATTCGCGACACCTCCCTGATACCGGTCGCGGCACGCCTGGTGCGGGCCGTCGAAGGCGTGGTGAGTTTCGAGTACGAGCTCCACGGCGCCGCCCACGGACAGGCGTGAGCACGGTCCTGCTGTGCGGCGTGGGGGTCTGCCGCGGTCATCCGGTCCCGCCGTCGGCCGGCGAGAAGGGTCCATCGGCTCTGATCGCGTGGGGCCCACCGGCACAACGCTGCGCCCGCTGACCGTGTTCAGGGCGGCGGTGGGGCCGAGCGGTGCGTCCGCGAGGCCGAACGGCCCCCTGCCGTCGGCGACCACTGCCGCGAGGGTGGAGGAAAGACGCAACAGGTGCGCGGTGTGCGCACCGCGAAGGAGAGGCTGGGCATGACTCGCACAATCGTGGTCGGGGTGGACGGATCCAAAGAGAGCCAGGTGGCGGCCGATTGGGCAGCCCAGGAAGCGGTACACCGCCAACTGCCGCTACGCCTTGTCCACGCGTGGCTCTGGCAACCCATCGACGTACCAGCCGTCCAGGACCGTGAGACACAGGCCCAGGCGGCCAAGAACATGCTGCAGAGCGTCGAGAACGAACTCACCGAGCGGTATCCGACGGTGCAGGTGTCGTCCGAAGTCGTCAGCGATGGCGCGGTATCCGCCCTCCTGCACGCCACTGAGCCGGCCGAGATGCTCGTGGTGGGCTCGCGGGGGCACGGCGCCCTGCTGGGCTTCCTGCTCGGTTCCTGCGGACTGCAGGTGATCAGCAGAGCTACCCGGCCGGTGATCGCGGTCCGCACCGGGGCCGGGGACCGCCCGGCGCGCGAGGAGGTCGTCGTGGGCCAGCAGGGCGGGGCCGAAGACAGCCACGCGACGCTGCAGTTCGCGTTCGAAGCGGCGGCCGCACGAGGAGCATCCCTGCGCGCGGTACGGGCGTGGAGTCTGCCGCCGGTCTTCGCCTACAATCCGGCCTCGGTGTTGCTCGCCAACGCTGCCGGAGGGCTACAACCGTTCGAGGAGGCCGCGCTGGAAGAAGCACTGGCCCCGTGGCGCGCACGCTTCCCCGATGTGCCGGTCACCGAGCATGTGGAGATCGGAACCGCGGGGCAGGTGCTGCTGTCGGCCTGCGGGGGAGCAGCCCTCCTCGTCGTCGGCCGCCATCGGCGCCACTCCCCCGTCGGCGCTCGCATCGGGTCGGTCGCCCATGCGGCCCTACATCACGCCCGGTGCCCGGTCGCCGTCATCCCGCACAACTGACACACGCCGGCCGGCACCTGGTGCGAGGGGCGGCTGTGGGACCGGCGCCGACCCCGGTCCCACAGCCGGCATGAAGGACAGACGCGATGCGCCGCGCAAGGGGGGAGGCGGGGGCGGAAGACGCGTCCAGTCGTGCGCTCCAGCACGCCTCGACGACATCCACCCGCCCTCCTCGGCCCGATCGGCTGCCCGGGGCCTGGGCCTGGGCCTGGGCCGTACAGCTTGTGGGCGGTTCAGCGCCGCGGCCGGCCGCCGTACCTGGAAGGCTGCGCGGGGTGGTGCTCATGCTGTGCGGCGAGCGCCTGGGTAGCGATCACGGCGGCTTGCACGCGGCGCTCCACGCCGAGCTTGGCCAACAGGCGCGAGATGTGATTCTTCACCGTCTTCTCGGCCAGGTAGAGCCGTTTACCGATCTCCCGGTCGGGCTCTCGGGGATGCGGCGCCGCAAGGGAGGCACACGCCCTGCGCGGGAGCACGCGGCGAAATGGGACCTTCGGCCCCGTGCTGAGGGCCTGCGGACCTCCCGCACGCAGACGCCCTACTGATGGTGTTGTCGCACCGCCCACACCGCGCGGTACTGCGGCCGTCCACCGCCCTGCGAGAGGCTGCCATGACCAACCCGATCTCTGTGACGATGCGCCCCTGGGAGCCGGTTCCGGTTGTTGCCCTGAGTGGTGAGCTCGATCTCGCGACCGTCGGGCAGGTCGAGCCCGCTCTTGTCGGACTCGCCCTGGACAGCGGCCACGACCTTGTGCTGGATCTGGCCGGTCTCACCTTCTGCGACAGCACGGGCGCTGCTCTCTTCCTGCGCCTGGACCGGCGCTGCGCGGATGTCGGCACCCGACTGCGGCTGCGCCAAGTACCTCGGATCCCGGCCCGTGTGCTGCGTGCTCTCGGCATTGACCGCTCCGTGACCTGCTCGTTTTCCTAACGCTGACGGTCTGCCGTCGGACTTCGGATCGAACATCCGCCATGGTGACGCCGCCCAGAAACCTGCTGAGGTCCATGGAGGACAACCTCGGGCCCAGTTGCCCCGCGCCGGGGTCCGTTCGGCCCTGTCGTCGGTGCGCTCCGGAAAGAGACGCTGGCAGTCTGGCAGCGATGGCCCTGCCCAGTGCAGGAGCGAGGGTGTACACCATGGGTGAGAATGTCAGAGGGCCGCTGGGCGGCCCCGTTGGGACCGACCCGCCGAGGCGGCGTATGCAACCTCTGGAGCGCGGAGAAGCCTTGCGGCTGCTGGGCTCCGTCTCCCTGGGGCGCTTGGTCTTCACCCAGCAGGCTCTGCCTGCCATACGTCCGGTCAACCATGTCCTGGACGGTGAGGACATCATCATCCGGCTCAGCGACGGGGCCGCTCTGGCCTCTTTGACTCGGCCCGCCGGCGGGCCGAAGGCCGTCGTCGCCTACGAAGCCGACGTCATCGACCCTGACCGGCACCTGGGCTGGAGTGTGGTGGCGACCGGCTACGCGCAGTTCGTTGACGACCCGGCCGACGTCGAGCGCTATGAGCACCTGCTGCGCCCCTGGGTGGCACGGTCCATGACGGCGGCCTTGCGCATCAGGCCGGAGCTGGTCACCGGCTTCCGCCTCACCGACGGGCCGACGGACGTCCCCTCGGTCGCCTCTCCTGAGTGACGTCCGGCAGCCCACCCGCCGTGGGCCGCCGGGCATTCCCCCCGGCCGTCACCTGGGCAGGTGAACCCGCGCGGCAGCAGACCACGCAGCAGGCAGGCCCGCGGTCCAGGCTCAGCGAATCAGCGGGGCACGCCACACCAGCCGGCTTCCGCCGTCGGCGGGTGTGCTGATGATGAACGAGCCGTTCACGCTTCTGGCTCGTTCGTCCAGGTTCTTCAGACCGCTGCGTCGGCCGTCGACGGGGATGCCGCGCCCATTGTCGCTGACCGTGAGGATGACTTCCTCGGGTGTGGCCTGGAGATTGATTTCCGCCCGGGTGGCATGGGCGTGCCGTGCGATGTTGCTGAGCATTTCCCCCAGGGCCGCCAGCACATGGTCGGCCACCGGCAGGGGCACGTCGGTGTCCAGAAGGCCTTCCATGCTCAGCCGGGGCGGGTAGCCGAGGGCCGGTGCGGCTTCGCCTGCCGCGCGGGCGGCGCGGGCGCGCAGGCTGGTTCCTGCCTCTTCGTCGCGGACTCTCAGGCCGAAGATCGTACTCCGGATGATCTTGATGGTTTCGTCCAGGTCGCTGACCGCACGGGTGACCCGCTCCGCGGCCCCGGCGTGTTCCACCAGGCGGGCCGCGCTCTGCAGGGTCATACCGGTGGCGAACAGTCTTTGGATCGCCAGGTCGTGCAGGTCGCGGGCGATACGGTCGCGCTCTTCCAGCAAGGTCAACTGCTCGGCGTCGCGGCGCCGTTCGGCGAGTTCCAGTGCCACGGCCGCCTGCCCGGCGAAGGCGAGGAGCGGCTCGATCTCCGTATCGGTGAATACCGGCTCCCCCACGGCCCGGACCAGCAGAAGCACGCCTCTGCCGTCCACGGCGGCCCCCAGGGGGACAGCGACGGCCGGTCCCAGACCATCGAAGTTGCAGGGTCCTGCGGTGTAGCGGTCGTCGTCGGTGAGGCCGGTGGTGGTGACGGGGGTGCCGGTGCGCTGGGCGGCGCCGGACAAAGTGCCGTCGACGGGGATGACCAGGCCCAGGCGCTTGTCCTCCTCGGCGCCGATGGCAAGGTCGACGACCAGGGTGTCGGTGCCGGGGACGGGGACGGACACATCGGCGAGTACGGCTCCGGTGATGTCGCGCGCCCGGCGGGCGATCAGGTCCAGAACGTCCAACCGCGGGCTGCCGGAGAGCAGACTGTTGGTGATCTCCGCATTGGCCTGCAGCCACTGCTGCTGACGCTGGGCTCCTTCATACAGGCGGGCGTTGTCGATGGCCACCCCGGCCGCCACCGACAAGGTCGAGATGACGCTCTCGTCCTCCGCGTCGAAGTCCTGCCCGCCTCGTTTGTCGGTCAAGTACAGGTTGCCGAACACTTCGTCACGGATGCGGATGGGCACGCCGAGAAACGTGTGCATCGGCGGGTGGTGGGGCGGGAAGCCGTAGGAGGCCGTGTGCTCGCCCAGGTCGGTGAGCCGCAGCGGTTCGGGATTGCGGATCAGCTCGCCGAGCAGGCCGTGCCCTTCCGGCAGGTGCCCGATCTTTGCGATGTCCTCGTCGCTCAGGCCGACGGTCAGGAACTGCGACAGGGTGCGCCCGTCCGGGCCGATCACTCCCAGAGCCGCGTACTGGGCCTCCACCAGCAAGGCTGCGGCCTCCACGATCCGGCGCAGCACCTGAGCGAGGTCCAGTTCCCGCCCGACGGATACCACGGCCTCCAGCAGGCTGTGGACCCGGTCGCGGGTGCCGCGGGCGGCGTTGATGCGGCCCTGCAGCTCTTCCAGCAGTTCGTCCAGACGCATCTTCGGGAACTGCGACAACGGCTTGTGCTCACCCACCGGGCACCTTCTCCGTGACGACGCTGATCCGCCCATCACCCTATCGGCCCGGACAGGCGCCCCGCTCCCGCTCGCGCGCGGGGCCGGGCGTGGGGCGGCGTCACCGGTCATGGCACAGCCCAGACGACCGGCCTCGCCAGGCCAGGTCAGCGGGCCAGGTCAGCGGGCCAGGTCAGCGGGCCGGGTCAGCGGGCCGGGTCACGGGAGGGTGCCGTCGCGGAGGTCGTACGGTCGAGCAGGCCGTGCCGGGCCGACTGCAGCCGGTGTGCGATCACTTCGGCGATGCAGCGGGTGAGTGCCTGCCCGAACACCGGGTCCTCCTCGCACAGGGCCAGCACCTGCGCGGCGTCGAACTCGACGGCGCGTACCGGGGTGGCTGCCTGGGCACCGAGGTGCCAGGTGTGCGGCGCGAAGAGCCAGGACCAGCCGAGCAGGGCACCGGGGCCCAGACTCTCGACAACGACGGCACGCTGCCCTGGGACATGCAGGTCGAGGTCGACGGCGCCGGTGCGGATGATCCAGAACTTCTTCGCCCGGTGGTCCTCCTCGAAGATGCGGGTTCCGGCCGTGAAGTCCCGCTCACGGGACAGGGCCATCAACCGCTCTCGTCCCTCGTCCGGCAGGGCCTTCAGCAACGGGCTCATGGTGCTCATGGTCGTCTCCGTCCCTTCACGGCCCCGGTCGCGGTCCGGGGCACCCCTAACCTTGTATGTCCACCCTGCCGCGGCCGCGCGGGGCACGGCAGGGGCCTGGCGGCTCTGGCACAGGGCCGGAGGGCCCTGTGCCTCAGTTCACTGTGGGCGCTGCGGCAGTGCCCGTCGCAGCGGTACGGCCCGACGGGCCCCGCCCAGGGGGTGTCGTTTTGGACGCGGCCAGGGACCTGTGACGGGATCGGGCAGGTCCTCGCCAGGGCCGGCCTGCGCTGCCCTGGACGGCTGCCTCCCGAAGCGGGCCCCGCCCTGCACCGGCCCACCGGGCGCCGCCGACTCACAGACCGACATCGCGGGCGCGGAAGTCGTCCAGCGTTTCGCGCCGTACGAGCAGCCGGGCGCGGCCCTCGTCCACCGCGACCACCGGGGGACGTCCCACCAGGTTGTAGCCGGATGCCATGGACAGCTGGTAGGCCCCGGCGACCGGGACGGCGAGCAGATCCCCTGGCCGGATGTCGCCCGGCAATTCTATGTCGGCCGCGAGGATGTCGCCCGCCTCGCAGTGCCGGCCGACGACTGTGGCCGTGCAGGCCTCGGCAGTCGAGTGGCGACCGATCAACCGGGGCGCGTAGCGGACTCCGTACAGAGCAGGTCTGGGATTGTCACTCATGCCCCCGTCCACCGCGATGAACGTCCGTTCGCCGGTGCGTTTCACCGCGAGCACACGGTAGAGCGCGACACCCGCGGGCCCTGCCACGGCGCGGCCCGGCTCGATGATGAGATGCGGAACGGGCAGTCCGGCGGCTGCGCAGCTCTCACTCAGTTCGGCACGCAGCCCGCGAGCGAGTGCGGTGACGTCCAGGGCGGCCTCTCCCGGCCGGTAGGCGATGCCATGGCCGCCGCCCATGTCCAGCTCGGCCAGGACGACACCATGCGTGTCCCGCACCTGGGCCATCAGCCCGACCATGCGCCGTGCGGCCACAATGTATGGCTCGACATCGGAGATCTGTGATCCGATGTGGCAGTGCAGGCCAGTCAGTTCAAGCTGCGGCTGCCCAAGGACGCGGGCGATCGCCTGGTGAGCCTGTCCGTCCGTGAGTGACAGGCCGAATTTCTGGTCGTCCGTTCCGGTACGGATCTTCGTGTGTCCACCGGCGGTTATCCCCGGCACGATACGGATCATGACTTTCTGGCTGCCGTTCCGTCCCACCGCGGCCGCCAGTCGGGGGATCTCGGACAGGCTGTCGATAACGATCCGTCCGACACCGAGCCGCAGCGCCGCATCAAGGTCGTGAGGTGACTTGGCGTTGCCGTGCAGCACGATCCGGTCGGCCGGGAACCCTGCCGTCACGGCGAGTTCGAGCTCCCCGGCCGAGCACACGTCCAGTCCGAGACCTTCCTCCTCCATCCAACGCACCATGGCGCGGGAGAGGAACGCCTTGGCGGCGTAGAGGACTTCGGTGTCCCGGAAGGCGCTCCGGTACGTCCGGCAACGCTCGCGCACCTCGCCCTGGTCCAGGACGTATGCAGGGGTGCCGAACCTCTCGGCGATCTCGGTCAGATCCACCCCGCCGACGGCGAGATGGCCGTGGGGGAGCCGGGTCGTTGAGCCGGGCCAGATGGACAGGTCGTCCCCGGCGGCTCGTTCGACGGCGAGAGCAATGGTCGTCATGATGTCGGCTTCCCTCTTACGCGGCACGGGTTGAGGTTTCGGGCGCCCCGAGCGGTGCCACGGCACTGGCCGCCGCGGTGGCCGTCCGGACCGCCGGAAGAGTGAGCATCGGGTCGAGCGTCAACCGGTTCACGCCGAGCGGTGCGGCCATCGCGCGCAGAGCGGGCTCGGAGAGCACGATCCAGTCCTGGTCGCGGCCCAGGGCCGCGGCGAGCATGGCGGGGTTGGTGAAGCCGACGGTGGTGCGAGCGCCCAGTGGGGTGCGGAACAGCCGGAGTGCGGCATGGGCGGGTCCCGGCCGGACCGGTACATACAGAGGTCCGGCCGGGACCCGTTCCTCGGGCTCAGGATCGTCGTCGTACAAGAACAAACACATGGGAATCTCCTGGAGGAACCACGAGTGGCGGGTGGTGCCCCGGGTGCGGGGAGGCACATGGGGACCTGGCGTCGAAGGTATTCCCCACCCACGCATCTACCGGCGCTCCATGATGCCCCTCTGACGTCGGTCGGCCGAGTCATGACGGATCACTGATGGCCGGCCCGTCATGGCATGGGGGCTATGTCTTGGCCTGTGGATCCGGTGTCAAAGGGACGTCAGCAACAACGCACCGTCGACGGCGACGGCGACGGCGATCTGCGGTGGGTTCTCCGCCTCCGACGCCACGCCTGTCGCCCCCGGCCGTGAAGTCCGTGAGCCGCCGCAATCGCACACGTACAGATCGGTTCCCGGTTCAGGGAACCCGACGCCCTCGCCATCCGACTACTGCCGGGTGGAAGCGCGGGTGCTGCGCCGTACCGGCGCGGCAACGTACCGATGAGGGGCGTGTGATGGGCGGGCTGGATGTACGCATGCGGGAGGTCGTCTGCCGCCATGGCCGGGTGGAGGCGGTCACCGACGTGGACCTGGTGATCGCGGCCGGCGAACGTGTCGCGCTGACCGGGACCAACGGTTCGGGCAAGACCACGCTGCTGCGCGCCGTCCTCGGCCTCCACCGGCAGTTCACGGGCTCGATCCTCGTCGGTGGCCGGGACACCCGTTCGCCCGCGGAATGGGCGTGGCGCCGGCAGGCCTGTGCCTGGGTCCCGCAGAAGCCCGCGGCCGGCCGGTTCCCGCTGCTGGGTGAGGAGTTGCTGGCCAGTAGCGCCGCGCCGCGGGAGGCCGTCGCGGCGGCGACCCGGCTCGGTGTCGGACCGCTGACCCAGCGGCCCCTGCACACCCTCTCCGGCGGGCAGTTGCAGCGCATGTACCTCGCCCGGGCGATCGGCTGCGTCGCCGCCGGAGCCGAAGTACTGCTGGCCGACGAGCCCACTGCTGCCCTCGACTTCAGCGGCCAGGAGGAGGCGGCGGAAGTCCTCACCTCCCTGCCGGTGACGCTCGTCGTGGTCACGCACGACCGGTCCCTCGCGGAACGTTGCGACCGGGTCCTGGAGATGGCCGCAGGCCGACTGCGGGAGGTCCGGTGACCCTGGCCACCGCCGACCTCGGGGAACTCCTTCAGCTGCTCCCCGTGCAGCGGGCAGGGCTCGCTCTGCTGCTGGCCGCGATCGGACTCCCGGTCATCGGTGTGATCATCGTCGGTCTCGACATCATGCCGGTGCGGTTCGCCATGATGCACGTCGCTCTGCTGGGCATCGCGATCGGCCTGCTGACCGGACTCGACCCGATGATGTGCGCCCTGCTGGCCTGCGCCCTGGCCGGCGCGGGAGTCGCCCCGCTCGCCCGTACCCCGGACGGCTTGTCCGGGGCGATGGGTCTGCTGATGAGTCTCGCGATCGCGGCAGCGCTGCTGGTTCTCGCGGTCTCGGGTATCAACGCCTCCGGGGCGTTCGCGCTGCTCTGGGGGTCGATCCTGTCCGTGGGCACCGCCGACCTGGTGGTGCTCGGCGCGCTCGCCGTGGCCGTACCGGCTCTGTTCTGGTGGCGGCGACGCGGTATCGCGCTGCTGCTGTACGACCGGGAACTCGCCCAGTGCTCGGGCGTCCCGGTCCGCGGACTGACCCTGGTGCTGCTGGTACTGGTCGCGGTCGCGGTCGCCGGAGCGATCAAGCTCACCGGCGCGCTGCTGGTCGACGCCCTGACCCTGCTGCCCGCCCTCGCGGCCCGCCGCCTGGGCACCTCACTGAAGTCGATCACCCTGTGGGCCGTCGGTATCGGCATCACCGTGAACCTGACCGGGTTCCTCATCGCACTGCGGCTGGACTGGCCGCCCGGGCCCGTCCTGGTCCTGACCGCGGGGGCAGCCGTCCTCGCCGTCCATCTCATCCCCGAACGGAGAATCAGCTCATGGCGCGCACCCGCGGCCGTATCACTCCCCTCCTCGCACTGAGCGCGGCACTGGCTCTGGTCACCGGCTGCGGAAGCGACTCCTCGTCAGGAGACGCCAAGCAACCACCCTCCGGGAAGCCGACGGTGGTCGTCACGACCACCTGGGAAGGCGCCCTCGCCAAGGCCGCGGGCGCCGAGAAGGTGAAAGTCATCGTCCCCCAGTCCGTGCAGCACGCGCCCGACTACGACCCGAAGCCCTCCGACCTGGCGGCCGTCGCCGACGCCGACTTCGTGCTGTACGCGCCCTTCGAACCGTACGCAGGGAAGATCAAGGAGGCGGCTGGTTCAAAGGCCGAGCTGGTCGAGGTGAATCTCGACAACGACGCCGACAACGTCAGGGCCGAGGTGACAAGGCTGGGGAAGCTGTTCGGCACCGCAAAGGCCGCCACGCAGTGGAAGACGGCTTTCACCACCGAGTACGCCAAGCTGTCGAAGGAGCTCAAGGCCGACTGGCCGGCCGGGAAGAGCCCGGCCGTCGTCAGCCAGGTCTTCACCACATGGGCCGCGAAACTCGCGGGCGCCACCAGCGCAGGCACCTTCGGGCCCGAGGCCGTCACCCCGGCCCAGCTGGCCGAGCTGTCCAAGAAGAAGCCTGCCCTGGTCCTGGACAACGCCCATATGTCGACCGGCACCGTCCTGCCCGATTCCGGTGCCAAGCAAGTCAAGATCGTCAACTATCCCGGTGAGGACCTCGATCTGCTGCCCGTGTACCGCAACGCGGCAGCCGAACTGACGAAGGCGATGCCCGCGTCCTGAACCGCTGGGTGCACAGGGGCCGGGCGGCCGGTACGACAGGCCGCCCGGCCTCTCCGCGTCCTGCGTCAGCCCGCCTTCACTCGCTGTACCGCTGTCGCCTCACTGGGGCCGCTGATCCCGCTCAGACGCTCACGCAGCGCCACCCGGTCGGGCTTGCCCGCCGGAGTCAGCGGCAGCTCGTCCAGCACCAGAAGGCGCTCGGGGTGCTTGCGCTGCTCCAGCCCCCGCCGTGTCAGGTGCTCGCACAGGGCCTCCAGGGTCAAGCTCTCCGTGGCGCGCGGCACCACGCACACCGCCAGCCGCTCCCCCATCACCTCGTCCGGGACCCCGACGCACACCGTGTCGCGTACCCAGGGGTGGGCGGCCAGCTCCCTTTCGACCTCGGCGGGGCTGATGTTGGCGCCGCCCCGGATGACGATGTCCTTGAGGCGCCCGACGATGTGCAGGAGGCCGTCGCCGTCGAGGAAGCCGAGATCTCCGGTACGGACCCAGCCGTCGGGGGTGCGGTAGCGCGCGTCGAGGTCCGGAGAGGCGACGTAGCACATGGGAGTCATCGGGCCGCGCGCGACGATCTCGCCGATCGCGCCGTCCGGCAGTGGCTCGTGGTGCTCGGCGTCGGCGATGCGTATGTCGGCGACCCGAGGGTCGGGACGCCCTGCCACCACGCCTTGGCCGTCCGCCTCCAGAGGGGCACCGTCCAGCCCGGTATGGCAGTTGACGCCGTCAGCCGACCCGTAGAGGTTGACGACCGGGCAGCCGAACGCATCGGCTGCCTGTTTCGCGGTGGTCGGGTCCAGGGCCGATCCGCCAAGCACCACAGCGGTGGGAGTGGGCAGTTCCTCCCCCGTTCTGTCCAGCTGTTCGAGCATCATGCGCACCATGGTGGGCACGCCCAGGATGTGGGTGGGCTCGTGCTCGCGCACCGCTGCGAGCGCGGCTTCTGGGGTGAAGTGGTCGAGGAGGATGAGGGTCCCGCCGTGCCGGGCGAGGGTGACCGCGGTGCCGTTGGAGCCGAAGGCGGAGGCGAGCGGCACCAGGAACAGGCAGCGGGGCGGGGTGTGGTCGGGCATCAGTGAGGCGAAGAAGTTGCCGCGCCCGCCGGCGAGTGCGTTGTGGGAGTACGCGACCATTTTCGGCTCCGCCTCGGAGCCGGACGAGACGAGGATACGGGCCGCGCTGTCGGGATCCGGCCGCGCGGGAACGAAATCGCTCGCGTCGCAGCGCAGCAACCCCGAGAACGGAACTGTTCCCTCCGGTGCGCTGCCTGGCCCGACGGCAATGACGTGGCGCAGAGCGGGAAGAGCCGCGGACAGGGCCTGGAGCCCCGCGGCGTGGTGGTTGTCCCGGTGCTCGATGGCGGCGATGACGGCGACGGCCTGCGCACGGCGGAGCAGGCCTTCGGCCTCCAGGCTGCCGCGGCCGACGGGGAAGGGCAGAGCCACCGCACCGAGGGCGGCCAGGGCGAGATCGGCGATGACGGCGTTGCGGCTGTTGGGCAGTTGAACGCCGACCACGTCTCCCGGGCGTACGCCGAGGTCTTTGAGTCCCATGGCCAGACATCGGACTTTGCGGTCGAGGGCGGTGTAACAGAGCTTGCCCTTGGCATCCAGGATCGCGGTGCGGTGCAGGTCTGCGATCTGGCGGGCCCGGAAGAGGCTGTAGAGATCGAGGTCGGGGCAGGTGCCGTCGATCACCCAGGAGCGGCGGAGGCCGGCGGGCAGCAGGTCGTGCAGGGCGACAGTCACGTAAAGCTCCAGGGGTCGGCAACAACGGGGGCACCGTGCGCGTCGCGGCTGATCAGGCCGGCGAAGCGTGGGTCGTGATGCAGGTCGGCCAGATCGGTGGTGACGGTGGTGGCGGCCAGGCCGGCCGAGCGCAGCTGCGCCAGCGCGTCCTCGGTGGGCAGAGCCCTGAGGTCGTGTGCTGCGGCGGCGGCAGCGCAGGCATCGGCGGGTGCGATCCAGCCGTCCGCCGTACGCACGGGGCGGCGGAACCCGGCAGGGCGCCTGGCACTGCCACCGGTCGCGGCCCGGCGCAGAGCGGTGGCTGTGAGGGTATCGGCGGCGCCCAGCAGCGAGGAGTCCACCCGCACCCCCTGGCCGGTGCGCTCGCGCAGCAGGAGTCCGGCGAGCACGGCCTCGGCTCCCAGGAGTCCCCCCAGGACGTCGAGCAAGGTCATCAGGGACGGTGCGGGCGCCTCGTCCGCCGGGCGGACCGCTTCCCCGACGCCGGTGCGTGCCTGGACCATGAAGTCGGTCCCCATGGGGGCGTTGGGCATCCGGCCGGCCCAGCCGCTGGTGTAGGCGTAGATCAGCGCGGGATTGACTGCGGCCAAATGGCTCGCGTCCAAGCCGAGTTGAGCGGCTTTGCCGGGGGCCCAGTTGTGCAGGAAGACATCGGCCTCAGCTGCCATCTCCCGCAGTCGGTGCCGGTCCGGCGCCGCTTTGATGTCCACCTCCACGGCCTTCTTGCCCCGGTTGAGCGCGAGCCAACGGGCCGAGATGCCGGAGCAGGTGGGCGGCATCCCGCGCAGCGGATCGCCGCCCGGTGGCTCGATGCGGATCACCTCCGCGCCGAGCAGGCCCAACAGGTGTGCGGTGAGCGGTGCCTGGATGCGACGGCCGGCTTCCAGTACGGTCAGCCCCGCCAGCGGCCTCGCGGCGGCCGGGACGGCCGGCTGCGCTCGGTGCCCGGATCCGTGGAGCGTGAGCGACCAGGGCGCAGCGCCCTCGTATTCGGCGGCGCGTTCGGCCAGTGTCCGCAGCGGGCAGACTTCGGCGCCGGAGACCGATGCCGCTCCTTGGATGCGCGGCCAGGAACGGGCGCGCGTCGTCGCGTGCAGAGCTTGCGGGAAGGGGGCGCAGGCCGTGGCGTAGCGGAATTGGAAGGGCCGCCAGCCCGCCCGTATCGCGTCATCAGGCGCTTCCAGGGCCCGCCAGAAGGCAGCCCATACCCCCGGGTCCAGGGTCTCCAGCTCGAAGAGTGTGCCGTCGGCATCGGTGAACGGCGGTCCGCCCGGGCCGATCTCGGCGGCCTCGCCCTCGTCGGCTCCGGCGGCGGCGAGGTACTGGGAGACGGCCAGCAGCCCGGCCCGGTCGGCGCTCGTGCTCACCCGTGCGGCCGGGACGCCGCGGATCTGCCCCAGCAGTCCGGCCAGGATGCCCTGGACGGTGAGTACGGAGGTGGCAGTGGCGGCGTAGTCGGCGGCCAGGCCGCGCGGCGCGCCGTCGCGTCGGCCGTGCACGGCCATGATGCCGGTGGCCGCCTGGACGGTGGCCTCGTCGGTGATCCCGCTCGCCGGATCCGCCCAGCTCGTTTCGGCTTCCAGCGGCCAAAAACCGCCGCCGGTCAGTGTGATCCGGGCGGTTCGTGCGATGTTCGGGTCGGCCTGGACCGTCCCCGTCCGGGCTCCCAGGAGCTGCAGATGTTCAGCGGCGAGCCCGGTGAGCGGGGGTGGTCCCGAGGTGTTCAGGTGCAGCCCGTCGAGCGGCCGGACCGTCTGTGTGGTGACTGGTGACGCCATGCCTCTCCTCTCCTGGCGCGGCGGTGGCCGGCGCCGGGAATGTGCCGAACGCGGGAACCAGGACACCGTTGCGCCCGACCAGTTCCACGGAGAGGCAGTCGGACTGCCGCTGCGACGGGTTCCCGACAGACTGGAGCAATGTGGTGGAGGACCGAGACCGGGTTCCTGAAGGTGGTACCGGCACCGCACAGTTGAGAGACCGGGTGGCGGATTTCGTACGTGCCCGGGTGATGCCCTGCGAATCAGTCCTGGACGCGGGCGGCCCGAGTGCCGCTGCCACCCTGCGTGACCTGCGCGCCCAGGCGAGAGAACGAGGGCTGTGGGCCATGCCGTTGCCCGTCGAACTCGGCGGTCAGGGTATTCCTCTGCTGCGGTACGCCCAACTGGCCGAGGCCGAAGGGGCGAGCGACCACGGGCCTGCCGCCCTGGGGTCCGCGCCACTGCTGGACATACGGATGCTGCAGCACCACGGCAGCGCGCGGACAGGCGACTTGTACCTCAGGCGACTCACCGCCGGGGAACTTCGTATCTGTTACGCGATGACCGAACCGGATGTCCCGGGATCCGAGCCCTTCATGACCCGTACCCATGCCGCGCAGGAGGCGGACGGCAGTTGGACCGTCAGTGGCCGCAAGTGGTTCACCTCGGGGGCCGCCGACGCCGACCTGGTCACGGTCCTCGCCCGCACCGACGGAGCGGCTCCGGACCGGGACGGGCTGTCGATGCTGCTGGTCCCCACCGACTCCCCCGGCTTCCGTGTCGTACGTGAGCTGTCGGTGCTCGGCGCGGGCGGCCAATGGGAGATCGAACTCGACCGGGTCACCGTCCCTGGCGACCATCTGCTCGGCGAGCGTGGCCAGGCTCTTGCCCTCGCGGGAGAACGGCTCCAACTGGGCCGTACCCTGCGCTGCTTGCGCTGGCTCGGCCAGGCCCAGAGAGCCTTCGACCTGATGTGTGAGCGCGCCAACACCCGTACCGGCTCGCGCGGCCCGCTCGCCGGCCACCAGCTGGTGCAGCAGCATGTCTTCGAGTCGCTGCTGGCCCTGCGTACCACCCGCCCCCTGGTCCACGAAGCCGTGGCCCTGCTCGATGCCGGGCGCGACGCCCATGTCGAAGTGGGGATGGCCAAGGTCGCCTCTGCCCGCATGCTCCAACAGGTCACGGACGCGGCCATTCAGGTCCACGGCGCGGCCGGCCTGGGGCCCGATACTCCGCTGCCCGCGCTCTTCCGTACGGGTCGCGCCGCCCGGATTCTGGACGGCCCGGACGAGCTGCACATCACGTCCGTCGCACGCCGCGTGCTGCGCACCTACAGCGTCTGAGCCGTCGGGGCCTGGTCTACACCCTCCGGATGTCGACCAGGCCCGTGAGAGCGGCCAGGCCTTGGGCCAGGAAGAAGTCGCCCCAGATCAGCTCGTGGCGCTCCGCGATCCCCCGTCCGGCGTCGTAGCAGCCGTCCAGCAGCATGCCGGCCGGCCGGGCCCCGTTCCGCCCGGTGAGATGCGCGGTGACCAGCGCCTTCAGAATCGCGACAGCTCTGGAGGAATACTCCGCGGCCCGCGGGCCCGGGAGGTGAGCGAGCTTCAGCAGGGCGACCGCCGTGATCGAGGCGGCCGATGTGTCGCGGGGACCATCGGGCCGAGCAGCATCGGCGAGGGGAACGAGCTGCGCGGCGGCCCCCGCCACTGGGACGGCCAACTGTGCCGCGACGTCCTCCAGCCGGTGCGCGCCGAGCGCAGCGACACCGGGGCGGTGCAGCGCGTCGGCCACGGCAAGGAGCAACCACGCGCTCCCCCTGCTCCAGCCGGGTGGCGGGTCGGCGCACGCCTGCCAGCCCCGGTCCGGCTCAAAGCACAGCGTGGGCGTCAGCGGGTGGCCGCCGTGGCACAGGTCGATGTGCCGGTGGAGATGCGACGCCGCGGCCCCGGCGCCCTCGGTGCCCGCCGAGGCGAGAAGCGGCACCATGCCGGGTACTGCGTCAACCCGGGCCAGCAGCCTGGGCCCGCCGAACGCGGATCCCCAGGGGACCAGGCCCAGTTCGGGGTCGAACGCGTCCAGGCAGGCCAGGGCGGCCCGGTTACGCAGCTCTTCCGCCCCGGCGTCGTCGACAGCGTGCCCGGTCCCGTACCAGAGGATCAGACCTCGGGTGGCGGTGTCGGCGTCCACCCAGGCGGCCAGCCGCGCCGTGCAGGCCGAGGCCGCCGCGCGGTCGGCCTCGGCACCGGTGTACCGGGCCCGGAGCCAGAGCAGACCCGCCCAGAAGCCGCCCGTCCACGCACCCCGCCCAGTGGTCTGCCAGCGGCCCGAGTCCGGGTCGGCGAACAGCGGGAACCGGCCGCCGACTTCGGCTCCGGTGACAGCGACCCGGCCCAGGATGTCCGCCAGCGCGTTGTCGGCCCACTCCTCCGAGGTCATGCGGCAACCACGGTGCGCTGCCTTCGCTCCCGCACGGCCCATACGAGAGCGACGGCACAGGCCGCCGCGAACTCCCCGGCGACCAGCAGCCACCCGGTCCCGTAACGGCCGGCTTCGGCGAGCACGCCGAAGGCCGGTGGGCCCAGGGCGAAGCCCGCGAAGAACCCGGCGGATACGAGCGCCGAGTCCTGTCCCGCACGGCCGGGAGCGGCACGCTGCATGACCAGCACCATGGACACCGCGTTGCCCGACACGGCGAACACACCTACAGCCACCGCAGCCACCCATACCAGCGGATGCACGGCCAGCGCGGCCGCCAGCAGCAGGGCCGCCCCGACGGCGCCGGCCGCGAGTACCCCGGGCAGCCATTCGGCGCGTCCCGGCCGGGCCGCCTTCGACCAGCCCACCCGGCCGACGATCCCCGCCACCCCCAGAACCGCCACCAGCGCGCCGGCCGCCGAGGGGCTCATCGCCAGCTCATGAGCGCCGAAGAGCGCCAGGTAGGTGTTGACCGAGGCGATGCCGCAGCCCAGCAGAACCGAGAAGCCCGCCAGCCAGGCGACAGCGCCCCTGGGTACCAGCGAGGATCTCGGCGTCGCCTCCTTGACCGGGGCATCGGCAGGCAGGGTGCGCACGGCCCAGCCGGCCACCGCCACCGCCACGGCGGCTGCTGTCCACATCGCGCCGCGCCAGCCCACTCCTGCGGCGAGCGCCGTCAGGGGCAACCCGGCCGCGAAAGCCCCGAGTTGTACGCCCGACTGCTTCAGCCCTGTCACCGCGCCCCTGCGGGCCGGCGAAACGGCGGCCAGAATCGCCTTGTTGGTCGCCGGGTTGGCCAGGGCCTGCGGCAGACCGCCCAGGGCAACCGCTCCGAGGAGGAATCCGGCACCGGGCGCCGCACCGATGAGCACCAGTGCGGCGGCGGACACCAGCAGAAGGGCAACGAGCGCGCGCCTCGGGCCGATCCGGTCCACGACCCGCCCGCTCATGGGGGAAAGAGCCGCAGCCGTACCGAACCCGATCGTCGTTGTCAGGCCGAGCACCGAAGGTGAGATCCCCAGGTCGTCCACCAGTCTCGGGCCGAAGGCGCCGAGCAGGAAGAGCTGCAGCATGGAGAATGCCATGGCGCAGGTGAGCAGCGCCGTCAGCCGGCCTTCCGCCCCTGCCTCCGACGCCATCTGCGCCCCCTGCTTCGTCCCCACCGATGTCTCCGTTCCACCCCATGGAAGCTGCTCGGGCCGGGTCAGAAGTCGGGCTGGACGGCGCGGGAGTTCCGCGCAGATGCTGTGCTGTGAGTCACACAGGCCGAGTTGAGGCCGTCACCGGAACATTTCGTACCCACCCCTGGCGATCACAAGGGGGATGCAAGGATGGGCCCGCCATGACTCCAGGCCGATGTTGTCGCGCGGTACGCGCTGCGGTGTTCGCAGCCGCCTGTGTGCTGCTCGCCGCCCTCGGCCACGTCCTCATGTCAGGAACGGCCGTCCCCTGGTGGGCCATGGCTGCCGCCGTCGCGACAACGGCCTCGACGGCCTGGTTCCTCGCTCACCGTCAACGCGGCGTTCTCACTGTGACCTCGATGACCGTCGCCGCCCAAGCGGCACTGCACACCGGGTTCTCCCTGGCGCAGGCAGCGGTCCACCCCGCGGTGACCGACGCCGCGTCCTTCGGCCGGCAATGGGCACAGTTCCTGCTGTGCGGCGCAGCCGGCTCCAACACGGTCACCTCTTCGCAGACCGTAGGCGTCGGCGCCCGGCCCGGCAGCAGTTCGCACCAACAACTCACCGGCGCAACGGATATGGCGGCGCCGGGGGGTACGCAGTACGCCCATGACGGCATGCAGGCGATGACGGACCACTCGGCGCTCATGCCCACCGGGCATGACATGGGGGGCATGTCTCCGGCCGGGATGCTGGCCGCCCACCTGCTGGCGGCGGCGCTGTGCGGCATCTGGCTCGCGTACGGAGAACAGGGCGCGTTCCGTCTGCTGCGCGCCTTCGCCGGGTGGATCATCGCCCCGCTGCGCCTGCCTCTGCGACTCCCCACGCCGTCCCACCAACCACGCGTCCGCCCTCGCCGGGGCCACCGCGCCCGCGTTCTGCGGCAGTTGCTCCTCGCCTACGCCATCGCCTCACGGGGACCACCTTCCGGGACCGCTGTCATCTGACAGCTGGATTCCCGACGCACCGGTGTTGCACCGAACGCGTCGGGCATCGGCATCCGCCATCGGCGGTGCCGTACCTCTCACCGGTCGGCGCACGCGCGGA
This sequence comes from Streptomyces changchenzhani, assembly GCF_039766235.1. Taxonomy (NCBI): domain Bacteria; kingdom Bacillati; phylum Actinomycetota; class Actinomycetes; order Kitasatosporales; family Streptomycetaceae; genus Streptomyces; species Streptomyces changchenzhani. The sequence continues at coordinate 176,317 of NZ_JBDHNH010000004.1, read as the reverse complement.
CCGGATCCCGGATCCCAGAAGGAACACAAGCGATGGCCCTTGCTCTGCCCTCACGCCCCGCCACCGCCACCGCCGAGAACGGCACCTCACGCCACATCCACGGCCCCGACGAGCCCGTGACGCGACTGGCACTGGCCGCACGCGACGGCGCCCCCGACGCCGTCGACCGGTTCATCCGTGCCCTGCACCGCGACGTCTGGCGCTACGTCGCCTACCTCAGCGCCGACCCCCAAGCAGCCGACGACCTCACGCAGGAAACCTTCTTGCGCGCACTCGGCAGCCTGCACCGCTTCGAGGGACGCTCCTCCGCCCGCACCTGGCTACTCTCGATTGCCCGCCGCACCGTCGTCGACAGCCTGCGCCACTCCGCCGCCCGGCCCAAGATCTCGGACAGGGACGACTGGCAGTCCGCCGCCGAGAGGAAACAACCGCGCGACCTACCCGGCTTCGAGGACGGAATCGCGCTCGCGGACCTCCTGGCGACCCTTCCAGCAGAACGCCGCGAATCCTTCGTGCTCACACAGCTCCTGGGGCTCCCCTACGCCGAGGCCGCAGCCGCCATTGGATGCCCCATAGGCACTATCCGCTCTCGTGTGGCCCGTGCCCGCAGCTCACTGATCGAACTACTGAAGGACGCGGAGGCCCCCGCCACTCACAGCGAAAGCGAATCAGCGCTGTCGATCCCCACTGATCCCAACCCCGCCAGAGGATCAAACCTCGTCCCCGCAGTCGCCTGAACAGCGGGGAAGCCCCCCATGCACGAGGGTGCCCGGCACAGGACCCCTGCTGCGCCAGGCACCCTTGACGACGGGACGGGCCCGCTCCGACGGATCGGTTCAGCAGGTCTTACGGACGTACTCGTTGTTCCCCGGGGCGGTGACGTCGAGATCACGCAGAACGACACTGACCCGGTCGCCGAACCCGGAGCAGGTCTTCCTGAAGGCCTGCTCCTTGTACTCGATCACGATCACGTTGTCACCGAATCCCTCGGTGTAGTCACCGCACTCGTCCCACTCGCCGCACTCTTCCGTGATGGCGAAGTCGAGACCCGTCTCCTCATGAGCGGTGGACAGGCCCAAGGTGTTCTTCTGCGCGATCGCCAGGCCCTTGCGGTGGGCGTGATCGGAGAGCAGCCTGATGAACGCCTTCGCGTTGGCCTCACTGATCAGATCGGTCCGCTCGAAGGTATCCAGGTTGTCCGGCTCGACAGCCTTGAAGCCCTTGTCCGCGCAGGTGTCGATCCAGGGGTTCACCTTGGCGGCGATCCGCTGCCGCTTGCTGTCGGTGCGGATGTCCAGGATGGCCTCGCCCCAGTCCTCGTCATAGACGATGTCCCGGCGCGCGTCCCGCAGCAGCAGATCACCCCACTCCTCTTCGGCTCCCGGCTGGGCCTGGAAGGCGTTGACGTAACAGATGTTGTACAGGCCCGCCGCCGGCGAGGCGGTGTAGTCACGGCTGACTACCTTCACACCGGGCGGGGGTGTGTAGGGCTTGCCGATCTGGTAGTCGAAATCGGCATGGGCCGGCGGGAGGGACACCGTCGGGGCCGTCGCGCACGCTGCGGAGAAGGCCAACAGTGGGACGACCACCGCCGCCGCCACGGAAACGTACCGACGAGACAGAACACGGTTGACGGAGAGCATCACAAGATCCAGGAGATGGGGGGCACGTCCCCGCCTCGGACTCCGCGGTCTTCGCGCGAGACCTGGCGACTCAGTCCGGACTTACGGCGCGTGGACCGCTTCACCGGCTGGGCGTACCTCTGGCGCCGGGTGATCAACTCTGGCGTTGTCCTGAGTAAAGCGAGCAAGTTTCGGCATGTCAACAAACCGGGGCGGTACTCTGCGGGGCGATGACAGCCAACTTCGTCCTGCGGCCCGGCGCCCCTCGGCCGTGGCCGTCCGCGTCGGCCTCGGACGTTTCGGCGGCCATGGGTTCCAACGGTCCGCCCGGATGAAGAACCGGTCGGCTCATCGAGCCGACCGGTTCTTCCGGCTGACCGGGCTGCCGCAGAGCAACACCCCTCAGATCTTCGCCTGTCTGGCCGTGTCTCATATCACGGTCCGGAATGTGAACAGTGGCGCGCGAGGAGCTGCACGCCCCTCTAACCTGGCGCGTGCAGCTGGTACGCCCTGTCCGCCAGACAGACGCGTCGTAAGAGGGAACCCGGTGGGAATCCGGGACTGCCCCGCAGCGGTAAGTGGGAACGACAGTCGTCATAAGCACTGGGTCCGGTCGGATCTGGGAAGCGACGGCCAGTAGGAGTCCGCCCCGGCGGATGTGCCCGCGAGTCCGAAGACCTGCCCGTTGCCCGTACGCGACCGATCGTGTGCGGAGATCCCGGTGACCTCGTGGGCGGGTCGGCGTACATACCAGACGGAATGCAGCGCCGATGGCGTGCATGGGATCCGTTCGGTTCGTCATCCCTTCGCGTCCGTGTCCCGTCTCCGGGATTTTCAGGAGTCATCTCGCGAAGGAGATTTCCGTGAACACCAAGCCCGCAGCCGCGGCAGCACGAGCCACCGTGTACGGCTACCCCCGCCAGGGCCAGAACCGCGAACTGAAGAAGGCCATCGAGGGCTACTGGAAGGGCCGCGTCACCGCGGACGCCCTGAAGGAGACCGCCGAGGGCCTGCGCCGTTCGAACTGGCAGCAGTTGGCAGACGCCGGCATCCACGAGGTGCCCACCGGCGACTTCTCCTACTACGACCACGTCCTGGACACCAGCGTCATGGTCGGCGCGATCCCCACCCGCCACCGCGCCGCCGTCAACACCGACGCGCTCGACGGCTACTTCGCCATGGCGCGCGGCAACCAGGACGTGGCTCCCCTTGAGATGACCAAGTGGTTCGACACCAACTACCACTACCTGGTGCCCGAGCTCGGCCCCGACACCGTCTTCGCGGCCGACTCCACCAAGCAGGTCGCCGAGCTGACGGAAGCCCTCTCGCTCGGCCACCCGGCGCGGCCCGTCCTCGTCGGCCCCGTCACCTACCTCCTGCTGGCCAAGCCCGCACCGGGCGTCGCCGCCGACTTCGAGCCGCTGACACTGCTCGACCGGCTGCTGCCCGTGTACGCGGAGGTCCTCGCCGATCTGCGGTCGGCCGGTGCCGACTGGGTACAGCTCGACGAGCCCGCCCTGGTCCAGGACCGCACCCCGGCCGAGCTGACCGCCGCCGCCCGCACCTACCGCGCCCTCGGCGCCCTCACCGACCGGCCCAAGATCCTCGTCGCCTCGTACTTCGACCGGCTCGGCGACGCCCTGCCGGTCCTGGCAAAAGCCCCGATCGAGGGCCTGGCGCTCGACTTCACCGACGCGGCAGCCGCCAACCTCGACGCGCTGGCCTCGGTGGGCGGACTCCCCGGCAAGCGGCTCATCGCCGGAGTGGTCAACGGCCGCAACATCTGGATCAACGACCTTGAGAAGTCCCTGTCCACCCTCGGCACGCTCCTCGGCCTCGCCGACCAGGTCGATGTGGCCGCCTCCTGCTCCCTCCTGCACGTTCCGGTCGACGCCTCGGCCGAACGCGACATCGACCCGCAGATCCTGCGCTGGCTCGCCTTCGCCCGGCAGAAGACCACGGAGATCGTCACCCTCGCCAAGGGACTGGCCCAGGGCACCGGCGTCATCACAGCGGAACTCGCCGCCAACCGGGCCGACCTCGCCTCCCGCGAGAACTCCCCGATCACCCGCAACCCGGCCGTACGAGCCCGCGCCGCCGCTGTCACCGACGCGGACGGCCGCCGCTCCCAGCCGTACGACGAGCGCACGGTGGCCCAGCGCGCCCACCTCAACCTGCCGCTGCTGCCCACCACCACCATCGGCTCGTTCCCGCAGACGACCGAACTGCGCACCGCCCGCGCCGATCTGCGCGCCGGCCGCATCAACACCGCCGCCTATGAGCAGCGCATCGAGAACGAGATCCGCGACGTACTCGCCTTCCAGGAGAAGGCCGGCATCGACGTCCTGGTGCACGGCGAGCCCGAACGCAACGACATGGTGCAGTACTTCGCCGAGCAGCTCACCGGCTACCTCGCCACCCAGCACGGCTGGGTCCAGTCCTACGGCACCCGCTATGTCCGCCCGCCGGTGCTCGCGGGCGACATCTCCCGGCCCCACCCGATGACGGTGCGCTGGACGTCGTACGCCAACTCCCTCACCGACCGCCCGGTCAAGGGCATGCTCACCGGCCCCGTCACCATGCTCGCCTGGTCCTTCGTGCGCGACGACCAGCCGCTCGGCGACACGGCCCGCCAGGTCGCGCTCGCCCTGCGCGACGAGGTCAACGACCTGGAAGCGGAGGGCACTTCGGTCATCCAGTCGACGAGCCCGCTCTGCGCGAGACCCTTCCGCTGCGCGCCGCCGACCACGCCGCGTACCTCGCCTGGGCCACCGAGTCCTTCCGCCTCACCACCAGCGGCGTACGCCCGGACACCCAGATCCACACCCACATGTGCTACGCCGAGTTCGGTGACATCGTCCAGGCCATCGACGACCTCGACGCCGACGTCATCAGTCTGGAGGCCGCCCGCTCCCACATGCAGGTCGCCCGCGAACTGGCCGCCCACGGCTACCCGCGCGAGGCCGGACCCGGCGTCTACGACATCCACTCCCCCCGCGTCCCGTCCGCCGAGGAGGCGGCCGCGCTCCTCCGGAAGGGACTCGAAGCCATCCCGGCCGAGCGTCTGTGGGTCAACCCCGACTGCGGCCTGAAGACCCGCGGCTGGCCCGAGACCCGTGCGTCGCTGGAGAACCTGGTCTCCGCGGCACGCACGGTTCGGGCGGAACTTCCGTAGCCCTGCGGTGAGTTGAGGTTATGGAGAGGGTCGAGAGAGGGTGTGGAAGCACCTGCCTCTCGGCCCTTTCCGCATGGGATCAGTTGCGGCGCTGTGGGGTGACGCGCCGATACGCGGCACGGGCATTCAGTACGCGGCCCGTCGCCGTACCGACGCAAGCGGCGGCGGGCAGCACGCCAATACTTTCCGACGGGCGAGTGAGCCTGCTGAACCGCTGCGACGCCCGCTGAACGGCCCGCTCGCCGGTGGCACGCATGCCTCGACGGGGCCTAACTTCCGCCCCCGCGACGAAGCTGCGCCGCGAGGTGGTGTTGCAGTGGCTGACCGACCGCCGCGAGGTCGTGGACGAAGTCGAGCGTGTCCCCGTCCGTCAGGGTGTAGCGGCGTCGGGTGGCGTCGACCTCCTTCGCGGTGGGAGCGAGAGCGACCTGATGGGTGGTGAGGTCGAGCGCGCCGTCGACCGCGCGGCCGATCGAGATCTCCGCGATACCGGTAGGCTGGGTGATCAATGCCTCGACGTATCCATCGGGTTGCAGCCGCCACCAGCCGCTCTCCCGGGCCGACGGCCGCAGCGGGGTGTCGGCGGCGTCGAGCAGCCAGGCGCGCGCCTCGTAGTGGAGGAAGGGCCGCCCGTCGTGGCTGAAGGTGACCTCCTGCGCGTACGTGAACTCCTCGGCGAGCGTCGGATACGTGCCGCGCCCCCGGCCGACCCAGGTACCCAGGAATCCGACCAGCGGCGTGAGCAGTGCGTGCGGCGCGGGTGCTTCGTCCGCCCGGAAGGCGTCGGGATACGGGTGTTTCTGGACGGGGTCGAACATGATGTGCGCTCCTGGATCGAGACTGCCGGTGCTGGGTGGCAGCCTAGGGCGTCGATCCACCGGCGCGGGGCAGCGGAGGGTGCGCCGACCGGCGACTCCGGAGACCGCGCCCCACGGCTCACATCGCGGCGGAAAACATGGGCCGGCGGGCCTGCCGCGGCTCGGGCGGCACCGCCGGGAGTTCCCCGGTCGGCGGCAACGGGTGCGGCGACGAGTGCGGCAACGGGCCTTCGGTCGATCCGGGGCAGTGCGCGCGTCCGGCGACCCCCGCAGGCACCCCCGGACAGGGAGAACCCGGAGACTCAAAGTAAGGTAAACCGGCGCTGCGACAGCTTCCACAACATCCTGTCCGCCACTGCCCGGCGGCCCTCCGCCGCTCGGGCGTGTGGTCGCCGGAGACGTGGGAGCGAACCGCCGAAGGGGTCCCGGCCTGAGTCGGGCCGGGACCCCTATGAATACCGATCACTCGTAGCCGGACGGTCGCGCTATCTCTCGGCCTTGGACCGCCAGAGCAGCCAGCCGAAGTAGGGGGCGCCGATCACGGCCGTGATGACTCCGACCGGGATCTGGGCGGGTGCGATGACCGTACGGCCGATCGTGTCGGCGACCACGACCAGCAGCGATCCCATCAGCGCGGCCACCGGGAGCACCCGTGTATGCCGCTGGCCCACCAGGGCGCGCGCCGCGTGCGGTGCCACGAGCCCGACGAAGCCGATGACGCCGACCGCCGCCACCGCGGCCGCGGTGAGCACGACGGCCATGGCGAGCAGTCCCAGACGCGTCGTACCGAGCCGGATCCCGAGCAATCGCGGTGTGTCGGCGTCCAGGCCGATGAGGTCGAGCTCGCGACGCTTCGCGGCGAGTATCGGCAGGATCACCGCCAGCGCGACGAGTACCGGGACGATCTCCGGGAACGAGCGCCCGTAGGTGGAACCCGAGAGCCAGATGAGCGCCTTCGTCTCGTTGAACGGATCGGTCAGCACGATGAGCAGGCTGATGAGCGCCGCCGCGCCCGCGGAGACGCCGATTCCGATCAGCACCAGCCGGTTCTGCTCCAGTCCGTGCCGTGCGGCCAGACCGAAGACCAGCGCGGCCGCGGTCGCGGCTCCGGCGAGCGCGGATCCGCCGACCGCCCAGAAACTCGCGAGCGGGACGACCGTCAGCGTGATGACGGCGCCGACGCCCGCTCCCCCGACGACTCCGAGGATGCCCGGCTCGGCGAGGGGGTTGCGTGAGACGGCCTGCACCCGGCCCCGCTACGGTCCCGTGACTGGAATCGAACCACCTGAACGAACCACCCGAGCCACCCGAACCACCCCTGTCACAGCGGCGGACGTCAGCCGATCCCGCCGGGCAACGGCACCTAGCGGCGAGCGGCGCTGTTTGAGAGTGCGACCCGCAGAAAGGCGGACAACTCCCGCCCATGGTGGGAGTCTTGAGGGAGGTTCCGGCCGGGAGAGTCGCGCCGGGCGGCCGCCGCCAAGCTGTGGCGGCGACCGCGGGCGCGAGGATGCGAGGCCCCCTCGCCGTGCCCCCCGGCGCCGCCGCGGGAGCGCGGATCGCCACCGGCTCCGCCCGCTACCCGCTCCGCGCCCCCAACGGCCGCCACCGGCCCCCGAGCCGCCTCAGCACGACCGCCCTGATCACCTAGACTCGGCGAATGGCGAAGTATTTCGACGTGCACCCCGAAAATCCCCAGCGACGCACCATCAGCAGTGTGGCCGACAGCATTCGGTCGGGCGCGCTCGTCGCGTACCCGACGGACTCCTGTTACGCACTCGGGTGCCAACTGGGCAGCCGTGACGGCATCAGCCGGATCCGGTCCATCCGGAACCTCGACGACCGTCACCACTTCACCCTCGTGTGCCAGAATTTCGCGCAGCTGGGTCAGTTCGTACACATCGACAACGATGTGTTCCGCGCGATCAAAGCAGCGACACCCGGCAGCTACACCTTCATCCTTCCCGCGACGAAGGAGGTGCCTCGCCAGCTGCTGCACCCGAAGAAGAAGACAGTCGGCGTCCGGATTCCCGATCATGTCGTCGCCCAGGCCCTGCTCGCCGACCTCGGTGAGCCGCTGCTCTCCAGCACCCTGCTCCTGCCCGACGAGGAAGAGCCCATGACCCAGGGCTGGGAGATCAAGGAGCGGCTCGACCACGTCGTGGACGTCGTGGTCGACGCGGGCGACTGCGGCACCGAGCCGACCACGGTCATCGACTTCTCCAACGGCGAGCTTGAGATCGTGCGCCGAGGGGCAGGCGACATCACGCGGTTCGAGTAGGCGCGCCAGGAGCGGCAGCCGCTGCCGCCACACCGCACCCGCAGACCCTCTGGGCCGGGCTCCTCGTCGTGCCGCGCACGATCGCGCGTCGAGACCCACCATCCGGGCTTCAACACCCCCGTTCGTTCCTGGTCCGGGCGCGGCGCCGGGAGTGAACAGGGCCACAGGGCCGCACGTATGGATGGAGGGCATCTCTTTCCGTGGGCCCCGCGCGCCAATGGCGCCGTGTCGAATCGACTGTGAGGGTGACGGATGAGGCACGCACGACGCAGCCTCCAGAGGATCGTGCGGCTGGCAGCTGTCGGCGGACTCCTCTGTGGCGGGCTGATGACGACGACCGCCATGGCGAGCGATCCGAGCGGCGAGCCATCCCCCGGGAGAGACACCAAAGGCACGGCTCGGCCCGCCGACCTGGGTGCGAGTCTCGTCGCACAGCTCGGCGCGTCCAGAACCGCGGGCAGTTGGATCGGCTCCGACGGGCGCCCGGTCGTCGCGGTGACCGACGCGGAGGCCGCCGCCGAGGTCGATCGGGCCGGCGCACGCGCCAAGGTCGTCCGCCACAGCATGGACCGGCTCCGCTCGGCCACCGACGCGCTGCGGGCCGCGCCCCGGGTGCCCGGCACCGCGTGGGCGATGGACTACGCGTCCAACGAGATCTCGGTGCGCGCCGACAGCACCGTGTCCGCCGGGGACTGGTCACGCATGTCCGGCCTCGCCGAGCGGATCGGCGGCTTCGTGGACATGCAACGGACCGCGGAGCCGTTCACCACCCGGCTCAGCGGCGGCGACGCGGTCTTCGCCCGCAGTGGGCGCTGTTCCGCCGGATTCAACGTCACCGACGGCCGGCGCAACTTCATCCTCACGGCCGGGCATTGCGGCGAGCTCGGCACCACCTGGTTCCGTGACACGCAGGGCACCGAACGGGTCGGCACCACAACGGCGGGCGAGTTCCCCGGCAGTGACTTCTCCCTCGTCGAGTACGAGAACCGCGACGCCTCCGAAGCACGGGGCGTGGTGGACATCGGTGACGGCCGGGCGGTACGGATCACCGCGGCGGCCGATCCCGTCGTGGGCCAGCAGGTCTTCCGCAGCGGCAGCACCACGGGGGTGCGCTCGGGCCGGGTGACCGCGCTCAACGCGACGGTGAACTACCCCGAGGGCACGGTGACCGGGCTGATCGAGACGACGATCTGCGCCGAGCAGGGGGACAGCGGCGGCCCGCTGTTCTCCCAAGGGCTCGCACTCGGCGTGACCTCGGGTGGCAACGGCGACTGCACCTCCGGTGGTCTCACCTACTTCCAACCGGCGACCACGGCCATCGCGGCCCTCGGGGTGCGCGTGACCGGCGCCACCACCGCCGCCGAAGTCGACCGTGGCGCGGCGCCCGCGCCGCCGGCGGCCGGAGGGGCCTCCGTACCGGATACGTCGCAAGGGCCGACCCTGACCGCCGGCATCCTCAGCAGCCGGACCCTCGCACCGGGGCTGCTGGTCATCGCCGCGAGTCTCCTCGTACTGATGGCCACCCACTGGATCCGGTCGGCGCACGACCGCAGGAGCTACCGCAGGTACTACTCCCGGAACTGGAGCTGAGCTCCACCGCCGGACACGGACGCGGGGCCCTCCTGAGGAGGGCCCCGCGTCCGTGTCCGGGTCCGGGTCAGCCCAGCGTCGCCGCGGCCCCTCTGAGCAGCAGTCCGCATCCCAGTACGAAGACCACGGCGGCCGTGCCGAACGGGGCCACCCGGTGTACCAGTGCGAAGAGTTGGCCCTGCGGACGCCGCGCGAGCCTGCGTGTGGTGCTCTCCCGCAGGCGCACCGCCGCGAACCCGGCTCCCGTGAGGGTGAGGGCCAGCCCGGCGCCGTAGGCCAGCACCAGCAGGAATCCGAACCAGGCCTGGCCGAGGGCCGCCGCGCCGACCAGGACCACTACGGCGGACGGGCTCGGGACCAGCCCGCCCGCGAAGCCGAGGAGGACGACGCCACGCAGTCCGGGGGCGGGCGGAACATGGCTGTGGTGGTGGGGATGGGGCGTTTGGTGCTGGGGCAGTTGGGGCCGGGACTGCGTCCGGGCCGCCGGCCGCTCGTGAAGGTGATCGCCCGCGTGGACGGGGGTGCGCGGGTGCGCCTGCGCGTGACCCTCCGCGTGGTGCTCGCCCGAGTGCGCGGCCACGAGGACGGGCACCCGTTCTTCGTCGTACGTGGCGCCGGGGCCTTCAGCGTGCGCTGGCTCGTGGGGATGGGTGTGCGGGTGGCTGTGGCTGTGCGCGCGACCGTGCTTGTGGCCGTCGTCGTGACCGTGACCGTGCCCGTGCGCGGAGCCATGCCCGTCGTCGTGGCCGTGACCGCCGTCGTGACCATGCCCGTGCGCGGCCCCGTGCCCGCCGTCGTGACTGTGGCTGTGACCGTGCACGGCATGGCGCCGCCGCCACGCCCTGCACAGCAGCATCGCCCCCGCGCCCGCCACCAAGGTGCCGCTCGCGATGCCCAGCCACGACACCACGGTGGGCGCCGCCGCCGAGCCCGCGGTGATCAGGGCGCCCAGGGCAAAGACGCCCAGCGTATGGGTGAGCGTCACCGAAGCCCCCAGGGCCAGTACGTCGCGCAGTGAGCTGCGGCCGCCCGCCGTGGCGGCGGCCGCCATCATGGTTTTGCCGTGTCCGGGGGCCAGGGCGTGCATGGCACCCAGCACCAGCGATACGCCGAGGGCGAGTGCCGCGAAGCCCACGGTCAGCTCGTGCCGGGCGACCAGCGCGGTCAGGGCCTGCGCCCAGCGGTCCGCGCCGCGCGGCAGCACGCCCGCCGTCGGTGAGCCGCCCCTCTCGTCCTCGCTCCCGGCGAGCGCCGGTCCGCCGGAGCGGGCGGTGAACCCCGCCGAGCGGAGTTCGGGCGGTGAGGAGAGCAGGTCCTGGGGATATGCCGTCAGCCGCCGGGAGACCGACTTCCCCGGTACGTCCGACGCCGACAGCGTCATCCGGTCGCCGCGCGCGGTGATCTCCCGCCACCCCGGTCCGGTCGCGGCACCCGCCGGGCGGTACGAGAGCCGGGTCTCTTCGTCACGCGGGAGCGGCGCCGTCAGCTCACAGGTGACACGCAGTGTCTGCAACCCGGCCTGCCCGGGAAGCGCCTGCGCCCTCGACTCGCCCACCGACAGGGGTACCGGCTTGCCACCCCCGACCTCGACCCGGGCGTTCCGAGCGGCCCCGTCGCAGCGGGTCCGGGCCCATGCCGACAGCTCGGCCGGCGCCAGCCGGTCGTCCCCGTCCGCATCGATACGCTTCCTCTGCTGCGCAGCCGGAATCTCCGCCAGATCTTCCACATGGTCCACATCCAGCTTCCCCGGAGCGACGACCAGGCCGTCGTACTGATTGACGGTGAAGTTGCCCAAGGGGTGCGCCTGCGCGGACTGGGCCGGGAGCAACGCGAGGGCCGCCCCGGCCGCGAGCGTGGCGACGGCCGAAGCGACGGTACGGCGGTTCATGACGTCCTCCGGATCCCGGACAGCGCGGACTTGGCTTCGCGGGCCCCGGTGGGTGAGAAGCCCGGGTTCAGCGCGAGTGCGGCGCCCAGGTTCCGGCGCGCGGCCCTGTCGTCGCCGAGGGCGCGCTCGATCATGCCCCGGTGGAAGAGGAACGAGGCGCTGCGAAAGCCGGGCGACGGCGCCGTCGCCTTCTTCGCATGGGTCAGCGCCTCGCGGTCCTTGCCGTTCGCGTGGAGCGCCCAGCCGAGCGCGTCCGCGGTGTGGACGCTTCTGCGACGGGACCATTCGGAGCGCGCCGATTTCAAAGCCTGGGCGGCGTCGCCGTGGTCCGCCTCGACGAGAGCGGACTCCAGGTCGGTCGCGACGCCGTTGGCACGGGCCAACCGGGTCCAGGTGCTGATGAGTTCGTACTGTTCCGCGGCCTCTTCACGCTGCCCGCCGGCCTCGCGCAGTTCGCCGAGTGCGGCGAGCTGGCCGGGCAGCGGGTAGCGTCGTACGACCTCTTCGAGATCACTGAGCGCGCGTTTGGTCCCGCCTTGCGCGGCATACGTACGCCCGCGGCCTTCCAGCGCCGGCACGTACTGCGGATCGGCGCGCAGGGCCTTTCCGAAATGGTCCAGCGCTCGCTCGTACTGGCCCTGATTCCAAGCCAGTTGGCCGAGCGAGGTGGCGACATAAGCCACGTCGGCGGGGCTGAGCGCGGAGTCCAGCGCACGCAGCAGCACCCGTCGGGCCCCCAACACGTCGCCGCGCAGCTCCAGTACATAGGCGTACCGCGTGGAGACCGGGATGCCGGGGCGCCGCCGGTCGGCGAGCCGTACCGCGCGCAACGCCTCTTCGTAGCGGCCGAGTTCGACCAGGGCGTCGACGCGGCTGGACAACGCGCGCTCGCTGTACGGGTTCACTCGCAGCGCCCGGTCGGCATGGCCGAGCGCCGCCCTGAAGTCGTGCCGGGCCGCGGCCAGTGCCGCACGCCCGGCGAGCGCCGCGTCGTTCTTGTCGACGGGCCGCAGCTTCAGCGAGCGCCCGAACGCCTTCTCCGCCTGCGGGTAGCGCGTCGGGTCACCGCTGGTCCGCGCCTGCTCGACGTACGCCGCACCCAGCGTCGCCCACCCCGTGGCGTCCTTGGGCTGCGCCCTGAGGTGCTTCTGCAGGGTGGTGATGCCGTGTGTGAGGTCCCCCGATGCCAGCTGCCCGCCGGCCATGTCCGCCGCGACGACGGGCGCGGCCGAACCGGACGGATCCGGGTCGCGGTCCGCCCCGATGACCACGGACGTCGCGGTGAGCGCCGCAGCCACCGCCACGACCGCGACGGTCCGCCACTGCCCCGGCCCGCCGCCTCCTTCACGCCGTCGCACGAACTGCGGCTTCCGTACGAGCATCGATTCTCGCCTTCCTCGGGGATCGTGCCGGTGGCCTGCCCGGCCGGGGTTCGGGGGCTCACATCGCCGGCCGTCGGCAGCTGCCGACGGCCGGCGATCGGTGGTCAGCCGAGCCAGGAGCTGCGGGCCGGGTGGCGGCGGGAGCGCAGCCAGGTCACGCCGAGGACGACCAGCAGCACGCCGGCGGCACCGGACGCCGCCGAGACGAGCATCACCGTGTTGTCGTCCCACGAGGCAGTGATCGAGGACATGCCGCCCGTCAGCCCCGTGGCGGACTTGGTGGCCTTGCCTGCCGCCTCCGTGTCGGAGCCCGCGGTGGGCAGGGCGACGTACGGGAAGGCCTTGCCGAACTCCTTGTCGTTGGCGTCGACCGCGTCGCCCAAGTCGTTCTTCGAGCCGACGAGTTCGCCCTCGACGACCTGCAGGGCGATGTCCAGTACGTCGTCCGTCAGCCGACGCCCGTTCGGGAAGCCCGCGTTGTCGCCGTCGAGTACGCCGAGGCGCTTCGGCTTGGCGACCGGCTTGATCCCGGTGTTGAGGCGCAGCATTTCCGATGCCTTGACGTTCGGCGGCTGGTTGAGGTCCTTGACGCCCGTCAGGAACACCCCGACGAGGTCGTCGCGCGGCTCCGCGGGGGCCTTGATCTTGTAGATGCCCTCGACGAGCTTGGGCAGTTCGGGTTCGGTGACGTTCTTCAGGAAGTCCCCGTCGTTCTCGGGCGAGGACGCGTTGAACTTGTCCTTGTCCTTGACCGGGTTGACGACCTCGTTGACCAGCGGCATGCCGAGCCGCGACACCCGGGTCCAGTCGCCCTCGGCGTTCTCGCGCTCCGTCGTCGAGTAGATGCCGACGACCGGCTGCTCCTTCGACTCCTGGATGTAGGTGTTCGGCACCTGGAGGGCGATGGTGTTGACGTTGTAGCCCTTGGTGGTGTCGTTGCCGACCTCCGAGAGGTCACCGCCGTACAGCAGGTCGAAGACGCGCAGGTCGACGAAGAACGGGTCGTCGGCCTGACCGGCGAAGGCCTTGAGTCCGCCGGGGACCTTCTGTACCGCCTGGTCGCGCAGCGCCTGGTAGTCGGGCATGGATGCCTTGCCGACGTTCGACGGGGCGACCGGCAGGTTCTCGGCCACTTTGTGCTCCGAGACAACCTTGTTGTGTTCCAGCCGCAGCAGTTCGATGTCGTAAGTCTGGGTGAAGTTGAGGTCCGGATCGTCGAGGGCCTCCACCGCACCCGTGTTGTAGAGGAAGGTGTTCTCGTTCTTGCGGTGGTCCTTGAACGTGAACCGGTACAGCAGGTCGTCCTGTGCGTCACCGTCGCTGTCGATGTGTATGTCGTAGCGCGCGTCGGTGGCGAAGGTGTAGAAGTTCGGGCCGCCCGCCGGTTCCTGGAACGGCAGCCAGTTCGCCACCACCGTTGTCGTGTCGGGGTGGTCGGGGCTGACGAACGCGTAGACGTCCGTGTTGTCAAACTGGGGCTGCCCCGAGATCAGTGGTGCTTCCCGGTGGCTGGAGGCGGTGGCACTCTGCGGCTCCAGCACGGCCACACCGGCGGCTGCGAGCCCAGCGGCGGCCAGCGCACCACAGGCGAGCAGTGCGACGCTCCCGCGCCCTCGCCCGGTCCGCCCAGTTCTGGTGATTGCGGTCATCTCGTCCGTCCTTGGTCCGTCGTGCCATCGGTTCCGGCTTGCTTGTACGTCAAGTACGTGCGCGGCAGCCGTCTTACTCGGTCTTTCGGAAACTTGGCCGCGCCAACCTGCTCGCGGAGGGTCAGACCCGGCCGACCAGGCGGTCGACCGCCGCGGTCCCCGAGGTGTAGCCGAGCCCCATCGCCCCGGGCAGCGCGGCGCTCGGGTACTGGCCCTGCGGCCGCACCGGGGCGAGGCCGCCGGCGGACGCCGCCCGCTGCCAGTTGGGGGTGGGCGTCACTGTCGGCGCGTACGCCTGCGCGGGCGGCCCGTACAGCACCTGCTCCAGCGCCGACTGGAGCAGGTCCACATCCTGCTGGGGCCGCACCACGAGCCGGAGGAACTGACTGGAGCTGCCGACCTTGTTGGCGCAGTCGCGCACCAGCACGCCGTGCTCGGTGAGCAGCCGGTCGCGCAGGACCGCACCGTCCGCGCCGTCCGGCAGCCGTACAAACACAAAGTTGCCCTGGGAGGGATAAACGGTCAGGCCCGGCAGGGTGGAGAGGCGCCAGGTCATCGCCGCCCGGTCGCGGCGTGCGGCGAGGAGGCTGTCGGTGTACTCCTGGCGGTGTTCCTTGAGCATGAACACCACTGTTTCCGCGAAGGAGTTGAGATTCCATTTGGGCAGTGCGGCGCGTACTTTCCCGGCGAGACTCGGGTTCGACACCAGGTATCCGAAGCGCACTCCGTGCAGTCCGAAGTTCTTGCCGAGACTGCGCAGCACGATCACATTGGTCCGCAGTACCGCTTCGGCGGCGACGCTCGGTGCGGGTTCGGCGTCGGCGAATTCCAGGAAGGACTCGTCGACGATCACCAGATCGAGGTCGGCGAGTGCGTCGAGCAGCCCGATGACCTGTTGTTTCGGCAGAAATCCGCCGTCGGGGTTGTTGGGGTTGCAGATGACCGCCACGCGGGAGCCACGGGTGCGGATGAACCGTACGAACGCCTCCGGATCGAGGCCGAAGCCGTGGTCCTCTCTCAGCAGGAACATGTCGACGCGCTTGCCGGTCTCCATGGGCTGGTCGGTCCACCGGCCGAAGGTGGGGACGGGTATGGCCAGTGACTCGTGGACGAGCAAATGGTCGATCCACGTGATGAGTTCCGTGGAGCCGTTTCCCATGGCGACGGTCTGTGGATTGAGACCGAGCACCTGGCACAGCTCGGCGGTGATGGTGTCCGCGCCGCTCGGGTAGTACGTCAGTATCTCGCGTATGCGGCTGCCGAGTTCGGCGAACATCGCGGGGGTGGGGAAGTACGGGTTGCAGGGAATGCAGAAGTCGGTGATTTGGCCGGCCTCGCCCGCCCCCGCCCGGTTCAAGGTGAAGTACGAGGGACTGTGCGCGGTGGACGCGCGGAAGAGTGCGGTGACATTGCTGCCGGCCATGAACATGCCTCCCCTGCCTGCGAGGCCCGTACATGTCCGCAGGGGCCGCCCAGGTATACGGGTGACAGTGGGGCGGTGTTCATCGCTCGGGGCGTGTGGGGCGGCGGTCGTGCGCGCAATACCTTGACAACCATATTGGTCTGGACCATCTTGAGCGCACCGTTCCCCCACGCCTCGGAGGCAACTGACCGGCTTCCCGGTCGCCGGAGACCAGAGCAAGGTCTTCCCGGCGCTGCGTCCCGAACAGGTCGCGATCGGGCCGCCGCCCTCCGAGTCCCGACCGGCGATGAGCGGGGTTCGCATCAGTGTGGTCATCGACTACTTCATCGCGCAGCCCCTGGGCATCGCGAAGGCCTCAGGAGCCCGTCCCCGCCCCTTGAGCAGGGGCCTCGTGCGCCCCGCCCCCCTGGAGACGCTCCAGGTCGGCGGGGCGCACCTGGATGACCAGCAGGGCGACCAGCGCGGCGACGACGGCGAAGATGGCGGCGACCACGAACGCGCTGGACACACCCGACGCCAGTACCTGATCGCCCCAGTGCGCCGGGAGCTGCCCGGTCCTGCGGAACTCAAGCAGCTGGGCCGGGCTCGCGTCCGCCATGAAGCGGGGGACCTGATCGGCCGCCTCGTTGCGGCTGGCCGTACCGAAGACCGTGACCAGGATGGACAGGCCGAGCGAACCACCCACCTGCTGGGTGGCGTTGAGGATCCCGGAGGCCGCTCCCGAGTCACTCAGCGAGACACCCGACACGGCCATCAGCGTCAGGGACACGAACTGCATGCCCATGCCGAAGCCGAAGACCAGCATCGGTCCGAGGATGCTTCCCAGGTAAGAGCTGTCAACATCGGTCAGCGTCAACCAGCCGAGTCCCACGGCTGCCAGGACCGCGCCCGCCACCATGAAGGGCTTCGGGCCCCACTTGGGCAGCAGCTGTGAGGCGACCCCCGCTCCCAGGGCGATGATCACGCTCACCGGGAGGAAGGCGAGACCGGCCCCCAACGGGCTGAAATTCAGGATGTTCTGCACGAAGAGCGTCAGGAAGAAGAACATCCCGAACATCGCCGCGGCCAGACTCAGCATCATCGCGTAGACACCGGCGCGGTTGCGGTCGCGGAACATCCACAACGGGGTGATGGGCTGCTTCGACCGGCTCTCGACCGCGATGAACACGCCGAGAAGCACCACGGCCGCCGCGAATGCCGCGACCGTCACGCTGTCGCTCCAGCCGTCCTCCGAGGCGCGGATGAAGCCGTACACGAGCAGCACCATGCCCAGGGTGGACGTGAGCGCGCCGACGATGTCGAAGTGCCCCGAGCGGCGTTCGGACTCCCGGATGTACCGGGGGGTCACCACCGCGATCAGCAGTCCGATGGGCACATTGACGAAGAGGATCCAGCGCCAGTCGAGCCATTCCACGAGCAGTCCGCCCGCGAGCAGACCGATCGCGCTGCCGCCGGCCGACACGGCGGCGAACACCCCGAACGCCCTGTTGCGCTCGGGTCCTTCGGGGAAGGTCGTGGTGATCAGCGCGAGGGCGGTGGGGGAAGCGATGGCGCCGCCGACGCCCTGCAGCGAACGCGCGGCGAGCAACTGCCACGATTCCTGCGAGAGGCCGCCGAGCAGCGAGGCGAAGACGAAGAGCAGGACACCGAAGATGAAGACCCGGCGACGGCCGAGGATGTCGCCCAGGCGCCCGCCGAGCAGCAGCAGACCGCCGAAGGTCAGGGTGTAGGCGTTGATCACCCAGGACAGGTTCTCGGTGGAGAAGCCGAGCGAGGTCTGGATGTGCGGGAGGGCGATGTTCACGATGGTGATGTCGAGGACCACCATCAGCTGACACGAAGCGATGACGAGAAGCGCGATTCCGCTGCCTCGCCGTCGCGTATCGGCGCTCGTCGAAGGGGTCGGATGAGATCCCGTCATGGGGTGCTCTCGTCTCCAGTCGGCCGTGAACGTGATCGTTCACTCCATCGACGCTAAACCCGGCCGTGCGGCCCCGCCAATCGATCAACGACTACGAGCGCGGCTCTACGGCGCCGGGGGAAAGCCCGTCCGTCCAGCGGGCGGCGAGCAGGAGCGCGATGTCGTCGGGGCGGTCGTCGGCCCGCTTCGCATCCCCGATCACCCGGTCCGCGATGTCGGCCAGCGGCGCCGGGCCCACCGAGGCGATCGTGCCGCGCAGCCGCTCGATGCCCAGATCGATGTCGACTCCGGCCTGCTCGACCAGTCCGTCGGTGAACAGGGCCAGCATCGCACCGGGGGCGAGGCGCAGTTCGGTGACCGGGTAGGACGCTGTGGCATCCACCCCGAGCACGATGCCGCCGGGCAGATCGAGCACCTCGACCGTGCCGTCGGGGTGGCGCAGTACGGGCTGCGGATGCCCGGCCCGCACGGCCTGCGCGATTCCCGTCGCGGGGTCGAGGACGATGTAGCAGCAGCTGGCGAACTGGCCGGGGTCGAGATCGATGAGCAGCCGGTTGGTGCCGCTCATCACCTCTTGCGGGTCGTGCCCGCTCAGGGCGAAAGCACGTACGGCGCTGCGCAGTTGACCCATGGTCGCGGCGGCCGGGACACCGTGCCCCTGGACGTCCCCGATGACCAGAGCCAGTCCCCGGCCGGTTTCAACAACGTCGTACCAGTCGCCGCCGACATCCATGCCCTGGGTGCCCGAGAGGTAGCGTCCGAGGGTGTCGACACCCTTGACCACGGGCAGCCGGTGCGGCAGCAGGGCGTCCTGAAGGCCGCGGGCCAGGGCGGCCTCGGTGTCGTAGCGCTGGGCCCGCTGGAGGGCCTGCGCGATGAGTCCGGCGAGGGCCGTGAGGACCGTGCGCTCCTCGGGGCTGAAGCCGCGCGGCTGGTCGAAGCCGAGGATGCACGTGCCGACGGGCCGTCCGGAGGCGATCAGCGGGAGGAAGGCCCGGGCGCCGACATCGGCGTCGATGGGAATGCCGGGGTACGCGGCGGCCAGGCGTTCCATGGACTCGAAGAAGATGGGGCGGCCCGAGGTGAGTGCCTCGACGCCGGGGATACGGGCGTCGAGGCCGACGCCGTCGAAGCCGTCCAGGAAGCCCTGCGGGAAGCCGGTCTCCCACGCCAGGTAGAGGTGTCGCTCGCTCAGCAGGTAGATCGCCAGCTGCCGGCCCCCGAAGGCGGGCAGCAGTTCCTCGGTGACCACGGCGGACACCTGGCGGGCGGTGACGGCCTCCGTCAGCGCGATGGCCAGGGCGACCGGCCGGTACAGCGCAGCGGACCGGTCGGCCGAGGAGCCCAGTCCCACGCCCGGGGTGACGACCGACCCCGGTGTGTAGGCGGGCCGGTCGGTGGCGGCGAGCGTGATCGTCACCCCGTCGTGGCCCGGGTACATGGACACCGACAGCCATTCCTTGGGGGTGCGGCGGGCGAGGAAGTGCACGGGCGCGTCGGAGAGCAGAGCGGCACGGTGGTGGTCCTCGTAGGCGGGGTGCCCGAACCACGGCAGGACCTCCCACAGGACCCGGCCGACGAGCTCCTCACGTACGCGGCCCAGTAGACGCTCCGCCAGGTGGTTGACGTAGGTGATCCGGCCGAGCCGGTCCAGCGAGAAAATGCCGCGCGGGAGCCGGTCGGCCGCCTCCACGACGATCGGCCCGGCGCCCAGGTCCACCAGGAAACCGGTCAGGTGGCTCGCCGCCCGGCCGCCGGAGTCGTCACCGGGCGAGTGGGCCCAGCGGCCCGTGAGTTCGAGCAGGTGGGACCGGCCGTCGGGGCCGCGCAGCCGCATCCTACGCACGACCGGCACCTGCGACCCCACTGCCGCCCTGGCCAGGGCCCACAGTCCGTACACGTCCTCCGGCGCCAGTCGCTCCGCCAGGGCGTCGATGGTGCCCGGGAAATCCGCGGGCCCGATGCCGAGGATCGCGTGCAGCTCTTCGTCCGCGGTGACGGCGCCGCTGTCGAGGTCCCAGTCGAAGTGGCCGATCCGTACCGGCATGGCGGTGACGGTCGGCAGCTGCACGGGCAGCGGGTCATCGTCCCATTCGGCCGGTGTACCGTCCGATCCCAGCTCCGCGAGGGCGGTGCCGAGCCGCTGGGCGATGTGCTGGAGCCGGTAGCGGTCGGGCGGGGCGACCGGCTCCCCGGGAGTGGCCGGGCGCAGCACGACCAGGACCCCCACCCGGTCGTTGCCGCTGACGATCGGCACATACATCGACCCGAAGGGGAACGGCAGGCCGGCCATCAGCTGCGGGAATCGGCGCATGGCCTCCTCGGCGTCGGCGAGGTTCACCGGGCGGCCCGAGCGGTAGGCCTCGGCCACCGGGAAAGGCCGGTTCACATGCATACGCCACCAGGGGCGGAACAGCCGGCCCGGCAGCCCTGCGAGCACCGCAAGACGCAGCAGGCCCGGTGTCCGGGAGCGCAGATAGATACCGCCGGCGTACCCTCCGGCGGATTCGGTCGCGCTCACCACGGCCTGCGCGAGCACCAGGGACAGTTCGTCCGGTACCCGTCCGCCGTCCGCTGCACCGGCCGCGGCCCCGGGCTCGCCGAGGGGGGTGGGCCGGGTCGCGCCGTGCCAGGTCACACCCTCAGGATGCTCACGGGCGGCGCACCGCGCGACTCAGCGGCGCCGGGCCGGCGTCATGAAGCGGGCGGGCTGTCCCGCTGCGGGGCGGCCGGCAGTGTCTGTTCCGTCCAGATGACCTTGCCGTCATTGGTGTAGCGCGTACCCCACCGGGCGGCGAACTGAGCGACGAGGAACAGCCCGCGGCCCCCCTCGTCCATGGTGGCCGCCTGGCGCAGATGCGGCGAGGTGCTGCTGTGGTCGGAGACCTCGCAGGTCAGCGAGCGGTCATGGATCAGCCGTACGCGGATGGGTCCGGTGGCGTAACGGATGGCGTTGGTGACGAGTTCGCTGAGGATCAGCTCCGTGGTGAATGCCTCGTCCGACAGACCCCACTCGGCCAGCTTGCGGGACACGTCGGCCCTTACCCGGGACACCGCCGCCGGCTCGGACGGCACGTCCCAGTCGGCCAAATCCGCGGCGGCCAGCCTGCGGGTGCGGCCGACGAGCAGCGCGATGTCGTCACGGGCGGGCTCGGGCACAAGAGCGCCGAGGACCGCCTCGCAGGTCTCCTCGGGTGCCCGCTCGGCGTGGTCGGCGAGGGTGCGGCGCAGCAGAGTCAGCCCCTCCCCGATGTCGCGGCGGGGGCCCTCGACGAGCCCGTCCGTGTAGAGCACCAGACGGCTGCCCTCGGCCAACTGCACCTGCAGGGTCTCGAAGGGCAGGCCGCCGAGCCCCAGCGGCGGGCCGCCGGGCACATCGGCGAATATCACGGTGCCGTCCGGGTGGACGATCACCGGCTGGGGGTGGCCTGCCCGTGCCATGGTGCAGCGCCCGGACGCCGGATCGTAGATCGCGTAGAGGCAAGTGGCCCCGGTGACTCCCGCTCCGGCGCTGTCGACCGCCTCGTCCTGGTCGATCCGGGCGACCAGCTCGTCGAGGTGCCAGAGGAGTTCGTCGGGCGGCAGGTCCAGGGTGGAGAAATTGTGGACCGCGGTGCGCAGCCGCCCCATGGTGGCGGCGGCGTGCAGCCCGTGCCCCACCACGTCGCCGACCACGAGCGCGACGCGGGCACCTGGCAGCGGGATGATGTCGAACCAGTCCCCGCCGACCCCGCCGAGCCCGCCGCGTCCGGCGTGCGCGGGCAGGTACCGGTAGGCGACGTCGATGGCGTTCTGCTCGGGAAGTACGCGGGGCAGCAGGCTGCGCTGGAGCGTCACCGCCATGGTGTGTTCCCGGGTGTAGCGGCGGGCGTTGTCGATGCTGACCGCCGCGCGGGAGACCAGTTCCTCGGCGAGGGACAGGTCCTCGTCCTCGAACGGCTCGGGCTTCGCCGAGCGCCACAGCATCGCCACGCCCAGGATCACGCCGCGGGCCCGCAGCGGAACCGCGATCATCGAGTGGATTCCGTACTCGACGAGCTGCCGGGCCCGTTCGGGGTGCTGCTGCTGCCAGCCGGAGAAGGTCACCAGATCCGCTTCGAGGACCGCCTCGCCCTTGAGCAGGCCGGATCCCATGGGGGTGGTCGACACAAAGCGGATCATCGAGTCGAGCGGGTAGAGGCCCGTGTCCTTCGGGGTGCCGCTGAAGGCCGTGCGCCGCATCTCGACGCCTGCGGTCATGACCGTCGGTTCCTCGCCGCGCAGCACGCTCTCCACCACGTCGACGGTGGCGAAGTCGGCGAAACGGGCGGCGGCGAATTCGGCGAGCTCCTCGCAGGTGCGCACCACGTCGAGGGTGGTGCCGATCTCGGTCCCGGCGTCGTACAGCAGCTTCAGGCGCCCCCTCGTCAGGTCGACGGTGCCGGTGAGCGCCTGGAGCTCGGTGGTGTCGCGCAGGGTCGTGACGCTGCCGGCCGGTCCGCCGCTCTGGTCCGTCGAGCGCTGGTTGAGGGCGAGCAGGCGGTCGCCGACGGGATGCACTTCGTCGGTCGCGATCCTCCCCGAGACCAGCAGTGCGGTGATGACCGGATCGAGCCCCAGATCGGTGACCGCCCGCCCTTCGACGTCGGCAGGCAGGCCGAGGAGCCGGCGTGCCTCGTCGTTGGCGAGCAGCAGCCGGCCGTCACCGCCGACGATGAGTACCCCCTCCCGCACGGCATGCAGGACGGCGTCGTGGTGCTCGTACATCCGGGTCATCTCGGTGGGGCCGAGACCGCGGGTCTGGCGGCGCAGCCTTCTGCTCACCAGCGCCGTGCCGCCCATGGTGAGGAGCAGGATCGCCCCGGCCGAGCCGAACAGCAGCGGGAACTGGTCCTCGACCACGCCGCTCACGCGCTCGATGGTGATCCCGGCGGACACCAGACCCACGACGGTGCCGTCCCGGCCGACGACGGGCACCACGGCCTGCACGAGGGGGCCGATAGTCCCGGTGATCTTCTCGGTGACGACGCCGCCGGCCAGCGCGCGCTTCAGCTCGCCGACGAACTTCTTTCCGATCCGGTCGGTCAGCGGGTGGGTGTAGCGGATTCCGTCCGGGTTCAGTACGACGATGAAGTCGACCTCGGAGCGTTTACGGGCCTCTTCGGCCCGGGGCTGGAGCACCTTCGTCGGGTCGGGGCTCTCCAGGGCTTCCTCGATGCCGGGTGCGTTCGCAAACGTCTCGGCCACGGCGACCGACCGGTTGCGGGCCTCTCTTTCGCTGTCGGCCCGCGACTGCAGCACGAGCGCGGCCATGGCGGCGGCGACGAGCAGCACCACGATCGCCAACTGCAGGAGGAAGACCTGGCCTGCGAGGGTTCTCATCCTCAGAACCGAGCGCGGGCGGCCGTTAAGTGCGGCCATGCCCTCTTCTTACACCCTCCGCATACGCCCGGCGAACCGTGTGGCACGCGTTGCGTTGCGGATGGGAGGGACAGGGAGGGTTTGTCCCCATGGGAGCCGCAGCGCATGCAACCGCATCGCAACCTTGCGGGGAGTCAGCTGGGTCACCACATCGTTTTTCGCCGGCCGAGAGGGACAAGACGTGTACCGACCTGAGAGCGGGCCGACGACCGACCCACCGCGCGTGGAGTTCACGGACGCGGCCGCCGACATGGTGCGCACGCTGCGGGCGGCCCACGGCCCCTTGATGTTCCACCAGTCGGGCGGCTGCTGCGACGGCAGCGCGCCCATGTGCTACCCGGACGGCGAGTTCCGTACGGGCGGCTCCGACGTCCTGCTGGAGTCGATCGCCTTCGACGGCGTTGATGAGGCCGTCCCGTTCTGGATGTCGGTCCCCCAGTACGAGGCGTGGAAGCACACCCGGCTGATCGTCGATGTCGTCGAGGGGCGCGGCAGCGGTTTCTCCCTGGAAGCCCCGGAGGGGGTGCGGTTCCTCATCAGATCCCGGCTGATCTGACGCGCGCCGGATCCGAAGCGCGCCGGTGGCCGGTCGCGGCGGTGCGCGACCCGGCCGTCAGTCCCGGTCGCGCACGGCCACGATGCCGTTGAAGACACCGGCGTAGGCGGTGCCGTCGGGGCCGATGGTGATGGGTGCCCAGTTGTTGTTGTACGCGGGTCCGGTGCCGGTGAGCTGCTTCCAACGGGTCTACCCAGTACGGAAGTCGACGGCTGTCAGGTACCAGGCGTCGATGCCGAGCCGGGTCACCCACCAGATGCGCCCCTGCCAGTCGGGTGATGGCCTCAACGGTCGGGGAGCGCTGCGGGCGGGCCCGGTCGGCGAACCGACAGCCCGTCAGACCGACAGCCCGTCAGCCCGGTGAAGCCATGCCCAGGAGCCAGGCGAACCAGACCAGCGCGGCCACCAGATTCAGGAACACACCCCAGCCCGCCATGCCGTGCCTGCACGCGGGACCGCAGCCCGCGCGGGCCAGGACCCGGGCCGCGCACACCAGACCCACGATCGCGACGGCTGCGGCGGTCAGCGCCACGGCCACCACGGGGGGCTTCGCCACTCCCTGTTCTGCGAGGTTGTAGAGGGCGGCGAAGAGCAGCGGGAATCCGGCCAGGCCCGCCCAGAAGGCGAATCGGGAGGCCCGACGCCCGTGCGGCTGTGGCGGGTACGGGCCCGGAGCCGTGGCGGCCGGGCGCGAGGAGGCGGCGATCCGCCCCCGCCGGACCGGCGCACCCGGTGCCACGGGGAGCGGGCCGGGCACCCCCGCGTCCACCCGGCGTTGTACGTCCGCCGTCACGGACTGCGTCCGCAGGCCGCCGCGTTCAAGGATCCGGTCGATCGCCACCGTCATGCGGTAGGCGTCCGCGAAGCGGTCCCTCGGGTCCGCGGCGAGCGCCCGGGTGATGACTTCCTGTACGGAGCGAGGCACGCGTACACCCACCTCGGCCAGGGTGGGCGCAGCCTCCCGCGGAGGCGCGTCCGCCGAGGTCCGCACGGCCGCTTCGCCGAAGGGTGTCCGACCGCTGAGCAGCTCGAAGAGGACGACGCCCACTGCGTAGACGTCCGTACGCCCGTCCGTCGCACCGCCGTTGACCTGCTCCGGCGCCAGATAGGAGGTGCAGCCGGTGACCCGGGCGGCGCCCGGTCCGGGTGATCCGTCACCCGGACGCGCGATCCCGACACCCAGGACCTTGCACCAACCGCCCGTTGTGATCATCACGTTGGCCGGTTTCACGCCCCGGTGCACGATGCCCTGCCCGTGGCTCGCGCCCAGGCCCTCCAGCATGTCCCCGGCGCAACGCAGGGCGTCGGCCGTGGGCAGTGGGCCCCGGCCGAGCCGGTCGAGCAGTGACTCCCCCTCGACGAACTCCATGACGAGGTACAGCAGGGGCTCCTGCCCGCCGGGCTCCCGCTGTTCGCCGATGTCGTGCACGGCCACCACATGCGGGTGGTTGAGCCCGGCGGCAAGCCTGGCCTCGCGGCGGAAGCGCTGCCGGAACGCCGGGTCCCTCGCCAGTTCGGGATGCATCACCTTGACCGCGACCGTACGGTCCAGGGCGTCGTCGTGCGCCCGGTAGACCCTGGCCGTACCGCCGGCACCCAGCTCGGTCTGCAAGCGGTAGCGGCCGGCGCCCAGTTCGGTTCCCTCGGTCAGGTCGTACACCGGCGTTCCTCCCGTGATCGCTGCCGCCGATCGTAGGAGACGCCTCGTCGCATGTCTGCCCCGAGGTACCCCGCGGTCCACGGGGTACCTCCCGGGGTCAGAACTTGATGCCGGCCACCATGTCGGTGGTGGCGGCGATGCCGTTCTGGATGGTCGGCGCCATGCTCGTGCCGGCGAGGAAGAAGCCAAGCAGTACGCAGACCACGGCGTGCGAGAGCTTCAGTCCCCCGCCCCGCAGGAAGACGACCGCCAGGATCAGCAGGAGCAGTAGCAGTGAGATCGAAATGGCCATGGCCAACCTCCTCCGCCGCGCGCACAATGCGGCATTCGGCCGCCAGTGTCGCGTAACGGATGGGTCGTCCGGGCTTAAGACGTGTACGCCGTACGGGTGTTGACTGGCTGTGACGGCCGGCTACTTGTGACGCGTACGCAGAAAGCGCTCCAGGCCTGCCAGGTCGTCGGTGTTGATGTGGTCCACGTCGGCGGCGAGCAGCTCGGCCCATACGGCGTCCCGCGCCGGTCCCGGCAGATCCGGCGTCGCCCAGAAGCGGACGCGCTGCCTCTGCGCGTGGGCGGCGGACACGACGGCGTGCAGTCGGGTGCGCTCGGCTGCGGGGAACGGGCCCACGCCCAGCCAGGTGAAACTCTGCGTCCAGTTGCTGCTGATCAGCGGGATGAGCGAGGCCGGGGCGTCCGTACCCAGATCATCCAGACGCCCGTCGTAGAACGCGTACCGGACGCGCTGTGCCTCCACAGGGACGCGGGCGGCGCGGTCCCCGGAGACGACCGGGATCACCGCTCCGTGCCGGACGCGCCCCTGTGCGTAGGTGCTCAGCATCCACTGGTAGCGCCGCAGGTGGCGGTGGAGTTCGAGGTAGGTGGCGGCGCCCTCGGTCTTGATGTCGACGAGCAGTTGCACGGGTCTGTGGTAACCGGGGTGGACGGTGCCGTGATTGGCCCTGACCCTGGCCATCAGCGGGTCCAGATAGAGCGATTCGAGGGTACGGGTGGGATCGAGGTCGACGGGGTCGTGGGCGACGAGCAGTTGTCCGTCGACGAGGTAAATGTCGGCTTCCACGCTGGTGAAGTGGTGGGAGAGCGCGTCCAGGAGCGGGCGCGGGTGTTCGTAGTCGTTGTGCGCGTGGGCACGGCGCAGCGGCCTCGGGTGTCTGGAGTGCTTCTGCGCATGCTCCGCCGCTGCCGGGGCGTGCTCGGCGGCCTGGGCGTACGCGGGCACGGCCGCAACTCCCGCCAGGGCGGCGGCCAGGGTGGTGACGGCTCTGCGGCGCGTGGGCGCGGGGACGGCCATGGGTGCCTCCGGAGGTGTACGGGGCGGTTGCGGACTCCGGGTGAGTATCCGCCCCGTAGCGCCGCGATGGGCAGGCCCCCGCCAAGAGTTCGGCCAACCGCCGCTCCCGGTTCAGGACGCGGCGACGTCCTCCCAGCGGATCGTGCGGTCGCACCAGCGCTCAAGGAGGACATGGTCGTGGCCGACGGCCAGCAGGCCGGCGCCGCGCTCGCGCCGGTACTCCTCGACCACCGCGACCAGGGCTGCCGTCGTCGAGGCGTCCAGCATCGCGGTCATCTCGTCGCAGACCAGCCAGCGCGGGCGCAGCACCAGCGCGCGGGCCAGGCAGGCGCGTTGCAGCTGGCCGTCGCTCACCTCGTGCGGGCGGCGGCCGAGCAGTTCCTCGCCGAGGCCCACGGTCGCCGCGAGTTCCCGTACGGCGGCTTCCGCGCCGGCGCGTTGTCCTGTCGCACGCAGTGGCTCCGCGATCAGGTCGCGCAGCCGCAGCCGGGGGTCCGCGGAAAGCCGGGGCTGCTGGAAGACGACACCGATGGCGGTGCGCTGTTCGCGCGGGGCCCGGTGGCGCCAGCCGTCGACGACGCGGCCGTCGAGGGTGACGGTCCCGGTGTCCGGGCGGTGCAGCAGGGCGGCGACCTTGGCGAGCGTGGACTTGCCGCAGCCGCTGGGGCCGAGCAGGCCGACCGATTCACCGGGCCTAACGGTCAGGCGCGCGTCCCGGACGACCGGCGCACCGCGCTCGTATCCCGCGGTGATCGCATGAAGCTCAAGCACGGGCGGTCTCCTCGTCCGGTACGGGAACGGACCCGGGCATCAGCGTCAGCGTCGGCGTCAGCGGGTGGTGGCAGGCGACGCCCCGCACCAGCTCCGGCCGCACGGCGCAGGCCTCGGTGGCGTGCGGGCACCGGGCCGCGAAGGCGCATCCGGAAGGCAGGTCGCCGAGCTCGGGCGGCATACCGCGAATCGGCGTGAACTCCCGCTCCGGCAGGGCGTTGAGCAGGCCTCGGGCATAGGGGTGGCGGGGGCCCGGGTCGCCGAAGAAGCTCGCGGCGTCGGTGAGTTCGACGATCCGCCCCGCGTACATCACGGCAACACGGTCGGCGATGCGCTCGGCCGCCGCGAGGTCGTGGGTGATCAGCAGGAGGGCGTGGCCGGCGTCGACATGGCGGCGGAGTTCGTCGACGGTGCGGTCGATGAGGTCGCGGTCGAGGCCGGTGGTCGGCTCGTCGGCAAGCAGCAGGGGCGCGTCGCCGACCAGTGCGAGCGCGGTCGCCGCACGCTGCGCCAGTCCGCCGGACAGCTCGTGCGGGTAGCGGTCGAGGTGGTCCACGGGGAACGCGGCGCGTTCGGCCGCCGCGTGGGCCGCCTCACGCACGTCCTGCTTGCGCGTCCCGGTCAGTTCGCGCAGCGTCTCCTCAAGTTGCGCCCCCACCGTCCGGACGGCGGTGAGGTGCGCGGCCGGACTCTGCGGTACGAGTCCGATGCGGCGGCCCCGCACCGTACGGGCGAGCGTGCGCTCGTCCGCGGTGAGCAGGTCGATGTCGCCGAGGCGCGCGGAGCCCGCCGTCTGCGCGTTGCCGGGGAGCAGCCCGAGGAGCGCGGAGGCGAGCACGGACTTGCCGCACCCGCTCTCGCCGACGAGGGCCAGGCACTCCCCCGCCGGCAGGTCGAAGTGCGCGTCGGCGACGGCGGCGATGTGCCGGTCGCCGCGCATCCGGAAGCGGACACTGAGCCCGCGCACGGACAGGACGGGCGCGGTGTCCGGGCCGGTCGGCGCCGTGTCCAGGCCGGTGTCCGGCGCCGTGTCCGGGCCCGTGCCCGGCGCGGGAGCCGCGCCGACCTCGACGGCGGCGTCGGCAGGGCCCGCGACCCGGGTGGCCGTGTTCCGGGGCGTGGTCACAGCATCAGCTCCGATCGGCGGCGGGGGTTGATCCGCTCCCGCCAGGCGCCGGCGAGGCCCGCGATGGCGAGGGTCGGGATGATCAGCAGGAGGCCGGGGAAGAGGGTGGGCCACCAGTCGCCCGCGAGCAGCGAACCGCGCGCCGACTGGATGAGGTTGCCGAGGCTCGCCTGATGGGTCGGCAGGCCGAGGCCCAGGAAGGACAGGGCCGACTCGTGCCACATGGCGTGCGGCACCATCAGCACCGCCGCGAGTCCCGCCTGTGGCAGTACGCCGGGCAGCAGGTGCCGCACGGCGACCCGCCACCGCGAGGCGCCGCCGGAGACGGCCGCATCGATGTACGGGCGCGAGCGCAGCGAGAGGACTTCGGAGCGGACGATCCGGGCCGTGGAGAACCAGTGCGTGAGCGCCACCGAGACGATGACGGGCCACACCCCCGGCCGGAACATCGCGACGATGAAGATGCCGAGCAACAGGTGCGGGACCGAGGAGAAGGTGTCGACGAGCCGCATTACGACGCGGTCGGTCCAGCCGCCGAACGCCGCGGCGGCCGCGCCGACCGCTGTTCCGATCACGGTGGCGACGACCGCCGCGACCAGGCCGACGAGCAGCGAGACACGCAGCCCGTAGACGCAGCGCAGCAGCAGATCGCGGCCGACGTCGTCGGTGCCGAAGGGGTGCGCGAGGGACGGCGCCCGGAGCTTCATCGACAAATCGACGGCCTGCTGGTCGAGATTGACCAGCGGCGGTACGACAAGGACGGCCAGCGCGACCACCACCACGATCACCGCGGAGGTACGCACCCGGACCGTGCGGGTGGAGCGGCGGGTGCGCCCGTGGGAACGCCACGCGGGGGCCGTGTGTGCGGCACCTTCGGTGCTCGAAACGCGTTCTGCCAGGTCAGCCTGGTCAGCCATCGAAGCCCACCCTCGGGTCGGCGAGTCCGTACAGGAGGTCGGAGAGCAGGTTCCCGGCGAGCACCGCGAGCGTGGCGAGCACGGTCAGCGCGGCCAGGAGCGGGAAGTCCACGGCGGTCGCGGCCTGCACGGTGGCGGCGGCGATGCCCGGCCAGCTGAAGACCGTCTCGACGAGCAGCGCGCCGGTGATCAGTTCGGGCACCCGCGAGCCTACGAGGGTGAGCGTCGGCAGCATCCCGGAGCGCAGGGCGTGACCGAGCAGCACCGTGCGTTCGTTCAGCCCACGCGCGCGTGCACCGCGCACGGGGTCCTGCTCCAGCGCGTCGGCGACACCCTGGCGTACGTAGAGGAAGAACCACGGCAGTTGCGAGATGCCGAGGACCGCCGCGGGCAGCACCAGATGCGAGGCGACCTGCCCGAAGGTGATCACGTCGCTTCCGGTGTCGGTGAGCCCACCGGCCGGCAGCACGCCCAGCTTGAGCGCGAACAGCCACATGGCGAGCAGGCCGAGCCAGAAGGCGGGCGCCGCTTCCAGGGTGTACGCCGCGGAGCTTGCCGCCCGGTCCAGCCAGCCGCCCTGCCTGCGCGCGGCCAGCACGCCCAGCGACGTACCGAGCAGGATCGCGACGAGGAACGCCGTGACGGCCAACAGCACGGACCAGCCGAGGCGTTCGCCGATCACGTCGGTGACGGGCTGGCGCATCACGCCGGAGTCGCCGAGGTCGCCGCCGAGCGCCGAGGTCAGCCAGTTCCACCAGCGTGCGACGAGCGGCTGGTCGACGCCGAGGTTGGCGCGGAGCTGGTCGAGGTTCTCCTGCGAGGCGGTGAGTCCCGCGTTTCCCGCGTAGGCCTTGACGGGGTCGAAGGGCGAGGCTGCGGCGACGGCGAACACGCCGAAGGTCACCACCAGCAGAACGGGGGCGGCGAACAGGATCCGCCGCCCCGCCATCCTCACCATCGGCCCCCAGGGGAGCTTCCGGTTCGGGGGTATCACTTCTTCGGGGTCCAGTCCTCGACGTTCCACCAGGGGCCGGAGGCCAGGCCGTGGTCGTGCGGCTCGATCTGCGTCGAAAGCCCGGTCCACTTGTCGTCCACGACGTACAGGTGGTCGATGTGGGTGAGGAAGGTGTAGCCCGGGTTCTTCACGAGTTCACGCTGGACGGTGTCGTACGCCGCCTTGCGCTCGGCCGGCTCGCCGCTCCGGCGGCCGTCCTTGAGGGCCTTGTCGACAGCCGGGTTGTCGTACTGCGCCATGTTGTTGAAGCCGTCACCGGCGAGCGTCGACTGCAACAGGCTGTACTGGTCGAAGTCCGGGTCGCCGGGGGCGCCGCCGCCCGCGAGCACCGCGTCGTGCTTCATGCGCGGCATGATGACCTCCCAGGTGCCTGCCTGGGTCCTGATGTCGATGCCGGCCTTCTTCGCGTCGGACGCGTAGGCGAGGGCGTGGTCCTGGCGGAGCTTGTCGCCGGAGAGGTACCAGAGCGGGAACGCGGCGGTGACGCCGTCCTTGACCCGGATGCCGTCCTTGCCGGGCTTCCAGCCCGCCTCGTCGAGGATCTTCTTCGCCGCGTTGAGGTCGTGCTTGCGTTCGGTGCCCTTGGCGAACCAAGGGCTGTCGGTCGGGACCGGTCCGTAGGCCGGCTTGCCCGCGCCTTCCAGGATCTGGTCGACCATGGCCTGGCGGTCGACGGCGACATCGAGGGCGCGGCGTACGGCGGTGTCGCCCGCGACCTTGTTGTGCGTCGGCAGGGTCACCGTGCGGTAGTCGAAGGACTTGGCGGCGTACGACTTCCTGCCTGCCTCGTCCTTGAAGGTCTTCGCCAGGTTTGGCGGCAGGATGGCGCCGTCGAGGTCGCCGGTGCGCAGCCGCGTCGCGCGCACGTCGTCGTCCTTGATGATGGCCATGGTGAACTTCTTCACCTTCGGCTCGCCGCCCCAGTAGCCGGGGTTGGACTTGAGGCTGAGCTTCTCGCCCTTGGACCAGTTGGTCAGGACGTACGGTCCGGTGCCGACGGGCCTGGTGGTGAAGGCGCCGGTGTTGACGTCCTGCTTGCCCGCGATGTGCTCGGGGGCGATCGGGAGGACGGTGCGCTCGGCGAACGGCGCGTACGGGTACTTGAGCGTGAAGACGACCGTGTGGTCACCGGCGGCCTTGACGTCCTTGATGGCGTCGAGCTCGGTCTTGGAGGCGTTGTTGGTCTTCTTGTCGAGGATGGTCCTGTAGGTGAAGACCACGTCCTTCGACGTGAAGGGCTTGCCGTCGCTGAACTTCACGCCCTGGCGCAGGGTGTACGTGTAGGTCCGGCCGTCGTCGGCGACCTTCGGCAGCTCGGCGGCGAGCGCGGGCCCCAGCTGCATCTCGTCGTCGAAGGTGAGCAGCCCGTCGAAGATCTTGGAGTTGCCGTCCTTGCCGTAGCCGAGGAGCGGGCTCAGGCTGTCCGGCTCGTAGGCGATGCCGACGACCGCGGAGTCCTTCGTACCGTTGCCTGCCGCGCCGCTGCCCGGGTTCGAGCAGGCAGCCGCGCCGAGGCTCAGCGCGGTGGCGAGGGCCGCGGCGGCCGGCACCCGTATCGATCGGGCCTTCATCCTCTGCACATCCCTTATTGAAGATCCACTGTTATTGCGATGACTGCGCAATTAAACAGCATGTAAAGGGTGCAGTGGGCCTGAGGGTAGTACTCGGAAGGGGGAGTAACGGGCGGGGCGGGATCCCCACGGACCCCGCCCCGCCCCCGTGCCCGAACTCCCTTACGGTGCGCGCAGATCCATCAGTTCCGCCAGGGTTTCCTTGTGCCGGCCAGGTGCGCCCAGCGCGATCGAGTCGGACTTGGCGCGCTTGAGGTACAGGTGCGCTGGGTGCTCCCAGGTCATCCCGATGCCGCCGTGCAGCTGTACGCACTCCTCGGCCGCGTGCACCGCGACCCGGGAGCAGTAGACCTGCGCGACGGCCACCGCGAGCCGTACATCGGCGCTTCCGGTGGCCAGGGCGTCGGCCGCGTTGCGGGCGGCGGCCCGCGCCGAGACGACCTCCAGCCACAGCTGCGCCATGCGGTGCTTGAGCGACTGGAAGGAGCCGACGGGCCGGTTGAACTGCTTACGGTCGCGGGTGTAGCGCACGACCTCCTCCAGGCACCATTCGGCGAGACCCAGTTGCTCGGAGGCGAGCAGTCCGGCCCCGGCGAGCAGCCCGCGCCGCACCGGCTCGGCGGCCGATTCCGCGAGCCGCTTGCCGCGTGCCCCGTCGAAGGTGACGGTGGCGAGCGGGCGGGTCAGGTCGAGCGGCGTCAGGGACGCGACGGTGACCCCGGCCGCACCGGCCTCCACCGCGTAGAGACCGTCCTGGGCCGGCACGAGCAGCACGGTGGCGGCGGCCGCGTCAGCGACGCCGGTGACGCGCCCGCTCAGCGCCCCGTCGGCGTCGGCCCGTACCGCACCGGACAGCGCGGTGTCCGGTGACGCGGCCAGCGGCGCGACGAGCACAACGACGGCCCGGCCGTCGGCGAGCGGGGCGAGCAGCTCGGCCACCGCCCCGTCCCGCGTGTCGCAGGCCAGCAGCGTCTCGGCGGCGACGACGGCGCTGGTGAGGTACGGGGCCGGGGCGACACTGCGCCCCAGCTCCTCCAGCACGACCGCGGCCTCGCGGTGCGTGGCGCCCTGGCCGCCCAGCTTCTCGGGCACGAGCAGCCCGGCCAGGCCCATCTCCGCGGTGAGGGAGACCCACAGCTGCGGGTCGTACGGAGTGTCCGACTCGGCGCGGGTCAGCACGGTCGGGGCGTCGCAGCGGTCGGCGAGCAGGGACCGTACGGCCGCCCGCAGGTCGTCCTCCGCCTCGGAGTACAGCAGGTCGGCCGGGGCCGCCGTGCCCGTGGTCTGTGTCGTCGGCTCCGTCATCGGGCGAGATCCTTCCAGGCGATGTCCTTGTCGCTGCGCGGCTCGGAGGGCAGCCCGAGGACGCGCTCGGCGACGATGTTGAGGAGCACCTCGCTCGTACCGCCTTCGATGCTGTTGCCCTTGGACCGCAGGTAGCGGTATCCGGCGTCACGCCCGGTGAAGTCGACAAGCTCGGGCCTGCGCATGGTCCAGTCGTCGTACAACAGACCTTCCTCGCCGCGCAGTTCGACCTCCAGGCCGCTGATCTCCTGGTTGAGCCGGGCGAAGGCGAGCTTCATGCCCGAGCCCTCCGGGCCCGGCTGTCCCGCCACCAGCTGCTGGCGCAGCCGCTCGCCCGCGAGGCGGGCTACCTCGGCGTCGATCCACAGGTCGAGCAGCCGCTGGTGCAGGTCGTGGGTGCGCAGTTCGGGCCGCTCGCGCCAGGTCCGTGCGATGGGGCCGATCATGCCGCCCTCGCGTGGGGTGCGGGAGCCGCCGATCGAGACGCGCTCGTTCATGAGGGTGGTCTGCGCGACCTTCCAGCCCTCGCCGACCGCGCCGAGCCTCCGGCTGTCGGGGATGCGCACATCGGTGAGGAAGACCTCGTTGAACTCGGCCTCGCCGGTGATCTGGCGCAGCGGTCGCACCTCGACGCCCGGGTCGGTCATGTCGCAGACGAAGTACGTGATGCCCTGGTGCTTGGGCAGGTCCGGGTCGGTGCGGGCGATGAGGATCGCCCAGCGGGCCACATGGGCGCTGGACGTCCAGACCTTCTGCCCGTTCACCACCCAATCGTCGCCGTCGCGCACCGCGCGGGTGCCGAGCGCGGCCAGGTCCGAGCCGGCGCCCGGCTCGCTGAACAGCTGGCACCAGACCTCTTCGCCGACCCACAGCGGTCGCAGCAGGCTGCGCTTCTGCTCGTCGGTGCCGAAGCGCAGGATGGTCGGCGCGGCCATGCCGAGACCGATGCCGATGCGCCGCGGGTCGTTGTCGGGCGCGTCGGCGGCAGTCAGTTCCTCGTCGACGACGGCCTGCAGGGAGCGCGGCGCGTCGAGCCCGCCGAGACCGACGGGGTAGTGCACCCAGGCCAGTCCGGCGTCGAAGCGGGCCTTGAGGAAGTCCGTG
The DNA here is from genome assembly GCF_039766235.1 of Streptomyces changchenzhani. Taxonomy (NCBI): domain Bacteria; kingdom Bacillati; phylum Actinomycetota; class Actinomycetes; order Kitasatosporales; family Streptomycetaceae; genus Streptomyces; species Streptomyces changchenzhani. Next base: position 141,834 of record NZ_JBDHNH010000004.1, on the reverse strand, counting down.
GGCGCTGTGGTCGCGGGCGGATTGGCCGCCAGCAACTCCCGCGCGAGGACGCGCACTTCGGCGTCGTCGGTCATCGGCTCTCTCCGTTGGTTACGACGGTGGGCGCGGCGTCGGGTGCCACATCGGGTATGACGACCACGCGTCCGGTGGTCGTGCCGTCCGCGACGCGCTGGACGGCGTCCGCGGCGTGCTTCATCGCGACGTGCTCACTGACGAGCGGCTTGATCGCACCCTCGGCGGCCAGCCTGGTCAGCTCCTGGTGGCAGGCGAGGATCGCGGCCGGGTCCTTCGCGTTGTACAGGCCCCAGTGCAGGCCGACGATCGAGTAGTTCTTGACGAGGGCGTGGTTGAGGCCGGGCGAGGGGATCTCACCGCTCGCGAATCCGACGATCACGATCCGGCCCTCGAAGGCGACGCACTTGACGGACTTGGCGTACGCGTCGCCGCCGACCGGGTCGTAGACGACGTCCGCGCCGCGACCGCCGGTGGCCTCCTTGACCTTGGCGACGATGTCATCGCCGCGCCGGTCGATGACCAGGTCGCAGCCGAGCTCGCGGGCGATGCGGGTCTTGTCCGGGCCGCCGACGACTCCGATGACGGTGGCGCCCGCCGCCTTGCCGAGCTGCACGGCGGCGCTGCCGACGCCGCCCGCCGCCGCGTGCACCAGCAGGGTCTCCCCCGCCTGGAGGTGCGCCCTGCGGTGCAGGCCGAACCAACCCGTCTGATAGCCGATGTGCAGGGCCGCGGCCTCGGCGTCGTCCAGCGAGTCGGGGGCGGGCAGCACGGTGGCCGCGTCCACGGTGACGTACTCGGCGAATCCGCCGTGCGGCAGCGCAGGGGTCGCGATGAGGCGACGACCGTCCTCGGACTCGCCGCAGACCTCGACGCCCGGGGTGAAGGGCAGCGGCGGCCGTACCTGGTACTGGCCGCGGCAGAGCAGGGCGTCGGGGAAGTTGATGTTCGCGGCAAGGACCCTGAGCAGGAGCTGCCCCTCGCCGGGCACCGGCTTCGCGACCTCTTCGAGCCGCATCACCTTGCCGGGCTCGCCGTTCTCGTGCACTCGCCATGCCCGCATCCGAGATCCTCCACAACACCGTAGGCAGTACCACGCTCGGAGCATACTAAGCGGTCGCTTGTCGCCAGGGGAACAGTTTCGCGGCCATCAGCCCGCACCCACTCCCGGTCGCCCCTTCTCAGCCCTCTTCTCAGCCCTGGGTCGGCTTGGCCCGTACGTGCATGCGCTCCCCCTGCGGCCCGAAGAGGCTCAGAAACTCCACGGGTGCCTCGGTCGCGGGCCCGAACCAGTGCGGAACCCGGGTGTCGAACTCCGCCGCTTCCCCGGGCCCGATCTCCAGATCGTGCGGCCCGAGCACCAGACGCAGCCTGCCCGACAGGACGTACAGCCACTCATAACCCTCGTGGGTACGCGGCTCCGGATCGATCCGCATCTGCCTGGCCACCACCTTGAAGGCCTGCAGGCCGCCGGGCTGCTGGGTGAGCGGGAAGAAGGTCTGACCGTGCCGCTCGATGGGCTTCTTCGCCCGCACCCGCGGGTCACCCACCGGGGGCGCGCCGACCAGCTCGTCCAGCGGCACCTGGTGCGCGCGGGCGATCGGCAGCAGCAGTTCGAGGCTCGGCCGCCGACCACCCGACTCCAGCCGGGACAGGGTGCTCACCGAGATCCCGGTCGCCTCGGCGAGCGCGGCCAGCGTGGACCCGCGGTCCTTGCGGAGTTCGCGGAGCCGTGGACCCACCCCGTTCAGTACGTCGTCCAGCTCGTCATCGCTCTCGTCGCGCCCCGTGCCGGTGCCCATGTTCTTACCCATGCGGACATTGCAGGATCGGCAACGAGGTTTGTCAATCCCGGCCGGCCGGGCGGGCCCGGAAACGACCGTGGCCACCGGGCGGTCCGCCCGGTGGCCACGGTCGCTGAAGGCCAGGTCAGCGGACGACCACCTCCGCGATCCGCGGGGCGGTCGTGCCGTCGCGCCAGAGCAGACGTACCGCGGAGAAGGCCGCGTTGCTCACCTTGATCTCCTGGTAGCCACGCACCAGCTGCCCCACCGTGCGCCAGGTGCCGTTCGCCGCGCGCACCTGGACGGCGGCCCGTGCGGCGGCGGCGCCCTCCGGCTGGAGCACGACGACGGACTTCGCCGTCCGGGCCCCGGCTAGATTCACCTGGAGCGCCTCGCCCGACTGCGGCTTGCGCGCCGCCCGGTAGACGCTTCCGACGTCACCGTCGGCCGCGGCGCGCAGGCTGCTGCCGGTGACGGCGGGCGGGCCGCCGCTCACGGCCGAGTCCCGGGTCTTGACACTGAATTCGCGCACGACCAGCCAGTTGGTCTGGCGCGCAGTGGCCCTCGCCCGTACATAGCGGGCCTTGGTGCCCGCCGGGGCCGTCACGGTGACGTCCGGCGTGGCCGTGACGGCAGTCAGCTGCTGCCAGTTGGTGCCGTCCGACGAATACTCAAGCACTCCCTGGCGCAGATAGTCGTTGACGTTGCCCGGCTTGGCCATCGCGAGGCGGATGTCGCCGATCTCGCGCTCCTTGCGCAGGTCGACCGTGACATGGTCGCCGACGGCCACGGCGCGGCTGCTCCAGAAGAACGTCGTGTCGCTGCCGTCGAGCATCCGGTCGATGCCGTTGCCCTGGTAGACGGGCAGATTGGTGAGGCCCTTGATCCGGCCGGTCGCCCCGAGCAGCCGGTCGTGCTCGGCCGCCGCGTCCTCGACGAACTTGTCGAGCACACCCTCGCCGACCGTCACCGGGATCCTGTCCCCTTCGAGGTCGACGTAGACGTAGGACTTCGCCTTCGCGACGAGGGCGGGCAGCCGCTGTCGCAGCTTCCATGCCTCCTCGCCCTTACCGTCGCGGGCCTCCTCGACCAGTTTCAGCGCGGCGCGCGTCGCGACGCCCCAGGCCTCGGCGGAGTCGAGCCAGGGACCGCTGTCGTTGATGAACTCCTGCTCGGGGAGGCGCTCACGCAGCATGTCCGGGGACCGCTGGAGGTTCGCCAGGGCGCCGTCGAGCGGGACCTCGTTCCCCGACTGCCAGAACCGCGCGATCTCGGCGGCCAGCTCGGGGGCCTGCTGGGACTGGATCCGGGAGCTGTAGTTGACGTCCGAGAAGACCCGCAGGGCAGCCACGGTCCGCGCGTCCCCGCCCGCGTACTCGTCGATGGCGGTCAGCCAGGACCGGCGCGGGTCGTACGCCGCGTCGTTCCAGCTGTAGTCGGCGACGGTGATCAGCGGGATCTTGGAGGCGTACGCCTGGTTCATCGGGTTGGCGGTGATGCCGGCGCCCAGCTCCGCGGGCATCCCCTTCTCGCGGCCGTTGTACGGGCCGAGGAGCAGCCGGTTGGTGACGTAGTCGTTCACCGGGTAGTTGTCCCAGAGCAGGATCGGGTGCGCGAAGACCCGACGGGCGGTCCTCGCCTGCGCCACGGTGATCACCGGCGCGATGACGCCGACGCCGGTCCACTCGACGACGATGTCCGGGTCGAGCTGTGCGGCGATCGCCTGCTTGTAGGGCGACGCGTTGATGCTGGCGTACTCCGTCGGCACCATTTGGAGGGGCTTGGCGCCCGGGTGGGTGGCGATGAAGTCCCCGTTCACCCGGTTCAGGAAGTACGACTGGGCGGCGCCGGCGGCGGCCGCTCCCGTTCCCCACTTGTCACGGTCCGCCTGACAGTTCCAGGTGGTGTGGTTGATGTCGTCCAGCGGCACGACGAAGGTCCGCGCGCCGAGGGCCCAGACCGTCTGGAACTTGTCGGTGAGCGCCTTGATGTCGGCCTCTGAGCTGTAGCAGGCGGAGAGTCCCGGCGAGAGCGCGTAGGTGAACTCCACATGGCGTGCGCGGGAGCGGTCGACGAGCTGGCGGATCTTCGCGAGCTGCGCCTCGGGGTAGGGCTCGCGCCACTGCTCGCGCAGATACGGGTCGTCCTTGGGCGAGTACACGAAGATGTTCATCTTGTGCTCGCCGTAGAAGTCGAGCTGGTCGAGTCGGGCCGCGTGGGTCCACGGGATGCCGTAGAACCCTTCGATGACCCCGCGGATCGGGGTGGTCGGCCAGTCGCGGACCTCGATGCCGTCGACCCTGGAGCCGGACTGGCTGCTCTCGGGCAGCACCTGACGCAGCGACTGGGCCGCGTAGTACGTGCCGGTGGCGTCCTTGCCCGCGAGCACCATCGCGCGGTCGCCGATGCCCAGGACATATCCCTCGGCGGGCAGTGCGGTGGGCCCTGCGATACCGAGGGCGGTCAGTGCCGCCGCGCTCTGCGGGGTCTCGGCGGGGCCGCCCACGTAGACGGTGAGCCTGTCCTGGACGGGGAGCGCGCCGCGTACGACCTTGGTGGCCCCTGCGTCGCGCAGGGCCTTCTGGGCCACGGCCAGGGCGCCGGCGTCGGCCTTCGCGCCGGCGACGAGCGTCACCGTGGCGGTGACGGTGGCCCGGTCGGTGCGTGCTTCGCGGTCCTGCGGGGTCGGGGTGATGACTGAGGTGGATCTTCGGACGTTGCCGTCCGGTGGATCGGCGACCGCCGAGACCGCCGGAACACCGAGTACGAGGGCAAGAGCGGTGGCGAGCGTGGCGAGTCGGCGCCGTCGGAGCATCACACGTCCTCCAGGGTTCCCATTGAGCACCGTGGTCATTCGCGCATCACAACTTCACAGAATCCATCAGGCGCCTGACAGACTGTCAATGGCGCGCGCGGCGATTGCGGACGATTCGGCAGATGCATTCAACTTTCGGCCGGATAGCGGTATCGATACGGCCATGACAGAGCCAGCGAAGACGCACGCGCGGCCCGCCGGGCTGCCGGGTCCGCCGCCGGCGGGCGCGAGCGCGCTGCCCCCCGGTACGTACGACGGCAGCACGGTCCTGGTCACGGGCGGTGGGACCGGTCTGGGCAAGGCCATCGCGGCGGAGTTCGCGCGGCTCGGGGCCAGTCTGGTGATCGCGAGCCGCAAGGCCGAGCATCTGAAGGCCGCTCAGGACGAGCTGGCGGCCATCGGCTGCGGCCGGGTCATGACCGCGCAGTGCGACATCCGGGACCCGGAGCGGATCGCCGAGGTCTTCGACGCGGCCACGGCGGCGTCGGGGCTGCCGGACGTCCTCGTGAACAACGCGGCGGCAAACTTCCCCGTACCGGCCGAAGACATGTCGCCCAACGCGTGGCGGGCGGTCGTGGACATCACCCTCACCGGCACCTGGTTCATGACGCGTGAGTTCGCCCGCCGCCATCTGTCGGCCGGGACGCCCGGTTCCGTCGTCAACATCGGCGCGTCGTACGCCTGGACGGGCGGCCCCGGCTTCGCGCACAGCGCCGCCGCCAAGGCCGGCGTGAAGAGCCTCGTCGAGACGCTGGCCGTGGAGTGGGGCCCGTACGGCATCCAGGTCAACGGCCTGGTGCCGGGGCTCGTCCCGCACGAGGACATGACCGACGACATCCGCGGCCACCTCGACCGGCAGCGGGAGAAGGCCGGCCGGCAGCCCGCGCTCAGGGTGGGGCTGCCGCGCGAGGTGGGCTGGGCCGCGACCTTCCTCGCCTCCCCGTACGCGCGGTTCATCACCGGCCACACGCTGGTCGTCGACGGTGCGAACTGGCAGCGGCGCGCACTGGTGAGCCCACCGGTGACGACCGTACGCGAGCAACTGGGGCGGGGGGCGTTCGGGGACGGGGCGGGGTAGGCGGGGGCGCCGCCCGGCGGGGCAGGGCAGGCGGGGCGCCCGCCCCTACTTGCCCTCGAAGACCGGCTTCCGGCGGGCCGCCTTCGCCCCGTACCCCTCGCTCGCGTCCTCGGAGGCGAGGGTGAGGGCCGCCGTCATCGCCGTGCGCTCCAACGCGCCCGCCATCGCCGCGTCGGCGTACGCGTCGATGGAGCGCTTGATGCCCTGGACGGCGAGCGGCGCGTTCGCCGCGATCTCCGCCGCCACCCCGCGCGCCGCCTTCTCCAGCTCGTCCACGGGGACCACGGATTGGAGCAGCCCCAGGCGTTCGGCCGTCGCCGCGTCGATACGGCGCCCGGTCAGCGCCAGGAGCTTGGCCCAGCCCGCGCCCGCGTCACGCGCGATCCGCAGATCGCCGCCCGCGTCGACCGCGACCCCGAGCTGCGCCTCGGGCAGTGCGCAGACGGCGTCGTCCGCGGCGATGCGCAGATCGGCCATCAGGGCCAGCTCGAAGCCGAAGCCCAGGCAGTAGCCCTGGACGGCGGCTACGACGGGCTGTGGGAGACGGGCGAAGGCGGCGAACCTCTCGTGGGCCCAGCGCAGGCCCTCGTGATAGTTGCGGGTCCGCTCGGCCGTCGAGCGGCCGGTGATCGCACCGCCCGGCGCGGTGAAGTCGATGCCCGCGCAGAAGGCCCGTCCTTCGGCCCGCAGCAGCACCACACGCACCTCGGGGTCGAAGCGGATCCGGTCCGCCATCAGCCCGAGCTGGCGGGTGGACTCCCAGCTCCAGGCGTTGAGCTTCGCCGGGCGGCAGAGGGTGAGGGTGCCGATGCCGTCCTCGATGTCGAGGCGTATCCGCTCCTCGCCATCGGCGACCTCCGTGCCGATCGTGTCGATCATCGTCCCCGTACCCCTCTCAGCCATCTGAGATCTGACGTTGCGTCAGAGTACGGGTCGGGGCTCAGCGGTTGAAGACCTCGAAGGTGGGTGGGTGACGAATGACCCATTCCGGCCGCTGTCAGCCACGCTGCCTGCCGCCCGTCACCCGTCGCCGCGGGCGAGGGCGAGCAGCCGGTCGAGGACCCGCGGTCCGCTCGCGCGCAGCCCGTCGTGCTCGTACTCGTCGGTGACCCAGGTGCGCAGCCCCTTGATGCTGCGGGCCGTGGCCAGTGCGTGCTCGGTGTCGACGTACATGTCGTCGTGGTAAATCGCGGCGGCCACCGGCACCTCGTTGGCGGCGAGGCGGTCCGCGTCGTACAGGGCGGGCCAGTCGGTGCGGTCGGCGAGCAGCCCGGCGGTGTCACGCAGCGGGCGCAGCGCGGGGTCGCAGTCGAAGTGCCAGGGGTGGATGCTCTCCCCGCTGAAGAGCACGGGCCTGTTCCCGGCGAGCGATGCGGCGGCGTCGAACTGCGGGAACTCGGCGCGGACCCGCTCGGCGCCCCAGGCGGTGGGGTGCACGCCCTGCGCGTAGATCGCCTCGTGCAGGACGGCGTACAGCGGGTGGCCCGCGTAGGACAGTTCGGCCTGCACCGCTTCCAGGAAGGCGTCACTGGGCGCGGGCCCCTGCGGGGTGCGGAGGAAGGCGTCCTCCAGGAGGTAGTGCAGGCGGTGGCTGCCGTCGCCGGAGCCGAGCAGGATACCGAGCGACTGGAACGCCTCGGGGGTGAGTGTGTAGCCGCCGGGCAGCACCGCCCTGTGCTCGGCCAGGTGGGCGGCGATCCGGGCGGCCCGCTCAATGTCCTGGGGGTAGCGCGCGTAGTGGGCCGCGTTCTTGCGCTCGATACGGGCGAACGCGGCGCGGTAGACGTCCTCCACGCATGCGTGCAGCGAGGGCAGGCCGCCGGTGATGAGGACCGTACTCAGCCCTTCGGGGGCGGCGCTGAGGTAGTGGACGGCGCAGAAGCCGCCGAAGCTCTGGCCCAGTACGGTCCAGGGCGCGTCGCCGGTCAGCCGGGGGCGGATGGTCTCGCAGTCCCGGACGATCGCGTCGGCGCGGAAGTGCGCGAGGTAGTCGGCCTGTTCGCGCGGTCCGCCGCGCAGTGGCAGGGTCTGCCGGTTGGCGGGGGTGGAGCGCCCGGTGCCGCGCTGGTCGACGAGCAGGACCCGGAACTCCTGGAGGGCCCTTCCCAGCCAGGCCTGCTGCCCGACGAAACGCCGGGCGCCGAAGCCGGGGCCGCCCTCCAGGTAGACCAGCCACGGCAGGTTCGCTTCGGCCTGGGAGCTCGCCACGACCTCGCGCGCGAACAACTCGATGCGCTCCCCCGAGGGGTTCGCGTGGTCGAGTGGCACGGAGAACCTGTGGTCGGTGAGGACGGTCCCGGGCTGGCGATAACTACTCAAGTCTGCTCCCTTTTTGATCACTCCTGAATAGTTCAGCACACTCGTACAGTCGCGGCCCGTGTGCGAGAAGACTCCGGCGCTTCTAGCGTGGCGTACATGATCCGGTTCGAGCAGGTCAACAAGGTCTACCCGGACGGCACTGCCGCCTGCACGACCTGTCCTTCCAGGTGGCGGAGGGCGAGCTGGTCACGCTCGTCGGCCCCTCGGGCTGCGGCAAGACGACCACCATGATGATGGTGAACCGGCTGATCGAGCCGACCTCGGGCCGGATCCTCATGGACGGCGAGGACATCGCGGGCGTGGACCCCCGTGAAGCTACGTCGCCGCATCGGTTACGTCATCCAGCAGGTGGGCCTCTTCCCGCACCGCACCATCCTCGACAACACCGCTACCGTCCCCTTCCTCACCGGCTGGAAGAAGGCCAAGGCAAGGGACCGGGGCGAAGCGGGCGGGGACGGAGCCGACGGGGTCGCCCCCGTCGGCACGCCTCTCGATCAGGGCCAGGCGACGTTACGACGCTTCACCGGACGGCGAGCGCCTCGGTCGAAATCAGGACCGGGGCCGGTGCCCAGGCCGCCGGTTCGGTCCCGGCGGCCTGCCCCTGCGGCCGCGCCGCGACCGTGTCGGTGGGCAGGACGACGAGCCCATCGAGCGGCAGACCGGCGGCGATCTCGGTCCGGAGGGTGAACCAGACAACCTTGCCCTCGGGCGTCCGGTGGGTCCCCCAACTGTCGCTGAGACTCGCCACCATGGCCAGACCCCGCCCCCGGGCCCGGGCCGCCTCCGGCTGATCAGTGCGCAGCTGCGGGAGGCGCCGGTCCTGGTCCAGCACGGCGGTGGTCAGACTCCGGCCGGTCCAGCGCAGTTCGAGCGTGCACCGCTTGTCGCCGGCCGCGTGCCGCTGGACGTTGGTGAGCAGTTCGCACACGCCGAGGCTGACGGGCTGGATGAGGGTTTCGAGCCCCCAGTGGCGCAGGTGTGCGGCGACGATCCTGCGGGCCTGGGGAACTCGGGCCGATACGGCCTCCATGTCCAGCGTGTACTCACGATCCGCCTGAGTGCTCACGACGAAAGCTCCTGGTGTGTGCGGTGACCCCTGGCCTACTTTCCACGCCCGACCGGACACCCCGGACGAACAGAAAGTAGCCGGGAGATCACATACGGACGCCTTCAGGTTCACCCCGAATGGCGCAACCCGCAACACAGGGCGGGATCCGGGGACGCGCCCCGCGCTGAGTCAGGCCGAGCCGCGCCGCACCAGTTCGGTGGGGAGGATCACCGCGGACGGCTGCTCCCCCGCGATCCGGGCGAGCAGTGTCCGTACCATCTCGGTGCTGATCCGGTCCCAGGGCTGACGGATCGTGGTGAGCTGAGGGCGTGCCGACAGTGCGGCCGGTGAGTCGTCGAAGCCGCCCACGGCCACGTCCTCGGGCACCCGCCGGCCGGCCCGCCCCAGGGTGTCGAGGACCCCCTGCGCCATCAGGTCCGACGCCACGAAGACGGCGTCGACATCCGGGGCCCGTTCAAGCAGCAGCTCGGCCGCCGTCTCACCGCTCGCCCTGCTGTAGTCGCCGGGCACGATCAGTGATTCGTCGACGGGCAGGCCGCATTCGGCCAGTACGTCGCGGTAGCCCTCCAGGCGCTCGACGCCGCCGGGGGTGTCCGGCGGGCCGGTCACCGTGGCGATCCGGCGGCGCCCGGACTCGTACAGGTAGCGGACTATCGTCCGGGCCCCGTCCCGGTCGTCGGCCGCGACATAGCCGACCTTCGCACTGCGCCCGAGGGGTTTGCCGCAGGCGACCACGGGGACGCCGGCCGCGTCCAGTTCGCTGCCCACGGGGTCCCCGGAGTGGCTGGAGACCAGGAGCACTCCGTCGACATGGCCGGCCTCGATGTAGCGCAGATTGCGCCGGCGTTCGGCCTCCGTGCCCGCGATCATGAGCAGCAGCGGGATGTCCTGGGCGGCGAGGGCCTGGGTGCAGGCCCTCAGCAGCACATTGAAGTTGGGGTCTTCGAAGAACCGCTCCTGCGGCTCGGTCAGCAGGAACGCCACCGAGTCGGACTTCCCGGTGATCAGCGAGCGGGCGTGCCGGTTGACGATATAGCCCGTCCGGCGGATCGCGGCGTCTACGGCCGTCTTCGACTGCGGGCTGACGTAGTGCCCGCCGTTGAGCACGCGTGAGACGGTGCCGCGCGAGACGCCCGCCTCGCGGGCCACGTCGTGGATCGTCACCGACCGACGCTTGCCGTCCGTTCCGCGGTTCATGATCTGTCCCCTCGTGTTTCTGCGTTCAGGACTTTACGGCCCCGGAGAGCAGATCGAGGCTCCAGAACCGTTGGATGACGAGGAACAGGGCGATCAGCGGCACGATCGCGAGGAGGGCGCCGGTGATCACCAGGGTGTAGAGGGCCGGGGTGTTTGAGCCCTGGGCGAGCAGCGTGAACAGGCCGACGGTCATGGGGAACTTCGTGTCGTCGCCGAGCATGATGTACGGCAGCAGGAAGTTGTTCCAGATCGCCACGAACTGGAACAGGAAGATCGTCACGAGGCCCGGGGACATCATCGGGACGGCGATCCGCAGGAAGATCCGCCACTCGCCGGCGCCGTCCATCCGGCCGGCTTCGACCAGTTCGGTGGGGACGGCGGCGTCGGCGTAGATACGGCCGAGGTAGACGCCGTACGGGGAGAGGATCAGCGGCAGCAGCACGGACAGGTGAGTGTCCGTCATATCTGCCTGCGCCATCAGCAGATACTACGGAATGGCGAGGATGACGGGCGGCACGAGGACGCCCGCGAGGATCACATGGAAGACGGTTTCCCGGCCCCGGAACCGGTAGAGGGCCAGCGCGTAACCGGCGAATGCCGACACCACCGTGGACAGGATCGCGCCCACGCCCGCGTAGAGCAGGGAGTTGGCCATCCACTGCCAGTAGATGCCGTCGCGGTAGGCGCCGAGGTCCGCGACGTTGTCGGTGAAACCGCTGCCGGGCAGGAAGGTGAAGGTGGAGAACAGCTCCGTGCCGGACTTCGTGGATGCCACCAGCACCCAGGCCACCGGCAGCAGACAGTAGACCGCGCCGAGCACCAGGGCCGCGGTGGGCAGCAGGGCGGTCCGGCGGGGACGCGGCGGCCCCTGGGCGGTGCCCGGTGTGGTGCCCGCGGCCGGTGGGCGCCGCCGCGACGACGCGGGGGTGGTGAGCGTGCTCATCGCTTTCCTCCTTGCGTACCGCGGGAGTTGAACACCTTCAGCAGGGTGAAGGACAGGACGAAGGTGGCTGCGGCGAGGAGCACGGCGGTGGCGGAGGCCCCGTACGCGTTCCCGCTCACGAAGGCGTCGTTGTAGACCTTCATCAAGGGGCTCCACGTGGTGGAGATGCCGTTGGTCAGGGGCTTGAGGGTGGTCGGTTCGCTGAAGACCTGGAGGGTCGCGATGACCGAGAAGAAGAAGGTCAGCACCAGGGAGGGCGCCACCATGGGGATCTTGACGCGCAGGGCGATCTGCAGCGGTGTGGCGCCGTCGAGCTTCGCCGCCTCGATGACCTCGGCCGGGATGGACCGCAGCGAGGTGTAGATGACGATCATGTTGAAGCCGGTGCCGCCCCAGACGGCGATGTTCGCCAGGGACAGGAAGAGCGGTCCGCCGTCGAGGAGGTCGGGGTGGGGCAGCCCCAGCCGGTCGAGGACCTGGAGGAAGGGGCTGACGTCCGGCAGGTAGAGGAAGCCCCACAGCAGGGCCGCGATGACGCCGGGGATGGCGTACGGAAGGAAGATCGCGAGCCGGGAGAAGGCGCGCGCGCGGACCCGCTCGGTGTCCAGGAGCAGCGCGAACAGCAGCGCGAGGCCGAGCATGACGGGGACGACGATCGCGCCGTAGCCGAGGATGCGCAGGGCGCCGTGGCCAAGCTCGGTGTCGGTGAGGGCGGCGGTGTAGTTCTCCAGACCGGCCCAGACCTCGGAACGGGCCCCCTTGCCGAGCCCGAGGCCCTTCACCTCGACCTTGTGGAGGCTGAGCCAGAGCGCGTATCCGACGGGCAGGGCGAAGAAGAGCGCGAAGAGAACGGCGGCCGGCGCGAGGAAGCCGTACGGGGCGGCCTTGACCCGGTACGTCGTCCCCCGGCCCCGGCCGCTCGCCGTTCTGTGGGTCCTGCTCACGGGGCGACCTCGAAGCCCTGCTTCTTCAGGTCGGCGACGGTGGCGTCCTGCATTCCGGTGAGGGCCGCGCCGAAACCCGACCTGGCCTTGGCCTTGGCAGCCTTGCCGAAGCGGTCCTTGAACGCCGAGTACGCGACGTTCACATTGGGGCCCCAGGCGGCGGGAGCCGTGGTCTTGGAGATCTCGGCGGCGAGGGTGTAGAAGTCCGGCTGATTGGCGAAGTAGTCGGGGGCCTCGGCCAGTGCGCCACTGGTCTGGGCGGCGGTGGCGGCCGGGTAGATGCCACCCTCCTTGACCAATGCGGCCAGCGCCTTGAGGTCGGTGTTGAGCCAGGTCGCGAACTTCGCCGCAGCCGCCTTGTGCTTCGAGTCGGTGGTGACTGCGGTGGTGGAGCCGCCCCAACTGCCGGTGGACTTACCGCCCTTCGACCACTGCGGAAGCGGCGCCATGGCCCACTTGCCCTTGGTCGCGGGGGCGGCGGTGGTCAGGGTGCCGGGCGCCCAGACGGCGCTCACCCAGGCAATCTGCTTGCCGGTGTTCAGCGCCTTGTTCCAGGCGGGCGTGTACATCGGCTGGTTGTCGACGGCGCCCGAGTCGACCAGGTCGCCCCAGAAGTCGGTGACCTTCCTGGTGGCCGCGTCGTCGATGCCGACCTTCCACTTCTCGCCCTCGACGGTCCACCACTTGGCGCCGGCCTGCTGGGCCAGCCCCGCGAAGAGACCGGAGTCGTTGGAGGAGAAGGTCGTCAGCGACTTGTCGGGGGCCTTCTTCTTCAGCGCGGGGGCCGTGTCGGCGAACTCGTCCCAGGTGGCCGGGGGCGTCAGGCCGTACTCCTTGAAGAGGTCGGCCCGGTAGAAGAACATCATCGGCCCGGAGTCCTACGGCACCGCGTAGACGGCGTCGGTGCCGAGGGTGGTCTGCTGACAGACGCCGGGGGCAAACTTCTTCTCGGCGTCGCCGACCTCCTCGGATATGTCGGCGAGCGCGTCATTGCTGACGAGGGTGGGCAGCGCCTGATACTCGGCCTGGACCAGGTCGGGGGCCTTGTGCGCCTTGGCCGCCGTGATGATTTTGGTGACCAGGTCGTCGCCGGACGCCTGCTTCTGCACCGTCACCCTGATGTCCGGGTTCTGCTTGTTCCAGAGGTCCGCCACCTTGTCCATGCCGGGCGCCCAGGCCCAGTAGTTGAGCGAGACGGGGCCGGATCCGGCGCTGTCGTCGCCGGACGATCCGCAGGCGGTGAGCGCGGTCGCGCCCAGGGCGACGGCTGTTGCGGTGACCGCGAGGCGGCGGTGGAGCGTGTGGGACATGAGGGCTTCTCCCTGACCGAAGGGGCCTCCGTTCCGACACGGAGACCGACCACGCATCTGTTCATGCGTCTGTGAGCGTTCACAGTAGAGAAACGTTCCAGACACTTGTCATCTGCGCCGCTATGTCGAGAACGGCGGCACCCTCGTTGTCTCCTACTTCTCCGGGATCGTCGACGAGCACGACGCCGTGCACCCCGGCGCGCACCCGGGCGCCCTGCGCGAAGTGCTCGGCCTGACCGTCGAGGAGTGGTCACCGCTGGGTGAGGGCGAGAGCGTACGGATCAGCGGCCCGGGAGGGTCGTCGCTCACCGGTGACGTGTGGACCGAGTTTGTGGTGCCGCGCGGGGCGGAGACCGTCTGGTCGTACGCCGACGGGCCGGCCGCGGGCGGCCCCGCCGTCACCCGGCACCGGCTGGGCCGGGGCACCGCCTGGTACGTCTCCTCCCGGCTGGACCCGGTCGCCCTGGCCACGATCCTCGACGCCGCCTGTGAGGACGCCGGTGTCGCGCCCCGCGCCGAACTGCCCTGCGACGTCGAGGTGGTGCGCCGCACCGGCGACGGCGGCACCTACCTCTTCGCCATCAACCACACCGCGCACCCCGCGAAGGTGCCGCTGGACGCGCCGGGCACCGAACTGCTCAGCGGTGAGCGTGCCGCCGGACAGCTCGCCGTTCCGGCGGGCGCCGTTCGGGTCGTACGACTCGACGCCTGACCCCAACAGGACTGCCCGGGGTGGTTGTCGAGCCGACGGCCGCCCCGGGTGCACCGAATCGAACCGCCACCCAACCGCACCACCCGTCTCCGCCCTCCACCGTCGAAGGGACCCGACGATGTATGCCCTGCCACGACGCACCCCCCTCACCCTGCTCAGAGCCGCCGCTGTCCCCCTCATCGGCGCTCTGCTGATCACCGCGCTTCCCGGCCAGATGGCTCAAGCCGCCTCCACCCTCACCAACACCGGTTTCGAATCCGGCACTTCGGGCTGGTCCACCTACTCCGCCACGGGTCAGGACGCGGCGGCGTACGCCGAGGCGGGCGGGCACAGCGGCAGCAGCCGGCTGACCCACTGGTCCGCGTCGGCCTACAAGGTGGAGACGTTGCAGTACCTGTCCGGGCTGGCCAACGGCACGTACACGCTGAGCGCCCGGGTCCGTTCGAGCGGTGGCCAGAACGCCGCGTATCTGGCGCTGCGCAACTGCGGTTCGCCGGAGCAGCGCACCGACCTGCCGCCCACGTCCGACGGGAAGTGGCTGCGGATCGTGACCTCGGTCAAGGTGACCGGTGGTCAGTGCACGATCAGCATCAACTCCGATGCCAGGGCAGGTAATTGGCTCAACGCCGACGACCTCGCCTTCGCCCCGGGCGCGACCGGAGTGCCGGTCAAGGGCGTCGACGTATCGACGCTGAAGAAGAGCGAGGACCTCGGCGGTGTGTACCGCACGACCGGCGGTACTGCCGGTGACGGGCTGGGCATCCTGCGGTCCGCGGGCGCCAACTACGGGCGGCTCAAGGTGTGGGTGGACCCGGCCGACGGCTACAACAACAAGGCGCGCGTACTGGAGATGGCCAAGCGCATCAAGGGCCAGGGCATGAAGCTCCTGGTCGACTTCCACTACTCCGACATCTGGGCCGACCCGGGGGCGCAATCCAAGCCCGCCGCGTGGGCCTCGCATTCGTACACTCAGCTGAAGAAGGACGTGTACGACCACACGCACGAGGTACTGGGCGCGCTGAAGGCGCAGGGCACCACGGCCGACATGGTGCAGATCGGCAACGAGATCAACACCGGCATGCTCTGGCCGGAGGGCTCCACGACCAACTGGGAGCAGACCGCCGGTCTGCTCAAGTCCGGCATCTCCGCGGCCAGGGCCGTCTCCTCGACCACCCGCGTCGCCCTGCACCTGGCGCACGGCGGCGACAACAGCCTGTACCGCTGGTGGTTCGACAACGCGATCGCGCAGGGGGTCGACTTCGACGTCATCGCCCTGTCCTTCTACGGTTACTGGCACGGGCAGTTGTCGGATCTCCAGGCCAACCTCGACGACATCTCCGCCCGCTACGGCAAGCAGGTCCTGATCGCCGAGACCGCGTACGCCTTCCGGCTGGACAGCAAGGACAGCAAGGACAGCCACGAGAACATCATTGACACCACGGCCGAACTACTCCCCGGCTACCCGGCGAACACGACGGGACAGGCGGCCTGGCTCCGCGACCTGACGAGCATCGTCGAGGCCGTACCGAACGGCCGCGGCCTGGGCGTCGTCTACTGGGAGCCCACCTGGACGGCCGTCACCGGCAACGGCTGGGACCCGGCCGACCCCTCGTCCGGCAACGGCTGGGAGAACCAGGCCCTGTTCGGCTACGACGACAGGCTTCTCCCGTCGGCGGCGAGCTGGTTCGGCCACCGCTGAGCCAATGGCCTCGGCCGTCGCGAACCACGCCTGCCCGTCAGCGGATCAACGCACCCGTCCCCGCGGTTTCAGGACCACCGGCGGGAGTTCGGGGGCGGGCAGGCGGTCGCCGTCGTAGCCGTGCACCTCGCCGAAGCGGTCGCCCTCCATCCAGGCCTTGCGGGCCTCTTCGATGTCCTGCTGGGAACGGCCCACGAAGTTCCACCACATGACCAGCTCCTCCTCGAAGGGCTCGCCACCCAGAAGCATCAGGCCCGCGTCCGTCCCGGCGCGCAACGGGAGTTCGGTGCGGCCGCAGCCGAGGTAGAGCATCGAGCCGGGCAGCACCGGCACGCCGTCGACGTACGCCTCGCCGGACATCGAGAGCACGGCGTACTCGAAGTCCGGGTCGAGCGGGAGCCTGGCCTCGGCGCCGCTCGCGAGTGCCAGGTCCGCGCCGACGATGGGGGTGTACGTCGTCCCGGGCGACGCCGCGCCGTCGAGTCCGCCGAGGATGACGGTGGCGGTGAGGCCGGGGGCGGTGACGGCGGGCAGGTCCGCGTGATGCTGGAAGTGCGGCTCGGCGTCGCGGTGGGCGTCGGGCAGTGCGACCCACAGCTGGGCTCCGTGCAGATACCGGGCGTGCGGGCGCGGGCTCTCCTCGGAGTGGCTGATGGCGCGACCGGAGGTCATCAGGCCCAGTTCATGGGGCCTGATGGTCTGGAGGCTGCCGAGGCTGTCGCGGTGCAGGACCTCTCCGTCGTGCAGCCAGCTGACGGTCTGCAGGCCGAGGTGCGGATGGGGAGCCACCTGCATGCCGGACCGGTCGGCGATGTCGTCGGGCCCGTAGTGGTCGACGAAGCACCATGCGCCGACCATGCGACGGCCGAGGTTCGGCAGGAGGCGGCGTACCTCGGTGGACTCGCCGAGCTTGACGCGTCGGGGGCTGAGGAGTTCGCGTACAGGCTCCGCGACGACGAATCCGCGGCCGCCGCAGAGGGAAGGCACGGCCTGGCGCTCGAGATTGCTCATGGTGCTCAGCCTATTTGCGAGCCGTTGAGACCCGTCGGCATTCCGCGCCCGGACTCCACGGAATGTTTATCCTGGCGCACGACGACCGGCTCGTCGTGGAGGACCTCGACCTGACGGTCCCGCCGGGAAAAATCACCGCCATCGTCGGCGCGAACGCCTGCGGCAAGTCCACCCTGCTGCGCGCCCCGGCCTGGCTGATGGCGCCCAAGCGCGGCGCGGCCACCGTCGAGGACGTCTTCGGCCTGCGCTGCCGGATCACCACGGCCCCGGTCAGTGGCACCCCGTGGGTCATCCCGGTCGGCCGCCACCGCGGACTCTTAAGTCGTCCGTGAACGCACCCGGCACCGGAATCCGGACGAACACCACCGCATAAGCCGCCCTTTGGGAATCACATAGCTCCAATATGGGAGCAAATCACGTCAGATGCCGGGCACTTGCTCGCTGCGTATGCCCGACGTTCCCAAGGCCACGAAGGTGCGCATCCTCGCGTAAAGCACTTTTCCGGCCCATCACCAATATCGGCACCTTGCGGTGACCGCATAGCGAGAAGACGATCGCCTCGTTCCGGCGTGCCACCCGGCGAACTCCCCGGGTCACGCCCGTCTTCGAGGAGGCCTCAGTGAACGATCGACTCGCTCTCAGTCCGGATGCGGCACGGCAACTCGCCAGCGCCACCAAGACCACTCCGCAGATGCGCGGCATCACCCCGCGCTATCTGCTGCGCGCCCTGCCCTGGGTGGACGTCGAATCGGGTGTCTTCCGCGTCAACCGGCGCCGCACGTACGTGCTGGGCGACGACCGCATCAGTACGCACGAGCAGAACGGCAGCCCGAGCATCGTCCCGGGCGACTTACGTGAGGTGGCTTATCTGCGCGACGCCGACGACGCGTCGCTCGCCCGACTCGCCGACTCCTTCACGGAAGTGACCTTCGAGCCCGGTCAGGTGCTGCTCCAGTCCGGCGAGCCGGCCGACCGGCTGTGGGTGCTCGTGCAGGGGCGGGCCGAGAAGCGCGTGTCCGGCCGTCATGGCGAGGACGAGCTGCTCGAAGTGGTGGGTGACGGCCAGTTCTTCGACCTCGAATCCTGGACCCGCTCCGAGCCCATGCCGTACCGCGTCCAGGCCCTCACCCGCGGTGTGGCTCTCTGCGCCGACCGCAGCGCGCTGGGCGAGCTCGCGGACCGGGACGAGAACCTGCGTGCGGCGATGGACGCGTACGCCGCCGGGGACAACACCGTGCCTGGCGGTGAGGTGCCGGTGGAGCTCCGCGACGGGCACGTGGGTGAACCCGACCTGCCGGGAACGTACGTCGACTACGAGGACGCACCCCGCGAGTACCACATGACGCTCGCCCAGACCGTGCTGCGCGTGCACACACGCGTCGCGGACCTCTACAACGGTTCCATCGACCAGACCCGCGCCCAGGCGAACCTGACCATCCAGGCGCTGCGGGAGCGGCAGGAGGCCGCGCTGCTGAACCACCCGGGCTTCGGGCTTTTCAACAGTGTCCCCGCCGGGCAGCGGGTGCAGGCGCGCACCGGTGCACCGACCCCCGACGACCTGGACGAGCTGCTCACGAAGGTCTGGAAGCAGCCGGGCTTCTTCCTCGCGCACCCCCGGGCGATAGCCGCGTTCGGCCGCGAATGTACCCGCCGGGGGGTCCCCCCGGTGATGGACACCCGGTTCGGCAGTCCGCTGCTGACCTGGCGCGGAGTGCCGCTGCTGCCCTCGGACAAGGTGCGGTTCACGGGCGCGGGCCTCGGCACCACCGAGATCCTGCTGATGCGCATGGGCGAGGCCGAGCAGGGGGTGGTGGGGCTGCGCCCGTCGGCCGTCCCGGACGAGGTCGAGCCCGGCCTGTCCATGCGGAACATGGGGGTCGACCAGAAGGGCATCACCTCGTACCTGATGACGGCGTACTTCAACACCGCGGTCCTTGTGGAGGACGCGATCGCGGTTCTCCAGAACGTCGAGGTGGGCAAGTACCATGATTACTCCTGACGTTGCGCGGCTGACGGCGACACCGGCGACACCGGTGAAGACGGTGACCGACGCGGTGGCACCGGTCACGGCGGCACCGGGCACAGTGTCATCGGCCACGGCGGCTCCCGGTGCCGCGGCACCGGCGGTGGGCACCGTGGCACCTGGTGCCGCACCACCGGCAGCCGGCACTGCGGCGCCTGGCATGGGTGCACCGAGTACGGCCGCGGCCGTACCGAACACGGCCACCCCCGTCGCCGCCGCCCCTGGCGCCTTCTCGCCCGAGCTCGTGCGGCAGGACTTTCCGATCCTGCACCGGACCGTCAACGGGCACCCGCTGGTCTGGCTGGACAACGGGGCCACCACCCAGAAGCCGCGTCAGGTGATCGAGGCACTGGCCGCCTTCTACAGCGCCGCCAACTCCAACATCCACCGCGGCGCACACACCATGGCGCGGGAAGCCACCGAGATGTACGAGGCGGGCCGGGCCGCCGTCGCGCAGTTCCTGGGCGCACCGGCCCCGGAGAACATCGTCTTCGTACGCGGCACGACCGAGGCGATCAACCTCGTCGCGCAGAGCTGGGGGCGGGCCAATCTCGGCCCCGGCGACGACATCCTGGTGCCCGTCCTTGAGCACCATTCCAACATCGTGCCGTGGCAGCTGATCGCCAAGGAGACCCGGGCCCGGGTGGTCCCGGTCCCACTGACGGCCGACGGCGCGATCGATCAGGACGCGTACGCCGACCTGCTCTCCTCACGCACCCAACTCGTCGCGATCAGCCATGCGTCGAACGTCCTCGGCACCGTTCCTCCGGTGCGCGAGATGACGGCACTGGCACACCGCTACGGGGCCAAGGTGCTGGTGGACGGGGCTCAGGCCGTCGCTCATTTCCCGGTCGACGTAGAGGAGTTGGACGCCGACTTCTACGCGTTCTCCGGGCACAAGCTGTTCGGTCCCACGGGCATCGGCGCCCTGTACGGGAAGCCGGAGCTGCTGGAGCGCATGGCGCCCTGGCAGGGCGGCGGCAACATGATCGAGTCGGTCGACTTCGCCCGGACCACCTTCGCGCCAGTGCCCCACCGCCTGGAGGCGGGCACGGGTCATATCTCCGGGGTGGTCGGTCTGCTGGCCGCGCTGAACTGGCTGATGTCGTTCGACCGGGGCGCCGTCACCGCGTACGAGCAGGCCCTGATGGCGTACGCGCAACAAGCCATGGCCACCGTCCCCGGCCTCGATCTGGTGGGCTCGGCGCCGGACAGGATCGCCGTACTGACCTTCACCCTCGCGGGCCAGGATCCGGCCACGATCGCCGACTGGCTGGACCGCGACGGCATCGCCATCAGGGCCGGCCATCACTGCGCCCAGCCGGCGCTGGCCCACTACGGTCTCGAAACGGCGGCGCGCGCGTCGCTCGCCCTCTACAACACGTCCGGGGAGGTGGACCAACTGGTCGCGTCCCTGCGCCGACTCGCCGAGAGCTAGGGCGTTGGCGACGCTACCCCCGGCGGCCGGACAGCCTCCTCGCCGGGCCGGTCCAGCCGGGCTACGACGAGGGTGCCCCGCCCGCCGCTGCTGAGGGCGAACGCATCGGCCAGCGCCTCGACCAGCCGCAGGCCACGCCCGTGCTCCGCACTCGGCGACACGGCCCGCGCCGAGGGCGTCAGCGGCAGGGTGCCCGCGTCGTGCACGGCGACGGTCAGCGCGGCGTCGCCCTCACGGTCCAGGCGCAGGAGGATCGGTGCGGCGCCGTGCTGGACGGCGTTGGTCACGAGTTCGGTGACCAGCAGGGCGACGGTGTCCACCGCCTCGGCGGCACACTGCCAGCGACTCAGACAGGCGAGGACAAGATGTCGCGCGACCGTGGCGGCCTTCGGCGAGGCGGGCAGATGCCACACGGCGTGGTCGGCGTACTCGACCCGGTCGACGGCCGCCAGGTCGGGCGCCTCGGCAGGCAGGGGCAGGACGGGGCGGCGAAATGCAGACGCGGGGTGGAGGTGCATGCGGCTCTCTTCCCGATCGAGGGGAGGCCCAAGGCGAGGAGATGCCCTTCACGCACGCCGTCCGGCCCCTTCGGTGACGAGACCGCCCGAAACACATGTCCCGCAGCGCCCCTGGGGAAGCACTGCGGCGCCGGGCCGTCCCGATCCGTACTCACTACGGAACACGCAGATGGTGCGGCAAATACTCATACGGCAGCGATCCGAGTCGCAGGGGTGGCCTCGGTCCGGGGCACGTCAGTTCGACGCCCTCATCTGTTGCACGAGGCGTGACGCACGGCTCGGGCCCCGTGCGTCACGCCTGCTGCTCCTGCTCCTGCTCCTGCTTCTACTTCGCCGTCTCCGCGCGGTACGTCTCCAGCAGCCGCAGCCACACCTCGCTGATCGTCGGATAGGCCGGAACCGCGTGCCACAGGCGGTCGATCGGCACCTCGCCGGCGACCGCCACCGTGGCGGAGTGCAGCAGTTCACCGACCGCTGGTCCCACGAACGTGGCGCCGATCACGATCTCGCGGTCCAGGTCGACGACCATGCGGGCACGGCCCCGATAGCCATCGGCGTACAGGCCGGAGCCCGCCACCGACGCCAGGTCGTAGTCGACCGCGCGCACCCGGCGCCCCGCCGCCTCGGCCTCCGCGAGGCTGAGGCCGACGGCGGCCGCCTCCGGGTCGGTGAAGACCACCTGGGGGACGGCGGCGTGGTCGGCGGTCGCCGCGTGCGCGCCCCACGGACCGGTGGCCAGGGGCTCGCCCTGCGCCCTGGCGACGATGGCGGCGCCCGCGATCCGGGCCTGATACTTGCCCTGATGGGTCATCAGGGCCCGGTGGTTGACGTCACCCACGCCGTACAGCCAGTCGCTGCCCCGGACCAGACAGCTGTCGTCGACGTCCAGCCAGTCACTGGCCGTCAGGCCGACCGTCTCCAGGCCGATGTCGTCGGTGCGCGGGGCGCGGCCGGTGGCGAAGAGGATCTCGTCCGCCTCGATCCGCTCGCCGTCCTTGAGCACCACGGTGACCGGTCCGGTCCCGCCGTCGCGTTCGACGGAGGCCACCGAGACGCCGGTACGTACCGTCGCGCCGCTCTCGATGAGCCCTTCGGCGACCAGCTCGCCGGCGAAGGGCTCCATCTTGGCCAGCAGGCCCTCTCCCCGTACGAGCACGGTCACCCGCGACCCGAGCGCCTGCCATGCCGTCGCCATCTCCACGGCGACCACTCCCCCGCCGACGACCACGAGGCGCCCGGGTACCTGCTGGGCGCTGGTCGCCTCGCGGCTCGTCCAGGGCTTCGCGTCCGCCGCGCCGGGCAGGCCGGGGACGACGGCCCGGGTGCCGGTGCACACGGCGACGGCGTGCCTGGCGGTCAGTGTGTGCCGTTCGCCGCCGGAGCCCTCGACGGTGACCTGCTTGGGTCCGGCGAGCCGGCCCTGGCCGCGGTAGATGTGTGCGCCGACCGACTCCAGCCAGTCCACCTGGCCGTCGTCCTTCCAGTGCGAGGCGTACGCATCGCGATGGGCGAGCACCGCCCGCACATCGAGCGGGCCCTGCACGGACTGCCGCAGCCCGGGGACTCGGCGCGCGTCGGCGCGTGCGGTCACCGGGCGCAGCAGGGCCTTGCTGGGCATGCACGCCCAGTACGAGCACTCGCCGCCGATCAGTTCGCTCTCCACGACCGCCACGCTCAGCCCGGCCGCCCTCGCACCGTCCGTCACGTTCTCGCCCACCGGCCCGGCACCAACCACCACGACGTCGTACTCAACAGCGTCCACAGCGTCCACAGCACCCGTCGCAACCACAGAATCCACAGAATCCACACGTCCAGTCATAGGGTGCAGTCTGGTCGGGGGTGTGCGCCGTGGCCACCCGGGCAGGCGGAATAGGTCGGACCCGTGCGTCGTTGTGCGGGACGGCTACGCCCGTTGTGCCAGGAAGAGGAGCGCCGCATGTCCACCGTTGAGCTCACCAAGGAAAACTTCGATCAGGTCGTCTCGGAAAATGAATTCATCCTGATCGATTTCTGGGCTTCCTGGTGCGGTCCGTGCCGCCAGTTCGCACCCGTCTACGAGAGCGCCTCCGAGCGCCACCAGGATCTGGTCTTCGCCAAGGTCGACACGGAGGCTCAGCAGGAGCTGGCCGCGGCCTTCGAGATCCGTTCGATTCCGACTCTGATGATCGTGCGCGAGAACGTAGCGGTGTTCGCCCAGCCCGGCGCGCTGCCGGAGGCCGCCCTGGAAGACGTCATCGGGCAGGCCCGCAAGCTCGACATGGACGAGGTCCGCAAGTCCGTCGACGACGCGAAGGAAGCCGGCGAGGCGGGCGGGGCGAATGAGTCGAGCGGGGCGGCGAACGAGACCAAGGACGCGGGCTGACACCACAGTCCGCGTGCGGGGCCCGGCCGCGCCCGCCGTTGTTGGGGCGCCCGGCGGCACCCGGGGGCCGGGTCAGTCGAGGGGCAGTCCCGTGTAGTTCTCGGCGAGCTCGGCGGCGGGCCCGGGGGCCACGAGGCGGTGCAGCCGCGCCAGCTGGACACGTTCGTCGAAGGCGTCGTCGTCCGGCCGGCTGTGCAGCATCGTCGTCATCTCGTACGAGAACCGGGTGGCTTGCCACACCCGTCGCAGGCACAGGTCGGAGTAGCCGTCGAGGAGTTCCGCCGATCCGGTGCGCCGGTGGTGCCCGAAGGCGCGGGCCAGGATTCGCACGTCGGACACGGCCAGATTCAGCCCCTTGGCCCCGGTGGGCGGCACGATGTGCGCGGCGTCCCCCGCCAGGAAGACCCGCCCGTACCGCATCGGCTCGGTGACATGACTCCGCATCGGTGTCACGGACTTGGCGGTGACCGGGCCGCGCGCCAGGCTCCAGCCCCCGTCGACGGCGAATCGCCGGTCCAGCTCGTCCCAGATCCGCCCGTCGGGCCAGTCCGCCGGGTCGGTGCCGTTCGGGACCTGGAGGTAGAACCGGGAGACGGTGGGCGAGCGCATGCTGTGCAGGGCGAAGCCGCCCTCGCCCCGCGCGTAGATCAACTCGTTGCAGGAGGGCGGGACATCGGCCAGGATGCCGAGCCAGGAGTACGGATAGGAGCGCTCGTACGTACGGCGTACGGCGGCCGGGATCGCGGAGCGGGCGATGCCGTGGAAGCCGTCGCAGCCGATGACGTAGTCGCACTCCAGGGTCTGCTCCCGGCCACCGTGGGAGAAACGGACCACGGGGTGATCGGACTCCGGCTTCTCGATGGCCAGGGCTTCGGCCTCGAAGAACAGCGGTGGCCCTTCGGTGAGTTGGAGCGCGACGAGGTCCTTGACCACCTCCGTCTGCGCGTACACCGTCACGGATCGCCCGCCGGTCGCCGCCGGGAAGTCGATGCGGTGGCTCTGCCGGTCGAAGCGCAGCTCGATGCCGTGGTGTACCAGACCTTCGGCGTCCATGCGGGCGCCCGCGCCGCAGGCACGCAGCGCGTCGACGGTGCCCTGTTCGAGAATCCCGGCGCGCTGGCGCTGTTCGACGTAGTCGCGCGTGCGGCTCTCCAGGACGACGCAGTCGATTCCCGCGATGTGCAGCAGTCGCGCGAGCAGCAGTCCGGCCGGGCCGCCCCCGATGATCCCCACCGTGGTCCGCATACGGTCAGCGCTCCAGTACGAGGGCGAGGCCCTGGCCGACCCCGATGCACAGCGCGGCGAGGCCCGTACCGGAGCCGGCGGCGGCCAGCTGGTGGGCGACGGACCCGGCGAGGCGGGCTCCGGACGCGCCGAGCGGATGGCCGATGGCGATGGCCCCACCGCGCGGATTGACGACGGCGGGGTCGAGGTCCGGCCATTCGGCGAGGCAGCCCAACGACTGGGCGGCGAAGGCCTCGTTGAGCTCGAAGGTGGTGAGGTCGGCGAAGGACCGGCCGGCCTTGGCCAGTGCCCGCCGGACCGCCTCGACCGGGCCGAGCCCGAAGAGCTGCGGCTCGATGCCGGTGACTGCGGAGGCACGGATCCGGGCCAGCGGCTCACGGCCGGTGGCGCGCAGCCCCTCGTCGTCGACGAGCAGCAGCGCGGCGGCGCCGTCGTTGAGCGGTGAGGCATTGCCCGCCGTGACGCTGCCGTCCTTACGGAAGGCGGGCTTCAGCCTGGCGAGGGCCTCCATGGTCGAGCCCTCGCGGATGCACTCGTCCCGTTCGAGATCCACTCCGGTGTACGGCGCGACCTCGCCGTCGTAGAGTCCCGCGGCCCAGGCCTCGGCCGCCTTGCGGTGGCTGGCGAGCGCGAAGGCGTCCTGCTGCTCGCGCGTGATGCCGTGCTTGTCGGCGATCAGCTCGGCGCCCTCACCGAGCGGCACCGTCCACTCGTCGGGCAGCCGCGGGTTGGTCATGCGCCAGCCCAAGGTCGTCGAGTGGAGCTGCTGGTGCCCGGCGGGAAAAGCGCGCTCGGGCTTCTGGAGCACCCAGGGCGCGCGGGACATCGACTCGACGCCGCCCGCGACGGCCACCGAGGCGTCGCCGAGCGCGACGGCGCGCGCCGCCTGGATGACGGCTTCCAGGCCCGAGCCGCAGAGCCGGTTCACCGTGACGCCCGGGACGCTCGCGGGGAGCCCGGCGAGCAGCACGGCCATCCGGGCCACGTCGCGGTTGTCCTCGCCCGCGCCGTTGGCGTCGCCGAAGTAGACGTCGTCGATGCGGGAGGGGTCGAGGTCGGGGGTGCGGTCGACGAGCGACTTGACGACGTGTGCGGCGAGGTCGTCGGGGCGTACACCGGAGAGCGCACCGCCGAACTTGCCGATCGGGGTGCGGACGGCGTCGACGATGTAGACGTCGCGGATGCTCATCGAATTCTCTCCCGCAGTGGTGATGTGTTCGCCGAGTGAACTATCGTTCATATTTGACTTCGCCCGAGTCTCTGCCGGGCGCCGCCCGCTGTCAACGATGTCCAACGGCGTCAGCGCCCTGCCAGGAGGAATCCCATGACGCGTCCCGCGCCGAACAGCGCGACGCATGCCCCGCCGCCCGCCGAGTCCGTGGGCCCGCTGGAGCGCGGGCTCGCCGTGCTGCGCGCGCTGGCCGCGCCCGGCGCCGACGACCGGACGCGGCACAGCGATCTCGTACGGTCGACGGGCCTGGCGCGTTCCACCGTCGACCGGGTGGTGTCCACCCTGGAGCGGCTCGGCCTCGCGCGCGGCGACGGACGTGAAGTGGCCCTGGCACCAAGGGTGTTGGAGCTGTCCGGGGCCTATCTGGCGGCCTGTGGGATCCCGGCGGCGCTCGGTCCTGCGGCGGAGCGGCTCGCGGACGAGTTCGACGAGTCGGTATCGGTGGCGGTGCCGGACGCCGACGGCGCGGGGGCGCGGTTCGCCCTCCAGACCACCCGGCGGCGCACCATGTCCCTCGCCCTGCGGATCGGCGATCTGCTGCCCGCCGAACGGTGCGCCCCCGGCGCACTGTTCGCGGCGGGGTGGGACGCGGCCGGGTGGGCGGCCTGGCGCGCACGGAGGGAAGCGGCTGCGCCTGCCGCGGACTTCACCGCCCTGCCGACGCCCGCCCGGCCGCAGGACCCTGGCTCCTTCGAGGAGCGGGCCGCGCGGGCGGCGAGTGACGGCTGGGCGGGCGACGACCAGCTGGTCGAGCCGGGGTTGGTCGCGGTCGCGGTTCCGGTGCGCGACGCGGCGGGCCGGACGGTATGTGCGATGAGCGTCGTCAGCCACACCAGCAGGCACACCCTGGACTCGCTGCGGGATGCCGTACTCCCCAGGCTGCGCGCGGTGCGCGGCGAGTTGGAGGCGGCGCTCGCGGCGCCCCGCCCCACGCCGGGAACCACAGCCGGGGAGGCAGGCGCTTCGCCCGTCGCGGCGCCGGACAGCGCGGCGGACCCCTCGTCGGCGGCCAAGCGCGAGCTCGGGCCCGGCTTTCTGCAGTCCCTGGCGCGCGGCCTCGCCGTGCTTGCCGCGCTCGGCGCGGACCGGGGCAACGGAATGACCTTGACGGAGGTCGCCGGGGCGACCGGGCTGGCCAGGGCGACCGCCCGGCGCTCCCTGCTCACCCTGGAGCACCTGGGGTACGTGGGGTACGCCGCGGCGGACCGGCGGCGGTTCCGGTTGCTGCCACGGGTGCTGGAACTGGGCTGCGCCCGCCTCTCGGGCCTGGGCCTCGCCGAGATCGCACAGCCCCATCTGGCCGCACTGGCAGGGCTCGTGCACGAGTCCGCGTCGCTCGCGGTGCTCGACGGATCCGACATCCACTATGTGGCGCGCGTCCCGACGGTACGCATCATGAGCGTCAACATCACGGTGGGGACGCGCTTTCCGGCGTACGCCACCTCCATGGGCCGGGTGCTGCTGGCCGGGCTCGCCCCCGGGTCCCGGCCCGTTCTGCCGGACGCGCTGCCCGCGCTGACCCGGCACACCGTAACGTCGCGCGCCGCGCTCGGCCGGATCATCGAGCGGGCTGCCGCCGATGAACACGCGCTGGTGGACCAGGAGTTGGAGGAGGGGCTGCGTTCCATCGCGGTGCCGGTGCGGGACGGGAGCGGGCGGGTGGTGGCCGCTGTCAACGTGGCCGAGCACGCGGGGCACGGCACCCCGGAGGAGATGCGCGCGGCGCTGCTGCCGGCGCTCCACGAGACGGCGAGGCTCATCGAGGCGGACCTGCGCGCGGCATCCTCGATCGCCGGACGGGGCTGAGCGCAGGGTCGCCCCCTTCACCCCACGCGTCCCGTCCGGCCCGTCAGCTGGACTCGCGGGGAACGGCTTCGGCGCCCATCAGGTCATGCCGTTCCGGCTCCGCGCCCGGCGTCCGTACCACCCGGTCCAGGAAGTCCGCCAGGTACTGCCCGGTCGTCATCTCCACATGCACCGTGCTCAGTCGGGGCCGCAGCAATTTGCCGAGCAGCAGATCGTCCGCGCCCATCACCGCCGCCTCCCCCGGTACGTCGATCCCCTCGTCCTGCAGGGCCCGCATCAGCAGTTGGGCGTACTCGTCGTTGTACGCGAACACCGCGTCGAGACCGAGCGTGCGCCAGCGCCCGGCGAGCTCCGCCGCGGACTCCTCGTCGTACCCCATCTCCAGCTGCTCCACGCGCACTTCGCTGCCCGCCACGGCTCCCCGGACGCCCGCGAGGCGCGGCTTCGAGAAGAGTTCGAGGCCCGGCTCCCTGGGCATCACAACGCCGATGCCCCGGTATCCGCGCTCCCGCAGATGCGCTCCGGCGACCCTGCCCACCTCCCGCTGGTCCATGACCAGCGCGTGCGCCCCCTCCACCCGCTGGGGGCCGAGCGTTATCACGGCTTTGGCGCCCGAGCGCTTGAGCACCTGGACCCCCTGGACCGTGAGGGCGATCTCGCCGAGCGAGAGGACCGCGACCGGGCGCAACTCGGCCCAGGCGCGGGCCGCCTCGTCACCGCCGAGGCCGAGGCTGGCGTACTGGACGACGGTGTAGTCGAGCCGGCGCAGCGCCCACTGGAGCTCGTTGAAGAACTTGCTGTAGAGCGGGCCGACCGGGACGTGCGCCGTGGGCAGGAGCACGATCCGGGTGTGCCCGGCGCGCAGGCTCCGGGCCGCCGCGTGCGGCACATACCCCAGCTCCTCCGCGGCCTCCCGGACGCGGCGGCGAGTGGGCTCACTGATCCGCACGGCCGAGGTGTTGTTCAGAACGTACGAAACCGTCGCGCGCGATACGCCGGCCAGGCGCGCGACATCGGTGCTGGTCGGGACAGGTTGTTCCGCGGTCTTCTTCGGTGTCTGACTCATCGCGTTCGGCATCTTTCCAGACCGGTGCGGCTCAGGGTCTGGCGGATGGCCTGAATTGAGTGCTACACAGTGCCTACACGCGTCACTGACACGTGTAACCACCTCTGGATCACTCCATTCGCTCGTCTCCGTTCCTGTCCCCCGGAGACACTCCCCTGGAGGGCAATGTGGCCCTTTCCTCCCCCGGCGCCGGCACCACCGATGCCGGCTCCCCCGTCTCCCCGCGGCCCGGCCGCGGGCTGCTGCCGCTGCTCCTGGTCGGCAACACCGCCATGTACGCCCTGTACATCGGGGTCGGCGGTGTACTGCTCGCCCTTCAGGTCGAGGCTGTCGACCCGGCCGACAAGGTGACCAATCTCGGCCTCGTCGCCGGTGTCTCCGCGATCTTCGCGACGGTCTTCAACCCGGTGGCGGGTGCGCTCTCCGACCGCTCGGGGCGGCGCAACCCGTGGATTCTCGGCGGCGGCCTGCTCGCCGTCCCCGCGATGTTCCTGCTGGGCAGCGTGCACACCATCCTGCTGATCACCATCGCCTGGTGTGTGGGCCAAGCCGTGATGAACGTCTACCAGGCCGCGATCACCTCGGTCGTCCCCGACCGCGTCCCGATGACCGCACGCGGCAAAGCCTCGGCCGCCGTCGGCCTCGGGCTGCCCTTCGGCAGCACCCTCGGCGCACTCATCGGCGCGGCCTTCTCCGACGACTACCGCACGGGCTACCTCATCTTCGGCGCACTCGTCGCAGCTGCGGCCGTCCTGTTCACCACCTGCACCCGCGAGCAGCGCATACCGGCCCGCGAGTCCCTGCCGCTCCGCAAGCAGCTGGCCGCGTTCGCCGGCGCGCTGAAGTCCCACGACTTCCGCTGGGCCTTCATCGGCCGCGCGCTGCTGGTCCTCGGCTACTTCGCGGTGAACGGTTTCCTGCTCTACATCATCAAGGACCACACCGTGCTGCCCGCCGGGCTGAGGGCCGAGGAGGCGGTGGCGATCCTGATGCCGGTCAGCAGCGTGGCCATGGTCGTCTCGACCGTCCTCGGCGGCTACCTCTCGGACCGGTTCGACCGGCGCAAGCTGTTCGTGGGCGCGTCGGCGGCGCTGTCCGCCGTCGCGCTGGTCATTCCGGCGGTGTCGACGAGCTGGACCGCGATGCTCGCTTTCGCCACCGTCAACGGCCTGGCCTTCGGCTGCTACATGGCAGTGGACACGGCGCTGGTGACGATGGTGCTGCCGAAAGCGGAGAACGCCGCCCGCGACATGGGCGTACTCAACATCGCCAACGCGGGGCCGCAGATCGTCGCCCCGTTCATCGCCTCGGTGGTCGTGAGCGTCGGCGGCTACACCAGCCTCTTCCTGGTCGCTGCGGCGCTGGCGGTACTGGGCGCACTGGCCGTACGCCCGATCCGCACCGTCCGCTGACCCGGGCGGCGACCGGCGATACCCGCACCGTCCGCCGACCCGGCAGCGCCCCCGTTTCCCGTACCGCAAGCACCAGACACCAACAAGCACCAACCAACACCACAGGAAAGGCACTCACCGTGCAGCTCCACACCCGCACCTGGGGCGAGGGCGACCGCCTCGCGCTCCTGATCCACGGCATGATGGCGGACCACCGCACCTGGCGTCGCGTCGGTCCGGCCCTCGCCGACAGGGGCTACCGGGTCGTCGCCGTCGACCTGCGCGGCCACGGCGCCAGCGAGCGGGGCGCGTACAGCCCCGAGCTCTTCGCCGACGATGTCGTCGAGACCGTGCCGGCCGGCGCCGAACTGGCCATCGGCCACTCCCTGGGCGGCCTCACCCTGTCGCTCGCCGTGGACCGGCTGCGCCCTGAGCGGGCGGTCTTCTCCGACCCGGCGTGGCACCTCGCCGCGCCGGGCGAGGGGTTCGGTCCCGATGTGTTCGCGCAGTTCAAGACGGCTCCCCGGGAGCGGATCGCCGCGATGAACCCGCGTTGGGACGAGGAGGACATCGACATCGAGCTGGAGACGGTGCGGATGTGGGACGAGGCCTCGGCGCTCGGTCTCGCGTCGCTGTCCGGCGTCGATCTGCTGCCCGCGAAGCCCGTGGTGCCCTCGCTGGTGCAGCTCGCCGACCCGAGCTTCCTGATCGACGCGGCGAAGGCCGCGCTGCTGGCGGAGCGCGGGTTCGAGGTCCGTACGGTCCGGGGCGCGGGTCACACGATCCACCGTGACGACTTCGACGCGTTCATGGCGTCGCTCGACGGCTGGGTCTGACCCGGCGGGAGGCGACCGAGCCGGATCCGGCCGAAGCAGGCGGGCGGGCCGTTCCCCCTTCCCCGGGAGAGAGCGCGGCCCGCCCGTCCGGCCGCTCAGCCCTTCAGCTGCGCGAGTTCCTTCCAGAGCCCCGGATCCTCGAAGTTCAGCGCCCAGAGCCCAGTGTTCTTGATCCCGTACCGCTTCAGCACCGGCAGATGGGCCGCGACCCCCCGCGCGTCCTGGTACCAGACCACGCGCTGCTGCTTGCCGTCCAGATAGGTGAAGTACGGCGTTTTGGACACCGGATCGAACTGGTACGCCGCCTTGGTCCTGAGCCGCAGCGCCTCCGCCTCCCTCCAGGTCACATGCTTCGCCCGGCCCCCCGTGCCGTCGGCCGCCCAGTCCCAGCCGTACGCCGGAAGCGTCAGCTCGATCTTGTCGCGCGGGACTTCGGCGACGGCGTGGCGCAGCATCTCGTCGTACCAGGCCACAGAGGCCAGCGGGCCCGGTTTCCCGCTCGCCCAGTGCAGGTTGTACGCCATGATGCGCAGCCGGTCCGTGGCGCGGCCGAGCGCGGTGTAGTCCCAGATCCGGCCGGTGGTCGCCGTCTTGGGGAAGACCGTGATCACGCATTTCTTGCGCAGCGCGTGCAGGCCGTCGCAGAGGCCGTCGACCAGCTTCGAGAAGCCGTCGCGCACCTGCTGGTACGTCGCGTCGCCGGTCGCGGCGATGCTCTCGTAGTCGAGGTCGAGACCGTCGTAGTCGCGGCTCTTCGCAAGGGCCAGGAGCGTGCGGATGTGGGTGGCGCGATGCTCGGGGGTGGTGACGATCGCCGCCAGGGCGCCGGGCTTCATGGTCTCCATGACGGTCGGTACGACGGCGATGCGGGCCCGGTGCAGCCCGTCGATGACGCGCTTGTCCCCCGCGCCCGGATGGGAGTCGACACGCCCTGCCGAAACGGCCTGGTACCAGAAGGGGCTGACGGTGTGCAGCTGGTCGGCGTGGCGCAGCGCGTCCTGGTAGGCGCCCTCCTGGTCCCAGTAGGGGAGCCAGGCGGAGACGGTACGCGGGACGGGAGCGGGTTCCGCTCGCGGGGCCGGTCGGGGGGCACCGCCGGAGACGTGCGGAGACGTCACCGCCGTGCCCATCAGCGCGGCCGCGACAAGAATGCCCAGAAGTCTTGGTGCCATGGGCCGATCCTGGCCTCCGACCGGCCGGGCCGCCCCGTGGACTGGGCCGTTTACCCCCTACCCTCGTCCGGATGACGACACTTCATGATCCGGCCGACTCCTCCGCCGACCTGCCCGGACGCGGTGGTCCCACCGCGACGACCGAGGCCGGACCCCGCGACATCGGCCCTGTGCGCACCAGCTACGCCCCGGACCGCGACGGGGACCCCGACCCCGGCGAGATCGTCTGGACCTGGGTCCCCTACGAGGAGAACGACGGGCGGGGCAAGGACCGGCCGGTGCTCGTCGTCGCCCGGGAGGCCGCGGGCACGCTGCTCGCCGTGCAGCTCTCCAGCAAGCGGCACGACCGGGACCACGAGTGGGTGCCGATCGGCGTCGGGCCCTGGGACGCGGCCAGGCGCGAGTCCTGGGTCGATGTGGACCGGGTGCTGCGGGTCCACGAGGACGGCATGCGGCGCGAGGCGTGCGCCCTGGACCTGCCTCGCTTCGACCGGGTCGTCCAGCGGCTCAGGGAGCGCTACGGCTGGAGCTGAGCGGCTCGGGGGTGTGCGGTTGCCGTCCGTGGGCACATGTGCGCGCGTGACCCACCGCGCCACGAAGATCCACCGGACACCCTCCTGCAGTGGCTGCTTCTCCGCCGGAGGGGCACTCTTGTGCGAGGCGATCGCAGTGGCTTAGGTGGTGTGCAGTGCCCGTCCCGGATCCGGGACGGGCTCAGGCACGCTCTCCCACAAGGAGGAAAAATCCATGCCCACAGGGCCCACAGGGGATTTCAGCGAGGGCGACCCGCCTGTCACGGAGACAGAGGCCGAGGCGTTCCTGCGCGGCATCTGTTTCAAGACGGGTCCACCTCGCGCCGTCGGCGTCGAACTCGAATGGCTCGTCCACGAGCTGCATCTCCCCCAGCTCCCCGTAGAGCCCGCCCGCATCGAAGCGGCCCATGCCGCTCTGCGGGCACTGCCGCTGGATTCGCCCCTCACCTTCGAGCCGGGCGGCCAGGTAGAGCTCAGCTCGCTCCCGGCCTCGTCACTGATGGCGTGCATCGACTCGGTCGCCGCCGACCTGGACGCCGTACGCGCCGAGCTGCGGGCCCGCGATCTCACCCTCAGCGGCGTCGGAACCGACCCCTGGCATCCGCCGCAGCGGCTGCTGTACGAGCCCCGCTACGACGCGATGGAGTCGTATCTCGACCGGGCGGGGCCTGAGGGGCGCGCCATGATGTGCTCGTCCGCCTCCGTGCAGGTCTGCCTGGACGCGGGCCACGAGGAGCCCGGTCCGCTCGGGTACGGGCGGCGCTGGCTGCTCGCTCATCTGCTGGGCGCGGTGCTGCTGGCGGCCTTCGCGAATTCTCCGTTCCACCATGGGCGGCGCACCGGCTGGCGCTCCACGCGCCAGGCCCTGTGGACGGAGATCGAGCCCGGCCGTTCGCTGGCGCCGCCACCGGATCTGGAGCCGCGTCGCGCGTGGACACAGCATGCGCTGGACGCTCCGGTGATGTGCGTCCGGGGCGAGAACGGGAAGCCCTGGGACGTGCCGGAGGGGCTGTCGTTCCGCTCCTGGATACGCTCCGGCACGCCGAGGCCGCCGACCCGCGAGGACCTCGAATACCACCTGACCACACTCTTTCCGCCGGTACGGCCGCACGGTCACATTGAGCTGCGGATGATCGACGCGCAGCCGGGCGAGAGCGGCTGGATCGTTCCGCTTGCGGTGACCACCGCGCTCTTCGACGACCCGCAGGCGTCGGAGATCGCGTACCGGACCGTGAAGCCACTGCAGGAGACGGCCGGGTCGATGCCCGCGCCGCGCAATCCGCTGTGGCTGAACGCCGCCAGGTACGGGCTGGCCGACGCCGAGTTGCGGGCCGCCGCCGAGATCTGCTTCGAAGCGGCTCTCGACGCGCTGCCGCGGCTCGGCGCGTCCACCGCCGTGCAGTGCGCCGTCGCCGAGTTCACCGAGCGCTACGTCGTCCGCGGTCGATGTCCCGCCGACGATCTGCTCGACTCCGCTCCCGGGAAGGACATCCGCACATGAGCGACCCCACCGGCCCCACGGAATCCGACGGCCAGGGCGGCCCGGACGGCCTTCGGGCCCGCGCCGTCGATGCGCTGCTCGCGGCCCGCGAGCGCACCGCAGTCCTCACCTCGTGCGTCGACGACGGCGAACTGGCCGCCCAGCACTCGCCGTTGATGTCGCCGCTGGTCTGGGACCTGGCGCACATCGGCAATCAGGAAGAGCTGTGGCTGCTGCGGAACGTGGCGGGGCGCGAGCCGATGCACCCCGAGATCGACTCCGTGTACGACGCCTTCGAGCATCCCCGGGCCGCTCGCCCCTCGCTGCCGCTGCTGGCTCCCGCAGATGCCCGGCGGTACGCCTCGGACGTACGCGGGCGGGTGCTCGACGTCCTGGAGCGCACCCCGCTGGAGGGCACCCCGCTGCTGGACGCCGGCTTCGCGTTCGGGATGGTCGCGCAGCACGAGCAGCAGCACGACGAGACCATGCTGATCACCCACCAGCTGCGGCGCGGACCCGCCGCCCTCACCGCTCCCCGTCCGCCGGGCCCGGCGGACGGGACGACTGCGGGCAAGCCGGATGAAGTACTGATCCCCGGCGGCCCGTTCACGATGGGCACCTCCACAGAGCCGTGGGCGCTCGACAACGAGCGGCCCGCGCACCACCGCTTCGTCCCGGCGTTCCACATCGACACGGTACCGGTGAGCAACGGGGCGTATCTGCACTTCATCGAGGACGGCGCGTACACCGAAGGGCGCTGGTGGACCGACGAGGGCTGGGCCCAGGTCCGGACGAACAGGCTGGCTGCGCCGCTGTTCTGGCACCGCGAGGGCAGGCAGTGGCTGCGAAGGCGCTTCGGTGTCGTGGAGCCCGTGCCGGAGGACGAGCCGGTCATGCATGTGAGCTGGTACGAGGCCGACGCGTACGCCAAGTGGGCGGGGCGGCGGCTGCCTTCGGAGGCCGAGTGGGAGAAGGCGGCCCGCTACGACCCGGTGTCGGGGCGCTCGCTGCGCTATCCGTGGGGCGACGCGGACCCCAATCCCCGACGCGCCAACCTCGGCCAGCGCCACCTCCAGCCGGCCCCGGTCGGGTCCTACGCCGACGGCGAATCCCCCTTGGGTGTGCGGCAGTTGATGGGTGACGTCTGGGAGTGGACGTCCAGCGACTTCCTGCCGTACCCCGGTTTCACGGCCTTCCCGTACCCCGAGTACTCCGAGGTCTTCTTCGGCAGCGCGCACAAGGTGCTGCGCGGCGGTTCCTTCGCCGTCGACCCGGTGGCCTGCCGCGGCACCTTCCGCAACTGGGACCTGCCGATGCGCCGCCAGATCTTCTCCGGGTTCCGTACGGCACGTGACGCGGACGGCATCTGATGTGCCGTCATTTCGCGTGCCTGGGCCCCGAGGTGCCGCTGGGCGACCTCCTGGTGAAGCCCGTGCACGGCCTGTACCGCCAGGCGTGGGAGCCGCGCCTCCAGCGGTACGGGACGGTCAACGCGGACGGCTTCGGCGTGGGCTGGTACGCCGAGGGCGACCCGGTGCCGGCCCGCTACCGGCGCTCGGGGCCCATGTGGGCCGACGCGCCCTTCGCCGACCTGGCCCGGGTCGTTCGCTCCGGGGCGCTGCTCGCCGCCGTCCGCGACGCCACCGAGGCGAGCCCGGACGGGGAGGCCGCGGCGGCGCCGTTCGCCGCCGGACCCTGGCTGTTCAGCCACAACGGGGCGCTCAAGGGCTGGCCCGGGTCCGCGGCGGCGCTTGCCTCGGCCCTGCCCGCAGAGGAGTTGCTGGCCCTGGAGGCGCGCTGCGATTCGGCGCTCGTGTGGGCGCTCGTACTGCACCGGCTGCGCGACGGTGACGAGTTGGGGCAGGCCCTGGCCGACACCGTCGTCGAGCTGGCCGCCGCCGCCCCGGGGTCGCGGCTGAACCTGCTGCTCACCGACGGCGAGACGGTCGCGGCGACCACCTGGGGCGACACCCTGTGGTACTTCGCCGAGCCCGGCCGCCGCACCATCGTGGCCTCCGAGCCCTACGACGACGATCCGCACTGGGTGGAGGTCCCCGACCACCACCTCCTCGCCGCCACCCGCACCGATGTCCTGCTGACCCCGCTCAAGGAGCCCACTGCGTGAGCCCGTTCCTGCTGACCCGCACCCTGCCCGAGGACGCGACGGACGCCGATCTGCGCGCCGACGTGCTGCACGGACTGACCCGTACGCCCAAGGAGCTGCAGCCCAAGTGGTTCTACGACGCGCGCGGCAGTGAGCTGTTCGAGGAGATCACGCGGCTTCCCGAGTACTACCCGACGCGGGCGGAGCGGGAGATCCTGATCGCCCGCGCGCCGGAGATCGCGGCGGCCACGGGTGCGCGCACCCTGATCGAGCTGGGTTCCGGGTCCTCGGAGAAGACCCGGCACCTGCTGGACGCGCTGCCCGAGCTGCACAGTTATGTGCCGGTGGATGTGAGCGAGAGCGCGCTGACCTCGGCCGCCGAGTCGCTGCTCACCGAGCGTCCCGCCCTGTCCGTGCACGCGCTGATCGCGGACTTCACCCGGGGCCTGGCCCTGCCCGGCACGCCGGGGCCGCGGCTGGTGGTCTTCCTCGGCGGCACGATCGGCAATCTGCTGCCCGGCGAGCGCACGGCGTTCCTGGCGTCCGTACGCTCCCTCCTGTCACCCGGGGACGCGCTGCTGATGGGCACGGACCTGGTGAAGGACGAGGCCACGCTCGTCGCCGCGTACGACGACGGGCAGGGCGTGACCGCGGCCTTCAACAAGAACGTCCTGTCCGTCATCGACCGTGAGCTCGGCGCGGACTTCGACGCGGCCGACTTCGACCATGTCGCGGTGTGGAACAGCGAGAACGAGTGGGTCGAGATGCG
Source organism: Streptomyces changchenzhani (assembly GCF_039766235.1). Taxonomy (NCBI): domain Bacteria; kingdom Bacillati; phylum Actinomycetota; class Actinomycetes; order Kitasatosporales; family Streptomycetaceae; genus Streptomyces; species Streptomyces changchenzhani. The sequence continues at coordinate 104,967 of NZ_JBDHNH010000004.1, read as the reverse complement.
GCTGCGGGCCCGCAGGGCGCACACCGTGAAGATCCCGGAGCTGGACATCGCGGTGTCCTTCGAGGCGGGCGAGGAGATCCGCACGGAGATCTCGGCGAAGTTCCGCCGCGAGGGGGTACGCGGCGAACTCGCGGCGGCGGGAATGGAGTTGCGGCATTGGTGGACCGACGAAGCGGGGCGTTTCGCGCTCTCGCTCGCAATGGCCTCCTAGAGGTACGGGTCAACGGGCGGCCGGCATCCGGGTGATCTCCTCGGATGCCGGCCCTCGCGGCCCGCGCCGGGTCGCCGCCGGTCAGGACCTCCGGCAGGGAACCACCCTTTTCCCACCGGTTCCCCATCTCGCGCACAGGCAGCGGGTGGGGCACGGTGGGTACGAGCATCGGCGGAAGGGCCCCTCGGGGCAGGAGCAGCAGAAGCAGAGGGAGAGCCGCATGACCGACCACACCTACCGGGTCACGGAGATCGTCGGCACCTCGCACGAGGGCGTCGACCAGGCCATTCGCAACGGCATCGGCCGGGCGTCGCAGACCGTGCGCAATCTTGACTGGTTCGAAGTGACGCAGGTCCGCGGCCATATCGTGGACGGCGAGATCGAGCACTACCAGGTGGGCCTGAAGGTCGGCTTCCGCCTGGAGGCGGGCGACGACGCGGGCGAGGGCACCGACGCCTGACAGCGAAAGCTCGACAACTGCCGATCGGGTGCGCCCTGCGATCGGGAACGCCCCTGATCAGGTACGCCCCTCACGCTCCTGCGCGTCCTTGAGGGCCGCCGACGCGGCGCCCCACTGGGCGCGCACGACCGTGAAGCCCGCCTGTCGTGCGGCGTCGCAGACCAGTTCGTCGTCGTCGACGAGCACCCGGATCTCCCGGTCGCGGGCCAGCCGCTTGAGAACCTCCAGCTTGGTTTGCCGGGCGGGCCGCCGGTCGTTGTCGCGGCGCATCCAGATCCGCCCCTTGGGCAGCCCCTGCTCGCCGAGCCAGGCGAGGGTGTCGCGGCGGCACCGCTCGGGGCGGCCCGTGAGGTAGACGACCTCGCACTCCTCGGCGCTGTCCAGGGCCATCCGCACCCCCTCGGGCAGCGGCGGATCCTCGGAGGCGGCGCCGAAGAAGCCGTCCCAGTCGCGCGGCTTGCGGTCCAGGAAGCGCTGGCGGTGCGCCGTGTCCGCGAGTGTTCCGTCCAGGTCGAATACGGCCAGGGGCCTGCTGCTCAGCTTCACCCGGCCACCCTAATCCGCGTACAGGACAGTCCCGGCCCCGCCCCGGACGCGCGCTCCGGGAATCCTGCGGCGCGAAACGCGTTGGACCAGGTGTGAGCTCAGTGATCGCGCAGACCCGGTTTTCCGTACTCGACCGTTCCCGTACCCGTGAGGGGTACGACGGCCCGCAGGCGCTGCGGGACACCGTGGAGCTCGCCCGGCGGATCGAGGGCCTGGGCTATCACCGCTTCTGGGTGTCGGAGCACCACAGCGTGCCCGGCGTGGCGGGCTCCGCGCCCACCGTGCTCGCCGCCGCCGTCGCCGCGGCGACGTCCACGATCCGGGTGGGTACCGGCGGCGTGATGCTCCCCAACCACCAACCCCTGGTCGTGGCGGAGCAGTTCGGGGTGCTGGAGTCGCTCTTCCCGGGCCGGATCGACATGGGTCTGGGCCGCTCGGTGGGGTTCACCGACGGGATACGCAGGGCGCTGGGCCGCGACAAGGAGGCCGCCGGCGACTTCGCCTCGCAGCTCACGGAGCTGCTCGGCTATTTCACCGGCGACCAGAGCGCACACCCGCAGGTCCACGCCCATCCCGCCGAGGGCCTGCTGCCGCCCGCGTTCGTGCTGGCCACCGGCGCCGGGGCGCAGGTCGCGGCGGCGGCCGGGCTGCCGCTGGTGATCGCCGCGGCGCGCGGCGACGAGGAGATGCTGCGGGCCATCGACGGCTACCGCGATGCGTTCCGGCCGTCCGCCTGGGGTGAGCGGCCGTACGTCGTGATCTCGGGCTCGGTCACCGTCGCGGAAACCACCGAGGAGGCCGAGCGGCTGCTGGTGCCCGAGGCGTGGGCATCGGCGTACTCCCGCACCCGCGGCGCGTTCCCGCCGCTCGCGCCCGTCGACAAGATCCTCGCCCTGCCGATGAACGACCGCGAGTGGGAGCTCTTCGATGAGGCCGGGCGCGGCCATCTGCACGGCACCGCGGACGAGGTCGCGGACGGTCTGGAGAAGCTGCTCGGCCGCAGCGGCGCCGACGAGTATCTGGTCGCGAACAGTACGTACGAGCGCGACGCCCTGCTCGACTCCTACCGGCGGCTGGCCGCCCTGGTGGGGCTCCCGCACCCGGGTGCGTAGCCGCCTGGAATCGGGGCGTTTGTCCCCCATGCCTCCTCCATGTCGACGTCGACACCACCCGTGACGCGCTCGTCGTGTTCACCCTGTCTCCCGCACAGGGCGGCGTACGGCGCAATCCCCGTCGTCCCGAAGGCCGGTCAGCGCCGGGACTTCATGGTCGCCCGCAGCCACTCCTTGTTCATCGCGGCGATGGACGGCAACGGAATACCCTTGGGGCAGGCGGTGGCGCATTCGCCGGCCAGGGTGCAGCCGCCGAACCCTTCGTCGTCCATGCTCGCAACCATGTCCAGGACCCGCGTCTCGCGCTCGGGCGCACCCTGCGGCAGCACATTGAGGTGGTTGATCTTCGCGGAGGTGAACAGCATCGCGGAGCCGTTCGGGCAGGCCGCGACACAAGCGCCGCAGCCGATGCACTCGGCGTGCTCGAAGGCGAAGTCCGCGTCGGCCTTGGGGACCGGGGTGGCGTGTGCGTCGGGGGCGGCGCCGGTGGGGACGCTGATGTAGCCGCCGGCTCCGATGATCCTGTCGAACGCGGACCGGTCCACCACCAGGTCCTTCACCACCGGGAACGCCCCGGCGCGCCACGGCTCGACATCGACGGTGTCACCGTCGTTGAAGTGCCGCATGTGCAGCTGGCAGGTGGTGGTGCGTTCGGGGCCGTGCGCGTCGCCGTTGATGACGACGCCACAGGCCCCGCAGATGCCCTCACGGCAGTCGTGGTCGAAGGCGACGGGCTCGTCGCCCTTGAGGATCAGGTCCTCGTTGAGGGTGTCGAGCATCTCCAGGAACGACATGTCCTCGGAGATGCCGTCGATGTCGTACGTGACCATGGCGCCGGTGGCGTCGGCGTTGCGCTGGCGCCAGACGCGCAGGGTGAGCCTCATGCGTAACTCCGCTGGGTGGGGTGGACGTAGGCGAATTCCAGGGCTTCCCTGTGCAGGACGGGCGCGGTGCCCGTACCGGTGAACTCCCAGGCGGCGGCGTACGAGAACTCCTCGTCCTTGCGGGCCGCCTCGCCGCCCTCGGTACGGCTCTCGTCGCGGAAGTGGCCGCCGCAGGACTCGGTGCGGTGCAGGGCGTCGAGGCAGAGCAGCTCGGCCAGTTCCAGGTAGTCGACGACGCGGTTGGCCTTCTCCAGGGACTGGTTGAACTCCTCGCCGGTGCCCGGCACCTTGATCCGGCGCCAGAACTCCTCGCGGATCTCCGGGATCCGGCCGAGTACCTTGCGCAGGCCCGCCTCGTTGCGGGCCATCCCGCAGTGCTCCCACAGGAGTTCACCGATCTCCTTGTGGAAGAAGTCGGGGGTGCGGTCGCCGTCGACGGCCAGCAGCCGCTCCAGGCGGTCGGTGGTCTCGGCGACCGCGCGGACCGCGTCGGGGTGGCTCGCGTCGATCTCCTCGTGGTGCGGGTTGCGGGCCAGGTAGTCGTTGATGGTGGACGGCAGCACGAAGTAGCCGTCGGCGAGGCCCTGCATGAGCGCGGACGCGCCAAGACGGTTCGCTCCGTGGTCGGAGAAGTTGGCCTCGCCGATCGCGAACAGGCCGGGCACGGTGGTCTGCAGGTCGTAGTCGACCCACAGTCCGCCCATCGTGTAGTGGATCGCCGGGTAGATGCGCATGGGCACCTCGTACGGGTCCTCGGCGGTGATCCGCTCGTACATCTCGAAGAGGTTGCCGTACTTCTCATCAACGGCCTGCCGGCCCAGGCGGCCGATCGCGTCGGCGAAGTCGAGGTAGACACCCTGCCCGCCGGGGCCCACACCTCGTCCCTCGTCGCAGACGTTCTTCGCGGCGCGCGAGGCGATGTCGCGCGGCACGAGGTTGCCGTAGGACGGGTAGATCCGCTCCAGGTAGTAGTCGCGCTCGTCCTCGGGGATATCGGCCGCCGTACGGGTGTCGCCGTGCGCCTTCGGGACCCAGATCCGGCCGTCGTTGCGCAGCGACTCGCTCATCAGGGTGAGCTTCGACTGGTGTTCCCCGGAGCGCGGGATGCAGGTGGGGTGGATCTGGGTGAAGCAGGGGTTGGCGAAGTGCGCGCCGCGCCGGTGCGCCCGCCAGATCGCCGTCGCGTTGGAGTTCTTCGCATTGGTCGACAGATAGAAGACATTGCCGTAACCGCCGCTGGCGAGCACCACCGCGTCCGCGAAATGGGTGTCGATGCGGCCGGTGACCAGGTCACGGGCGACGATGCCGCGGGCGCGGCCGTCCACGACGATCAGGTCGAGCATCTCGGTGCGTGCGTGCATCTCGACACTCCCGGCGGCGATCTGCCGCGACAGTGCCTGGTAGGCGCCGAGCAGCAGTTGCTGGCCGGTCTGGCCACGGGCGTAGAAGGTGCGGGAGACCTGGACGCCGCCGAAGGAGCGGGTGTCGAGGAGTCCGCCGTACTCGCGGGCGAAGGGCACGCCCTGGGCCACGCACTGGTCGATGATCTCGACGGAGATCTGGGCGAGCCGGTGCACATTGGACTCCCTGGCCCGGAAGTCGCCGCCCTTGACGGTGTCGTAGAAGAGCCGGTGGATCGAGTCGCCGTCGTTGCGGTAGTTCTTGGCGGCGTTGATGCCGCCCTGCGCGGCGATGGAGTGGGCGCGGCGCGGCGAGTCCTGGTAGCAGAACTGCACGACGTGGTAGCCCTGTTCGGCGAGGGTGGCGCCGGCGGCGCCGCCCGCCAGGCCGGTTCCGACGACGATGACGGTGTGCTTGCGGCGGTTGGCCGGGTTGACCAGCTTGGCCTCGAAGCGGCGGGTGTCCCAGCGCTCGGCGACGGGTCCGGCCGGCGCCTTGGTGTCGGCGATCGGCTCGCCGGTCGTGTAGTCGGCGTACTCGCTCATGTCAGTTCACCACTCCAGTCATGACGGCGACCGGCACGGAGATGAATCCGGCGGTCAGCACCAGCGCGAGGACGTTCGCCGTGATCTTGAGGCTCCGCTCGCGGGCCGCGCTGCCCACGCCCAGCGTCTGCGCCGCGCTCCAGAACCCGTGCTGGATGTGCAGTCCGACGGCCAGCATCGCGACGATGTAGATGACGTTGCCGTACCAGGTGGAGAAGGTCGCGACGACGTTCTCGTACGGCCGGCCGTGCTGCGCGTTCTCGTTCACGGTGAGCGTGGTCAGGTCGAGCAGGTGCCAGACGATGAACAGGGCGAGGATGATCCCGCCCCACCGCATGGTGTGCGTCGCATAGCTCGCGCGGCGCCGCTTGTGCACGTACTTGCTGGGCCGCGCCCCGAGGTCGCGCCTGCTGAGCTGGTACGCGGCCACACCGTGCAGCACCACCGCGGCGAGCAGCACCACGCGCACGACCCACAGCCCCCACTCGTAGTGCAGGACGGGCGCCCCGAGGGTCCGCAGCCAGTGGGCGTAGCCGTTGAACTCCCCCGCGCCGAAGAAGATCTTGAGATTGCCCGCCATATGGGCCACCAGGTACATGAGCATGATCAGACCGCTCACGGCCATCACCGTCTTCTTGCCGACGGTCGATGCCCAGAGCGAGCGCGTGAGGGACGGCCTTCGATCCGTCCGCGTAGCCAGTGCCATGGTCACGACGCTAGGGCCGAACGACCCCATTGGTCCAAGACATGGTCCAGCTCATGTCGATAGCCATGCCCTATCGTGAGGTCTATCGTGGTGGGTATGCAGTTCCAGCAGCTCCGCTACTTCGTGGCCGTCGCCGAGACCCTGCACTTCACCCGGGCCGCCGAGGAGGTGCATGTCGCCCAGCCCTCCCTCTCGCAGCAGATCCGTTCCCTGGAGAAGGAGTTGGGCGCCGATCTGTTCACCAGGGCCCGCGGCAATATCGCCCTCACCGAGGCGGGCGAGGCACTGCTGCCACTGGCCCGCCGCATCCTCGCCGACGCCGACACCGCCCGCCACGAGGTGCAGGAGCTGGCGCAGCTGCGCCGCGGCCGGGTCCGCCTGGGTGCGACACCGAGCGTGTGCACCGGGCTGCTGCCGGACGTCCTGCGCACCTTCCACGATCTGCATCCGGGCATCCAGCTGCTCATTGAGGAGGGCGGCTCGCACGATCTCGTACGGGAGCTGGCCCGCGGCGGCCTCGATCTGGCCCTGGTGGTGCTGCCGCTGCCCAGCCCCTCCCCCGCGCTGACCACCGTCGAGCTGCTGCACGAGGACCTGGTGGTGGTCTCGGCGGCCTCGGCCCCGCGCCCGGGTCGCGGCAGGTCGGTGCGCATCGCCGAGCTGCAGGGCGCGCCGATGGTGATGTTCCGGCACGGCTACGACCTGCGGGAGCTGACCGTGGCGGCCTGCCGGGCCGAGGGCTTCGAGCCAACCTTCACGGTGGAGGGTGGCGAGATGGACGCCGTCCTCGGCTTCGTCCGGGCGGGCCTGGGCCTCGCGGTCGTACCGCGCATGGTGGCCGCCCGTGCGGGGCGCGACCTGCGGGTCACGCCCCTGGCCCGGCCGGGCCTCAGCCGTACGATCGCCCTCGCGCACCGCAGCGACGTGGCTCCGCCGCGCGCGGCACGCGAGCTGCAGAGGGTGCTCCTCGCTTCCCACGCGGCTCCTGCAGGCTCTGCTCCTCAGACCGTGTCGGCCAGCAGCAGGGAGTGAATCCGGTCCGGCGCGCCCGGCCTGGCGTAGTACCAGCCCTGGGCGGTGTCACAGCCCAGCTCGCGCAGCTGCGCGGCCTGCGCACCCGTCTCCACTCCCTCCACCGTCACGGACAGCTTGAGGCTGTGCGCGAGCGAGACGATCCCCTCGACGATGAGCAGGTCGACGGGGTCCGCCGGGTGGCGCTGCATGGACTGGGTGAAGGAACGGTCCAGCTTGAGGACGCTCACCGGCAGCCGGCGCAGATTCGCGAGGTTGGAGTAGCCGGTGCCGAAGTCGTCGAGGGCGATGTCCACCCCCATCTCGGCGAGCTGGCGCAGCGGCTTGAGCAGATCGTCGTCCGCGCCGATCAGCGCCGACTCGGTGACCTCCAGGCACAGCGCGCCCGGTTCGAGCCCCGCCTTCTCCAGCACGTTGACCGTTTCGGCGACCAGGCCCGGGTGGTAGAGCTGGGTCGGCGAGAGGTTGACATTGATCCGCAGCGGGCCGCCGTCCGCGTGCCTCTCCTGCCAGAACCTCGCCTGGCGTACGGACTCTTCGAGCACCCAGCGGCCCAGCGGCACGATCAGCCCGGTGTGCTCGGCCAGCGGTATGAAGTGGTCGGGCCCGAGCACTCCGTGCTGCGGATGGCACCAGCGCACCAAGGCCTCGGCGCCGTGCACACTGCCGTCGCCCAGATGCACCAGCGGCTGGTACTCGATGAAGAACTCGCCGCGCGCCAGCGCCGCAGGCAGGGCGTTGGTGAGCCCGTGCCTGGTGATGGCGCGGGCGTCCGACTCCGGGTCGGCGAGCTCGCAGCGATTACCACCCGCCGACTTGGCCCGGTACATGGTGATGTCGGCGCTGCGCAGCACCTCGGCGGGTCCGCGCTCGCCCGCCGGACCCTCGACGATGCCGATACTGCCGCGCACCGTCAGGTCCTTGCCGTCCAGGCTGATCGGCGAGGACAGCGCGGACAGGATGCGCGCGGCGAGCTCGTCCACCTCCTGGCGGGTGTTGGGCCCGGTGGTCAGCGCCACGAACTCGTCGCCGCCGAGCCGGGCGACCATCTCGCCCGGCGCGGTCGCGCAGCTCTCCAGCCGGTCGGCGACCTCCACCAGAAGACGGTCACCGACGGAGTGGCCGAGGCTGTCGTTGATCGCCTTGAAGCCGTCGAGGTCGAGGTAGCACAGGCCGAAGCGCATACCGTCGCCCGCTGAGAGCGCCTTCTCCAGGCGCTCGAAGAACAGCGTGCGGTTGGGCAGCCCGGTCAGAGCGTCGTGGGTGGCTTCGTAGCGCAGCCGCAGATTGAACAGCCTGCGCTCGGTGGTGTCCTCCATGAGGGCCAGCTGATACTGCGGATTGCCCTCCGTGTCGCGCAGCAACGAGACCGTCAGATTGGTCCACACGACGGTGCCGTCATTGCGGTAGTACGGCTTCTCGGTGCGGTAGCTTTCCCGCTCGCCCCGCACCAACTCCGCGTACAGCCGCCACACATGGGGGCTGTCCTCGGGGTGGACCCACTCGCTCACCTTCTTGCCGCGCGTGTACTGGTCGAGCCCGCCGAACATCTGGGTGAGCGCTTCGTTGACCTCCAGCACATTGCCGTCGAGATCGGCGATGCCGATGCCGATGGCGGCGCCCTCGAAGACCGCGCGGAAGCGGGCCTCGGTGGTGTGCAGGGCCTTCTGCGCATCGGATCGTGCCGTGAGCGCGGAGCGGGCGATGGCCTCCTGCTCGACGAGGGTGCGTTCGCGCAGCGCCTGCGCGAAGCCGGCGGCCATCGCGTGCTGGAGCCGGGCGCAGTGCGCCCGGTTCTCCTCGGCGTCGGCGGGAGTGTCCTCCTCGGCCGCGCAGTACAGCACCAGGTACGAGTCGACGACTCCGAGCGTACGGACGAGGGCGTCCGGGTCGGTGCAGTGCGCGGCGATCAGGGCCACGCCGACCTCGTGCCCGGGAGCCGGGTCGAAGGGCCGCCGGTGCAGTGCCTCGCCCAGGCGGTGGGCGAGCGGCAGCAGTCGCTGCTCGAACTCCGGGCGGGTGAGGGAGGTGGCGGTGGCGGGGAAGATGGCGCGGCTCCAGATCGTTGCGAACCGCCCGAGTCTGTCCTCGATGCTGCTCGTCGCCGAGTCGGTGGCCGTGGCTGTCCGCCCGGCGCTCCGTGCGGAACCGGACCTCGGTGCCCGCGATGGCACGTTCACGCCTTGCGCCCCACCCCTGCGAAGCCCGAGAAGGCGAATGGATCCTCCTGGGCTACGGGCGCCTCCGGCCGCCAGTGCGGCATCGACACCAGGCCGGGCTCGACCATCTCGAATCCGTCGAAGAACCGCGAGACCGCTTCACGCGGGCGCATGACCAGCGGGTTCTTGATGTCCTTGTAGACCTCGACCGTGCCGCCCGCCCGTTCCTCCGTCAGCGGGATCCCCTCGAACGAGGCGTGAGTAAGGATCACGATGCTGCCGGGCGCGAGGGCTTCGCGCAGGGTGGCGACGGCGGCGTGCGGTTCGTCGGCGTCCTCGATGAAGTGGAGTACGGCGACGAGCAGCAGCGCCACCGGCCGGTCCAGGTCGAGGAGCCTGGTTATCTCCGGGTTGTCGAGGATCTCCTGCGGCTTGCGCAGGTCGGCCGCGGCTATGACGGCCCGGTCGTTGCCCGCGAGCACGGCCTCGCTGTGGGCGACAGCCACCGAATCGTGGTCGACGTACGCCACTTTGGCCTCGGGGCTGGCGGCCTGCGCGACCTCATGGACGTTCCCGAAGGTGGGGATGCCCGATCCGATGTCCAGGAACTGGGTGATTCCCTGATCCGCGGCGAAGCGCACGGCCCGGCGCATGAAGGCCCGGTTCGCCTGCATGATCTTGGGGAGTCCCGGCATGAACTCCATGGCCCTGCGGGCTGCTTCCCTGTCGACCTCGAAGTTGTGCGAACCGCCCAGGTAGTAGTCGTAAATACGGGACACACTCGGCACCGAGATGTCGATGCCCTGCGGGGCCCAGGCGGGACGCTCCATCAATGTCTCCAACTCATCGCCACGGGACGTGCGGTCCTGACCAAGACCGGTGTTCGAGCAGAGGCTACTGACCCACTGGCAACAGAGCGAGCAAAAACGGAAATTGGGCGTCCGTTCTCGGTCACACGCCTGAGGAATGTGCCACTCAATAAGGTATGACGCATACGAACGGCCCGTCCCTCCCGCACGAGGCGGAGAGGACGGGCCGGCCGGGCCGGAGCGCCGCAGCGTGGGGACGCCGCTGATGCTGCGTACTACTTGGTCGCTCCCACCATCTTGCCCTCGGGCGAAACCGCGTACCAGGTACCGCCGACACCCTGTCCGTTGGTGTCACCCGGCTTCGCGTCACCCGAGAAGGTGTAGACGGGCCAGCAGTCGATCGTCTGCTGCTTGATGCCGTCGGGGCGGTCGAAGACGACGAAGCCCTTCTTCAGGATGCCCTCGGTGTCGTTCTTCTCGACCGGCGGGACCGCCGGCCACTTCTCCAGGCAGGCGCCGGTGCAGGCGGTCTTCATGGGCCAGGCGGAGTCCTTGTTGAAGCGGTAGACCGTCATGCCGTTGGAGTCGACCACCACATCGCCGAGCTTGGCGTCCTTGCGTACGGACATCCCGGCGAGGTCGGCAGGAGCGCCGGCCTCGGCACCCGCGCCTTCCTCCTCGGCGCCGCCCGGAGCGGCCTTCTTGCCGTCGGCCGCCGAGGCGAACCAGGTGCCACCCACGCCCTGGCCCTTGGCGTCGCCGGCCTTGGTGTCCTTGGCGTAGCGGTACATCGGCCAGCCGCCGAGCGTCAGTTGCTTGCTGCCGTCGGCCCTTTCGACCTCGCCGACCATTGAGGAGTCGGTGCCGGGGGCGGCGGTGGCGCCGCTCGCCGGCACGACGGGCCAGGCATTCGCACAGTCACCGTCGCAATTCGACTTGGGCGGTTCGGCGGTGTCCTTGTCGAACCGGTAGAGGGTGAATCCCGCGCTGTCCGTCACGACTTTGCCGAGCTTCTTGCTGTCCCAGACCGCGAGTTGCCCCGCGGCCTTGGGGGCGGCCTGGGCGGCGGCTTCGTCGCCGTATCCCTTGTCTGCCGAACCGTAGCCGTTGTCCGCGGGCTGCTCCGCGGGGTTGGCAGCGCCCACGGACTGGCCGTTGGGGGACTGGGAGCCGCTGTCCTGACCGCACGCCGTCGTCAGCGCCATCACAGCCGCCGCCGTCACCGCGAGCGAGGCGTTCCGCCAGGTCTTCATGTCAACTCCTGTGTACCGAAGGATGATGTCGACGCCGTAGTGCGTCGCTCATGGCCCTAGGTACGGGCGGGAGGTGCGCCCGTGTTCAATGCGGCCGAAGAAATTTCCCCCGCCCCCTGTCGACCGGCGTCAACGTCTCAACCGCAAACGGGTCGAAGTCCCACTCATTCAGGGGAATCAGAGGCAGTCACGGGCGCCGCCGGACACCCCCGGGTCATGATCCCCACCGTGTACTCTCCGCCACTCGGCCGCCTACTGGCGGCCTCCACTCTGCTCTGGCTGCTGCTGGGCCCGGTGCCGGCGACAGCCGACGCCTGTGCGTACGCCTCGATCTCCAACGGGGAAGTGGCGGACTCGGCAGTCGCCACCGCCGGAGGCGCGGACTGCACGGCGGGCCCGAAACCCGAACCACTACCGCCCCCGGAGCCGCCGCCCCCGCCACCTCCACCACCACCGCTCCCTCCGACGCCGCCCCCGCCACCTCTTCCGCCGCCGCCGCCTGAGCGAGCACGGCCCGCGCCCCCGGCGCCACCGACTCCCCCACCACCCCCGCCGCCGGCTCGCACCTTCACTCCGCCGCCTCCACCACCGCCGCCACCCCCGGCATCGCCCCCGCCCCCCTCACGGCCCCCGGTGGCCCACCCCGGGCCGAAGGGCACAGCGGTCGCTCTCCCCACCTACCGGCGGGCCACCCGCGAGGAACCCCAGGGCGGCCCGTCCCTGGTGTCCCTCACCCTGCTGGTCACCGCCCCCGCCGTATTCGCCGCAGCCGTGCTGCGCCCCCGCTCCCGCTAGCCGACGGAGGATCCCGTGTCGGAATGGCTTGTTCTGAGCATTGCAATGGCGTCCGCCTGCGCGGTCGTCCTCACCATCACCGTCATCAACCACCGCCGCGTGGGCGATGACGACGACCCGTCCGAGACCCCGGACGTCATCGAGTACATGGCGATGATGATCGGCGTGATCTACGCGATCGTCCTGGGCCTCGCCATCGCCGGCGTCTGGGAGGGCCGCAGCGCCGCCCAGGAATCGGTACGCCAGGAGGCCCAGGCCCTGCACGAGGTCAGCACCCGGGCCGAGGTCTACCCGCCCGAGGTCCGCGACCGTATCCGCGCCGACGTCGATGCCTACGTCACGTACGTCATCGACACCGAGTGGAACTACATGAGCGACAACGGCTCCCTCGCCCCGCGCGGGACCGCGCTCCTTGAGCAGGTACGCCGCGACGTCACCGACTACGAGCCGAAGACCGACCACGAGGGCCAGGCGTACCAGCCCCTGGTCGACCAGGTGGCCCAGGCCGACGACGCACGCGGCGCCCGGGGCCAGGGCGCCTCCGCCACGATGCCGGGCGTCGTCTGGTTCGGGCTCATCATCGGAGCCGCGATCGCGGTCGGCCTGATCTTCACCCTCCAGATCCGCCGCACCCCGCGCGAACTCCTCCTGGCGGGCTTCTACAGCGCCCTCATCGCCTTTCTGCTCTTCCTCATCTGGGACTTCGACGCCCCCTTCGGCCGAGGCATCTCCGCCACCGCGGGCCCCTTCCTGGACCTCTTCCCGAACGCCCACAAGTGACACCGGACGGTCCGGGGGGCCCGATGCCCCCGGACCGTCTCAGCTCATGTCGGCGCCCAGGAGGTGCCCATGAGGTGCCCATGACTACCCGAATAGCAGTCGAACACCCTGAAAACACCCTCCCGACGCGGCAGACTGGTGCGGTCCGCAAGGGGAGGGGTTCCTCATGTCCGTGTTCCAAATCTCTTGCCCAGCAAGGGTGTTGTTTCTCGACAGCGAGCTCGCCGAGCTGCATCGCATCGAGGGCGGCGGCTTCGAGGTCGAATCCGCGCTGTACTGCTCGCTCCAAGCCGGTCACGCCGGTCTGCACCACGCGTACACGCAGGGAATCAGGGGCACGAGCGAAGTGCCGCCCCAGAATCTCTGGACCCGCTGGTCGTCCCAGGACGAATACGGCCCGCTGCGCGAGACGCTCGTACTGCCCCGCTGCCCGGCCTCTTTCCTGGAGGGCACCATCGCCGCCGAGTGCTGCGGGCTGCCCCTGGAGCACGAGGGCAGGCACGGGTTCGAATACGGTCCACCCATCACCGAGGCCGACCTGCTGCCCGACTGGCTCTTCAGGCTCTTCTTCCCACCGGAGGAGTAGACGGGAGCCGTCACGGTGAGCCGAGTGGGGGACATCGATGCCCCATTCGCGCGACTGTGATCGCGCGTCGGCGCCACCGCTCCTAGCGTTCCGGGTATCGAGGTGCATTTCCCGCTATGTGTGGATATAAGTTCCGCCGCTGCTCCTCGGGGACCCGGAGGATTGACCATGCGCGCGATACGTCTCGCATCCGCCGCCGCGCTCGGCATTGCCGCTCTCTCGCTCACCGCTCCCGCCGCCTCGGCCGACGGTCACAAGGCCGCGGCCGCGGTGGCGCCGGTCGGCACCGTCACTCCCTCCACCATCGCGGCGGGCGGGCAGGTCACGCTGGCTGTGCCCGGCTGCGCCGTAACCGCCAGCGCCGACTCGGGGGTGTTCGACACCACGTCCATCCCCACGGGAACGACCAGAGCGGCCACCGTCTTCACGGACGCCAGGCCCGGCGCCGTGTACACGGTGACGTTCACCTGCAACGGCGTGACGAGCACCGCTGATCTCACGATCGCCGGCGGCGCCCCGACCACCAGCTCCACCATCATCCCCATCACCCCCATCACCCCCACGACCACCCCGACCGGCCCCGCCACCGGCGGTCTCGGTGGCAGTGTCAGCGGAATGGACGCCAAGGAGATCGCCGCCGGTGCGGCGATGGTCGCCGTGGCCGCCGGTGCCACCATCTACGTGGTGCGCCGTCGCAGCGGCAGCCGGAAGCACTGAAGTCGAACCCGCCCCACACGCCCGTCGCCCCGAATCCGGACCAGGATTCGGGGCGACGGGCGTTATGGCGGGTGGCGCGGTACCGGGCGCGATCAGATGCCCGCACCGTTCAGGCGACGGCGGCGCGCGATGAACAGGCTGCCGCCGAGGGCCGCCGTGGCGACCAGGCCTGCGCCGGCCAGCATCTCGGTGTCGGACGGGCCGACCGATCCACCCAGACCACCCTGCGCGCCACGCCCCGCGAGCACGGTGAACTGGTGGGTGGAGACCATCGAGTTGTCGCTGCACTTGACGGCCAGGTTGTAGTGGCCCGGCGTGGCGTTGTGCTTGATCCTCGCGGTGGCGTACCCGGTGGCGCCCGCCGACAGGTGCGCCTGGGGGAAGGCGTTGGACGTGACCATGCCGCCGTGACCGCACCCGGCGGCGCTGACCTGCATCGTGCTGCCCTGGTGGACCGAGTACGGGTTGACGGTGACATTGCTCGGGCCGTTGGTCGCGGCGGCCGTGGGAGCAGCGAGAGCGACGGCCGCACAAGCCGCCGCAGTCACCGCAAAGGCGCGTGAAGTACGCATCGTAAAACCTCCATGGGACGACGCCCCGGAGCGGTGCCCCGGGAAGATCGACGAGAACGCCTCCCATGACGAACACTCACCGGACCCCGCAAATACCGCATTTCGGGACTGGTCCACCCCGGTGAGGCGACACGCCGGTGCAACGGGTCCGAATCTGACGGACCCGCAGGTCACAGACCGCCAGATAGTTTGTACGATGAGCTACCCGGATGGGTCACTGCGGGCTCCCGCACCACCCGTTCGCCCTCCACGTCTCGCCGCCCCCGGGCCCCGCGCATAGCGTCCCTAGAGACGCGACGAAGGGAGCACCATGGGCCAGGAGTACAGCGGCTCCGCGCCGAGGAGACGCTCGCCGTGGGGAGCCGTTGCCCTCGTGATGCTCACCGGCCTCGCGCTGATGCGAAACGGCGTCGATGTGTCGCTCGGCCCACCGCAGCCCGCGTCCGCCGCGGCCCTGGACAGTCGGGCCGACACCACCGCGGTCGCCGCCGCGCCGCGCGCCGTCGTCGAGCCGCTGCCGTTTGCCCCTGCCGCACGGGTGCGCCTGCCCGACATTCGGGTCGACGCCTCCGTCGTGGATGTGGGCCTCGACGCGAACGGGTGGATCGACGCACCGCCGCCGCAGGACCCAAACCTGGCCGGCTGGTACCAGAACGGCATCTCCCCGGGCCAGCAGGGCACCTCGATCATCGTCGGCCATGTCGACAACGCCGCCGGGCCCGCGGTCTTCTTCGGGCTCGGCTCGCTCAAGAAGGGTCACCGCATCGAGGTGACCCGCTACGACGGCAGTGTGGCTGTCTTCGAGGTCTACGGCGTCGAGGTCTTCTCCAAGGAGCAGTTCCCGGGCGCCCGGGTGTACGGCGACACCGGGCAACCGGAGCTGCGGGTCCTCACCTGCGGCGGCGGCTACTCCAAGGCGGGCGGCTACGCCGGGAACGTCGTCGTCTTCGCCAGGCTGGTCGCCACCCGCTGACGAGCACGGCCGCCGTACCGGATCCCCCGCCTCAGGCCCGGGGCATCCCCCGTGGCACGGAGCTCGGCACCGTGATCCGGTACCCCGCGTCGAGCAGCTCCGGCAGATACGTGCGCAGCGCCACCACGCTCTGCCCCCGGTTGCCGCCCGCGTCGTGCGAGAGCACCACCACACCGGGCCCCGCCCCGCCCCGCACCCTGCGGATGATGGTGCCGGTGCCCGGCTCCTTCCAGTCCAGGGTGTCCACGGTCCAGCCGAGCGGCTCCATGCCGAGCTCCGCGCCGATCTGGAAGGAGGCCCGGTTCCAGGCTCCGTACGGGGCGCGGTACCAGGTCGGAGCGTCGCCCAGGGCCTTTTCGATGACCTCGCTGGTGCCACCCAGCTGATCGCGGATCCCGGCCCGCGACAGGCTCGGGATCAGCGGATGGGACCAGGTGTGGTTGCCGACGACATGCCCGTCGGCGGCCATCTCACGCAGCAGGTCCCCGTGGTGGACGGCCATCTCCCCGCACACGAAGAACATCGCCCGCACGTCGTAGCGCCGCAGCGTGCGCAGGATGTCCGGGGTGTAGCGCGGGTCGGGCCCGTCGTCGAAGGTCAGCACCATGGCGTGGCCCAGCTCCGGCATCCGCAGGAACGGCCGCCGTCGCACCGGGGGCCGCGCGGGCCGGAAGGAGGGCGGGGCGTTCGCCGTCATGGGCTGCAGCCGGTACGCCGAGGACTTCACGGGGGTGCTCGCCTGGGGGCCGGCCGCCGGGGGCGGACCTCCCGCGGGGAAGCGTCCGGGGGTCTGCGCCGGGTCCGTGTTCAGCCCCCGCAGGACGGTGGCGGCTCCCAGACAGGCGGTGAACCGCAGCATGGCCCGGCGCCCCGGCAGGATCTGATCCCTTTTCATGACCAATAGCTCGCACGGCGGCAGGCCCAAGTGGCTGATCAACACCGGCAACGGGCCACGAAGTACCCGATGGGACGAGCCAATGTGCGCTTCACTGACGGCGCACCAGCAGGAACGGCAGCGTTTCCCCCGACGGTCTGCCCGGTACGGAACATGACGAGCCGGTCTCCGCCGACACCCAGGCCCCTGGTCCGACACCCAGACCCCCGGTCGGCGGCATCGCGTACTCCAGGGAGGGGGCCGCCGCGGCGCCTGTCGGGCCCGATAGCCTCGATGCTGTGACAGATCAGCGAGGACACCAGTTCGAGCGCGGCACCGACGGGCCCAAGGTGATCGTCGCCGGCCTGGACGGATCCGACTCCTCGATGCGCGCGGTGGCATACGCGGCAGGCCTCGCCCGGCGGCAGAACGCGCTCCTCGCCCTGGTGTACGTCCAGCCGGTGATGGCGGCCGGGGCCGCGCTCGGAGTGCCGGTCGCCGGGACCACCGAGGAGATCGCCGAGGAGCTGATGACCGAGATCCGCACGGCGGCGCACCGGGTGAAGGACACCTTCGAGGTCCGCTGGGAGTTCCACACCTTCCGCGGCGACCCGTACAACGGCCTGGTCACCGCCGCCGACGAACTCAAGGCGGACGCGGTGGTCGTCGGGGCGTCGGAGTCGGCGGGCCACCGGTTCATCGGTTCGGTGGCGTTGCGGCTGGTGAAGGCCGGACGCTGGCCCGTCACGGTCGTACCGTAAACCGGGTACACCGCGAACCGCGCGAGCTCCTCAGTCCGCGAGTCGAGTCGTCTTCTTCATCCACTTCGGCGTACCCGTACCGCGAGTCGGAGCCGGCGAAGCGCTGCCGCACAACGCCCCATGGCGCGAAAGCGGGCTACTCGCCCATGAGCAGGCCGTCCTTGGCCGCGCCGCGGCTGAGGACGACATTGCGGATACGGTCGCGTACGCCCTTGTAGTCGGCGCCGCGGGACATCGCGGCGTTGAGGATCACCGCCCGGCCCTCCTCGGTGTCGAACCACTGCGGGATGAACTCCGCCTTCTTCACCACCCAGCGCTCTCCGGGCCGGGCGGGCGGCGCGAAGGTGAAGCGGCCGAGGGTGCCCTGGTTGCCCCGCGCGTCGTTCTCACCCGAGTAGTTGATCATTGAGCCTGCGATCTGGTCGCCCATGCCGTAGATGACCCAGGTGCCGTTCACCTTCTCGTACGCCTGCGGGACATGGGCGTGTGTACCGAGGATCAGGTCAATGTCGGGGCGTCCGCCGGTCTTCGACGCGGTGAGCGCCTTGCCGAGGCGCAGCTGCTGACCGTCGGGGGCGTCCTGCCACTCCGTGCCCCAGTGCAGCGAGACCACCACGACGTCGGCGCCCGCCTTTCTGGCCGCCCGGGCGTCGGCGAGGATCTTCCGCTCGTCGATCAGATTCACCGCCCACGGCCGGCCCTTGGGCAGCGGGTAGCCGTTGGTGCCGTAGGTGTACGCGAGCTGGGCGACCTTGGCGCTGCCGGCCTCCAGCAGGGCGGGCCGCCGGGCCTCGGGCGCGGAACGGGCCGAGCCCACGTGCTTGATGCCCGCCTTGTCGAGCGCGGCCAGGGTCCTGTCGATGCCTTCGGTGCCCGCGTCCAGGGTGTGGTTGGACGCGGTGGAGCAGGCGTCGTAGCCGGTGGCGCGCAGCCCCTCGGCCACCTGCGGAGGGGACTTGAAGTCGGGGTAACCGGTGTACGGGCCGCCCTTGGCGCCGTACACCGTCTCCATATGACAGATCGCCAGGTCGGCCCGGGAGACGACGGGCTTGACCCCGGCGAGCATGGGCGCGAAGTCGTAGCCGTTGCCCCCCGCGTCCGCGCTCGCCTGCCGGATGATCGACGCGTGCGGCAGTACGTCCCCGGAGGCGACGAGGGTGAAGCCGCGCCCGGCGGACGCCGCGCCGCCCGCGGCCGAGGGGGCCGCCGGGCGCTCGGAGTCCTGGGGCGGGACCGGCGTGGGGGCCGCCGCCCGCTGTCCGGCGCAGCCCGTGACACTCCCGATGAGCAGGGCGGCCACGGCAACCGCGCCCTGCAGCTTGCGCTTCGTCATGGAACCGACTTCCGTATGAGGATTAATACGTATATATGAATCCATACATGGGTCGGCTCGATGTCAAGGATCAGGGCCGCCGCGGTCGCTGGAACGGACGCGATGAAGGGCCGCGGCGAAGGACCCGGCGTCGGACGCGGTGACGGACCCGGTGACGGACGTCAAGACGGACGCGGTGACGGGACCGTTCGTCGTGCCACTCGTCGCACCGTTCGACCGCTCACCGCACGCCCCTGCCGCCCGTTCGGCCGCGCGGCGCCGCACCGCCGCATTCCCGCCAGGTGGCGGATATCTTCGCGGCCGTCCGGCCAACGGCCAACCGGTCTCGCGAAGGAGCGTTTACGGTGACTTCCTCCCTCCTCCAGCAGCAGCACACCGACGAACGAGAGCTGGCCGATCTCCAGCGTGAGCACGGCAAGGCGCTCTACGGTTTCCTGCTCGGCCTCACCTACGGGGACAGGCAGCGGGCGGAGGATCTGCTGCAGGAGACGCTGGTACGGGCCTGGCAGCATCCCGAGGCGCTGGCGAGCGACCACGACTCGATGCGCCCCTGGCTGTTCACCGTGGGCCGCAGGCTCGCGATCGACGCCCGGCGCGCCCGCCGGGCCCGGCCCCACGAGGTCACCGCCGACGTTCTTGAGCAGTCCTCGATACCCGGCTGCGACGACCACACCGAGCGTTCGGTCACCGCTCTCGATGTGCGGGAGGCCGTCAAGGCACTGCGGGGCGAGTACCGCGAGGTGCTGACCCAGGTCTACTTCCGCGGCCGGTCCGTGGCGGAGGCATCCGAAGCTCTCGGCATCCCGGCGGGGACCGTCAAGTCCCGTACGTATTACGCTCTGCGCGCGTTGAAGAAAGTTCTGCCGGGCTACGGTCTGGATACCGCCTGAGGCTCGCACGTCCCAACTGCACCGCTGACCCCCTGTTTTCCCTCCAGCACCCGTGCAGACCAGGCCGAATTCGAAACCAGAGCGCCAAGTTGAGTAAAGACACCCCGCTGTGCGTCTGTGAGAGTGAAGGCTCGAAGATGTCTCGAAATGCGGATTAGGACTGGGAGAAGGTGGGAAGCCGTGCGGCCCGAAAGTACGAATGGCACCAGTGGAGGCAGGCTCGCGGTACCGATGGCTTGGCTGTACGCCGAGTACATCGCCGACGAGGTGCTCCGCACGGGCAATCTGATTCCGCACGGGACGCTGGAGTTCCGGGCCGGCCGGGAGACGCTGGCGCTCACCATCTACCTGTCCGACAGCTCCGACGAACTGTCCGGCATCCGGGTCGTGGCCGGCCTCGACGAGTGGCTTTCCCTCACGACGTACGGCCATCCCTGGGAGGAGTGGGTACGTGAGCGGATCGCGGAGCGCACCGCCCGCGCCGACGAACTCACCACGGGAAACCCGGACCTGGAGCTCGCCCTGGCCTCCTGGCAGTGGCTCAGCACCACCGAATTACTCGCCACCGACCTCGGCGGCGCGACGCCCTGGCACCAGGCGGAGGATCTCGGCGTGGACGAGAGCGAACAGGTGTGGACCCCTGCCTGGCAGCTGGGACTGCCGCTCGGTCATCTCGCCATCCACCTCTTCTGATCACGCCCGGCGGGCGTCGAGGAATGCACTCCTGCCCGGTACTTGGGGAATCTCAGGGTGATCTTCATACCTGCGCCCGCGCCCGTCTCGATGACCAGGCCGTAGTCGTCGCCGTACACCTGGCGCAGCCGGTCGTCGACGTTGGAAAGACCGATGCCGGAGGACGCGGTGTGCTCACCCGCGAGAATCCTCCGCAGCAGGGCCGGGTCCATACCGACGCCGTTGTCCTCGATGACGACCACCGCCTCGGCGCCCGCGTCCTGGGCCGAGATGGTCACCTTGAACGCTTCCCTGGAGTCCTCAAGACCGTGCTTGACCGCGTTCTCGACGAGCGGCTGAAGGCACAGGAAGGGCAGCGCCACCGGCAGGACCTCCGGGGCGACCTGCAGTGTCACCGCGAGCCGGTCCCCGAAGCGGGCACCCGCCAGCGCCAAGTACTGCTCGATGCACCGCAGTTCGTCGGCGAGGGTGGTGAAGTCGCCGTGCCTGCGGAAGGAGTAGCGGGTGAAGTCGGCGAACTCCAGAAGCAGTTCACGGGCGCGCTCGGGGTCGGTGCGGACGAACGAGGCTATGGCGGCAAGCGAGTTGAAGATGAAGTGCGGCGAGATCTGGGCGCGCAGGGCGCGGATCTCCGCCTCGATGAGCCGGGTGCGTGAACGGTCCAGCTCCGCCAGCTCCAGCTGTACGGAAACCCAGCGGGCCACCTCGGTGGCGGCCCTGACCAGGACCGCCGACTCCCGTGACCCGTACGCCACCAGTGCGCCGAGCACCCCCTCCTCGCCGGTCAGCGGCGCGATCACCACCCAGCGCAGCGGGCACTGGAGGTCCTCGCAGCCGGTCCGCACGCTCTGGCTGCGCCCGGACTCCAGCACCTGCCCGACCTGGCGCATCACCGCTTCCCCGTGGTGGTCACCGCCCGGCCCGTCCCAGGCCAGGAGCGCCTCGCGGTCGGTGAGGCACAGTGCCTCGGTGCCAAGCAGGGAACGCAGCCGACGGGCGGCCTTGCGGGCGGTGTCCTCGGTGAGGCCGGCCCGCAGCGGCGGCGCGGCGAGCGACGCGGTGTGCAGGGTGTGGAAAGTGGCACGCTCGACGGGCGTACCGAGGTCGAGGTCCTCGCTGCGCCCGCGCCGGGCGGTGACCCGGCCCAGGGCGATGCCCACGGCGAGGAGCACGGCGCCCGCGGCGGCCAGTGCCGCCAGTTCCATCCCGGTCATCGTTCCACTCCCCCCGGTCGGCCGGGGCCGGCCTTCGCCATCAGGTCCTCGGGCAGATGCAGCCGCGCCAGGGTCGCGGCGGTCCCGGCGGGTATCCGGTCGCGGGTCGCCAGCGACACCAGCACCATCGTCAGGAAGCCGAGCGGTACCGACCAGACTGCGGGCCAGGCCAGCAGGGTGTGCGCCCAGCCGCTCGCGGACAGCCCGGCCCTGGTCACCATCACCGCGGTCAGCGCGGCCCCGCCACCGACGACAAGACCGGCCATCGCGCCCGGCGGAGTGAGCCCCCGCCACCAGATGCCGAGTACCAGCAGCGGGCAGAAGGAGGACGCGGAGACGGCGAAGGCGAGCCCGACCGCGTCGGCCACCGGCACATTGACTGTCACGATGCTCAGCGCCAACGGCACCGCCATGGCCAGAACGGTCGCGAGCCTGAAGTGGCGTACGCCGCGGGCCGGCAGCACGTCCTGGGTCAGTACGCCCGCGACCGACATGGTCAGCCCGGACGCGGTGGACAGGAACGCCGCGAAGGCCCCGCCCGCGAGCAGCGCGCCGAGCAGTTCGCCGCCGACGCCGCCGACGAGCCGCGCGGGGAGCACCAGGACGGCGGCGTCCGCCTCCCCGGTCAGGGACAGCTCGGGGGCGTAGATCCGGCCGAGCGCGCCGTAGATGGGGGGCAGCAGGTAGAAGGCGCCCACCAGGCCGAGCACCACGAGGGTGGTACGGCGGGCGGCGGTGCCGTTGGGGCTGGTGTAGAAGCGCACGGCGACGTGCGGCAGCCCCATGGTGCCGAGGAAGGTGGCGAGGATCAGCCCGTACGTCGCGTACAGCGGGTGCTCCTCCCTGCTGCTGGACAGCGGCTGGGACCAGCTCGAAGCGCCCGCCCCCGGCGTGGCGGCCTTCTCCGGGACCTGCGCGTGGGCGGGGAAGCCGAGGGTCGTGCCGGCGCCGATGCGGTGGGGGCCCGCGTCGAGGGAGACCGGCTCCTTCTCGTACCGCCGCTTGTCGACCAGACCGCTGACGGTGACGCGCAGCGGCTCGGCCAGGTCGATCCGTACCGTGTCGTCGATCCGTACGGCGGTGTGCTCACGGAAGGTCGCGGGCTCGTCGAACCGGGCGCGCGGTGCGTCGTCCCCCAGCCAGGCCACGACCAGGAAGAGCGCGGGAACGAGCAGCGCGGTGAGCTTGAGCCAGTACTGGAAGGCCTGGACGAAGGTGATGCTGCGCATCCCGCCGGCCGCCACCGTCCCGGTCACCACGACCGCGACGACGAGACCGCCGACCCAGTCGGGCGCGCCGGTGAGGATCTCCAGCGTCAGGCCAGCGCCCTGGAGCTGCGGCAGCAGGTAGAGCCAGCCGATGCCGACGACGAAGAGGCTCGCGAGCCTGCGGACGTGCGGGGATTCGAGCCGGGCCTCGGCGAAGTCGGAAAGGGTGTACGCGCCGGAACGGCGCAGCGGGGCGGCGACCAGCACCAGCAGAACGAGGTACCCGGCGGTGTAGCCGACCGGGTACCAGAGCATCTCCGGGCCCTGGAGCAGGACCAGGCCCGCGACGCCGAGGAAGGAGGCTGCGGAGAGGTACTCGCCGCTGATCGCGGCGGCGTTGAGGCCCGGCTTGACGCTGCGGGAGGCGACGTAGAAGTCCGAGGTGGTACGCGATATGCGCAGGCCGAGCGCGCCGATGAGGACGGTGGCGAGCACGACGACGGTGACGGCCGCCACCGCGTACGCCTGGTTCAAGGAGGTCAGCGCCCTTCGACGAGCTTGCTGAAAGCACGCTCGTTGCGCTCGGCGCGCCGGACCTGCCAGAACGCGATCAGCCACATGACCGGGTAGACGGCGATGCCGAGCACGGCCCACACGAAGGGTGCGGGTGAGGGGAGGTCGGAGTCGGTGAAGACCTGCGGGAGCGCGAACAGCAGCGGCAGGGAGCCGACGAGCAGCGCCAGGGCGCCGAGGGAGATCAGCGCGGTCCGCAGCTGGCTGCGCATGAGTGAGCGCACATAGGTGGCACCCAGTGTGGTCTGCTCGGTGATCTCGGACCGGGCCGGGGCGTGGCCCGGGGGCCGCCGGGTACCGCGGGGCACTCCGGTGACGACTTCGCGGCGGGGCGGCTGCTGAGCGGACATCGGTGGACTCTACCTTTGGTCTTGGCCAGTGCTCCGCCGTTTGCCGCGGAGGTGAGGCCATCCTCGAATTGGCGCGGGGTGCCGGAGTTCGCCAGGGTCTTGGGTGACCTCAGCGACAGCCGAACTGGAGTCGCTGAAGTACAGCATGACGTGGGTGAGTCTTGCACTCGCCGCGGCGGCCGGGAGGGTCGTCGTCGGACAGGCATAGCCTGTCAAACCCGTCATCGCAAGGTACGAGGGAATCTCCCGGCTTCTTCAGCCGGGAGAGAGCTTCAAGCAGCAACGATTACCGACCCTAGGGCCTGAGGCCGAACCCCGGCCCTAGGGTCGGGGGCCTGCCGGTCCGCCGCAGTCGGCGAGCGCGAATTCCAGCTCGACGTACGACTCCTCGGCCCGGCGGCAGGCGGTCTCCAGGGCGGCCGAGGTACGCGGCCCCGCAAGGCTCCGGGCGGAATCCTGCACCTCGTAGAGCACATCGGCCCAGCGCCCGGCCGCGCTCTTCACCTTGGTCAGGAGCTTTTCGAGGTCGTGCGCATCGGACGGCCGGGTCGGCGGCAGGCTGCGGAGTTCCGCCAGCAGTGCGTCGAGTTCGGACATCCGGGCTCCTTCGGGTGGGCGCGTCCTCCGCCGCGATCGAGTGACCCGGCCGAGCCTAGGGGGCGGTGCACGGCGGCACGGCCCGTTCGAGGGGCCGGTCGCCGGGCGGCGGTTGTACGGCGGCGAACGGCACGCCGGGAACGATCAGCGGTCGGGGGCCTGGCGGCGTGCCCCCGCACCCCGCCTCCCCCGGGGCCTGGGGGCACGCCCCTGCACACCACCGCCTCCGGGGGTCTGGGGGCGTGCCCCCAGTTTCGGGAAGGGACGGGGAGGGGACAGCCCCGCGCAGCGGCCCACCCGCACCCGCACCCAGCCCTGACCCGCCCCGCCCCGCAACAGCCCAGGCAGCAGCCCCGGAGGCACAGGGCCGGAGATCAGCCGCGTGCCTGCCGCATCAGCAGGTCGCGGAGTTCGCGGGCATGGCGGCGACTGACCGCGAGTTCCGCCTCGCCGATCCGTACGGTCGTCGCCCCCGCGTCCAGCCGCAGTTCGTCGATGCGGCTCAGGGCGACCAGATGGCGACGGTGTATGCGGACGAATCCGCGGGTGGCCCAGCGCTCCTCAAGGGTGGAGAGCGGGATACGGACGAGGTGGCTGCCCGCGCCCGTGTGCAGCCGGGCGTAGTCGCCCTGCGCCTCGACGTACGCGATGTCGTCGATCGGGACAAAGCGGGTGACTCCGCCCAGCTCAACGGCGATCTGGTCGGCGGTGCCGGTCTGCGGTGCGAGGGCGGCGGCGGGCGCAGGGGGCTGCGCGGCGGTGGAGGCCGCTTCGACCTGGTCGCAGACGCGACGTACGGCCTCGGCGAGGCGCTCCCTGCGGACCGGCTTCAGTACGTAGTCGACGGCCTTGAGGTCGAAGGCCTGCACGGCGAAGCCCTCGTGGGCGGTGACGAAGACAATGTGCGGCGGCCTGGCGAACCCGGCGAGCAGCCGGGCGACGTCGAGGCCGGTGAGCCCGGCCATGTGGATGTCGAGGAAGACGACGTCGATGGCGTCCGCGCCGTCCGGGCCCGAGTCGAGCGCGCGGTTGATCCGGCGCAGTGTCGCGGTGGCGTCGGTGGCCCCTTCCGCGCTGCGCACCCGGGGGTCGGCGCGCAGCAGGTAGAGGAGTTCCTCCAGCGCCGGTCGTTCGTCGTCGACAGCCAGTGCACGCAACATGCCCCGGAGTTTAGGGGGTGTCATTCGTCGCGGTCCGGCGCCAGGTCGTCCTCGGAGAACAGGGCGAGCAGCGCGGGGGCGTCGGCCACTTCCAGGTAGGCGGCGCGGCACACGTCGCACCGGCCGAGGTGGAACGCGACCTCGGCGTCCTCGCCCGGCGACAACGCGTCCAGCACGTACGCACCCAGCTGCAACCGGACATGCGCGCCCCCCGAGGGCGACGGCACCGTCATGCGGGGTTCGTCTCGCGGGCTGTCACCCGCCCAGTGTGCGGGCCCCGCCCCGTGGCCACAAGAACGTCCGGACTGTGGGGAATCCGGTGGGATTACCGCACACCCTGAGCAGAATCCGGGTCAAGTCCGTACCTGGTGGAGACCCACCCATCACGCCCCGTGCATCGCGCGAGACCCACGAGGAATTGCCCCATGAGTCCGAAGCAACGGCATCAGGACGTCGGCGCGTACGCGCTCGGCGTCCTGGATCCAGCAGATACGTTCCGCTTCGAGGAACACCTGTCCGACTGTCCCATGTGTGCCGTGCGGCTCAGCGAATTCGCCGGACTCGAATCGATGCTGGCCACCTTCGCCCACCCCGGCGGGGGCCCCGGCGTCCTCCTGCCCCAGCCGCCCGTGCCCGAACTGCTCGACCGGCTGCTCGACCGCGTCGAGGTGACCCGGCGGCGCAGTGGCAGACGCCGTATCCGGCTGGTCGCGGCGGCGGCGGCCCTGATCATTGGCGGGCCCGCTGCGGTGCTCGGCCTGCAGCTCCAGGGTGGGGGCGGTGACGGGGGTGGCGCGGTGCGCCGGCTGGCCGCCACCGACTCGGCCACCGGGGTCTCGGCGACCGTGGCGCTGCGAGAACGCGGCTGGGGGTCGGGGGTCGGGCTCGAACTCGCCCGCGTCGACGGGCCGTTGGCCTGCAAGCTGATCGCGGTGGGCAAGGACGGCGAGGAGCAGACGGTGACCACCTGGGCGGTGCCTCCGGGGGGCTACGGCAATCCGGGCGTGGCGGGGCACGAGGAGCCGTTGCGCACGGAGGGTGGGGCAGCGCTGAGCGGGAACGAGATCGACCGCTTCGAGGTCCGCACACTGGACGGGAAGCGGCTGGTCACCATCAAGGCCTAGGCAGTGTCTGATGGCTCTTGTCCGGGCGGTGGATCTATCGCTGTTCAGGGCAGGAGTCGGTCATGGTGCGTCGGCATGAACTGACAAATGCTCAGTGGGAGCGGATAGCTCCGCTGCTGCCGGAAATCGGCGGGCCGGGTGGACGGTGGGCCGATCACCGCACCGTGGTCAACGGTGTGTTCTACCGGACACGGACCGGGATTCCCTGGCGTGACCTGCCTGAACGCTACGGAACCTGGCAGACCGCCTACGAGCGACACCGCCGTTGGTCGGCCGACGGCACCTGGTCAAAGATCCTGCGTGCCTTACAGGCCGGCGCGGATGCCACCGCTTTGGATACAGACGGCGAGTGGGCGGTGA
Organism: Streptomyces changchenzhani; assembly: GCF_039766235.1. Taxonomy (NCBI): domain Bacteria; kingdom Bacillati; phylum Actinomycetota; class Actinomycetes; order Kitasatosporales; family Streptomycetaceae; genus Streptomyces; species Streptomyces changchenzhani. The sequence goes on along the minus strand of NZ_JBDHNH010000004.1, from coordinate 78,289 downwards.
ACGTCGACTCAACGACATGCCGGGCCCACCAGCACGCGGCTGGAGCCCGGCATACTCCTCCGACCGACCATCCTGAAAAAGGGGCGGCATTCGTGTGGACGAAGATGGGCGTGAGGCCCTGGGACGCTCCCGGGGCGGACTGACCAGCAAGATCCACCTGCTGGCCGACGACCGCTGCCGGCCTCTGGTCTGGCTGACCTCGCCCGGTCAGCGCGGGGACAGCCCGATGTTCATCCCGCTCATGCACGCCCTGAACGTGCCCCGCACCGGGACCGGGCGTCCCCGCACCCGACCGGACCGGGCCCGCGGCGACAAGGCGTACTCCAGCCGCGCCAACCGCGTCTACCTGCGCAGACGCGGGATCAAAGCAACGATCTCGCAGCCCGACGACCAGCGCGCGAACCGCCACCGACGCGGCCGGGCCGGCGGACGTCCACCAGCCTTCGACCGCGACCAGTACCGCCGACGCAACACCGTCGAACGCACCATCGGCAAACTGAAACAACACCGGGCCGTCGCCACTCGGTACGACAAACGCGACTACATCTTCAACGGCACCCTGGCCACCGCAGCCATCGTCATCTGGCTCCGCGACCTCATCAAAGAGCCATCAGACACTGCCTAGGCCTGGGCCCAGGTCCGGGCGCAGATCTACGCGTAGGGCGGGCCCCGCACCGGCCCGATCGGCCCGGCCCGATCCGCCGGCCTACTTGAGCAGGCGCGACATCCGCCGGTCGGCGAGCGGCTTTCCGCCCGTCTGGCACGTGGGGCAGTACTGCAGCGCGGAATCGCTGAAGGACACCTCAAGGATCGTGTCGCCGCAGACAGGACAGATCTCACCGGCCCGGCCGTGGACTCTCAGCCCGCTCTTCTTCTCCGCCTTCAACCGGCCCGCGGCGACCCCGCGCGAGCGCTCGACGGCCTCCTTCAGGGTGGTCCGCAAGGCCTCGTACAGCGTCGTGGTCTCGGCCCCGGTCAGGTTCGCGGTCGGTTTGAAGGGTGACATCTCCGCGGCGTGCAGGATCTCGTCGCTGTACGCGTTGCCGATCCCCGCGATCAGGCTCTGGTCACGCAGCGCGCCCTTGATCTGGCGGCGTTCCCCGGTGAGCAGCGCCGCGAACTCCTCGCGGCCGAAGCCATCGGCGAGCGGGTCGGGGCCCAGCCTTGCGATGCCGGGCACCTGCGCCGGGTCGCGCACCACGTACACCGCGAGCCGTTTCTTCGTACCCGCCTCGGTGAGGTCGAAGCCCGCGCCGCCGTCCAGTGCGACGCGCAGCGCGAGCGGACCCTTGCCCGGGCGGGGCGGCTCGGTCGGCAGGTCGTCCTTCCAGCGCAGCCAGCCCGCGCGGGCCAGATGGGTGACCAGGTGCAGGTCCCCGGCGGTGATGTCGAGGAACTTGCCGCGGCGGTCCACGGCCGTGACGGTGGCGCCTTCGAGTGCGGAGGGCGGCGGGTCGTATGTCTTGAGGACGTTGATCGCGACGGGGAACACCCGGCCGATCTCGCGGCGGACCAGCTGTCCGTCAAGGAACTCTCGCAGCGCTTCGACCTCCGGCAGCTCAGGCATACCTCCAGCGTGCCTCAGGCCGCGGCGGCCCGCAGCAGCTCGGCCAGCTCGTCGGACATGCCACGGGCCAGCGGGTCCAGGTCGGGCACGGCCTTGGCGTCGGCGACGAGGCCGACATGGACCTGTCCGCCGTACGTCGACAGCGCCACGGCCAGGGACTGGCCGCGGGCCAGGGGCGCCATCGGGTAGATCTCGCGCAGCGGGCAGCCGCCCAGCGAGAGGGTGGAGCGGGGCAGCGGCACGCTCGTGACAAGGACGTCGAAGAGTATCCGGGCCGCGCTGCCCGCGAGCGGGGCACCGAACCGGTGGGCGAGCGAAGGCAGTTGGTCGGCCAGTACGGCGACCGCGCCCGCGCCGCGTCCCGGCCCGCCGGCCTTGTTGCGGTCCATGGCCGCGCGGACCGCGGTGAGCCGCGCCCAGGGATCGGGTTCGGACACGGGCAGGCTCAGGAGGTAGGCGGAGAGCTTGTTGCCGGAGCCCGCGGGGCTGCCGGGGCGGCGCCGGGAGACCGGCACCAGGGCGCGCGGGTCCGTGCCGGGCAGTGGTTCGCCGCACTCCAGCATCCAGCGGCGCAGCGCACCGGCGACGACGGCGAGCAGCACGTCGTTGGCCGTGCCACCGGCCACCCTGCGCACCTTCAGTACGTCGCCCTGGTCGAGCACGGCGGTGCCGAGCCGCCGCGTGCCGCTGGAACCCGCCGCGAGGGCGCTGGCGCCCCACAGGTCCAAGCGTCCGGCCCGCATCACGGACGCGCCGATGCCGACGGCCCGGCCCAGCTCCTCGATGCGGTCGCGGGCGAAGCCGACGGCCTGCCGGGGTCCTGGCAGCCAGGAGCGGGGCGGCACAGTGCGCTCACGCCCGGCGCCGGCCTCACGGGCGCCGGCGATCTGGTCGAAGATGCCCGCGCCGATGCTGACCGCGCGCATGCCGTCGGCCAGGGCGTGGTGAAGCTTGACCAGGATGGCGAAGGGGCCGCCGGGGGCGCCGGCCAGGACGTACATCTTCCAGGGCGGCAGGCCGCGTTCGAGCGGTCGCTCCATCAGTTCCCCGGCGTGGTGGACGGCGTGGGCGGCGAGGTCGTCCTCGGGCAGCCGGATCTGCTGGACATGGCGGCGTACGTCGAAGTCCTTGGCGGCGACCCAGGCCGCGCCGCCCACCGGCAGCCAGACGTCACGTACGCGCATGCGCAGCCGTGGGATGGCGGCGGCCCGCTGGGCGAGCAGTTCCGCGATCGCGGTCGGGTTCGTGTCGGCCGGGTCGCCGCCGTCGAACAGGGCGAGCGCGCCGAGGTGCATGGGGTGTTCGGTGGATTCGAGGTGCCAGAACGCCAGATCAAGAGGTGCCAGAAGCTCGGTGCTCAAGAAGCCCTCACGTCATCGGATGCGGTGGAAGTGCAAGGGAAGAGCGCAGTCAATCCCGAACGTTGGTTACGGTCAAGTGCGTTCACATGACGGACAGTTACTGTCCGGTATGATCAGGCCTGCCGGTCAAACCGGTCAGGGATGTCAAATTCGCACCACACACACTTGCCGCTGCCCCGCGACTCCACACCCCAGCCGACCGCCAGCAGATCCACCAGCATCAGTCCACGCCCGGAGACCCCGGACTCCCCCGCCTCCCGGCGCCGCGGCAGCACGCTGGAGGTGTCCTCCACCTCGATGCGCAGGCGCCGCCGGTCCCCGGTCAGCACCCGGGCCGTGACGACCGCCCCGCCGTCGGTGTGCATCAGCGCGTTGGTCATCAGCTCACCGGCGGCCAGCTCGATCTCGTCCTCGCGCTCCTCGGCACCCCAGGCCCGTACCGCCGCACGGATCATGTGCCGCGCCGAACTCAGCGCCTCCGGGTCGTTCTGCGCGACATGCTGCTGAAGACGCCCGCCGCCTTGCGGTACGTCCACGCCCCGGCGGCGCAGGAGCAGCAGCGCCACATCGTCCTCGCCGCCCCGCTCGTCGACCACCTCGCACAGCCGGTCGGCCAGCTGCTGCAGGTCGCTGGGGCCGGTACGGACCAGCGCGGCCAGCTTCTGCATGCCGTCGTCGAGGTCGGCGCCCGGCTGCTCCACCAGACCGTCGGTGCACAGCAGCAGGGTCTGTCCGGGGTCCAGCTCGATGGTGGTGACCGGGTAGTCGAGCCGCCCGAACTCAGCGGAGAGCCCCAGCGGCAGGCCGCCTTCGACGGACACCCGGCGGCAGGATCCGTCGGTGTGGCGCACCATCGGGTCGATGTGCCCGGCCCGGACCAGCTGGACGACTCCGGTGGTCAGGTCCACCTCGGCGTAGGTGCAGGTGGCGAATCGTTCGGTGTCCAGCTCGTGGAGGAAACCGGAGGCGCGGGCCATGACGGTGGCGGGGGTGTGGCCCTCGGCGGCGTACGCGCGCAGCACAATGCGCAGCTGGCCCATGACGGCGGCGGCGTGGGTGTCGTGGCCCTGCACATCTCCGATGACCGCGCCGACCCGGCCGCCCGGCAGCAGGATCACGTCGTACCAGTCGCCGCCTATGTCGCGGCCGAGACGGGCCGACCGGTAGCGGACGGCAATCTGCGCCCTGGGGACGGCGGGTATCCGACGCGGCAGCATGGCCTGCTGAAGCCCCTGCGCGAGGTCCTTGTCCTGCTCGTAGAGCATCGCCCGCTGGAGGCTCTGCGCGATGCTGCTGCCGAGGGCGATCAGCACATTGCGTTCGTCGGCGGTGAACCCGACCCGGTCGCTGTAGAGCAGGCCGAGCGCGCCGATGGGGCGGGCCTGGGCGATCAGCGGCAGATAGGCCGCGGAAGTGATGCCGAGGCGGCTGATGTGCGGCCACAGGACCGGGTAGGAACCGGCGAAGTCCTCGCGCGACTCGATGAAGCGCGGCGCGAGGGTGCGGACCACCTCGCTCATCGGGTACTGCTCGTCGATCCGGGTGTAGCGGGTGCCCGGCACGAAGGAGCCCTCGGGCCCTTCGGCGACGAGGTGGATGCGCCCGGACTCGACCAGGCCCATCACCAGGCTGGTGGCGCCGAGGTTCTCCAGGCCGTGGGAGTCGTTGAGCACGTCGATGACGTCCCGCACGGTGCGCGCGTGCGCCAGAGCCGCCGTGGCGCTCTCCACGACGCTGGTCCTGCGCCGCCGCGCGTCGTCCCCTTCGATCCGGGCGCTCGTGTCGGAGAGCTCCTGAGTGGCGTCGCGCACGATGCCGATGATGCGGTGCGGCCTGCCGCTGCTGTCGCGTCGTACGAAGCCCTGCGTATGGGTCCAGCGCAGGGAGCCGTCCCGGCAGCGGATGCGGAAGTACGCGCCGTAGGTGGTACTGCCGTTCTTGAGGGCTTCGGAGACCATGGCGTCCAGCCGGGTGCCCTCGGCGCTCGGCACCCGCGCGGCCAGGTCCTCCGGGCGGCCCTGATACTCCTCCCGGCGCAGCTCGAAGACGTCGAGCGCGGCCTGATCCATGTGCATCAGCCCGCTGCCGAGGTCCCAGTCGAAGCTGCCCATCCGGTTGAGGGAAAGGGTCAGATCCGAGTGGGCCGGCCAGTCGTCCGGAAGCGACAGGGCACGCACTCCCCGATCAGCCATGCCGCCACTCTGCCACCATTCGCCTTATTCCTCGACCGGTCAGGGCTGATCGACGGACGGCGCGGACGAGGTCACGGTGGGCGGCGGGGGCGGCGTCGGACAGCCCGGCGGGACGACCGACGGGACCGCTGTCGCGGGACGTCCCGGCGCGAGGGAGCTGAGGGAGGGACAGGGCGGGGAGGCGGGGTCGGTGGTGGTACCGGTAGTGGTACCGGTACCGGTACCGGTAGTGGGGGTGTCGGTGCTGGTGGTGTCGGTGCTTGTGCTTGTGCCCGGGTCCGTACTCGACTCGTCGGCGCTCTCCGATGCGGACTCGGACTCCGATTCCGTCGCCGGGTCGGACTCGGTTTCGGTTTCGGTTTCGGGGTCGTCCGGGTCGGGACTCCCGGTATCCGGGTCGTAGCCGGAGTCGGTCGGCGTGGGCGTGACGTCGGGTGTCCTGTCCCGGTCGCCGTCGTCGCCCGTCTTCCGCTCGATCCAGGTGTTGTTGACGATGTTCACGATGACCAGATTGGTGATCACCTGCGTCACGGGCCTGATGACGACGACCTGGCCGGGCCGGTATCCGGACCACGGCTGTCCCCGGTGCGCCACCGTCCCCCCGGCGACTTTCGGCGGCAGCAGCGGGTTGCCGCAGGCGCACCGTACGCGCGGCGCGCCGTGACTGTCCACGAGGACGGCGGTGCCTGCCTGCAGTACGGACTGGAAGCTGGTGGCGGAGCCGTCGCGATAGCCGTGGTTCGTCACACGCGAGTCGGCCCGCAGGAGCACCGGGGTGAGGCCGCGCAGATAACCGGCGACGGCACCCTGGTCGATGCCGCTCACGCGGGCGAAGGCCCGGCCTTTCGCCCGGTCCGCGGTGAGGAAGCGCACCTGCTGGTCGACATCGCAGCTGGCGACGGAATGCGTACCGCCGTACAGACCGGGCTCGGCGCCCGAGACGCTGCGCATCGCCTGCGTCGTGGCGGACGGGCTGCCGGTGACGCTCGGGCTCCTGGTCGCGTCCGAGGGGAGCGCGGCGGCGCTCTTGGCCGTCGATTTGGTGAACGGGTCGGGGCCCTGAGCTGCGACCGGCTGGAGCAGGACGTCCTGGGATCCGGTGACGTCCTTGCCGTCGCTGCCAGCACAGCCCGCGGCGACGAGTCCGACAGTGAGGGCCGCCGCGGTCAGCGCGTACCGGCCTGTGGGTGAGCGCACCAGGATCTCCCGCCTGTTGACCCCGAGGTGTCGCGTGGAGGTATCGCGTGTCCCATTGTTTGCCGCACCCCCGGGAACACCGCTACTTGAACGCGTTCAAAAAAGGCCATAGGGTCAGCGTGGACTTGAACATGTTCAAAAAATCAGGGGGTGGGTCGTGTTCGTACTGGTCAACCTGATCGTCATGCTCGGCATGCTGGTCGTCGTGCCGATGGGGCTGCGCCTCATCGGCTCACCGCACCTCAACCGGATCCGGCGCCTGTGGCCACTGCTGGCAGCGCCGGGAGCCGTCGCGCTGTGGCTGCCGCGCGGTACGGTCGCGACCGCGCTCGCCGCGGTCTACGCCCTGGGCACCCTTGCCCTCGCCCTGCATGCCCCGGGGCGGCTGGCCCGTACACGCTCGCTCGTCCCGGCCGAGATCGCGGTGCTCACCGCGCTGGTGGCACCCTCGGTCGCCGGGCTCGCACTGGTCGCCGAGCGCGGGGGCCACCAGCTCTTCGGCTTCGACCTGGACATCCTGGCGCTCACCGTGCCGCACTTCCACTTCGCCGGTTTCGCCGCGGCGCTGGTGGCCGGGCTCGTCTGCCGGGCCGCCGACGGGCCGACGGGGCGGTTCGCCGCACTGAGCGTGCCGCTCGGCACGCTGCTCGTCCTCGCCGGCTACTTCGTCGACGACTGGGCCGAACTGGCGGGGGCGCTCGTCCTGACCGCGGGCATGTGGGCGGTGGCGCTGCTGACCTGGCGGGACGTCCGCGACGACGGGCAGGACAGGACCACCCGGTTCCTGCTCGCGGTCTCGGCCTCCGTGCTGGTCGCGACCATGCTGCTCGCCCTGAGCTGGGCACTCGGCGAGGCCACCGGAATCCCGCACCCCAACCTGACCTGGATGGCCGCCACCCACGGCCTGGGCAACGCCCTCGGCTTCGCACTCTGCGCGGTGCTGGCCTGGCGACGACTTGAGGAGACTGCCGCATGAGCACGCTCAACTACCCCGAGGTCGGGGCCACCCGGCAGGAGCTTCTGCCCGCCGGGTACAACCACCTCCACCACCGCGCCCTGATCGGCCGGGGCCGCGCGTCCTTCGAGGCGGCGGGCCGGGCGGTGACCACCTGGCGGCTGCACCGCGCGTCGGGCGTACGCGTGCGGTCGGACGCGGAGCGGGCCGACCCCGGCGTGACGGTCGAGTGCGCGATCGGCATCGGGCCGCTGCGGGTGCCGGCGCCGTGCGAAGTCGTCTGGACGGCGTACGAGAACGACCGGATCGGTTTCGCCTACGGGACGACCGGTCGTCACCCGGAGCGTGGCGAGGAGTCCTTCGTCGTCGAGCTGGCGGCCGACGGGGCCGTGTGGTTCACCGTCACCGCCTTCAGCCGAGCGGGCCGCTGGTACACACGGCTGGCGGGGCCCTGCGTGCCTGTCGTCCAGCGGTGGTACGCCCGGCGGCTCGGGCGGACGTTGCGGAGGATTGTGGGGTAGGGCGGGGGTGCGGGTGAACGGGGGCGAGGGTGGTTGCGGCGCGGGTGCGGGTTGCCTGTGCGGGTTGCCTGCGGCGCTTTCCCCCTACCCGCCCCGTCCCACAACTGGGGCTCCGCCCCAGACCCCGGTCCTCAAACGCCGGACGGGCTGAATTTCAGCCCGTCCGGCGTTTGAGGACACGCCCGCAGGGCGTCCCGGGGGCGAGGGGGCGGTACGCGCTTTCCGGCCACCCCCCGCCCCCTCGACGCGCGCCAGCGCGACAGGCACAGTTGCGCAGGTGACGAACTGGACCGGCCTGACCGCCCATGAAATAGCCGCCGCCGTGCGGGACAAGCGTGTGACGCCGAGGGAGGTGGTGGCGGCGCATCTCGCCCGGATCGCCGAGGGCGATGCCCGTGTCGGGGCATTCCGCACCGTACGCACGCAAGCCGCTCTCCAGGAGGCGGAGGAGCTGGCTGCCCACCCCGACCTGGCCGAACTGCCCCTCGCGGGCGTGCCTGTGGCCGTCAAGGACAACCTCGCTGTGCGGGGCGAGGCCACCCGCAACGGCACCGGGGCCTCCTCGGCGGCACCCGCCACGGCCGACCACGAGACGGTGGCCAGGCTGCGCGCCGCCGGAGCCGTGGTCGTCGGCCTCACCAACGTCCCGGAGCTGTGCGTCTTCGGCACCACCGAGGGCGTGCACGGCACCGCGCGCAACCCCTGGGACCCGACGCGCACCGCCGGTGGCTCCTCGGGCGGCAGCGCGGCCGCCGTCGCGGCGGGGCTGGTCCCGATCGCGCTGGGCAACGACGGCATGGGCTCACTGCGCATCCCGGCCGCCAACTGCGGGGTGCTCGGCCTGAAGCCGGGGTACGGCCGGGTGTTCGCCGGGATCGGGAACGGCGACTGGTTCGGCATGGCCGAGAACGGTCCGCTCACCACAACGGTGGCCGACGCCCGGCTGATGTTCTCGGTGCTGGCCGGGGAGCAGCCCCAGTCCCCCACCGGTTCGCTGCGGATCGCCGCCTCCTCGTGCAGCCCGCTCGTCGGCGCCGGCATCTCCCGCCCGTACGCCGACGCGGTCCGTGCGGCGACCCGGCTGCTCATCGACGACGGGCAGGACGTGGAGCACGCCGACCCGCCGTATCCGCTGAGCCTGGGGCCCGCCTCGCTGGCCCGCTGGACGGCGGGCACCGCGAAGGACGCCGAGGGCATCGATCCCCGGCGGCTCGCCCCGCGCACACGCCGGCATGCCGCGGCCGGCCGGCTGTTCGCCCGTACACCGCTGATGCGCACCGATCACCGGTCGCTGCTGCGCGAGCGGCTGGCGCCGTTCTTCGAGCGGTACGACGTGCTCATCATGCCCGCGCTCGCACGGCGCGGGCCCGCTGCCGCGCCCTGGGACGAGCGCGGCTGGCTGCACAATGTGCTGGTCAACACCGCCTACGCGCCGACGACTCCGCCGTGGAACCTCACCGGGTGGCCCGCGCTCTCGATGCCGTTCGGGTCCTTGCCCGGCGGCGCCCCCTGCTCCATACAGCTGGTGGCCGCGCCCGGTGGCGAGTACCGGCTGCTGGCGCTGGCGGAGCGGATCGAGGCGCTCCGCCCGTGGCAGCGAACCGCTCCTGCCGGGTCGGCGGCCCGGTAGCCCGCCGGGGAGGGCGCCGGATGACGGCCGTACGCGCTGTGCGCAGGCCGGTTGTCAGAGCCGGCTGACAGAATTGGCCCTCCTGGATCCGGGAGGCGGTGATGACGATGACGGCCGGAGCATTCACGGCGGCCACCGGTGACGGGCCGGCGCCCATCGCGCCGGCCCGCGAGCGGGCCGCCGAGGTCCGGGTCGCGTTCGAGGGGCTGATGCAGATCCGGCGCCTGACGAACACGGACGCCGGGGACCCGCGGGCGATACCGGCGCTCTGGGAGCGCAATCAGGTGGCGCGCTCGGTCGCCCTGACGCTGGAGGCGGCGGGCATCGCGGACTCCGCGGTCGATGCGGCGGGGCTGCGGACCGCGACGGGGTATCGCGTCGGTCCGGGCGAGCGGCCCGGGACGGTGCGGGTGGAGTGGCTGGGGCCGCCCGGCGGCGGCGCGGCGCACGAGGAGCAGGACGCCCTGACCGGGTGCGCCGACGCGCTGGAGCGGGTGGGCTGGACGGCGCTGCTGTACATCGGGCCGCGACGCAGACGCTTCCTGGAGGTCGAGCCGCCGGCCGCGCCTGTCGGGCGCTGACGACGGCGGCTCCCCCGGCCCGTACGGCCTCAGTGAATGACGTGGACCAGCTGCGAGTTGAGCTCGTAGCGGGCCCCGACGATGGCCAGTGCCCCGGTGGCGACCTTGGCCGCGAGGTCCGGCTCCGCGGCCAGCTGCCTGCGGACGAGGCCGACATTGCGGTTGACGGTGGAGTCGACGCGGGCGGCGCCGTGCTGGCTGTGGTCTATGGCCGGGCGTATACGGTCGGCCAAGTACTCGATGTGCGCCGGGAGTTCCTCACCGGTCTCGTCCGCGTGGACCGCCGCGGCCACCGCGCCGCAGGACTGGTGCCCGAGGACCATGATCAGGGGAACGCCCAGCTCCAGGACACCGTACGCGATGCTCCCGAGGACGGCTTCGTCCAGGACCTCACCGGCCGAGCGCACGGTCATCAGGTCGCCGAGGCCCTGGTCGAAGACCAGCTCGGGAGGTACGCGCGAGTCGATGCAGCCCAGGATGACGGCGAAGGGGTGCTGGCCGGTCACCAGTGCGTTCCGCACGGAAGGGGACTCGTCGGGGTGCTGCTGCTGGAACGTCCGCCAGCGCCGATTGCCCACGCTCAGCTCGTGCAGGGCCTGCGCGGGGGTGGTGGGCCGGGTGCGGGAGATCATCGACGGCGGGGCGGCCGATGCCGGGATCGCCCCGAGGGCCAGACCGCCGGTGGCCACCGCACTGCCGGCGACCGCCACCCGGAGCAACGTACGACGTCCTGTGCCGGCCAGTGGATCCTTTTGAGGTCTCAACTTCAGCTTCACGGACGGGAAAGTATCCCCCGCACGCGACGCGGTGAACATTCTTGTACATGATTTGCAGAATGTTGAACAAATTCGCACCGCTCCATGAACAAGCCTTTGGTGTGGGGCGAGTTCACCGACTAGCCCCGGCTCGGAGTGCGAGGAGACGGACGCCGTCCGCCACCCACGGTCGGCCGCACAGAACGGTGGGGCGGTGGCGTCGTGCGCCACCGCCCCACCGGGCAGTCGTTCAGCCGTCGGCCGGCGGGCCGGTCAGTCGATACCAGGCAGGATGTGCGGCTCCGCCAGATCGTCCTCGTAGCCCGCCAGCCGGATCGGCGCGGACCTGGACCAGACCTCCAGGCTGCCGAGTTCGCCGGGCCGACGACGTCTGGCCTGACCGGCCATGTCGCCACGCTCATGCGACCGATTGTCCTGCTTCGCCAAATTTGGTGTCACCGCGCACTCCTTTATGTCGCGTAACCCTTCGGACCTGATCACCACGGCTCTCGCCGGCAGCGACCTGTCGCCCGACAGGTCAGGAAAAATGGGGCAGTTCGGTCGCGGTGGCGCCGGTGTTCACTCTGGATTGGCCTTGGTGGGGCTGTCCGTGAGCAACAGAGTACCCATATGAGCGGGCTTCCGCTCGATGGATTTCGTCGTCTTTAAGCCTGCCTCCCTTCGCGCCCCGTTCAGCCGGAAGTCGACGCCTCCGTGATCTGCTCGGGAGTACGCACCTCAGGTCCGGGAAACGACAGCGAGGAACAGGGATGGAACTGCGCAGCGTCGAGGAACTGATGTCCCTGCTGCACGCCTGCCGGGGCGCCTGGGACGCCCCCGACCGCAGCGGCGATCCGGTGGACCTGCACGACCACGCCCTGCAGACGGCGCACCTGCTGCGCCGCTCGCACCCCAGCGACAAGGAACTCCAGGTGGCGGGCCTGGTGCACGACCTGGGGCACTTGCTGCACCCGGGTGACGACGCAGGTCACGCGCACCACGCGGCCATCGCCGTGCACCCGCTGCTCGGCGACCGGGTGGCCCGGCTCGTACAGCTGCACGTACCGGCAAAGCGCTATCTGGCGACGGCCGAGCCGGGGCGTCCCCTGTCGCCGCAGAGCGCGCTGACCCTCGGGCTGCAGGGCGGGACGATGACCCCGCGGGAGGCGGACGCCTTCGCACGCGACCCGCTCGCCGAAGCGGCGGTGACGCTGCGCCAGGCGGATGACGCGGGGAAGGTCGTCGGTCTCGACGCCGGGGTGATGGACGACTGGCGGCCGGTGCTGGAACTGGTGGCAGCCGCACACACGTCCGGCGGGTGACCAGGGCGAACAGCGCGCAAAGCGCTCCGCGGAACCGCTACCCCGACCGTGCATCCTGCCCGTACTGGCTACGGACGGAACGTCGAGTTTGCCGCCGAGGTTTGTGCACGGTGGAGCAGGACCCCGTGTACGTCCGCCCCTAGCCTCGCCGCAACAGCACCAACGAGGGGCGGCACCGGTGAATTGGCTCATCCACGACTACCGCGAGAGTGATCTCGCAGCGGTGGTCCACCTGATCGACACGACGGCCGAACTGGGGCAGGAGTCGGTCTTCTCGCTCGCCGAGTGCATCGGCGCGCTCACGTCCCGCCAGCCCGCCGTCGTCGCGGTCCACCAGGGCGTCCCCATCGGGGCGGCGCTCGCGGGAGTGGCCGGGGAACGCGCCTGGGTGATGCGGATCGCCATCGCGTCGGCCTGGCGCGGCCGGGGGCTGGCCAGCGCGCTCCTGGTCGAACTGGAGCGGCGGCTCGTCGCGGCCCGGGTGGGGCGCATCGCGTACGTACTGCCCGAGGAGGACCTGTTCGGCGAGGGGCTGCTCAACGCGGGGTACACGCGACAGCCCGCAGTGGCCTACTTCGAGAAGGTCGAGCCGCTGCACGGCCCCGTGGCCAGTCTCCTTGAGGACCTCGGCGGGCGGTTCCTGCCCAGCGACCTGTGGGCCAAGGTGGCCGGCATGGAGGCCGAGAAGGACCTCATCGAGCGCCGGATCGTACTGCCGCTGGCGGAGCCCGAGCGCGCCGCGAGACACGGGGTGCGGCCACCGCGGGCCGTCGCGCTGTTCGGCCCGCCCGGCACCGGCAAGACCACGTTCGCCCGGGGCATCGCCTCCAAGCTCGGCTGGCCGTTCGTCGAGCTGCTGCCCTCCCGGCTGGCGGACGAGGGGAACCTGGCGGCGGCGCTGCGCAGCGCGTTCGCCCGGATCGCCGAGCTCGAACGGGTGCTGGTCTTCATCGACGAGGTCGAGGAGATCGCCCCGGTCCGCACCGAGCCCGCGCAGCCCGGCGGAATGCACGGGGTGACCAATGAGCTGCTCAAGCTCATACCGGGCTTCCGGGAGCGCGACGAGCGGCTGCTGGTGTGCGCCACCAACTCCATCCGCTCGCTCGACCCGGCGTTCCTGCGGCCGGGCCGATTCGACTATCTGATCCCGATCGGCACACCGGACACGGCCGCGCGCACCGCGATCTGGTCCCGCTACACCGAGGGCCGCTCCGATGTGGACGTGGCGGTGCTGGTGGCGGCCAGCGAACTGTTCACTCCCGCCGACATCGAACACGCGGCCCGCAGCGCGGCCCAGGCCGCGTTCGAGCGGGACCTGGAGGAGGTCGGCGCGGTGCCGGACGGCCGGCGGCTGCCCGGCGCGGGCACGGAGGACTATCTGGCGGCGATCGCCCAGTGCAGGCCCACGGTGACGCCCGCGATGATCGACCAGTTCGGCGCGGACATCACCGCGCACGCACGGTTCTGAGGCGCCTTTTCGATGAAGTGCCCGCCGCCGCCTACCAGTTGGCGGGCGCGTAGTCCTTGAGGAAGACCCCGTACAGGTCTTCGCCGTCCTCGCCGCGCACGATCGGGTCGTAGACGCGGGCCGCGCCGTCGATCAGGTCGAGCGGGGCGTGGAAGCCCTCCTCGGCGAGGCGCATCTTGTCCGGGTGCGGGCGCTCGTCGGTGATCCAGCCGGTGTCGATGGCGGTCATCAGGATGCCGTCGGACTCCAGCATCTCCTGGGCGCTGGTGCGGGTGAGCATGTTCAGCGCGGCCTTGGCCATGTTGGTGTGCGGGTGGCCCGCGCCCTTGTAACCGCGGCTGAAGACGCCCTCCATCGCCGAGACGTTCACGACGTACTTGCGCTTGGCGGCCGACGCCGCCATGGACGCGCGGAGCCGGCTGATGAGGATGAACGGCGCGGTCGAATTGCACAGCTGTACTTCGAGCAGCTCGACCGGGTCGACCTCGGAGACCGTCTGGATCCAGCTGTTGGTGTGGTCCAGGTCGGGGACCAGACCGCCGGCGTCGATCGCCGTGCCCGCCTCGATCCGGGCGAGCGAGGTGGAGCCGGTCACCAGCGCCAGGTCGGTGACCTGCTGGGCGGTGAGGCCCTCCGGGCGGGCGGTGGGCAGCGTGAGCTGGGCGCCGGAGCCGAAGGCGCCGATGACCTCGGAGGCGGGCAGCTCACCGGCGGGCAGCGGGGCGGACTCGGCGCCGAGCAGCTCGCTGTACGCGCGCGGGGAGCGGCGTACGGTCTGCGCGGCGTTGTTGATCAGGATGTCGAGCGGGCCGTCGGCCGCGACCGAGTCGGCGAGCGCGACGACCTGCGCCGGGTCGCGCAGGTCGATGCCGACGATCTTCAGGCGGTGGATCCAGTCGGCGCTGTCCTCCATCGCCTTGAAGCGGCGGATCGCGTCACCGGGGAAGCGGGTGGTGATGGTGGTGTGGGCGCCGTCGCGCAGCAGTCGCAGCGCGATGTACATGCCGATCTTGGCGCGGCCTCCGGTGAGCAGGGCGCGCTTGCCGCTCAGGTCGGTGCGGGCGTCGCGGCGGGCGCGGTTCTCGGCGGCGCAGCTCTGGCAGAGCTGGTGGTAGAACGCGTCGACCTCGACGTACCGGGTCTTGCAGATGTAGCAGGAGCGGGGGCGCTTGAGTATCCCGGCGATCTCGGCGGTGGCCGACGAGGACGGCAGGACGCCCTGCGTCTCGTCGTCGATGCGCTCCGCGGAGCCGGTCGCGGTGGCGTGCGTGACGGCCTGGTCGTGGGCGGTCTTGGCGGCGCGGCGCTCCTGGCGGCGGCGCTGCTTCACGGTCCGGTAGACGCCGGCGGTGGCGCGCCGTACCGCAATGGCGTCGGGGTGGTCGACGTCGAGCTTGTCCAGCTCGTCGAGCACGCCCAGGCAGACGGCCATGCGCTCCGGATCGATGCCCGGGCCGTACACCAGGGTGTCCGGGTTCTCGTCGTACCCAGGACTGTCCTCTGTCACCGTCATCGCCGCTGCCGTTTCTCGTTCACTCGTGCCGCTGAAAGTCCTCAAAAGCAGAACTTTAATTGGCCCTGGTCCTCCCAGCCAAACCGCCCGCCCCCGGAGCGGGGGCGGGCGGCGGGCCGGACGGATTCTCCTGGGGATTCAGCGCAGGGCGGGCGGGGCCGCCGAGGCCGCTGTTCCCCAGCCCGACGGCTTGTCGCCGACGGTGAAGGAGAGCGAGCGGCCGGACCGGATCTCCTCGGTTGTGAGATACGTCGCTGCGTGATTCTTGCCGTCGATCCGGGCCGACTGGATGTAACGGTCGGTGTCCGAGGTGCCCGGCGCTGTCACCGTGAACTTCCCGCTCGGGTAGTAGCGCCGGTCGAGCTTGAGGTCCACGCGCTCGAAGACGGGCGTGGACAGGCCCCAGGTGTCGGTGCCGGGCTGGATCGGGAAGACACCGATGGACGACAGGACGTTCCAGGCGGACATGGTGCCCAGGTCGTCGTTGCCGGTCATGCCGGTGGGGGTGTCGGTGAAGAGGGTGAGCGCGGCGTGCACCACGTCGGTGGACTTCCATGGCTGCCCGGTGGAGAGGTAGGTGTACGGGGCGATCAGGTCGGGCTCGTTCTGCGGGTTGTACTTGTCTGCGTTGTAGTAGTCGTACGGGCCGTTGACCCACACCTCGCGGGCCGTCTTCGCCGGGTCGGCGAGCAGCTTGTCGTAGGCGAAGAAGGAGTCGAGGCGCTCGTTGGCCGCGGCCTTGCCGCCGATCAGGCCGACCATGCCGGGCAGGTCCTGCGGCACCAGCCACTGGTACTGCCAGGCAGTGCCCTCATGGAAGCCCTCGCTCTTCGCGGGGTCGGCGGGTCCGGTGAAGGCGCCTGCCGCGTCACGGGCCCGGAAGAAGCCGGTCGACTCGTCGAAGATCTTGCGGTAGTTCTGCGCGCGGCCCGCGTAGCGCTCGGCGTCCTTGTCGTGGCCCAGGTCGCGGGCCATCTCGCCGAGCATGGCGTCCGACAGGGCGTACTCCAGGGTGGCGGACGCCCCGTGGTCGTAGTCGGAGTCTCCGGGCTTGGCGTGCGGACGGCCCTTGATGTACGGGGCGTAACCGTCCTTCAGATAGGGGACGTTGGCCTCGCGGCCGACCGCGGCGGACTCGGCGGGCGGGACGCCGTCGGCGTTCTTCTTCAGCGCCCGGTACGTCCGCTCCTCGTGCCCCTTGAGCAGTCCCTGCTGGTAGGCGTTGGTGAGGAACGGCGTGACCGGGTCGCCGGTCATGATGTTCGTCTCGACCGTGCCGTAACCCCACTTGGGCAGCCAGCCGCTCTCCTCGTCGATCTTCAGGACCGAGAGGGCCATGTCACGGGACTCGTGCGGGGCGAGGAGCGACAGGAGCTGCGCCTGGGTGCGGTAGGTGTCCCACAGGGACCAGTTCTGGTAGTACGTGAAGCCCTTGGCCCGATGGGTCTTCTGGTCCCAGCCGGTGTAGCGGCCGTCGGTGTCGCTGCCGATGTTCGGGGCGAGGAAGGACCGGTAGAGGGACGAGTAGAACGTCCGGCGCAGGTCCTCGCTGCCGCCCTTGGCCTGTACGTCGCCGAGCCTGTCCTCCCAGGTGGCGCGCGCGGCGTCCGCGGTGCGGTCGAAGCCGTGGCGGCCCTCGGCGCGCAGGTTGCCTGCGGCGCCTCGGGCGTCGACGTAACTGAGCGCTGTGGTGGCTTCGACGGTGCGGTCGCCTGTGGTGTCGAAGCGCAGCCAGGCGCCGTTGCGGCCGGTGCCGGTGGATGCCTTGGAGCCCTCGGTGACCTTGTCGCCGTTCCAGGTCCCCGACGTCTTGAAGGGCCGGTCGAAGCGGGTGATCGTGTAGACCGTGTACGGCTTGGTGTCCTGGCAGAAGCCCCGGCCGGTGATGGCGGTTCGTACCGTGCGGGAGTCGAGGATCTCCACGCTGGTGGAGACGGCGCTGTGCAGCGACTGGCCGGCGTTCAGCAGGACGTTGGCCTTGCCGGTGGCGGGGAAGGTGTAGCGCTGGACGCCGGTGCGCTGGGTGGCGGTGAGCTCGGCGGTGACGCCGTACGTCTTCAGGCCGACCTTGTAGTAGCCGGGGCTCGCCTTCTCGTCGTCGTGGCTGAACTCCGAGGCGTACTGCGCGTAGTCGGTGGTGGTGATGTCGCCGGTGGTGGGCAGCACGGGCAGGTCACCGCCGAGGCCGCAGCCGACGCCGGACAGATGCACGCTGCTGAAGCCGCGGATCTGCTTGTCCTCGTAGTCGTAGCCGGTGTTGTGCCCGGTGTCCGGGGAGAGCTGGACCATGCCGAACGGCACGGACGCGCCGGGGTAGGTGTTGCCCTCGTTCTGGGTGCCGATGAACGGGTTGACCAGGTCGGTGAGTCGCTCATTGCGGGGCCCGGCCTGCGCCGTCGGCCCGGAGAGGACGCCGCCGAGGAGTGCGGCGGCGGCGACGGCCGCAGCGGGTCCGCGTGCTCCCAGCAGTCGGTTCCAGTGCATGGATCAAGACCTCCGGAGAGTGGGGCAGCGATGTCCCGGGCGCATCCGCTTGGACAACGTTGTCAGAGCGCGCTCATTCTTGGTCCGCGAGCCGCCCCCGTCAAGGGTCCGGACGTGGCCGCCGCTGCCTTGAGCCGCGGTGCCGGTGCGGCGCTGTTCCCCACCCCGCCCCTTCCCGATGTTCAGAAGTACGTGTTCTACGGGGAGCCCGTCCGGCATCCGGTCCGGGCGGGGCGCGCGCTCGCTCCACCCCGGTACGCCCACGCCGCACCGGGGCTGACCCATGTTTGGGCGGGCAGCGCCCGCCCCTGGTGAGTTCGGGGCGGCGCGGTACCGAGCGCGGCGGGTGGGGCCTACGGGGCGCCTCCAACCCGCCAGGACTGACGCCACAATGAGTGGCAGGATGGTCACGCATAGCCCAATCGAGTCAAGTGAGCTTGGGCTCTACGGGTCATGCTCGGGAGTGCGATCGCAAGCCAAGATGGAGGGCGGCAGCGCCGGACTCTCCAACTGCTCTGCCTTCCCCTTGCCATCCGGAAAGGCCGGCTGTGTCGAAAACCCCTGAAGAAGCACCCTTCTTTGAGCTGCGGGTGGGCGGTTTGCACGTCGTGGTGCAAAGAGTCCCAACACGGTTCCTCTCTGTGGCGGCGGCGTTGGGATGTTCGTCTTTCACCGCGTGGTGGATGGCCCGGTAGTCAGGCCGCGTTGAAGTCCTCGCCCACATGTGCGAACGCTGCGCATGGTCCACGTCCGCGAGGGCGAGCGAACCGCGCCGGGCACCACCACGGGCGCCGGCCAAAGCACGGAATCGCCCCCGAGAAGACCCGGACTACGCATCGACTGAATCCCGCGCGGCCTCACGGTCCCGCCGTCCGGATTCCCGTTCGGCAGCCGCACAAGGACACGGCGTGAAGGGGCGGGTGGGGGACCAGCCCGCCGCAGGCGCCTGTCGCCCCCGGCCCCCTAAGGCACCAACTGGCCCTTCCCCAGCGCGATGACCCCGTTCCGGGACATCGTGTAGAGCTCGCCGTCCCGCTCCGGATTCACCCCGACCGTCGCCCCCGGCGGCACCTCCACGTTCTTGTCCAGGATCGCCCCCCGGACCACCGCCCCCCGCCCGATCCGCACATTGTCGTGGAGCACGGACCCCTGCACCACCGCACCCTCCTCCACGATCACCCCCGGCGACAGCACGGAGCGGGTGACCTGGCCGCGGATGATGCAGCCCGCGCTGACGACCGACTCGCCCGCGATGCCGCCGGCCACGAAGCGCGCCGGGGGCAGCTGCCCGGGGTGGGTGTAGACGGGCCAGCGGCGGTTGTAGAGGTTGAACTGCGGCTGGTCCGAGATGAGGTCCATGTGCGCGTCGTAGTACGTGTCGAGCGTCCCAACGTCACGCCAGTAGCCGTGGTCGCGCGGCGTCTCCCCCGGCACATGGTTCTCGTCGAAGTCGTACACCTGGGCCACCCCCCGCTCAGTGAGCATCGGCAGGATGGAACCACCCATGTCGTGCACCGAGTTGTCGTCCTCGGCGTCCTGCAGGAGCGCGTCAACGAGGGTTTTGGTGCTGAACATGTAGTTGCCCATGGAGGCGAAGACCCGGCGCGGGTCGCCGGGCAGCCCCGGCGGGTCGGTGGGCTTCTCCAGGAACTCCTCGATCCTGGTTCCGTCGGAGGCCGGTGTGATGATGCCGAAGGACGACGCCTCGGCGCGCTGCACCCGGATACCGGCGACCGTCACCCCCGCGCCGCTCTCGATGTGACGTTGCAGCATCTGCCGCGGGTCCATGCGGTACACGTGGTCCGCGCCGAACACCGCTATGTAGTCGGGCTGTTCGTCGTGGACGAGGTTGAGGGACTACAGGATCGCGTCGGCGCTGCCCAGGTACCAGCGCGGGCCGAGCCGCTGTTGGGCCGGCACGGGCGTGACGTAGTTGCCGAGCAGGCTGGACATGCGCCAGGTGGTGGTCACATGACGGTCGAGCGAGTGCGATTTGTACTGGGTGAGCACGCAGTTGCGCAGGATGTCACCGTTCACCAGGTTCGACAGGACGAAGTCGACGAGCCGGTAGGTCCCGCCGAAAGTCACCGCCGGTTTGGCCCGGTCGGCGGTCAGCGGCATCAGCCGCTTACCCTCCCCACCTGCGAGTACGATCCCGAGGACTGAAGGTCCACCGCGCATCTGCCGCCCCTTGCACGCTAGTTGGCGTCTCGAATCTCCTCGTACACCTCGACCGTGCGGCGGGCGACGGCATCCCAGCCGAACTCCCGCACGGCACGCTCGCGGCCCGCCTCGCCCATCCGGTTCGCGGTGTGCCGGTCGCCGGTGAGCCGGTTGAGCGCGTCCGCGATGCCCGCCTCGAAGGCCCCGGCGTCCGACGCGTCGTATGCGACGAGCAGTCCGGTCCCGCCGTCCTCGACGACCTCCGGGATGCCGCCGACCGCGGAGGCGACGACCGGCGTGCCGCAGGCCATCGCTTCCAGGTTGACGATGCCCAGCGGCTCGTACACCGACGGGCAGACGAACACGGCCGCGTGGGTGAGAAGTTGGATGACCTCCGGGCGCGGCAGCATCTCGGGGATCCAGTGCACTCCGTCGCGAGTGCGGCGCAGCTCGTCGACGAGCTCGCGGAACTCCCGCTCGATCTCCGGGGTGTCGGGGGCGCCTGCGCACAGGACGAGTTGTGTGGCCGGGTCCAGCCGGCGTGCCGCACGCAACAGATGGGGGACGCCCTTCTGGCGGGTGATGCGGCCGACGAACAGGACGTACGGGCGCTCCTGATCGACGCCGACGCGCTTCAGCACATCCGTGCCGGGGTCCGGCCGGTAGAGCGAGGTGTCGATGCCGTTGTGCACGACCCGGACCCGGTCGGGGGCGAGCGTCGGATAGCTGCTGAGGATGTCGGCGCGCATGCCGTGCGACACGGCGATCACTGCGTCGGCCGATTCGATCGCCGTACGTTCGGCCCAGCCGGACAGGGCGTATCCGCCGCCCAGTTGCTCGGCCTTCCAGGGGCGCAGGGGCTCCAGCGAGTGTGAGGTCATCACGTGCGGGATGCCGTGCAGCAGCTTCGCGAAGTGGCCCGCGAGGTTGGCGTACCAGGTGTGCGAATGGACCAGCTCGCGCCCTTCGAGCGCGGCGGCCATCGACAGGTCGACGGAGAAGGTGCGCAGGGCGTCGTTGGCGCCTTCGAGTGCGGTGTCGGGCCGGTGGCGGTGGACACCGGGGGAAGCGTCGCCCGTGCCCCAGCAGTGCACGTCGATGTCGACCAGGGACCTCAACTCGTGGGCGAGGAACTCCACATGGACGCCGGCTCCGCCGTATACGTCCGGCGGGAACTCCCGGGTGAGCAG
This sequence comes from Streptomyces changchenzhani, assembly GCF_039766235.1. Lineage (NCBI taxonomy): Bacteria > Bacillati > Actinomycetota > Actinomycetes > Kitasatosporales > Streptomycetaceae > Streptomyces > Streptomyces changchenzhani. The sequence goes on along the minus strand of NZ_JBDHNH010000004.1, from coordinate 57,390 downwards.
CCCGACCTTCACCGTCGTCCCCCGTCGTCGCCCGTCGTCGCCCGTGACCTGCCGTCCCATGATGGTCACTCAGATCCGGGCTGCGCGGTAGACCGCGATGGCCGGTGGTCGAATACGCAGTCGCCGCACAGGCCTCCGGACGGGCAGCGGTAGTACAGGCAGCAGCTCCGGCGGCGGAAGGCGGCGCCGTGCAGTGTGCCGGTGCCTCGCAGGTCCGGGTGGCGGAAGAGTTCGCCGGCCAGCCGCTGGGCCCGCTCCCCCACCTCGGGGCGGCCGTTCTTCCGTGCCCAGGTGCGCAGCTCGCGGGTGGCGCCGGCCAGGGCGGAGCCCGCGTTGCCCCACAGCAGTGCGGGCGAGATCGCGCCGTCCCGGCGCAGCGCGTCGGCCAGCGGGACCAGATGGCCGGTCTGGACCACCTCACGGATGCGGTCGGCGGTGCCGGGCAGGGTGCGTGACGCGGCCAGCCACAGGTCGTCCGGGGAAGTCAGATCGGCGTCCCAGTGCAGGTCGGCGGCCGGGAGGTCGAGGAATTCCCCGTACAGGGCGGCCGGGCCGATGGCGACCGACCAGAGCCGGGCGGCGAGCCCCAGATGCGCGATGGACGCGGCCACCCTGCGCTCGGGGGCCCGGAGCCGCGCCGCGACCTTCTCGACCCGGAACGTCAGCGGGCCGCCCTCGCCCGCGTAGATCCGCGCCAGCGGGACGTGGGCGCCGGCGGGCGCCTCGGTCCGCAGGGCGAAGAACCCGCCCACCGATGCCACTTCCGCCAGGTCCATCCGTTGCCCACCCACCGCAGCTCTCCTGCGTGCGGCATGTCCGCACCGTGCTCACCGTAGCCAAGGCGCCGGACCTGTGCCCGGCCGCCCGGCGCCCCGGACGACCCCCGGGAGTAGGACCTTGGGCGTACTCGCGTACTACGTCAGCAGTACGCCGGAATGCCTGCTCAAGGACGACGACGCGGCATCATCGAAGAGACATCGTGGGGTACATGAGTGCACTCGCCCTGTCCGTGCTGCTGGCGCTGGTCTCCGCGGTCGCCTACGCGGCCGGGGCCATCGTGCAGGAGCGCGTTGCCTCCGCCGCCCCGCACCGGCCGTACGCCCCGCTGCGCCACGGCGGCTGGTGGGCCGCCGTGGCACTCAGCGGGGTCGGTGCGCTGCTGCATGTCGGGGCGTTGGCGTACGGGCCGCTGAGCCTGGTCCAGCCGCTCGGTGCGCTGACCATTGTCTTCGCGCTGCCGATGGCCGCGGTGTTCGTACGGCGCAGGGCGGGCGCCACCGCCTGGCGCGGCGTGATCATGGCGTCGGCCGGGCTCGCGGGGCTGCTGTCGCTGACCGGTACGGCCGACGCACAGTCGCTGAACGGCGGCGAGCGGCTGACGGTGGCGCTGGTGGCCTTCGGGGCGGTGGCGGTGTTGTTCGTGGTCGCCCAGCGCGTGCACCGTACGGCCGTGCGCAGCATTCTGCTGGCCACGGCGGCCGGCGCCGCCTTCGGTATCGCCTCGGTGTTCACCAAGACCGTCGCCGTGGACTGGACGTCCTCCGCGGCACTGGCAGGACAGCTGCCGAATCTGCTGGTCATCGCCGTGCTCGCGGCGGCGGGGCTGCTGCTTTCGCAGGCCTCCTACCGGGGCGCCGGATTGGCCGCCCCGCTGGCTGCGGTCACTGTGATCAACCCGGTGGTGGCCGCCGCTGTTGGAATCACCCTGTTCGGCGAGCACTTCCGGTACGGCGCGACGGGCACCGCCCTGGCGCTGGGCTGCGGAGCCGTAGCGGCCGGCGGGCTGATCCTGCTGACGACGGAGCGGCTCGCCGCACAGGCGGAGACCTACGCGGATGCGGACAGGCCGCGGCTGCCCGCAGTGCCGTCACAGACGCCCCAGCGGGCATCCCACCAGCCGTCGGCGCCCCGTACCCGGCCGATGCCCGTGATGGCGCAGCGGCCCCCTCGCCCGTACCCGCCGGAGAAGACCCGCTCCAGGGATCAGACGGCGACGCCACCTGCCCTGAGGTAGGCCAGCGGGTCGATGTCCGAGCCGTAGCCGGGGCCGCTGCGCACCTCGAAGTGGAGGTGCGGCCCCGTGCTGTTGCCGGTGGATCCGGAGCGGCCGATGCGCTGGCCGCCGCCGACCTGCTGGCCCTCGCGGACGGTGAGCGCCGAGAGGTGCGCGTACTGGCTGTACTTCCCGTCGTTGTGCTGCACGACGACCTGGTAGCCGTACGCCCCGCCCCAGCCGGCCGAGACGACACGGCCCGCGGCGACGGACTTTACGGCGGTTCCGGTGCCGACCGGGAAGTCGACGCCCGTGTGGTAGCCCTTGGCCCAGGAGGCACCGGCGGCGCGGTAGGGGGTGCTGGGTCCGGCTTCCACGGGGGCGAACAGCCCTGATGTCTTGGGCGCGCTCGGTGTTTTCCGTGGAGCCTTCTGCTGCGTCTTCTGTGCTGTGTTCTCGGTCTTCCGCGCCGCCGGGGCCTTCTTGGCCGGTGCGGTGGCCGAGGCGTGTTCGGCGTCGGTGGCCCTGTCCCTGACCGCGCGCTTCTTCGCCCCGTCGAGGGCCAGCCGCTGGCCGGGGAGGATGAAGTCGGGGTCGACGCCGACGACTTGGCGGTTGGCCTCGTACAGCCGCTGCCAGCCGCCCTTGACCTGCTCGGTGTCCGCGATGGTGGAGAGGGTGTCGCCACCGGCGACGGTGTACATCTGCCCCTTGGCGGGCGCGGTCGCGGGCTTGGCCGGAGCGGCCTTGGCTCGGACGGGCTTGGCGGGCAACGGGGTTGAGACCTTCTTGGTCTGGGTCCTGGGCGGCGCGGCCTTCGGTCCGGTGCCGATGTCGGGGGCGTCGCCGCCGCGGGTGAGGCCCGCGCGTACCGAGCACAGCGGCCAGGCTGTCGGCCCCTGCCCCTTGAGCACCTTCTCGGCGACGGTGATCTGCTGGCCCTTGGTGGCCAGGTCGGCGCGCGGGGCATGGGCCGTGCCGCCGTACGCCTGCCAGGTGGACTGCTTGAACTGCAGGCCGCCGTAGTAGCCGTTGCCCGAGTTGATGTCCCAGTTGCTGGTCGATTCGCAGGCCGCGACCTTCTCCCAGATGTCCACGGAGGCGGCGCCGGCCGACCCGGTGGCGACCAGCGGGAGAGCCATTCCGGCCCCTCCGGCTGTGACGGTCAGCGAGGCACGGTTGATGCGGCTGGGCTGGTACCGCCGGTGACGACCGGATGAGGCCATGACTGGAATCCCCCACTTACGCTTCGGACACGTCGCAATCGGCAAAAGTACGGGCCCGAACAGGCCATGACAAGGGCCGGGTACGGGAAGGCCTCCGTGCGCGTCGAACTCGCGCCGGTGGTACGGGAGTCAGCCCGAGCTTCGGCCCACCCCGTACGCGCGCCAGCCGTCCTCCGCCACCAAGGCCGCCTGGCCGGGCCCCGCTTCGCCCGGGCTCAGTTGTCTGCGGCGGCCGCCGCGCGCGAAGAAGTCGGCCAGGGGGAGGGTGGCCGCCCCCACGGTCACCGCGTCGGGGCCGAGTCTGCCCAGCTCGATGACGGTGCGTTCGGCGGGGTAGCGCAGGGCGTACTGGGCCGCGTAACCGCGTACGGCGGGCAGCAGTGCGGGGCCGAGCATCAAGCCGGCCCAGCCACCGAGGAGGATGCGCTCGGGGTGGAAGAGGTTCACCAGATCGGCGATGCCCGCTCCGAGGAACTCGGCTGTCTCGTCCAAGAGTTGAACGGCGTCGGGGTCGGGCGGCGGACCGTCGTCGCCGGGGCGCGCCGCCAGCAGCAGGGCGGCCAGCGCGGTCTCCTCGTCGGCCCCCTCCGACAGCGGCCCGCCGACTTCCAGCCAGCGCTCGCGCAACGCCTGCGCCCCCGCGTACGCCTCCAGGCAGCCCAGGGACCCGCAGCGGCAGCGCCGACCGCCGACCCGCAGTGTGGTGTGCCCCCATTCGACGGCGCTGCTGTGCGCGCCGCCGTAGAGGGCGCCGTTGACGACGACGCAGGCGCCCACACCGGAGCCGATCAGGGCGATGACGGCGTCCCGTGCCCCGCGTCCGCCGCCGAACCACATCTCGGCCTGGCCCAGTGTCTTGGCGCCGTTGTCGATGAAGAACGGCACCTCGGTGGGCAGACCGGCCGCTTCGCACAGCAGGGCTTCCAGGGGGACGGCGTCCCAGCCGATGGTCTGGCCGTGCACGACCGCACCGCCCAAGCCCCCGGCCGCACCCGCGTCCGCACCCGCGGCGCCGCCCGTCACACCGCCCGTCACACCGCCCGCCGAACCGTCCGCGGCGCCGCCGACGACGATGCCGGGGACGCCGATTCCGACGCCGAGAAGCCTGTCGGCCGGGACCTGCGAGTCGCGCAGGACGTCGGCCACGGCGCGGCGGATGTGGTCGACGATGCGCTCGACGTCGTAACCGTGCCGCCCCAGGGGGCGCTCGGAGCGGGCGAGCTCGGTGAAGGAGAGGTCGAAGAGCTCGGTCCTGACCCGGGTCTCGCCGACGTCGATGCCGATGAGGTAGCCGCTGCCCGGCGCGACCCGCAGCAGCGTGCGCGGGCGCCCGCCGTCGGAGTCGACGATGCCGGCCTCTTCGAGGAGTCCCTCCGCTGCGAGCTCCGAGACGACATTGCTGATGGACCCCGAACTGAGTCCGGTGCCGGACCCCAGCTCCTGGCGGCTCGAAGGCCCTTCGAAATACAACCGTTGCAACACGGCGGAGCGATTGCCCCGTCGCAGGTCACGCACTGTCCGTCTGTTCCGCTCGACCATGTGGCTCCTTCCCCCAGCAACATACCGCTGTCCAAGCCTTTGACGCACACTTCTTTCACTACTTAAATCACGCTCTAAATTGAGACATGAAGGCCGTTCGACCATTGAACGCAGCCTCCCCCCGGGAAGGGGCCCCCGAACATGCACAGACCCGCACCCTCGCCGTGGGCCTCCAGGGGTACTCCACCCAGAACGACGTCTACTGGAACCAGATCATGGCCGCCTCGCTCGTCGTCAGCGTCCCGGTCGTCGTCGGATTCCTCCTCCTCCAGCGCTACCTCGTCGCCGGCCTCACCGCCGGCGCCGTCAAGTAGCCGTGCCAGAAAGGCAGTCCGTGAACGACCTCAATGCCCTGCCCGCCGACTTCACCTGGGGTGTGGCCACTTCGGCCTACCAGATCGAGGGCGCGGTGTCCGAGGACGGCCGCTCGCCGTCCATCTGGGACACCTTCTCCCATACCCCCGGAGCCATCGACAACGGCGACCACGGCGACATCGCCTGCGACCACTACCACCGCTGGCGCGAGGACATCGCGCTGATGAAGCAGCTGGGCGTCGACGCGTACCGCTTCTCGATCGCCTGGCCGCGCGTCGTACCGGGCGGCAGCGGGCAGGTCAACGAGGCGGGCCTGGGCTTCTACGACCGCCTGGTCGACGGGCTCCTGGAAGCGGGCATCACCCCGTTCCCCACCCTCTACCACTGGGACCTGCCGCAGGCCCTGCAGGACCGCGGCGGCTGGGCGGTCAGGGAGACCTCGGAGCACTTCGCCGCGTACGCCGCCGTGGTGGCGGACCGGCTCGGCGACCGGGTGCGCGACTGGGCGACCCTCAACGAACCGCTGTGCTCCGCGTGGATCGGTCACCTCGAAGGCCGGATGGCGCCCGGCCTGACCGACCTGACGGCAGCCGTCAACGCCTCGTACCACCTGCACCTGGGCCACGGCCTCGCCACCCGGGCGATCCGAGCCGCCGTCCCCGGCGCACAGGTCGGCATCGTGAACAACCTCAGCCCCTGCGAGCCCGCCACCGACAGCGACGCCGACCGGGCCGCAGCGGTGCGCGCGGACGGGCACACCAACCGCTGGTGGCTCGACCCGATCCACGGCCGCGGCTACCCGCAGGACATGCTGGACCTGTACGGCGTGGACCTCCCCGAGCGCCCCGGCGACCTGGAGACGATCGCCGCGCCGCTCGACTGGCTCGGTCTCAACTACTACTTCCGCAATGTGGTGGCCGACGACCCGTCGGGCCCGCTGCCGCACGCCAAGCAGGTGGCAGCACCCGGCCGGCGCACCGCCATGGACTGGGAGGTGTGCGCCGACGGCCTGGAGCAGCTCATCCTGCGCCTGACGGACGACTACGGCGCGCAGCGCATCTACGTCACGGAGAACGGCTCCGCGTATCCGGACGTCGTCAAGCCCGACGGCACCGTCGACGACCCCGAGCGCGCCCGCTACCTGGATGAGCATCTCGCGGCGTGCGCGCGGGCCGCGGGCAAGGGCGCGCCGCTCGCCGGTTACTTCGCCTGGTCGCTCCTGGACAACTTCGAGTGGGCGTACGGCTACGACAAGCGCTTCGGCCTGATCCACGTCGACTACGAGACCCAGCGCCGCACCGTCAAGGGCAGCGGGCACCACTACGCGGACATCATCAGGGCCTCGGCGCGCGGGGCACGCAGGGCGGCCTGAGCCTGCCAGGGCGAAACCGGATGGACCGGCTCGACGATCGAGCTGGTCCATCCGTTCACCACAGGTCCCGGGTCAGCCCTGGGCCCCCAGCGGCAGCGAAGGCTCCGTACCGGCGTGCCCGCACACCGAGGCCGCGACCTGCGCGGCGAAGGTGAGCATCGCCCTGACCTGCTCGGGCGCGAGCGTCGCCACGGCTTCGGCCCGGTGCGCGCCCAGCTCGGTGAGCCGGCTGAGCACGGCAGCCGTGAAGGCGTCCCCGGCGCCGATCGTGTTGACGACGTCGACCGGCGCCGCCGGCACCGAGAGCGGCGGTCCGGACGCGGTATACGCCGTACTGCCGTGCGCGCCGCGCGTCAGCACCACCAGGCGGCCCTCGGCGGCCAGTCTCCGGCAGGTGGTGTCCGGGTCGGTGTCCGGCCAGAGCCCGGCCAGGTCCTCGTCGCTGGCCTTGACCACATGCGCCAGGGCGCAGAGTTCACGCAGCCGGGCGTGGCCGTGGTCCGGGCCGAGGGTGCGGTCCTGGCGGACATTGGGGTCCACCACCAGGAGGGTGCGTCCGGCCGCCGCGCGGGCGGTCGCCGCGACGGCCTCGGCCGCCGGGGCGACGACGGCGGCGAGCCCGCCGACGTACACCGCTCCGAAGCGGGACACCTCCGCCGTGCGTTCGGGCAGCCGGAAGGTGGCGGTGTCTTGGAGGTGGAAGTGGTAGCCGGTGCCGTCCTTGCCGGGGTCGGCTACCGCCAGTGCCGTGGGCTGCGCGGAGTGCGCCGTGAGGGCCAGGCCGACGCCTGCCGACTTCAGCCGCGCCTCGATGGTCCGTGCGAAACCGTCGCCGCCGAGCGCCCCGGCGAAGGACACCGCCCTGCCGAGCCGGGCCAGCGCGACGGCGACATTGGCCGGCGCCCCGCCCGGCTGGGCACGCCGCAGATCCGTCGTGGCCGCGGTTTCGCCCGCGGCCGGCGCCGGTACCAGGTCGATGAGTGCTTCACCCATCACCAGGACGGCGTCGGGACCGCCGGTCACGGCTGCACCACGATCTTGCGGCCCTTGCCCGCCTTGAACCGGTCGATGGCCTGCGGGTACTGCTCCAGCGGCAGCCGGTCGCTGATGAAGACCGCCGGGTCGAGTACCCCGGCGGCGAACAGCGCCGCTGCCCGCTCGAAGCTGTGCAGGACGGCCATGGAGCCGGTGATGGTGATTTCCTGGTTGTAGATCTTGTACGGCTCGATGACCGCCGTGGTGGCGTAGTCGGCGACGCCGAACTGCAGGAAGGTCCCGCCCTTGGCGACGCGTCCGATGCCGTCCTGGATGGCGCCCGCGTTGCCCGTCGCGTCGATGACGACATCCCAGCCGTGCGGCCGGTCCAGCTCGTCGGCGGCGGAGGCCGACCGTGAGCAGCCGAGCAGGTCGGCCGTGGCCAGCCGGTCCGGGTTGATGTCGAGGATGTCCACGCCTGCGGCGCCGGTGCGTTTGGCCAGCTCCAGCATCATCAGGCCCATCGTTCCCGAGCCGTAGATCAGCACTTCGGCGCCGAGGTTGCCGCGCAGGACGTCGTAGCCGCGTACGGCGCAGGACAGCGGCTCGATCAGTGCCGCGTCCCTGACGTCGACGTGCTCGGGCAGCTTTACGCAGTTGGCGACCGGCGCGACGGCGAACTCCGCGGCGCCGCCCTGCACCGTGACGCCGATGGCGGCCCACCGGTCGCAGAGATTGCCGCGCCCGGAGCGGCAGTAGCGGCATTCGTGGCAGTGCAGGGAGGGGTCGACGGCCACGCGGTCGCCGATGGCCAGTTCGGTCACGTCGGCCCCGATGCCGACGATCTCGCCGGCGAACTCATGACCGGGGACGAGGGGCAGGCTCGGCGCGAACTCGCCCTGCAGGATGTGCAGATCGGTGCCGCACAGACCGCAGGAGGCGACGGACACGACGACCTCGCGGGGTCCTGGCGTCGGGTCCGGGACGGTCGTGACGGACACCTTGCCGGGGGCTTCGACGATCGCTGCCCTCATTTGACGGCTCCAAGAGAGAGGCCCTGGACCAGTTTGTCCTGGGCGGCGAAGCCGGCGGCGAGCACCGGCAGGGATACGACGACGGACGCGGCGCACAGCTGGGCGAGGAAGAGCCCCTGGCTGGTGACGAAGCCCGTCAGGAAGACGGGGGCGGTCTGGGCGACCACCCCGGTGAGGACCCGGGCGAACAGCAGCTCGTTCCAGCTGAAGATGAAGCAGATCAGCGCGGTGGCCGCGATCCCGGGTGCCGCGATCGGGGCCACCACCCGGAAGAGGATCGTCGGCAGCCTGGCTCCGTCGACCTGGGCGGCCTCGATGATGGAGACGGGCACGTCCGCGAGGAACGACTGCATCATCCACACCGCGATCGGCAGGTTCATCGAGGTGTAGAGGATGACGAGCAGCCAGATGTTGTCCAGCATCCCGACGTTCTTGGCGAACAGGTAGACGGGCAGCAGGCCCGCGACGACCGGGAGCATCTTGGTGGACAGGAAGAAGAACATCACGTCGGTCCACTTGCGGACCCGCCTGATGGACAGGGCGTACGCCGCGGGCAGCGCCAGGACCAGCACGAAGAGCGTGGAGAAGAGGCTGGCGGTGACGGAGTTGATCAGCGGCGGCCAGGGGCTGGCCCCGGCGCTGAAGAACTCGCGGTAGCCGTCGAGCGTCAGTGGCGCCAGGACCGACGGCGGGTTGGTCGCCGCGTCGGACTCCGAGTGCAGCGAGGTGAGCAGCATCCAGAGCGCGGGCAGGCAGAAGCCGATGCCCGCCACCCAGGCGAGCAGGCCGAGTCCGCCGGAGCGCCACTTGGCGCGGCGGATCGCGGGCGCGGGGGATGTGGAGGACGCGGTGGGTGCGGGTGGGGCGGCCAGAGCGGTCATGCGCGGTTCGCCTCCTCGTTGAAGAGCGACGAGACGACGCGCAGTGCGAAGGTGGCGATCACGATCGTGCCGAGCACGACGACGACTCCAGCGGCTGACGCCAGCCCGTACTCGTGGGCCTGGTAGAAGGTCTGGTAGATGGTGTACGGGAGGTTGGCGGTACCGAGTCCGCCCGAGGTGATGGTGAACACCGCGTCGAAGTTCTGCACGATGTACACCGAGCCCAGCAGTACGCCCAGTTCGAGGTAGCGGCGCAGGTGCGGCAGGGTCAGATACCGGAAGGTCTGCCAGGGGGTCGCGCCGTCCAGCCGGGCCGCCTCCATCATGTCGACGGGCCTGCTCTGCAGTCCGGCGAGCAGGATCAGCATCATGAACGGCGTCCACTGCCAGATGAGGGCGATCTCGACCGCGGCGAGCGGCATCTGTGACGTCCACTCCGGCTGGGCCGGTGAGGAGTCGCCGAACAGCCCGGCGATCCAGGACCACGCCCCGTTGAGCAGCCCGTACTCCGGGTTGTAGAGCGCGTGCTTCCACAGCAGTGCGGCGGAGACCGGCACGATCAGGAAGGGCGTGATGAGCAGGGTGCGTACGAAGCCCCGGCCGAAGAAGGTCCGGTCGAGCAGCAGGGCGAGCAGCAGGCCCGCCACCACGCTGACGATCACCACGGTCACGGTGAGCATCACGGTGGTGAGCACCGATTCGCGCAGCGCCCCGTCGGTCGCCACGGACTGGTAGTTGGACAGGCCGGTGAAGGCGCGGTCCTTGGGGTCGAGCGAGTTCCAGTCGAAGAGTGAGATCACCAGCGTCGCCACGAAGGGCAGTTGAGTGACGACGATCAGGAAGACGAGTGCGGGCATGAGGGGCGCCCTGGTGGCCCAGGCGCGGGCCCGGCCGGAGCGTGCGCGCCCCGATGTGCCGGGCTCGGTGGCGCGCACCGTGCTCGCGGGTGACTGTGGCGGCGTACCGACGGGGGCGCTCATCGGTACTCCTCGGCGACCTTCTCGGCCAGCTTCTGGGAGTTCTTCAGGGCCTTGTCGACCGACTGGCGCCCCGCGATGGCCTCGCTGATCTCCTGCGCGACCTTGGTTCCGAGGTCCGTGAACTCGGGCACTCCGACGAACTGGATGCCGGCCGTGGGGCGCGGCTGGGTGCCGGGGTTGACCGGGTCGGCGCTCGAAATGGCCTGGTGGGTGACCTCGGCGAACGCCGAAGCGGCCTTGCGGTACTCGGGGTTGGTGTAGGTCGAAGCCCGTTTGCCGGCCGGCACGTTGGCCCAGCCCGCCTTCTGCCCGGCCAGCGTCTCGTACTCCTTGCCGGACGCCCAGGAGATGAACTCCCAGGCCTTGTCGTTCTTCTTGGAGGCCTTCTGCATGCCCCAGGCCCAGGTGTAGAGCCAGCCGGAGCTCTTGGTCTTGTCCACGGGCGCCGGTACGTACCCGATCTTGCCCTTCACCGGTGATCCGGCGGCCTCCAGCGATCCGGCGCCGGCTGTGGCGTCGTACCACATAGCCGACTTGCCCTGCGTCATGTTGTTGAGGCACTCGGCGTACCCGGCCTGCGGCGCTCCGGCCTCGCCGTGCTCGCGTACGAGGTCGACGTAGAACTTGGTGGCCTTCTTGAACTCCGGGGAGGTGAGCTGTGGTTCCCAGTCCTTGGTGAACCAGGTGCCACCCATGGTGTTGACGACGGTGGTGAGCGGCGCTATGACCTCGCCCCAGCCGGGGAGGCCGCGCAGGCAGATGCCCTTCATGCCGCTCTCGGCGCCGTCCGCCTCGGCCGCGAGGGCGGCGACCTGCTGCCAGGTAGGTTTCTGAGGCATCGTCAGTCCCTTCTCGGCGAAGACGTCCTTGCGGTACATCAGGAAAGAGGACTCGCCGTAGAACGGCTCGGCGTAGAGCTTGCCGTCCTCGGCGGTGAGCGAGTCCCGCAGGGGTTTGAGGATGTCGCTCTGGTCGAACGCGGTGTCCTTGGCGGCATATTGGTCGAGGTCCCGCAGCCAGCCGTTCTTGGCGAAGAACGGCACTTCGAAGTTGCTGATGGTGGCCACGTCGTACTGGCCCGCCTGGTTGGAGAAGTCCTGACTGATCTTGTCGCGTACGTCGTTCTCCGGCAGCACGGTGAAGTTGACCTTGATGCCGGTGTCCTTGGTGAAGTGCTCGGCGGTGAGCTTCTGCAGCTCGACCATCTGCGGGTTGTTCACCATGAGTACGTTCAGTGCGTCACCCCCGCCGAAGGAGGTGCCGCCGGCTCCGGCGCACCCGGTGATGAGCGCCATCGCCGCGGTGACGGCTGTGTCCGCGCCGACACGCACGCGAGTGCCACGTTGTCGTTGCTTGGGGGGCATGGGTTCTCCTGATGGGTCGTTAGGCATGGCGGACTTGCCCCCGGCGCCGGGGCAATGTGCTGATGAAATAGGAGAGTTGGAGTGGGGAAACGGGCTGGGGGAGCGGGCTCAGACGCGTATGACCTGCGGACCGAGCAGTGAGTAGCGCTGCGCCTCGGCCGACGACAGCCCGGCGTCGGTGACGATCGCCTCGAAGTCGCCGACCTCGGCGAAGCGGCAGAAGCTCACCGCGCCGAACTTGGTGTGGATACCGGCGAAGACCCGCCGTCGCGCGCTGCGCATGGCCTGCGCCTTGACCTCGCCGACGGCCGGATCGGGGGTGGTCAGGCCATACTCGCGGGAGATGCCGTTCGCGCCGATGTACGCCAGGTCGATGACGAAGTCGGCGAGCATTTTGGTTGCCCAGTGGTCGACGGTGGCCATGGTTGAGCCACGCAGTCGGCCACCGAGCAGAAGTACGCCGATCTTCTCGGCGTCGGCCAGCGCCGTCGCCACGGCGAGGGAGGCGGTCACCACGGTCAGCGGCCGGTCGCGCGGCAGCGCCTCGACGACGAGCTGCGGGGTGAAGCCCTCGTCGACGAACACGGTCTCGGCGTCACCGAGCAGATCGGCGGCAGCCGCACCGATCCTGCCCTTCTGCGGCACAAGGCGGGTGGTGCGGGCGGCGAGCGTGGTCTCGAATCCGGCGCTCTCCACCGGATAGGCGCCGCCGTGTGTGCGCCGTACCAGGCCGTGCTCCTCCAGTGCGCGCAGGTCGCGACGGACCGTCTCCTTCGCCACCTGAAGTTCCGCCGCCAGCGGAGTGACGTCGACGGACCCGTCGCGTCTGGCGATTTCGAGGATGGCTCGTCGGCGTTCGTCGGTGTCCACGACACACTTCCCTGTTTTTGCTGCCCGCACTTGCGACCCGGCGTCCGTTCGGGCCCATGCGTCGTTTGTACAAGCAGGCGACCCGGCGCGACCAGCGTCTTCACAAGTCGTACTGTGCCCGTTCCTGCCCGTTTCACAATCATCGTCGTCGCTGGTCAGGTGGGCGGGCCCGTGGTGGGCCGCCGGGCCGCTGCCCGTTTGGACGCCGATACGGGCCCGTTTCGTGCCCGATGAGGTGTGACCGGTTCCGCGCAACGCGGGAATCATGGCCCACTCGTATGACTTGATGACCCTTGAACGGCGGGACCACCCGGTCCGTATCCATACTGATTCTTACGTCTGATTTTTTGGCGCACCCGACGGAATCCAGGAGCACAGGCATGACTGGTACAGCCCAGATCGGTGTAACGGGACTGGCGGTAATGGGCCGCAATCTCGCCCGTAACTTCGCCCGCAACGGCCTCACGGTCGCGCTGCACAACCGCACGGCCGCCAAGACGCACGACCTCGTCAAGGAGTTCGGCGAGGAGGGCATCTTCGTCCCCGCCGACAGCGCGGCCGACTTCGTCGCCTCACTGGAGCGCCCCCGCCGACTGGTGATCATGGTCAAGGCCGGCGAGCCGACCGATGCCGTGATCCAGGAGTTCGCGGAGCTGCTTGAGCCCGGCGATGTCATCATCGACGGCGGAAACGCGCACTTCGAGGACACCAGGCGCCGCGAGAAGGAGCTGCGCGAGCGCGGCATCCACTTCGTCGGCACGGGCGTCTCGGGCGGCGAGGAGGGTGCGCTGCACGGGCCCAGCATCATGCCGGGCGGATCGGCGGAGTCCTACAAGTCCCTCGGGCCGCTCCTGGAGAAGATCGCCGCGAAGGCGAAGGACGGCACGCCGTGTGTCGCCCACATCGGTCCTGACGGCGCGGGCCACTTCGTGAAGATGGTGCACAACGGCATCGAGTACGCCGACATGCAGCTGATCGCCGAGGCGTACGACCTGCTGCGTACCGTCGCGGGCTACAGCCCCGAGAAGATCGCCGAGACCTTCCGCTCCTGGAACACCGGACGGCTCGACTCGTATCTGATCGAGATCACCGCGGAGGTGCTCGCCCACAAGGACGCAGCCACCGGGAAGCCCTTTGTCGACATTGTGGCCGACGAGGCCGAGCAGAAGGGCACGGGGCGCTGGACCGTGCAGATCGCGCTCGATCTGGGGGTGCCCGTATCGGGCATCGCGGAGGCCGTCTTCGCCCGCTCGCTGTCCGGCCACGCGGACCTGCGCAAGGCCTCGCACGCGCTGCCCGGACCGACGGCCGCGCCGCTCGGTGAGGCCGAGGCCGCGGCCTTCGCCGACCGGGTGGAGCAGGCGCTCTACGCGTCGAAGATCGTGTCGTACACGCAGGGCTTCCACCAGGTCCAGGCCGGCAGCGAGAAGTACGACTGGAACATCGACCTCGGCGCGGTGGCCGCCCTCTGGCGCGCGGGCTGCATCATCCGCGCGGCCTTCCTGGACCGGATCAGGGCCGCGTACGACGCCCAGCCCGAGCTGCCGAGCCTGCTCTCCGACAAGGGGTTCACCGAGGAGATCGGTACGGCCCAGGACGACTGGCGTGCGGTGGTGGCAGCCGCCGCGCAGCAGGGCGTGCCCACGCCCGGCTTCTCGGCCGCGCTCGCGTACTACGACGCGCTGCGCGCGGAGCGGCTGCCCGCGGCCCTGACTCAGGGCCAGCGTGACTTCTTCGGGGCGCACACCTACCGGCGCACCGACCGCGAGGGCTCGTTCCACACCCTCTGGGGCGGCGACCGCTCAGAGGTGAACACCGGCTGACCGAGGCCGGTCAGATCCCCGACATCGGGCCCGGCGCAGGTTCCGGGTCCGGTACGGGGTTGGGCCCCGGCGGCTGCGGGATCGGGTCCGGGTCCGGTACGGGGTTGGGCCCCGGCGGCTGCGGAATCGGGTCCGGGGACGGCCCCGGCGGGATGGGCGACGGGCCGGGCAGCGGTCCGGGCGGGGGGCCCGGCTTCGGGCCGGGCGGGCCGGGCATCGGGCCGGGCGGGCCCGGCATCGGGGTCGGGGACGGCGGCACGGGGTCGGGGTAGGGCTGGGTCACAGCTGACCTCCTGACGATCGTAGTACTGGTCAAGACCCACTTTCTCCCCGTCCGGCTGCCCCCGCCCGGCGGGGTCACACGTCCCGGGCGGACCTTTCGGCGTCCCCCGCAGCAGCTGCGACCGCGGCCCGCAGTCCGGGGGCGGGGCTGGAGAGCACGGGCAGGGCGGTGCCCGTACGGTCGGCCGCAGCCGCCATCGAGGCCTGCGCCAGCACCACCACATCCACCCCGGTGATCGCGTCGACGGCCCGCGCGACGAGGTCCAGGTAGCCGTCCCTGTCGCCACCCTCGAAGCGGTCCCACGCGCCGTCGGCCCACACCGTGCGCAGGTCGGCCCGCCGCCCGGCCGCAGCCGCCTCTTCCCTGATGAGGTCGGTGGTCGGCGCCAGGGTGCTGCGCAGCGCCGCGACCACCGCGATCCGGACCGTGTCGCGCTCCGGCGCCGCGGCGCCGGCCGCCGCGGCCATCGGGCGGTCGACACGCAGCACGGGCACACCGAGCCGCGCCGTGTACGCCTGGGCCGCGCCGCCGATGGTGGAGCGGGTGCACAGCACGACCGTGGCGCCGTCCGCGACCGCCTCGGTGAGCACGACGCCGAGCGCGGAGTCCATCGCACCGGGGCCGTCGGAGCGGGCCGCCGCGAGCAATTCCTCGTGCACCAGATGGCGCAGTTCGAGGCCGGGATGATGCCGGTCCCTGAGCGCGTCGAAGACCGGGACGTGGACCGGTGAGGTGTGCAGCAGCGTGAGCATGCCCGCGATGCTAGGGGGTGTTGTCCGGATCAGGTCGGGCTCGCCGTCGCATCAAGCGGGCCATCGGCCGACGGCCAGGTGGCGTAGGACCGGCGCGGCGGCGAGCCGGCCCTGCCGGGCCGCCGTGGTGGCCGCTTCGACGCCGTGCAGCACGCTGCCGACGGCGAACACCCCCGGCCGGGACGTGCGGAACCCGGTGTCGACCGCGGGACCCTTGGTGGCGGGGTCGAGCGTGATTCCGCCGCGCCTGGCCAGTTCGTGGTCGGGGATCCGGTCGCCGGTGAGGACGACGGTGTCGCAGCCGACGGTGAAGGTGCTGCCGTCGTCGCGGCGCAGCTCCACCCCGGTCAGCCGGCCCCGGCCGAACACCTCGGTCACGGTGACGCCGGTGAGCACCGGCACGCCGAGGCCGTGGGCCCGGTGCCACCGGCTGCCCGACAGCTCGCCCTGCGGGTCGCCGACCAGCGCGGCGACGGCGACCCCGGCGCGGCGCAGCGTGCGTACCGCCTGCAGGCCGATGGGCTGCGCGCCGACGACGACCGCGCGCGTGCCGACATGCTGATGGTGGAGGTGGACGGCCTGCTGGAGCTCCCCGGTGGTGAGGACGCCCGCGGGCCGGGTGCCCGGTATCAGCCGGGCGCTGCGCGGGCGTTCGCGGGCGCCGGTGGCGAGGACGACGGCGCGGGCGGTGACACGCTCCAGGCCGGTCGGGCCGGTGATGTCCACGGTGAGTGGCCCCGCCCAGCCGGTGACGGTGACGCCCACCCGCACCGAAGCCCCGGCGTGGCGTGCCGCGTTGACCGCGCGCCGCGCGAACTCGGTTCCGCTCATGGGGAATCCGTTGTGGGCGCAGTGCCGGGGGATGCCACCGGCCCGCTGTTCGCGGTCGAGGATCTCGACCGTGCCCGCGCCCCCGGCCGCCAGGCGCGCGCCGGCGGCGAGACCGGCGGGGCCCGCACCGACGACGAGGACGTCTACCGTACGCGGCGAGCGGCTCACTGTCCGGCCTCGAAGAGTGCCCGCACCGTCGCACCGCAGTAGAAGCCCTGGCACCGGCCGCCACGGGCGCGCGTGCGGCGGCGCAGCCCGTCGAGCGAGCGGGCCGGGACGGTGCTGGTGAGGGCGTCGCGGATCTCGCCCCGGGAGACCCGCTCGCAGTGGCAGACGAGGGTGCCGTACTCGGGGTCGACGGCGATGAGACCGGAGCGCTCGTAGGGGCGCGGGAAGGCCTCACCGAGGTTCGGCATCGATACGGGCTCGGGCTCGTGCGCGGCGCCGAGGTCCAGACCGGCGGCTTCGAGCAGCTCCGTGACGTACCCGGCGATGGCCATCGAGGCCGTCAGGCCGGTGGAGCGGATGCCGCCCACGGTGATGTACCGCTGTTGGGGGTGGGCGCTGATCCGGTAGTCGTCGTGCTCGGTTGCCGCGCGCAGCCCGGCGTACACGGCGGTGACCTCCTCGTCGATGAGTACGGGCAGGATCCGGCGGCCCTTGTCCCGCAGCAGGGCCACCCCTTCGGCCGTCGACCTGGTGGCCGACTTGTCGTCCAGGTCCTCGGCGGTGGGGCCGAGCAGCACATTGCCGTACACGGTCGGTGTCACCAGGACGCCCTTGCCGAGTGCCGTGGGCACCGGCAGGAGGATGTGCCGGACGAGGTCGCGGGCGAGCTTGTCGAAGACCATGAGCTGGCCGCGGCGCGGCGTCACCGTGAAGTCGCTGTGGCCGAGCATCCGGTCGATCTCGTCGGCGTACAGGCCCGCCGCGTTGACCAGATGCCGGGTGTGCAGCGGGCCGCGGCCGGTGGTGAGCTCGTGCGTGAATCCGTTCCCGCCGTCCGGCACCCCGCGGTCGACGGCCTCCACCCGGCAGTTCAGGTGCAGGTCCACCCCGGCGCGGACGGCCTGGGTGGCGTACGCGAGCGTGGTCGTCCAGGGGCAGATGATGCTCTCGCCGGGAACTTCGAGTGCGCCGAGCGCGCCGGGGCCCAGGTGCGGTTCGCGGGTGCGCAGCTCGTCGGGGCCGATGATCCGGGTGTCGTGGCAGCCGTTGCGTTCGGCCTTCTCGACCAGCCGGGGCAGGGTGGCGAGCTGTTCCTCGTCCCAGGCGACGAGCAGGGCGCCGATCCGCTCCACCGGAATGCCGGTCTCGGCGGCGTACGCGGCCAGCATCCTGCTGCCTTCGCGTACCAGCCGGGACTCCAGGGAGCCGGGCACCGCGTCGAAACCGGTGTGCAGGATCGCCGTGTTGGCCTTCGACGTGCCGTTGCCCACGTCGTCGGAGGCGTCCACGAGCGCGATACGCAGCCGGTGGCGGGACAGTTCGCGGGCGATGGCTGCGCCGACCACTCCGGCTCCGACGACGGTCACGTCGTACACCTCGGGCGGCGGGCTGCCGACGGTGGTCACGCTCATGCCGCTGCCAGCAGCCCGGCCACAGCCGTGCGGAAACGGGCGAGCTGCTCGGCGGCCTGCGCCGCCGAGATGCGCGGCTCGTAGACGGCGGCCGGCTTCCAGACGGGGATCACACCGCTCAGCGTGAGGCCGGGGTCGAGGCCGAGGCGGGCGACGGCGCCCACTCCCAGCGCGGTGACATCGGGCAAGGCGGACACCTCGACCGGGAGTTGCAGCAGGTCGGCCTGGGTCTGCATGAGCAGGGCCGAGCGGGTCAGGCCGCCGTCCACCCGCAGAACGGTGAGCGGCGCGCCGAAGTCGGCGGCGACCGCGTCGGCCAGCTCGACGACCTGGGCGGCGATGCCCTCGCACAGCGCGCGCACCAGATGCCCGGCGGTGGTGTCCAGGCCGAGCCCGGTCACTGAGCCGCGCAGGTCGCTGCGCCACCAGGGCGCGGCGAGTCCGGCGAGCGCCGGTACGAAGGTCACTCCCCCGGAGTCGGGCACCGCGGAGCCGACCGGGTCGAGGTCCTCGGCGCCGCCGATCACCCCGAGGTCGGTGAGCCAGCGGACGGCGGACGCGGCGGTGTAGACCTGCCCGTCGAGGCAGTAGCTGGTGCGTCCGGCGATCCGCCAGGCGACGCAGCTGACGAGGCCGGTGGTGGTGCGCCGGGGGCTGGGTCCGGTCTGGGCGAGGAGGAAGGCGCCGGTGCCGTAGGTGCATTTGGCGGCGCCCGGTTCGGTGGCGCCCTGCGCGAGCAGGGCGGCCTGCTGGTCGACGAGCAGGCCGGTCAGCGGTATCCGGGGGCCGAACGCGGCCGTGGTGCCCACCGGTCCGGCCGCGTCGACGATGCGCGGCAGACGCTCGTCGGCGAGGCCGAAGATGTCCAGGGCCCGCGGTGACCAGTCGACGCGGTCGAGGTCCAGGAGCTGGGTGCGTCCCGCCGTCGCCGCGTCCGTGACGAATTCCCCGGTCAGTTGGTGGACCAGCCACGCGTCGGTGGTGGTGACAACGCCCTCGCGGGTCAGATGGCGGCGTATCCACGCCATCTTGGGCGCGGCGAAGTACGGGTCGATGGGCAGCCCCGTCAGCTCGCGCAGCTGCTCGTCGTGGGCCGCGAGTTCCGCGCAGAGCTCTTCGGCGCGCCGGTCCTGCCACACGATGGCGTCGGTCAGCGGTGCGCCCGTGGCAGGGTCCCAGGCCAGCACCGTTTCGCCCTGGTTGGCGAGACCGAGGGCTGCCACCGGTTCCCCGGCCTCCAGGATCGCCCGGCGTCCGGCCTCGATCACCGAGGAGAGCAGCGCGGCCGGGTCGACCTCCACCCGGCCGCCGGCGGTGTAGCGGGGGCGCACCGGTGCGGAGCCGGATCCGATCACTCCCCGGTCCGGGCAGATGACCAGGGCCTTAGTGCCCGATGTGCCCTGGTCGACGGCAAGCACTGGGCCTGTCATCGCCCACCCCGTTCTTCGTTCGGCGCCCGGATTCTTGATCGAAATCGTGCGGCAGGGCCGGTCCTTCGTCAAGGGCCGTCCCTTTTTGCGCCCATCGGATTGAATTGAGGTCAAACACGCTGCTGTTATCAAGGTTTGAGAAAGATCGAGGGAAGTGGAACGGGGACCTTCTGTTCGATCTACACTGTCCGCCGAGTAACAGCGGTACGCCAACGAATAGTTCGGGATGCCACTGACCAGGGCATGCCCGCCCACCCCCACGGTCCCAGAGGACCCATGACGACCACAGCAATCGCCGCGTCCGGCCGCGCGATGGCGGGAATGACCCATGCCCCACGATGAGTTCCGCCCCGTCTACCACCCGGCGGGCCACGACAGCGCCCTGCGCGTCGCCGTCCAGGAGCTGCGTACCGGCCGCTGGGTGTCCATGCGCGACCTGCTGGCAGCGACCCCCGACTGGGGCCTGTGGACCCAGCGCACCCAGGTACTGGCGACCGTGGCCGCCGGGTCCGACGCCGTACAGGCCTGGCGCAACGAGGAGCCGCACAGCGTCGCCGCGACGGTGATGCACACCCGTGTGGTGGTGGAGCGTGCCGTGCGGGCCCACCGCGAGGGGCACCCGCGTACGCAGGAATTGTGGCGGGCCGCCTGGGAGGCATGTCAGCTGGCCTCCAGCGCCTCCCCCGCGGACCCGGTGCCCTGGGTGTGCCTGCTGGCGCTGGCCCAGCTCGACGAGCGGCAGCGGTGGGACGACCACCGGATGCCCCCGCCGGGTCCGATGCTCTCCCCGGGGCCGTGGGGTCTGTTGGCCGAAGCCGACAAGCGCGACCCGTGCAACCGCGAGGCGTACCACCGGATGCTGCAGTTCATCTACGCGCGCCAGCCCGTGGGACCGCTGTCCGAGGGCGTCAACTTCGTCCAGTGGGCCGCTTCCGCCGCGCCCGAGGGGTCGGCGCTCCAGGCGCTTCCGCTGTACGTCCGGGTGGAGCGCTACCGCCGCGACCGCGGTCACGAGAAAGCGCTGGACCTGCACTGGGTGACGGAGGACGCCACCCGGGACGCCTTGCGGGCCCTGCGCATCTGGTTCGACAATTCCGCGCCGGCCGACCGGTCCCTGCTGGACCTCAACTATCTGGCACACGCCCTGTGGGGCGCGCAGCAGTTCGACGACGCGGCCAGGGTGTTCGAGGCGTTGGGGCCGCTCTACACCACCCTGCCGTGGGCGTACCGCACCCGCGGTCCCGGTGACGCCTCGCTGGCCGAAGAGCTGTTCCTCCGCGCCCGGGGCCGATGCCTCCCCTCGTCCTCTCCCCCGTAACCTCCCGCTCCTTGAATTTCCCGCGGACTCCCATGTCCGCTCCGCTCTGTCCGTTCCACTCAGTCACCTCCACATCGACCGGTCCACCCCACCCGCCCCACACGTCCCCTCTCCCCCGGAGGCATCCCCATGTCCATATCCCCACCCAAGTGGTCGAGTTCGACCCCTGTTCCACAGAAGGACGAAGAGGAGCGGTTGCGGGAGCTCGGCTATCAGCCGGTGCTGGCTCGCCGGATGGGCGGCTTCGGCAACTTCGCCATCAGCTTCTCGGTGATCTCGGTCCTCTCCGGCTGCATGACCCTGTACGGCTTCGGCCTGGGCGCCGGCGGCCCCGCGGTGATGATGTGGGGCTGGATCGGCGTCGGCCTGTTCGTCCTGTGCGTCGGCATGGCACTGGCCGAGGTGACCAGCGCCTACCCCACATCCGGCGCCCTCTACTACATGGCCGACCGGCTCGGCGGCCGCAAGTGGGGCTGGTACACCGGCTGGCTCAACCTGCTCGGTCTGCTCGGTGCCATCGCCGGAATCGACTACGGCGCGGCCCTGTTCACCGGCGCCTTTCTGAATCTGCAGTGGGGTTTCACCCCCACCCCCGGCTCCACCATGGTCATTTTCCTGTGCATTCTCCTGCTGCACGCGGTACTGAACCTCTTCGGCGTACGCCTGGTCAGTGTGCTCAACTCGATCAGCGTGTGGTGGCACCTCGGCGGTGTCGCCCTGATCGTCGGCGCGCTGGCGATCGTGCCCTCCGACCACCAGTCGCCGTCGTTCGTCTTCACCGAGTTCGTCAATGACACCGGCTGGTCGAATCCGATCTATGTGGCCGCGATCGGCCTGCTCCTCGCGCAGTACACCTTCTCCGGTTACGACGCCTCCGCCCACCTCTCCGAGGAGACCTCCAACGCATCGGTCTCGGCCGCCCGCGGCATCGTGCGCGCCATCTGGGTGTCCTGGATCGCCGGCTTCGCCCTGCTGGCCGGCCTGACCTTCGCCATCCAGGACTACGCGGGAACGCAGAACAGCGCCACGGGGGTACCGCCGGCACAGATCCTGCTGGACGCGCTGGGAACGGGCGGCGCGACCGCCCTGCTGCTCGTCGTGATCACCGCGCAGCTGTTCTGCGGCAACGCGGAGGTGGCCGCGGCCAGCCGCATGGTGTTCGCCTTCAGCCGCGACGGCGCGCTGCCGGGCTCCAAGATCTGGCGCCGGGTCAGCCGCCGCACGCAGACGCCGGTTCCCGCGGTGTGGCTGTCGGTCGGCGTCGCCGCCCTGCTCGCCCTGCCCTCGCTGTACTCAGCGACGGCGTACGGAGCGGTGACGGCGATCAATGTCATCGGCATCACCCCCGCGTACGCGATCCCCATCTACCTGCGCCTGCGGGCCGGCGACAACTTCGAGCCCGGCCCCTGGAACCTGGGCCGCTGGAGCAAGCCGATCGGCTGGACCGCCGTGACCTGGGTGGCCGTCATCACTGTGGTCTTCCTGTTGCCGCAGTCGTACCCGGTCACCGTCTCGTCCATGAACTACGCGTCGATCGCGCTGATCACGGTGCTGACCCTGGCCACCGTGTGGTGGTTCGTCGCCCGCCGGACCTACAGCACCCCGTCGTCGTACGGAACCGCCCGCGAAGAGGCGGAAATCGCCGAGGGCATCGTCTGACCGAGCCCGCCCCGGGTCCTGGGCCGGGCTGGAGCGCACCTACGCTTCCCAGCCCGGCCCGGGGCTCGGTCCGGCTCAGCGCAGCAGCAGTTGAAGGCCGCCCAGCACGGTCGCCCCGATCACCAGCCGCTCGAAGACCAGCTGGTTGATCCGGCCCACACACTTGCGGCCCAGGTACGCGCCGGGGACGACGAAGACCAGCAACGCGGCGTCGAGCAGCAGGGACTGCCGGTCGATCAGGCCGAGGCCCACGCTGAAGGGCACCTTCGAGGTGTTGACGATCAGGAAGAACCACGCGGAGGTCCCCAGGAAGCCGAGCTTCTGGAAGCCCGCGGAGATCAGATAGAGCGACATGACGGGGC
Source organism: Streptomyces changchenzhani (assembly GCF_039766235.1). Lineage (NCBI taxonomy): Bacteria > Bacillati > Actinomycetota > Actinomycetes > Kitasatosporales > Streptomycetaceae > Streptomyces > Streptomyces changchenzhani. The sequence goes on along the minus strand of NZ_JBDHNH010000004.1, from coordinate 34,803 downwards.
CGCCCGCGTTGGCGACCATCGTGGTGAATCCGCCGAGCACACCGTACGAACGCGCCTTGGCCCGACCGCCGCGCACCACTTCCCCGCCCGGCCCCCCGCCTGGCCCCTGACCCGCGCCGTCGCCGTCGCTGTCGCTGTCGCTGTCGCTGTCACTGTCACTGTCACTGTCACTGTCACTGTCACTGTCACTGTCACTGTCACTGTCACTGTCACTGTCACTGTCACCGCCGTTGTCGGCCTGCGCCCGGCGGCGCCACAGCGTGACGCCCGCCATCAGCAGCAGGATCGCGCCGATCGAGGTGCGTACGTCGTCGTCGTCGGCCCACAGCATGAACACCGCACCCAGCACCACACCCACGGCCACCGCCGGGAACAGCCGCAGCAGGGTCGGCCAGTGGGCGTGCCGCCGGTAGACGAACACGGCGAGCAGGTCTCCCGCGATCAGGATCGGCAGCAGCACACCGGTCGACTCGCGGGCCGGGAGCACCGCCGCGAAAACCGCGAGGCTGATCGTATTGGCACCGCTCACGGCGGTCTTCGAGAAGCCGACCAGCGCCGACGCCGCTGCGAGCACGGCCAGTTCCCACAGGGTCACGGAGTCCATATCGGGGACCGATGCTATGCCATGCCCCCTTCAAGTCACCTTGACGATAATGGCGTTGCGTCATATCGTCTAACTGACGAGAAAGAGGGGCCCCACCATGGCCGACATCACCAGGCGCCTCGGCCGGCGCCATCTGCGTTCCGCGCCCACCGCCCACGTCCGCCACCACAGGCGCGGCAGGCTGGTCCACGACGGCCCGGGACTGAGCTTCTGGTTCCGGTCGTTGACGGCCGCCCTCTCCGAAGTACCGGTCGACGACCGCGAGCTGGCCATGGCCTTCCACGCCCGTACGTCCGACTTCCAGGACGTGAGCGTGCAGGCCACCGTGACGTACCGGATCAGCGACCCGGCCACCGCGGCCGCCCGTCTCGACTTCTCCATCGACCCGGACACCGGCGCCTGGCGAGGGGCCCCGCTGGAGCAGATCTCCACCCTGCTCACCGAGACCGCCCAGCAGCACGCCCTCGACGTCCTGGCCCGCACCCCGCTGGCGGCGGCCCTGGTCAACGGTGTCGCGTCCGTACGGGAGCGGATCTCCGCCGGTCTCGCCGGCGAGCCGCGGCTGCCCGCCACCGGCATCGAGGTGGTGACCGCACGCGTGGTCGCCATCCGCCCCGAGCCGGACGTCGAACGGGCCCTGCGCACACCCGCGCGCGAACTGATCCAGCAGGAGGCCGACCGCGCGACGTACGAGCGGCGGGCCGTCGCCGTGCAGCGCGAGCGCGCCATCGCCGAGAATGAACTCGGCAGCAAGATCGAACTGGCCCGTCAGGAGGAGCAGTTGGTCGAGCAGCGCGGCACCAACGCCCGCCGCGAGGCCGAGGAGAACGCGGCGGCGGACGGCGTACGGGCCGAGGCCGAGGCGGCCCGTGCGGTGCGCCTCGCGCGGGCCGAGGCCGAGGCGGCGCGCGAGGTCGGCGCCGCACGGGCCGAGTCCCAGGCCGCCTGGCTGCGGGTGCACGCCGAGGTGGACTCCGCGACGCTGCACGCTCTGGCCGTCACCCGGCTCGCCGAGAATCTGCCCCGCATCGACAGCGTCACGCTCTCCCCCGACGTGCTCACGGGGCTGCTCGCCAGGCTCGGCCGCAGCGACGGGGAGGGGGCGTGAGCCTCGCGCCGCGCGCGGTGCTGGTGCATCGCACCACCGAGTACGAGGCGTTGCTCGCCCGGCACGGCACTCATGGCCAGGCCGCGTTCTTTCTGTCCTCGCGCGGCCGGGGCATCGAGGAGGTGCGCGAGCGGCACCGCCGTACGCGGCAGGCGCTCGTCGAGGTGGCCGCGGCCGTGCCGCTCCAGTGGAGGCAGACACGGGTGGAGCGGGCCGACCTCGACCGGTTCCTCTTCGCACCCGAGGACGTGGTGGTCGTGGTCGGCCAGGACGGGCTGGTCGCCAATGCCGCCAAGTACCTGTCGGGCCAGCCGGTGGTCGGCATCAACACCGATCCCGGCCGCAACCCCGGCGTCCTGGTGCGCCACCGTGCGGCCGACGCGCCCGCGCTGCTCGGGGCCGCCGCGGCGGGCGCGGGCAGCGTCGACGAACTCACCATGGTGGAGGCCGTCGCCGACGACACCCAGCGTCTTCTCGCCCTCAACGAGATCTACTTCGGCCCGCCGGGCCACCAGACCGCCCGCTACCAACTGGGCCACGACGACGAGGCGGCCCCCGCCGAGGCGCAGGCCTCCTCCGGTGTCCTGGTCGGCACCGGCACCGGCGCCACCGGCTGGCTGCGCTCCCTGTGGCAGGAACGCGGCGCCGCCCTGCCGCTCCCCGGGCCGGCCGATCCCCGGCTGATCTGGTTCGTACGGGAGGCCTGGCCCTCCCCCGCCACCGGCACCTCGCTGGTCGCGGGGGCACTCACCGGCGAGCAGCGGCTTCGCCTCACCGTGGAGTCCGACCGCCTGATCGCCTTCGGCGACGGCATGGAGTCCGACGCCCTGGAACTGACCTGGGGCCAGACGATCCGCATCGGCAGGTCCGCCACCGCTCTGCGTCTGCTCGGCTGAGGCACTCGCACTCGCACTCGCCCCCGCTCAGCGGGCAGTGAGGGCGAAGGCGAGCAGGGCGCGAGCTGCGGGTCGTCCTCAAGGATCAGTACGCGCATGATCCGCATCGTGCCGTACCTGACGGCTCCGGGAAACCGAAAGGCCGCATCGGATGATCCCGATGCGGCCTGCGACCTGCGTAAAACGCTGGTCGGGACGACAGGATTTGAACCTGCGACCCCTTGACCCCCAGTCAAGTGCGCTACCAAGCTGCGCCACGTCCCGGCACCCGCTGACCTGGGGTTTCCCCCGGCTGAGCGTGCACCAGAACCATACCTCACTCCACGGGTGCTCCTCACGGCGCTGCGTCGACCTTCGCCGTACTGGTGGCGGGCGGGGGCGCGTTCAGGGGGGCGGGGGGCGCCCGCGCGGCACCCGCCCCAAGGCCCCGGGAGGGACAATGGGCAGGTGGACGATAGGCAGCACGACCGCAGGGACCGCGACCCCGAGGGGCGGGCACGCAACGCGCGACCGCGGGACGGCCTCGGCCGGCCGCTGCCCTACGGCGAAGCGGGCGTGGAGCGCCAGCCCGAGGGTGTGGTGCGTACCGGCGACGACACCGTCGAGGAGGCGCAGCGGCTGCTCGACGCCGGAATGCCCTTCCACGCGCACGAGGTCTTCGAGGACGCCTGGAAGTCGGGCCCGGAGTCGGAGCGCGCCCTGTGGCGGGCCCTGGCCCAGCTGGCCGTCGGCCTCACGCATGCCGCCCGGGGCAACAGGAGCGGCGGCGCGACACTGCTGCGGCGCGGCGCCACCGTCATCGCCGAGTACCCCGAGGCCCGCCCGTACGGCATCGACCTGGCCCACCTGATCTCCTGGGCGCGGGAGTTGGTGGACCGTGTCGTACAGCAGGAGAAGCCGGTGCAGGCCGCCGAGAGCGCTCCGCGCCTGCGGGGCTGACCGGCCGGTCACCCGTACGGCAGACTCGGGGCGTGAGAAAGATCTATGTCATCGGCATCGGGGCGGGCGACCCCGACCATCTGACGCTCCAGGCCGTCAAGGCGCTCAACGCGGTGGACGTCTTCTTCCTGCTCGACAAGGGCGAGGAGAAGTCCGACCTGATCCGGCTGCGCCACGACATCCTCGACCGGCACATCGCGGACGGCCGGGCGTACCGGCTCGTCGAGGGTCGCGATCCGGACCGCGACCGCAAGGCGGGCGGCGCCGACTACTCCCCCGCCGTCGGTGACTGGCGCAGCCGCCGGGCCGACATCTTCGAGCGGATGATCACCGACGAGCTGGCCGAGGACGGGACCGGGGCGTTCCTGGTCTGGGGCGACCCTGCGCTGTACGACAGCACCCTCGGCATCCTGGAGGAGATCCTGGAGCGGGGCACGGTGGCCTTCGACCATGAGGTCGTGCCGGGCGTCAGCAGTGTCTCCGCGCTCGTCGCACGCCACCGCACCGGGCTGAACCGGGTCGGGCGGCCCGTACAGATCACCACCGGACGGCGGCTCGCCGAGGGCTGGCCCGAGGGCACGGACGACGTGGTGGTGATGCTCGACGCCCACCAGGTGTTCCAGCGGTACGCGCGGGAGGACCCGTACATCTACTGGGGGGCGTACATCGGGACCGCCGACGAGATCCTGGTCTCCGGCAGGCTCTCCGAGGTCTCGGAACGGATCCTGGAGCTGCGCGCCGAGGCCCGTGCCCGAAAGGGCTGGATCATGGACACGTACCTGCTGCGCCGCGACTGACACTCGGGTCCTCCACACCCAAACGGGCCAGCGCCCCTGCTACGTCCGACACCACGGGCACCCCGGGCGGCGGGGGCGGGCGGCGTACGACGACGACCGGCAGGCCGAGGTCGCGGGCGGCCGTGAGCTTGGCGGCGGTGGCCCGGCCGCCGCTGTCCTTGGTGACCAGGACATCGATGGCATGTGCACGCAGCAGAGCCGTCTCGCCCTCGACGGTGTACGGCCCCCGGTCGAGCAGCACCTCGGTGCGGCGGGGCAGTGGCGGCTCGGGGGCTTCCACCGAACGTACGAGGAAGTGCAGCTCGTCCAGGCCCGCGAAGGCCGCCAGTCCGAGTCGGCCGGTGGTGAGGAAGATCCGCGTGCCGAGCGCGGGGAGCAGGGCGGCGGCTTCGGCGAGATCGGCGGCCCCGTGCCAGTGGTCGCCGGGGCCCGCGTGCCAGCCGGGGCGGCGCAGCGCGAACAGGGTGACGCCCGTGTCGGCGGCCGCCCGCGCCGCGTTGGCGCTGATTTCGGCGGCGAAGGGGTGAGTGGCGTCAATCACAGTGTCCACCCGGTGTTCACGCAGCCAGGCGGCCATTCCCGCAGGACCGCCGAAGCCGCCGACTCTGACGTCCCCGGTCGGCGTCCTGGGGTGCGCGACGCGCCCGGCGAACGAGGTGGTGACCCGGAATGCGGGGCGCGGAGCCAGTGTTTCCGCAAGTTGGCGGGCCTGTGTCGTACCGCCGAGAATCAGTACATGGGCGCTGCCGTCGGTCATGTCGTCACGCTATCCGCAGGGCTCCCACCGGGCCGTTTCAGGAAAGTGGCCCAGGTCACTCCATTCAAGGCGTAACGAAATGGCGCGGGCGTGCGATGAACCCACAGGTGTCGTCGCGCTGCCCGTTACGTCATGCGACGTTACCCAGTCATCATTTTTTGCTACGAGAGGCTCCTCGTGTCGGTCAGTCCGTCCCGCCCGTTTCCACAGGAGATTGCGGAATCCCCTTCCTTGATCACGCTCATTGAGCGTGGCAAGGAGCAGGGTCACATCAACGGCGACGACGTACGCCACGCCTTCGAGGCGGACAGCATCCCCGCGGACCAGTGGAAGCGGGTGCTGCGCAGCCTCAACCAGATCCTCGACGAGGAGGGCGTGACGCTGATGGTGACGGCGGCCGCCGCTGCCGCCAAGGCTCCCGTCAAGCGTGCGCGCAAGACGGTCGCGCGGGACGAGGAGAAGCGTCCGGCCAAGAAGGCCGCAGTCAAGAAGACGACGGTCAAGAAGACCGCCGCGGCAGCCTCCACGGCGTCCTCCGCGTCAATACCGGTAGGCGACGGCGCGGACGGGGCTCCGGCCCCGGCCCCGGCGAAGCGCGCGGCGAAGAAGACTGCCGCGAAGAAGACCGCTGCCAAGAAGGCCGCAGCCACCGAGGACACGCAGCCCGACGCGTGGGCCGACGACGCGGACGACAAGGACTCGGACGACAAGCCGACGAAGCCTGCGCAGCAGGGTGACGGCTATGTCCTGTCCGACGAGGACGAGGACGACGCACCCGCGCAGCAGGTCATGGTCGCCGGCGCCACCGCCGACCCGGTCAAGGACTACCTGAAGCTGATCGGCAAGGTGCCGCTGCTCAACGCCGAGCAGGAGGTGGAGCTCGCCAAGCGCATCGAGGCGGGTCTCTTCTCCGAGCACAAGCTGGAGGACGAGAGCGAGGGAACCGCGGTCTTCCGCCGTGAGCTGGAGATCCTCGTCGAGGACGGCCGCCGGGCCAAGAACCACCTCCTGGAGGCCAACCTCCGTCTGGTGGTGTCGCTGGCCAAGCGCTACACCGGCCGCGGGATGCTCTTCCTGGACCTCATCCAGGAGGGCAATGTCGGTCTGATCCGCGCGGTGGAGAAGTTCGACTACACCAAGGGCTTCAAGTTCTCGACGTACGCGACGTGGTGGATCCGGCAGGCGATCACCCGCGCGATGGCCGACCAGGCCCGCACCATCCGTATCCCGGTGCACATGGTCGAGGTCATCAACAAGCTGGCGCGCGTACAGCGCCAGATGCTCCAGGACCTGGGCCGCGAGCCCACCCCGGAGGAGCTCGCCAAGGAGCTCGACATGACCCCCGAGAAGGTCATCGAGGTCCAGAAGTACGGCCGCGAGCCCATCTCCCTGCACACCCCCCTGGGTGAAGAGGGCGACAGCGAGTTCGGTGACCTCATCGAGGACTCCGAAGCGGTCGTCCCCGCCGACGCGGTCAGCTTCACGTTCCTCCAGGAGCAGCTGCACTCAGTCCTCGACACCCTCTCCGAGCGCGAGGCGGGCGTCGTGTCGATGCGTTTCGGTCTGGCCGACGGCCAGCCCAAGACGCTGGACGAGATCGGCAAGGTCTACGGCGTGACGCGCGAGCGCATCCGGCAGATCGAGTCGAAGACCATGTCCAAGCTCCGTCACCCGTCGCGCTCGCAGGTCCTGCGCGACTACCTGGATTAAGAAACAAGATGCAGCGCCTCGGGCGAGCGGTGGATCAGGGTCGGTCGCCAGACGACTTCCTGGTCCGCCGCGAGGCGCAGTCCGGGCAGCCTGCGGGTGAACGGTTCGAGGGTGAGGCGGATCTGCTCCCGGCCGAGCTGTGACCCGGGACAAGCGTGCACGCCGCGGCCGAAGGACAGATGGCGGGCCGGTGTCCGCGCGATGTCGAAGGTGTCGGGTCGCTCATGGCGCTCCGCGTCGGAATCCCTTGACCGCGGTGTCGTAGCGGGCGGCTTCCTCGATCGCCGCGGGGATCAGCTCCGGCCGCGCGCACAGCAGCTCCCACTGGTCGTCGAGCAGCTGCTGCAGCGCGACGACGGCGCGGGCGCGCGCGTAGTGGGGGTAGTGGGGGTAGAGGTCGCGTTGCAGGGCGTCGAGTGCGGCTCGCGCGTCTGTGTCCACTGTGTCCACGCCGCCATCGTGCCCGAGCCGGCGGCCCGGGAGTAGTGGGCGTCGCCCGGCCATGGCTCTCAGAGCGTGAACCCGGCCGGGAACGGATCGGTGGGATCGAGCAGATACTGGCCCATCCCGGTGATCCAGGCGCTGCCGGTCACCGTCGGTACGACGGCGGGCAGTCCGCCGACGGTCGTGTCGCCGATCAGCCGTCCGGTGAATCGGGTGCCGAGCAGGGATTCGTTCACGAAGTCCTGGTGCAGGGGCAGTTGGCCGCGCGCGTGCAGCAGGGCCATCCTCGCCGAAGTGCCTGTGCCGCACGGGGAGCGGTCGAACCAGCCGGGGTGGATGGCCATCGCGTTGCGGGCGTCGCTGCCGCCTTCGGTGCCGGGTGCAACGAACTGGACGTGCTTGCAGCCGCCGATGCCCGGATCGGCCGGGTGTACGGGCCGGTTGTGGGTGTTGATCACGTCCATGAGGGCCAGACCCGCGTCGAGCATCCGGTTCTTCGCTGCCTTGTCGAAGCCGATGCCCAGGTCGGCGAGGGGCAGTACGGCGTAGAAGTTGCCGCCGTACGCCATGTCGTAGCGGACCCGGCCGAGGCCGGGCACATCGGCCTCGGCGTCCAGTTCCAGTGCGAAGGCGGGGACGTTCTGGAAGGTCACCGAGGTGGCCCGGCCGTCCTTGACGGCGACATCGGCGACCACAAGGCCTGCCGGGGTGTCGATCCGTACCTGGGTGACCGGTTCCGTCACCTCGACCATTCCCGTCTCCACGAGCACAGTCGCCACACCGATGGTGCCGTGGCCGCACATCGGCAGGCAGCCCGAGACCTCGATGTAGAGGACGCCCCAGTCGGCGTCCGGCCGGGTCGGCGGCTGGAGGACGGCGCCGCTCATCGCGGAGTGTCCGCGCGGCTCATTGACCAGCAACTCCCTTATGTGGTCGAGGTGTTTGACGAAGTACTCGCGGCGGGCCGCCATGGTGTCGCCGGGGATCACGCCGATGCCGCCCGTGATGACCCGGGTCGGCATGCCCTCGGTGTGCGAGTCGACCGCGGAGAAGTACTTCGACGCGCGCATCTCAGGCGCCCAGCGGGTGCGCGGCGAGGTGGTCGGTGGCGCGGCGCAGGTCCGCGGCGAGCGCGGCGAGCTGTCCGGCGCTCAGCGGGCCGCGGGGCGGGCGGCACGGACCTCCGTAGCGGCCGACGGTGTCCATGCTGTGCTTGATGGCCTGGACGAACTCGGTGCGCGAGTCCCAGCGGAAGGCCGCGACCAGGGGTTCGTACAGGGCGCGGGCCTCGGCGGTCCTGCCCTGCGCGGCGAGGTCGAAGAGCCGTACGGACGCGGCGGGGAAGACATTGGGGAATCCCGCGAACCAGCCGGTCGCTCCCATCAGCAGCGACTCCAGGGCCACGTCGTCGGCTCCGGCGACGACGGTCAGCCCGGGTGACAGCTCGGCGATCTCCGTGACCCGGCGTACGTCACCGGAGAATTCCTTCACGGCGACGACGTTGTCCAGTTTGGCGATCTCCGCGACGACGGCCGGGGTCAGGTCGATCTTGGTGTCGATGGGGTTGTTGTAGACCATGACGGGCAGGCCGACGCTCGCGACCTGCTCGAAGTGGCGGATCACCTCGGAGACGTTCGCGCGGTACATCGTCGGCGGTAGACAGAGCACTCCGTGCGCGCCGTCCTCGGCGGCCTTCTCGGCCCACGCACGGGCCTGGTGCGAGCCGACGCCGTGCACGCCGACCACCACGATCCCGTCGTCGCCGACCGCCTCGACAGCGGTACGGGCGACCGCGCGGCGCTCCTCGTCGGTGAGCGAGGAGTACTCGCCGAGCGAGCCGTTGGGGCCGACGCCGCGACAGCCGTTGTCGATGAGCCAGCGGCAGTGCGCGGCGTACTGGTCGAGGTCGACGCGCAGACCGGCGGGTGCGGTTCGGTCCTCCCGGTAGGGCAGTGCGGTGGCGACGATGACTCCGTCGAGCTTCTCCTGCGTCATTCCTGCTCCTCGTGGGTGCCCGGCTCGTGGGTGGTCCGGGCGTGGGTGTCCTGGGCTTGGGTGCCCGGCTCGTGGGTGCTCAGGTCATGGGCGCCCAGGGCGAGTTCGCCGAGCCGTACGGGCGCGGCGATCGGGCGGCGGGCGAAGGCGGTCGCGGGGTCGGGCAGGCCCGCGAGCTCGGCGGCGTTGCGTCCGCAGACGCGGCCCTGGCACAGGCCGAGCCCTGCCCTGCTGACCAGCTTCAGCGACCGCACTCCGCAGGCTTCGCGGTCCTCGACGGCGCGGCGCAGCTCGCCGAGGGTGACCTCCTCGCAGCGGCACACGAGCGTGTCCTCGCGCGGCCAGCTCCGCCAGCCCGGCCGGACGGGGTACGCCCTGTCCAGCGCGGCGGCGAACCGGCGCCCTTCGCGGACCCTGCGCAGCGCGCGGACCGGGGCCCGGGTGCGGGCACCGAGGATGCGGGCCGCGGCCGTTCCGGCGACGGTGCCTTGGTCGGCGGCCAGGGCGGCGCCGCCGATGCCGGTCAGTTCACCGGCGGCGAAGACGCCGGGCACGGAGGTGGCTTGGGCGGCGTCGACGGTGACGAAGCCACCCCGGGTCGAACACCCCGCGGCCACGGCCAGTTCGAGCTGGGGCGTGAAGCCGAAGCCGACGCACACCGCGTCGGCCTCGATGCGCCGCGCGCTGCCCGGCAGCACGTTCCAGTGGTGGTCGAGGCGGACCGTGGTCAGCGCTTCGACCCGGTCCTTCCCGTGGGCCTCGACGACGGCGTGGCGGCGCCGGTACGGGATGCGGTGGCGGGCGAGCAGGGCGGCGTACCCGGCGAGTTCGCCCGCCTTGCCGCGCCCCGCCAGCAGTCCGGCGGGCTGCGAAAGCCAGCCGGTGAGCGGGTCGTTCGCCTCCAGTACGCCGACCACGCGCGCCCCGACGCCGATCAGGGACGCGGCGACCGGCAGCAGGAAGGGGCCGGTCCCGGCGAGCAGGACCCGCTCCCCCACGGCAACCCCCTGCCCCTTCGCCAGCGCCTGGGCGGCGCCCGCGGTGTACACCCCTGGCCGGTCCCAGCCGGGGAAGGGCAGCGCCCGGTCGTACGCGCCGGTGGCCAGGACCAGGGCCTCGGTGTCGACGCTGCGGCCGCGCAGCGCGGGGCCGTCGGCGGGGCCGGTCCGCAGGTGGAGTCGGTGGCCGCCGCCGGGTGCGGGCTCCAGTGCCCAGACGACGGTGTGCCCGAGGTGCTCGACGCGGGCCGGGAGTGCGAGTGCGGCGGCGGTGCGGCGGGTGCCGCCCGCAGAACCGCCGGCCGCGCGCCGGGAGTTCTGCCGGTGGTACTGGCCGCCGGGTGCCGCAGCCGAGTCGATCAGCAGGACCTCCGCGCCCGCAGCCGCGGCGGCCCGCGCCGCGTTGATGCCCGCAGGGCCGGCCCCCACCACGACGACCCGGCTCATGACGGCAGCTCCGCGCCGTACTGGGTGCGGATCTCGTCGCCGTCCTCGACGAGCCGCTGACAGGCACGCACGTCCGGGATGTTGTTCACGACGACCAGGCAGTCGTAGCAGACGCCGATCCCGCAGAAGATCCCGCGCGGCCGGCCGTCGCCCCTCGTCGTACGCCAGGACACCCGTCCGGCGCCGATCAGCACCCCCGCGACGCTCTGCCCGAGCTCCGCGGGCGTCTCCTCCCCGTCCACCCGCACCTTCACGCCGGTACCTCCTCCATGACGGCCGGGCGGTCCACCCGGAACGGGCCGGGGTCGACGGCCGGTGTCCGGCCCGTCCACAGATCGGCGATCAACTGCCCGGTGGCGGCGGCCAGTCCGATCCCGGCACCCTCGTGCCCCGTCGCGTGCCACAGGCCGGGCAGCCTGGGGTCCTCCCCGATGACGGGCAGATGGTCGGGGGCGTACGGCCGAAATCCGCCGTACGCCCGCATGACCGGGACTTCGGCGAGCACCGGGAACAATCCGACGGCCTTGCAGGCCAGTTGGCGCAGCACCTCGACCCGCAGTGTCTCGTCGAAGCCGACGCGCTCGCGGCTCGATCCGATGAGGACGGTGCCCGCGCGGGTCGACTCGACGACGGTCGAGGTCTGGAGGTCCGCTTCGCCGCTGGCGACCGCGCCGACGTAATCGGCGTCGTACACCTTGTGCCGCACGGTGGCAGGCGGCAGCGGCCCGGTGACGAGCACCACGCCGCGCCGGGGCAGCACGGCGATGCCCGCGCCGGCCGCGGCCGCGAACCGGCCGGCCCAGGGGCCGCACGCGTTGATCACCGCGCCACAGCCGATCGGTCCTCGGTCCGTGCGCACGCCGTCGACCGCGCCGCCCGCGTCCCTGGTCACGCCGAGCGCCGTGACACCGGCCAGGACCCGGCCGCCCCTGGCCCGTACGGCGGCGAGCAGGGCGGTCGCGGCGAGCACGGGCTGGAGCTGGGCGTCCTCGGGGTAGTGGACGGCGGCCGTGACGTCGGGCGTCAGGTGCGGTTCCCGTTCGGCCGCTTCGGCCGGGCTCAGCGCGTACGCCAGGACGCCGGCCGTGCGCTGCGCCGCGGCGAACGCGGCGAGCGGCGCGAGGGCGGTCCCGGTGGTGGCGACGACGAGGCCGCCCTTGGGCTCCCACTCGGCTTCGGCGAGCGAGGGTCCGAGCAACTCCGCCAGCTCGGCGAGGAGTTGGGGCCAGCGACGGCGTGAGGCCTGCGCGAGGGCCAGTTCGGGGCCCGGCGCCTTGTCGGACAGCAGTATGTTGCCCTCGCCCGCGGCGGTGGTTCCGCTCGCGGGGGCGCCCCGGTCGAGGACGGTGACCCGCAGCCCTTCGGCGGCGAGCGCCTCGGCGCACGCGGCGCCGATCATGCCCGCGCCGACCACCACGACGTCCGGAAGAACCACCCGTCCCACCTCCGTTCATTTAAATGAACGGTCGTGACACTAGGGAGCACCCTCCAGGCGCGTCAACCCCTCGTGCGCACTCAGCAGTTGTCCGGCCGGGTACTCCAGCATCAGTACCGAGGTCACCGGCCCGTCGACGGTCTCGTAGATGTGCGGCGCCCGTGCCGGAAAGGACACGTAGTCGCCGGGCCCGAGCTCGTGCGGCGCGTCCGGCGGACCGACCCGCAGCCGCCCGGCCGTGACCACCACGTGCTCGCGCCCTGCATGTCCGCCGGAGCGCTGCACCTCGCCGGGGCGCACCCGCTGGTCGTACAGCTCGATGACCCGGTCGGTCAGGTCCATCCTGCGCAGCAGCCGCAGGTCCACCGCGTTGCTGCTGAGCACTTCGAGGCCGTCCGAGCGCACAAGCACCACGTCCGGGTCGGTCCGCTCGGTGAGCAGCGAGGAAACCGGAACCCCCAGGGCGTTCGACAAACTGAACACCGTCTCGATGGTGGGGTTCCCGGTACCCGACTCCAGCTGCGAGAGCGTGCCCTTCGCGATCCCGGACTGCCGCGCCAGCCCGGAAAGCGAGACCCCGGCCCTTTCCCGCAGCGCCCGCAGATTCGCCGCGAGCACTCGTCCCGCCTGTTCCCGGACCACCGGACCCCTCCTCGGTTGTGTTGCGGGGAGGCTAGCGGGGAATCGGGGTCTCAGGGAGCCCAGGCGTGTCCGGGGGAGGGCAAGGCATGTCCGGGGGTCAAGGAATCAGGAACCGGTCCGCGGCCAGCGCCGCCAGCAGGCCCATACCCAGCAGCCAGCTGCCCAGCCGCGTGCGCCCGCGCCGACTGAGTTCGATCACCACTCCGCACAGGATCAGGGCGAGCCCGTACACCCCCACGACCAGGACCGACGACCGGCTCGCCAGCCGCACCACCAGCACCACGGCCAGCGCCACCATCAGCAACGAGGCCGCGGCGATCCGCAGCCGCCGGGCCTGACTCGGCGCGAGCCCGGGACGCGCGGACCCGGGACTGTCAGCAGCCTCCGCCGGGGCCCCCGGCTGGTCCGCCGGGGTCCCTGCCTGGTCCACGGGGGTGCCCACCCGGTCCGTCGCAGGGGTCTCGGCCTGGACCGCCGGGGTCTCCGCCGGGTCCGCCGCGGTCTCTGCCCGGTCCCCTGCCGGGGTCCCCGCCTGGGCTTCCAGGGTCTCTTCCTGGTCCGATCCGCTCATGATCCGGAGCGTAACTGCTCGCGACAGTCCGGGTGCGGCCGCCCCGGACACGCCGCCGGGCCGACGACCGGCGCCCGCCACCCGCCTTCCACCCGCACCTTCGCACCAGCACGCCCGTGCGATAGATTTCGCCTCGCCTCGACCACGATCAACTTGACCCGCGGAGACTAGACTTTCATGGAAGACATCGTCAACGGACTTGGCCGCGCGGCCGCTTACGGCGCCCTCGGCGTGGTGCTGCTGACCCTCGGCATCTTCCTGGTGGACGCCCTGACCCCCGGCAAGCTCGACCGGCAGATCTGGGAGGAGCGCAACCGCAACGCCGCGCTCCTGCTCAGCTCGGCGCTCCTGGGCATCGGCGGCATCGTCTTCACGTCGATCTGGACGACGTACAACGACTTCGGCAAGGGACTCGCGTCGACGGCCGCCTTCGGGGTGCTCGGTCTTGTCATGATGGCGGTGGCGTTCCTGGTGGTCGATCTGGTCACGCCGGGCAAGCTGGGCAAGACGCTCGTCGAGAGCGAGCCGCACCCGGCGGTCTGGGTGACCGCGTCCTGCAACATCGCGGTGGCCGCGATCATTTCGGCGTCCATCGCCTGACATCCGGCCGGGCACGAGCAGACCGGCAACCGAGCACCACAACGCAGAAGGCCGCCCCCGGCACCACGGGGGCGGCCTTCTGCGTGCGTCGTCCGCGAACACCAGACCCAGCCGTCACCCGTTTAGTTACTCCCCGCACACACCCATGAGCCGAGTGTGCAAAATTGGCGATTCTAAACCCGCGCGAAGGTCCGTGCAGAGGGTTGCGTGAATATGCCGTCACGCTGATCCGATCTGGCTAAGCTCGCTCAAAGCGCGCCAAGTTGATATGAAATCAGGCACTTGTTCCCAAGTGCCCTGATGATTCGAAATCATCCCCGCATCGACCGCCAGAAGGTTTAAATGGTTCGTGTTGAATCGTCTCCGACCGACCGAGAATCCAACTTCGCCCGCGCACTCCTGCCGCCCGTCCTCCTGATGGCCACGGCCACCGCCGTCGCCCTGGCGCTCGTGCCAGAGCCCGCCCGGATACCTGTTGCCTGGTTCGGGGCACTGGCCACCGTCGTGGTGACCGCGTTCGCCGCGGAAGTGACCCGCCGCGGCCGGGCCGTACGAACGCTGCGCATCGAGTACGAGCAGCGACTCGCCCATCTCGAACAGCGCATCGTCGGCCACGACAAGGAAACCCTGCGACTCAGCCAGGTCCTGCTGCCGGCGGCGATCCACCGGCTGCGCCGGGGCGAATCACCTGCGGAGGTGATCCGTGCGGTGGTGGACGGTGACCCGACGTACCGCGATCTCCCCGAACCGCAGCGCGATCTGCTGCGTTCCGTCCTCGACATCGTCGACACCGAGGAGGCCATGCGTGAGTCCGCGCAGCGCGCCTTCGTCAACATCGCACGCCGTGTACAGGCCATCGTGCATCAACAGGCCAGCGAACTGCGGGAGATGGAAGAGGCGCACGGGCGCAACCCCGAAGTCTTCGACGACCTGCTGCGCATCGACCACGGCACCGCGCTGATCGGCCGGCTCGCCGACTCCATCGCCGTACTCGGCGGCGCCCGGCCCGGCCGCCAATGGCCCAAGCCCGTACCGCTGTTCAGTGTGCTGCGTGGCGCGATGTCCCGGATCCTGGAGTACCAGCGCGTCGATCTGCACTCGATCGCCAAGGTCGCCATCGTCGGCACGGCCGTCGAGCCGCTGATCCACGCCTGCGCCGAACTCCTCGACAACGCAGCCCGCTACTCGCCCCCGCAGACCCGGGTGCACGTCACCGCGGTGGAGGTGCAGACCGGCATCGCCATCGAGATCGAGGACGGCGGGGTCAGCCTCAGCGAGGAGGCACGGACCCGGGCCGAGCGCATGCTGGCGCAGGCGCAGGCGGGCATCGACCTCAATGACCTCGGTGAGACCCCGCGGCTCGGCATGGCCGTGGTCGGCAGGCTCTCCCAGATGTACGACCTTCAGGTCTCGCTGCGCCAGTCCGCGTACGGCGGGGTCCGCGCGGTGCTCATCGTCCCGCGCGACGTGGTCACCACGGGCCCGGCCCCCGGCATCGCCCACGGCATCGGTGCCTCCGCGGTTCCCCGGCAGGGCTCGTCCGGGCTGCCGTCCCCGGAGACGCTGCGGGTGCCGATGCGTACCACCGCACGGCCGCCCCGACCGGTCGCAGGGCCGCCCAGGCCGACGCCCACAGCGGCGGCCATGGAGGAGGACATCCCCGTGGTGACCGAGTGGACACCGGGCGGGCTGCCGCAGCGCCGCAGCCGAATCCGCGCACCGTACGGCTCCCATGCGGCGCCGGCCGCAGCCGAGGAACTGTCCGCACCGACGCACAACGGAACACACAACGGCCGGAGCACCAACGGCCACAGTCCGGAGAAGGAACCCGAGCCGGGCATCTGGCTCGAGGCATTCACCAAAGCGGCCAACGGGACACCGCGGGGCTCGTCGACCGACGAAGAACCCGACGATGCGTTGGACAAGGGAGATCTCAAGTGATCCAGCAGCGGGCCAATATGGACTGGATGCTCAAGGAGCTGGCCGACGGGGTACCGCAGGTCCAGCAGATCGTGGTCCTCTCCGCGGACGGCCTGCGCATCGCACGGCACGGCGGCGACCCCGATGTCGCCGACCGGCTCGCGGCGGCATGTGCGGGACTGCAGAGCCTGGCCGCCGCGGTCGCCTCCGAGATCCCGGACAGCGACGGCCGCATGCGACTGGTCGTCATCGAGGTCAGCGGCGGCTTCTTCTACCTGATGGCGGCCGGAGCCGGCGCGTATCTCGCGGTGCTCGCGGACGAGACGGTGGACGCGGGCCTGGTGGGGGCCCGGATGCGGGACATGGTCGTCCGTATCGGCGCCCACCTGACCAGCCCGCCTCGGCACGACGGGCAGGCCGGATGACTTCTCCTCGACGAGAACGACGAGAACCCGAGTCGGGGCCCGGCGATCCGGAACGGCTGTACGTGATCACGGGGGGCCCGGACGGAGCGGCCCGGGCCCCGCTCGACCTGGTCACGATGGTCGTCTCGTGCACCGAACCGACCCCGACGGTCCAGCCGGAACAGGCCGCCATCCTGCGGCTGTGCCGGGCGCCGCTGTCCGTGGCCGAGATCTCGGCGTATCTCAGCCTGCCGTTCAGCGTGGTGACCGCGCTGCTGACCGAACTCCTCTCGACCGAGCTGGTCGAATCGCGGGCGCCGGTCGTTCGCGCCGCGATGCCCGACCGGTCCCTCCTCGAAGCGGTGATGCATGGACTTCAGAAGCTCTGACACGGTCGTCGGCCCCCGCAGCGAGGACGTTCTCCCCACCACCGCCACAGCGGCGGTGAAGGTCGTCATCGTGGGCGGGTTCGGGGTCGGCAAGACCACCATGGTGGGTTCGGTGAGCGAGATCCGTCCGCTGACCACCGAAGAGACCATGACCCAGGCCGGGGTCGGGGTCGACGACAACTCCGGGGTGGAGAGCAAGACCGCCACCACCGTGGCCATGGACTTCGGCCGGATCAGTCTCAGCGACGAGCTGGTCCTCTACCTCTTCGGCACCCCCGGACAAGAACGCTTCTGGTTCCTCTGGAACGGCCTGTTCGAAGGCGCCCTGGGCGCGGTCGTCCTGATCGACACCCGCCGCCTGGAAGTCAGCTTCGACGTGATCGGCCGCCTTGAGGAGCGCGGTGTGCCGTTCGTCGTCGCCATCAACACCTTCCCGGACGCGCCCCAGCACCCCGTCGAGGCGCTGCGTACGGCCCTGGACCTGCCCCCCGAGGTGCCGATAGTGGACTGCGACGCGCGCGGGCGCGGGTCCAGCCGCGATGTCCTCATGACCCTGATGCGCTATCTGCACACCCTGGCCGTGCCGCTCGGCTGACCGATCCGGCGTCCGCTGTCTCCTCTCTCCCCGTACCTGCCACCTCTCTGGAGTGACCGTGACAACCCCTGATCCCCATCTGCCCGGAGCGGACGACGGGGCGGTACCGCCCCCCGGGTGCCCGGCCCACGGGCTCGGTGACGTCGGCGGCGTCGGCCCCGGCGGTCTGCGCCGGCTGTACGGGTCCGAGCACGAGAGCGACCCGATGGGTCTCTACGAGAAGCTGCGCGCCGAACACGGCCCGGTGGCACCGGTGTTGCTGACCGGCGACGTACCGGCGTGGCTGGTGCTCGGCCACAGCGAGAACCTGCACATGACCCGTACCCCGTCGCAGTTCTCCCGAGACTCGCGGCGCTGGCGCCACATCCTGGACGGCACGGTGCCGCCGGACCACGCCCTCGCGCCCGTCTTCACCTGGCAGCCCCTGTGCGTCTTCGCGGACGGCGCGGACCACGAGCGGCTGCGCGGCGCGGTCACCGACAGCATGGCGCGCATCGACAGCCGCGGGGTGCGCCGCTACATCAACCGGTTCAGCAACCGGCTGGTCAACGACTTCTGCCAGGACGGCCACACCGACCTGGTGAGCCGGTTCGCGGAGCATCTGCCGATGATGGTGCTGTGCCAGATCCTCGGCATGCCCGAGGAGTACAACGAGCGCATGGTGCAGTCCGCGCGGGACATGATCAAGGGCACCGCGACGGCGAACGCCAGCAACGCGTATGTGATGGGCGTCCTGACCAGGCTGGTGGACCGACGCCGGGTCAAGCCCGAGGAGGACTTCACCAGCTGGCTCGTCGAACACCCGGCCGGGCTCACCGACGCCGAGGTGAGCCAGCATCTGCGGCTGGTGCTCATCGCGGCGTACGAGACCACCGCCAACCTCATCGCCAACGTGGTGCGCATGGTGCTCACCGACCCGCGGTTCCGGGCGCAGCTCAGCGGCGGTCATATGACGCTGCCCGAGGCGGTCGAGCAGACCCTGTGGGACGAGCCGCCGTTCACCACGATCCTGGGCCGCTGGGCGGTCGGTGACACGGAGTTCGGCGGCCAGCAGATCAAGAAGGGCGATGCCCTGCTCGTGGGAATGGCCGCCGCCAACGCCGACCCGGTGGTGCGGCCCGACCCGCAGGCCTCCATGCAGGGCAACCGCTCCCACCTGGCCTTCAGTGGCGGCCCGCACGAGTGCCCGGGGCAGGACATCGGCCGCGCCATCGCCGACACCGGCATCGACGCCCTGCTGATGCGCCTGCCCGACCTTCAACTCTCGGTCGACGAGCATGAGTTGCACTGGCGCAGCTCGCTCATGTCCCGGCATCTGATCGAGCTCCCGGTGGAGTTCGCCGCGCGTCCGCCGCAGGACGTGAGCGGCCCCCCGACCACGGCGTCGACCACAGCGCCCCGGCCGGATTGGCAGGTGGACTCGCCGCCCAGGGCGACCGTGCCGCCGCCCGCCACGGCCCCGGTGCCCGCCTGCCCACCGGGCGCGCCCACGGTCGGCGCCGGCATTCCGGCGCAGCGCGGACCCGGGGCGCCCAAGCGGCTGTGGCAGTCGCTCACCCGGTGGTGGCGCGGCTACTGACCACGAGCTGGTCCCACCACCAGGCGATCGTCGGGAGGCGAAGCGGTTCCAGGCTGTCGTCGGCCGGGCGCTGCTTCCACCACCCCTCCGGTCGCGCCTCCGCGCTCGGGGCGCCTGGGACGACGTAACGCGGGCAGGCGGACGCCCAGTCGAGGTGACCGCGGATGAACTGGCCGAGGCCCTGGAGGTAGCGGCGCAGTCCGCCGTCGGCGTCCCTCAGCACCTGCTCGCGCAGACGGAGGAAGAGCACCATGACGCGGTCGCGCATCACCACTGCCTCCAGGAGGGCGTCCGGCGGTTCGCAGCCGAGTTCCTGGCACAGGACGTCGATCAGATTGAGGTTGTCGTCGGCGCGCAGCAGTTCCTTGTTGCGGGAGTAGAGGTCGTTGTCCCAGCTGACCAGCGTCCAGGTGATCTCGGTGAGGGCGCGCACCCGCGGGTCCTCAAGGTCGTGGTCGGGCACGGAGTAGCCGGCCACCACTTCGATCATCGCGGTGGAGGGGGCCATCCCTATGGCCCGCATCCACAGCGTGACGTAGTCGTTCAGCGAGGGAAGCCCGGGACTGCTGCGCCAGGACGCCTCCCACACCAGGCCCGAAGTGTAGATCCGCATGGCGTCGGTCCAGCGGCGGATCTGCTGCCTGGACGCGTAACGCTCCAGCTCCAGCCGCAGGAGGCGCAGCGCCCCGGTGTGCGGCGAATCGCCCGGCGAATGGCTGGCCGGTGCCTCGACGGCCCGCAATATGCGTGAGGTCTCCTGCGCCAGCACGTCGGCGGTGACTAAGGCCTCGTCGCACACCCCGTCGTCGAGCGAGAACAGCACGGCATGGAATTTGGCCATCAGCGTGAGCGGTTCGAGCTGCCCGTAGGACATGGTCGAGGCCGTAAGACCGCCGAAATCGCAGAGGGCCAGGCGCTTGCGCTGCTGCTCATCGGTGTCGAGGTGCTGCTGGAGCATCCAGCGGACGGTCGTCTCGTTGAGGGCCTGGGCGGAGGGGTGCACGGCGGAGGGGACGGGACAGTAGAAGGGGACTGCCGGCAGTTGCTGGGCCTGACGATGTGGTGAGACAACGGTCATGGTCGGCCTCCTCTGGTGCGCCCCGCGTGCACTGGGACGTATATGCCCATGTCCGATCATCAATAACGATGCAACTGGCCACCGCTTGAACCAAGTTGATCGGTTGCTGTACGGACTCTTCAGTTTCAGAGGGGAGTGTACGTACCGCCTGCGACTCGGCACTGCACCGAAAGATCCGGATACTGCGCATGACTGATGCTTCAGTCAGCATCGCACCATCCGGATCAAACCTTATAGACGCTGACCACTGCACTCCATAGCCGTTGCGATAATCTCAACGGTCAGATATGGTCCGGGCATGCTGGAAGAGCCTGGAAGCCGAGTCGGAGACGCCCGTGGCGAGGTGGCCGAGCGCGTGCGGAAAGTGATCGGCACCGTCGGTGTCAGCCAGCGGGAGTTCGCCCGACGAATCGTCATGGACCCTTCCAAACTCTCCCGTTCACTCGGTGGAGCCCGCAGGTTTACCGTGGCCGAATTGGCCCGCATCGCCGACACCGCGGAGGTGGACGCGGCCTGGCTGCTCGGGTCACGCAGCGAACCCACTGCCACGATCTCCGCCGTACGTCGCCACCGCACCGCGTCCGTCGCAGCGCCGGAGGGCGGCAGGCCGCTGCAGATCGTGCGCGAGACGGTACGGCTCATCGCGGAGCGCGGCTTCCATGCCGTACGGGTCGCCGACATCGCCGAGGCGTGCGCCACCAGCAGCGCCGCCATCCACTACCACTTCCCCGGCCGGGACGAGCTGCTCGAAGCGGCCGTGCGCTGGTGCATGGACGAGGACACCGCCCGCCGGGCCGCCCGCACTGCCGAGGCCGGTGACGCGGCGGACGAGCTGCGCCAGCTCATCGAGCTCCAGACGCCGTACACCGTGCAGCAGCGGTGGCAGTGGAGCGTGTGGCTCGACCTGTGGGCGGAGGCGGCCCGCTCGACCGCTGTCGGGAAGTTGCACGCCGAGTACTACCGGCAGTGGCGCACGACGGTCGCCGACGTCGTGCGGCGCGGCGTCGCTCAAGGGGTCTTCAGCGCCACGGATCCTGAGGCCGCCGCGCTGCGGCTCACCGCGCTGATCGACGGGCTGGCCACCCAGGTCCTCGCGACCGCGCCCGGCGACGCGGGCACCGGCCCCGACGACATGCGGGCCGCGCTGCTCGGTTATGTGGACGCCACACTGACCGCCCGCCCCTGACTCCGTACACCACCACATCACCCCGTCCCCCGCCCCCAACTCCCAACTCCCCGAGGAGCGGATTCCCCATGCCCATGAACCAGGACGTCATCATCACCTGCGCCCTCACCGGCGCCGGCGACACGGTCCGCAAGAGCCCCCATGTCCCGGTCTCCCCCGAGCAGATAGCCCGCTCCGCCGTCGAGGCGGCCGAGGCCGGCGCCGCCGTGGTGCACATCCACGTCCGTGACCCCGCGACCGGCGCCCCCTCCCGCGACCCGCTGCTCTACCGCGAGGTCGTCGAGCGGATCAAGGAGACCGGCACCGACGTCGTCATCAACCTCACCGCCGGCATGGGCGGCGACCTGGTCATCGACCCCGACGAGCCGCTGAAGCAGCTGCCGGGCACCGACCTGGTGAGCGGCCTGGAGCGGCTGCCGCACGTCGAGGAGCTGCTGCCCGACATCTGCACCCTGGACTGCGGTTCGCTCAACTTCGGCGACGGCAGCAACCTGTACGTCTCCACCCCCGACATGCTGCGTACGGGTGCCAGGCGCATCCAGGAGCTGGGCGTGCGGCCCGAGTTGGAGGTCTTCGACACCGGGCAGCTGTGGTTCGCCAAGCAGCTCATCGCCGAGGGCCTCCTCGACGATCCGACCGTCTTCCAGCTGTGCATGGGCATCCCGTGGGGCGCCCCCGCCGACCCGGGCGTTCTGCAGTCGATGGTCCACATGCTGCCCGAGGGCGCCCAGTGGGCCAGCTTCTCGCTCGGCCGGATGCAGATGCCGTGGGTCGCCCAGTCGATCCTGCTCGGCGGGCATGTCCGGGTCGGCCTGGAGGACAACCTCTACCTGGGCAAGGGCAACAAGGCCACCAACGCCCAGCTGGTGGAACGCGCCGTGACGATCACCGAGGCGCTGGGCGCCAGGGTCGCCACCCCGGACGAGGCCCGGAGCAAGCTCGGACTGAAGCCGCGCGCCTGACCTCCCCGCCCCGGCCGTACGCACCTGCTGAAGGACCCCCATCATGACTGTCACCACGCCCCCCGCCCCCTGCGCCCCCGAGGATGTACGCCGAGTCGCCTGCGTCGGCGCCGGTGTGATCGGCGGCGGCTGGGTCGCCCACTACCTGGCCCGTGGCTACGACGTCACGGCCTGGGACCCCGCCCCCGACGCCGAGCCGAAGCTGCGCCGGCTGGTGGCCGCCGCCTGGCCCGCCCTGGTCGAGCTCGGCCTGGCCGACGGCGCGTCGCAGGACCGGCTCACGGTCACCGCGACCCTCGAAGAGGCCGTCGCCGAAGCCCAGTTCGTGCAGGAGAGCGCCCCGGAGAAGCTGGAGCTCAAGCGCGATCTGCTGACCCGGCTCGACGCGGCCGCGCCCGCCGGGGTCGTCATCGCGTCCTCGACCTCCGGCTACCCGATGACCGACATGCAGACCGACGCCGCCGATCCCGGCCGACTCGTCGTGGGGCATCCGTTCAACCCGCCGTACCTGATCCCCCTCGTCGAGGTCGTCGGCGGCGAACGCACCACGGCCTCCACCGTCGCCTGGGCCTCGCGCTTCTACGAGGTGGCGGGCAAGTCCGTCATCACGATGAAGCGCGAAGTGCCCGGGTTCATCGCCAACCGCCTCCAGGAGGCCCTGTGGCGCGAGGCGCTGCACATGGTCGCCAACGGTGAGGCGACGGTCCGGGAGATCGACGACTCGATCACCGAGGGCCCCGGCCTGCGCTGGGCGTTCATGGGCCCCATGCTCACCTTCGCGCTCGCGGGCGGCGAGGGCGGCATGGCGCACATGCTGGACCACTTCGGCCCCTCACTGAAATCGCCGTGGACCCGCCTGGAAGCACCCGAACTGGACAAGAGGCTGTACGACGCGGTGGTCGCCGGGTGCGAGGACGCGGCCGACGGCCGCACCATCGCGGACCTCGTCGCGGAGCGCGACCAGGGCGTCATCGACGTGCTGCGGGCGACTGGCCGCCTGCCGCAGCAGCGCACGCGGGAGCAGGAGGAAACCAAGTGACGACCGAGCCCCTGCCGCTGGTGCGGCACTCCGTACGGCCCGAGTGGATCGACTACAACGGCCATATGAGCGAGGCGTTCTACGTCCTCGTCTTCGGCTACGCCACGGACGCCATGATGATCGAGACCGGGCTGCACGCCGGGTACCGGGAGAGCACCGGCTGCTCCCTGTACACGGTCGAGGCGCACATCCACTATCTGCGCGATGTCAGCGAGGGCGCCCAACTCGTCGTCCGTACACGGCTGTTGGGTGCGGACGCCAAGAAGGCCCGCTTCACCCATGAGTTGCACGTCGTCGACTCGGCGGACGCGGAGCCGGAGCCGGACGCGGAGCCGGTGGCAACGACCGAGCTGCTGGCCATCCATGTCGATCAGCGGGTGGGGCGCGCCGCGCCGTTCCCGGAGGCGATCCGGGAACGACTGACGGCGCTGGTGGAGGTGGCGCCCGAGTGGGCGGGACGCTCCATCACCCAGGTCCCCCGCCCGGGTCGCTGATCACGCAGGTCGCCTCACCCATAGGGCCGCAACCAGCGCCCCGAGGGTGAGCGCGCCGAGCGCCAGGGCAGTGCCCGGGTAACCCGCGAGGCCCAGGCCGATGCCGCCGAGCCCGGCGCCCGCGAAGACGCCGAAGCTCATGCCGGCGGCATTGATGCTCAGCGCCGTACCGCGCAGGGTGGCGCAGCGCCGGACGAGCAGGGTGATGACGCAGGCCGCGACCGTCGCGTGCGCGGCGGCGGTCACGGCCGTCAGCAGCAGGGCGAGCCACAGCGTATGGGTGAAGAAGAAGCCCACGAGCGACCCGAGCCCCACCACCAGGGCGAAGGTCATCATCCGCTCCGCGGTGATCCGCGGTGCGGCGGCGCTCATGGCCCGGCCGGTGAAGAGGTTGCTGAGGAAGAAGGCGGCGCCGCTCAGTGTCCATACCAGCGCGAACGGCCCCGGGGACAGGGCGAAGCGCTCGTCGTAGAACGCCGCGAGGTAGGCGAGGTAGCCCATGAACGCGGCCGTCCGCAGCAGGGCGACGAGCAGGAGCGGGACCGCGCCCGGCACGGCCGCCAGCGCCTTGAACGACGCGCCGTAGCCCAGGCGGGGTGTGCCGCGCGCCGGGTCCCGGTGCGAGCGCCGGCCGTACACGTAGAACACCGCGGTCAGCAGCGCCGCGGCGATGGACACGGCAAGGAGGTTGCCCTGCCAGCCCCACAGCAGCGCGGGCAGGGCGACCAGCGGCGCCGCCATCAGCGCGGTGAACGACTGGGTCGCGGTGACGAGAGTCGCCGCCCGGCCGGCCGCGGCGCCGTTGCCGAAGCGGTCGGCCGCCGCGGCGGTGAGCGCCGGGTTGAGTACGGCCGTACCGGCGCCGACGAGCAGGCAGAACGCCGCGAGGAACAGGAACTCCCCCGTCGCGCCCAGCAGCGCGGAGACCGCGAGCAGGGCGAGGCCGCCCGCCGCCGCCCACTCCTTGCGTACCCGGTCGATGAACGGGGCGAGCGCGGTGCCGACGGCCAGCGCGGCGAGGCCGCCGAGGCCGCGCAGCTGCCCCATGGCGGCGACGCCGGTGTCCGCCGCGTCCGCGATGGGGACGAGGTAGGTGCTGAAGACCGTGAAGGGCAGCAGGCCGACGGCGGAGGCCAGCATGACCGGCCACAGCACCCGGGCCATCCGCAGGTCCCCGGGCACTTCTTCGGCACGATCGGGCGCCGCGCTCTCCTTCGGGGGGGCAGTATCCGCGGTCACTCCGCCGCCTCCCGGTAGCGGTGGAGGGCGGTCTCGTCGGCGCTGAACTGCGAGAAGGGGAAGGGCTCCGCGGACAGTGCGCTCACTCCCGCACCAAGGAAGGCGCGGGCGACGGCGCTGCCCGACTGGGCGTACACGACCAGCGGAATCCCGCGCGTACGGCAGTGCTCGACGATCAGGTCGAAGCTGCCGTTGCTCAGGGTCATACCGGTCGCCACGACCGCGTCGGCGGCCTCCAGCACCTCGGCCATGCTCTCGGCGACGGGGTCGCCCCACTGTGTGGTGCGGAGGTTGAGGTCGCAGGGCAGGCATACGCCGCCCCGCTCGCGTATCGCCGCGACCAGCGGGTTGACGACGCCGATCAGGGCGACCCTGGCGCCCGGGGTGATGTCGAGCAGCCCGGCGATGGCGGCGTCGCGGGCGTGGGCCCGGACCTCGGGCGTACCGGTCGGCAGGGTAACGGGATCGGAGGCAGGGTGACCGCGGTGCGGCTCGACCCGGGCCAGGTAGGCGTCGAGGGCCGCGATGCGCACCGGGAGGGAGCCGTGGCGGATGAGGGTGTCGAGGGGGTGCCCGGAGGCGTTCTCGCAGAAATCGGGGGCGAGCTCACCGGCCTCGAAGGAGCAGGCGCCGAAGGCGTCCCCGGTGCGCAGCAGGAGGTAGTGGTTTCGGTAGGTGACCTCGCTGCCGGCCAGCCGGGTGGTGTTGCGGAGCCAGAACGCGCTGGTGACGGCCAGGTCCTGGGGCGGCGGCCCGTAGGAGCCGGCCAGCACGGCCCGGCCGAGTTCGGCCACGGTCTGCGGTTGTACGGCTTGTGGTTGTGCGGCGCGCATCTCAGACTCTTCCATTGCCAACAGGGCTTGCGGGGTAAGGAGGTTCATCGCACGGTCTCTGCCAGCAGGACGGACGAGTCGGCGTAGGAGTGCGTGATGTCGTCCCGGGGCGGCGGCCAGGGCATCGCCGACCACGGGTGCGACAGATCGGCGCACGAGGTGACCTCGTGCGGACGCATCGACCCCAGACCGTGGGCCTGGGCGTGGTTGGCGTACGCGCTGTCGACGTAGCGGTGGCCGGTGTCGGCGGCGATGAAGACGTACGTACGGGAGTCGTCGCGTTCGCGCTCGGCCAGGGTGGCCAGATAGGCCGCTCCCGCCGACAGGCCGGCGAAAATGCCGCTGGCGCGCAGGAGTTCGACGGCGCCGGACATCGCGTAGTCGAAGTTGACCCAGTGGATGCGGTCGTACAACTCCTGGCGGACATTGTCGAACGGGATGGAGCTGCCGATCCCCGCGATGATCATGTCAGGGTCCTGGACGTGCTCGGCGCCGAAGGTGACGCTGCCGAACGGCTGGATGCCGACCAGGTTCACATCGCGGCCCGCTTCGCGCAGGTAGGTGGCGATGGCGCCGGTCGACGCCCCGGTGCCAACCGCGCCCACCAGGCTCAACGGCCCCTCCGGGACCTCCTTTTGGACCAGGTCGGCGACATCGCGATAGCCGAGGTAGTGGATGGAGTCGTGGTACTGACGCATCCAGTGGTAATCGGGCTTCTCCCGCAGCAGTTCGGCGATGCGCCGCACCCGCAGGTTCTGGTCGAGCCGCAGGTTCTGCGAGGGCCGGACCTGTTCCAGCGTGGCCCCCAGGATCTCCAGCTGTACGCGCAGAGTGCGGTCGACGGTCGTCGAGCCGACGATGTGGCACTTCATTCCGTAGCGGTGGCAGGCGAGCGCCAGCGCGTGGGCGTAGATGCCGCTTGAGCTGTCGACGAGGGTGTCGCCGGGGGTGATCTGTCCGGTGTCGAGGAGATGGCGTACCGCGCCCAGCGCCGAGTAGATCTTCATCGTCTCGAAGCGCAGACAGACCGCGCCGGGCGGGACGGCCACCACGTCCGGTTCCTTGATGGCTTCCGCTATGTGCTCATACATGGAGTGTTGGTCCTTCAGTTGGCGACGCGGTGGGAGACGGGCGCGGTGATGTGCTCGGAGTCGCGGGGTGCGAGTGTGAACGTGAAGAGGAAGGCCCGGCAGTTGTCGCCCTCCCAGCTCTGGCGATGGGCGACGGCGGGCTCGAATCCCGCTTCGACGGCGTACGCGACGATGGTGCGCAGTTCGGCGGTGTTGGACGCGACCAGGTGGATCTCGCCGTCCGGTGCGAGCAGCCCACGGTCAGTGATCTGGTCGAAGAAGCGCGTCACAATCCCGGCGCCCACGCACACGTTGCGGACGACGGTCGGATCCTCGCTGGTCCGGGTGGAGACGGCGGGCGGGTTGAACGTGATGACGTCGAGCCGCGCCGAGTCGGGGAACTCCTCGAAGAGGTTGGAGACCAGCGGACGGAAGTCGGTGCCCGGCCGTTCGCCGACCAGGCGCCGGTAGTGGTCGGCGGCGGTGGCGACGGAGTCGGGGTGGATGTCGGCGGCCCAGATCTCGCGGGCCCCCCGGGCGCCCGCGAGCACGGCCTCGACGCCGAGTCCGGCGCCGATCGCCGCGTACGAGCGTCCGGCCACGGCGATGGTGCCGTCCAGCAGCCGGTCGTGGATGATCCGGCTGGTGTCGCCCGGCCTGAACACACCGGGCGGCAGCTCGAAATCCCAGCCGTTGTAGGTGTACGTGCGGTGCGTGTGGATGTCGGAGGGGGCGCTGTTGATGGCGAGGATCTCCTCGCGGGGCAGGGTGTCGGGCAGTTCTGCGAGCAGGTCGCCGGCTGTGGTCCGGTCGGACATGAGGCCTCCGAAGAAGTACGTCGGGCAGGTGGTCGGTCCGCTGTCAGGGCCCTGGAACGGGCTCCGGGGTGGCGCCGAGGCGCATGGCGTGGACGAGTTGGCGGGTCATGGCCGCGCGCGGCGCGGCGAGCACTTCGGCCGGTACGCCGCTCTCGACGATGTGTCCGGCGTCGATGACCACCAGGTGGTGCGCGATCACGGAGAGCAGCTCCAGGTCGTGGCTCACCCACAGCAGCGCCGTGCCGAACTCCCGCCGCATCCGGGCGAGTTCGGCGAGAACGGCGTCGGTGGCCACCGGGTCGAGGCCGGTGGTGATCTCGTCGCAGATCAGTACGTCGGGTTCGGCGAGCGCGGCGCGGGCCAGGGCGGCGCGCTGGAGCTGGCCCCCGGACAGACCGCCGGGACGTCGCTCGGCGGTGTCCGCGTCGACGCCGAGCCTGGCCAGCAGCGCGAGAGCTTCCCGCCGCGCGTCGCGAGGCGCCCGGCCGCGCAGTCGTACGGCGGTACGGGCGACCTGCTCGGCCACCGGTCGCCGCTCGTCGAAGGAGCCGCGCACCTCTTGCCATACGTATTGCACGCGCCGCTTCTGTTCCACGGTGCGACGGCGCAGCACCGGCAACGGCTGCCCGTCCAGCAGGACTTGGCCGCGCATGCGTTCATGGAGGCCGGCGACGCAGCGGGCCAGGGTCGTCTTTCCGCTGCCGGAGAGCCCGGCGACTGCGACGCAGGCCCCGGCGGCGAGTTCGAGGTCCACGCCGTGCAGTACCGGCCCGCGTCCTCGGCTGTGCAGTGCGGCGGAGAGGTCCCGTACCTCCAGGACGCGGGGCCCCACGGGGTCGTGCCGGGCAGCGGTGGGGGTGCGCCGGTCGGGCAGTTCGTCGGCGGTCACCTTGCCCCGCTCCAGTACGACAACGTGGTCCGCCAGGGCCCGCACCAGGTCCTGGTCGTGGCTGAGCAGCAGGATCGCGAGCCCGCCGCGGGCAAGGGCGGCCAGTTCCCCGGCGAGCCGCAGCCGGGTCACCGTGTCGAGTCCGGTGCTCGGCTCGTCGAGTATCAGCAGCCTGGGCCGGCAGGCCAAGGTCTGGGCGAGCGCGACGCGTTGGCGCTGGCCGCCGGAGAACTGGTGCGGGAAGCGTCGTGCCGTGTCGCGGTCGGCGGGCAGTTGCGCGGCTTCGAGTGCCCCGGTCGCCGATCCGCCGTGCAGGGAGGCGAGTTCGGCGAGGACCGCGCCGGTGCGGCGGGCCGGGTTGAGCGCACTGCCGGGGTGCTGAGGCATATAGGCGACCGTGCGCCCACGCAGCTGCGCCGCCCCGGTCGTGACCGCGTCACCGTCACCATCACCGTCGCCGTCGCCGTCGCCGTCGCCGTCGCCGTCGCCGTCGCCGTCGCCGTCAACCACGGTGATGCCGCCGACCTCCACGCGCCCTCCGAGCCGGATGCCGGGCCCGCACTCACCGATGAGCGCCAGTGCGGCGGTGGTCTTGCCGCTGCCCGAAGGGCCGACGAGCGCGGTGACTTGGCCCTCGTACACCTCGAAGTCGATCGCGTCGACGAGGACGGTGTCCCCGGCCCGCGCGGTGAGCCCGCGCACACTGGCGATGCTGACGTGGGTGGTGGTCATCGGGCCTCCGTTGCGGGGGTGCGGGAGCGGGCCAGCGCACGGTCGGCGAGCAGGTTGAGTCCCACGGTGAACATGACGAGCAGCGCGGCGGGCGCCAGCACGGCCCAGGGTTGGAGCAACAGCCCCTCGCGACTGCGGGAGATGCTCACGGCCCAGTCCGGGGCGGTCGGGCTCAGCCCGAGGCCGAGGAAGTTCGCCGAGCCGACGAGGAAGACGGCGAGGGTGATCCGGGTGCCGATGTCGGCGGCGACCGGTGCGAGCGCGGCGCGTGCGATGTGACCGAGCTGGATACGGGACCGGGACTCGCCCTGCACCCGCAGCGCCTCGGTGACGGGGCTGCTCGCCGCGTCGAGCGCCGCAGCCCGGACCAGCCGCGCCACGGGCGGGACGTTGACGGCGGCGACGGCGAGGGTGATCGCGGTGGGTGAGCCGCGCCAGCCCACTGCCACCACGCTGATCACGAGCAGGGACGGCAGCGGAAGGAGTACGTCGAGGGGGCGGATCAGCAGCTCGTCGGCCCAGCGGCGGCGACTGGAGGCCGCGAGCAGCCCGATCGCGCCACCGACCAGATAGGCGGCGGCGACAGCGCCGAGCGCCATGCCGAGCGTGCTACGGCCCCCGTGCAGCAGCAGGGCGAGCACATCGCGCCCCAACCCGTCGGTACCCAGGGGATGTTCACCACTGCGGCCGGCGTATGGTGCGGCGGCGCCCGGAACAACGGCGTCGGCGAACAGCGGACCGAGCAGGGCTGCCGCGACGGGCAGCGCCGCCAGCAGCCCGGCGACGTACAGCGGTGTACGGGACAGTTTCGCGCGGCCGGCCGGGCGCTTCACGAGGCGGTTCACCGCAGGATCTCCGTCCGGGGTACGAGGCGGTGGCAGACCAGGTCAGCCGCCAGGCTGAACAGCAGGGCCGCCGCCGCTACGACCAGCGCCAGGCCCTGCACCGTGGGTATGTCCCTGGCTTCCACAGCCCGTACGAGCGCGGTCGCAACCCCGGGGATCGCGAACACCGCCTCGACGACGAGGACACCGCCGACGAGGTTGTCGCCGACCCTGGCGAGTTCCTGGATGCCGGGGACGGCGGCGTTCGGCAGGACATGGCGCAGCAGCAGGGCCCGGCGCGGCACCCCGAGGCGGCGCGCCTGTACGACGTATCCGGCGCCCAGCGTCGTCACCGTCCCGGCCCGGATCTGCCGGGACAGCAGGCAGACCATCCGGACCGCGACCACGGCCACGGGCAGCACCAACAGCGCAGGCTGGCCGAGCAGTTCACCCGCGCCCACCCCGACCCAAGTCGCGGGCAGCCAGCCCAGTTTCAGCGAAAGCCCCGCGACGAGCAGCAGCGCCAGCAGGAAGTCGGGGACGGCGTTCAGGGCAAGTGTCACCGAGCTGAAGACCCGGTCCGTGCGGCCGCCTTCACGCGTTCCCGAGACAAGGCCGAGCAGCAGCGCGAGCGGCACCACGACGACCAGGGTCACCGCGGTCAGGACCAGGGTGGGGCCGGCCGAATCGGCCAGGATGCCGGTGACGGGGCCGCCGCTGACCAGTGAGGTGCCGAGGTCGCCGGTGAGGGCTCCGCCCGCCCAGTCGGTGAAACGTTCCAGGGCCGGCCGGTCGAGGCCGAGCTGCTCGCGCAGCGCCGCCACCTGCGTGTCGGTGGCGTCCCCGTCGTAGCGCACGGCTGCCGCGTCGCCGGGCAGCAGCGAGGTGAGAGCGAACACCAGTCCTGCGAGCAGGGCGAGTTGGACCAGCCCGAGGACGAGCCGGTGCAGGAGGTAGCCACGCATCCTCAGGCCAGCCACACCTTGTCGAAGCGGGCCGAGTCGAGCGTGTTGGGCGGCGCGGCGGCCACGCCGCGCACCCGGGCGGCCGTGGCGTTCAACCAGTCGGGGTGCCCCCACATCAGCAACCCGCCCTCGTCGTGGATGCTGCGCTGCAACTGGCCGTAGAGCGCGACACGTTCGGCCTCGTCGGTGGTGGCCTGCGCCTTGGCGAAGGTGGCATCGAAGCCCTTGCGACGCCAGCCGGAGGCGTTGAAGTTCGAACCGGTGAGCAGCCGGTCGTTGATGTAGGTGGGGATCGTCATCGCCCCGGAGCGGTGGCTTCCCATGACGCCCTTGGTCAGCTGGTCCTTGAAGTACGTGTCGGAGGAGCCCGTGGTGACCTTCACCCGCAGTCCGGCGTCGGCGGCCTGCTCGGCGAAGAGCGTCGCCGCCTCGACAAACCCCGGGGCGACGGACGAGGTGTAGATGGACAGCGTCTTGTTGAGCGCCCCGGCCTTGCGCAGCAGCAGGCGGGCCTCGGCGACATCGCGCTCACGCTGCGGGATGCCCTCGGGGTAGTACTGATATCCCTTGCCGAACATGTCGTTGCCGACCGTCCCCCTCCCGGCGAGCACCACGTCGACGAGCTTTCCGCGGTCGGCGAGCAGCTTGAAGGCGAGGGTCACATCGGGGTTGTCGAAGGGCTCCTGGTCGCACTTGAGCACGATCGCGTGGGCGGTACTGCCCTTGGCCGCGACGATACGCACCGCCCGATCGGCCTCGGCGGTACGCGCGAAGGTGGGTGTCATCTCGTACGCGTACTCCGCCTCGCCGCCGCGCAGCGCGTTGCCCCGGGCGTCGGTGTCGGCGGCCAGGATGCGCAGCTCGTCGATGTACGCACCGCCGTCCCAGTGGTCGTCGAAGCGCTCGGCGACGAAGGCCTGGCCGGCCGCGAAGGACTTCAGCCGGAACGCGCCCGTGCCGACGGGGTCGGCCGGGTTCCGGTAGCGCGAACTCACCATGGCCGTACCGAGGGTGGCGAGGAGGGCGGGGAACTCGGCGCTGGGCCGCTTGAGCGCCAGCTCGACCGTGCGCGGTCCGACGCCCCGGCTCTTCTTGAGGTCGACCACGGCCAGCAGGCCCTGCGCGAAGTGGTTGGCGGCCTTGGGGTCGAGTATCCGGCCGAGGCTGAAGAGGACGTCCTCGGGCGTGAACTTTTTGCCGTCGTGGAAGAGCGCGTCGCGCAGCGTGAACCGCCAC
Source organism: Streptomyces changchenzhani (assembly GCF_039766235.1). Lineage (NCBI taxonomy): Bacteria > Bacillati > Actinomycetota > Actinomycetes > Kitasatosporales > Streptomycetaceae > Streptomyces > Streptomyces changchenzhani. Next base: position 2,608 of record NZ_JBDHNH010000004.1, on the reverse strand, counting down.
AGGGTCGCGTCCGTGTTGGACTCCCACTTCTCGGCGAGGCGCGGTACCGGTGCCATGTTCGCGTCCAGATCGACGAGCCGGTCGAACAGCGCCTTCGTCCGGGCCATGTCGATGGCCAGGGCTTCGGCGTGCGGGTCAATGGTTTCCTGGTCCCCGCCGCCGGTGAACAGCGCCCGCAGCTGTCCCCCGCGCCGCGCCCCGGACTTGCCGTCGGCAGCCGCGCCGCCGCTTCCGGCAGCGCCTCCACAACCGGTGAGCGCCAAAGCCCCGCCCGCACCGGCGGCGCCGGCCAGGGCAAGGAACTCTCTGCGGTTTCGGGCTGTAGACATACTGCTCCCCTGAATCACAAACCGTGGGCCGGGCACAGCTGTTGACCCCGACGGGCGGGGGTGTGCGCGGCAAGGATGGCCGAGACGGCAGTGGAAGCATCACACTTATTGAAAACGAATGTCAACACCACTTGGCGTGGCTCTGCGCTGAGGGGCAGGCGGCGTCAGTCGCCCGAGCCGGGGTCGGGGCGGACCGGCTCGGTGATACCGGCGCGGGCGGCTTCGAGCTGGGCGGCGAACGCAATGCCCAGGAACAGTGCGATGCCCGTGAGATTCGCCCAGAGCAGCAGGGCCACGAAGGCGGTCAGCGGCCCGTAAACAGCGCCGAAGGAGCCACTCTCGGCGACGTAGAGGGCCAGCAGCCAGGTCGCCACCACCCAGAGCAGGAGGTGCACGGCCGAGCCGACGGCGAGCCACGTGTAGCCGGGCTGGTCACGACGGGGCGCCCAGCGGAATATCACTGCGGAGGCGACCCAGGCCAACAGGACGCCGACCGGTATCTCCAGCGGCCCCCACACATCCAGCAGGGACGCGGACCACCCCAGAGCCTCGACGAGGGAACTGCCCACCGCCTCGCCGGCCACGAGCACCAGGAAGCCCAGCACCATGGGCACGCCGGCCCCCAGGGCAAGGAGGAGGCTCCGCCCGTACTTCACATGGAAGGGCCGGTCCCGCTCGATGCCGTAGATGCGGTTACTGCCCCGCTCGATCTGCCCCATGGCAGAGGTCAGGTTCAGCACGGCGAAGCCGAGCCCGAGCCACATCGCGAATGCGCTGGAGGTGCTGCCGCCCACACTCCGCCGGGTGTCGTCAAGAGCCTCTTCGACCAGCTCCGCGCTCGCGCCGGGCACGATACGCCCGAGTGTCAGCTCCACGACACGGCCCACGCTGTCGGTGTGCACGGCCGCGGCGACGCCCACCAGGGCGATGGCGAACGGCACGGTGCCCAGGACCACCTGGAAGGCCAGAGACCGCGCATGGCTGAAGCCGTCCGCGTACCGGAAACGGGAGAAGGCATCGAGCAGCAGCTTGCGCCCGCCGTAGTGCCGCAGCGCGGTGAGTGCCTCATCGCCGGAGAGTTCTTCCCCGATCATGTCCCGCGTCTGCGGAACATGCGTCACGGTTCCCATCGGGTACTCATCTCCACTCAGCCAAAGTTTCCAGTTCCCAGGCCCGAGAATACGGTCCGGGAACGCAAAAAAGCCCCGGCTCCTGGACATAAGTCCAGGAGCCGGGGCATAAAAATTGTTCGGCGGCGTCCTACTCTCCCACAGGGTCCCCCCTGCAGTACCATCGGCGCTGAAAGGCTTAGCTTCCGGGTTCGAAATGTAACCGGGCGTTTCCCTAACGCTATGACCACCGAAACACTATGAAGTTAACCAACCGGTGTATACACAGTTCGTTACTTCAGAACTAACACAGTGGACGCGAGCAACTGAGGACAAGCCCTCGGCCTATTAGTACCAGTCAGCTCCACCCGTTACCGGGCTTCCACATCTGGCCTATCAACCCAGTCGTCTACTGGGAGCCTTAACCACTCAAGGTGGTGGGAATACTCATCTCGAAGCAGGCTTCCCGCTTAGATGCTTTCAGCGGTTATCCTTTCCGAACGTAGCCAACCAGCCGTGCCCTTGGCAGGACAACTGGCACACCAGAGGTTCGTCCGTCCCGGTCCTCTCGTACTAGGGACAGCCCTTCTCAATATTCCTACGCGCGCAGAGGATAGGGACCGAACTGTCTCACGACGTTCTAAACCCAGCTCGCGTACCGCTTTAATGGGCGAACAGCCCAACCCTTGGGACCGACTCCAGCCCCAGGATGCGACGAGCCGACATCGAGGTGCCAAACCATCCCGTCGATATGGACTCTTGGGGAAGATCAGCCTGTTATCCCCGGGGTACCTTTTATCCGTTGAGCGACAGCGCTTCCACAAGCCACTGCCGGATCACTAGTCCCGACTTTCGTCCCTGCTCGACCCGTCGGTCTCACAGTCAAGCTCCCTTGTGCACTTACACTCAACACCTGATTGCCAACCAGGCTGAGGGAACCTTTGGGCGCCTCCGTTACTCTTTAGGAGGCAACCGCCCCAGTTAAACTACCCATCAGACACTGTCCCTGATCCGGATCACGGACCGAGGTTAGACATCCAGCACGACCAGAGTGGTATTTCAAGATTGACTCCACACACACTGGCGTGCATGCTTCAACGTCTCCCACCTATCCTACACAAGCCGAACCGAACACCAATATCAAACTATAGTAAAGGTCCCGGGGTCTTT
>NZ_JBDHNH010000003.1:0-667032 GCF_039766235.1 Streptomyces changchenzhani | reverse complement strand
CGCGGTCAGCGTGGCGGCGGTGCCGTCGCCGCCGGGCTGGCCGGGACACACCGGGCTTGCCGCGCCGCCAGCGCCACCGGTGCCGCCCTTGTGGGTGCCGCCGGCCGTGGAGGCACCGCCCTGGCCACCCTGGCCGCCGGTGATGCCGGTACCGGCATCACCTACGCCGCCCACACCGCCCTTGCCGCCGGTGCCGCCCTGGTTGGCAGCACCCCCCGCGCCGCCCGCGCCGCCGTCGCCGTTGGCCCCGCCCGCGCCACCCGCACCACCGGCTCCGCCGGTGCTTCCGATGCCGTCGCCGTTGCCACCGCCGCCACCGATACCACCGTTGCCGTTCGCACCGGCCGCTCCACCGGTGCCGCCCAGGCCGCCGAGGCCGCCGTTGCTCCCCACGCCGTTGGCGCCGTTACCACCGGGGACGCCAAGGGCGCCCAAGCTGATGGACGTCCGGGAACTGCCCGCCTCGGGGTGGGCCGCCGCGGAAGCCAGGGTGGGGGCGGCGAGGCCGGCCACGGCGATCGCGCTGATCAGAAAGGTCCGGGCAAGAGCGTTGGTGCGCAGGATGCGCATGAGGTACGCCTTTCGGTTTGTGCGCTCGGAGATACTCCCCGACCGGCACACCCACAACGTAGGCGGCGATGGCCCCACCCGCGCAGCACCAGATGATTAAATGTCTGGAAATAGAGAGATTCAATGAATTCTGGCTGTAATTGCCCGCTCCGAGAAGGTCGCCGCCTAGCCGACTGAGCACGCTCCGCTACCGCCAAGCGGTAGCCAGCTCGAATCTGGCCCCTGCTCTGCAAGGGGGGCTGCCGGGGGATCTCGACCGATGCCTCGTCGTGCGGCCGCATCTGCGACCTAGGAAAAGCGGAAACTTGCCCAGAGCCGTGCCGGTTCGCCGAACGTGCGCAGGGTGTTCGTCTTTTGAGTCCTCGTCATATGGCCGAATCTCATTCGGCCTGCGTGAGAGTGCGGAAGGGGTGCGCGTGTGGTCGGCTCTGGTGGGGCCGGCCGTGGCCTGCCGTAGGGCAAGTAGCCATCGCCTGCCGCGTGGTGGTGGGCCCGCTCAACGAGGCATCGATCCGGCTCTGATTCTGCCCGGTGTTGGCGCGTCCCTTATGTGTGAGGAGTTCCCTGCATGAAGCTTCGTCGTTCAGTCGCTACGTCCCTGGCCGCTTCGGTCCTGGTGGTCAGCGGTGGGCTGTTGACCGCGTCGTCAGCAGCTGCCGCTCCCGTTCCCCCCGATGCCGCAGCCTGCGTGGGTCTGCTCCAGGACGCGGCCACCAAGGCCGCAGCCCTCGCGGCCGCCAACGTCGCTGCGGCGGCCAGCATGGCCGCCGCCCTGGTCATCGCTGCCAACCCCGCCGCCGCCCAAGCCACGGCAGCGGAAGCCCTCAAGGCACAGAAGACGGCAAACGCCGCGGCTGCCGACGCCCTCAAAACCGCAGCCGCCGCAGCCGGCTGCGTAGTGCCCGCTCCTGTCCCGCCGCTCCCCACACCCTGACGCCCCCCAGGAGCACGACGCCGCGCAGCACGCGACGCTCCGTATGAGAATTGGCCCCGCCGCGTGCGCTCGGACGCGCTGCGGGGCGGCTCCCGACACTCACACGTTCCCGCAGCCGGCAACCGATTGCTTTGCCGCGGATGCCAGCCCGGGCACAACCCCGCCACTGAGAGCCGGTGAACCGGCTCTCAGTGGCGGGGGGTCAGGGTGCGACCAGCCCGTCCCGGGAGGTCACCAGGTGACCTTGCGGCGCGATGGGGTGGGGCACCCGGGTGTGGCAGATCACGGTGTTCCGTTGGCGCCGCTCGCGCAGGGGCTGCCGGCACCGAAGGTTCCGCCGGTGCCGCCGGTCCCTCCTTGGAAGAGCACACCCCCGGTGGCGTTGCCGCCTGCTCCGCCGATACCGCAGGTGCCATCAGCGCTCGCACCCGACTTCACACCGCCGTTGCCGCCGATGCCCCCGTTACCGCCCGAGTTGGCCATACCTCCGGAGCTCACACCACCGGCCCCCCCGATGCCCGCGGCACCACCCGGGTAAGCACCACCCGAGCTGCCGTTGCCGCCGTTTCCGGCATTACCGCCCTTGCCGCCGTTACCGGAGGCGTTGATGCCGCCGGCGCCGCCGTTACCGCCCGTGCCGCCGCCGTGGCCGATGCCGCCGTTACCGGCGTTGCCGCCCGCACCACCGGAGGATCCACCGACGCCACCCAGGCCACCCTTGCCGCCAGCTCCGGCGCTGGCACCGGAGTTGCCTCCGGGACCACCGGTGCCGCCCGCAGCGACCTGGGTGCCCGCACCACCAGCACCGCCCGCACCGCCCGCACCGTTAAGGCCGCCGGTAGCACCGGTCCCACCGTTACCGCCCGCCGCACCGCTGGGGCCACCGTTACCACCGACAGCACCCGCTCCACCGGAGCCGCCGCCCAGCCCGAGCCCGCCGTTGCCGCCCGCACCCCCGACCCCGCCCAGCACACCATTACCGCCCGGACCGCCCGCACCGCCGGCACAGTTCCCGGTCCCGGTCGCGGCGCCACCCGCGGTCCCGGGAAACCCGGCAGGGTGGGCAGCGGTGCCGTTGGCACCCGCGACGCCCGCGGTGCCAGCGGTGCAGGCCAGGGCCGACGCGCCGGCAGGAGCGCCGAGGAAGAGTGCAGCCCCGGCGAAGAGGGTCGGGAGGGCGAGGAGAGCGGTGGTCTGTTTCCTGTTCACAGGGTTCCTCTGGCTCAGGTGAAGCGAGGGTCAATCCGAAGCACGAAACCAGGTGGCACGGCACCGAGAAAAGAATAATTTCTCTCGAACAGCTCTCCGTGCCGCATGCACGGCAGTTCGCCAAGGCAGTCCGTGAAATTCCGCGCAGTTACATGGGACACGCATGTCCCGATATTTGTAATGGTACGAGGAGTGCGATCCTCATCAATATTTACCCAACAGGGCCCTACATCACCTGCGGTAGAAGAACTCCCTTGGATTTAGGCGTTTAGCCAATATTCACTGATGCGGCTGCCAAATATCGACGCGAATTAGCCAGTCCTCGAATTTCTGGAGCGCGTAGGCGCTGAGCTGGGGGTTCTGTCAGATTGCGGCAGCCGGAAGTCACTCCTGGCCACCCGGCGCCCGGGGCCCGATGAGCGCGCCGGCGCAGCGCCAGGGCAGATGGGCTGCGCAGCGGCGGCACACCGCGCCGATTGCTCGCCTTCTCCTTGCTTGAGCCGAGATGGCCGAATGCCGAGATTTTCGACATTTTCGGCCACCCGTGGTCAGCGGAAAATTAAAGGCCTCAGTATCTCGTACGAAATCGCGATGGAAATACCGAGTCGGATCATCGGCGCCCCCCACAAGCACCAGTCCACGAACCGTGTTCTGTCGGGCCCCTCCCCCTGTCGACACGGCTGGCGCCGTTCACGGCTACCAGCGATGACGAGGGAGGCACAGCGTGAGCACCGAGCAGCCGGGCGCGGACGCGAACGGCCAGGAGCTGGCCCGCATCAGCCAGCACCAGCACGAGGCCACGGCGGCCAGGTTCACCGTGTTCCAGGCCCTGGCCGCCGTCGGGATCGCGGACGACCAGGCCGACGACATCGTGTCGAAATTGGAGGCCGGGGCAGTGGCCGGGGCCCACACCTTGATCACCGAGAGCAGCGCCCCTCACGACTCCGAGCATCACTTCGAGGACGGATGATTCGCCGATGTCCGCGATGTCGCCAGCTAGCGCACCGTAGCGGCCTGGGTGTGCGGGCCCTGGTGTGCGGGGCCCTCACGCTGGGCAAGAACGGTGCTTGTGGTGCTGCGTAGCTCTTACGGTGGAATCCGGTCGGCTTTCGGCCTGAGACCGCCCCGCCCGGCGCACGTTGTTATAAGAGAAGCAACGGGCGATTGAAGGGAGTTCATCGTGTCGGAGGAAGCCTTACCACCGAGTTGTGCGACCTGGGCGGCGAAAGATGCGGTCGACGCCCGGACGCGGACCCTGTGGGCCAAGGGAAACGACTCAACCCGTTGGGCGCGGTGCGGTGACACCTGGGACGTCATGGTCATCGCACCGATCGGCCTGGGCCTGGACGCCCTGGACAAGATGGGCGCCGACGTACACCTGGGATACCCGGTCCTGGCCGACCACATCAGCGACCGGCTCTACGTCATGGTGCCCGCCGGCACAGGCCACACCGCCCAGGGACGGGGTATGCGGGTGCTCTCCCGAAACCAGCAACTGCTCCTGCCCTGCACCCCGCACGGCACCGCCGCCGCGCACTGGATCAGCGCCCCACGCGACAACACCCCACCCCTGCTCCTGGCAGACAAAGTCGTCCTCGCGCTGCGCCAGGTCTGCCAACGGCAGGTGGCCGCCTCGTGACTGAACCGTTCCGGGTACGAGTCCGTTATGGCGAAGCAATACCCGAGGGAGCTCAAGGAGCGGGCCGTGCGTCTGGTCCTGGAGACTCCTGATCAGTACAAGACCGAGTCCGCGGCGATCCGCTCGATCGGCGCGAAGCTCGATGTCGGACCGGAGTCCCTGCGGAACTGGGTGCGTCAGGCCGAGGTCGACGCCGGCGCCCGGAGCGGTACCACGACGGAGGAGTCCGCCCAGCTCAAGGCCCTCAAGAAGGAGGTCGCCGAGCTGAAGCGGGCGAACGACACCCTGAAGGCCGCGGCGTCTTTCTTCGCGGCCGAGCTCGACCGGCCACACACACGCTCGTAGCGTTCATCGACGAGCACCGGGACCGCTTCGGCGGAGTCGAGCCGATCTGCGGGACGCTCACCGAGCACGACTGCGAGATCGCCCCCTCCACGTATTACGCGGCGAAGAAGCGCGCGGCCACCCCCTCGGCCCGCCAGGTGCGCGATGCCGTCCTCATGAACACCCCGCTATCTGCGGGTTTCTGTAGTGCGGGGGCATGGTGTTGGTGGGGCTACTGCTGCGGACGAGTCCGGGTGGGCGAAAGCTCATCCCGCGCTCCTTCGCGTCACAGTTCGCAGGCGCACCGCTACGCAACCCGCCGCTCTGGTTCTTCGTCTTCCTCGTCAGGCAGCTTCACATCACCCACCGCGATGTTGACTTCGATGACCTCCAGGCCGGTCATCCGCTCGACGGCAGTGATCACGTTCTCGCGTACGTCGCCCGCCACCTCGATGATGGAGACGCCGTACTCGACGACGACCTCCAGATCGACCACCGTCTGGACCTCACCGACCTCGACCCTCACCCCGCTGGTAACGGACTTGCCGCCCACGCCGGGAACACGTTCACGCATGGCCCCCATGCCGCGGGCGAACCCGCCGCCCATCGCATGGACCCCAGGCACATCCCGGGCCGCCATTCCAGCGATCTTCGCCACCACACCATCGGCGATCGTCGTACGGCCACGCGAACCCGGATCGCTTCCGTGTCCCGCGCCGAGGGATTTCTCGCCGTGCCCGCCCACGGACAGGGTGGTCTCGGTCTGATTGGTCTGTCCGGTATCGGTCATCGCCGGTCATCCCTTCCGAGGAGACAGCAGGGAGCGTGCCGCGCCCTGTCTTCACACTAAACGCGACGGCCTGATACCGCTGCGGGGAAGCAGCACGCGAGCGATCCGGCCCTGCGAGTCAGTGGCGCTGGCGGCGATGCGAGGAGCGGCGGGGCAGGCTGAACCTGGTCTCGGCCGTCGGCTGCGATCTCGCGGCAGTAGGTGACGCCGGGCACGCCGCTGGCCCACCGGTGCGAGATCCGCTTGAGGGCGAGGACCAGGGCGTGGGCGCCGTGGTGCAGGAGCTGGGCGGTGAGGGTGCGCAGGATCGTCGTGGTGCTACCGCCGGTGCCGGAGCAGACCACCACGCCGCACTCGGTCTGTCCGGCCGTTGCCGCAGAGCGCTTCGGGTTGGCGCCACTCGCGTATTCCGGAACGCCGAAGTGTGGGGCCACCAGCTGGGCACGGATCTCAGGGCAGTTGGAAGGACCGCTGCGTGCCGTTGTGTTCACCGGCGGGCGTGGCGGCGGTGTGTGGGCGAGCGGCGGTGCTGCGCGGCGGGCCGTGAGGTGAAAAGGCGTTCTTCGTAACGGCCCAGGGCGAGAATGAGACCGAGGAAAACAGCAGGAAGCAGGACTGCGAGCGCGGCCACGGCGGGGCCTCCCCAAACGGACGTCAGGACGGTGCGCCGGCAGCAGGACCGGCGGCGTCGAGGACATCGGGCAGGGGCAGTGCCAGGGCCACGGCGAGTTCGGCCAGCTCTGCTTCCGTGGGGTGGACGGGGCCGTGTGCCCCGTCCTGGGCGAATACCCGGATGGGTGGAGTACGGATGCCAGTGCGCTCGGCGAGTGCCTGAGCGGTCAGATGACGGCGGCTCATGGTCTGCTGCAGCAAGTGCGAAAGGTCAGCCATCCCGTTCTCCTGCCCGGCCCACGCACACTCAGACGTTCTCGAACAGCTCCGTCCGCTCCGGCGCACTGAAGCTGCCGGAATAGCGGTGGGTGACCGTTCAAGATGCGCGAGCACCCTGGCGCTGATTCGCTGGCCGGGTCCTCTCCCCCACACTTCCAGGAGTGATCATGAGTGTTGCAGGCGAATCCGGCGGGCGTGCCCAGCAGATGCGTGCCAAGGCGCAGGAACTGACGGACGCGGCGGAGCGTGCCACCGACCCGCAGGAGCGCAAGCGGCTGACGGACAAGGCCCGCCGTCTGCAGGAGGAGAGCAAGCAGCAGGAGGGCGGCATGGGCGGCCAGGGCATCGACCCCATGTAGCAAACCCGCGCGTACTGCGGCTGGTGGCCTCCCGCACCTCGACAGGGCCTAGGAGGCCACCAGCCACGCGCAGGGGCCCGCCGCGACTGCCCCTCTTCGTCGCATTGCGCACACCGTGCTGCCGATTACACGCGGACTTGCTGTGCCTCTCAGAAAGGCGCCGGGCCGCTACCCAGCACTCCCACTGACGTTTGGCCCGGCGCCAGCTTGCCCTCCAGGACGAACCGGCCCTCCCGCCCGTCCGGCAGCCGCATGACAGCTGTGTCTGAAGTCAGTACCTTGAACATGTCGGCGTCCTCGTAGCCGGACAGTTGGCCGCTCCAGATCTTCGTCTGGTCGCGTGCCCTGACAGACAAGTCGGCCTGCATAGTGGCTTCGACGTCGCTGCCGACTACGGTCACGGGCCCCTGATAGGTCGTCATGATCCCAGTATGGGCCCATTAACACGCCCCGAGCGCGCACGGAACTCGCCGCGCCTCCCCCCGCAGTCATGAGGGTTCACCACCACCACCACCACCAGGCTCTCCACCCAATCTCGAGGCTTGGGAACGGTCCTGGGCTACCCAGCAGGCGCGGAACTTCGCCGCCGACCTGGGCACGCGCATGGAGTCGCTGAGGCTCCTGCTGCGCGACCGCGACAGCACGTACGGCCCAGCCTTCGAGGCCGTTTTCGAGTCCGAGGACCTGGACGTGGTCTTGAGCGCCCCGCGGGCGCCTCGGATGAACGCGCACTGCGAACGGGTGATCGGCAGTACCCGGCGCGAGGCACTCGACCACATTCTGACAACGGGCGAGTCCCACGCCCGACAGTGAACGCCTACCAGCAGCACTACACATCGGCCCCACCGAGCCCGCCGACAGCTACCACCCGACGCAGATCAGCAGACCGCCGCCGTCCACGACCTCGAAGGCCGCAGGCTCCTGCGCACCCGCATTCTCGGGGGCGTCCTCAACGAGTACCGATACGCGGGCTGACGTGCAGCGATGAATTTCCGAGCCCCACAGGGTCATGGGTCATTCGGCCGCCACTCGTCCTTTTGCGAGGCGATCCACACTGTGTGACTGCAAAGGGTGATGAGCCGTTCGGGTACTTCTGATCCTGAGGAGCGGCGCGTGGAGCGGCCGTACCCTGCGGAGTGTCAGCTCGCAGGCGATCCGACACTCAGAGAGCGGGACATGATGGACAGCGGGTACCAGCTCCACGTCACCGGGGCCAGGGGAGAAGGCGTGTTCGCCACCAGGTCGTTCCACATCGGGGAGACGGTGATGGTCGGCGTCATCGACCGTGAACTCGACCGCAATCATTCGCACGCCTCCCAAGTCGGCGCGCAGCGCTTCGTGTTGCACGGAGGCCTGGTCACCAAGGTCAACCATTCGTGCGATCCCAACTGCGGGATCCGCCTCAACGCCGGGGGCGCCCACGACTACGTCGCCCGCAAGCTCATCGTCGCCGGCCAGGAAATCACCTTCGACTACGCCATGCGGAACTACAGGGTCGACCACTTCGCCGCCCACTGCTTGTGTGGGTCACCCCATTGCCGTGACCGCATCACCGGTTGGAAGGATCTCCCCGCCCACCGCAAAGCCGATTACCACGGCTTTGTCGCGCCCTACCTCACCGACATCGACAACCAGCGCGCCCCGGCCATTCGTCCCTCCGCGACCGCGACCTGGCCTTCGCCCCGGTGACAGCCGGTGAGTATATTCTGCCGGCTTGCGCACGCTGGTTTCGACGGGCGTGACGTAACGGCACGGCCCAGGGCGGCCGGCACCTCGTCATCCGGGCCCGGGATCAGCACCTTGCGCATTGGACACATGAAGTAACTCCAGCCTCACGGGGTTGGCTTGAGGCCAAACTGCCGGGCGGGCGAACGGCCGCCCGGCAGTTTGTCTGCGCCGGGCCGCGCCCGGCGCAGACAGAAGTTGAAGAGCGGACAGCCGGGCGGTACGGCCGCCGACCGGGCCGTTCGAGCGCCGGCCCTGGAGCCGGTCGCACCGACGACCGCGTCGGCGACGGCGCGCCGCGCTCTCGGTCCCGGGCCGCAGGGGGGTGTCGATTTCCGGACGTCGGTGTGGCCGCGCCACTACGGTGAGGCTGACGGCCCGGCGTTCCCCCGGCGTCGGGTCGTCCGTACGTCTACCCGAAAGCAAGAGCTACGAATGACGCAGCACGGGCACCGGAGCCAACCGTCACGACAGGGCTGGGTGAAAGCCGGACGGTCGGGCCTGTTCCGCCGCGAGGGCCGCGTGCAGTGCGTGCGGCGCGCCGGGGTCGGGGCTGGCCACCAATTCGGTCAGCAGACGCTCGATTTCGGGATCGTTCCCCTCGTCGACGGCTCGCACGATGTCGTCGATGACGTGGCGCAGACGAGTGGCGGCAGTGTACATCCGGGACCTTCCACAGTAACGGGCCAATAGCTACATACTCTCCCCGTCCGGTAGGAAAGGATGCGGCTGCGCAGCGCTTCCGTATGCAGCAGGACTCCGTCGGGCGTTGTCAACTTGTTGGAGCCCGCGATGGCGTGGTCCGGTTGGGGACGTGTCTGGCCGCGGTGGGGCCCCTGGTCAGGCGACCGGGGACAGGCCGGTGGCCTGCCTGCAGGTGGTGAAACGGTCGGTCATCTCGGCCCGGTAGTCGGGTGCGGTGAGGAGATGTCGGCGGGGTCTGGAGTGGGGTGAGATCCGGCTGAAGGCTCCCAGGAACCGTTGGGCCGCGCCGACGGAACGGAAACCCTTCATGGCGCGCTCGCGTTGCCGGGTCGGCTGGTGGGAGTTTTCCGCCCGGTTGTTCAAGCCCTTGTGCGAACGGTGCTTGAAGTTCCCCCCTGTTCTTGGACAGCGGATGGTTACGCTGCGGGGGTGAAGTCGTGCTGCAGTCTGGCTCGGGTTTCGAGTGGGGTGAGGTACCCGAACTCGGGGTGCTCTCGGAGCCTGGTGCGGTTGTACTCGACTTCGATGAAGCGGAAGACGTCGGCGCGGGCCTCGGCCTGGGTGACCCATTCGCTGGTGCCGATTTCGGCCTTTAGTAGGGCAAACCAACTCTCCGCTGCGGCGTTATCGTAACATGAGCCGACTCGGCCCATGGACTGCCTCATCCGCAACTTCCGTATCTCGCTTCGGAATTCGGTGCTGGTGTACTCCGATCCGCGGTCGGTGTGCATGACGCAGCGATCCTCCAGGGCGCCACGCCCCGCCGCCATCCGCAGGGCGGCCACCGGCAGCTCGGCGCGGTGGTGGTCGGCCATCGCCCAGCCGGTCACCTCCCTGGTCGCCAGGTCGATGCAGGTCGCCAGGTACAACTTCCCCTCGGCGGTAGCCAGTTCGGTCATGTCGCCGACCAGGCGCATCCCCGGGCGCGGGGCGGTGAAGTCGCGGTTGATCAGGTCGGAGGCGAACACCGTCCTCTTGGCCTGCCGGGTCAGCCCCCGCCGCCGGCGCCGGGTGATGCCGGCGATGCCGTGCTCGCGCATCAACCGCTCGACCCGCTTGCGGTTCACCGCCCGCCCGGCCCGGCCCAGGGCGGCGTGGATACGCGGGGCCCCGTAGGCGCCGCGAGATCCGGCGTGCAGCACCCGGATCTCCCACACCAGCACTTCTTCGGCCCGGTCGCGGACCCGGCGAGCGGCCCGGGCCACGCAGTGCGCGTAGTAGGTGGAGCGCGCCAGCCCCAAGATCCGGCACATCAGCGCGACGGTGTACCCGCCGGGGTTCTCCCCAGATGCCTTCTCCGCGTCGATGAAGCGGCACATCGTGCCTACTTCATCTCCTTCGCGAAGAAGGCGAGGCCTTTTTTCAAGATCTCGATCGTCTGCTGCTGTTCCCGGTCCCGTCGGCGCAGACGGACCAGTTCCTCGCGCTCGTCGCTGGTCAGAGCGCCGGCCGGGCCCTCGCCCCGGTCAGCCCTGGCCTGGTTGACCCAGTTCCGCAGGCCCTCGGCGCTGACACCGAGCTCCCGGGCGACCTCCGTCGGCGTCCGCCCCGAGGACAGCGCCAACGCGACCGCGTCCCGCTTGAACTCGGCCGTGTACCGCTTGCTCGTGTTGCTCTTGCTACTCACTACCTTGGACTGCTTCCTCCGGGAACATCCGTCCCAGTATCAACCTGTCCAGACCAGAGGGGGAACTTCAACGCGTTCTTCCGCCGCAGATCCGACAGCAGCCCCTCGACCAGGTCCGCGAACACCTCTCGCGGCTCAGGCCGCGCGAACAAGGGATCGAACCCGCCCAGCAAGGCCGCCAACGGCGTTGTCAACTTGAGAGAGGGCCGAATCGAGCCGAGCTCCTCTATCACACACCCCCTTGTCCGCAGCCTCACGAAACCGCCCGCTTTCTCTCGACCCGTACAGAATGGGCGAGTTGTCTATGACTGACATCACCGAAAGCGGTCCCGTTCCGGGCTCGTCCACTGATCGCCGGACCGGAGCTGAGTGGCCCCGGCGGGTGACCTACTCCTGTGCGCCCCGGCTCGCGCGGGGCGGTGCGCCGAGCCGCCGCACGAGGGATCGGTGCGCGCGCGGCCGGACCGTACGCGCGCACCATCCCTCTTCCGTGCGCGCACGGTGCGGTGGCCGGAGCGCACCGGTGCGCCGGGCGGGAGTGCGCGACATCGTCGGCGCGCGCACGGTGCACGCGATGCCGTACACCGTCGACATCGCGTGCGCGCACCGGATGCCGGGTGGTCCCACTCCCACCCGATGCGCGCCACGGTGGGCTCCACTCTCCGGGCGGTGCATCGTCGGGCCGCACCTGCGGTCACGGTTTACGCCGAAAGATTCAGCTGCCGTAGCCGGGCCCGCCAAGAGCACGGGACTTCCCCAATTGGGGAAGTCCCGGTCATCGTGAGGGGCAGGCCGCGACCACGACGATCCCGGGTCCGCTTCCGCACCAGACGTACGCCGTCCTGGTGGGCGGGCCGCCCGGACTCGCGGTGGGGCCCGCCGTGTCGGCTCACCCTTGGTGACGTCGGCGCAGACGCGCAACGCGCCACGGGTTCGGCCGACCGCCGGGGTGCTGCCGTGAGCTGCGCCGGACCGGCGGCGGCTTCGGGGACGGGAACCGCGCCGCGCGCAGCCGGCTCGCGTCGGCGAGTTCCTCCAGGTGCTCCAACTGCTCCGGCGAGAGGTATAGGTACGTGGGGATCGGGTTGACCATCGGGGCCTCCGTGCTTGGGCGGGTCACTCCCCCGCACCCTCGCCGATCCCCACCGAGTCCAGGGCGTGCGCTGCGGCAGCGTCCCGGCTGCTGGCGCAGCGACTTCGCTGTCCGTTCCGCGAGGCGGGCCCGCGCCGGTCCGGCCTTCCGGGTCGCGCGCACGCGGACGCCCCACGGAGGGCTGGTCCGTGGGGCGTCCGGGCGGTGCGCCGGTCAGCTCTGCTGCATGGCCTTGAGGTCGCCCAGGCTCAGCTCGTTCGTGCCGCGATCGGCCGCGCTGCTCTGTGTCCAGTTGAGGATCGCGGGATGTGCATCCTCACGCGAGTACGAAGTGCCGACGGCCGTGTTCTGGCCGTCGGTCTCGGCGAGCTGGGTGAGGTAGGCGGCCAGGGCGTGCGGTCCTCCGCCGCTATAGCCGAGGCTGTACCCGCGCCCCTCACGCTGCGGAAGGATCGACAAGTCCCCCTTCTCCGTCCGCGCCCAGAACAGGCTGCGCCCGGTGTGGAAACGGCTGAAGACGTCGTCAGGGCGCAGGGCCAGCGGAGCGAACGTCTTGTAGCTCCACTCGTCCGTGCCACCCTCGCCCCGGTGCTTGAAGTGCTTGCCGACGACGGGCAGCCCAAACTCAGGGTCGTAGAAGGTCCGGCGGCACACGCAGCCCGATCCGGAGACCGCCGACGGACTGCCGGCGTCCTCCGTAACGCACGGATCGAACAGGGCCGGGATCTTCGTCGGCTCCACCAGCGTGCAGTGCAACGCGTTCGGCTCGCACCGCACCAGCCTGCCCAGCCACTCCTGGAAGTGCGGTGTCACGGTCTGCTGCGACTCGACGCCCACCTCAGCGTTCAGCGACGACGAAGCCACACCAAGGCGCGCCTCGGTGTAGAGGACGAAGTGCATGAAGCCATTCGTCGGATCGGTCAGGTTCAGGTCGACTGGCTCGTAGGTCAACGTGGCACTCCAATGCGGGCTGTACCGGCGGGTGGCGGGTCAGGAGACGCGGTGTTCGGGGCGCAGGGTGAGGCCGCGGTCGAAGAACTGCGCGGTGTCGTCCGGCCCGAGCCCGAGGGCGCGGGCAACGGCGGGGCCTTCGTCGTCGCGGACGAAGGCCAGCAGGATCTTGCGGCTGGCGGGGTCGGCCATGGTCCGGCGGGCGGCTTCGACGGTGTGGGCGACACAGCCCGTGGTGCCGTCTTCGACGATGTCCCGGCGCGCGTGGTGTCGTCCCAGACGTTGAGCTGGAGGTTGGCGCCCTCGGTGGAGCAGTCCTCCTTGGAGTCCGCGCCCAGGACGCAGCGCCCGAGCAGCGCGGCGTGGGCGTGGCGCTGGAGGTAGACGGCCGTGCCCAGGAGCCGGTCGATTTCCTTCTCCGTGTTCTCGCGTGCCTTCTCGGGGCTGACGAGCGAGGTCTTCGGGTCGTGGGGCTGTACCCGGATCTTCAGCGCGGACAGGCTGCGGGCGAGGTCGTCGGCGACGCTGAGCAGGCCCACCAGGTTCACGTCGCCGCGCTGGCGGGGCGGGGGCAGTTCGTCGGGGTAGCTCTCCAGCGGTTCCAGGGGTTCGTGCAGGTCGGTCAAGGTTCCTCCCGTGCCGGGTGCCATCGCCCCCGATTCTCAGTCCGGTCCGCCGGCCCTCGCGGGTGAAGTCACCAATCGGCCATGCGCTGGCCGGTTGGCGACCTCTCAGCGGTTGGGCCCGCTCCCCTGCCCTGGTCCGGCTGCGCCGTGGGGTGCCGCTGCTGCTGACTGCCCGGATCGGCGGCCGGCGCAGGCTCCTTCGCCTGGTCCACCCGCTGCGCCTGCTCTTCGACCATGCGGCCGCGAGCCTCCGCTGCCCGGGTGTGCGCGGCGATCCGGGCGAGGTTCTGCGGCGAGGTGATCCACGTCTCGGGGTCCGTCGTGCGGCCTTCGAGGTACTCCTGGGGCATCGCGGCCTGCTTCGGCTGCGGGCAGGCGGACCCACCAGGCGTAGTACGGCGTTTCGTCGTCGTAGGAGTCGTAGTCGACACAGTGCTCGTACACGCAGGCCAGCGACGGGGCCAGCTCTGTCATCGCCTCCCGGGTGCGCTCGTCCAGGTCCGGATCCTCGCCCGCGAGCTGCGATGGGTCTTGGACCTCCAGGCGCCACACCACCCACTCGAAGTCCTTGAAGTCCGTCACGCGCCCGGTGTGACCCTTGCTGTGCCCGGCCAACGTCCCGCTCCCCTGCTTCGCCCTGCTCCGACAGTCCAGTACATCAAGGCCCATGGGGTGGGCGAGAACGTTCGCAGACACCCGGCCCGGACGAGCGACGCACAGGGTCGGCTGAACCCGAGTTCAGTCTGCGTCAGGGTCGTGTCCGAGGCTCTGCGCCGGCCGGCTTCATGCGTCCGGATCGAGTCAGAAGTGCTGCCTACCGGTAGGGGCTCCAGCGGCCGAAGCGGGCCATCAGCTTTCGTGCGGCGTCCTCGTTCAGTCCGAGGGCGGTAGCGGCCTGTCCGGGGGTTGCATCCTGGCGGGCGTCGTGGGCCGGCCAGTACGCGACCTCCACGGCGGTCACCTCCAGCAGGCGGGCCGCCCGCAGGGCCGCCAGCGGCGAGGTCTTCGCCAACTTCTCAATTTCTTCCTGGAGCTGAGTCAGCAGAGAGGTGACCGTCTCCGGCAGAGGGATGGCCGACTGCCCCACCTCGACGGTGTGCGCGTCCCAGTCCAGCGTGCACGTGCTCGCCGTACCTCCGCCCGCGTCGGTCAGGTCCCGGTCACCGATCGCCTCCCAGTCCAGCGTCCGCTCGGGGCCCATCCAGCCACAGGAACACACGGCGCGCAGAGTGGCAGCCCGCGGCCCGTGAAAGTCACGGCCGTCATAGACGCTCCACTCCGACACCGACTGCCCGCCCCCACCGGAACTCATCGCGAAGAAGACCGGAGGCGGGACAGCGCCATCGCTCAGGAGCACGCCGACCGCTCCCTCGTGAGAAGCACCGAACTCCTCCGAAGTCCACGTCTCCCGCTCACCCGTACCCATGGCCACCCCTACGTTCGCCCGCTCCCCAGCACCCCGGAACAGGGGCGCTCTGCACTGGGAACGACAATGCCGCAGCCAGGGCGAGCCGCACTACCGGAATCACCAAAGAGCGGGGCATGGAACAAGCCTCCAAGGCTGTTGACCCCGGAGGCTTCGCCGTCCCTGCTTCAGCCTTGTCCGCGCGGTACGAGGCTGAGGGGCGCCGGTGGGCTGGGCGGTGCATCGGGCTGCGGGGTGCGGGCCCAGCCCTGGGCGTGCATGGTCTCGGTCTCCCAGTCCTCGAACAGGCTGGGCAGTTTCTTCGGATCGCGGTCCGCATCGCGGTACCAGTGGATGAACGCGCGGGCGGCGGGACGATGGGCGTCGCAGGCCGGGCAGAGCTCCATCCACTCGCCGGTCATCAAGGGGCCGTGCCAGTGCAGCAGGACGTCGCCATCGCACCGGGAGCAGGGCCGGGCCGGCTGCTTGTCTTCGTCTCGGACAGGGTGCAGCCGGGCGAGTTCTTCGTCGCCGACGTTGTCGAGGCTGCCATCAAGGTTGCCGATACGGCAGAACGCACCGTCGGGGCGCACCACGTAGCGCCAGGTGAACGACATACCAGCCCCCCTTTCGGGGTGGAGCGTGATGCAGACGGCCACGATCCGCCCGAGTAGTGATCAGCGTCAAGAGGCCGGTCGTACCCGGTTAGTCAGTGGGACAAGGGACCGGGGAGGACGTCGGGGTCCGTTCCGGTCGGCTGGTCGGCTTGGGCGAGGAGCCGTTCCCATGTGCGGGTGGATCCGCCGTGCTGGGTGGCGAGGCTCGCCGCGAGCCGGGTGCGGGGGGTGTCTTCCGTGGTGCTGAGTGCTGCGGCGGCGGTGTGCAGGCGGGGATCGCCTTCGTAGGCGTGGGCTTTGCGAGGCCCGTTGCTGCCTGAGGGGCGCCCGCCCCCCTTTCCTTGGCGGGGAGGTGTGTTGCGGCGCTCCTCGATGTCGCGGCGGGTCCAGAGCCGGAGGCTGTAGACGGTCGTGCCTGCCGGCAGGTAGCCCTGGGTCGCGTAGGCGCGGACGGTGCTCGCCGTGACGCCGAGCAGGGCGGCGGCTTCCTCGTCATTGAGGAGGTCGTCGGGATGTTCTCCGGTGGGCAGGGCGGGGACTGGCCGGCCTTCAATGTGGGCCTGGGCCTGGGCCTGGTCGTAGATCAGGACGCGGCTGTTGGGAAAGAGGGCGGGCACGCGCTGGCGGAAGGCGGGGGCGTCGCGCCGCCGCCAGGTGGCGGTGGGTACGCCGACCTGCCGGGCGATGTCGGATTCGTTGATCACGGGGCGGCCGCGGGGAATCACGGAAGGGATCCTTCGGAGTCTTCGTCGGGGGCGGGCTACGCTGGTGGGGCTTCCTTGGCCGGCGGTGACGTCGGCGTGGATGCTGGTTAAGGGCCGGTGGTGTGCCGGGCCGCTTCTCGCAAGCGGCTCTCCGCCGGCCCTTTCGCTGTCTGCCTTTTCCAACGGGCGACCTCGCGGGGGCTGCGGAGCCTGACGACCTCGACGCCCAGGCCGGCCGTCTCGGCGACCTGCCGGGCGTAGCGGGGACGATTGGCCCGGTACTTGCGGATCGCGGTGCGCAGCAGAGATCGGCGGGCGAAGAAGGCCGCGGACCACGTCAGGCGCCTGGCCTGCATGCTGTCCTCCCGGCCTGTGAGCTGGCGCAGACTGCGCCGGACGATTCGGTACAGGATCAGGGGCAGCGGGAAGTCGAGCCAGATCAGCGTGTCGGCCCGGTGCCAGACGACGTCGGCGAGCTTGGAGAAGTTTCCCTCAACGATCCATCCGTCGGTGCGGGTGATCTCTCCTGCCTGCCGGCGGAACTCCTTCAGCGGCAGCGGCCCGTCCGGGGTGAACAGAAGGTCGTCGAGGTCGGTGTGGGGCTGGTCCAGTTCTGTCGAAAGCCACCGGGCCAGGGTGGTCTTCCCCGTGGCGGGTGCTCCGAACAGGGCGACCTTGTGCATGTGTGCCTCTTTCTCACAGAGAGCCGACAGGTGAAACTTTACAGCACTTAGGACCGCCATTCGCCCATGGGATCCATGGGCGACGGAGCAGGTTCCGGTGCCTGTGCCGCCGCAGGCGGCTCCTTGGCCCCGCAGGGGCAGGCCCGCGCCCGAAGGGCGCTTCAAGGGGCCGGGCGCGCAGCGCCTGCCCGAAGGGCAGAAAAAAGCCGCCCGTGGCCGAAGGCCACTCAGGGGGCGGCGTTTTCCGCTGGTCCGCCCCGTGCCCGAAGGGCGCTTCAAGGGGCGGACGTCAGCCGCTTGCGGCTGTCCTTTCGCCGCGTCCCGCCCCCCTCATGATCATCACGAGGGGGGCGGGACGGGTGAGGCGGCTGAGGGCCGGACCCGATGACCGGGCCCGGCCCTGCGGCTCTACAGGCGCGGGAACAGCGCCCGCGCCGCCTGCGGGTGACGGTGCAGCATCCGCAGGAAGTCGCCTTGGAACGCCGCTCGCCCGGCAATCTCGGCGGGGCTCATGTCGCCCACCCCCTTCTTCGTCTTGACGATCACTCCGTCCATGATGCTGATTCCCGCGCCCCCCAGGTCGGAGAAAACGTTGATACGCAGGTGCAGGAACACCTGCCCGTCCTGCTCGGCGATCGTCACCGCGTAGGCAAGGTCGGCCAGCGGATAGACGAATGTGGTCCGCGACCGCCCGACCGGCTCCGACAGAAGCTCGGGGCGCAAGCCCCGGAGGTAGTGCGCGAGCGCCGCCCGGGTCGCCGCCCGCAGCGGTACGTCAATGTGCTGCGGGTCGAACTCCCGGACGGTGGGACGCCGCCACACTCCCGCCGTGCCGGTAGTGCAGACGCGCATGATCTCGTCGTACATCCTCCGCAGCTTGCGGTGGATGTACGCCAGATCGGCGGGCAGGTCCGGGCTGGCCAGGCTCTCCCACCCCTGCGGAAGCCGAAACTGCGCTGTCGCGGTGGCCGTGTGGGTGGAGAACGCCTGTACGGGCTCCAGCACCCGCAGCGCGTCGCCGTCCACAATGTCCGCGCTGATCAGTGCACCCAGAACGGATGCCTCCTCAACGATGCGCCGGGACCGGACGGTAGAGAGCCGCCCCGCCCGCACGGCCCGCGCCTCGACTGCCGCGCGCTCCGCCTGGGTGCGTCCCACGAGGTGGGCGTGAAACCGCTTCTCGCCCTGGATGGACTCGCGGTCAACGGTGTGCGGGTCATAGCTCCACGAGACGACCGGGCTCAGCTCATAGGCGCGGCAGTGCTCCGCGAACCGGGCCGCGATGACTCCCAGCGCCCTGCCGAACTCCGGCGAGTGGTCGTGCAGCCCCGGCAGGGACGTGACCCCGGCGGACATCAGCATCAGCTCATACAGAGCGTGCGGCGAACGCTTGTCGGTCAGGGCGTACGCCTCGTCGGCCGACATGTTGATGTGTGCGTGGACGTTGGTCCACCCGTAGACGTCGTGAACGGTGGCCATGCGCTGAACGGCGTTCACGTACCCCGGGAATCCCTTCGCCGGAAGCGAGTCCACCACTCGAATGTCCCTGCGCCGGTTCTCCAGAGCTGCCGGAAGCAACTGACGGATCATTTGGTTTCCTTCCCTCGATGCTGGTTGCCGGTCGGGGTATGCCGCCCCTTCCGACAGGTATTACTTTACAGCACCTCGGCTCATTTTTCTATGCAAAACCCAGGTCAGAGCGCGCTTACCGGGGGACGCGGTGGGGGGTGGCGGCAGCGGGTCACAGCAAAGGGCGCGGATGGCTGGCCCGGTGCGCGCAGCTTGCTGCGCAGGGCCAGCCACCAGGCCGGTGAACGCGCCGAAGGCGCCCGGCCTGGCGTCCCGCGCTTGCGCGGGATGGTCTGGCGGTGAACGCGCCGAAGGCGCCCGCCAGACCACCCTGGAGGGCCGCCAGGCCATCCAGGGCGTCCCCGCCCGACCTGTGACCCGCTGCCGCCACCCCCCACCGCGCCTAGAGCGCTGCGCCCCTTCCGGCGGTCGGCGCAGTCAGACCGCTCCGCCTGCGCTGCGCGCGCAACAGGGGCTGCTCCCTGGAAAATCCAATCGCCCGGAGAGGCGGAAAGCTCGCCACAGCCCCGGAGCAAGGTTCGGGCAAGCAGGTATGGAGAGTGAATGCGCGCCCTGGCGACGGTGCGCCGTCGCCGGGTGCTGCTGAGTGCAGGCACGGTGACGAAATGAGCCCCCCTTCGGTCTTTCGTTTTCCGCTGCCGGTCCCGGTGGAGGTGATGCGGCCTGTGGCGGTCTCCGCCGTTCCCGGCCTCGGAGAGCGGGCCGCAAGCTGGCAACACTCGATCAAGCTCGACGGCTGGCGCACTGTGGCCCTGCGCTACCCGGACCGCCTGGTGCTTCAGTCGCGGGC
Source organism: Streptomyces changchenzhani (assembly GCF_039766235.1). Classification (NCBI taxonomy): domain Bacteria; kingdom Bacillati; phylum Actinomycetota; class Actinomycetes; order Kitasatosporales; family Streptomycetaceae; genus Streptomyces; species Streptomyces changchenzhani. The sequence continues at coordinate 647,800 of NZ_JBDHNH010000003.1, read as the reverse complement.
CGGCACTGTCATCACCGAGCGCTTCCCCGAAGCCGCGGCCGCACTGCGCGAGGCGCTCGCCCCCGGAACGGTCCTGGACGGGGAAATCTGTGCTTTCCATCCCGACGGGCGGCTCGACTTCGCCGCCCTGCAACGCACCCCCGCCCACCGGGCCGCAGCCCAGATCGCCGTCCAGTTCGTCGCCTTCGACGTCCTCTGCACGAAGGGACAGGATCTGCGCGCGCTGCCGCTGAGCGAGAGATGGCCGGCCCTCACCACGGCCCTGGACAGCTCACCGCTGACTCCGGTGCTGGCCACCAGCGACCGGGAGACCGCGCTTGGCTGGGCGCGGGACCTGGCACCCCTCAACGTGGAAGGGATCGTGTCCCGCCGCTGGGACTCCCCGTACAGGCCAGCGTTGAAGCGGGCCTGGGTCAAGCACCGCAGCGCCGACACCCAAGACGCCCGCATCCTCGCCGTCCTCGGGCCACCACGCCGCCCACGAGCGGTCCGGATCCTTCTCGAGGGTCGGCCCCGCGTCACCTCACCACGCCTGACCACGGTGCAGGCCTCCGAGATCGCCCGGGCCGTTGCCGGGCACCTCTCCCCCGCACAGACCGACCCCGACGGACAGCTCGTCCACGAGGTCCTCACCGACCTGATCGCCGAAGTACGCACCACCACCGGACGCCACGCCACCACCCGGTTCATCCGCCTGCGCCCCAACCACTGACCAACGCCCGGACTCACCACACCTCACCGCCCCGGAGACTTCGCAGATCGGTGGCGCGTCTGCCGTACGCACCACTCACCATGGGGACGCGAACTCACCACGCCACTCACCACGCCTGGTCAGGCGGCCTGCTACATGCCACCGGCCCGGTGGGGCTGGAGCGAGCGCGCCCTCGAAGAGCGCGTGATCCGGGCGGCCAACTGGGGGACTGCGGCCGATGACGCGCACGGAGTCGTTCGTGTGGCTCCCGGTGGCAGCCGCGGCGGACCGATGAAAGAACGATGCAAGTCGGCCCCGGCCGGGTGATACGGGCCCAAGGCGGGGGCATGGGAAGAGTGGGAGCGGTACGGTCGCCGCACCCCTTCCGACGCGCGGACCGGAGCCGGTATGGCCGACCACCGCAAGCCCCACCCCAACACCCGGCTGCGCTCCGTGCGTGAGCTCGAATTCCAGATGAGCCGCGGCGAGTTCGCCAAGAAGGTCAACACGGTCGGCCACGAGATGGGCGAGAACGTCGCCTGCGGATCACGTCTGGTGGCGGACTGGGAGGACGGGAAAGTCGTCTGTCCGCGCGCCGTGTACCAGCGCATCCTGACCAGGATGACCAAGGGGCGGAGCATGACCGATCTCGGCTTCCGCCTGCCTGCCCCGGCGCTGTCCGCACTGCCAGCCGCCGGACCGCACAGGTCGGAGGAGGATTCGGTGGACCGGCGCGCCTTCCTGCTCGACAGTGCGGGCGTTGTCCTGGGGCTACCGCTCGGAGTGCAGGAGCAGGTGCCGGGAAAAATCGGCGCCAGCGAGGTGCGCGCCGTCACCCGGGCCGTGACCACGCTGTACGCGCACGACCACAACCACGGCTCGGCGCCGCTGCGCCACGCCGCGTCCGAGGCGCTGCACACCGCCTACCGGTGGCTGCAGTCCGGTACGTACACCAGCCGCACCGAGGCCAAGCTCCGCTCGGCAACCGGAGCGCTGTCGATCGCGGCAGGATGGCTCAGCTACGACAGCGGCCGTACTGCGGACGCCCATTCGCTCTACGGCGAGGCCCTGGCCGCCGCGAGGATCGCGAACGACCCCGAGCTTGAGGCCCACGCGTTCGGCTGCCTCTCCCTGCTGGCCAAGGCATCGGGGCGCCCGCGCGAGGCGATCTCCGCCGCGCAGGGCGCGCAGGCCGTCGCCCGCCCCCTCGGCTCACCGCGGTTGCTCTCCCTGTTCAACATGCGCGAGGCCGGCGGATGGGCCCTGACGGGCGATACCAGAGCCACCGATGAGGCGATCGTCCGCGCCCACACCCTCTACGCCAAGGGTCCCTCCGGCAACGATCCGCTGTGGCTGGACTTCTATGCGCCCGGCGAGCTCGCGGGCCTGGAATGCCTCGCGCGCGCGGACCTCGGACAGCACGAACGCGCCGCCGCAGGCGCCGAACAGGCCGTTCTCCTGCACGGGAACGCCTTCGCCAGAAACAGGGCCCTGTACACGGCCGACGTCGCCATCCAACATGCCGTGAGGGACCGACCCGAACCAGAAGCAGCCGCCGAAGCAGCGGGCCGGGTCCTCGCGTTCCTCCCCGAGGTGCGCTCCGACCGGCTGCTGCAGTCGCTGCACAACGTCGCCGGCGCACTCCAGCGGCACACCCGCGTCCCCGCGGTCGCCCACTGGATCGAGGAGTACCGCACCACCACCGCCACCGGAGGAGGACGGGCGTGACCCCCAGTACCCGCACCGACATCGTGATCCGTACGTACGGCCCCGGCCAGGTCCCGCCCCTGCTCGGCGCGATCGCCGACATCTGGGCCGACGCGCACCCCGAACTCGTCAACACTCCGGGCGCCTCCACCGACGGACTGTCCGCCGCAGCGCTGCGCCGCCAGATCACCGGCCACCTCAAGCACGAAGGCTTCACCCTGGTCGCGGCCTACGCGAGCGGCTCCATGCTCGGCTTCGGCTACGCCTTCCCGTGCAGCGCGGCGTACTGGTACGGCGCGCTCCTCCCTGAGATCCCCGAGCACATCCGGGCGGGGCGGCTCATGGGCCTGTGCGAGCTCGCCGTCACCCCGGCCCGGCAGTCCCAGGGCATCGGCTCCCGCCTCCACGCCGAACTCCTCAAGGCCATCGACCCGGACTACGCCTCGCTGCTCGTCCGACCGGACAACACCGCCGGCCACAGCCTGTACGACCGACTCGGCTACCACCGCGCCGGGCCCTACCGCAACGAACCCGGCGGCCCCGTCTTCGACCTGCTGCTCCTGCAAGTCGGCAGCGAGAACGGCCCGCGGTGACCGCACGCACCCTGTATCTGATCGCATGCGCCGCCCCGCCCGCACGTCACATCGACGTCCCCATCCGCGCCGCCCAGACGGCAGGTTGGGACGTCTGCCTGGTGCTGACGCCTTCCGCCCACCGGTGGGCCACCGAGGATGCCGAGGGAGAGATCGAGGCCCTGACGGAGCTCACCGGCCACCCCATCCACTACCAGTACAAGCTGCCCTCACAGGACGACGTCCTGCCCGTACCGGATGCCATCCTCGTTGCCCCGCTGAGCTGCAACAGCCTCAACAAATGGGCCGCCGGGATCTCCGACACCCTCGCCCTTGGCCTGGTAACCGAGGCGCTCGGCCTGCACATTCCCACCGTCGCCCTGCCGCACTGGAACAACGCCCAGGACGCGCACCCCGCCACCACCCGCAGCGTCGAAACGCTCCGGACCGCCGGCGTCACCGTGCTGCTCGGTGACGGTGCCTTCGTGCCGCACAAACCCAAGCACGGCAGCCCGGACGCCTACCCGTGGGCCCTCGCCTTGGACGCCCTGCCCAAGCCCTGACAGCCCTCCCAGTCTGTGCGCGGCTCTCGACTCCCGGCCGGGGCGGGTCAGCGGCGGCGCAGCCGGTCCAGCCACCTCCGAACTTGCGGGCGCCGTACGCCGGGTGACGGCGGTGGCGCAACGGCTGGCGGGTGGGATGGCGGTGGCGGGAAGGGGATGCCGCCGTTCTGCCGCCCAGGTGGGGGTCCGCTGGGCTGAGGGGGCTGGGCGGTCGCCGGCGGACCGTGCTGCGTTGAGGGGGTGGAGTCTGCGACGGTCCTGGGCGGTGCCGGCTCCTTCACGTTGTCCGGCGTCGGCGCGACGGTGCTGCCCTGCTCATGTACGGGTTCGGACCGGTCTGGGTCCCCATCGTCGCCTTCGCGCGCGTGCGTAGACACTGGTGTCGAGTCGAGGTCGGCCGGCTGTCGCCGGGCTGGGAGCGAGGTGCTGTCCCGCGGTGGCGGGTCGGTGGCTGTGGCGGGGGCCGGTGCGAGATCCGGGACATCGGCAGGATCGCGGTCGAGTGGTCGTGTGGGTACCTGCCCGCTGGAGGGCACGGTCACGGGTCCCGCCGAGGGCGGGCGCCGGCGTGGCGTCGGCAAAACGGACGGGGTCTCGCTGACATCCCAGCGTTCCGCCTGCCAGGGCTCCTTGACCCACAGCTGCAACTCGATCCAGCCCCGTTCACCGGCCTTGGCCAGGTCCGCGGGAAAGAGCGTCCAGTAGCCGTAGCCGAGGAACTGCCCAGAGCGGCTGGCGACGGCGATCCACTCCGGATTCTTGCAGCGCAGCGCGACCTGCAACTTGATACGCCGGCCGTCGACCGTCACCGGGTTGCGCGCCACGTACTTCACCACGTAGCTCTCGCCCGTCTTGCCGGCCACGGCGTCGGTCGTGCTCGCGGGCCCCCAGACAGCGTGCGGGATCTGCCGGGCCGATCCGTCGATGAGCGCCTGGGCCAGCTGGTCAACGCGACCGCGCCCGAAGCAGAACTCGTCCCACGGGATGTTCTGCTGCCCGCCCGGGGCGACGGCCGCGAACTCGGCCACCGCCTCCGGGTCGTGGGCGAAGTCCTCCAGGAGCTGCAGGATCCGGCGTGCGGAGGCGATCGCAGGCCCGCGCAGCTTGCTCGTGGGGCGCGTCCCGCTGCCCCCACCGCCCCACGGCGGTCGCGCCGGGCCGGACGGTCCTTTGGTGGCGCCGCGTGTGCCGGGCCGCTCCAGGGGCGGGCACTTCAGGCGCCATTGGCCGTCCCGACGGATCACCGTTCCCTGGGATGTGTCAACGAGGTGCTTGCCGCGCCGCTTCAGGTCGTACGTGCATGTCGGGGCGTGGTCGCGGCCCGGCAGCTTGAAGTAATGGGAGGAGCGGGAGTCCGGATCGTCAGCGTTGGATGACCGTGCCGACACAGGGATGCCGCACCCCTTGCACTTCAGGGGCGGTACGTACGGAGAGTGCGGCCTGACATCGATCGCGTGCCGGTCGTAGGTGTTCCCGAGATCGTCCACGATGTACGGGATCCGCATCCCTTGCTTCTTCTTCGGCTTCGCCAAGAATCTCTCCCCCACCCGTGGTGACAACGGTGCCCCACTTGATCCTCCACCACCAGGCGCAGCGCTCCGGTCGACTTGGTGGGGTTCCTTGGCCGAGACGCCGGAAGATCGAAGGCCGCGCGGCGGTGTGCCCGCGCGGCTCGCACATACGGGTGGTGCCGAAGCGGGCCACTGAGCCAGCAGGCACCCTGTGCCCCCGTCGCTGGAAGCACGGCGACGGGGACGTCGGCCACCAACCAGCGGCGCCCGGGGCACGTGACGGCGGCCGTGGCAAAGTCCAGACGTGCGGCCAGCCGAGTCCAGGCTGATGGCCACCGTTTCTGATGGCCACCCACCGAGACCTCCACCGGCCACCCACCTGGGCGTCTCAGTGGCCGTTGACAGCACGAGCCGCAGCACCGAGCAGACGCGCCGCTGCGGCAGCCAGCGGCAGGAGGCCGGCAGCCGAAGGCGGAGGCAAAGAGGACCAGAGGCACGTATGACGAGGGCGAGTGGACGCGGTACGCCGGAGCCGACTGGGCGTCCAGAGAACGATCCTCTTCCTCCGACTACGCGGAGAAGAGGTGTCGGCGAACCTGAAGGGCTTGCCGAAGGGTCCTGACCAGGCAAAACGAGCAAGATCACGAAAAGGGGGTTCCTACCCTCGGTGCAACCCCCGGTAGACCGCTGGACCCCAGGGTTCAGCCACCCCTCCAGCCCCCCATGGGCGCAACTGTGCCTCGCAGGGCCAGCTGTTACCGCCCGGCCGTTCGAGAAGATCGCGATCCGGTGACCGGATCCTGTCTCAGCCCTCTGACGCCCCAAGGTGTACGCGTATCCCAACCAGGCTCGGCTCGTTGGCCGAGCGTGGACGATAAGAGCGCAGAGCCATCGGTGCTCATGCTGGCCGAGGGCCTACTGCGGGCAGAGTTTCAACGCCAGGCGATGGCAGACCCGCAGCAGGCACTGGAGACCGTGAACCGGCTCGTGCTGGGGATGCATTCCGTGTCGGCGTCGACGCTCGACACAGCGCTCAAGGCGGGCGTGAGCTGGCACGAGGTCGGGCGCGCGCATGCCGCGCTGGAAGGCGCCGGCATTCTCCTGCGGCAGGCGGCAGCACTGCTCCTGGGACTGCCGGCCGCCGATCGTGCCGCTGAACAAGAGATGCTCGCTCAGGCTCTCGGGGAGGAGACCCGGGAGACAGACGACGCGGCCCCGGACCTCGAACCCCCACGCGGCCAGCACCCGGACGAAGACGCCTGGGCGGCGGCCGTGCGGCGATTCCAGCAACACACCAAGCCAAGAGCCCGGCCAATGGAGGCGCGCTAACGTGCCCCCTCATTTTCGGTCGGAAATCCCCGCGAGTAACAACCTCGGCGGAGGAACACCGGCTCAAGACGCGGCCGACAGTCAAGCAGCAGCGGTCGGCTCCTGCTCGACGGACAGCGTCACGCCGCGTGTAATGCCCCAGCGGGCCAGCGTGCCGGCCTCAGCCTCGACGACGTGGCGTGCCCGCCAGCGAGGCGCTCCGATGCGGTTGGGCTTCATGGTGCGGACGTCCATGACGCGCAGCTGCTTATCGAGGTAGGCGACGTCGATGGCGAAACGCATCCGCAGCGTGTGAATGCTGCTGGAGGGCGTGAGCAGGATCGCGCCGTCGATGCCGTCGCGGGCGAGCAGCCCGCGGGTGCGTGCCTTGGGTGATGCGGCGATCTCGATGGGTACGTCGCAGTCGGGGGTGCGCAATCGGGCCAGGCCGTCGCGCAGCTGCGGGGATGTCGGCATACGCGTCTCCTCTGGAGGGGTGCTCGAGTGTCAGCGAGTGGTGAGAGGCCGGGGTAGCAGGTTGCGCAGGAGCTCCGCCGTCTCGGCGTCCATGTCGACGCCGCCGCCGAGCTGTTCGTTGATCTTCGTCAGGGTGGCGGCGGCTTGGCGGAGGGCTTCGATATCGCCGGCGGTGTGGTGGGCGAGGAAAATCTGGCGGTGCAGTGTCTCGTTCTCCTCGGCGGCGAGCAGGCCCCGGCGGGCTGCCCACAGGGCGCTGGGGATGTCTCCTGCTTCGCGGCGGCGGGTGGACAGTTCGTACGCTACGTGCGCGATCGCCGAGACCATCTCCTCGATGGCGGGCTCGGCCCAGGCGTAGCGGCCGGGGTCGATTCCGGTGAAGGGGCGGCCGCGGACCAGGGCGAGCGCGCGGCGCAGCGCGAGGTCGCCGTCTTCTGTGTGGTCGGCCAGTCCCTTGCGGGTGTGTTTTTGGAAGCGGGTCCAGTCGCAGGCGGCGTGGGGTCCGAGGCGGTAGCGGTTGTCGCCGGTGTCGTGGACGCGCGGGACGTGCGGTTTGCCGTCGGCGTCCGTGCCGAGCCAGGATCGTGTGCGGGAGATGAGCTCGTTGCGCCTGCCCTTGGTGCCGTCGCGTCCGGGCCACAGCGCGTCGTCGATGGCGTGGTGGTCGACGCCCGGGTTGAGGGCGAGGAAGGCGACCAGCTCGGTGCCGATGCGCTTGCGGCTGGAATCGATGCGGCCGGTGGTTCCGGTGAGGTTGATGGGGCCGAGCAGCAGCACGTCCAGCCCATGGCCCGCGTCCGGGTCCTCTGTCTGCGGGGCCGGGGTGGGCGATGTGGTCGTGGCGGCTGGCGCTGGGATGGTGACGTGGACGGCCCTGGGTGTTGCGCAGGGGGTGGTCAGCGCCGTGGGAAGGTCGGCGGGTCCGGTACGGGGCTGGTTCTCGACAGCGTCGTCTTCTTCGGCGAGGACGTCGGCGAGCGAGAGACCGGCGGGCCCCTCCCCCTGGCCGTCGTCGACGTCGTCGGCCGGGTCCTTCTCCAGGGTCAGGTGGTGGGCTGTGCCCAGGCCGGCATCGTCGGGCTGGGGTGCTCGCGTGGCGGGGCCAGCTGAGGGAGCGGGCTCCTCGTCGTCGTTGAGGGCTTCCTCTTCGGTGGCGTATTCGGCGGGCAGACCGTCCTCGCCCAGAGCCTCATCGTCGCCGTCTTCGCCTTCATCGGGGTCGCCTTCATCGGGGCCGGCCCGGACCCAGTCGGGTGCCGGAACATCGGCGTCACTGCCGGCGAGTGTGAGCAGCTCGATGGCGTCGGCGAAGTGCTCGTCGCTCAGTCCCTGGAGATGGATGGGCAGGTTCGAGCCGGGAAGCACGATGGTCTCGTCCGGGCTCTGGCAACTGAGCGTCCAGGCGTCGGCTGCGGTGTCGGTGGAGTTGGTACCGGTGGTGATGACCGCGGCCGCCGTGTGGGGCTGCTCGGTGAGAGCGTTGAAGAGCCGGTCGGTGTCGGCTCCGTCGGGCAGGTTCTGGGCAAGGACGATGTGCGGGGTCCAGGCCCCTTGGGCGTCGTCGGACAGCCGGGCGGCCCGCAGCGAGTCGGTGCCGATGCTGGCGAGGGTGCGGCGCTGGTCGGCAGTGTGAGCTTCTACGGCGTCGGCGGCGTCGGCGAGGTTTTCCGTCCGGGCGACACGTTCGGGGGCGGCTTCTTCGAGGCCGGGCGCCGCGTCGGCCAGGGCGGCGACTTCCAGGTGCCCCAGCGGGGTGTTGGCGAGTTCGACGGCGATGGCCTGCAGAACGTGGCGCGCGAAGTCGTCGTCACCGGCGAGTTGGAGGATCCCGACGTGCTCGAGGTCGGCCAGGACGAGGTGTCCCTTGTCGTCCCAGCCGATCGAGACGAGCGCCGGGTAGGGGGCGTCCGCGTCCTTGAGGGTCTCTTCGTCGGCCAGATCGGGGCTGCTGGCCGAACAGGTCCACAGGTCGCGGCGTCCGGCCGCGGCGGCGAACGGCTTCATGGGTGCGGGTGCGGTATCCCGGTCGAGGTGGAGCTCGATACGTGACTCGTGCAGGACAACTGCCTCGATCACGGGCAACTCTCGGCCGGCGGCGGTCAGGTTCAGGGCGAGGGTGCGCAGCGTGGTGTCCAGCAGGTCGAAGCCGGTGGGGTGCTGGGCGGCGCGCAGGCCTTGCTCGGTCGCCGCCGCGCGGCCCTTGGGCATCGGGATGCGACGGCCCGGGCGAAGGCGGCGCTGTTGCAGGCGGCGGCGCACCGCCAGAGTGCCGACCAGGGCGGCGGCCAGAGCGCCTGCGCCCATCCATACGGCTGCCGGCGCGAGCGCGTGCTCGTCCTTTTGTGATTGAGCGGCTGGGGCGACGGCGCTGGGTGTGTCCGTTGACGGCTGGGTCGTGCGGCTGGGGGACGGGGTCGGCGCTGTGGTGGCCGCCTCGGGTGCCGGCTGCTGCGCGTCGCCTTGGTGCCCGTCCTCGGCCCGGTTCGGTGCTTTGTCCTTGGTCGTGCTGTCGGGCTTGTTCTCCGGCGTTTGGTCGCCGGTGGCCAGCGGGTTTTCGGTATGGGAGTCGGCTGGCGGCTCGGGCTGCGCGTCCGGCTGGGGCAGGTCGAGTTCCTGGCCGGGGTAGATCAGGTTCGGGTTGTCGAAGGTGTCGCCGCCGGGCTGGGCTTCGCCCTTGTTGGTCTCATAGATCTGGGCCCAGTCGGTGGGCTCGCCGTACTGGTCGGCGATCTTCCAGAGGCTGTCGCCCTCCTGGACGGTGACACTCGCGGGGCGCTGCGCGTCACTCTCGGCCGGGACGGTGGTGTTGTCGGTACGGTCGGCGGCCTGCTCGGTCTGCTGCTTCGGGGCTTGTGCCGTGGGGCCGGTGTCAGCGGCCGGGGCCTTGGCAGCGGGGGGCTCGGGGGCCGGGGCGGTGGGTGTGGGGCGGGTGGCGAGGGCGACAGGCCGCGCGTCGGCTGGCAACTTGATGACCGCGCCCTTGGGCAGGTAGCCGTCACCGGCGGCCAGTTCGGGGCTGTCGGGGTTGAGGGCCGCGATGTCCCTCCATCGCTGCCCGTTGCCGAGGTACTCCTCCGCCAGGTCCCACGGCGACTCGGTAGGCGTGGAGACCGTGTGCGTGAGCCCGTCGGTGCCCTTCATCGCGGACTTCGCCGAACCGGTGCTGGCAGATGTGGGGGTGGTGTCCCCGGTGGTGTGCACGGCAGTCGCTGCAACCGCAGGTGTCAAGGAGGCCGCCGACGCCGCGGTGGGGGCGAGCAGAACAATGCCGCCGATCAGGAAGCTGGCGAGGGATTGCAGGCCGCCCAGGCCCTTGATGCTGGGGGCGGAGCGGCGGCGCAGTACGGCCACTATCTCCACCAGGACGGAGAACGTGAACGCCATCCAGCCGACCCAGCCGATGCAGGTGATCACGGTCAGGAACAGCGTTCCGTCGTCCTGGCGCATCAGCAGGTCCAGGCCGCCGGACAGCTCGGTCGGCTGATGGCCCACCTTCAGGAGCAGGTAGGGCACGCCGGCGACCAGCGCGGCCAGGAGGGCGAGGCCGATCAGAGCGCGCAGCAGGGAGCCGATGAAGCGCAGGGGGGCGGGGGTGCGGTGGGCCATGGTGCGGCTCAGCCTCCAGCTTGGGTTTGCAGATGAGCTTTCGCGGTGCCGGTCACGGTGATCTGTGACTTGCCCACCAGCTGCGCGAACAAGGTGTCGTAGGTGTCCTGGACGGTGACGGTGAGGGTCTGCCCGCCGTCGGTGATCTGCACGTCGCCCTGGACGTTCGCTGCGGCGAGGTAGTCCTGGGCGGCGCCGACGGCGGCGTCCGGGTCGATGGTGATGGCGGTGCCCTCGACCGCGGCTGCGGGGTCGAGCTGCTGGCCCGCCGTGCGGGCCGCTTCCTGGGCGAGCGAGGTCGTCCGGTTGGCGGCGTTCAGCGCGCCGCCGCCGTCCACGAGCAGCCCCATGACCATGAGGATCGCGAGTGAGGACAGGGCGAAGAACAGCGACATGGAACCCCGGTCGCGCTCACGGCCGGTGAGAATCCCGACGCGGCGCCAAAATTCGTGAACCACAGGGATCACTGCCGCCCCCGGTAGGTGTCGATGGGGCTGGTCCACGCCGCGGTCAGGGTCTTGGCGCCGGGCAGCCCGGGCAGGCCGATGTCGGACAGGTCCGCGGTGCACGAGATCGTCGCCGTCACGGTGGCTTCCACCCCGACGTCGAGCGCGTATCCGGCCGTGTCGACGACCACGCTGGAGGTCTGGCAGGTCACTCCTTCGCCTTGGAGGCTGCGTGCGGCCGCGGTCTGCGCCTGCGCCTGGGCGCCGCCGGCGTCGCGTTCCAGAGACGCGGCGCGGGCAGCCGCGTGCGCGGCGGAGTCCACGGCGCCCTGCGCGTCGGTCACCCGGCCGAACGCGATCATCAGCAGGAGCAGGGCGATCATGACGGGGGCGAGGACGGCGGTCTCGACCGCGTAGCTGCCCCGGTCTCGGCGTAGTGCCTGCGCCAGCCGTTGACGGTGCGCACCGGCGGTCATGGATTGGTCCAGCGCTCGGTGGGAGCGTCGGCGTACTGCACCACGTCGAGCTCCAGGCTGGGGACGAGGGTGGCGACGCTGCCGCGCACGGTGATGCGGATTTCCTGCGCGGTGCTGCCGGAGGAGGAGACGCTCGCGCCGCGCACGCTGTTGCCGTACCGGGCGAGGAAGTCCTGGGCCTGGGCGACGCCGTCGCCCGGGCCGGCGCCGAAGGCCCGTCCCGCCTCCACTCCCTGGCGCGCGGCGGACTGGGTGACCTTGCGCGCGTGGTAGTACAGGCCGACCTGGATGGCCGTGAAAATCAGCATGAGGACGACGACGGCCAGGACCGCGAACTCCACACTGCCGAAACCGCGGTCGCCGCCCGGCCGGCGACGGCGGGCGAGCGCCCGCAGGCGGCTTCGCATCCGTGCCCTCATGCCTCTCCCCTCCCTTTGTCTCTTCTGGTGGTGTGCTCAGCCGCCGTTGATGATGCCGATCTTCTCCATGAGCTTGGTGCGGATCGCGAGGACCAGCAGGCCGGCGCCAACCAGCAGCGCACCGGCGATCAGAGCCAGCTCGGTGCTGGTCTGTCCGGCGTCCTTGCCGGCCTTCAGCTGCTCGTACCGGGTGCGGATCCACACGGTCAGAGTCTGGATGTCCATGAAGGTCTGTCTCCTTGCTGTTCAGCTGCCGAGGATGGTGATCGTGATCGGGATCATCACGAAGATGAGCATGAGGATCACGCCGAACGTGACGGGCAGGATCATGGCCGCGCTCGCGGCGTTGGCCTGTGCTTTCGCGTCGGTCAGCAGCGCGATGCGCAGCTGCCGGGCCTGGGCTTGAAGGGTGGTGTAGACGGCGGCACCGTCTCCGGCCAGGGCCAGGGTGTCGGCCGGGCGGGTCAGTTCCGTGATGTCGAGTTCCTCGCCGAGCTGGCGCAGCGCCTCCCAGACGGTGATGCCGGAGAGGTCGGCCTGGTGGAAGACCTGCCGCATCCGTACGAAGATCCAGCCGTCGCCCACCTCGGCGGTCTGCGTCAGGGCCTGGGCGGCGCCGGAGTTGGCGATCCGGGCCAGTGCCACACGTTCCAGGTAGGAGGCGGCGGCATGCCGCACGATCAGGCGGGCATCGGCCGCGGCGCGGGTGACTTCCTTGCCGGGCCAGAACCAGAACAGGGCGCCCATCGCGAGGGAGAAGAGCGCGGGCAGCGCGTAGGGGAAGGGTGCGCCGGCCAGTGCGAGGAGCGCCTGGAGCAGTTGCGGGAGCAGCAGCCCGTACAGGGCGAACAGCACCCGCTTGCCCAGGTGCGCGGCCGGGCTGATCCGCAGCAGCGCCAGGTCCTTGACGGGCAGGGTGAGGCGGCCGCCGAGCTCGCTGAGCATCCGGGTGCCGACGCGGTCGGCCAGCGTCCCGGTCGCGGCGGGGGCCGCGGAGGGCAGGGGGGTGGGTGTTTTCCCGGCGTCCAGGCGGTCCAGCGCGGAGGCCAGATCCGGTTTGGCCGGCCACGCGGCGCGTACGGACAGGCCGATCAGGGCGCCGGCGGCGGCCGCGGGCAGTACCGCCTCCATGGGGATCATCGGGCCCCTCCAACGGTGGTGAACTGGGCGGGCAGCGGGTCCAGGAGGCGCGGGTCGGGCTTGGTGCGGGCGATGCTCCGCAGCCATCGCAGGGTCCAGGCGAAGAACCCGCCGAGGATGGCGAGGACGACCTGTCCGATGGGGGACTGGTACCAGCCGGACCAGGCGTCGTTGAGCATGCAGCCGATCACGACCACGGTGATGACGATGGAGACCATGCGGGAGCTCTTGCGGACTTTCTCGCGGTCGGCCTCGATATGGCGGGCGTCGGCGGCCTGCTGTCCGATGGTGACCGCGAGAGCCTCAAGCGCGTCGGACAGGCCGGGGCCCTTGTAGACGGCGTGACTTTGAAACAGCAGCACCACGTGGTCGCTGACGCCGTCGGCGAGTTCGTCGGCGAACCGTGCGAAGGCGTCCTGCGCTTCCATACCGGAGCGCAGCCGTTCGGCCAGCGCCCGCACGTTCACTGCGATCGGTCCGGGAGCGTTTTTGGCGGAGGCGCGGATGGTCTGCGACAGGCTGATACCGGCGGTGTGGATACCGGCCAGGTGGTTCAGCCACTGCGCGAGGGCTTCGAGGCGCTCGATGCGCAGCGTGGCGGCGGTGCCGGGGTTGAAGATGTAGGGCAGTCCCAGCACGGCGGCGCCGGCCAGCAGGCCGTGGATGGGCCAGCCGGTCCAGGCCCACACCACCAGGGCAACGATCACCGCCGTGGTGACCAGCTGCCTCCAGCGGCGCTGCCACTTCTCCGGCAGCTCGGCCTTCGCCCGCTGGATGCGGCCGGCCGTCCGGGACGTGGGCTTGACCGGGTCCGGGACGCGTCCGCGCAGCTCCCGCACCACGGCGGCGATCGCCGCGAGGGCCAGGGCGGCGCAGCAGGCGGCGATCAGGGCGAGCTGGGATGTGGTCACCACTGCCCCCAGGTGCGCGACGCGTCGTGCAGCCAGGCCTTTTCGAAGCCGTGCTGCTGGAGCTCTTTGATGAAGGTCGGTTCGGTGTCGAGGATCGCGCGCATCTGGCCGAGCACGGGGGCGAACAATTCGATGAAGACTGGTGGCCCGCCCGCGGCGCTGGGATGGATTTCGTGTACATGGGTGACAAACCGTCGCCGTCCGGTGGAGGTGTCGGCGGTGTCCAGATAGACGAGCAGGTCCACGGCGTCCCCGATGAGCTGGTGAGCGCCCTGCTCGCTGAGGCAGGACCCGCCTTCGACGCCGGCTCGGGTGAGCTGGTCGATGACGGCGTAGGGATACGGGGCCGCGAAGGTGCCCATTGAGCCGGACCTGCCCGATGCCATGGCATGCAGCAGGGCCACGGCGGACTCGTCCTCGGCGTGGTCCACGATCACGCGGTTCACGTTGTAGTACATCGCCTGCCCAAGCCAACTGGCGGGCTGGGGGTGGATGTTGCCGGCCGAGGAGTCCGCACCGTGCAGCTGTCCTGTCCCGTCCACCGTGACGGTCAGCACGCGCTCGCGTGCAGGGGCGACGGCCGCAAGTGCGCCAAGCAGCGTGCTGCGGCCACTGTCGTGCCCTCCGGCGATGATGATGTTCTTGCCGGCCAGCACGCAGGCGCGCAGGAACTGGGAGAGGACGGGGTTGAGCAGACCGCGCTCGGCCAGCTGCTCAAGATCGGGTGACGTCATCGTGAGCTCACTGTCTGCAGGGCCGGGCCCCACGCGCCGTACGGGTTGGCCGTCAGCCACGACCGGTCGAAGAGGCCGGTGCGCTCAAGGTCGCCGATGAACGACGGCATGTTCTCGTAGACGGCCCGCGTTTCGCCGCCCTGGGGCTTGAAGAGGTCACTGGTGGTGGGCCGGCCGCCCTCCCCGACGACGTCGTGGACCTCGTAGATGTGGGAGACGTAGCGGTGCTTGCGGCCGCCGATCGCGGTCTCGTCCAGGTAGGTGAGGTAGACGACGACGTCGATGGACGAGGCGATCAGGTGGTGCGCAGCCTCGGTGGCCATGCCGGCCTCGGTACACAGCTGGACCAGGCGGCTGATGATGGCGTGCGGGCGCCGCACGTGCAGCGTGCACATCGACCCGGAGCCGCCCGCGCTCATGGCTTGCAGCATCGGCACGATCTCCGTGCTGCGGACCTCACCCACGATGACGCGCGTCGCGTTGTAGCGCAGCGCGGTGGCGAACATGTCGCTGATGGAGACCTCGCCGGCCATTTTCTCGCCGTGGCGCTCCCCGTTGGACTGGCGGGCTTCGAAGGCGAAGGTCAGCGGGCCGGGCTTGGGTCCGGGCTCGTCCAGGTACAGCTCGCGGTCCGATTCCAGGGTCACCACCCGCTCTGCGGGCGGGATTTCCCTGCCCAGCGCCCGCAGGAGCGACGTCTTGCCGGCGCCCATGTCGCCGACGACCAGGATGTTCATCTTGGCGTGGACGCAGCTGGTGAGAAACCGTTCCAGGGTCGGGTTGATGGAGCCCCACTGCACCATCTCGGCGATGCCGTGCTGACGGATGCGGTGCTTACGGATGATGACCGAGGGGCGGGTGGTGAGCAGGGAGGCGGTGACGCGGGAGCCGTCGGGCATGCGGAAGCCGACCATGGGGGTGGCCTGGGTCAGGGCACGTTCACCGTGGCCGGACAGGCTGGCCATCCGGTTGACCCAGGTGATTAGTTCCTCGGGGGTGTCAGCGACCCGGTCGATGGTGCGCCGTGGCTTGTCGAAGTACTCCACGTGCGCGCGCAGGCCGTCGACCATGACGTCCTCGACGCCGTCCTCATCGAGCAGGGACTGCAAGCGGCCGCCGCGGTACATGGCGTTGAAGACCGCGTCACCGATCGTGCGTTCCTGCTCCGCGGTCAGCGGGGTGTTGCCCTGGGCGTACTTGGTGGCCCAGTCTGCGACGGCGGTGGTCACCAGGGCCCGTGCCTGGGCACGGCGGTCGGCCTCTTCGAGGAGCTTGTCGGGGTCCTTCTCGCTGAGCTGCTTGGACACCTCGCTCTGGAGCGCTTCGATGACCTGCCATTCGACGGGGAGCTGGCCGGGCAGTCCCGCCAGCCGTGGCACCGCCGCCGGGCTCACGACCACCGAAGGCGCGACCACATCAGCGTGGGGCCGCGCCGGTTCGGGGACTCGGCGCTGGCCGATCCGTCCGGTGAGCAGGCCGGCAATGTCGTCGCGGCCCATCGGCGCCGGATGCCCGTTCGTTCCGGGCCGCTGATGGGTGTCAGCCACGCTTGCCTCCCCCATGGTTCTGGCTCAGTCTCGCCAGCACACCGGACAGCTGCGGGTTGGCAGGCCGGGCCGGGTACTGCCGCTGAATGTGACGGCGCGACGCGGCGGCCTCGAAGTTTTCGGTGGCCGTGCGGGCATGGCGCAGAAGCGGGCTGCGCAGCCCGTACCCGCGCGGCGGGCGACCACCGTTGCTGAGATAGCCGGCCGTGCCCGCGTCCCAGGGCAGGGCCGCCAGCACGGGTGCCTTAAGAGCTTCGGCGACTTGATGTGCGCGGGAGGGGCCGTCTTCGATCAGCAGCAGGCCCAGCGCGTCCGCACCGCTTCCGTGCTCGGCGAGTTCGGCGCGCAGCGGTGTGATGAGGTGTCGGGCCAGGGTGAGGGACTGCTCAGTGCCGCGCACCACCATCAGGACGAGGTCGGCCTGGTAGAGCAGGGGGGCCGGGGTCAGTGTCGTGTGCAGGCGGCCGGACTCGAGGGCGACACGACCGGCGTCGATAAAGACGTCGTATCCGGCTTCCTCAGACAGCACGTGCATGATCTCCGAAAGAGCCGGCCAGGTCCGGCCCAACGCCGCGGCCTGAGCCGGGTCGGTCAGGCCCGGCAGCAATTTGCGCTGACCGGCTGCATCCAGGGGCCACAGGTGACTGGCGAAGGCGCCTGCGAGCGCATCGGCTCCGGTGCGTTCCGCTGCTGCGAGGTGGTAGAGGCCATAACCGGCGGTGACTTGGCCCTGCATGATCCCCGCCCGTACGGTGCCGCCGGCCGGGTCGCACTCGGCGAGCAGCGACGGACGATTTGAGGACAAGGTAAGGGCGAGCGCGGAGGTGGTCACGCCGCACGACTTGGCGGAGACAAGAGCGGTGACAGGCATGGTCAGTTGCTCCGCGGTTCACGCACGAGGGCGATGCGGCCCTGGGACGCGCGGGTCGCCAGCAGAGGGCCGCTGCTCTTGGAGACGGCGAGGTTGACGACGACCGTGCCGGAGGCATCCGGACGCGACACGCTCACCACGACGGCGTCGGTGGTCGACGGCGGCGCCTCCGCCTCCTTGGAACTAGGCTGTTCGCCCTGCGCGGGGGTCGTCACAGCGAGGACCTTGTCCCCCGGGGCGAGCGTGCCGGCCGGTGCCTGGCCGCGCTTGACCTGGACACCGACCTGCTGCTTGTCGTCACCCAGTCCCGTGCCACCGGCCAGCTGGGAGGTGGTGAGCAGGCCCCCCTTGCGCAGATCGACGGCGGGCCGCTTGCCCATCACAGACGCCTTGTCGGATGCGGGGACCGGAGACAGCGCGGCATCGGCGGAGACCTCGGCCACCGTCAGATCGCCATCCGTCAGCATCTGCCCGGCCGGTACGTCGCGGGCGATCGCCAGGACCTGGGCCCGGTCGCCAGCAGAGGTCACGGCCGTGGCAGCGCCCAGACCGGCGATCACGGCCAGGACGATGCACAGCGCCGCTACCGACCAGCGGCGCTCCCGCTTGACCGGAGCCGTCGTGGTGATGGGGACCGCGGGGCGGCCCGGGCTGGTGGGGCGCGGTACCGGCGGCGCGGCGGCGGGGGAATCCATGCGGCGGAGGCCTTTCACATCTGGTGCGGGGAGAGGTTGCGCTTAGTTGAGGACCTGGACCTCGACGACGTTGATGTCGACGTCGCTGTCGCGGACCTCGGTGAGCTGGCCGTTCTGGCCGCCTCCGGTCCAGTCGATCGTCCAGGTCGATGTCGCGGTGACGTGCCACTTCCCCGACGGCTGGGTGGAAGACGGCTGGGTGTAGCGGTGGCCGCAGTCCGGGGAGGGCTGCTTGCCGTACTCGGCTTGGTACGGGGTGCCGGGCGTGGTGCAGGTGACCGTCTTGCCGTCGCCCATCCGCCACACGATCTTGCTGACCTTCGCGGTCGCGGTGACCGTCGTCCCGCCGGCCGACGCGGAAGCGGTGTTCGGACCGTACGTCTCGGCCCCCTTCTCGGTCCACAGATACACCGGCATACCGACCACGCCCTTACCGCCCGGCTTCGGCGTGATACCGATCTCCGGCCCGCGCAACCGCATCTTGTCCACAGCCTCCTGCGCGAGCACAGCCGGATCAACGGCCGCAGCTGGCGGATCAGCAGCCCAGACCATCCTGGCGACGATGAAGGCCTCGTCGTTGTCGAAGACACAGCTCTGCTCGTACACGGCACCGTCGCCCGGCTTGTGCCCCTCCCAGTCCAGGCTGTCTGCCGGCGGCTGCGGGTCGGCCAGCTTGTAGGTACAGGTCCGCCGGCTTGCCTTGCCGCCCTTACCCTCGCCTCCGCCAGCGCCGCCACCTCCGCCAGGCTTGCTGCCGCCAGGCCGGCCGGGCGCTCCAGCGTCAACACAGATGAAGTCGTTCTCACATCCTTGGACGCCTCCCCCGGGCTCGTCGGCGTATGCCGGTCCGGTGAGCGCGAGCGATGACATGACGAGGACGGTCGCCACGAGCATGCATCGGTGGGTCAGCACGGGCGGCCCGTCTGAGGCTCGTCCCTGGTGACCCTCCAGCCTTCCGGCCACCGCTCGACCGTGGCGACGATGATGTACTTGGTCAGGCGCTTCGTGGGCAGCGCCACGGGCTTCTTGGTGCCACGGTCGACGACGACCCAGCGTGAGACGTCCAGGCAGCTGGAGATCTTGGCGTTGGGGATCTTCCGGTTGAGGTCAATCTGAGTCACAGTCGGGTCGTTGACCGTGACGTTCCCGGTAAAGATCCGGCCGGTCTTCTGCATTCGCTTGGTATCTACGCCCGTCCTGCTGAGTGCTGTGCTCGCCGCGTACTTCTTGATGCCCGTGCCTTCGACCTTGGCCGTCGCGTAGACGCGTTCCATCTCCTGCCAGTACCGCTTGTACGTGCCGACAGCCTCCGCCTTAGCGGTTTCGGTCGGATCCGCAGCGGGCTTGGTCGGCCTCTGGCTGGTCATGGACGGGGAGGCCTTGGGCTCTTT
Organism: Streptomyces changchenzhani; assembly: GCF_039766235.1. Taxonomy (NCBI): domain Bacteria; kingdom Bacillati; phylum Actinomycetota; class Actinomycetes; order Kitasatosporales; family Streptomycetaceae; genus Streptomyces; species Streptomyces changchenzhani. Next base: position 628,735 of record NZ_JBDHNH010000003.1, on the reverse strand, counting down.
GGCGCCGGCATCATCTGTGCCACCGCCGCAGGCAGACAGCGCGAACGTGCCTGCCAGGAAGACCGCTGCGACGGACTGGTTCCGGTTGCGAAGCCGTCCACGGGCAGATTGTGCTGGGCGTGCCATTGCGCCTCCCCTATGTTTTCGGTCTCACCCAGGTGGTGCGCGGTGTGCTGCGTGCAGCACGTATGGCCGTTTAGTGCTCAACTGCCCCAGGTGGCTACTGCGTGCCCATACGTTACGCAAAGAATCGTCAATAGCACAGCCGGTTATGGCAGTTCAGGGCACCTCATCGGCTGGTAAAACATCACAATTCAGCACGGCCGGACAACCGAGTCGGAACTCGGTTTTCTTGACGCCGCAAACACAGACCAGTTGCCACGAATGTGCCGCTATGTCCTTATAGCTTCAGGGCATTGCGGGCTGCAGGCCCACAGCTCCGTGGGAATGCCCAGTAGACCCTGGCCGGTGTAGAACATCCCCAGCGAACAGTCCGCGTACAGCCGGACGCCGCATAAAGCGCACGACCAACCCTGCGCCTGATCGAACGTGATTCGGGGCAGGTCGGGGACGTCACGAGCCGCCGGCGGGCACGGTCGTTCCAAGATCAATGATCTTGTGCTCTGGCGATCGTGCGAGTGTGCTGGCCTGCGCGTTGGTGGAGGGGGCGAAGCTCCGGTAGTAACAGGTGTCCTTCCCAAGACGCCCAACTCCGGAGCTCCGCCTTGGCTCAGTCTGGCACGCCCGTCTTCGACATTGACGAAGACGCCGCCTGGTCGGCATTGCTGTCCTCGCTGGAACAAGGTCTCGACCTGCCGGGCGAGTTGGATGGCCCGAGCGCCGCCCTGGATCTGCTCGCGCACTTCCTGTGCATCCCCGACAGTCGCCAACTCCCTTGGGTGGAACACCCGCTGGCTGTCGTGCTGGCCTTGGCGGCCGGGGCGGTGGTGGCGGGGATACGGTCCTTCACCGCCATCGCCGGCTGGATCGAGGACGTCCCCACCGACCTGCTGGCCTGGCTGTATGCGCGCTGCGAGTACGCGGTACCGATCGGACCACCGGGGAAGACCACCGTGTGGCGGCTGGTCACCGGCGTCGACGCCGACGCCCTGGACCTGGCCGTCGGGGCCTGGCTGCTGTCGCGCACCGCCGCCGCACAGCCGCCCGAACCAGGCCCCGCCCTGCCGCAGAACCCCGGTGCCGACACGCGGAGCCTGGTCCCGCTGGCGGTGGACGGCAAGGCCCTGCGCGGCGCGAAGGACAAGGACGGCAAGCAGGTCCGCCTGCTCGCCGCGATGCTCCACGACCGGCGCCTGGTCCTCAACCAGGTCCCGGTCGGCGCGAAGAGTCGAGTAGCCGGGGGGAGTTTCACCCCCCGGCTCTCGCAGAACCGTGCGTAAAGATCTCTCTTTACACGGCTCTTGCCGTTCTGATCACCAGGCTGAGGACGCTGCGGTGGTCACCTTCCAGTGCGCGAACATACGGGGGTATCGCTGGGCGATGTCCCGCATCTTCGAAAGGGCCTTGCGCAGCGCCGCGAGCCGCTTGTACTTCTTGCGGATCCATCGCACCAGGTAGGCGTTGATGCGCTGTAGGAGGGGGGTCAGGGCCGATTGGTAGAAGCGGCCGTAGTAGTTGACCCAACCCGCCACGATCGGGTTGATCCGTCGGGCGAGTTCCACGAAGGAGAGATCGGACCGTCGGTGAAGACGCCAGCTGCGCACTTCCCCGCTGATCCGTTTCAAGGCGTCCTTGCTGATTGCAGGCTCGAAGGACAGGAAACGCCTGCCCCACTTGTCCTGCGACTTGCGCGCGCGGAACGTGTACCCGAGGAAGGTGAACTCCATGTGCTCATAGGAGCCCTGGCGTTGCCCGTCCCGGCAGTAGACGATCCTGGTCTTGTCGGGGTGCAGTTGCAGCCCGACCTTCTCCATCCTGTCCGTGAGCGCGGCCAGCACTTCGCGGGCCTGACGCTCAGTGACGCAGTGCACGACGGCGTCGTCTGCATACCGTTCGAACGTGACGGTGGGATGCTCCCGGGCCAGCCACATGTCGAACGCGTAGTGCATGAACAGGTTCGCGAGCACGGGCGAGACCGCTGATCCCTGTGGGGTTCCACGGTCCCGCTGTTGCAAGGTCCCGTCGGGCAGTTGAAGCGGCGCTTGGAGCCATCGCTTCACATATAAAATCACCCAGACGGCATCGGTGTGCGCTTCCACTGCCTTGACGATGAGGTCCCATCGGACGCTGTCGAAGAACTTCTGGATGTCAAGCTCGATCACCCAGTCCTTCTTCCAGCAGCGTCGTCGGCAGGACTCCACCGCATCCAGCGCCGAGCGCCCCGGCCGGTAGCCGTAGGAATCCTCATGAAAGACGGGCTCGGCCCGGTCCATGAGGTGCCTGGCGGCTACGGTCTGGGCAACTCTGTCGGCCACCGTGGGCACGCCCAAGATCCTTGAGCCGCCGCGGGGCGACGACTTGGGGATCTCCACCGCACGTACCGGCGGCGGGAAATACGTCCCGGACGACATACGATTCCAGATCTTGTACAGATTGTTCTTCAGATCCTTGTCGAAGTCCTCAAGGGACTGCCCATCCACACCGGGCGCACCCTTGTTCGCCTTAACTCCCTTGTATGCCTCCCAGACTTCCCGCTTCGAGATCTCAAACGGCTTGCCTGTTGACTTCAACGTGTCCATATAGTTCCTCCCGGAGAGCGTCCGGTTGTCTAGATACACAACGTCACGAATAGCCCGACCCCTTCGCTCCACCTCTATTACAGAGGCTTCATCACTACTACGAGCCGGTCCGCCGGCGCGCCTCGTATCGGTACTCGATCCCTCGCGGTTTCAGCCGCTTGGGACACTCCCTCTCGCCACCCCTACCAGGGCAGACAGTGCCGAGGAGCGCCTTCTCCTGTTCCGTACGGAAGCGGCAGATCAGGCTCACGTCGTCTTCATGCCGGACACCGCCTGGCCAATAAGCGGGCACCCGCCAGGCTCATCCCGGAACCCGTTGTACGTCCCGGTTCTGATGTCGTCTAAGAATCTTTCGACACTTCAGCAACGATTCACTTGCGTTCGTCTTCCTGATCCCCACCTGACGCCTCTTACGACGCCTTTTCCTCAATCGCTCACCACGACAGTCATTAGCTAGCGCAGCATGAGGCGGTTTGAAGCCTCCCCCGCAGGGCGGCTCCGAAGGGCCAAACACCTTCATCTCCCGTACAGCACTACTTCAAGGCAGCTTTCCTACAACCAGCTCCTCTACGTATTCAGGACACACCCAACGAGATCCCGATGCTGCGACCTCTGCTCGACCCCCTGGAGATCACCGACCACGTGATCACCGTCGACGCCCTCCACACCCAACGCGCCACCGTCCGCTACCTGCACGAACGCGGCGCCCACTTCCTCATGCAGGCCAAGGGCAACCAGCCCACGCTCTTCGCCGCCCTGGACGCCCTGCCCTGGCACGAGGTCCCGATCGGCCACAGCGCCACCAGCAGGGGCCACGGCCGGATCGCCACCCGCACCCTGCAAGTACGACCCGCCCCCGAGGGCCTGAACTTCCCCTACGTCCAGCAGGTGTTCCTGATCGAACGCCAGGTCACCGACCTCAACGGCAAGTCCCTGTCGAACGTCGCGGTCCTGGGCGTCACCGACCTCGCCCCCGCTCAAGCCGACGCCCCCGCCATCGCCGGGTACACCGTCGGACAGTGGGGCATCGAATCGCTGCACTGGCTTCGCGACACCCTCTACCAAGAGGACAACTCCCGCGTCCGCACCCACTCCGGCCCCCGCGCCATGGCCGCCCTGCGCAACCTCGCCATCGGCGCCCACCAGCTCACCGGCCGCACCGACATCACCGAAGCCACCCGCTGGGCCAGCCGAGACCGCCACCGCCCCTTCAAGATCCTCGGGCTAGATCACTGATCTTGGAACGACCGTGCGCCGGCGGGCGAGGTCCAAGTACCTGCTCCAGGGCCGACCGCAACACGGCCGGGTCGGTGTGCAGACGGCAGGCGCGGGGCGGGACCAGCCAGTACGGGCCGGGCGGCGTGTCTTTATCGTCCGGCGGGAGGATCACATAGTTGGACTCGCCCAAGGCAGTCGTGTGCGGCAGATCCCACGACTGCGTACTGCCGGGAGGAACTAGGAAGTAAATCGAGCGCTGCTCGACGACAATCGCACCAGGGTCTTGCAGGATATCCAGCGCCCCCAAGCCATTGAAGCGGGAGGTTCGAACCGCATCCCAAGCCTTCCCCGCTGCCGCGATACGGGTGCCGTTAAAGCCAGGGGTCTCATCTGTGGCACGGTCGGCGGTCATGATGTTTCGCTCTTCCCGTTGTCGTTCCCTCGGGCGAGGAACGTACGGGCTGGTGCAACGGGGAATCCGCGCTGAGAGTACGGGTGTGCTCGCAGCGCGGGCCATCACAGCAAATGAAGGCGCTCGGCCAGACTGGTCGCCTGTCGGCGGTAGGTCGGCCGGGCCCGTTCGATGAGGGACACCACCAGTTCGCGGGCCAAGGGGCTGCGTTCGAGGTCCTGTGGTGCGAGCTCCTCGAGCTCCAGGAGATGGACCAGGACGGCGGCGTCTTCGCGGCGCAGGTCGTAGCAGCGCGCGACCTGCAGTCCGAAGGTGAACTGCCGCTCGCGTGAGGGCAGGCAACTGGTGTCCACCCGGTCGGCCATGCGCAGGCCCTCGACCGCGTTGCCGTCGAGCATTTCCACCGACACCGCGTGGAGTTCTGTGTTGGTCGGACCGAAGACGGTCCACAGCGTGTTGCCTTCGCCCGCAATTTTGGCGAGGGGCGCGACACGCTGGGCCAGTCGGTCACGAGCAGCCCAGGCGCGGCGCGTGCACGCCTGGGCCACCACGGCGACCAACTCCAGAGCACCGCGCACCGCAACGGCTTCCCTTGTGTCCAGAGCGCGGCGCAGCGTGTCCGCTGCGTCCAGTGCGACTTCTGCAGCGTCCCCCGAGCTGCCCGGCTGAGCGAGCAGTACATGGCCCAAGTTCCACTGGGCCGCTGCGATCCGCAGCGGGTCGTCCGCGTCCTCGGCTGCGCGCAGAGCCCGGTCGGCGACCATCAGCGACAGGTCCGGCCGGCCGACTCTGCGGCAGTAGGAGCGCAAGAGCCCGTACAGGTCGGCGGCCACCCGCAGCGCGTCGCGGCGGTCGGCCGCTTGCGGGTCGCGGCGGCGGGCGCGCACCGTGGACTCCACGTCGCAGATGAGTGCAGGCAGAGTGGCGTTGGCTTCCGTGAACCGGGTGGGTGAGGTCTGCCAGGACCGCCATGCCTCCTCCACTCGGTCTCGGAGGCCTGCTGTGGTGTGCGGCGTTCCTGGCGGTGGCCCCAGCTGGCCCAGCAGGGCACGGACGACGTCGGATCCGGCGGTCGCCGGCGCTGCGGCCTGAGGTGTCGAGTCTCCAAGCAGAACGCCGGCGGACACCTGGAGTTCGGCGGCCAGGCGGGCGATGACGTCGGTGGACGGGATTCTCAGGCCACGCTCGATCTGGGTAAGGTAGCCCTCAGTGATGCCAGCAAGCCCGGCGATCACCGCTTGAGTGCGGTTCTGACGCGTTCGGTGATGGCGGATGCGTTCACCGACTGAGAGTTCGGGCACCGCTCCGGCCCCTGTCATCGCGGAAGGAGAATGAGTCTCCAGCGTAGACGTGTTGAGCGGGCGCGAAGTTGGAGATACACCAACGTGTGACACGGCAATGCCCCTTGCGGGCGTTAGGCATCGGAGGCGACGGCAGTGCAGCTGGTTCTGTGGGACATCGACCACACGCTGATCGCCACACGGGGTGTCGGCGGCGAGATCTTCGGTGAGTGCTTCCAGCAGGTCACCAACAAAGTGATGCGGGAGCAGGCCTCGATCGATGGGATGACCGAGCCCATCATCTTTCGGGAGACCGCGAAACTGCACGGCATCGACAGCAACCGTGCCATGTTCGAGGAGTTCGCCCGCTGCTCCGCCGAACGCCATGTCGCGCGCGCCGCCGAACTCCGAGAGCGCGGCCACGCACTCCCCGGAGCTGCGACCGCGCTGGCCGCTGTGGCCCAGCTCGAAGGGGTGACGCAGAGCGTGGTGACGGGCAACATCCGTGCGGTCGCCGAGATCAAACTCGAGGTTTTCGGACTCGATGCACACATCCGATTCCCGTACGGGGCATACGGCGAGGACGACGACGAGCGGAGCGAGCTCGTTCGTATCGCTATCCTCAGGACCAGTCAGGCGCTGAACGCCTCCATCGGCGCCGACGACGTGCTGCTCATCGGCGATACCCCGGCCGACGTCGCGGCGGGCCTCGCCAACCAGGTGCGAGTGCTGGGCGTCGCGTCCGGCAAGTCCACCGTTGCCGATCTACACGCTGCCGGCGCCACGGACGTAGTCCGTGGCCTCGAAGAGCTGCGGCCCTTGCTCGGCCTCTTGGCGGGCTGAGCGACCGCTGACCCCTTCGCCGAACGGCACGCCCGTGAAGTAGCGCTCGTCGCATCGCTGTCCTGTCCGCCGGCCTGGCTCCCTCTGGCGGCTCAAGATCGACGCTGGCCGAGCCGGGAGCGGCTGCGCACGTGCGCATCGGCGGTGTGCGGAGCGCTGACGACGCTGTGGTGCGCGAGGACGCGGGCTGCGAGGGTGACGCCGCTGAGGATCTGGGAGTCCCGCCCGATGGCCACTCCGGGGCCGAGTCCGATGCCGCTGCCGGTCTGGACGCGGTCACCGATGAGCGCGCCGAACTGGGCTGTGCCGCAACGGTAGATGCCTCCCGGCCTGCGCATGATGACTTCCCGGTCGGGGTTGCGCATGTCGTCGCTCATGGCGATGGCCGCGATGCTGACGCCGGCCGAGAGGTGGGCGTCGGTGCCGATGAGTGTGTGGTTGATGCCGATGCGGTGGCCGAGGACCGCGTTCTCGCCGACGTAGGACTTGGTCACTTCGCAGTTGAAGCCGACGCTCGCCCCCGCGCACAGGACGGCGCCCTTACGGACGGTCGAGAACTCGTGAATCCGGACGTTCGCTCCGACGATCACATCGTCGCCGACGATCGCCGAGGGGTGGATGAACGCGGTCGGGTGAATACGCTCGGGCAGCACGGCCAGGGCCTCCCGGTGCAGCTCGGTCCAGGCGGCGAGGAAGTCCACCAGCTCGTACTGCTCCAGCGCCCCGTACGGTGTCCCGCTGAGTGAGCCGCAGGTGGCGCTGCTGATGAAGTCGCCGAGGTGAAGGGATGGCATCGTGGGGGCTTCCTTTCGGTGTCCGGTGACCGTCCAGGGCCCGCTAGCATCGCCCTTCTGCCGTCACCGAGATGTGGAGTGATCTGGACGTGTCCCGACCGCGTGTGGGTGTGGCCGTACTGACCATGGGCAACCGGCCCGCCGAACTGCGGGCCCTGCTCGACTCGGTCGCCAAGCAACACGAGGCACCGGCCTGCGTGGTGGTCGTCGGAAACGGGTCGCCCCTCCCGGAACTGCCGGACGGCGTGATCGGCGTGGAGCTGGACGAGAACCTCGGTGTCTCCGGCGGCCGCAACGTCGCCATGACCAAACTCCGGGACACCGGAGACGTGGACGTACTGGTGGACCTCGATGACGACGGGCTGCTGATCGAAGCCGACGTGATCAGCCGGATCGCCGATCTGTACGAGGCCGATCCCGCGCTCGGGATTGTCAGTTTCCGTATCGCGGATGAGACGGGCTTCACCCAGCGGCGGCACGTGCCCCGGCTGCGGGCCGGCGACCCGATGCGCGGCGGGGAGGTCACCACCTTCCTGGGCGGCGGCCACGGGCTGTCCATGCGGATGCTGGACGAGATCGGCGGCTGGCCGGACGCGTTCTTCTTCACGCACGAGGAGACCGACCTCGCGTGGCGGGCCCTGGACGCGGACTGGAAGATTCTTTACGAGCCGGAACTGGTGCTCCAGCACCCGCGTACCTCCCCCGCCCGGCATGCGGTCTATCACCGCATGACCGCCCGCAACCGGGTGTGGCTGGCCCGCCGCCATCTCCCCGCCCTCCTCGTGCCCCTCTACCTCGGCACCTGGACCGCGATCACGCTGGCCCGCTCGCGCTCCCTCGGCGCCCTGCGCGCCTGGTTCGGCGGCTTCACCGAAGGTATGCGCGCGCCGTGCGGTGAGCGGCGGCCCATGCGCTGGCGCACCGTCTGGCGCATGACCCGTCTGGGCCGCCCGCCAGTCATCTAGACCACGCGGGCCTCCTTCCGCAGCCAGGGCGGGATGGCCGCCGGGGTGTCCTTCAGCCACCGCACGTAGCGGGCAACACCTTCGGCGACGGTGACGGTGGGCTGCCAGCCGAGGATGTATTCCAGGTGATGGGTGGAGGCGTACCCGCCCAGCGGATCGCCGGGGGGCATCGGTGTCTCCAAGAACACCGTGCCGGGGAACTGCTTGCGGACGAGTTCCGCGACGTGGCGGATGCTGGTGGGGGTTCCGGTGCCGACGTTGAACGTCTCGTTGTGCGCACGCGGGGCAACCAGCGCCCGTACTGTGGCGGCCGCTATGTCGTCGACGTGCACGAGGTCCCGGACCTGGTGGCCGCCGCCGTTGAGGTACAGCGGCAGGCCGAGCGCCGCGCGGGCGGTGAACCAGGCCACCACCCACGAGTGGCTGTTGGGCTTGATCGTCTGGGGTTCTCCGTAGACGGAGAAGTAGCGCACGACGCAGTACGAGGTGCCTACCGCGCCCATCATCAGTGCGGTCTGGGTCTCGCCCCATGCCTTCGAGTTGCCGTAGACGGACATGGGCTTGAGCGGCGCGTACTCGTGGAACTGCGGTGGTGTACGTCCCTGGTAGATGGCTTCCAGAAGCTTGCGGACCGTACGGGCTTCGACGGTCGGCGACGCCCAGTCGTCGGGGTTCCCGTTGCCGTAGACGCTGGCCGAAGAGACGAAGCAGAACCGGCGGATACGGTCGGAGGCCGCCACGGCGTCCAGCAGCACTTGCGTGCCGGTGACGTTCGTGGCGATCGCCTTCATCGGCTCGCGTGTACAGGCGGCGACATCGGCCAGGGCAGCGGCGTGGACGACGTAGTCGCTCTGCCCCACCAGCCGGCACATCAGCTCCGCGTCCTGGACGTCCCCGGTGATGAAGCCGGGGTTGTCGGGGTCAATGCCGAACAAGTCCCGGTAGACATCGTGCGGGTAGGCGTCCAGCCTGCACACCGCGAGGGGGCGGGCCCCGAGTGCTTTGAGTTGTGCGGTGATCCTGCTCCCGATGAGGCCGGCCCCGCCGGTGACCAGCACGGTCTTGCCCGCGAGGTCGCTGCTCGTGTCGTAATTGACGCGCACCGTGACTCCCTTGTCGTTTGGATCCCACACCGGTCCGCCCGCACCGACGTGGGCGGACCGCGCCCCCTCAGCGAGACCTGGGGCATCTACAGCGCCGGCACCCGGCGGGCCTTCCCCAGGGCCGGGTACCGGAGCGGTCTACGAATCGCCCGCCGCTTCGGCGTCCCGTACCGACCACGCCAGACCGTGGGCGGGCACGGCGTTCAGGTCGTGCTCCACGACCAAGCCAAGTCCGGCGATGCCGCACGCTGTGCCAATTGCCCACAGCCAGTCGAGAACCGCGCCGAGCGGATCGGCCGCCGGGACTGGGCGGCGCGTCACCGAGGCTTCTTCGAGAGGGCGTCCTGGCGGGCGACGACAGCCCTCTCCAACTGGATCGAGATGACGTGCATCTGCTCCGGCGTGAGCACCAGGGCTGTGTCCACGATGCGGCCATCACGGAAGTGCACCCGGACCGGAAGCACAGCCTGTTCGGCCTCGTGGTCGTACCGCAGGTCCCGCTTGAGTGCAGTGACGTCCTTGACCATCACGGCTCCGCCCGTCTCTGCGGAAGCAACCGGCGCCACCTGGGGGACGCGGTGGTTTGAGGCTCCCTTGCCGGAGTTGGGCGCTGGGCTGGCTGTGCTGTCGTGGGGTGAGCGGGGCATCGTGAGTTCACCGTCTCTCTGAATGGGTCTGGGTCCGCCCGATCAACGGGGAACCGTAAAGATCGGGTGGGTGAGGTTCAGTCAACGGCCAGGCACAGCAGGCGGGGAGGGGCCAGGATGTGGGCCAGGTGTAGGCCCACGTAGGCCAGCGGCGAGGGGGCGACATGCCGGACAGCAAGGAGATCGCAGAAGCCATCCAGCAGGCATGCCAACAGCGCGGATGGGGCCCGTCCAAACTCGCCCGCGAGGTCGGCATCGCCGAGGGCCGCGGCCCCCACGGCGTCGACCGTCAGTCAGCCCGCCGCTGGATGACCGGCAAACGGTGCCCGACCTACTGGCTCCCCCACATCACCGGCGTTCTCGGCCTGGACCTGGGCACTACCGGGGCAGCGGAACCCGATGCGCCGAAGGCGACAGCCACCGATACCGTGACATCAGTCATCGAGTTAGGGAGGAGCGACGTGCACCGCCGGGACTTTCTGGCCGCCACCAGCGGATACGCCCTCAGCGCCCTCGCCCTCCCCGACCTGGAGAGCATCACCCGCCGCACCAGGACCGCGCCGAGCGGCGCCGTGCGCGTCGGCACCGGTGAAGTCGCCGCCGTCCAGCAGATGGTCAAGTCGCTCGGCGACTCAGCGGCAGAACTCGGTGGCGGTCACGCCCGCCACCTCGCCGTGCGCTACCTCACCGACGACGTCGCCCCATGGCTGAACGGGAAGTTCACCGAAGCCACCGGCCGCGAACTGTTCGCCGCCACCAGCCAGCTCGTCCACTTGGCCGGATGGATGGCCCAGGACGAAGGCAACGCCCCCGAGAACCAAGGCCGCGCCCAGCAGTACTACGCCCATGCCTACCGCCTCGCCGCCGAAGCGGAAGACCCCGAACTGTCCGCAACCGCCCTGCGCGGCATGGCAGTACAGGCCATCGACCTCGGCTACCGAGCCGAAGCCGTCCAGCTCGGCGAAGCCTGCGTCCGCTACGGACGCCACTTGGAAAACCCCAGAGCCGTGGCCTACTACGAAGCCACCCTCGCCAACGCGGCAGCCCAGGATGACGACCGGCACACCGCCACCCGCCACCTCGCCTTCTCCGAGACCGCCATCGGCCGCCCGCAGTCCGGATCCGGCGAGTCCTGGGCCGCCCACTACTCGCCCGGCCGCTGGGCCCACGATTCCGGCATGATCCTCACCCGCCTCGGCGACCTCGACGCCGCCGAAGAACACCTGCACCTCGCCCTGGACATCCACGGCCTGGACCGCCGCCGCACCCGCGCCATCGTCCTCGCCGACCTCGGCGGCGTCCGCCTGCGCCAAGGCAACATCGACGGCGCCCTCATGACCTGGAGCGAATTCATCGACTGCGCCGACGGCATCCGCTCCATCAAAGTCCGCACCGCCCTGGACGACATGCGCACCCGCCTCAACCGATACACCGGCTTGCCCGCAGCCGACGAGCTACGGCACAAGTCCACCCGCCTCCTCATCTCAGGTCACTAGGCAATAGCGCCCTGCCGATGCCGGAGGATGTCGCTGACCTGGTGCTGGTCCACTTCGCCCACGCACTCGTGCCGGCCTCCAGTCGTTACGCCTCCGTGTGGCGGAGGCCCGGACGCAGCGATCACCGCTGGGCCTGCCGGCAGTCGTGGTCGTACGGCGCGGTTGTACCTTCCAGGCCTCTCGTGCCGCGGATCGGCCTCGGCTGGAGGAGCAGGTCATCTACGGTTCCGCGGCCATCGGTCTGGTTCTGCCATCCCTCCAGGATGTGGTGGATGACCGAGCGGGCCGTCATTTGATTCGTCTCGGCAGTCCTCGGCTTGAGAGAGTGCGCCGATGGGGCGGGTGTGGCAGTAGAGCGCGAGGAGCTCCTTGACCAGGGGTGAGAAGGGCCGGGGGATGGCACCGAGCTCGTCGCACGCTCGTTGCTCAGCCGGTATTGCTGCTGCGGTTGGCAGGAGGATCGGCTTGTTGAACAGGCGGTTGATGAAGTTGAGGAGCATGACATCTTCCTTCCGGAGGACGGTCAGGCAGCGACGCTCTGCGGGCGCAACCACGCGTCGGCGAGCTGTGCGGAGCCGGTCACGGGCGTAAAGATCGGGGCGAACGGTCCAAGGTCACGCAAGCGATCGAGGGTGGTGACCCCGGCGCGAACCGGGCTGGCGATGAGGGTCGGATTGCTGGCCGCGAGACTGCGCAGATCTCCGATCTGCCGGTCCAGGCGGGCCTCGGCAGCGCCGGTGAGGACCAGCAGGAGGCGAGGGAAGACCGCGTAGCGGCTGCGCCAGGCCGGTGCGGACCCGGGGCGCCGGACGGTACGGGTCCCCCGGGTAGCTGCGATCTGCGGGGTGAACTCCTGGTAGGCGGCGTACGCGTGCAGTTTCGCGGCGAGCCGCGCGATCGTCATTTGCGTGCGGTCGACCTCGATGAAGAACGTCAGCAGCGTGCGCTGCTTGGCCTTGGTGTCGGCGTGGACGTAGCTGAGGACGGGGTCGGGGATGAGGGCGAGGTCTTCGCCGGGCCGGCTGTCGTCGCGGTAATAGTGCGCGGTCTCCGGGGACCAGTCGAGCGGTCCGCATTCGTGGCCGAGCCTGTGGGCGTGGGCGACGAAGGCCATCCCGGCTTCGACGGTGGCCAGTGTGTGCTCCTGCAGGGGGCCGAGGGCTGCCTCCGGGCTCATGCGATAAGGGCGTTGAGGCAGGAGTCCGACTGCTTCGACGGCTTGCGCGCCTTTCTCGGTCGGGTGCGGATCCTTTCGAGGGACAGCTGAGCTGGGAAGACGCTGATTGACGTGTGAGCGGTGCCGTCGTGCTCCTACCGTGGCGAGGTGGAGGTGGGCGCCATGGTGTCGTTGCCGGAAGAGCTTCAGGCGCGGGAAGCCGCGGCTCGACAGCGGGTGGAAGAACTCCAGGCCGAAGCTGCGGATTTGGCCGTCCGGCTGGAGAAACCGATCTCGTGCGTGCCTGGGCCTCCGAAACGCCCGACGGACCGGCGGGAGTTCACTACGACCACTGGGACGAACTCAGCCCCACCGAGCAGACCCGCCGCCACCAGTGGTTACAACGCCACGCCCACTCCCCCGTCCAACTCCTGCACCCGGACGCCGATCTCATCAAGAGCGCTGGCCTCCACACCAGTGAGCTCGACCTCCCGCTGTTCCAGAGCTGGAGAACACACTGGCGCAAGCAGCAGGAACGACGCCACCGGAGTACGCACCAACATCGCCTACCAGCTCGGGCGACGTGGCAGACGCCGTCATGCTACTGCCCGTTTCCTAGCAATTTGCACCGCAGGGCCACCGGTGATCCGGCCACCGACGAACCGCCGCGCGTGTGGAACTTCGCTATCACCCGCGCCCGCCGCCTAGTCACCCTGGCGGCCCCCGCCCAAGAGATCGATGCACTTACCCACCTCCTAGCCGCCCACCAGCTCCCCCACGCCTCCTATAGCGGGCCGCAGGCCGGCTACAGGCCCCGCCCGCAGGATTGCGCAGAACCCCGGGTCCTTGCCGCTGACGAGGCTCTACCTCGCAAACGGAGGGATACTGGGTGCATGGCCCAGCCAGAGGCACCGCAGCCCGTCCCAGCAGATCCGCTCGGCCAGTCCGATGCGGGCGACGGAGAGACGGAAGTCTGGCGACCATGCTCCGCGGACCACAATCTCACCGTTTCACTCGCGCCTGGGCCACCCGGCAACAAACAGCCGGACCAAGACCTTGATCTTCATATGGGGTGGGACCGCTTCGAGAACTTCATTCTGGCAGTGTCACAACGCGTGTTGGGCCTGAAAGGGGTGAAGTTCCGACGCTACGGTGTCCAAGGTCAGACCCAACATGGCATCGATCTTGCTGGTCGCGAGCCGGACGGTAACTACACCGTCGTTCAGTGCAAGGATCACGAAACTTTCACCGCTGGCAATCTGCGCGACGCCGTCGAAACGTTCGCAGCCGGCACACGTCCCTTCGGCTCATCCCGTTTCATCGTCGCTACCTCGGCATCTACGCTGAAGACGCAGCTGGCTGATGAACTGGATACGCTGCAGACCACGTACCCCGAGCTGGAGTTGGCGCTGTGGGGGGCTGAGCAGATCAATGACTATCTGCGTCCGCAAGGTGATGTGGTCGCCCGGTTTTGGACCCGTGAGACGGCGACCACCTGGTGCACAGGCGCACCTCTGCCAGGGGTGCCCGTCCCTCTACCGGACCGGCAGGAACAGGCGGAGAAGATCCTTCTGGGCCCGTTGAAGACAAAGGATTTCGCACCCCTGCTACAGGAGGCGAACGCCCAGCAGTCCACAGCGCCCGCCGAGGCCGCCCGGCTCTACGGTGACCTCGCGAATCGACTGAGCAGTGCCGGTTTCGGCGGCCACGCAGTCACCATGCACACCAAGCAACTCGAAGCGCTTGTGAGCGCCGGACTCATCGACCAAGCAGCCGATCTTGCGGCCCATCTTGCAGTCACTGCGCTCCACTTCGGAGACCGAGGCCAGCCGAGATCCCTCGCTCACCGGATCGAGAAACTGGCACGCGATGCCGTGGCATCGAAAACCGAGCACGCCGCCCGCACGGAGCGCCATGCCCAACTCGTCCGCGCTGCTATGCATGGCGCGCTCCATCCGCTCGGAGACTTCGGCGCTCTGCAGGCCGCGCTAGAGGCGCGCGTTGACGAAACGCCTGTCTACCAGCCACTTCTGGTGTTGTTTCTTGCGGAAAATCTGCTGGCCTCAGAGTCGGCTCAGCTCCAGAGCCTAGACACGCTCATCGGTACGGCGCTCGCGCTTGCACAAAAGCAGCCGATCGAAGGGCTCCCGGAGGACACGGTCATCCGGCTACGTCTGATGCGAGCCGAGTACAACCCCACGGAGCGTGCCGAGCTCCAGAATCTGGCGCGGCGACACCTGTTGCCTGGTCGACACACATCCTTGATCAGTGCACGGGAGGCCCGGCGCTGCGCTCTAGAGAGCCGGGCAGAGGAAGCCACGGAGTGCTGGAGGGACGCGGTTTACAGTGCCATCCACTGCGGGCTCCCCCAGGATGCTGCCGACTGGCTCTACGCCATCCGTGCAGTGAACGCCCAGTACGGCCCCTTCCCTTCGCATATCGATGACGAACACCGCCTTGCCCAGTCCCTGCGCGCTACGGGAACCGGACGCCTGCTGAACCGGGTGCGAGATCCCAAGGAACAGGCGCTGTCTGCGTTGGTAGGAGAGAAGCCGGTGGAAGCGGTCCTGTCCGCTCGGCGTTGGCTTGCTGACGCAGCAATCACGGGAAGTTGGGCGGGCGAGTTCGACGCACTGGAATTCCTGGCAGGCCTCTACCGTGACAGCAGCGAGCCGGCTCGCGCTGCCAGCTATTTCCAGCGCGCCGGGAAAGCCAAGAAGCTCAAGAGTCTCGCCAGTGCAGTGGGCGATCTCTTGCTTCCGATCGGGCCCCTCAGCGCCGTTCCGTGGTGGATGGCCTATGCCCGTGCTGCGCATATTGAAGCCCAGGCGGACTTGATCGACGATGATTCCGCCGGTGCCCTCCTGGGCGAATTGACCGGCCTGGCGAAGCGTGGACGAGCTGGTGAGCTTGTCGACTCCCCCCTGCGCAACCTCACGAGCCAGGCCACACGCAGTGCCTGCGGTCTCGCCGCACGAGGAACGCCTGTGCAGGCGCTGGAACTCCTAGAGCTGCTGGCCCCTGACGTCCCGCGTGGCCCCAATCAGTACCGTCACTCCGACGACGGCCACGCCGCCGCCTGTCTCCACATCGCCACGACCCACCCCAGCCTCGCTATGAAAGCCTTGACCAGGCTCTTCGACCTGGCAGACGGCGGCGCCCAAACGGCACTCGGTCTTGTCGCAGACACCAAGACACTCCAGTTCCTGACAGGTCAGGCTGACTCGGCCAAGCAACCGGGGAGCAGTCCCGACGTACTGTCCGCTTCCGAGCAGAGCGAACTGCGGAACCGGGTAGCCCGCCTCGACGACGCCGGCCAGTATTTGGCAGATGTCGCCCGATGCCAGATCGACCCCACGCACCCGACAACCCGTCAGCGAGCCGCCCAAGCCCGGGACCGTATCCTCCAGCGGCCGCAACCCGAACCTGGCCACGCCGAATTGGGTTCCCAGCTCGTATCCGATTCCTACCTCGCCAGTTGCCTCGACGAAGACGACCGCAAGTCCTGTCTCGAAAAAATCATGGCCATTGCGTCCGATGCACGCGAAGTGTCCGGGACCCGACAGGACGCCCTGACCGGCGCCCTCAACCTGGTGATCGGTCTGCCTGCCAGCACTCAAGAACAGACTTTCCGCGCCACCAAGAGCTTCGTTCTCGGTGAACAGAACAGCAGTTACCTAGACGATGAGGTAACCGGAACACCCCACCCACTCAGCTCGTTCAAAGTCTCCATGGGGCCAGCTTCCCTACGGGGCCACGCACTGAAACTCGCCCATGCATCGGCCACCACCATCGAGGAACGCTTGTGGGTACGCGACCAGGCAGTCGCCTTGCTTCATAGCGAGGAGCCTTCCGATCTCCAAGCTGCAGCGGTGACCTTCAGCAGGCTTTCACAGGATGTCGCCTCAGGCATCGACGCCAACAGTTTGGCCGCACACAGCCACCCCGGTGTCCGCCAAGCCGGCGCAGTCCTGTCCCTGCAACAGCCCACCCGCTACAGGGACGCGGCCATGCGCCTGGCCCACGACAGCGACTTCCGAGTGCGACGCACCCTGGCGGAAGCGGCGATACAAGCAGCTCCCGAAGCCGCAGGGCTAACATCTGCAATCTTGGAGCTCCTCGGCCACGACCCCCGCTACAGCATCCGCCGAGCGACAACCGGCATTTATAGCTGAGCTGTTACAGCCGGAAATGAACACCCAACGGCTGCCCCCGACGCCTGACTAAGATCTACCTGCTCGAACACGGGAACGCGCCTCGATACCTTGAGTCGCGCAGCCAAAGACCGAGAATTCACAGGACGATGCCGCGTGGCGGCAGGCCTGAGCGACACCCGCGCAGGGAGATCTTCGACGCGATTCCCTATCGGGTGTGGCTCCTCTGGAGGGACGGTCTCACCAATAGGCATGGCTGTCCCAGGCCACGAACTCGGCGTTTTCCACGGGGTCGTCGTCCTGGTCGAGGCCCGGCAGTCCCTCGGTGGTATGGGTGCCGCGCTGCCCGGCGAGGAGGGTGTCGATCAAGTGGTCCTCCAGTGGCGGCCCCTGGCGGGCGTGGCGGGGCGAGACCACCAGCGGCCTGGCCGCCGGAGCTGTCGAGAGGGTGTCGTCCCTTCAGGTGAACCCGGTCAGCCTCAGGACGGGTCCCGGGCGGGTAGCGTCACGCCGGCGTTCGGCGATCGAAACCCCGCAACGGGGCAGTCCCGGATTTCTGACCGTTGGGGTCGTGGGCCCACACGGCCGCCAGGATGCGCCGCAGCAAGGCGGGCGGCTCGGCGGGGGGTGCGCCGGCGTTGGGGGCGGATTCCGGCATGACGATCGCCGTCTGGGCAGCGCGCTCTGCGTGCTGCCCCATGAGGGGCCGGAGCGCGTTGACCAACTCCACCGTGGTGCAGTCAGAGCTGGGCAGCACAACGGCGTCGAGGTCGGCGGGCATGGGGTCGCTTACGCGCTGGCAGCGGATAACCGGCTGATTGTGCTTGTACCGCACGGCTCCCCACGGTGGTACGACGATCTCCGCATCGAGCATCCGCACGGCCAGCTGTGACCCGAAAGCCTCCGCCTGCCGTTGGGTTGGGAGTACGGCCACCACGCGGCGCAGGTTGTGCTGTTCGATGACGTGAGCGGTGCCGATGGCCTTTGCGCGCCAGAGCGGGAGCCCGGCCGGCTCGGACACGGGGATCCGGATCACCTGATAGGGGCTGAGGACACCGTCGTCCACCAGTTGGGGACGGTCCACGCTCGGCCGGAGGGTGCCGAAAATCCGCTGGGCGGTCATGTTCACGGCACAGACCGCCTCGGTCTCGCCTGCCATGGGCAGGTGGTGAGGGATGATCGGAGTGGCCGTCAGGTAGAGGCGCGTGTAAGCGAGGATGCCGTCGTCGTAGTGGATCAGGGCATGCGGGTGGTGCCGATCAACAGTCCCTTCGGCGGTCCGGTGGGCCTCCTCGATGATGAGGTGGTCCCACGGGGGCAGTCGGTGGTCGTGATGGCTGCGGGCAATGAGTTCGGCATCGTCGTACCGGGCCACGACGACGGCTCCCGGGGGTTGCCGGGCAGCCCAGTCGGCCAGTTCGCGGGCACTGGTCACGGTGGTACCCCCCTGCTTACTGCCGTGTTTGACGCTCATGTTCACTGCAGCGATCGGCCCCTGGTGGTGCATGCGCCAGGTCTTGGCGACGTGGCGGAGATGGATTCGGTCGGGGCCAAGGACCAGGCATGCGGGGCTGGCAAGTTCGCGGGCCATGGCTGCGGTCACCGCGGTCGTACCTGCCCCGGCCGGCAGGCTGAGCAGCCCGCGCCGGCCACCGTTGTGGACGACGTCCATCACCCCCGGGGTGCGCGCATCGGTGCCGGCGATCCAGATTCCCCGGTCGGATGTGCGGGGGACGGCAACGGCGAGCGGTGTGGGCAAGCGGCTGGGTGTCGTGGCGTCCTGGGGTGGTTTGTTGACAGGGGCGGAGGTGTCTTGGCCCTGTGGGTCTGGCACCCATTGCATGGCCAGCGCTTCGAGAGATCTGATCTCTTCGGGGCTGAGGTGGTTGCCGGCGGCCATCTCGCGCACGTCGGCGATCCACTGGCCCAGCGGGAAAGAGGCACCTGCGTGGTCGTCGACGTAGTCGGCGGGGACGCGCAGGTGCTGGTGGCTGCGGTAGAAGCGCCGGGCTGCGCGGAGCCCGTCATTGTGCGCCCTCTTGTGTTTGCTGTGCGGGCGGTGCAGGGCGAGGGCCAGCGGATCGTGCTGCAGCGCCAGCGCGGCCAGTTGTGTCTGCTGCCCCTTGGCGAGGAGGGGAAAGACGTCGAACTGTTCGTCCAGCCAGCGGGTGAGGCCGTCGGCGTTGCGGGGCAGCGGGCACGTGGGGATGGTCAGGGGCGTGGGGTGGGTGCGGGCGCGCGCGCACAGGCGTTGCCAGCTGGGGGGCCAGGCGGGGTTCCACCAGGGGTCGATGTCGGTCAGTGCGCGGGCGTAGGGGGCGGGCAGGGTGGTCTCCCTCGCCGCTCTGCGCTGTTCGGTGAGCCAGCGTCCCAGCGGCCGGCCCTGGTAGGTCTGCGTCGCCTCCGGCAGGAGGTGGCCGTGCTCGCGTGCGTAGGCCTGGGCGCTCTCCAGGAGGGTCTCCGCGCTGTCCTTGCCGTGCGCCCAGCGCATGTTGCAGGTGGCGAGCGCGGCCGTGCGGGGCGCGGAGAGGTTTCCGGCGGTCTTGAGGGTGCGCTGATAGCCCAGCCAGCACCCGAGGTGGAATCCGTCGGGGGTGATGTGGTTGCTGGGGACGTTGAGGTGGCCGTGGGTGTCGAAGAAGTGCTGCGCGCCGGCCATCCCGCTCTCCCAGACGTCGGGTTCCGGCTCCATGATCCGCAGCATCAGGTGCGGGGCGATCTCCGGTGCGCGTGCGGGGCGGACGGCGGCAGCCGGGGTGGGCAGCAGGAGCCGGGTGCCGCCGACCGGCAGGCGGTAGAAGTAGTGCTCGTCGTACGCCTTGAGAGCGATCATCACTTGGTGCAGCAGGTGGTAGGGGGTGCCGAAGGTCGCCTCCTCGGCTCGTTGTCCGGGGCCGAAGAACACCGGGATGATCAGTGTGGATGTTTTGTTCATGCCCGGGCCCAGGCGCAGTGCGCGGCCGATCGCCTGGACGATGTCGATGGTGCTCTGCTTGGGGGTGGAGAAGAGCACGGAGTCGGCCAGCGGGAAGTCGACGCCCTCGACGCACAGGCGAATGTTGCACAGCACGCTCAGATCCGGCATCTGGCCGGTGCGCGGGGGGTGTGGGGTTTCGGCGAAGCGGGTCAGGTGGTCCCGGCGTTCGCGGCGTCGTGTGCGGTGGTGGATGCTGGCGGCCCACAGTCCCTCGGTGTGACGGCCCGGGATGGCGGCGGCAGTCTGCGGGAGAGTCTCGGCGAAGGTGTCGCTCTGCACGGTGCTGTTGCTGAAGACGACGGTGCGCCGGATCTCGTGGTCCTCGCGGGCTTTGAACAGGGCGAGTTGGGCTGCTGCCACACGTGCGGAGTCGGCCTGGGGGGTACGGCGCGCTCGGCCAGAAAGGCCCGCAGCTGCGGGTGGTGGATTTCGGGGGCGGCGATGCGGTAGTCGGCGAGTCTCCCGTCGTGGATGGCTTCGGCCAGCGAGTAGCGATAGGCGATCTCGCCGTAGATCGTGGTGTCGTTCATGGAGGCGATCGGCTCGGTGAGGTGGCCGCGGTTGACGTCCCAGATGCGGGGTGTGGCAGTGAGGTAGAGCCGGTGGCGGGCGGGGACCGCGTCGTTGTCGTGGATGACGGCCCAGGGTTTGCGGCGGGCGCCGGCCGTGCGGTGGGCCTCGTCGACGATCGCGATGTCCCAGCGGGGCAGCAGATGCCGCTGCTGGGCTTCGACGATCTTGGGCAGTGAGGCGTAGGTGACGAAGACGCTCACGGGTCCCTCGGCGCCGCGCACGGCCGCGGCCAGCTGGGCGGGGCTTTTGGTCATGGTGAGCACACCGCTCAGGGCGGGTTCGCTGGTCTGGTCGTCCGAGCACACCCCGAGGTAGAGGCCCGGCCGGCCCGAGGTGTACCAGACGCGGGCGGTCTGGTTGAGGAGCTCCAGCGTCGGCAGCACGGTCAGGCTGCGGCTGTTGGGGGTGAGCTCGTGGGCGATGTGCACGGCGAGGTGGGTCTTGCCTGTGCCGCAGGCCATGATGACCTGCTGGCGGGTGCGGCCCATCGCGAAGGCGTTGAGGACACAGTCCGCTGCGGTGCGCTGGGGGGACCACAGCTGGCTGGGCAGGTGTGCGGCTGGCAGGTCGTGCAGCACCGGACGGATCCCCCTCTGGGCCGGTAACGGGCTCCCGGGGTCAGGATGCGGGCGGGGCCGCGGTACGGGTGTCGCCACCCCCGGTTGCGTCACTCGTTGGGGTGAACTCCCCGGTGCGGGAGGCCGCGCCTGTGGTAAGTAGCCGAGTGTCGCGAGGGCCTGCCCGTTCACGGTTCCCCGGGCGGGCGCGGGACCGGGCAGGTGTGGCGCGGTGCGAAGTCACCGGCAGGGTGCGCTGCTCAGGAGTGTGGCGGAGGTGGGGAGTTGGCCAATCCGGTGTGGGGCCTGAGGCTGCCGAAGCGTCCGGTCCGCTTTGTGGCGCACGAATCGAACTGCTCGTTTCTGTGGCGGCTGGCCGGGGCGCAGGGCGTGGAGGTGGCCTTCCTGCTGGACGAGTTGGGCGAGGGGCCCCCGCGCCAGCAGGCCCTGCGTCCGCATCTGGCTGAGGTGTTCTTGAGCCGGGCGGCCGCGGAGCGGCTCGGCCAGATGCTCGGGGTGCCGTGGGCGCGGCTGCGCTGGGCCCTGCCGCACGTGCGGGAGCCGTATCTGCTGCCCGGCGACGGGGCCCGGTGGGAGTGGCCGTGGCAGCCGATGGAGCACTGTCTGGTGCCGGCGTGCGGGTTGTGTGCGGCAGCGCGGGGCGGGAGTTGGGGGGCGGTGTGGCTGGTGCGGCCGGAGCGGTGGCACCTGTGTGAACGGCACGGCCGGTTCACCCACGTGCGTGAGGACGGGCCGGGAGGGGTGGATCTGGCGCCGCTGGCGGAGTCGGTGCACGCACATCGTGCGCTGGGCCGCCTTGAGCGGCGGTTCGGACCGGCGGGAGGGTTCTTGGTCGCGGATGCCTTCGCCGTCACCGGGTGGTGGTGGCGCCGTGATCCCGCCACCCGGACCTGGGCGGAGCGGGCCGGGCGGGCCGGGCTGGCGGCCGCAGACATCGAGACGGCCTGGCTGCTGGTGTATCCGGAAGTGCTGCGGGTGGCCAGGGTGCTGCTGCACTACGAACAGGAGCGGGCGGCCCGGCCCGGCGGGCCCTGGAGTGCGGCCGAGGCCCGGCTGGTGGCGGAGCTGTCCCTGCTGGCGGACACCCTCGGGGTGGTGGCGGGCGCCTGGCAGGCTCCGGTCGCGGAGTGGCTCGCCCGCCACCACCGGTACCTGCCCGATGCGGGGAGCGCCGGGGCGGTCGGCGGGCGGGGCCGGCGTCCGGCAACGGCCCTGATTCATCGGGGCGATGAGCAGGGGGTCTCGCTCGCGGAGCGCTGCTGTCTGCCCTGGGACTGGAGTGACCCGTTCACCCCGGTATGAGGTAGCCGCCCGCACGGCCACCCCCTGTTTCGCACAGGGTTTCGCTCCGTCGCCCGTTCGGGGAATGAAGGGCGGCACTACCTGCGTGCCACCCGTGGGCGCGCGGATGCTGGAGGGGGACGCCTGGCGCGGTGCGCGGCACAGCATGAGCGGGAGGAGGTGGTGGCATGGTGGGGCCCCCGGTCGGCGTGCGGGACATCGTCGCCTGCTACCGCGACCGGTTCGGCCGGCGGCGCGAGCTGCCGGTGGCCGAGGCGGGTGAGGTGCCCCTCGAGGAGCTGGCTCCTCTGGACCCTCCCGTGCCCTACCCCGGGCGGCAGTCGTTCGTCACCAATGCCTGGGCGTCTGCCACCGATCAGGCGCTGGCCTGCGGCTCGCTGCGCCAGCAGCACTGCGCCATGGTGCTGGACCGCGACCCGGCCGTGGGACGGCGCAGTGCGGGCGCCCTGGAGCTGCGCTGGGCCGGGCAGGGGCGTCGGCGCAGCCTGCGCCCGGCTTTCGCCGCCTGGCGGGCGGGGCGGCGCGAGGTGATCTGCGTGCAGCCCGAGGAGCTCACCGACGTGTGGCGCGCCGGGCAGGACGTGCTCGCGCTCGCAGCGGGCGCAGCGGGCTGGCGGGTGCGGGTGGTGGTGCCGCCGCAGGGAATCGAGCTGGAGAACCTCAAACTGCTGTACGCGGCCCGCGATCCGCGGTGGCTTGCGGCCGGGCAGATCGAGCTGCTGGCCGGGCAGTTCAGCGCTGCGCGCACGATCCGCTGCGGGGTGCGGGCCGCCGCCCTGCCCCCGCTGCTCGGGGTGGACCTGGCCTATCACCTGATATGGGCGCGGCGCCTGCACACCGCTGCCGGCATTCCGCTCACACCGGCCTCGATCGCGTGGGCGGCCAGCGCCGGGGAGGGGCCCTGAGTGCGGCCGCGCGGCCCGGTGCGGACACCCTGGCGCTGGGCGACACGATCCGCTTTCGCGGGGCGCGCTGGACGGTCACCGCTTTCAACGGGGAGCGTCTGTTCCTCGACCCCGTCGGCCTCGACCCCGTCGGCACCGCGGCGACGGCGGAGCCGCTGGTCATCCTGCAGACGGCGGTGACCTGCGCCGCGGACTTCGCCGTGCTGGACCGGGCGGCGCCGCGCAGTGAACTGCCGGGCCGTTCGGGTGAGTTCCGCAGCCTGCCTCCTGCGGTCCGCCGGGACGCCCTGAGGTGGGAGCGGCAGGTCAAGGAGGTCCTGCACCAGCAGGCCCCGAACGTTGCGGCCACCACGGTGCCCAAGGCGACCTTCGACCCGCGGCGCTACACCCTGCGCCAGCGCTACCAGGCCAAGGCCGTCCAGCTCACCCGGGCCGGCTGGTCGGCATCGGTGGGCACCGTGGAGCGCAAGTGCACGGCCTGGCGAAAGAAGGGGCTGCTCGGCCTGGCCGACCGGCGCTCCCTGCGCACCGCGTCCCCGCACGGCCGCGTCGACCCCCGGGTGATCAGCATGGTGTGGGAGATCCTGGACGACGAGCGTGCCCGGGGTCTCTCCCCGGGCACCCTGTCGCGGCTGATCTGCCAGGTCCAGCAGATGGTGCGCGAGCGCCACGGGGATCTGCTCGCCGACCCGGCCACCCGCAAGGGGCTGCTGAACAGTCCGGCGACGCTCTACCGGCTGCTGGACCAGCTGGGCATCACCGCGCAGAACGCGCACGCCGCCGCGGCCCGCCGCGCGGCCACCACCGCGAGGGCGGCGGAGCGGCGCGGTGCCTGGCGGGCCACGATGGCCCGCTGGCCGGGTGAACTGGTGCAGATCGACACCACCGGCCTGGACGTGCTGGCGCTGGGCGACGACGGGCAGGCGATCTCCGTAGAGCTCACCATCGCCATCGACGTGGCCACCCGCAGCGTCGTCGGGTCGCTGATCGTGCCCAGACGCTTGCGGCGCACTGCGGGGGCCGGGCGGTGGCTGGGGGGACGGGCCACCCGTTCCTTCGACACCATGCAGGTCCTGGCCCAGGCCACCGCGCCGCTGCCCGCGCGCCCGGGCTGGGCGCCGGAGACCTTCATGGACGGATCGGATCTGCCGTTCGAGGAACTCCTGGCCGCCGACGCCCGGTTCGCCGGCGCGGCCGCGCGTCCCGTCATCAAGCCGGAAACGCTCGTCATCGACCACGGTTCGCCGTTCATCTCCGAGGACTTCACCCGTGCCTGCCACTCCCTGGGCATCGAGGTGCGCGAGGCGCGGCTGCGCACCCCCGTGGACAAGGCCATCGTCGAGCGCGCCATGCGGGCGGTGAAGACCGGCTTCAGCCAGCACCTGGCTGCCTACACCCACCACCGCCTGGACCTGCGCGGTAAGAAGGTCCGCAAACAGCCGCTGTGGACGATCGCCCAGTTGCAGGAGCTGTTCGAGCAGTGGGTGGTCCTGCGCTGGCAGCAGACTCCCCACGGGGCGCTGCGCAGCCCCTTCACCCCCGGGGTGTGCCTGAGCCCGAACAAGATGTACGCGGCGCTGGTGTTCCAGCGGGGGTATCGGGCCGTCACGCTGGGCCCGCGGGAGAACCGCAAGCTGCTGCCGGCGGTGTGGGTGCGGGTCGGCCGTAAGGGCTTCCAGATCAACAACCGCACCTACAACCTGGGCCGGGGAGCGCTGGATGCCTTCCGCGGTCCTTCCGGCCTCACCGCCCAGCAGGACCGCTGGGAGGTCCACTACTCCCCCGACCACCCGGACGTTGCCTGGCTGTTCAACCACCAGGCCGAGCCGGGCGGCGATCCGTGGGTGGAGGTGCCGTTCATCCACCGCAGGCTGCTCGATGAACGGTGGACGGAGGAGACCTGGGCCGAGGGCCTGCGCCTGCACCTGGCCGCCGGCGGCAGCCGCCGCGACGAGGCGGCCATCACCCGGGCCACCGCCCGGCTGCTGCGCACTGCGGGCGCAGGCCCCCAGCCCGGCGCCGCACCGGGACCAACCCGCCCGGCGGTCGCCCCCCGCCCCGTGCCCCCGGCGGCCGAGCGGCCCTACGCCGCCGGCCTGCCGCCCCTGGACCCGCAGTCCGTGCGCCCGTTCCGCACGCTCAACCGCCCCGCCGGGGAACTGTTCGACACACCGGAGCCCGCCCGGGGCGGCAGCCAGAGCCTCGATGACTTCCTGGCCTCCCTGCCCGGCCCTGGAGCAGCCCCCCGGCCCGTCCGCACCCGACCCCCCTGCCGACGGCGAGCCGGGCAACGAACAGCGAGGAGACGGCCAGTGAAGACCTCCGTACGCAACCCGAAAAGCGCTCCGCCCCCGCAGACGCTTCTGCCGCCCGGCCAGCCGAGCACCCTGCCCGGCTGGCGCGCCCGGGTGCGCCACGTGCCCGGCCAGCCCCCGGCCGTTCCGGACGAGCTCCCCTCCCCCGCCGACGGGAACGACCCCGGCATCGACGAGAACGACCCCCGGGTGCGCTACCACGCCCAGCTCGGGCTGGTCGAAACCACCGACATCGTCCAGGGAACGCTGACCGCCCGGCGGCTGCTGCGCCTCAACAAGGAACAACGCCACTGCTGCCCGCACATCGCCATCGACAGTGACTGCCGCGGCACCGGCAAACGCACCCTGCTGCACCACATCGGCCTGGGGCACCAGGGCCGCCGCGAGAAACTCCACGGCATCAACGACGACCTCATCCCCGTCGTCTGCCTCAACACCCCGCCCGAACCCGGCACGCCCGCCGACTGGTCCGCCGCCCTGGCCGTCTTCCTCGGCTGGGACCTCTACCGCCCCGACATCGAACAGCGGCCCGTGCAGCGGATGAAGGACTTCACCGGGCCCGCCGTGCAGGTGATGCGCCAGGCCCGCACGGAGATCTGCCTCATCGACGGAATCGACCGGCTGCGCAGCGAAGACCTGCAACCCACCTTCGACTACTTCGACTACCTCGCCGACGAGTTGGGGCTGACCGTCTTCTGGAGCGGTATCGGCTCCAGCGACATCCTCCGCGAGGCCCGCACCGCCCGCTTCTCCGCCCTGCGCCGCCCCGCCGAAGCCACGGCGGCCCTGCGGCCACGCGCGGTACCCACCCTGCGGGTCAACCGGCTGCCGCCCCGCAGCGAGAAACACCCCGAGGAATGGGCCAGCACCGTGGCCGCCCTGGACGGCCGGCTCAGCCTGCGCCACCACCGCCCCCTGAGCCTCCTGGAACAGGAAGAAGACATCTACCGCATCACCGACGGCCTGATGGAACACCTCACCCCGCTGATCGGCATGGCCGGACAACTCGCCATCCTGGACCGCACCGAAGCCATCACCCCCGACGTCCTGAACGACGCCGCCCGCTACCTCGACCTGCCGCTGCCCAACGACAACAAGCCGTGGTGAGGCGATCCGCAGCTCACCGCCGCACGCTCCCTTCGAGGGTCGTTCACCACACGTAGCCGTTACCCGCGGTGCGGCGTCCGGCCCAGGGCCACCGACCGGGCGGTGAGACGGCGGTGCAGCCGCTGACATCCGTATGGCTCTGCTGGCAGGTGTTCCGCCGGACCGTTCAGGGACAGCCGCCGACGCCGCCCTCGACGGGCCGTCAGGGCGGTGGCGGCACCGGTCAGGATGCCGACGTGACCGTCGCCCGGGCCTGTGTTGCCGAAGCGCCCTTGCGGTCACGTCGCCGGCCCGCACCTCGGTCAGGCCGGCGGGCCCGTTGCTGCCCGCACGGCTCTGGCCACCGGCGCTCTCGCGGACCATTCGCGGCCGCTCAGCGGCCCGCATTCCCCGTGGTCCGCCGGCGCAGAGAGGAAACCACCCGCTCACCTGACGGACCGGCGTGTCGACAACATACGTACCGGTGGCAGCAGTTGCCCCGATAACCGCAACGGCCTCCTGCGCTGGCCTCTACGATGTCCGTTCTGGCTTGATCATCCCCTGGAGCACCGTGCGCCTCGAACACATCAGAATCGACAACTTCCGCGGCCTTACCCAGGTGGATATGGCGTTCTCCCACTTCGGCTGCCTCATCGGCGAGAACAACTCCGGCAAGTCATCGGTGTTCCAGGCGCTCAACCTGTTCCTGCGGTCAGGCACTGCCCTGGTGACGGACTTCCTCAGCGAGCAGCCGATCCGTATCCAGCTCACGTTTTCCGGCATCGGCGAGCCCGACCTGATGCGCCTGGAAGAGGGGCACCGCGGACGTATCGAGCAAGAGGTCCGGGGCGGGCGCCTGACTCTGGCGAGGATCTACGACACGCCGGGCAAGGGGACGCTGAAGGTCGTCACGATGGTCCCCAGGGATCACCGGTACAGGAAGTCCGCCCTTGACGAGACCCTCAGGCCCAAGATCACCAACGAGGAGATCGCCGAGAATGTGAAGGGGACGTACCCGGAGATCTTCGCAGAGCTGCCCGCGAGGATCACCCGGACCGCGGTGAAACAGGCGTGGGAGCGGATCGTGGAATCCCTCACCGCACAGGAGTTCACCACGGGCGATGAACCCCTGCCGACGGGCCTCGACAAGTCGATCGCCCCCCTCCTGCCCGAACCGATCTACATCCCGGCCGTGAAGGAACTCAACGAAGACGTCAAAACCACTTCGACCGCGACCTTCGGGCGTCTCCTCTCGATCCTCTTCGGGCAGATCGAGCATCAGCTCCCCCAGCTCGAGTCGTCCTTCGAGCAGCTGCGCAGCCAGCTCAACGTGGTGACACAGGACAACGGGGAGGAGTCGGATGAGCGCCTGGAGGAGGTGCGCAGGATCGAGTCACTGATCCAGGAAAATCTCCAGGAGTCCTTTCCCCGCGCGAACGTGCGCCTGGAGATTCCCCCGCCGCGTTTGCGCAGCCTCCTCGAAGAGGCCCAGCTCTCCATCGACGACGGCATCAGCGGCTCCTTCAAGACCAAGGGCGACGGCCTGCGCCGATCCGTGGCGTTCGCCATTCTCCGCGCCTACGTGGACCTGAAGACCTCCCGGCCCGGCGCCGCCGACAGTTCCCAGCAGCCCTGGCTCCTGCTCTTCGAAGAGCCCGAGGTCTTCCTGCACCCGCGGGCCCAGCGCAAGCTCTTCGAGGCCCTGACCTTCTTCTCCACGTACCACGACGTCCTGGTCACCACGCACTCGCCGGCCTTCTACGCCCCCGGCGCCACCGGCACCTTCGTCAAGGTGGTCAAGGACCACGCGCTGAACCCGCCGGCCAGCCGGACCTGTGTGATCGACCTGTCCGAGCTGGATGCCCGCGATCAGTTCGAGATCATCAAACACGAGAACAACGAGGCGGCCTTCTTCGCCAACTCCGTACTCCTCGTGGAGGGCCCCAGCGACCACATCCTCATTCCCCACCTCGCGCGCACCCTGCACCCGGAGTGGGACTTCGACAAGCGCTCCGCTGCCATCGCCAAGGTCGAGGGGAAGGGAAGCATCGCCCGCTACCGGGGCTTCTTCAGCCGCTTCGAGATGAAGGTCGCCGTCCTCGCGGACCTGGACGCCGTACTCGAGGGATTCGACAAGCTGGGCGCCAGCGCCCCGTGCCGTGCGCTGCGGGAGCGGCTCGTCTCCCGGGTCCACCAAGTGGCCGAGGACACCACCGCCGAGGTCTCGGGCAAGACCCTCAAGGGCATGCGCACCAGCGGCGCCGTGCAGGATCTGTGGCGCCAAGCACAGGCCAAGCAAGCGGAACACGCGCAAGGGCTGTGCGACTGGGAGGAGCTGGACACCGCGGTCGGCGCCTTCTTCGCGCGCTCCGTATCCGGCACCGCGCGGCACATCCTCGAACAGGCCGCGGACCCCGCCGTGCGGGAGCTGAAGCTGGAGCTCCTTGAGAAACTCCGGCAGGAGGACATCTACGTGTGGGAGCGCGGAGCGATCGAGGACTACTACCCGCCGCTGGAGCACAACGAGCCGGCCAACAAGAACGACCGTGCCCGTACGTTCTGCGAACGCCACACCACCGCCGAGGACATCCGCGGCCTGCCCGTGTTCAAAGAAACCGACCGCTGCGAGTTCGATCTCGTCTTTGCTGCATTCTTCGGCGGCTCTCCCCTGGCGATTGACGGAGTTGTACTTCCTCAGCAGGCATCAGCGGGAGCGGCTGCGGCCTCTGCGGCAGGGGACGCGGCGCTGTCCGCGCAGAGCCCCGTTCGACCCGGGAACTGAGCTACGGGGGCCGTCTTCAGGTGGGGTGCAGGTCTGCGCGAGGCCAGGACACCCAGTCGCAGCGAAACGGCCCCGTCCTGACTGCCGACCGGCTGCGGGCGGCGCCGGGTCAACACCTGGGGCCGCGCTCACGCCGACGCGTAGGACCTCGTTTCGCCCGCACCCGTTCCAGGGGCTCGATGATCCGCGGGGCTCTAGGGGGTGTCTTCAAAGGGAGTTGATGAGGCATCATGTTGTGTATGGTGCGGCGACATGAGCTCTCGGATGAAGAGTGGGAAGCGTTGTCGGGGCTGCTTCCGAGGACGGAGACGGGACGGCCTCGGCGGGACGATCGGGTGGTGCTGAACGGGATCGTGTGGAAGCTGCGAACCGGTTCGGCCTGGCGGGATGTGCCCGAGCGGTATGGGTCCCGGCGGACCTTGTATACGCGTTTCCGCAGGTGGGCGCTTGACGGCACGTTTACCCGCATGCTGGAGACGGTCCAGTCCCAGAAGGACGCGGCCGGGGACATCGACTGGCTGGTGTCGGTGGACTCCACGATCACCCGAGCGCACCAGCACGCAGCGGGCGCCCATAAAAAGGGGCAACTCCCACAGAAGCGGCACACGCTCACGCCCTCGGACGATCCCGCGGCGGACTGAGCACCAAGATCCACCTCGTCTGCGACGGCCAAGGCCGCCCGCTCGGTTTCGTTCTCACCGGCGGCCACGTCAACGACTGTACCCAGCTCGAGCAGCTCCTCGCCCAGATCAAGGTCCGCCGCACAGGCCCTGGCCGGCCGCGCACCCGCCCCGCCCATCTCCTGGGCGACAAGGGGTACACCAGCCGCCGCATACGCAACTATCTGCGAGAACGCGGTATCCCGCACACCATCCCCGAACGCTCGGACCAGCAGGCAAACCGCCGCCGACGCGGCGCCAACGGCGGCAGACCACCTGCCTTCGACAAAGACCGCTACAAGCAACGCAACGTCGTCGAGCGCTGCTTCAACGCATTGAAGCAGTACCGGGCCATCGCCACCCGCTACGACAAAACCCGCGAATCCTACGAAGCGGCCCTCACCATCGCGTCACTCCTGATGTGGTTATGACCTGTCGGCGCTCACGGAATGTTCCCGGGGTCGGCTCATGCAATGAGACCGACCCTGGTGTGTTGAGTGGGTCTACTTCGTGACGGTGGTCGTTGCCTTCGGTCGCTTGTTCGGTCTGAAGGAGGGGCCGTTCATGAACACTTGGTGGCTCGTGTTGATCAGTCTGTCCAGGAGCGACTCGGCGACGACGGGGTTGGGAAACAGCGGATACCAGTCCTGGGGTGCGCGGTTGGCGGTGATCACGACTGAGCGGCCTTCGGCGACGCGTTGGGAGATCAGCTCGTAGAGGTCGTCGGCCTGGGTGGGGGTGAACTCGCGCATGGCGAAGTCGTCGAGGATGAGCAGGTCGGCCTTGATGTGTCCGGCCAGGCGTTTGTCGAAGGTGCGGTCGGCGTGTCCGCCGGCGAGGTCCGCCAGGATCCGGCTGGTCTTGTGGAAGCGGACCTCGGCTCCGGCCCGGATCGCCTGGTGGCCCATGCCCTGGGCGACGTGGGTCTTCCCGACGCCGACGGCTCCGTAGAGGATGATCGACTCCCCGGCGTGCAGCCAGCGCAGGGCGGCAAGGTCACGGATCTGGGCGGCCGGCAGCTTGGGCGAGGCGCCGAAGTCGAAGCCTTCCAAGGTGGCCTCGGTGTCGAAGCGAGCGCGGCGCAGGCGGCGGGCCATGCTCTGCTGTTCTCGGCGGGTGATCTCGTCGTCGCACAGGATCTGGAGGAATTCCAGGTAGCCCAGGTCGCCGCCTTGGGCCTGGTTGAGGCGGGCGTCCAGGGTCTCGAGCATCCCGGACAGTCGCAGGGCTCGCAGGCTGTCGGCCAGCGCGGGGCGGAGGATCGTCATGGCGGGTTCACGCTTCCTGTGGTGGCGGTGTCGTGGTGGTGAGCGCGGCCTGCAGGGTGTCGGCGTCGAGGCTGAGCACGGCGCTGATGGTCTCGGCGGCGGGCGCGAAGCCGAAGTAGCCGTCCAGGGCGTCCGCGGTGGCCTGATCGCAGTCGTCGAGGAATGCCTCGAGATGTCGCAGCCAGGAGGCCATGCGTTCGGCGACCGGTCGGGGCAGGTGGACGACGTCGTCGTGGTGGTGGTGGGGGTGTCCGGTCATGGTCAGCTGGCCGTGCCGGTCGGCTCGCCGTGCCCGGGCTCGGTCTGGCGGCCGGCCGTCGTGCCGGCGGTGGGGGCGGGGAACGCGATGACGTCGGCGAACAGCGTGTCGGGCCCGTGCAGGAACGCCGGGGCTCCGGCGTCGCCGGTGGGCCGCTCGGGCTCGATGGCCTCAAGCCCTGCGAGAAGGATGTTGCGGATGGTGCGATAGGACGGGTCGCCGGCCGCGGCGGCCTTGCGGCAGGCCGCCTCCAGGCGGGCGTCGGTGTGCTTGCCGGCCAGGCCCAGGATCGCCTGCGCGGACCGCAGCCGGTGCAGGGCGGGGCCCTCCAGCAGTTCGGCGATCACCGCGGCGGTGGCCGGACCGGACTGCTCGGCGCGTTCCCGGCACCAGGTCGGCGTCTTCGTCTGGAACGCGACCTTCTCCGGCGGGTAGTCCGCGATGTCGGTCCGGCGGCCCTTGTCCGCGCGGACGTGGGTCTTCACCAGTTCGCCGTGGTGGAAGATCCGTACCATCGTCGACGTGGCCCGGATGTCGACGTGCTGCCCGATCAGCTTCCACGGAACGCTGTAGAGCGCCTTCCCGCATTTCACGTGGACGTCCGGGGCGATCTTGGCCCGCGACCACTGCGCCAGGGTGAACGCCGAGTCCGGCAGCGGGATCAGCGTGCCGGCCTCGACGGTGTCGAACACCTC
This sequence comes from Streptomyces changchenzhani, assembly GCF_039766235.1. NCBI lineage: Bacteria > Bacillati > Actinomycetota > Actinomycetes > Kitasatosporales > Streptomycetaceae > Streptomyces > Streptomyces changchenzhani. Next base: position 596,569 of record NZ_JBDHNH010000003.1, on the reverse strand, counting down.
CGCCGGAGCCCGCCCGTCCAGCCCGCGGTGCTTGCGGACGCCGGCGACCTGGCGGCACCAGTGCAGCGCGGACGCCTGCATCTCCGCCAAAGACGTGAACTCTCGGCCCTTCCACCACGAGTCCCGTATATAGGGCATTTGTCTTTCAACTCTAGGTTTGTCCTTGGGTTTCCGTGCGCGAGCGGGGTCTACCAGGACGCCGTAGTGCGCCGCGAGCTCGGCATACGCCCGGTTCAGCTTCGGGTCGTAGAGGTCGGGCTTGTCCACCCCGGTCTTCAGGTTGTCCGGCACCAGACGGGCCGGGGCACCGCCGAAGAACGCGAACGCCTCCACATGGCTGGCCGTCCACGACGCCTGGTCCATCGAGATCACCGGATGGACGAACATGTGCCGGGAGTGCGACAGGACCATGACGAACGCCCAGATCCGGTGCGAGCCCCCGGTACGCGGATCGGTCCAGGAGCCCAGCATCCCGTAGTCGATCTGTGCCTCGAACCCCGGCTCCGGGTCCGCTCGCAGCACCGTCACCTTGTCCCGCATCGCGTCCTCGGCCAGGTTCGCCACGACGTACCGCTTGAACGAGGCGACCGATCCTGTCACCCCGTGCTCGTCCCGCAGCCGCTGGTGGATCGTCGCCTTGGTCACCCCGGCCCGCAGCATCTCGACGATGTACTCCCGGTGCCTGTCGAAGTCCGGCCAGGTCACCTGCCGCAGCCGGGTGTCCGTCAGGTGCGGGAACCACTCTTTGACCAGCGCCGCCCACTCCGCCTCGGCCACCGGCGGCCCACCGGGCACGAAACCCGCGGCGATCGCCGGCTCCACGTAGCGGCGGATCGTCCTGCGCGCCACCCCGAGCGAGCCCGCGACATCGTGCTGAGACCGTCCGGCATACCAGTGCACCAGGATCTCGGTTATGTCGATCACGTAGAAAGTCCTCCTCGCCATCCGCTCCCCAGTTACCAGGGCCGACAGCGGACGATCATGTACGGGAAGAGGACTGGATCTTGACAACTACAGCAGAACGTTCGCCATCCCCACGACGAACATCGCGAGCGCGCTACTGGGAACCAACGAGCGGCCCCCGGGAACATTCCGTGAGCGGATCACACCTCGACGGAAACATTCCGTGAGCGCCGACATGACCCTTTGAAGACACCCCCTAGCGGGCTATCGACAGCGCTACGCGGACGTATGTGGTGAGCCCGGCGTGGATCGCGGGATCGACGCAGTCCGGGTCGGCCATCAGCCCGGTGATGACCACGGCGTCGCCCTTCGCGGCGACGTGACGCCGCCACTCCTCAGAGGTCGGCATGCTCCCCTCGTAGAGGCAGTCGCGGTTGTTCGGAAACCGCACCACGAGTGAGTCGTCGGACAGGCGCAGCGAAGCGCTCCAGCCTGAGGTCTGCTCGGGGGCGAAGAGCGACGTCACAGTCAGCTGCTTTCCGCCCGCTTCGCGGATCAGGACTTCCAGGACGTCTGGTTCTTCCACCTGCCCCTGAGCGTTGCGCATCTGCATGGTCTGCGGCTGCAGCATGAAGATCGCTGCTTCGCCGGCGAAGAACCCGCTCATCGCGGCGAGTTGCATCTCACCGACGCCCGGGGCGGATGACGGTGGCGGGGTGCGGTGTGTTTCCATCGGGCCTCTTCTCGGGGATGGGCCGGGTGTCACTGGTGGAGGAAGTCCGTCCACCACCGGCAGAACCCGGCGACGAGGGTGACAGCGGTGTCCGCGGCCTCGCGGCGCTGTCCGGTGGTACAGCGCTCGCAGCCGGCGCTCGAGAGCTCCCCTGCCTGGTACTGCTCTGCCAGCGCGCGGAAAGTGGCCGACGCGCGAAACCGGGCGCCGGGCTCCTGCTGTCCTTCGAGGAGTTCCCGCGGGATCCCGCAGTACAACTCCGAAGTGATCGTGCAGGCCCAGAACACCAGTTCCCGTGTGGCTCGCGCGTCGTCCGCGACGCGGTCCAGCAGGACCAGACGGCAGTCCTGGCAGGCGTCCACGGTGGCAAAGGCAAGCTGGTCCAGTACGGCAGGCCACGGCGCGGGAAGATCGCCGGCCGGATAGAAGCCGGACGGCTCGACAAACCGCATACGCCGCACCGTCACAGCAGCATGCAGATGGTCGGCGCTACTCAACATCCTCTCCACGAATCCTCCCGACAGGCTCGCTCCCCAGTACCACGGCTCATCGTGCCGAGCTCACACACTCGCCATCCGAAAAGTGACGAACATGCCGTGTGGCAGCGGATCTTCCGGTAGAAGGCATCGGTGCGCGTGCGGGCGGAAGGGCTCACGCCCGCACACTGCGCCGGGTACTCGCACAGGCCCTCTCGGAGTTGGCATAGCGTGATCATTGTCGACCGCCAACGACGCCACCCCGCCGTATGCCGCTTCACACCAAGCCGATTTGCCCTAGCAGGCGGCGCGCATCGGCAGATGAGTCTTCGAGGATGTGGCCGTGTTCGAGACTCTTGAAAATCACGACATCCTTGGGGGCTCGGTCGACGTGAAAGGTTGACCAACTGCGGCAGGTCGGGCAGTCCCTGCCGGTCAGGAACGGGCGCAGCAGGTGCAGTGCGCCATCGGTGTCGCGAAGGTAGAGGCTGCCTTTCTCCAGTTCGTTGCTAGGTGAGGCCATGGTGCGGGTCGGGACGACAGGGTGGTCGCCCGCCAGTTCCCGGTATTCCACGTGAGCACTGCGGGCGAAAGCGTCCCAGTGGACATCAGTGATTTCAATCAGGGGCAGATCAGCCAAGAAGCGGGCTCGTTCAACCAGGCAGGTCAGATCGGCGAAGGCGACGTCGATGGCGTGGGGCAGGTCGATCGGGTCGACACGCCGCAGGTGGGCTTGATCGTTGCGACGCTCGCTCAGGGCTTGGCGGGCCTTCTCGGCATCCGCGTGTGCCAGCAGTGTCCGAATGTCATTGAGGGGGTGGGCTTCGGGGAGGTTGTTGAGCTGTCGGCTGGTCGCAGCTTCGTTGAGTACGTTGGCCCAGTCACCGAAGCCGGGGCCGCTGCGCCCGCCGGCGAGCTTGTCCCGGATCGCTGTCACCGCCCCCAGGGTGATGTTTTGGGCGAGGGCGAGGGCCAGGACGAGTTGGGCGACGTAGCACAGCAGTTCCTCAGCGGTGTCCAGGATCGCGACGTAGGCGGCCTGGGCATCACCGGTACTGATGCGGGCTTCGGTCTCGCGCCAGCGGTAGGCGATGGGGTAGGGGAAGCGGGTGCGGACGCTGTGGCCGAGGTCGTCGAGCAGTGAGGCTGCTTCGACGCGCAGCCTCAGTGCGCGGCCGGAGTCGATGACGCGGGCGCGTGCCCGGGCCGCGGTCTTCTCCTGGAAGACCGACTCAATCACCGAGTCCGCCTGCTGCTCCCACCGTTTGAGCTGCTGCTTGGCTGCGGTCAGTTCATCGAGGGCCTTGGTCAGCGCCTCATCGGGCTGCGGCACGGGCAGCGTAGACAGCGCTTTCATCGTGGTGGTGGTCAGCCGTGGTCCGGACAGGGTCAGGGCGAGCGGGGTACGCAGGAACATGGTGATCAAGCGGGCCTGCGGCCGGGAGAGCGGCTTAATGGGCCTGAGGACCACCACTTGCTCCGACGCGGCGGCGGGAAGATCTTCCTCGCTGACCTCGGCGGTGAAGAAGCCGTGTGGGGGCACAATTAATGGGGCGATCAAACGGCGGATCACCAGGTCCCCTGCAGCAAGTTGCTTATCTTCGGGGATGGTTGCCCACAGGGTTTCCTCCGACGGCGGGGCGATCGTGCCGTCCCGGCCGATGTCCCGCGCCTGGAGCATGCGCACCCCGCCGGGATCCCTCGGTGACGTCAGCTGCTTATTCCTCTTCAGGGCTACCTCACCGAAGGGGGCGAGGTGGAACGTGAAGAGATCGCCGAGAGCGTTGACGGCTCCGAAGCCCGCCAGGTCATCGCGGCGTTGGAGGACTTGCGGGTCGAAGCGATCGAAGTGCAGGCCCTGTTCCGGGCCGGGCGGCTCCCGCAGCACATAGCCATGTTCTCCCCTGCCGCCCTGACGGGCCAGCAGCCGCTCGAAGTCCTTGATGACAGCTGCCTCATCGGGGCGGGGATGCGGCACCTGGAAAACCTTCAGGACCGGCCTGGTCTGCGCTCGCGGCCGCAGAAAGACAACCGCCGTTTCCAAATTCGAATGCAGATGCGTCAGCGCGCCCGACACGTAGACCACGAGCAGGGTGTCCCAGTGCTCAGCCACCTTCGTTCGCATCTCGGCTGCCCAGGGTCGGTCCGAGGCCCACGCCTGCGCCGGGAGCAGTACCGCCATCACGGCGTCGAGTGACGGGGGGCGACAGGAGGTCATAATCTCGGCGTAGTAGGAGTCGGGTTCATTTGCACGGCTCTTGGCCGAATTCTCTCTTCGTTCCCACGTCGGCACCAAGAACAACGGTCTATCGGCGAGAAGCTCCCCCGCGCGTGCGGCCAGCTGTGCCCATGACGGCTCGCACACGCTCTGCCAGCTCCCCGGTGCGCTAAAGGCCAGCTCGCCGGCGAACAGGGAACTGCTCAGCACCGCTGGCACCCCCTGGACAAACCGATCAAAACCCATGGCAACTAACTGCTCGCTCAGCGACGACAGCTTTGCTGTCTCCACCATGTCCCCCCATACCTAACGTGCACGCTCCTGCGGTAGGCAGCCTAAAGGTTCACCGAACATCAGGTCCCTCATGCGCTTGCTTCCACACCAAGGGGTAGATGAGCAGCTGACGCTATCGGTGCTGGCGGAGGTCCTGCGCACGGGCAAACGCCACGCCCCCAGTCTGATAACCGCGCGCGTTCCTCAGGCCAGAGGCAGCTGACCGAGTGGCCGGACTCGGGCCGGCTGCGACTTCAGGAGAGCGGCCGTGAAGGCGCAGGGCGACCCAGTACACCCGGGACCGCCACGGGTGTGAGGCACACCTCGGTGCGTGCCGTGGACACACACGACTTCGAAGAGAGTTTGCATCAAGCCCACCAGCGCACAGGCAGACCTGGCCGCCTTAGAAGCCGTAGTTCAATCGATCATGTGGCCTGGCGGTCGATCTGATGTTCCTCGCGTCGATCCCGGATAGGTGATCTTCATGGGGCGGGGCATGAAAGCAGGGCCTCTTGGAAGCGAGTGGTTGTCGAGATCACCGTTTCCAGGAGGCCCTGTTGTTCCAGTTCACCGCATCGATGGGGCCGGTGGCCAGTGGTTCGGCGCGGTCGTGTGACTGTCTCGCGCACGTGTACGGAAACGCGGCCGATCAGCCCGGCCGTGAGCGTCGGTACCCGACGGACATGACGGACGCGGAGTGGGCGCGGGTGCGCCCGTTGCTGCCGGTCCCGGCGTGGCTGGGCAAGCAGGCGGGCCGGCCGGAGTCTTATTGCCACCGGCAGATGGTCGACGCGGTGCGCTACGTCGTCGACAACGGTGTCAAGTGGCGGGCGATGCCCGCAGACTTCCCCTGCTGGGAGCGGGTGTACGCGTTCTTCCGCCGGTGGCGGGAGCAGGGGTTGATCGCGGAGTTCCACGACCGGCTGCGCGAGCAGGTGAGGGCGCGGGCGGGCAGGAACGTGGAGCCGAGCGCGGGAATCGTGGACTCACAGTCGGTGAAGGCCGCCGCCAACGTTCCGGCCGCCTCACGGGGTTACGACGGAAACAAGAAGATCAACGGGAGGCGTCGGCACATTGTGACCGACGTCCTGGGTCTGCTGCTGAGCGTCCACGTCGCCCCTGCTGACATCGGTGACCGTGACGCGTTCCAGGCCCTCCTGCCCTTCCTGAGCAAGAGATTTCACCGGCTCCGTCTCATCTGGGCCGACGGCGGCTATACCGGCCCTGTCCTCGCCGGTGCGGCGAAGGCGCTGAACATCGTGCTGGAGGTCGTCAAGCGCAGTGACGACACCAAGGGCTTCAAGATCCTTCCCCGCCGCTGGGTGGTGGAACGGTCTTTCGGCTGGCTGATGCGCTCGCGCCGTCTGGCCCGCGACTTCGAGACCACGACCGTCAGCGCCGAAGCGATGATCCTGTGGTCGATGACCATGGTCATGAGCCGTCGCCTCGCTGGCCGTCCGCGAGCGTGAACCGTCCCGCCCGCACCTCGGTCAGCCATCCACGGGCCACCATCTTCTTCGCCTTCGACCGCACCCCCTCCACCTTCGCCGGCACCAACTCCAGGCCCAGCCCACCGGCGATCTCCCTGCAGATCATCGACCGGTCACCATCCGCCCCGCCGGCCTCCCGGCCGACCAGAACACCGATGATGCGCTGATAGTCCGGCGGGAGCGCGGAGGCCGACAGGTCCGCCCGCCATTGCGGCACCATCGAACCCGACACCGTCACCGACGGGTCGGGCCGCGACTCCCCTCCCACCTCGACCGCCACGGACCCGTGGTCCACGCTCAAGGCGTCATCGAGCTCTTCCAACGCGACGACCTTCCGTTCCCAGAACGTCTCGGCCTCCCGCAGCGCGGCCAGGACCCGCTCGGCCTCCTCGCGCAGCAGTTCCACCCGCTGCCTCGCCGCACGTTCCCGCTCCTCGAACAGCCCTTTCACCGACGGCATCCCCGCACCTCCACGCTCGGACAATCATGACGCCCGAACCCTTCCGCGCTCAGCCCACTTCATACCTGACCAGCGGAAACGCAACCCTCAAGACCCTTTTAGCAACAGCTTCTGAGGTGTCAAGAGCTTGGACCGGCCGCGAGATGCAAACTCATCGGCCGCGCTGTGGAGTGGGGACGGCGGTTTGCGTCCTGCCAAAGCCCCAGCTCAGCCCCACCCGCGAACGGCCCAGGCCAACCGACACGCTCAGCCGGGCCGAGTACAACGCTCAGGGGCCGACTGAAACCTCAGTCACAACAGGTCGTCGCTACCGGGGATCGGAGTGTTTCAGAGTCGCGGTGTTCGAATCTTGTTCGATAAAGCGAATGAGTCAGGTGGCCGAAAAGAGACGATTTACCGGACGGAGGTGGTGCCGCGTGAACACGGGAGCGCACCTGCACGTCGCCAGCGGATACTCGCCCCGGTACGGCGCATCACACCCGTCCGACCTGGTCAAACGCGCCTCTGAACGAGGTATCGGCACGCTGGCCCTGACCGACAGGGACACCGTGACCGGCGCCGTACGGTTCGCCAAGGCGGCGACAGCAGCAGGCGTGCGCCCGGTCTTCGGTGTCGACGTCGCCGTCGCCCCGCTGAACCCCGCGACCCCGGGCACGGCCCGTGCCCGGACCCCGGTGCGCGGCGGCGCGCACGTCGTCGAAGCGCCCCTGCGCATCACGCTCTTCGCCCGGGACGCGGACGGGTGGGCGCGGCTGTGCCGGATCGTTTCCGCCGCCCACGCCGGAGCGTCGGGTGAGCCGCCGGTCATCACTTGGTCGGTGCTGCGCCAGTACGCCGACCGCGGCCTGGTGGTGCTGCTTGGTCCGGCCTCGGAGCCGGTGCGGGCCCTGTCGGCCGGGCGCCCCGATGTGGCGGAGCAGCTGCTCGCACCGTGGCGTGAGGTGGTGGGTGCAGGTCTGCGGCTGGAGGTTCTTTGGTACGGGCTGGCGGGGACGGGGCCGGGGTCCTTGCGTCTGGCCGCCCACACGCTCCAGCTCGCCGACCGGCTCGGTATCCCCGCAGTGCTGACCAACGCGGTGCGCTACGCGGACCCTGGCCAGGGGCGGATTGCTGATGTGCTGGACGCGGCCCGGTTGTTGCGCCCGATTGATCGCCGGAGTGTGGACTGCGGTGAGCGGTGGCTGAAGGGGCCTGCGGCGATGGCGGCGGCCGCAGAGCAGATCGCTGAGGCCGCCGGCGCGGGGCCGGGCCGGGCCGCTGAACTGCTTGCGGAGACGGTGCGCACGGCGGAGCTGTGCGTCGTCGACCCGGTGGCCGATCTCGGTCTGGGGACCCCGCACTTCCCCGAGCCATCGGTCGTGGGGGCGCGGGCCGGTGCGGGTGGGGCGATGGAGTTGTTGCGGCGCCGGTGTCAGGACGGGATGTTCGCGCGCGGCCTGGACCGAGACCGGCTCGCAGTCGAGCAGCTGGAGTACGAGCTCGGCATCATCGGGCAGCTGCGGTTCGAGCCCTATTTCCTGGCCGTCGCGCAGGTGGTGGCGGATGTCCGTGCGATGGGGATCCGGGTGGCTGCGCGGGGTTCGGGCGCGGGGTCGATGGTCAACCACAGTCTGTTTGTGGCGACGGCGAATCCGCTGGAGCACCACTTGTTTTTCGAGCGGTTCTTGTCGGTGCGCCGGCGGTCGCTGCCGGACATCGATATCGATGTGGAGTCCGCGCGCCGGCTCCAGGTCTACGACAAGATCATCGAGCGGTTCGGTACCGATCGCGTCGCGATCACCGGTATGCCCGAGACCTACCGGGCCCGCCACGCACTGCGCGACACCTCCCTTGCCCTGGGGCTCCCACCACAGACCGCCGACCGCATCGCAAAAAGCTTTCCGCACATCCAGGCCTGCGACATCCGCAGTGCGCTCGCCGAATTGCCCGAGCTCAAAGAGCTGGCTGCGGAGGCCGAATCGTACGGGGCGTTGTGGGAGCTCGCCGAGGCGCTGGACGGGTTGCCGCGCGGGATCGCGATGCATCCGTGCGGGGTGATTCTGTCCAATGCCAGCCTGTTGGACCGGCTGCCGGTGCAGCCCACCCCCGGTGGGCAATACCCCATGGTCCAGGCGGACAAGGAGGACGTCGAAGACCTCGGCCTGCTAAAGCTGGATGTCCTGGGGGTGCGGATGCAGTCGGCGATGGCGCATGCCGTCACCGAGATCCGCCGCACGACCGGGCGCCACCTCGATCTCGACAACCCCGATCACGTCCCGCTCGACGACGAGGAGGCTTTCAACCTCATCCGAAAGTCTGACACCGTGGGCGTGTTTCAGTTGGAGAGCCCGGGCCAGCAAGATCTGGTCGGCCGTCTTCAGCCCCGCGGGCCGCAGGATGTCATCGCCGACATCAGCCTCTTCCGGCCCGGACCGGTCAAGGGCGGCATGCCAGCGCTGTATATCGCCGCCCGGCACGGCGCCGCCCCGCGCTACCCGCACCCCCACCTGGAGCCAGTCCTCGCCGACACCTACGGGGTGACCATCTGGCACGAGCAGATCATCGACATGATCTCCGTACTGACCGGGTGCGACCGGGCTATGGGCGACGTCGCCCGCCGCGCCCTGAGCAACCCCGACCGGCTGCCCCGGTTGGAGGGGTGGTTTAGGGGCGAGGCCGGTGCCCGCGGGTACAGCACCGAGGTCCTGGACGAGGTCTGGAACATCGTCAAGGAGTTCGGCGCCTACGGCTTCTGCCGGGCCCACGCCGTCGCCTTCGCCGTGCCCGCCCTGCAGTCCGCCTGGCTCAAAGCACACCATCCGGCCGCGCTGTACGCCGGCCTGCTCGAGCACGACCCCGGGATGTGGCCGGCCCGGGTGATCGTCTCCGACGCGCGCCGACATGGGGTGCCCATCCTGCCGGTGGATATCAACCACTCCCGCCCCGAATATCAGATCGAGAAGAGCCCCGACGGGGCTTGGGGTGTCCGTCTGTCACTGTCCTCGGTCAAGGGCATCAGCGAGGAGCAGGTGGCGCGCATCGCCTCCGGGCAGCCCTACAACTCGATCCAGGACCTCTGGAAGCGGGCCCGTCCCGCGCTGCCGACCGCGGAGCGCCTGGTGGAGGTCGGCGCCCTGGACGCCCTGCGGGGCCGGCTGACCCGCCGCGACCTGCTCCTGCAGATGACCGAGCTGCACCGGCACACCCGCACCCGCCCCGGGGACGGCCAACTCCCCCTGGACGGGCAGTTGATGACCGGTGGGCCGTCGGGGCTGCCGGAGATGACCAGCCGCGAAGTCCTGGCCGCCGAACTGAGCGTGCTGTCCATCGACGTGACCGCGCACCTGATGGACCACCACCACCGGCTGCTCCGCGAGATCGGCGCCACCGACGCCGCCCACCTCAAACAACTGCACCCCGGACAGCAAGTACTGGTCGCCGGCGTCCGCGCCTCCACCCAGACCCCGCCGATCCCCTCAGGGAAACGCGTCATCTTCGTGACGTTGGAGGACGGCAGCGGCCTGGTGGACATCGCGTTCTTCGAAAACTCCCACCCCGCCTGCGCGCACACCATTTTCCACTCCGGGCTGCTGCTGGTCCGAGGCACCGTCGAAGCCAGAGGACCGCGCCGCACCGTCGTCGGCACCCACGTATGGGACCTCGGAGAACTCTCCGCCACCCGCCGCGACCACGGCCCCCAAGCCGCCCTCGCCCTCCTCGGCGACGTCGCGCCAGCGCCGACCCCCGCCCATGGCGCTCCCGCGCGGACTCTCACGAACGGCACGGCCGGCGCGCGCCTGCACCCGTACGCCGACCTGCAGCCCCCCGGCTCCAGGTCTGCCGATCTGAAGGCTCTCGGGTATTCGAGCCCCGGAAGCGCGGGATGAAAATGACCACGCCCAGGGTGATCCTGCACTGCCACTTCCACATGCCGCCCGGAGCCCACCGGGGCTTGTACCAAGACCTGCTGGCCGGCTGCGAGGCCATCACCCCCCAGGTGCAGGCCATCCCGCCCGACAGCGCCCACCTCGATCTCACCGGCGCGCTGGCCTACTGGCAGGCCGACACGGCAGGGCTCGCCGCGGTGATCAAGATGCGCCTCGCCGCCCTCCACGGCATCCGCACGACCTGCGGGGCCGGCCCCAACCGCATGATCGCGTCCATGGCGACCGCCGTCACCCCGCCCGGCGAAACCACCGTCGTCGAGGACGACGACGTCGCAACGTGGCTGCGGCCGCGCCCCGTCGCAGCACTCGACGGCGTAGGCCCCAAGACCTCCCGCGCCCTCTCCCGCCACGGCCTGCACACCATCGGTAACCTGGCCGACACCACGCCATCGATCCTGGAGCGCATCCTCGGCATGACAACGGCCCGAGCACTCCTCGATCGTGCGCACGGCCTCGATCCGCGGCCCGTAGCCCGTGAACCGCTCGCGCGCTCCATGAGCCACGAGCATCGGTTCGAGCACGACGAACTCGACTCGACCGAGCACCGGCGCGCTCTGCTCGGCCTGGCCACACGCTTGGGCAACAGCCTCCGTGCGGAGGAGCAGATCGCCGCCGGACTCTCGCTCGTGGTGCGCTACGCGGACCAAACGGCCAGCACCCGCAGCCGGACCCTTGCTGAGCCAACCCACCACACCGCTGCCATGACACGGGCCGCCTACGCCCTTTATGCCACGCTCGGCCTGCAACGCGCCCGTGTCCGGACACTCACCCTCCGAGCGGAGACGCTACGTCCCGCCGACCAGGCCACCCGCCAACTGCACTTCGACCCCAGCGACGACAAGGCACTCCTCATCGAGGAAGTCACCGACCGGGCCCGCGCCCGATTCGGCGACGCCATCCTTGCCCCGGCCGCCCTCGCCCAACCTCCATGCAAGGGCCAAGTGCCCTCGGCTACGGCAGCCCGGCGTTCAGGCGGTCCAGCAAGCCTCCGAACTCTGTTCGACCCCGGAGGTTGAACAGAGCGACTCCAGAGACGGGGCGGGTCAAGGACACCGCGGTCTGGACGGTTCCGGTGAGTTCGCAGGGGATAGAGGCTGCCGCGCCGGCCCAACCAGAGGGGGCCGGTCCGGCAGCCTCGGTGGCCGGGCAGGCTTCGAGGCTGCCGGCCGGTGCAGCGAGTGCGGGCCGTGGGCGAACGCCGCACCACGCTGGCTCTGTCGGTTGCCGTTCCGTTGGGCGTTTCAGGAGAAAGCCCCTACGACAAGACGACTTCAAGGTCAGTAACAACGGATTAGCTATACGAGAACAGGGCCAACGAGATGTCGTCGGCGGGTACGGGTGAGGAGGAGCAGGGTCGTAGCTGCGATGGTGACAGCCTGGGCGACTGCGACGAGTTTCTTGTCGTTGGACCAGATCGGTTCGTATATGTTCGGCAGCGGACCCAGTTCGCCGACGTTGGCGTAGCGGTAGACCAGCAGGGCTGCGAGCCCTCCCGAGGCGACCAGCCAGGCGAAAGCGTCCGCGGGTACGCGGCGCCATGCCAGGACGAGCAGGGCCGCGAGGGCGGCCAGGGCGGCCTCGATACGGAAGAGGGTGCCCTGGCTGAGGGTCGCGGCGACTGCGTCGTAGCGGTCCGCGAGGTGGGCGTGCACATACGCGTCCACGACCAGGCCGGCAGCAGCCAGGATGCGCGCCGCGGCCCGAAGCGGCCGATGCGGCCCACGGGCAGGCTGCGGTGAGGTGGCGGCGTCGCGGGTCATGGCTCTCCCTTTTGCGGCAGGTGGTGCACGGCACGCGGGGCGCTGCGGTCAACGGACCTTGAGCAAGCCCGTCATGTACTGGTGGATGCTGCAGATGTAGGCATACGCACCCGCACGGGACGGCGCGGTGAAGGTGGCCGTTTTGCCGGCGGCGATGGTGGCGGTGTCGAAGGCTTTGTCGCTGGCGGTCACGGTGTGGGGAGTTGAGTCATTGTTGACCACGGTGACCTTCGTGCCGGGGCTGACCGTCAGCTCGGCGGGTGTGAACGTGAAGTTCTTGATGGTGATCCGTGCCTCTTCGCCGCCCTGGGGAGAGGGCGCCTTGGTGGCCGCGGTGGAGGGAGAGGCGGAGGGCGATGAGCTGCCGCCGTTCGAGCAGCCGCCGAGGCTGACCAGCAGGCACAGTGTGGCGGCCACGGTCGTGTGTGGCCTGCGGGGGCGGAAGATCATCGTCACTCCGGTGGCTCAGGGTCTGCCCGCGCTGGGCCAGGTGCGCCGGAACGCACCTGGCCCAGGCGTCAGACGGTCAGAAGGCTGGTGCTGGCGGCCTTGTCGGAGCCGATGAAGTCGTCCGGCACCGGGTACTGGCCGAGCAGGTAGTGCAGGATCGCCGCATGCATGGCCTCGACCGGGGCGATCGTCGCCGCGGTGTTGATCCCGCCCGCGCTCTTGACGTTGTAGGTCGCGAACACGTACGTCTGGGTGGCCTGGTCCTCCAGCTGCAGGGCCAGCTTGGCCAGTGCGGGGACGTCCTTGACCTTGCCCAGGGCCGTTGTGACGTCCTTGTGGTTGGACAGCGGGGTCCCTGTGATCGTGGGCCTCCCCGCCGAGGAGAGGACTCCGTTCCACGCGTCGGCGTGGTCCTTGTGCTGGCTCATCGCGGTCTGCGCGAACGTAGCCACCACCGGGGGCACCTTGCCGAGCTTGCCGGCCTTGGCCGCCGCGAGAGCCGCCTTGTAGGCGCCCACCGCCTGGTTCTCCAGAGCCGCCGCAAGCGCGACGATCTTCAGGTCGCCGGTGTATCCGCCGGCTCCTGCCGACTTCGAGGCGCTGGCGCTTTGTGACGGGCCGGACGCGGACTTCTTGTCGTTGCCACCGCACGCGGCCAGCGCGAGGGCTGCCGCGGATGCGCCCGCGCCGACCAGGAACCGACGGCGTGCCAGGTGAATGCGCTGCTGCTGGTGCATGTCCGGGGCATCAGCCGGCAGATCGCGCAGCTCCTCGGTCAGATCGCGCGCGGAGGCAGCCATCACGGGAAGGGTCTCGCGGTGAGCCTCCGTCAGCTCCCGGGTCATCCGGGACAGCTCGCCTTCGCTGACGGGGAGCTCCCAGTCGTCTTTGCTGCTGTTCATTTCACGGCCCCTTCACTGACCGGCGAGGCGTCCTTGGTGGGGTAGAAGGCATCGGGGAAGCCGACCTCGCCCGCGGCGGCGGGAAGCTTCGCCGCATCCGTGGGAATCGCGACCAGCTCCGGCAGGCCGGCGGCCAGCAGGGCCTGAACCGCCAGCAGTGTTGCCCGGTGCTGCGCCTCCACCGGGGCGACCGAGGCGAACAGCTGCCGCAGTTTCTCGTCCTTAACCTGGCCGATGTTCTTGGTGTAGGTCTGTGCGGCCACGTCTTCCAGGGTGATGGCCAGCTTGACCACGTCCGCCGGTGTCTTGATCGAGGGCAGCGTCTTTTTGACGACGGCCGCGTACTTCGCATCCGGCTCGTACTGCGCCTTGCCGCCGGCCTTCGTCGCGGCGGCGTTGAACGCCTTGCCGTGTGCCATGTGCTGCTCGGTGGTCTTGCTGATGAACGCAGCCACGGCCTTGTTGCCGTTCTTGATAAACGGCAGACCCGCCGCCGTCCGGTAGACGCTCACCGCAAGATTCTCCAGCGACGCGGCGGTCTGCAGCGCCATCACGTCGTTGCTGGAGGCGGCCGCCGCGCGTCCGCCACCCAGCAGGGTCGCCGCTCCGGCTGCCCCCAGCAGAGTGCCGCGGCGCTGCCACCACCTGCGGTCCGCCGGTTCGGCGGCCTCCGTGAAGTCCGCCAGCGCCGCATTCGTTACGTGCAATGCGTCGCTGTTCAAGTCCTGCGACTGCTCGGTCAACTCCTGAAGCATTCTGGAGTCGATGCGTTCTCTGCCCATCGCGCCCAATCTCCTTCCCCGCGCCGAAAAGTGCGGGATCACGGCCAGAGTTCACCAGAGAGCGGGTAATCACCTGGCGCGGGCCTCCGAATGGTCCATACGCTCACCCGAAAGGGGCGCTGGCTCGATGCGTATACCTCCGAGCCCGTGGACGCGTTCGACGCCCCGTCCCTGCTGTCGTGGCTGGCGGCGGGGGCCGGGCATGAGCAGGTGCGGTGCGCCGCACCCCTCCGATCTGGTCCGTCACCAGCCGGGCCCACATGTCCGCGGGTATCCGGGTGGCGCTCGGGGCGATGATTCCGGAGGTGAGGCGCAGCTGTCGGTTGCGCTTCTCGGCGAGTGCGAGGCCACTGGAAAGACTGGGACAGTGGCAGGAGAGTGCCGTTGCAGGAGGGCGTCCGCCGCGCATTCCGCCGCCATACAGGTGTCTTTCAAACGTTTAGATTCTTTTGAATGCCTTTAAAGTGCTTTGGTTCTTCTGTGCCCAACTGTGGGTGCTCCGTTCGTAGGAGAAGCAATGCGAAAAGCCGTTCTCGCCGTAGCTCTGGCCGCCGTGGTGTCGTCGGCCCTCCCCGCCGCGGGGGCGTGGGCCGACGGATCCCAGGCGGACCGGTCCGCTGCGGGCCAGGCGCACCGGAGCCTGACCGTGCTGGGTCTGACCACCGATCAGCGACTGGTGGCGTTTCCTGCCAACCAGCCGTCGAAGCTCGGCTCCCTGGGCAGGGTCTCGGGCCTGAAGGGCGACACCAAGGTGGTGGGCATCGACTTCCGGGTGCAGAACCACAAGCTCTACGCCGTCGGCAACCGAGGCGGTATCTACACCCTCAACACGAACAACGCGAAGGCGACGAAGGTCTCGCAGCTGACCGTCACCCTAGCCGGAAGCAGGTTCGGCGTCGACTTCAACCCGGCCGCGAACCGGCTCCGGGTCATCAGCGACACCGGCCAGAACCTCCGTCACAACATCGATGACGCCGCCGCACCGCTCATCACCACCGTCGACGGTGTTCTCACCAACCCCACCACCCCGCCGACCACGGCTCTCGGCGTGACCGGTGCCGCCTACACCAACAACGACCTCAACGCGGCCACGGCCACCAGCCTGTTCGACATCGACACCACGAACGACAGGGTGTCCCTGCAGTCTCCCGCCAACGCCGGATCCCTCGCACCTACAGGCAACCTCGGCGTGAACGCGGGCCCCTCGGCCGGGTTCGACATCTACTACGCCCCCAGACCGGCACCAACAGCGGCTTCGCCGCCCTGGAGACGAGCGGTGCCTACTGCTTCTACAAGGTCAACATCCTCAACGGCGTTGTCACCTCACACGGTGCATTCCCCAAGAACCGTCAGGTCTTCGACGTCGCCCTGCCGCTCGCCCAGCACTGAGAGGGCGTTAGAGCGTGTTGTGAAAGTGCTGGTCACAGCCACTCGTTGATGGCTGCGATGAGGATGGTGGCTTCGTAGCGGACGGCGAGTTTGTCGTATCTCGTGGCGACGGCCCGGTGGCGTTTGAGGCGATTGATGCCGCATTCGACCGCATGGCGCTCGCGGTAGTCGAACTTCGGCGGTCGGCCGCCACGGGAACCAAGCTTCCTGCGGTTGCGGATCTGGTCCTTCTTCTCCGGGATCGTGCAGCGGATCCCGCGCCTGCGCAGGTAGGCGCGATTCTTCCGGGAGCTGTACGCCTTGTCGGCACGCACCTTGGCGGGCCGTTTGCGGGGACGCCCCAGCCCCTTGCGGGGTACCCGGATGCGCTCAAGTACCGGTTCGAACTGCGGGGAATCGCCGCGCTGACCGGCCGTGATCACGATGGACATGGGTTTTTGCCCCTGCTCGACCGCGAGGTGAATCTTGGTGGTCAGCCCACCGCGTGAGCGCCCGAGCCCGTGGTCGTCTGGCTCGGTCTCGACACCTCCGGGCGGCTCCTTCTGGAGATCCCCCTTTTCACCGCACCGGCGGCGTGCTGATGGGCCCGGCACACCGTTGAGTCGACACTCACATCCCAGGTGATCAGGTCCTCCGCATCCGCCTGAGCCTGCAGTTCGGTGAAGATCCGCTTCCAGGTGCCGTCCCGCTGCCAGCGCCGGAACAGATCGTAGACCCGGTCCCACGGCCCGTACCGCTCGGGCACATCCCGCCACGGCGTGCCGGCCCGGGTCCGCCACCGGATGCCGTTGATCAGCTGCCGCCTGGGCCATATCGGCGGCCGGCCGGACTTACTGCCCTTCGGCAAGAGCGGTCCCAGCCGTACCCACTGTTCGTCTGTCAGATCTCCACGCGCCACACCGTGATCGTTTCACAGTCAAGATCCACTTTCGCAACAGGCCCTACTGGCTGTTGCTCATTCGGCCGTGATGCTTGACGGTCGAACGAGCAACAGCCAGTAAGGGTTAATCATGGCCCGGTGGTGGCCGCAAGGGCGTTGAAGCGGTTCGCGTATTCGCGGCGGGCCTTGCGCTGTGCCGGGATCGAGGCGGCGTCGAGCGGCTGGCAGCGGCCGAGGAGCGCGCGGTGGACCGATGGCACGGCGCGGACGCGGAGCGTGTAGCCCTGGCCGCGCCGTACGGTCACGCCCTGGTCGAGGGCGGCGCGCTCGGCGGGCTCCAGTTCGGCGGTGCGGAGGAAGTCGGCGACCTTGCCCGGCATGTCGAGGGTGACCGACAGCTCCGGGGCCGGGGCGCCCTGGTGGCCGGTGGCGTGCTCGGGCATGAGGTCGGCGACGGCGGTGCGGATGGCGCCGCGGCTGACGCGGTGCTCACGGGCCAGGCTGGCGATGGGCTGGCCGCCCAGGTACGAGGTGCGCACGGCGTCGGTCTTCTCCGTCGTGACGGCCGGGCGGCGGCCGCCCTTGTTGCCCTTCGCCTCGGCGGCCCGCAGCCCGTCGTAGGTCAGTTCCCGCTGGAGTTCTCCGGCGGCCGCGAGGGTCTGCACCATGAACTTCACGGTGGACAGCAGTTCTCCGGTGCGCGGGTGGCGTGCGGTGAGGTCCATCGCGGAGAACGCGCCGTCGTGGATGCGCAGGGCGAGGCGGCCCTGGTGCAGGACGTCCAGCACGTCGAGGATGTGCTTCGTGCCGCGCACGAGGCGGAACATCTCAGAGATGTGCGCGGCGTCGCCCGGCCGGGCGTACGTCAGCAGCTCGCCGAACTTCGGGCGCTGGAGCGGGTGGAGGCGGCTGGAGGTGCCGGCCTCCTCCTCGAACGCCACCGGGTCCTCGATTCCGGCCTCGGCCAGGACGAGGTTCTGACGGTCGGTCGACTGCTGGTCGGTCGACACTCGCTTGTAGACCAGGTTCGCCATCAAGGGCCCCTTTCGTACGGAGGATCGGACCCTATCTGTCACCAAACCCTGTCATCAATCACCAACGGATCTGATTGGATCCGCGCCGCCAACAGGCCCCGAAAAGTCCGGGTTCATTGGACGCCCTCCGCGCCTGTCGGCAAACGATCCTTTTCCGACGGGTTTGGCGCAGGTCTATGCATTCGCGTCCCGTGGGCAGGGGGCGCCGGTGTGCATGTTGGATGATGCACCGTCGATAACGGAGTCGAGCCTGTCCCGGGTATGGGTGAGATCCGCGATGCGCCGGTCGAGGTGGTCGCGTTCCGCGGCCAGGCGCTGGAGGAGATCAGGGGTGGCCTTGCCGTCGATGACGCAGGGCATCAGCTCGGCGATGGCCTTGCTGCTCAGTCCGGCGGCGTACAGCTGGCGGATGAGGTGGATCCGGTCGACGGCGGTTTCTGCGTAGTGGCGCTGGCCGCTGCCGCTGCGCTCGGCGGTGAGCAGGTTCTGTTCCTCGTAGTACCGCAGGGCCCGGGTGGTGACGCCCGTGCGGCGGGCGAGTTCCCCGATCCGCATCCCCACCCCTTTCCGCGTGTTCTGCATCACACACACTTGCCCTTCACGTCAACGTCAAGTTTTACCGTAGCTCATGTGCCCGCTGGCGGGCGAATGATCCAGTTAGATCCCGTATCGGGATGAGTCAAACGACGAACGGAGTGTCCATGAGCCAGGACACTGCACCGGCCCGGCGGGTGATCGGCGTCGAGGAGCACGCCTGGACCCCGGAACTGCGTCGCGCCCTTCTCCGGTGGGGCGGTGACGCGACCGTCAACAAGATGAGTAGCCGGGGGGAGGTGAACCTGCGTCTGCTCGACGTCGGCGAGGAACGTCTGGCCCGGATGGACGTCAGCGGCGTGGACATGGAGGCACAGGTCGCCGTCCCTCTCGCCCGGGAGGCCAACGACGTACTGGCCGACGCGGTGCGCCGCCACCCCGACCGCTTCGCGGCTTTCGCCACGCTGCCCACGTCCGATCCTCAGGCCGCCGCCGCGGAACTTGAGCGGGCAGTCACTGGCCTGGGACATGTCGGAGCGATGCTCTTCCCGCGAACGGGCGAGACATATCTCGACCACGCCAGCTTCCGCCCCATTTTCGAAGCCGCTGCCCACCTCGGTGTGCCGCTGTACATCCACCCGGCCATGCCGCCCCGAAAACTCATCGACATCGCCTACAGCGGCTTCGACGAGATGACGGGCCTGCTGCTGTCCACCGGAGGGTGGGGATGGCACTCAGAAGCCGGCCTGGCAACTCTGCGCCTGATCCTCGCCGGGACCCTGGACCGGCACCCGGACCTCCAGATCATCCTCGGCCACTGGGGCGAGATGCTCGTACCCTTCGCCGACCGTGCCGATCTGCTCCGCACCTGCAGCGCCGCGTCCTGGACTACATCACCGGCAATCTGGCCGTCACCGCCGGCGGCCTCTACAGCCACCGCATGCTTGGCGCGGCCCTGGACGTGCTGGGCCCCGACCGGGTCATGTTCGGCGCGGACTCCCCCTACGGCGCCCCCACAACAGGCGACGGTCAAGAGCACCGTGGTCTCGGCGGCGTCGACTCCCGCGGCGCGTTCGGCGGACAGGGGGGCGCCCGCGCCTTCGTCGACCACGCCCCGCTCGACGAGCAAGGCCGGGACAAGCTCGGCCACCTCAACGCCGAACGTATCCTCCGCCTCCCCCGGCCCGTTAACCCCTGAAAGGCAGACACACGCATGACCACGCACCACACCACCGGCCCCGCCCCCACTGCGACGGTATCCGTCAAGCCGCTCGTGCTGAACGCACCGCAGCGCGGCGAGGACCTGCACGTCCGCATCACCGCCCCCACTGCCGGCACGAGCCTGCCCGTCGTGCTCTTCGCCCACGGCTTCGGCTCGAACCTGGACGGCTACGCCCCGCTGGTCGATCACTGGGCGTCCGGCGGCTTTGTCGTCATCCAGGCCACCCACCTGGACTCCAAGCGGCTCCACCTCCCAGCCGATGACCCTCGTCGGCCCCAGATGTGGCGCTACCGCGTACAGGACATGCGGCGCATCCTCGACGAGCTCAACACCTTGGAGGCGAGCGTGCCGGGCCTGGAAGGCCGCATCGACCACAGCCGCATCGTCGCGGCCGGGCACTCCTTCGGCGGCCAGACCGCCGGCATCCTGGTGGGTCTGCGCGTCACGGACCCGCAGACCGGTGCCGAGGACCTGTCTGATTCCCGGGTCATGGCCAGCATCCAACTGGCCACCGCAGGCAAGGGCGGCGACGAACTGACCCCCTTTGCCCACAACAACCTTCCCTGGTTGCGCGATCAGGACTTCTCCCATATCGCCGCCCCCGGCCTCGTCGTCGCCGGAGACAAGGACGACCTCCCGCTCTCCACCCGGGGCCCGGCCTGGACGGCCGACCCCTATACCCTCAGCCGCGGCAACAAGAGCCTCCTGACCGTCCGCGGCGGCGAGCACTTCCTCGGCGGCATCTCCGGCTACCAGGCAACGGAGACCACCGACGAGAACCCCGACCGTGTCGCCCTCGTACAGCAGGTCACCCTCGCCTACCTGCGCCATGTCACCGGAATCGACCTCACTGACTGGAAGAACGCCCAAACGGTTCTCACGGGCGGCCACCCGCTGGGACGCCTCGAATCCAAGTGACCCCGCCACCCGCAGCCGCGTGTCCTCCTTGCGCCCAGTGGATGACCGGGACACGTCTGCTCACCCCTCGCTGCCGTCGTCGTCCTCGTCCAGTTCCGGAGCGTCCGGGTCGCGCAACGGGCGCAGGGCGCCGGCAGCCGGGAGGTGATCGAGGACTAGCGCGCAAGCGGCGCCCGCGGCGCTGAGCCAGGGCGGACATCCGCACGCGCCCACTGGACCTCCATCCCCGTCCCTTCGTCCTGGGCAGGCTGCGGCCAAGTGAGGGGTGTGACCGAGATACGCGCCAAAGGGGCAACGGGATGATCTTGAAGGCCCTGCTCTCGTATAGCTAATCCGTTGTTAGCGGCACCACGGATCGGGTGTTGAGCCCCGGTGCCGTTCGAGCGACGATGCTGATCGCATAGCTCAGCTCGCTGCCCGAGGAGATGTCGAAGGGATGCCTTTCGTATAGCTGGCGCGCAAAGCCTGGCCGCAGACCGACAGCCTTCGACATCTCCGGTCCCGCGTTAACCGTCGGGCACGAAGCCACCGCGCTGACGCCCGTGCCTCATTAGCGTTCGTGTGACGAGTCGACCACACGGAAACCTCTCCTTACGCGCGAGCCGTACGAGCTCCTGCTCAGACCGGGGCCCGCGTGGTGCGCTGGTGCCACGAACGACTAGGGCCTGTTGCGAAAGTGCTGGTCACAGCCACTCATTGATGGCTGCGACGAGGATGGTGGCTTCGTAGCGGACGGCGAGTTTGTCGTATCTCGTGGCGACGGCCCGGTGACGTTTGAGGCGGTTGATCCCGCACTCGACTGCGTGGCGTTCGCGGTAGTCGGCCTTGTCGAACTTCGGCGGTCGGCCGCCACGGGAACCAAGCTTCCTGCGGTTGCGGATCTGGTCCTTCTTCTCCGGGATCGTGCAGCGGATCCCGCGTCTGCGCAGGTAGGCGCGATTCTTCCGGGAGCCGTACGCCTTGTCGGCGCGGACTTTGGCGGGCCGTTTGCGGGGACGCCCCAGCCCCTTACGGGGTACCCGGATGCGCTCAAGTACCGGTTCGAACTGCGGGGAATCGCCGCGCTGCCCGGCCGTGATCACGATGGACATGGGTTTTTGCCCCTGCTCGACCGCGAGGTGAATCTTGGTGGTCAGCCCACCGCGTGAGCGCCCGAGCCCGTGGTCGTCCGGCTCGGTCTCGACACCTCCGGGCGGCTCCTTCTGGAGATCCCCCTTTTCACCGCACCGGCGGCGTGCTGATGGGCTCGGCACACCGTTGAGTCGACACTCACATCCCAGGTGATCAGGTCCTTCGCGTCGGCCTGGGCCTGCAGTTCGGTGAAGATCCGCTTCCAGGTGCCGTCCCGCTGCCAGCGCCGGAACAGATCGTAGACCCGGTCCCACGGCCCGTACCGCTCGGGCACATCCCGCCACGGCGTGCCGGCCCGGGTCCGCCACCGGATGCCGTTGATCAGCTGCCGCCTGGGCCATATCGGCGGCCGGCCGGACTTACTGCCCTTCGGCAAGAGCGGTCCCAGCCGTACCCACTGTTCGTCTGTCAGATCTCCACGCGCCACACCGTGATCGTTTCACAGTCAAGATCCACTTTCGCAACAGGCCCTAGTGAGGTGTCGGCCCAGCCATCACCGGTTGAGGCCTGGGATTAGCACGACGCGTGGCCCGCATGTGCTCGTGACCAGCACATACACCCCGAGCATGGGTAGGGAAGATGTCCATCTACTGCGGTATCGACTGGGCGGAGCGACACCACGACGTCGCCCTGGTCGACGACACCGGCGAGTTACTCGCCAAGCGACACATCCCCGATGACTCAGCTGGCTACCGGCTTCTGCTGGACCTGCTTGCCGAGTACGGCGACAGCGAAGAGAACCCGATACCGGTGGCGATGGAGACGTCCCGCGGCCTGCTGGTCGCGGTACTGCGGACCGGGAAACGAGAAGTGTTCGCGATCAACCCGATGTCCGCCGCCCGCTACCGCGACCGCCTCAGCGCTTCCCGCAAGAAGTCGGACTCCGGTGATGCACTTGTCCTGGCCAACATCCTGCGCACAGACATGCATGCCCACCGGCCGCTGCCCAAGGACTCCGATCTGGCCCGCGCCATCTCCGTCCTCGCCCGTGCTCAGCAGAACGCGACGTGGAATCGACAGCAGACCTCCAACCAGCTGCGCTCGCTGCTGCGGGAGTTCTATCCGGCGGCCCTGGCCACCTTCGAACGGTGGAAGAACGGTCTGTGCCGGCCGGAGGCCCGAGAGCTCCTGAAGGCCGCTCCCACTGCGACTCTCGCCGCCCGGTTGACCCGCACGCAGCTCCGGGCCGCTCTCAAGCGGGCCGGCCGCCAGCGCGGCATCGAGGCTGAGGCTGAGCGGCTCCGTCAGGTCTTCCGGGGCGACTGGGCCCACCAGCCGCCGCTGGCCGAGGACGCGCTCGGCAAGCAGATGCTCGCTCTCCTGGTTCAGCTGGATGCGGCCTGCACTGCTGCTGACGACCTTGAGGTGGCGGTGCAGGAAGCTTTCCCTCAGCACCCGGACGCCGAGATCATCCTGAGTTTCCCTGGCCTCGGTGTTCAGCTCGGCGCCCGGGTGCTCGCCGAGATCGGGGACGACCGCCACCGCTTCGCCGACGCCCGGGGCATGAAGGCCTACGCAGGCTCCTCGCCGATCACCAGAGCCTCGGGCAAGAAGACCAGCATCACCCGGCGTTGGGTGAAGAACGACCGGCTCAACCACGCCGGCTACCTCTGGGCTTTCGCCACCCTCCGGCATTCGCCCGGGGCCAACGGACACTACCGGGGCCGTCGCGACGCCGGTGACTGGCACGCCGCCGCGGAGCGCAACCTCTTCAACCGCATGATCGGACAGCTTTACCACTGCCTTCAGCACAACAAGCTGTTCGATGAGGAAGCCGCGTTCCCCACGCTTCTTGCCGCTGCCGCTTGACGAGTTAGCCACGTGAGGTGTCTACGGCGAACGGACATGTAGCGCTTCGTAGCCATCTGGAAACCCGTCCGTCGCCAGCATCTGTGCGACAACCCACGGGTTCCCGTGGCCCTCGCTGACACTCTATGGGGCCTGGCCAGCTCGTTTCCCCGGTTGCGGAAGGCTCACAGCCTTATGACGAATCTTCGGCATTGTCGAAGCTCGCTCGGCCTGGCGGGAGAATGCTCGGGCAGGGCGAAGGCGACGCGGCCTCGTGCGTCGAGGACGGCCGGCTGGGAGACCCGGCCAGAGCTACTCAAGCTCAAGGACCGGGGCGCCAGGGTCGGATACGCATCCGAGGAAGGCCGCGGCTTCACCGGTTCCCTCACTCCAGCCAACGGAACCGGCCGGTCATGCCCGAAACTGGCCGCAGTTGCTCCGTTTGGCCCACACCCCGGCGCCTGCGATCGCGTCCACGACTAGCGTCTGTTCCATGAGCGGGCTGAGAAGGCCGGGCGATGGGCAGGAACACGCCCCGCTGCCCGACGAAATCCAGGCCAGACTCGGGAAGCGCCTGGACGACGTCGCCAAGATCCTCGCCGGGGCCCTGGTCACCGTCGCGGGCGTTATGACCGCTCTCGGGCTCACCAGCGACATCGTCTTTGTCGCGCTCAACAACGAGTCGTGGCCCATCTACGTGGCGTCGCTCTGCGCCATCCTGGCGATTGTCTGCAGCATCGTGGCGCTACTGATGTGTCCCACACGACGGGGCAACATGTGGGAGACCGCCGTGCTCATCCTCGGGGTGATCTTCTACATGGTCGCGCTGAGCGTGGCGGTGGTCGGTGCCGCGAAGGCGGCGGGCGGGAACGGGCGGCCGTCCATCACCGATGTCAGCCTCACGGGGCCCCGGTCCGATCCGAGGCTGAGGTTCGGCGTGCACGCCGACGGCGTCGATACGTGGGCCACCATCGAGGTGTACGGAAACGCCGTGGATGAGGACGGGGAGCCTCTGGAGCCGCCGGTGGACTTCTTCCACAGCATTCTCCGGCCCAATGATCGAGGCGTGATCGAGCACCGGGTCGACACACCGGTCACCATTCCGGCCGGGGCGTGGGGCATCGCGATCGGGGCCGTGGTCGCCAACGGGGCGAACGATTGCGAGACGCTCGCGGAGCGCGGGCCCACATGTGTGATGATCCAGCTGCCCTGACGTGCCTCAGGCCGGCGGGCACAGGCCCAGGCCCTCTCTGCCAGCCTTGGGTGAGACATCCCGCTTTGTCGGGTTAGCCTGAGAGGGCATCGACAGGAGTTCCACCCTTATGACCAGCACGAAGCCGTCCGGATCGGATCCGGCAGCGAAGCCGAAGCGCCGCAGTTTCAGTCCCGAGTACAAGCTGCGGATCGTGGCCGAGTACGACGCCGCGGCCAAGAACGAGAAGGGCTCGGTCCTGCGCCGCGAGCGGCTGTACCACTCGCACATCAAGGAGTGGCGGGCCGCCCGGGATGCCGGGGCCCTGGAGAAGCTGGCCGACAGGCGCACCGGCCCGGCGAGGCCGAAGAGGTCGCCCGCCGAGGTGGAGAACGAGAAACTGCGCCGCCAAGTGGAACGGCTGGAGAAGGAACTGGCCCGCAACAAGGCCGCGTTGGAGGTCATGGGAAAAGCTTCCGCGCTCTTGGAAATGATCTCCGAGAGCGCGGACTGACCCAGAACGCCGCCCCGGTCCTCGACGACGCCTTCGCCGGTGTCGAGCCCGCACTGGGTATCACCACCGCGTGCCGGCTGACCGGACGCTCGCGGGCCACCCACTACCGCAGGCTGCGGCCCGCAGCCGAGCGGAAACCGAGGAAGCCGCAGGTCCAGCCCTCGGCCCTGAGCGCGCCGGAGCGATCTGCGGTACTGGAGCTGATGAACCGCGAGGAGTACGCCGAACTCCCGCCCGCCCAGATCTGGGCCCGTGAGCTGGATGCCGGGCGCTACCGCTGCTCCGTCTCCACGATGTACCGGATCCTGCGCGAAAAGGGCCAGAGCGGCGAGCGCCGCCGACAGGCCACCCACCCTGCCAAGGCGGTGCCCGAACTCCTCGCCACCGCCCCCTCGCAGGTGTTCACCTGGGACATCACCAAGGCCGCCGGACCCGAGAAGGGCATCTGGTACCACGCCTACGTGATCATCGACATCTACTCCCGCTATATCGTCGGCCACACTGTCGAGAAGGCCGAATCGGCCGAGCGGGCCGAGGAGTTGATCCGCGAGACCATCACCCGCAACGGCATCGTGCCCGAGACCGTGCACGCGGACCGCGGGACCTCGATGACCAGCAAGAAGGTCTCCCAGATGCTGATCGACCTCGGAGTGACCCGGTCGCACTCGCGGCCCAAGGTCTCCAACGACAACCCCTACAGCGAGGCCCAGTTCAAGACCACGAAGTACATGTCGGACTACCCCGACCGCTTCGATTCCCTGGCCCATGCCCGCGAGTGGTTCGACACGTTCATCGCGTACTACAACCACGAACACCGCCACTCCGGCATCGGCTGGCACACCCCGGCCTCCGTCCACTTCGGGACCGCCGAGGAGGTCCGCGACCAACGAGCCGTCACTCTCGCCCAGGCATACGCCCGCCACCCCGAACGCTTCGCCCGCCGCCCCCGACCACCCCGAATACCCGAGAAAGCCTGGATCAACGACCCGGCCAAGCGCCGCGAACCCGCACCACAAACCTCATAGCGTCCCGACCGTCTCACTGGACTTGAAATCTTCCGGGCATCGATACGAGGTCGAGCATCTCCTCGCGGTTGAGCCTGGCCGCCTCGTGGGCCTGGGTGCGCAGGTGGCCGTAGCCTCCAGAGCGACCAGGCCGTGCATACGGACCCTCTACGCCCAGGGCGAGGACGACCCCGGTCGGTGGCAAATCCATACCGTCGACGTGGGCCCCGCCCTTTGGGTGCCACATGGTCGACTCCTGAGATCGCCGGTTCACCCCGAACCCGATGAGCCGATGCCCGCTGAAACGGCACTGCATCCTCGAGTTCCCGCTGAGGCCCCTTCAGTCCGCGTGAACTCGCGGGCTTCTAGGGGTGCCGGTAAGAACCGTGTCACCAGCCGCAAACGGCGGTGATCAGTCCTCGGGCTTGGCAGGCCGGGGCAGTTCGGCCGTGCTGGTCGTCTCGGCGAGTGCGAGGCGACCGCCCTTCAGCTCGGGCACGTAGTTGTAGATCGGGTGTGACCGAGATACTCCCCAAAGGGGCAACGGGATGATTCCGACAGCGCTGCCGTGGGGACGGGGTTTGTGACGGTTCTTGTGAGCCCTCGCCGTATTTCAGAGGGATACCCGCGCTGTTCTGCCAGCGGCAGAACACCGGCCGGACCGGGCTCGACGATCACTACAGTCCAGACTCATGACAACGATTACGACGCGTACGGTCGAGTATCCGGCCGACGGTTTTACGATGATCGGGCACCTCGCGCTCCCGGCCGGTGTCGACCGCCGGCCCGCGGTGCTGCTCGGACCAGAGGGCATGGGGCTCAGCGACGTCGAGCGCCGCAGGGCCGATGCTCTCGCCGAGCTGGGATATGTAGCGCTGGCCTTCGACCTTCACGGTGGGCGCTATTTGGGCGACCCCGAGGAGATGCTGGCCCGTTGCATGCCGCTGCTCGCCGACCCCGACCGGATGCGAGGCATCGGCCACGCGGCGCTCGACGTGTTGCGCACCGAACCGCGGACCGACCCCGACCGGATAGCCGCCGTCGGCTACGGCACCGGGGGCGCCATCGCGCTGGAACTCGGGCGCGATGGCGTCAACCTGCGCGCGATCGGGACAGTCAACGCAACTACCACGGGCCGACCGGGCGAGGCGGCGCATATCCGCTGCCCGGTGTGGGCCGGGGTCGGATCGGAAGACCCGATCATGCCGCCCGCGCAACGGAACGCGTTCACCGCTGAGATGCAGGCCGCGGGCATCGACTGGCGCCTCACGGTCTACGGCGGCGCCTTGCACGCCTTCCACCACCCGCCGGTCGACCACCCCATGGTCCCCGGCGTCGGCTACCACCCACAGCACGCGCAGCGAGCCTGGCGCGACGTCGTCGACCTGCTTGCCGAGTGCCTGCCCGTGACGGAGGACCTGGGGGCATGACCCAGGCAAACATGCTGGCGCCTGGCCTGGTCGGCATCGGGCACTGACAGTCCCCTCCCCTCAAGTCCGCACAGCAGAACCGCATTCGGGCAGATGCTCGATTGTGGAGACGTATGCACAACTGCCGCAGTAAATACCGGATTTACCGCGACGGGGGCCCTGCCGCGATCACTCCGGCCTGTGACGGGGCGTCCCGGCCGCCGCGGCGAGGTGTACGCATTTACTGCGGCGCAACTGTGCTGACCACGCGCCAAGCCGCATCAAGATCAACTCATTGCCCCTTCGAGGCGTATCTCGGCTGAACCCGAAGGACAGCCAGCGCTGCAGCTCTCCCATGGTCAGCGCGGCCTTGCCGTCGCTGTCGTAGGCGCCGCGCTCGACAATGCTGGAGAAGGTGGTGCCCGGCAGTTCGTGTACTTCTCGCATCACCGTGCCGATCAGCCGCTCGATGATCCCGCCGAAGTGCGGCTGGCCGGGCGGCCGGTAGCGCAGCTTGATGCCGTGCTGGTCGCAGCCGCGGCGCAGGGCCTCGCTCTTGAACTCCGCGGCGTTGTCGACGTACAGCTCGCGCGGTTTCCCGCTCATCGGCCACACCGCCTCCACGCCGAGGCGCTCCAGCCACGGCCGCTTGTCCGTCGCCGCGTGCGCCAGGCACAGCCCGACCGAGGTTGCCGACGGCGCCTCCAGCGTCACGACCAGGCCGACCACGCACCGGCTGGCCACGTCGATCGCGAGGGTCAGATACGGACGGCCGATCGTCAGCCCGTGCCGTTCGTCGACCACGATCACATCCATCGGCGTGTGATCGATCTGGACCTGCTCCAACAGCCCGGTGACCGCAGGCGGCACACCCCCGGCCGACCGGAGGGAACGAACCACCTCGCTTCCCTCCCGCGCCGCGACCGACGACACCGGGTCCAGCTGCTCGATCCGGCGCCGCACCGTCCCCCTCGACGGGGCTCGCAGGCCACGAGCCCGGCACTGCCGCGTGATCTCCTTGCAGACTGCCGCCACCGAGCGGCGTTGCCGCGTCAAGTACCGGGTGCGCAGCACCTCCCGGACGATCATCTCGACGTCGCCGGACAGACGTCCCCCGCCACGGCCGCCGCTGGAGCGGCCCGGCAGCAGGTCCGACACCACGCCCTCGCCCGCACGCCACCGCCCCAGCAGCACGTACACCTGGCGCCGCGAGATCCGCAGCTTCGCAGCGGCCTCGTCCGCATCGGCCAGTCCCACCGCGTCCTTCGCGGCGAGCGGACCGATCACCTCGGCCCGCCGCACCGCGACACCCCATATCTCGGTCGGCGCGGTCAGCACCCCGCGCTCGGCCACCGGCCCCTCTGCCATCCGGAAGCCTCCGGCCGCGCCCTTCTTGCCGTTGCCGCCGCCGCACGCCGCCGTGGTCAGCAGCGCGGTGGCCGCGGCGGCAGCGGCTATGGCCTGCCTGCGCCGTGGTCGCCGCCCTGAGGCGGTTTGGGTAGTCACCATCTCGGATCCTCCGGAATTGATGAGAAACAGCGTGTCGGTGCCACGGGCCGCTGGAATCACCGCGGTTCAGCGGGAACCCCTCGGGTCGAGCGTGTCCCGCACGCCGTCGCCGAAGAGATTGAAGACAAGCACCGTGATGAAGATCGCCACGCCCGGGACGACCATGTAGACGGGGTCCGAGTCGTAGTAGTCGATCGCGTTCGAGAGCTTTTGCCCCCAGGAGGCCGTGGGCGGCTTGACGCCCACGCCCAGGAAGCTGAGCGCCGCTTCGGTGAGGATGTTGGTGGGGATCACCATCGTGGTGTAGACGATGATCGGCGCGACAAGATTGGGCAGTAGTTCCTTGAAGAGGATGTAGAAGCGTCCGGCGCCCAGTGACCTGGCCGCTTCGACGTACTCCCGTTCGCGCAGGGAGAGTGCCTGGCCACGCACCACGCGTCCGATGTAGGGCCATCCGAAGAAGCCGATGACCAGGATCATCACGAAGATGCGCACGCCCGAACCGGTCAGCCCCAGCAGGTCGTTCGGCATGACGGAGACCAGCGCGATGATGAAGAGCAGTTGGGGGAAGGCGAGCAGACCGTCCATGACGCGGCTGATGGCGGTGTCCACCCAGCCACCGAAGAAGCCCGCCAGAATGCCGAGGACGGTACCGAGGACAACCGCGACCACGGCCGACAGGAAGCCGACGAGCAGCGAGATCCGCGCACCGTGCAGGATGCGGGCGAAGATGTCTCGGCCGTTGACCGGCTCGACGCCGAGGAGGTGGTCACCGCTGATACCGCCGAGGGAGCCGTTCGGGGTGCCGAACAGCGGGTTGATCAGGTCCTCGTGGTGGGTCTCGGGGTCCTGGCCCATCAGGTCGGTGATGACGGGGGCGAGCAGGGCCACGACGACGATGAGGACGACGACGCCGCCGCCGGCCAGGGCGAGTTGGTCGCGCTTCAGGCGCTCCCAGGCGATCCGCCCCAGTGAGCGTCCCTGAACAGCTGTGCTGTCCGAGCCGACGGCTGCCGCCGCCTCTTCGGTCGCGTCGGGGGGTGCTTCAACGGTTGGCTCACGCAATGGTGCTGTCATGGGAGAGGGGCCTTTCTCAACCGGCGCCAACCGGCCCGGGCTTGCCGCGGTGGCGGCGGCGTCATCGCTGTGTCGTGCACGAGGGCGAACGCCCTGGTGCGGAAGCTGCAACGCTTCGGTACCGCCCTGCCGGGCCCACCGCACCGCACATCCGCCGAATCGCGCCGACGCGACGGGGTCGCTTCCGTGGAACTTCCGTAGGGCCTGCGTGGGACTTCCGTGGGGCTTCCGAGGCAGCGCTCAGGAAAGGGGATTGCCTGCTCGAAGAAACCTGACGGTGAACTCCGGTACTCGCTCTCTCCCTGTGCGATTACGCGGGAACCGCTCCGCCGCGCCTCGTGACAGTGAGAGAGCGACCGGTCAGCGAAGGTTGCGGATGAGTTTGTCGATGATGGAGTCCACCTTTGCCGAGTTGAACTTTTCTGAGCCGAACAGCAGGGTCACCGCGCGTTGGCCGTCATCGGTGACGGCGTTCCTGAACTTGTGGCCGGTCTCCATATAGCCGCTGTGTCCCCAGGTGACGCGGCCGGGGGTGCGCTCATAGCGCTCCACTCCCAGGCCATAGCCCTCGCCGCCGTCATCCGGAACAGTCTTTTTCATGTCGGCCAGCTGGGCCGGGGCCAGCAGTTTTCCGCTCCACAACGCGGTCCAGAACGTAGTCGCGTCGAGACCGGTGGAGACCAGCGCACCCGACGCGTCGGCCGAAGAGGTGTTCCATTCCGTCTTGTCCACCAGATTCCGGCCCTGCACCACGTAGCCGCGCAGCGTCGGCTTGCGGAGCTCGACCTGGTCACCGGGCCAGTAGGTGCCACGCAGTCCGAGGGGCTTGATGAGCCGCTGCTTGATCTCGGTGGCGATACTGCGGCCGGTGACCTTCGTGACGATCAGGCCCGCCAGGTTGTAGTTGGTGTTGGAGTAGTAGAAGCCGTCCGGAGTCCTGTCCTCGGGCGGGGGCAGTTCCAGCGACTGCTTGACCGTCTCCAAGGGCTCGATGTGATC
The DNA here is from genome assembly GCF_039766235.1 of Streptomyces changchenzhani. Lineage (NCBI taxonomy): Bacteria > Bacillati > Actinomycetota > Actinomycetes > Kitasatosporales > Streptomycetaceae > Streptomyces > Streptomyces changchenzhani. The sequence goes on along the minus strand of NZ_JBDHNH010000003.1, from coordinate 565,596 downwards.
CCAGCGGTGCGCTTCCAGGTCCTCCCACTCCGGCCCTTCCAGGTAGTCGGGCAGGCCGCTGGTGTGCTGCAACAGCTGCCGGATCGTGATCTTGCGCCCGTGCTCGGTGCGGATCAGGCCGGGCAGATACCGGTCGACAGAGTCATCGAGCTTGATCTTGCCTTCGCCGACGAGCTGCAGCACGACCGTGGCGACCCAGGTCTTCGTATTGCTGGCAATACGGCTGTGCTCATTGCCGACGACTTTGCGGCCCGTTCTCATGAACTCGTCGCCGACATCGCCCGGCGCGCCCACGGCGCGCTGCGGGTGCCCGTCCTAGCCGGACTCGGCTCCGTCGTCCAGGGACTGCGCTCGATCGCGAGCTCACGCGCCGACGCGGATCTCGTCCTGCGCACACTCACCGACCGGCCGGGCGACCCGGAACCGTGCCAGGTGGCCACGATCGACGAGGTGTGGGCCAGCGCGACGCTGTCCGCGCTGGCCCACGTACTGGCCACGCACGAGGTACTGCCCCGCAGCATCGGTCCCGGGATCCGCGCCCACGACCTCCAGCACGGCACCACCTACGCGGCGACCATCCTCGCCTATTTGGACGCCAACAGTGATGTCGTGGCCGCCTCCCACCGGCTGTCCGTGCACCCGAACACCATCCGGTACCGGCTCGCCCGCGCCGAGGGAATCTTCGGGTTCGATTTCGCCGACCCGGACGAGCGGCTGGTGCTGTGGCTGCGGTTGCGGCTCGGCGACCAGCTCGGCTGGTAGCTGCGTTCCCCCCGACGGTGACCGCCCGGGCCGCCACCGCCCCATAGCCGTCTCCGCGCGGGTGCGTGAGGTGAACCACGTCGAGCGGGAACGGGCCCGAAGCAGGCAGCAAACGGAGCGCGGGAGCACTGAAACAGGCACGGCGGGCGCCGTGTGTGCCCGCTTCCCGGAAGCGGGGTGCGGCGCGTCGATTGGGCCGGTGGCAGGTGTCACGGACGCGAATTGTGCGGAGCCATGGTCACTGTGATCGTCACAGTTCATCAAAAGCGCCAACCGAACAGGCAGGTTTCCCCCTCTAGTTGAGCGGGCTGACAGCCCCCGTCCACTGCCCGCATCAGCCGAGGAGATATCCGCTATGCCTGAGACTTCCACTTCCGCGGTCCGGCGTGTTCGTAGCCGGGCCACGGGACTCGCCGTAGCCGCTACAGCCCTCGTCCTCGCCGCCCCTATCCCGGCGACTGCCGTACCCGGGCAGGCTCATGCTGCCACGGCCGACCCGGTCTCGGTCCTGAAGTACACCGTCAAGGAGCGCCGGGACGCCCTCGCCTACTGGACACCCGCCCGCATCAAGACCGCCGGGAAGTCCGTGGAAACCTCCAGTAGAGGGGGTCCTGGGCTCCGAGGGTGGTGTAGATCCGCGTGAATCGTCGGCTCAACTCGGCTGTCGTCGCCAGGTAGAGCTCCTTGGGGTTGAGGGCGGTCGTCGGCGGGTCGAGGATCAGGTGCGTCAGCACCACGATCTCGGGGAATTCCGCGAGGTGACTGCGGACCTCGGCCGATACCTTCTTGCTGACGGACTGTGCTTCGACTCGGTCGAGGCGGTCGGTCCACTCTTTCCCGAGGTCGATCGGCATGCCGATGGCGGTCCAGTCCTCAACGATTCTCCGTGCCAGGTCGAGGGCTTGTCGGATCTTCCGGTGGTGGCGGGCGAGCTGGTCGAGTCGACGCTGGGCTGGATGACTTCCGGCAGGCGGGTGAGTGGGATGTCGTGGGTGGAACGGGCCCAGAGGTGATGTTGAGGGCAGAGGTGGACGTGGGCAGGCGAGAGGGTGATGACCACGGAAGCGGTGGAGCTGCGGCGGGCTGTGCTGCAGTGGGCAGGGGCGGCCGATCAGTCGGTCTGTTTGCGGCCCTGGACCATGAGGGTTGAGGAAGTCGGCGAGCGCGGGCAGTGCCTTGGCGAGCTGGTCCGTCAGGCTGCCCGGAGCGTCAAGGTGCCCTCCGGGTCCGGCGCGGCGCACGGGCGGAAACCCTCGGTGAGCCGGTCGAGGAGGGATCGCAGCCACCGGCGGTCGTCGGACGAGGCGTGGCACAGGCGCATGCGCCGGGCCTGCAGCGGGGTGATGCGCAGGTCGGTGAGCTTGCCCGTGCCGGGCTCGAGCGAGGGGAGGTAGAGGAGCCGCAGGTCGTCGCGGTACTGCTCGTAGCCGGTGATTCCCTCGTAGTCGTTGATGAAGTCGCCGCAGCCGTACAGGACGAGTTTGCCCCGGTACACCTCCAGGGGACGGGGGTGGTGCGAGGAGTGGCCATGCACGACGTCCGCTCCGGCGTCGATCAGGGCGTGGGCGGAGGTGACTTGGTCCCGGGGTATGCGATAGCCCCAGTTGGAGCCCCAGTGGACCGAGACCACCGCGATGTCGCCGGGACGCTTCATCCGCCGTATGCGGTCGGCCACTTCGGCCGCGGCGGCGTCCGAATGACCGGCCACGAAGCTGACTCCGCCGCGCGACCCGGTCGCGGCCCAGGACTGCGGGACACCGCTGGACGGCATGCCGAAGGAGAAGACCAGGAGCCGTCGGCCTCTGTCGAGGGGGACGATCGCCGGGCGGCTCGCCCCGGCGGCGTCCCGGCCCGCGCCGGCCGTCCGCAAGCCCGCGCCGGCCAACGAGTCGAGTGTCTCGGCGAGGCCACGGCGGCCGAAGTCCAGGACGTGGTTGTTGGCCAGTACGCAGACGTCGGGGTGGGCGGCCGGCAGGCAGGGGAGGTTGGCGGGGTGCATCCGGTAGTGGATCTCCTTGCCGGGGGCGAACGAGTCGCTGCGCGTGACGCTGGTCTCCAGATTGATCACGCGGGCGTCGGGCGCGGCCGCATCGAGGACCTCCAGTGCGTCCCCCCAGGGCCAGGAGAAGCCGACCGGACGCGGGATGGGGCCGTTCGCCGCCTCCGCCAGACCGACGTACTCCCGGGCGTCCCGTACGTACCTCTCGCGGAGTTCCGGGTCACCGGGGTGCGGCAGGATCTGGTCCACGCCGCGGCCGAGCATGACGTCGCCGCAGACGAACAGCGTGATCAAGCCGGTCCTCCGTTCTGTCGTGTGCGTCGTGTCTTTGAGGTGTCTGCCGTGTCTGGCGTGTCTGGCGTGTCTGGCATGGCTGGCATGGCTGACGTGGCGCCCTAACGTCGGCTATTCGAGGAGGGCGATCAGCGCGAGTGTGATGTTGTCGGGGCCGCCTGCCTCGATGGCGGACTTCCACAGTTCGAAGACCGCCCGGCCGTCGTCGTGGGTCCGCAGCAGGTCGTCGAGCCTGTCCTCGGGCACGGGGTCGGTCAGTCCGTCGGTACACACCAAGTAGCGCCCCCCTGCGGTGAGCGGCGCCGTGCTGACGTGCGGCGTGATCGGGCTGAACCGCGGAGCGCCGCCGAGCGCCTGCGTGATGATCGACGTGGTGCGCCGGCCCGGCGCCAAGGGCGGGCTGTCGTCGACGCTCACCCGGTGGAGGGGTGTTCCGGCGCCCTCGCCGGGCCTGTTCGGACTCACGTCGAGCACTCTGCTGTCGCCGACGTTGAACACCAGCAGTTCCTTCGCGAGGATCACGGCACCCGCGACCGTCGTGCCCATGGTGGCCAGCTCCGGATCACGGTCGGCAGCCGCGTACACGGCGTGATTGCAGACGTCCAGGGCGTCGCGCACGGCCTGCTCGCTGTCCAGCGTCGGCCCGAGCGACGCGAGGTGCCGGACGACGAGGCCGCTGGCCACCTCCCCGGCCGGCTGGCCGCCGATGCCGTCGGCGACCGCGACGACGAGCGGGTTGCCGAGCGGGAACCCCAGCGTCTGCGGGTTCTCGGTCATGGTTCCGCACAGCGTCCACGGTCCGACGACCAGACTGTCCTCGTTGTGGTCGCGTACGAGTCCTGGATGGCTCAGGGCGCTGACGGTTATGTACGGCATTTCGGTCCCGCCTCTCCGCAACGGCAGGCGTGTTCCGCACCACCATTGTCGCGCCGATTGCCGCCCCCGGCTCAGTCGGAGCCCGTGGCCAGGCGGTCCAGGAGGGCGGGCAGCGCGGCGAAGGAGTCGATGACGTGGTCCGGTGCGCCCGTGGCCGCCCGGTGGGTCTCGGGCACGTACTTGCCGGTCTTGACGAGGACGCCGGTGATCCCGCCGCGCTGGGCGGCGAGTACGTCGGACTCGATGTCGTCCCCGACCATGAGCGCCGTCGACGGCTCGGCGCCGAGGTGGGCGAGCGCGGCGGCGAAGAACGCCTCGGCCGGTTTGCCGGTGATCTCCGCCTCGACCCGGGCGGCCCGCTCCAGGCCCAGGAGAAAGGCTCCGCTGTCGAGGCTGAGGCCGTCGGCGGTGCGCCAGAAGAGGTTGCGGTGCATCGCCACGAGGCGGGCTCCGCGCTGCAGGTGGCGGAAGACGCGGTTGAGGGCCGTGTAGCCGAACTCGTCGCCGGCCCCTCCGATGACGATCACGTCCACGTCGGCGTCCGGATCCGTCTCGTCGACGAGCGTCACACCCGACAGATCGTCCCGGATGTCACCGGCGTTGAGCAGCAGACAACGAGCGCGCGGACAGTGTTCGCGCAGATACGCGGCGGTGACGGCCGGCGCGGTGAGGATGTCGTCGACGGTGACGGGGAACCCCGCCCCGGCCAGGCGCTCGGCGATCGAGGCGCGAGTCCGCGAGGTCGTGTTGGTGACCAGGGCGAAGGGGCGCCCCGAGGCGCGCAGCCGCTCCATGGCCGCGACGGTGCCGGGCAGCGGCTCCCAGGAGACCGTGAGCACTCCGTCGATGTCGATCAGGACCGCGCCGCCTGGTTCCATACGATCGACGGTAGCCACCCTCGTACGGCATCGCAGCGTGTACGGAGCCCGCGGCACATCCGCCCCGAGTTGCGGAATGCCGCGAACAGAGCTAATCCGAAGGTACGGACGTGCCTGCCCTCTCCCCTGAGAGGGGGCGAAGACTGTGTTGTTCACCGACCGTGTGGACGCCGGACGACGTCTCGCCGGAGCAGTGGAGCACCTGCGAGAGGAAAGGCCCGTCGTCCTCGGCCTGCCCCGGGGCGGCGTGCCGGTGGCCTACGAGGTGGCGCGGGCGCTCGGTGCCCCGCTCGATGTGATCGTGGTGCGCAAGCTGGGGGTCCCTTACCACCCTGAGCTGGGGTTCGGCGCGATCGGGGAGGGCGGCATACGGGTCATCAATGATGACATCGTGCGCCACAGCGGGGTCCGGCAGGCGGAGCTCACGGCGGTCGAGCACGCGGAGGAACAGGAGCTGCTGCGGCGGGCACGGCGCTACCGCGAAGGGCGGCCTCGGGTGACCGTCGACGGCCGGACGGTGATCGTGGTGGACGACGGGGTCGCGACCGGTGCCACGGCGGCCGCCGCATGCCAGGTCGTACGGGCGCAGGGCGCGGCCCGCGTGGTGCTCGCCGTGCCGGTGGCGCCGCCGGACGTGGTCCACCGGTTGCGCGGGGCGGCGGACGACGTGGTGTGCCTGTCCAGGCCCCACCTGTTCAGCGCCGTCGGCGAGTGGTACCAGGACTTCTCGCAGACCACGGACGAGGAAGTGATCATGTGCCTGACCGAAGCGGCGGCGGCCCGGTCCGCACCGGCCACCGCCGAGGTCGAGGTGGACGCAGACGGCGTCCGGCTGGCGGGAGACCTCGCGCTGCCGACGGGCGCGACAGCGGTGGTGATGTTCGCCCACGGCTCCGGCAGCAGCCGCCACAGCCCGCGCAACCGGTCGGTGGCGGCGGCCCTGCGCGACGCGGGTTTGGGCACGTTGCTCTTCGACCTGCTCACGTCGGCCGAGGAGGCCGACCGGGCGAACGTCTTCGCCATCGACACCCTGGCCCGGAGGCTGTCGGGGGCCACCCGCTGGCTCCGGGAGCGCGAGTCCGTACCGATCGGCTACTTCGGAGCGAGCACCGGGGCCGCCGCCGCGCTCCGGGCGGCCGCGGATGACGACGCGTCCGTCGGCGCCGTGGTGTCGCGGGGCGGGCGGCCCGATCTCGCCGCGCCCCGCCTCGGCGACGTACGAGCACCGACCCTGCTGATCGTCGGCGGGCACGACACGTTGGTGCTCGACCTCAACCGCGCCGCCCAGGCAGAGCTGCGCTGCGAAAACCGCCTTGAAATCGTCCCGGGGGCCACGCATCTCTTCGAGGAACCCGGAGCGCTCGACCAAGTCACCGACCTCGCACGGGCGTGGTTCATCCGGCACCTGACGGAAGGCAGCGCGCCGCCGATCAGCTGAGCGGTATCCGTCGCTGCGATGACGGTGTGTCTGCTGTCCGTCAGAGCCCACCGCCTGAGAATCTGCCAGCACGACCGAGACCGAGTGGGAATCCGACAGCTTCAATGCGACAGGACACCGCTCGACGGGGCCCTCTTCTCCCGAAGCTGCCACGAAGTGACAAGTAGCTCATCGTGTCGTTAGGGCCTTGGCTTCCGTGTGGGGCGCAGGAACTCCCTTTTCGCTTACACGGTCGGATTCTCGTCCCGCCCCTGCTCGAGCTCGGCCGGAGTTCCCTCGGCCTCCAACTCGGAGATCCTGCGATCCATCTTCTTGTCCTCGGTGTACTTCCGGTACTTGTTCACCCCGTACGCCACCCCCGAGGCCGCAGCGACGCAGGCCATGTACGTGACCTGCGCCCGGTAGAACGCCCTTAGAGCATCAGGGCCGCCGTGTTCTCCTGCTTCCTGAGTAAGCCTTGTCCAGGCGTTGCCCATGCGCCCATTCCCATCTCCGAGAAAGCCTTCGGCTTCGCGTCGCTCCGATTGATGCTGCGGAGCCCGCCGCAGCTGGACGCTACTGGCCTCCGGTGCCCACTGACCGCCACTTCGCGCATCTGGGGAAGCGGCAGGCGGTCCGCCGGGCGCCGGACGACCCAGCAGCCATACGCGGCGAGGTGCTGTGCATCACCGAGCGCCTAACACAGATCGTTGCCCAGCCTGACGCGCGCAGCAGGCGCACTCGGCACCCTCTTCACGCGGGAAACGACGCCGGCGGAGGCCTACCCGCCCGGTTCACCTCCGCTCGCGCGGGAAGTCGGATCTACCGAGTGGCCCAGGACCGCAGGCGGGCGGCGGTGGCGTAGGAGTCCAGGCGCAGGGCTTTGATGTCGTCGATCAGCTGGATCTACTGCTCCTGGGGGGGGGCGGTGGCACTCGCGCCGGAGGCTTCGATGTATGCCACAGCGACCGCGTAGCCGTACAGCTCGTTGCGGGCGGGCAGCGGTCGTTGCAGGACGATCGTGTCGAGCAGTGCGGCCGCCCGCCAGTAGAGGTCGGGCTCGCCGACGTCCAGGCGCGGTGTGTTCACCCGGTGCCTGGCCACAGCCGCGACGAGGACCGAGTAGTCGTGCACGGCCAGGTCCTTGCCCAGGACGCGTTCCTGTCGGTCGAGGAGCCACCGGACATCGATGTGCAATTCCAAGATCAGGCCGCCCGGCGGCCGGAAATGCAGCCGGACTTCCAGTCGGCGCCCGGCAACGGGCCGGTCCGCGAGATGCCGCTGGTAGTAGCAGTGCACCCGAAACGATCGCAGGCCGCATTCAGGACAGGCCGCCGTTCTTCCGCGGGCACGAGCGGCCACCAGCACCTCGCCCTTGGTAAGCACCAGCTGGACAACCTCAACATCCGCACCAGGAAAGAGCAGATCGGCAACGCTCACAGTCCCATCCACAAGGGAGTGATTCCCCAGAGCCGTCCAACCGTCGCCCCCAAATCAGCGACAGAGCCCGGAAAGTGATCCAGAACCACTTTTCACCCGTCGCCGACAGCCCAGCCAGTCAGCTGACCGAGGGCAAGTCGTCACAGGCAGGAGAGCATCGGAGTCTTTGGTGGAAGAGATCCGGTGTGACGTGGACACTGCCGGATCTCATGCTGAGCACTCCCGTGTCCGGCCCTGATCTGCGGCCGGGCTGGGCGGGCGAACCGAAGTGGGACGGGTTTCGGGCGTTGGTCTCTGTTGACACGGGCCGGGTGGTGCTGCGCTCCAGGCGCGGCACCGAAATGGGGCCGGCGTTTCCGGAGATCGTGGCCGAAGCCGTGCAGCTGCCGGACGCGACCGCGCTGGACGGCGTTATGTGACCTGTACCGGCGTCTCAGACCCCGGATGCCTCAGGCGGCGCTGGGACGCGACGCGTTCGCCACCGATGGTTCGGGAGCCGAAGGAGTAATAGAGCCGCGGCCGTCTGTGCGGCACAGATAACCTGCGCGAATGAAGCGGATTCAGCGGGCCGCCGGCGTGATCGTCGGCTCAGCGGTGGGTGACGCGCTGGGTGGCCCCTTCGAGTTCGGTCCCCAGGGAGCGTTCTCCGCGAGGTTTCCCGCGCCTGGTGCCGGTGACGAGATGTGCGGAGGCGGTGGCTGGGACCCCGGCGAGGCGACCGACGACACGCAGATGGCCCGGGGTGGACTGAATTTGCCGGACATCTTCGCCCGCTTCCAGCGGTGGGCAGCATCAGAACCGAAGGACATCGGCTTGCAGACCGAAGACGTCCTGACCAACGGCATGCCCTGGGACCTCGCCGCCGCGATCCATTTCCAGGTCAACCAGCGAGCAGCGGGAAACGGCTCCTTGATGCGGGCATCGACCTCCGCGGTCCACTTCGCTGCCGCCGGCCAGGAAGCCACCATGGACGCGGCCCGCCGGATCGCTGCCCTGCCTCACGGTGACCGCGCGGCTTGGGAAGGCACCGCGATCTTCCACGAACTCATCCGCGTCACGTTTGAGGACGCCGACCCTCTCACCGCGCTCCCGGACATTCTGGCTCATGTCCATCCCGACCACCGCGGCCGTTACGCCACCGTCCTCGCGCCTGACTGGCACCCCGATCAGGCGACCGAGTTCAACGGTGCCGTCTGGCCCTGCCTGGGCTCCGCCGTCTGGGCCCTACGCACCACCTCCAGCTTCGAGGACGCGATACGCGCGGCGATCGACCTCGGCGGTGACACGGACACCGTCGCTGCGGTGACCGGAGGCCTCGCGGGGTCGTACTTCGGGCTGGATGCAATCCCCGCCCGCTGGACCCAGCCGCTCCATGTCCCCCTCCCAGGATTCGACGGACGGGTGCTGCACCTAGCAGATCTGCTCCACCTTGCACACCGCCTCGGAGGCTGAACCGGGTGCGTCTCGATGAGCTCGGTCTGGAAGCCGTCGGGCAACGCCTTGAGCCGGATCAGGCAGTGATCGAGTGCCGGCACCCAGCCGCGTTCACCGATTAGCGGCCAGCACTGCCGCGAGGCCCTCTTGCAGGTCCTTGACGAAATACTCGGGAACCTCCAGCGACGGGAAATGTCCCCCGTTTTCGGGCGACCTCCATCGCACGATCTGTCGGTACCGCTCCTGCGCCCAGGGGCGCGGACACTTCTCGACGTCGCGGGGATACATAGTGAGTGCTGACGGGACGTCGACCCGAAGTTCGGGGTCCAGCGAGTTGTGGCTTTCGTAGTAAATGCGGGCCGCCGATGCGCCGGTCCGCGTCAGCCAATACAGGGAGACGTTGTCAAGAACTCTGTCTATGGAAATTGTCTCGAACGGGCTGTCTTCGGTGTCTGACCACTCGGCGAACTTGTCTAGGATCCAGGCAAGAAGCCCGATCGGTGAGTCGACGAGCGAGTAGCCGATGGTCTGCGGTCGGGTCGCCTGCTGCTTCGCGTACGCCGCGCGGTGGCGCCAGAAATCGCGGGTTTCCTCGGTCCACTTGCGCTCGACCGCCGTCAGCCCGTCCGTCGTCAATTCGGGCGGTCCCTCCGCGAACGTTGTGTGGATGCCGAGAACATGCGCCGGGAACCTGCCACCGAGAACCGTGGTGATATTACCTCCCCAGTCGCCGCCGTGGGCTGCGAACTTGCTGTAGCCGAGCCTTCCCATCAGTTCCACCCATGCGGCCGCGATCTTTTCGGTTCCCCACCCGGTGGTGGCCGGCTTGTCGCTGTAACCAAAGCCCGGTAGCGACGGGACCACGACGTGGAACGCCGGCGCGTCTGCATCTTTCGGATCTGCCAGCTCGTCCACTACATCGATGAACCGAGCAATGCTGTCTGGCCAGCCGTGCGTCAAGATCAGAGGAGTGGCATCTGCGCGCGCGGACCGGCGATGCAGGAAGTGGATTCCCAGATCATCAATGGTCGTGCGGAACTGGCCGATCCGGTTAAGGCGCGCTTCGAACGACCGCCAGTTGTACCCGGTGCGCCAGTAGTTCACGACATCGACGAGGTCGGCGAGAGGAACGCCCTGCTCCCATCGGTGAGGATCGGGCGCGGCGCGATAGACCGTCTCGGCCTCCGGCAGTCGCGCCGCGGCCAGTCGTGCGCGCAGATCGTCGAGGTCAGCGTCGGTTGCGTGGGCTTCGAATGCTTGCACGTCGCTGGTTGGACGGGGCATGAGACCTCCTGGCCGTCGTGGAACCGGCTGCGAACTAGCGCGAACCGGCTAAGGCGGTTCTACCTGCCTTCATGCCAGCGCGCAACCGGCTAAGGTGGTTCCATGTGTGCTGGGTTCCCTGACTTCCGCCTCGGTACCGTGCTAGCGACCAGCTTCACGGGGACTCTGTCGGAGCGTCATGGCAACGCTGTGGAGCGCATTCCGACGCCGCACCGACTCATCGACTGGCTGGCAGAGAACGGCCTCGCCGTGGACTCCTGCACCACTGCCCAGCTCGACCTCGCTCGGGAACTGAGGGAGTCGATTCACGCCGCCGCGACAGCGGCCGCGATTCAGGACGCTCTCCCTGCGTCTGCTGTCCAAGTCATCAATGACTGCAGCGCTCAGGGGCGGGCCGCGGCGATCCTGACGCCCGAGGGCAAGCGGCGCTGGCGGCTCAGCTCGGCTTCCTGCGTGGAAGATGCCCTCAGCGTGATCGCCGCCGACGCGATCAGCATCATCGCAGGCGAACGAGACGGAAAATTGGCCTTGTGCGCATCGCCAACCTGCCAAGCCGCCTTCTTCGACACCAGCCAAAGTCGCAGCCGCAAATGGTGTGACATGAACACGTGCGGGAATCGTCAGAAGAAAGCGCGCTTCAATGCCAACCAGCGCAAAAACCCCAGATCAGCGGAGTGATCATCACCTCGGTACATCCAAGTGGGCCCCACGCCTGCGACACATCTGTCGCGTTGGGTGCACCCCAACGGCACCACTAGTACTGCAGCCGGACTTCGGTGTAGGTCCTGGTCATCGGGGTTGAGCGTGGGGATTGTAGCGGGGTGGTGCCGGGTGCGGGGCGGGTTCTCGCGGCTTATCCCGCGAAGGTGTGGCCCCGCCGTGTGTAGTGACAGCGGCGGGCTCGAGCCTGGTGTCGGCGGCGCCATCTCGACCAGTTCACCGCGTGGTTGCCCTGTCGAGCAGGACGCGGGCGGGTAGTTGCCAGTAGACGGCGGATCTCGGCTGGGGTGAGGTCCACGAGGTCGGGTGTGTCGGGGGCGGCTCCCCCTTTTGCCGTTCCTGGGTGGCGGTGACGGCCAAGAACGCGTGGGCGAGCATCGCGAGGGTGATGTGCCGGTTCCAGCCGACGTAGCGGCGGACTTCGTACTGGTCCAGGCCGCATTCGTTCTTCGCGCTCTGGAAGCATTCCTCGATCTTCCAGCGGCATCCGGCGATCCGCACGAGATCAGCGACGGTGGCGTCCAAGGGGGCGGAGGCGAGGAAGTAGGCGAGCTCGTCGGGCTTGGTGATGCTGCGGCGGGCGAGCATCCAGCGTTGCCGGGTCGGCTCGCCACCGTCGAACTCCCAGACCGCTGGCAGGCGGGCGCCAGCCCAGTCGTAGAGCCGTGGCCCTTTGGCGCCGTCGCCGCAGGACAGCCGCTGCCACGCCTCGTCGGGGGCCTGGCCGATGAGTTGCTCAATGCGCGGACCGTGGACCTGCTGGGACTTCGGCACGGCCACGACGTAGGGCAGTCCGGCGTCTTCGAGGAAACGTCGGAAGCGGGAGTCCTGCCAGTAGGCGGCGTCCGCCGCGACCCAGGCGACGGGCAGCGGCGAGGCAAGAGCCCGCAGGACCATGGCGCGGGCCAGTTCGTTCTTGGTCGCGAATTGGCGGTGTGGGGGGATGCGGGCGGCGTGGCAGCGTTCGGAATCGTCGGTCCAGGACTTGGGTAGGTATAGCTCGCGGTCGACGAGGGCGTGACCGCGGGTGGTGGCGTAGGCGGCGCAGACGCCGATCTGGCAGTTCTCGGTGCGGCCGGCGGTGCCGGATTATTGCCGTTGCACCCCGGCTGAGGTGATGCCCTTCTTGACGAAGCCGGTGTCATCAATGATCAGGATGCCGTCGTCGGCGCCGAGGTGTTCGGCGACGCAACTCTGCAGGTCGTTGCGGATCTCATCGGCCTCCCATCGGCTCTTCGCCAGGAGGTGCTGCAGCCCGTCAGGGGTGGAGTGCCCGGCGAACTCGGCCAGTTGCCAGGAGTTTACCTTCGACACTTCGACGTCCCCGACGGGAACTCCTGTCCTATGGATCTTCACGATCCAATGATCAGGGTGTCCACGATCAAGGGGTAACGCCCACGCGACCTCCGCCTCGCACGCGACCTGCGACAACAGGCATGATGAGCACACAAGTCCCACGCGCCGCACCACCACATCCCGTGTGTCCCGGAGTGCCCCATGGGCCGCGGGGCCTGGAGGTCAGATACGTGTCACGTCAGCTACTCACCGTCGCCGCGGACGGAACGGGGGATTTCCGTACCGTCGCGGAGGCCGTCGCGCGGGCCCGTACCGGAGCGGTCGTCAGTATCGCGCCGGGGCGGTACGCGGAGGCCGTGACCGTCTCGGCGGCGATCACCCTGACCGCCGCCGAAGGGTCGGGGACGGTGGAGTTGGCACCCCGGCGCGGGACGGCGCTGACCTTCACCGGTGATGCGGTGATGGTCAGTGACCTGGTGCTGCGCGGCCACGACGACGAGCTGCCGGTGGTCGACGCGCCGCGCGGGCAGATCGCGATGGACCGGTGCGAGGTGCACGGATCCTCCTGGGCCGCGCTGTTCGCACGCGGCAGCGGTTCGCTCGCGCTGCGCCAGTGCCGGGTCAGCAATCCGGCCGGTGCCGGGGTGGTGTCGACGTCCGCCGCCGAGAGTTTCCTGGAGGACTGCGTCGTGGAGCACCTGGGCACGTCGGCGGTGGTGGCCGGGGAGCACGGGCGGATCACCGTACGGGGCAGCAGGCTGCGGGACACCCGGGGCAACGGGGTACTGACGAACGGTCAGGCGCACGTGGTGCTGGAGGACTGCGAGATATCCGCCGCCGACAAGCCGGGCGTCGCCGTCGAGGAGGACAGCACGCTGCGGATGGTGCGCGGCACGGTGCGCGAGAGCGTGGTGGGCGTGTACGTGAGCTCCACCGGGCCGAGCGTGCTGGAGGAGGTGTGCGTCAGAGACACGACGGGGCACGGGTTCGTGCTGGGGAGCGGGAGTTCTCCCGCACTGAGCGGCTGTAGTACGGAACGGACCGCGGGGCACGGCCTGTTGGTTACCGAGCGCAGCCGGGGCACTTTCAAGGAGTGCGTGTTCGCCGCTGCCGCGGACGCCGCGGTGCGGGTGAACGGGTTCTCCTCGCCGGTGCTGACCGGGACCGTCGTACGGGATGCGAAGGCGGACGGGGTGCTCCTCGACGAGGACTCGGCGGCGGAGTTCGACCGGCTGGAGGTACGGGACTCGGGCGGCGCGGGGATCGTCGTGCGCGCCGGTGCGAACCCGCTGCTGCGGCGGGTGGCCGTCACCCGCTCCGCCTCGAACGGGGTGGAGGTCGCCAAGGACGGGCGGGGGCGGCTGGAGGACAGCGTCGTCGAGGAGTCGGGCGGCTCCGCCGTGCACGTCTCGGGGCACGGCAACCTGTACGTCGGCGGGAGCACGCTGCGTACCAGCGGGGAAGCGGGTGTCCACGTCGGCGCGCTCGGCACGCTCACCCTGCGCGACACCTCCGTCGAGGCGGCCGCCAAAGCCGGCGTCCAGGTGGAGGCCGAGGGCGAGTTGTCCGCCGTGCGGGCGCGCATCACGGGTGCGGGCGAACACGGTGTCCTGGTAGCGGCCGGCGCGCGGGCCGCCCTGAACGCGTGCGAGGTGACCGGCTCGGGCGCCGACGGCGTACGCGTCGAGGGCGCCGACCCGGTGTCGCTGATCGGCTGTACGGTACGGGACAACCGGGGCAGCGGGCTGCGTCAGGCGGTGCCGGGCGACCGGCTCGCGGTCGAGGTCCTGAACAGCGTGGAGAACGGTACGCCGGACGCCTGGGGCAGTGCCGCGGGCGCGGAGGCGGCGGGGGACGGGCGGCTGCCCGGCGGCGCTGTCCCCGCCACTGCCGAGCCGGAGAAGGGCACCGGTCCGGTGGCCGAGCTGGAGTCGCTGATCGGTCTTGAGGACGTCAAGCAGCAGGTGCTGACCCTGATCAACCTGAACCGGCTGGCCCAGCGGCGCGCCAGCCTCGGCATGCCCGCCCCGCCAATGAGCCGCCACCTGGTGTTCGCGGGCCCGCCCGGCACCGGCAAGACGACGGTGGCCCGGCTGTACGGATCGATCCTGGCGTCGCTTGGGGTGCTGCGCTCCGGGCACCTGGTGGAGGTGTCGCGGGCGGACCTGGTGGCGCAGATCGTCGGCGGCACCGCGATCAAGACGACCGAGACCTTCAACAAGGCGCTCGGCGGGGTGCTGTTCGTCGACGAGGCGTACACGCTGCTGTCGGACGGCGGGGGTTCGGGCGCCGACTTCGGGCGGGAGGCCATCGACACGCTGGTGAAGCTGATGGAGGACCACCGGGAGGACGTGGTGGTCGTGGCGGCCGGATATCCGAAGGAGATGACCGACTTCCTCGCCTCCAACCCCGGTCTGGCCTCGCGTTTCACCCGTAGCGTGGAGTTCACCGACTACACCTCGGACGAGCTGGTCACCATCGCCGAGCGGATGTGCACGGGGCACCACTACGAGCTCGATCCGGCGGCCCGTACCGCACTGCGCGCACACTTCGAGTCCATCCCGCGCGATGCGAGTTTCGGCAACGGGCGCACCGCGCGCAAGGTCTTCGAGGAGATGGTGGACCGTCAGGCGTCCAGGCTGTCAGAGCTGTTGGAGGCCAACGAGCGCGATCTCGCGGTGCTGACCGCCCAGGACGTGGGGGTGACGGCGTCCACCGAGCGCACCGGCGACGACGATCCGCTGTTGCGGCTGGACGCGCTCGTGGGGCTCGCGGCCGTCAAGCGCGAGGTGGGCGACCTGGTCAATCTGCTCACCTCCGCACGTCGGCGCGCGGCGGCCGGACTGCCTGCCCCGCGCATCAGCAACCACCTGGTCTTCGCGGGGCCGCCCGGCACCGGCAAGACGACGGTGGCCCGGCTGTACGGTGAGCTGCTGGCTTCGCTGGGGGTGCTGCCGCGCGGTCAGCTGGTGGAGGTCTCGCGCGCAGACCTGGTGGGCCGCTGGGTGGGCCACACCGCGCAGTTGACCCGAGAGGTCTTCGAACGGGCCCTCGGCGGTGTGCTGTTCATCGACGAGGCGTACACGCTGACCCCGGCCGGCGGCAGCGGGTCCTCCGACTTCGGGCAGGAGTCAGTGGACACCCTGCTGAAGCTTATGGAGGACCACCGCGACGAGATCGTGGTGATCGTGGCGGGCTACACCGAGGAGATGGAACGCTTCCTCGGCTCCAACCCGGGACTCGCTTCCCGCTTTCCGCGGCACGTCGAGTTCCCCAACTACTCCTCGGACGAGCTGGTCACGATCGTGCGCCGGCACGCGGTGGACAACGGCTTCGAGTGCGCGCCGGGCGCGGCCACCGTGCTGCGGGCGCACTTCGACAGCCTGCCCAGGGGGCGTACGTTCGGCAATGCCCGGCTCGCGCGGCAGACGCTGGAGCAGATGATGACCCACCAGGCGAGGCGTCTCAGCACAGTCGCCGCGCCGTCCCTGGACGATCTGCGGATGCTGCTGCCGGAGGACCTGGTGGGACCGCGCTGACGCGACACGCAACCCCTCTGCCCTACGCACCGAAACGAGGAACAGCCCCATGCGTCGCCCCACCACCGCCCTGCTGCTCGCCACCGCCCTCGCCGCCCTGCCGGGACCGCTCGCCGTGGCGGACGACGGGGGCCCGGGGAAGGTGGTGCTGCCGGGAATGCCCGAGCGCCTGCCCCCACAGCAGCAGTGCACGACCTTCAAGGGCCACGCCACTTCGGACGCCCCGTGGACCCGCAACTCGCTCGCCCTGGACCAGGTGTGGGCCCTCTCGCAGGGGCGAGGGGTGACGGTCGCGGTCGTCGGCACCGGAGTGAGCGACGCACCCGCCGTGCTGGCGGGCCGGGTCGAGGCGCTCGGCGACGCGGGCGACGACTGCGTGGGCCGGGGCACCTTCCAGGCGGGACTGATCGCCGGGGCGGCGACGCCCGGCCAGGGCTTCGCGGGCGTTGCGCCGCAGGCGAGGATCCTCGCGGTACGGGGCACGGGCAGCCGCGGCGAACCCGACCCGGCCCGGCTGGCGGCCGGGGTGCGGGAGGCGGCGGAGGCGGGCGCCAAGGTCATCACCGTGACGGCGCCGATGGACGGTGCGGACAAGGCGGTACGGGCCGCGCTGGCCGCCGCCGCCCGCAAGGACGCCCTGGTGGTCGTACCGGCGGCGGCCGACAGCACCCCGACGGCGACCACGGGCAAGGCAACCGCCGCTCCCGCGCCGCCGCAGGGCGCGCTGGCGGTCGTGGACACCGGCCCGCAGGGCACCCGCCCGGACACCGCACCGCCCTTCACCCGCACCGACCTCACCGCGCCGGGCGACGCGCTGGTCGGCCCCGGCCCGGTGGGCGACGGCAAGTGGACGGGTTCCGGCTCCTCGCTGGCGGCGGCGGTGACGGCAGGCACGGCGGCCCTGGTCCGCTCGTACCAACCAGAACTGACGGCGGCTCAGGTACGCGAGCGCATGCTACGCACCGCCTATCCGGGCGACCTGCCCGCGCTGGACCCGTACGGCGCGGTGGCGGGCGTCACGGCGGGCACCGCACCGGCGACGGCCTCGCACGGCGATCCGGTACGGCTCCCGGCCGCCCCGGACACGGAAGGCGCCCGCGCCACGGCGCTGCTCGTCACGGGCGGCGCGGTGGGAACCATGCTGCTGGTGGCGTTCCTGGCCGTGATCCTGCCGCGCGGGAGGGCTCGGAGGTGGCGGCCGGGGCGGCTGGGGCCGGAGGGTCAGGGGACGGGCTGAGCCCTGATCCCGTCGGGGGTGCGCGACGTTCGACCGACGCCGCCCCCGCCACGGGACCGGACTCGCCACCCACCGTAGGCCCCCCGGGGCGACGTCAGGCCCCCTCTTCTCCCTCCACCTCCGTCGGCAGCGCCAACTGCACCAGCGCCGCCTTCCGGCGGGCAATGCGCAGGGCGCGGCCCGGCGGCAGGGTGCGGGGCTTGACGCTGTCGAAGACGTAGCCCTCAGACGGCGGGCACGACAGTTGGAGGGCCGGGGAGTTGACCTCCTGGAGCTTGCGCATCAGGGGGTCCATGCGGGACGCGCCCGTCGAGGCCCTGGCGACGACGACGTGGAGGCCGACCTCGTACCCCAGGGGCAGATGGGGCAGCAGTGGTTCGAAGGGGCCGTTGAAGGCGGAGCCGACCATCTCGTAGTCGTCGACCAGCACGAACAGCCGCGGGCCCGTCCACCAGTCGGCCCGGCGCATCCGGGCGGGCGAGATGTCCTCGCCCGGTGCGCGGACGACCATCGCACGGGCGACGCCGTCGACGAGTTCGCGCAGCGGGTCCGCAGCGACGGCGTGGCCGAGGCGGTAGGCCTCGGGGACGGCCTCCACGAGTTCGCGGCGGTAGTCGACCACCAGGATCTGGGCCTCGTCGGGGCTGTGCGCGGCGATGATCTGCTGGGCGATCAGGCGCAGTGCGCTGGTCTTGCCGCTCTCCGTGTCGCCGACCACCATCAGGTGCGGGCTCTGTTCGAAGTCGTGCCACACCGGCGCGAGTTCCGCCTCGTCGAGGCCGAGGGGGATGCGCAGTGCCCGGTCAGGGACGACCGCCGGGAGTTCGGCGCAGGTGAAGCTGGTGGGCAGCATGCGGACCGGCGGGGCGGACGGCGCGTCCCAGCTCTCGGCGACGGCCTCGACGAGGTCGGCGAGCGCCTCGGTGAGGTCTTCGGCGTCCTCCCCGCCGTCGATGCGCGGCAGCGCGGTGAGGAAGTGCAGCTTGTCGGGGCTCAGGCCGCGTCCGGGTACGGCCGGTACGGTGCCGGCCTTGCGGATGTCGACACCGGAGTCCATCGGATCGCCCATCCGGAGCTCCAGCCGGTTGCCGACCTGGTCGCGCAGCGCCGAGGAGAGTTCCACCCAGCGGGACGTGCTGATCATCAGGTGGACGCCGTAGTTGAGACCGCGGGTGGCGAGGCCGTTGAAGACGGCGACCTCGTCGAACATGTCGTTGCGTACGGTGGACCAGCCGTCGACGACGAGGAAGACGTCTCCGAGCGGTTCGTCGGGGTACTGTCCGGCCGCCCGCCGCTTGCGGTAGGTGGCCATGGAGTCGATGCCCTGCTCCTGGAAGAACACCTCCCGCCGGTTGAGCAGCGAGGTGACCTCGGCCAGGGTGCGGGAGATCCGCTCGGTGTCGAGGCGGCCGGCGACTCCGCCGACGTGCGGCAGCCCGGCGAGGCCGAGCAGGGCGCCGCCGCCGAAGTCCAGGCAGTAGAACTGCACTTCGCGCGGAGAGTGGGTGAGAGCGAGTGAGGTGATGAGGGTGCGCAGGACGGTGCTCTTGCCGCTCTGCGGGCCACCCGCGACGGCGAAGTGTCCGCCCGCGCCGGAGAAGTCGACGGTGAGCAGTTCGCGTACCTGCTCGAAGGGCTTGTCGACGATGCCGACGGGGACGCGGAGCTTCCCGCGGTCCGGGGAGCCGGCCGTGGTGAAGCCGAAGTCGGGGTCGGCCAGCAGCGGGGGCAGCAGTGCGTCCAGGGTGGGCGAGGCGTCGAGCGGCGGCAGCCACACCTGGTGGGCGGGCGGGCCGCTGTCCCGCAGCCGCTCGATGGCCAGCGCGAGGAGGGACTCGCCTGTGTCGGGCTCGACGGTCACCGGGTCGGGTGCGGCGGGCAGGGTGCGCGGCACCACCCACCCGGTGCCCCACGGCACCACCTGACGGGCGATCTGCGCCTGCTGGACGCTGCCCCGCCTGGCTTTGTAGGAGCCGGATACGTACGCGGCGCGGAACCGGGTGAGGGCTTCGACGCCGCTCTTGAGGTAGCCGCTGCCGGGGCTCGGCGGCAGGTGGTAGGCGTCGGGGACGCCGAGGACGCCGCGGCTCTCAATGGCGGAGAAGGTGCGCAGGCCGATGCGGTACGAGAGGTGACTCTCCAGTTGGTGCATGCGGCCCTCCTCCAACCGCTGTGAGGCGAGCAGGAGATGGACTCCGAGGGAACGGCCGAGGCGGCCGATCATGACGAAGAGATCCATGAAGTCGCGGTGTGCGGCGAGGAGTTCGGAGAATTCGTCGACGACGATAAAGAGCGAGGGCAGTGGGGCGAGCGGGGTGCCGGCCGCGCGCGCCTTCTCGTACTCAAGGACCGAGGAGTAGTTGCCGGCCCGCCGCAGGAGTTCCTGACGGCGCATCAATTCGCCGTGCACGGCGTCCTGCATGCGCCCGACGAGGGGGGTTTCCTCGGCAAGGTTGGTGATGACGGCGGAGGTGTGCGGGAGGGTGTCCAGTCCGAGGAAGGTCGCGCCGCCCTTGAAGTCGATGAGGACGAAGTTCAGGGTCTCGGAGGAGTGGGTGAGGGCCAGGCCGAGCACCAGGGTGCGCAGCAGTTCGCTCTTGCCGGAGCCGGTGGCGCCGATGAGCATGCCGTGCGGGCCCATGCCCCCCTGTGCGGACTCCTTGATGTCGAGTTCGACGGGCATGCCGTCCTCGCCGACGGCGATCGGCACCCGCAGCCGCTCGCGGCTCTCCAGCGGCCGGTTGAACAGCCGCTGCGGGTCGTGGCGGCGCAGGTCGGATATGCCGAGCAGGGTGGTGAGTTCGGTGTCGGTGGCGAACGGCTGGGCGGCGACCGTGCCGCCGCCGAGCCGGTACGGGGAGAGCCGGGCGGCCAGGGTGCGGGCGGCGAGCGGGCCGAGCGCGTCGGGCTCGCCGAGCAGGGTGGACT
Organism: Streptomyces changchenzhani; assembly: GCF_039766235.1. Lineage (NCBI taxonomy): Bacteria > Bacillati > Actinomycetota > Actinomycetes > Kitasatosporales > Streptomycetaceae > Streptomyces > Streptomyces changchenzhani. The sequence goes on along the minus strand of NZ_JBDHNH010000003.1, from coordinate 545,492 downwards.
GCTCCTTGCGTTCGCGGTCGGTACGCACCAAGTGCAGGCCGTCGTCCTGCAGGCGCAGCCGCAGGGTGCCGCGGGCGGGCTTCCAGGCGAACGAGCCGGTGAGGTCGACGACGACGGTGTTGCGGTAGCCGGGGCCCTCCAGCCGGTGGCCGCCGGGGACGGATCCGCCGTCCACGACGATCACGGTGAACGGTTCCTCGCGGCCGGGCGCGGTCTCCGGGTCGAAGGGCGGACGTTCGGTGAAGTCGGCGCCGAGCAGTTCCTCCAGCTCGGCGAGTCCTGCGGCGACGGTACGGGCCGTGCCCGCACCGTCACGCTGGTACGCGTGCTGGGCGTGCGGCAGCCACTTCAGCCACTCCCAGTCGGCCCGCCGGGCGTCCGACACACACAGCGCGACGGTCAGTTCCTCCGGGGCGTGGAAGGCGACGAGTTGGGCGATCAGCGCCCTGGTGAGCGCGCGGGCGCGGTCCTCGTCACCGTGCACCAGGATCCGTGACCAGGCGCGCAGGTAGAGGGCGATGGGCTGGTCGGGCACGGTGCCGTAGGCGCGGATGAAGCTGCGCAGGGCGTGCGCGGCGAGCGGTTCGAGGTCCTCGACGGGCTTGGTGGACAGCGGGGCGAGGCGGGTGCCGAGCTTCTGTTCGCCAACGGCGACGCGTACCTCCGCGAAGTCCTCGTCGGAGGGGCGGCGTTCCCACTGCCGGCTGGTGCCGGTGAGCGCCCACAGGGCGGCCGGGTCGGGGTGCCGCCAGGCGAGGGCCTTCTGCTGATCGGCAACGCTGCGGCGGATCTTGCGGCGGGTCTGGGCCAAGTACCGCAAATAGTCGCGCCGTTCCCCTTTGAGCTTGCGCTTGCGCTCGCCCGCGCTGCGGATCAGCTGTCCGACGATCATCGCGACGGACGACAGCAGCATCAGCCCGATCGCGAAGTAGCTGAAGGCCGTGACCTGGCCGGGCCGGATGAACATCATCAGCATCGCGAGCGATGTGAGGCCCATCGGCAGATACATCCACATCGCCGATGTATTGGGTTCTGCTTCCGGGAGGGTGGGCGGCTCCTGAAGGCTGATCTCGCCGTCCGGCATGTCGGGGCCCCGCCGACGGGCGGGGCGGCGGAACAGAACTGTGCTCATGCGGAATTGTCTCCTCGGTCTCGTCGCGCCGGACGCGGCTGGGGAGGCAGAGCAGCCGGATGAAAAGGGGCGGGTTCGTACATGGTATGCACGAACGGGCGTGCGACCTGACGCGAGGTCAAAGGTAGTGTGCGGAGATCGACTTCGGTATCCCGGCCCCTCGGAGAGGTGCGGCCCCGCCGCCATGACAGATATATCCGCCCCCGGCCTGTGCCGGCTCACGGTAAGAACCCCGGAACGGCTCATCGATCTCGCGGTCCCCGCGGACGTTCCGGTTGCCGACCTGTTGCCCATCCTGCTCGACCACGCGGGCGACGACCTCGCGGAGAAGGGCATCGAACACGGCGGCTGGGTCCTGCAACGGCTCGGCGAGAAGCCCCTCGACGAGGAGAGCACGCCCGAGGCGCTGTCGCTGCGCGACGGCGAGACCCTTTTCCTGCGCCCCCGTACCGAGGCCCTGCCCGCCATCCACTTCGACGACCTGGTGGACGGGGTCGCCACCACGATGCGCGGACGCCCGCACGGCTGGGCGGCCCGCACCAGCAGGTGGCTGCTGCGCGGCACCGCCGTGGTGCTGCTCGCGGCGGGGCTGCTGGTGCTGGCGCTGCCGGGCGGTTCCACGGCGGTACGGGCCGCTGTCGCGGCGGGCGCCGGCCTGCTGCTGCTGTTCGGGGCGGCGTCGGCGAGCCGGGCGGTCGGCGACTCGGCGGCGGGCGCGGCCATCGGCGTACTGGTCGCGCCGTATCTGGCCCTGGCGGGCGCGCTGTTGCCCGCGGGGGACGCGGGTCCGCAACTGCTGGGCTCGCGGCTCCTGGCCGGGTCGGCCGCCGCTGCGGGCGGGGCGATCCTCGCGGTCGCCGCGGTCGCCGCGTTCGTACCGCTGCTGCTGTGCGCGGCGGTGATCGCTATCGCGGGAGCGGTATGGGGGGTGCTGATGCTCACCATGGACGTGCCCGCCTCGCACGCGGCGAGCATCGTCGCCGTGCTCACCGTCGTCTTCGGCGGGATGGTCCCCGGCATCTCCTTCCGGCTGTCCGGACTGAAATTGCCCCCGCTGCCCGCAAACGCCGAGCAGTTGCAGGAGGGCATCGAACCGCACCCCAACCAGCGGGTAGTGACCCGCACCGCGCTCGCCGAGGAGTGGATGACCGCCCTGTACACGGCGACCGGCCTGGTCTGCGCGGGCGTGCTCACCGCACTCGTACTGGATCGGCCGAACACCGCGTCCCTGGTGACCTCGGCCGTACTGTCCGTGCTCCTGCTGCTGCACGCGCGCGGCATCGGCAACGTCTGGCAGAGGCCCGCCGTCATGCTCCCCGGGCTCTACGGCCTGGTCCTGATGGCACTGCACGCGGCCGGCGCCCTCACGCCCGAGCAGCGGCCCGCGCTCCTCGCCGCGATGCTGGCGGTCGCCGCGATGGCGGCCATCGCGTCGTGGACGGTCCCCGGACGCCGGATGCTGCCGCACTGGGGCAGGGCCGCCGACATCCTGCACTCCCTGACGGCGGTGGCGCTGATCCCGCTCGCCCTGTGGGTGCTGGGCGTGTACGCCGCGCTGCGCGGCGCGACCGGCTGAGGGGGAGGAGCTCATGCAGTCACGCAAGGACCAAGTCCAGGCCCACATGTTCGTCATGGGGCGACTCACCAGCGGCATGCTGCGCAGCGACCCCGACTCCCCGGAGTCCCCGGTGGGCCGCACCAACCGGGGCATGGCCTGGGGCATCGGCCTCGGCGTCCTGCTCGTCGTCGGATTCCTGCTGTACGGGATGATCTCCCCGGCGGGGTCGAAGGCCTGGCGGCAGCAGTCGGCGCTCGTCGTCCAGAAGGACACCGGCACCCGCTACCTCTACCTCGACGGGAAGCTGCGCCCGGTGCGCAACTACGCGTCCGCCAAACTGATCGCCGCCGACAAACTCAAGCCGGTCTCGGTGTCCGGGCCGTCCCTGGCGGGCGAGCCGCACGGCACCCCGGTGGGCATTCCCGGCGCCCCGGACTCACTGCCCGCCCTCGGCGATCTGGAGACCGGCGCGTGGCAGGTCTGCGCGGAGGAACCCGACCGCACCGGCCCCGACGGCACCGGCCGCCGCCCGGTCACCTCCCTGCGCCTCGGCTTCCCCGCCGAAGGCGTCCTTCCCGGCGACGACCGGGCGGTCCTGGTCCAGGGCCCGGACGGCACCAGACACCTCCTGTGGAACGACCACCGGCTGCGGCTCGGCAAGCACGGCGCGGCCCAGGCGCTCGGCTACTCCGCCAAGACACCGGTACGCGTGTCCGCCGCGTTCCTGGACGGCGTCCCGGCCGGCCCCGACCTGACCGCACCCGAGGTCGAAGGCCGGGGCACGGCGGGCCCGCGGATCGGCGGACGCCCCAGCCGTACGGGCCAGGTGTACGAGTTCGCCTCACCCGGCGCCGCGGCCCAGCACTTCCTGCTGGAGAAGGCCGGACTGCGCGCGCTGAGCGCCCCCGGAGCGGCTCTCGTCCTGGGCGACGACCGCACGGCGAAGCAGGCGTACCGGGGCTCGGTCCCTGCCGCGATCCGACTCACCGCCGACCAGTTGACGCAGCATCAGGCCCCGTCGACGAAGGATCCGGCGCACTGGCCGTCCCGTACCCCTGTCGTACGGGACCCGGGTCCGGGCACCTCGGTGTGCGCCCAGGTCCAGCCGGACGGGGCGGCCCCCCGGGTACGGCTCGCCCTGCTGCCGGCCGGTGAACGGGCGTCCGCCCCGGCGTCAGGACCGGAGATCAACCGGGCCTGCCTGGCCGTGGATGGCCTCGCGGTACGTCCCGGGGGCGGCGCGCTCGTACAGGCGCTGGGCGCGGGGGGTTCGGTGATCGGCACGACGACGTATCTGGTCACGGACGTCGGCGTGAAGTACCGCCTGCCGGACGCGAAGTCGGTGGAACGCCTGGGCCTCAAGGGCGGCCACGCGCAGGCGGTGCCGTCCCGGCTGCTGGACATGCTGCCGACGGGTCCGGTGCTGGACGTGGCGTCGGCGAGCGGTGAAGGGGCCGCTCCGCGGCAGGCAGCCGGTCCGGGACAGGGGTCGTGCGGATGAACATTCAGTAACGGCCTGACGCCCATTCAGCTGAGGGAGCGTCAACTTTCTACCTTTCCGGGCCGGAAGATCAAGCCAGGCTCAGATTTCGCCCCAGAAAATTGCTTGCACCACACCAGCATCCCTAGCATCAACAGACGACTCACGTCACAGTGATCGCTTCTCGCTCTCCAGGAAGGCAGTGCCTGCCATGGCAACTCCCCCGCCCCCCGGCAACCTCCAGACTTCGACCCAGGCCGAGAACGAGAAGGGCTACACCGCCCTCACCAACGTCAAGTCGGGCATCCAGCAGTCCCAGCAGGAGGTCCAGACCACCATGGGCTCCCTGATGTCCGCGTACGGCGGCCAGGACGGCGGCGCCTTCCAGCGGCTGCTCTCCGACTGGAACGGACAGGTCGACCTCATCACGAAGAACATCGGCGAAATGATGCAGAAGCTCCAGGACACCGGTGTGCAGCAGCGGAACACCCAGCAGCAGACGACGGACGCCATCCAGACCAGCAGCAAGTCGAACGACGTCTTCAACCAGCTGACCTGATCCGCCCGCCCGCCCTCCCTGTCCATCTCCCCTTTCCCCGCAAGGAGTTCGCCATGTCCACCCCTCCCGCCGGCTACAACCACTCCAACAAGAGCGACGGCGTCATCCACGTCGAGTACAAGAGCGTGGACCAGGCCGCCGAGGACATGCGCATGCAGACCCAGCGCATCAAAAGCCTCGTCACCGCCCTCAACGAGGAGCTCCAGGGGCTGCGCGGCGCCTGGCAGGGTGCGGACGCGGCCACGTACGCGGGCCTCCAGAACAGCTGGAACAACGCCACGGAAACGCTCGGACAGGTCCTGACCCGGCACAGCGCCACCCTCACCGACATCTCGGACCTGTACCGCAAGCACGAGAACCGCAGCGCGTCGGACTGGGGAAACATCCGCGTCGGCGGATGATCCCGCAGTCGTTCCCGACCTCCCGAGTGCTTTGCCCCACCCGGGCGCTTCTCTACCCCAGCTGATTGCGAGATGTCATGGCGGACCCGACCGATCTGTCGCACCTGGACACGGAAACCCTGCGCAAGTTCGTCGACACCGACGTGGAGGGGTTCGTGAAGGCGCTGATAGATCTGACCACCGACACCGCCAACCCCTATGTGCCCTGCATGCTGACCCTCTCGAATCAGGTCAACAAGAAGGACGGCACCGGAACGGTGCCGAAACTGGGCAAGTTGGGCGCGCCCGAAGGTCCGCTCTCGCCCTTGGTCATCCCTCTCGTCGATTTGCTGAAGTCGGCCAGCACGTCGCTCGCCAAAGTCGAGAAGGACCAGCTCACGCTGTTCAACGACCTCAAACGCGAACTGGGTGCCGTGATCACCGACATGGAGAATACGCAGAAGAAGAATCTCGAAGACATCGAGAGCAAAAAGTTCCTCAACGACCTGCGCACCGTGGACACCGGCCTGGCTCCTCCGCCGAAGACCTGAAGCATCGCCCGCCCTCCTCGTGACCTGCTCCGCACCCACCTCCGCAAAGGGAGAAACGAACCCCCATGGCCGCCGACACAAGTTGGGAATCAGTAGTCAAGAACCTCACCGGCTTCGACGGCGGCACCCGGGTCAACGTCGCCGCCGTCGGCGGTGCGGACGCCAAGGTGGGTGACGGCAGCGAGTGGATGTCCATCAAAATCACCTCCGCAAATACCAGTGCCAAAACGCCCTCCCAGGATTCACCGGGAGCAAAGCTCGGGCGGACCATGAAGTTCTACGGCTTCACGCAGGGAGGCAGCGAATCAATCCCGATCTACACAGTGGAGCTGACTCTTCCCATGTCCTCCTCCAACGGGGCCGACTGGAGCGACGGGGGGAATGCGGGAATCTACGACTGGGGCCACGGCGCGGTTCTCGGGCAGCTGAAGACACTGCACAACACGATCGGATTCGGCGCGGGGTACCGGGACAACAAAGGTGTGAAGGAAGCGGACGCGGTCGATCTCAGGACCTTTCCCGCCACCGCGCTGGCGTTCGACCGGGTCACTCAATACTTCAGCAAGCAGTCCCCGGTACTGGAGAAATGGGTCAAGGATCTCGACGGGGAGTACTCGGCCTACCGCGGCACCGGCGCGGACGTCTTCCGGGACCTCATCGACGCCCTGGGCATCGGATACAAGGACCTCCTGCAGACCCTCTCCTCGACCACGCCGGGCTCCACGTCCATCAGCAACCCTTCGTACAAGTCGAACTCCATCGTCAGCGACAAGATCCTTCAGGCCGAGCAGGCGATCCACAAGGCCGCTGTCTCTCTGCGGACCGCATGGGACGCATGGATCAGCACCAACATGTGGCTCGGGACCGTCCACCTCGACAAGCTCCTCGACGAGGTGGCGGTCTGGCTGAACGAGAACAACATCAGCCGGGTACAAGTAACCCAGAAGGTTGGGACGACTGCTGGCTTCAAGTCGGTCCACGAGAAGTACGGCGACCTGACCCAGGAAGCAAGTTGGAAGGAAATCTCCAAGGCTGCCTACCTGAGCTGGGCGCAAACCCTGGTTCCTCTGGACGCCGCGGCCGAAAGCGCGAAGCAGGAACTTCACCAGGCCCTGGCCAGGCTTTCCACCAACGCCGACTTCACCTTCAAGCCGGGTACCAAAAGCCTCACGGAGGCCAACGCCGCCGACCAGGCAGGCAAGGCCAAGACTGACGCCGACGAGCAACTCAAAAAGGAAAAGGACGACGCCAAGAAGGAGGTGGACCAGCAGAAGGAGGACATGCAGAAGGAGAAGGACGACGCCAAGAAAGAGATGGAGAATCTCAAGAACGGCGGCGGCGACGGCGGTGGCATCAAGCCTCCTCCGCTGGACCCCAACAAGACCGGCGGCAACGAGTTCGGCGGGATCGGCGGCGGCAAGGACGGCGGCGGCGGGCTCGGCGACAACAGTGAGAAGCCGCCCACCACCGGCAAGATCCCCCCGCTCGGCCTCAACGACACCGGCGGCAACAGCGGCGCGGGGCTCGGCGACAGCATCAAGAACCCCGACGGTTCCGTCACCTCCAAGAACCCCGACGGCTCCATGGTCACCACCTTTCCGGACGGCCACAAGGAGGTCACTCCCCCCGGCATCCTCCCGCCCTCCCTCAACCCCAATGGGACGGGCGGCGGTTGGGGCACGGGCGCCGGTGGCGGCGGCGGTGCGGGCAAGACGGTCAAGGGGCCCGACGGCAGTACGACCACGTACAACCCCGACGGCTCCCGCACCACCACGCACAAGGACGGCACGGCCACCACCATCAACCCGGACGGCTCCTCCGTCACCAACAACCCCGACGGCTCCAAGACGGTCCTCAACAAGGACGGCAGCGAGACCATCACGTACCAGGACGGTACGAAGACCACGGTCAAGCCCGACGGCACGACGATCACGCAGTACCCCGACGGCACGTCGACGAAGCTCGCTCCGAACGGCACGCTCACCACCACCGACGCCCAGGGCAACAACACCACCAGTCACCCGGCGGCAGGCTCGACCGTCAAGAACCCGGACGGTTCGTCCACCGTGTACGGCAAGGACGGTGCGACGACGACCACGCACGCCGACGGCACCAAGACCACCGTCGCCGCCAACGGCACGATCACCACGGTCGACCCGGACGGCACGAAGACCGTCTCCCACCTGGGCAAGGGCACGTCGAGCATCACGTACGCGGACGGCTCCGTCGCCCAGGTGGGCCCGGACGGCACCGTCTCGACGACGTACAAGGACGGCAGCACCACCAAGCTCGGTCCGGACGGCACATACACCACGACCGACGCCGACGGCCAGAAGAAGACCGAGCATCTCAACACCACGGGCGGCGCGGGCCCGCAGACCACGCACAACCCGGACGGGTCGAGCTCGACGACGTACCCCGACGGGACCGTCGACAAGAAGCTCAAGGACGGCGGTCACCAGATCAGCTACCCGGACGGGCGCACGGTCACCACCGACGCGTACGGCCGGACCACCGGCACCACCGGCGGCGGCGGCGGCAACGGGCTCGGGCTGGGGCTGGGTCCCAACAAGACCGGTGGCGGTCTGGGGAACTACGACTACTACGACTACCCGGACGGCAAGAGCGGCAAGTCGCCCTTGAACGGCGGCGGTTACGGCGGCGGCACGGGCGGGGACGGCGCCGGCGGCGGCCGGATTCCCCCGCTGGGGATGAACCCGCTGGGCGGCCAGGGCCTCACCCCCGGCGGCGGCATGGGTGGCGCGGCCGGGACGGGCGCGGGCATGGGCGGCGAGCGCAACCGGTCCATGGCTGTGGGCGAGGCGGCGAACGCCCGCAGCAGCCGCGCGGCCCAACTCGCCGCCGAAGAGGCGGCGATGGCGCGTCGGCCCTCCACCAGCAGCTCGGGCGGCCCCCCGATGATGCCCCCGATGGGTGGCGGCATGGGCGGCGGCGCGGGCGGCAACACCCAGAGCGACGAGCGCGAGCGCTCCACCTGGGTGAGCGAGGACGAGGGCACCTGGGGCACGGACGAGGGCGGCGTGTCCGCGGCGATCGGACGATGAACCGGACGATGACGACGAGCCCGGCAGACCTGATCCCCACGAGAACGGCGGAACACTCATGAGCAACCCCATGGAAGAACACCTGGCGGAAGCGCTGGCGGAGTTCGAGGAGACCCGCGCCAAGCTGAGCGAGGCCGGTGCGGCGGCGGCCCGAATATCGGCCACGGTGATGTCCAAGGACCGCTCGGTGGAGGCCACGGTCGGCGCACAGGGCCAGCTGACGAACCTGCGCTTCCCCAGCACCCAGTACCGGACGATGCCCCCGGCCCAGCTGGCGAGCGTACTGATGGCGACCATCGGGGCTGCCCGCACCCAGGCGACCGAGCAACTGATGGACGTGTACAGGCCGTTCGGCCCCATTCCCGGGATGTCTCCCACGGGTGAGGCCTCCACCGGCGGGGACGGATTCCAGGATCTGAACTGGGAGGAGCTGTTCGCGCCGTTGCGCGAGGAGGGGCTGCCGACGCCGCCGGTGAAGGCGCCGTCGGCCAAGTCCTCGGGCGCGCTGCTGGACGAACTGGTCGAGGACGAGGGCGAGAACGGCGCGGCCGGCGTGCGGGACAGGGAGGCCGGGCGATGAGCAGCCTGGACGTCGACCCGGACAAGCTCGAAAAGAGCAGCGAGGACATGGCAAAGGTCGCAGAGAAGATCAAACTGATCCGCGACGACTACCTCGACAAGCTCACCTCCTACCAAGGGTGCTGGGGCGACGACGAGTTCGGCAAGAAGTTCGCCGAGAAGTACCTGAAGGGGGTCGACGCCGCCAAGATGGGTGTCCGGGAGCTCAGCGACGCGCTGTCCGGCAGCGCGGAGAGCCTGAAGGACGCGGCCAAGGACTTCAGCAAGCAACAGCAGGAGATCACCGACGCCCTCGGCCAGCACGGCGGAAGGCGCTGATTCGTGTCCCTGGAATTCCCTCCCGACTGTGCCTGGCTGTTCGCCGCACTGACCGGTGAAGTGCCGCCGAACGGCGACGAGGACAAGATGTTCGCGCTGGCCGAGGTCCACAAGGACCTGCACGGCAAGCTGTCGAACGACCTCAAGCAACAGATCGCCGAAGCCCTCGGCTTCACCAGGGAGAGTTTCGAAGGGGACGCCGCCGAGATGTACCAGGCGGCCATGAAGAGCTTCATAGGCGAGGAGGGGCTCAACTACTTCGACGCGGTCGCCGACCAGGCCAACCTCCTGGGCCAGTACACCCGCAAGGGCGCCACCCAGCTCCAGTACACCAAGTACATGATCATCGCCCAGCTGGTGGAACTGCTCTTCGAAGCAGCGATCGCGCTGGCAATGGCGTTCTTCTCTTTCGGGGCGTCCATCCAGGCGTACCTGGCGAGGTCGGCGATCGCCCGGTTCATGATCCGCACGTGGCTCGGGCGGATGATCCTGACGCTGCTCATGCACCAGATCATCAACGTGGGCATGGGCGTCGCCATGGACCTCCTCGTCCAGTGGTCGCAGCTCAACCAGGGAACCCGGGACGAGTACGACAGCTCGCTCACCAAGGCCGCGGCCCTGTCCGGAATGATCCAGGGGCTCCTGGCCGGCCCCTTCCAGTTCCTGGGCAACAAGTTCGGCAAGGGGCTCGCCAAGCTCTTCGGCAACGACGCGGGAAAGAACCTCGGCAAGAAGCTCGACGACGCCCTTCCGCCGCCTCCGGTGCACGGGCCCAAGGGGCCGACCGGGATCGGGCCCAAGCCGCCGAAGACCTTCGGCGACGACATCGCCAAGAACTTCAAGGACAACCTGCCGAACACCGCCGGGCCGGGCGGCAAGGCAGCCGGCGACAAATTCATCCGCGACGTCGGCGACAGCTTCAAGAAGCACCTGGGCGGCAACGAGGCGCGCGACGTCGGCCGCAACTGGGCGAAGACGCTGCTGGAGAACACCGGCAAGAAGGAGCTCCCGGACGCCCTGAGCAAGACCCTCAAGCCGCTGGGCGACGTGGCGAACGGTCCGCTGGGGAAGGCACTGGGCCGGGACACGGCCGACGCCCTCGGCAAGAACATCCTCCAGTCGATGGCGGGCGCGGGCGCGAACCAGCTCGGCAAGGGCGTGTTCGACGGCGCGCACGCGGCGGTCTCCGAGGGCATGTACAACCTGATCTTCAGCGAGGACCACACCTTCAAGACCTCCGGCCTGACCTTCGGCTCGGGCATGGTCGAAGGACGCCTCAGCCACGGGCTGGAGACCGGCGGCGACAAACTCGGCGGAAACCTGCGCAATCAGTTCCTGGAGGCCGGGCTGAAGCTGCCGGGCGGCGGACTGGAATCCTCGGGCGGCCCCACCGGGTCCGAGGGTGGGGGCGGTACGGGCGGCAATGCGGGCGCCAGCACGGGCGCGAACTCGGGCCCGAACACGGCGAGCGACGGCACAGGCAGCGGCTCCGACACCTCGTCGCTGTACTCCCTGGACGGCGACGACGACGGCTCGGACACCTCCTCGCTCCACTCCGACGACTCGGAGTCCGCAAACGGGTCGGAGTCCACCGACCCGCCTTCCACCTCCCCCACGTCGTACGACGACGAGGGCTTCGAACTGCTCGACACGTCCGGTCCCTCGCGCGACGAGGGCGGCCAGGTCGTCCCCGACGCCCAGGAGGAGGGCGGGCCGGACACGGCCCCGCCGCTCGTCGGCACGCCGTCGCCCATGGCGCAGGGAGCCACCGGGCCCGCGACGACTTCGGCGAACGCACCGTCCGCTTCGACCACCTCCAACACCCCGTCGAGTACGACGAGTTCGACCACATCCACAAGCTCGACCACCTCCACGACCTCGTCCTCGAATCCCGCCTCCTCCTCATCGAACCCGGCGTCCACGAACTCCGGCAACCCGGCCACGGGCCCGAACACCACCTCGTCGGCCACGGCCTCCACCGAGGGCGACGGCAACGAGTCGACCCAGGGCAACAACCAGACTCAGGTCGGTGATTCGAACTCGCCCGCCCCCGTCCAGACCCTCTCCACCGAGAGCAACACCACCCAGGAGCAGGGCGGCGAGCAGCAGACCGAGCCGACACCGGTCAAGGAGGCCCAGGAGCAGGGGCACAACCCCTCGCCGGAGCAGCCGTCTCCTCCTCAGACGCTCTCGCAGAACCCGACCGAGCCCGCCCTCTCCCCCGCCGAATCCCGCCTCGCCCCCTCCGACGACTCCAGCGACTCCAGCGACTCGGAATCCACCTCACACACCCCCGCCTGGACCAGCAGCCAGTCCCCGCCGACCGTGCCCCCGCTGCACACCGTCATCACCATGGACGCCACGCAGAACGACGGCGCCCCCGGCCCCAGCAACTCCACCCCGCCACCCCCTTCGCCCCCGCCTCCGCCGCCCTTCCAACCCTCCACCGAGGTAAGGAAGTTCGGATCCCAGAGCGGCGAAGGCGTCAGCGGCGTCCACCTCGCGCCGATCCCCGACCAGGTCGCCACGAACCTCCAGCAGCAGGTGCTGGCCGAGCTGGAGACGATCGCGGGTCCCCTCACCGGCACCCGGCGCACCGACGCGCTCGCGCAGCTCGCCTCCCTGCTGTCCCCGCAGGCACTCCAGGACAACCGCCTGATGCTGCTCAGCAAGGACGGTCACCGGATCACCGTGGACGTCGGGAGCCGGCCGCGCTCCCTCGACGTACAACTCCAGCTGGATTCGCCCAGGCCGTCCGCACAGTTCGGTGCGGGCGACCGCCGGCCGCCGCACAACAACGAGCAGCGTCAGGCCGCTGCTTTCGACAGCACGTCGACGGCCTCCACCACGGCCGTCCGTACCGTCTCCCTCACCTTGCTCTCGAACACCTTCAGCATGCTCAGCGGCTTCCTGACCGGTATTCCCGCGTCGCTGAACTTCAACGTCTCCCGCCAGCAGACGAGCCTGACGACGACCGTGAGCACCGCCGTCAACTCCACCAGTCTGATGCGCAGTACGGAGCCGGCCAGCCCCTTCGACTTCGCCGCCCTGGGCCGGGTGCGGGCGTCCTCGGAGACCCCGTTCAACGAGATCCCGGAGAACCGGGCAAGCAGCACGGACGTGTCCGAGCTCGGCACGGTGACCGCGTGGTTCCCCGAGCATCTGGCCACGCCCGGCTACGGCACGGAGAACGGCAACGTCTTCGACCACACGGATCCCACGGCCTTCAGCACGCATCTCGACGAATCGCCGCTATGGGTCATGGACTCGATGTCCGACCCCGGCAGTCTGCTGCGCGAAGTGCGAGCCCAGTTCGCGGGCAGGCTCGACGCACTCGCACCCGAATCGCGATCCGTCGCGGAGAAGTTCTTCGGCCCGGAGCACCTGCTCGGAGCCCTCCCGCTGCAACGGGCGACGGACAACCCCGGCGGTCGTACGGGCACCTGGTCGCCGGTCCTGCTGGACAAGAGCGGCAACACGGTCGGCATGTTCAAGGTCACCGCGCAGGTGACCGGCCGCGAGGGCCAGGACGTCAAGGTCGGCCCGAACTACAGCCTGGAACGCTTCCTGGACCGCCAGTTGAAGGCCGACTCGCTGGCGAAGGTGTCCAATTCGTACGGCATCGAGGGCGGAATCGGCGGGGCCTTCAACAAGAAGCCGGCCGAGGCCGCCAACTCGTTCCGGGACTTCCACCTGGGCGGCTCCGCGGTGGCCAAGGGCGGTTATACCAGCCAGAAGGACCAGGGGTTCGGCGCGGGCGCCACGCACAGCGTGACGCACAACATCCGCACCAACGGCGGACACGTACTGACCCCGGCGAACGTGGCCTACAGCGTGGAGTTCATCCGGTCGGACGGAGCATCGGACGCACCGCGGACCATGCCCGCCACACCGGTACGCATCAGGGCCCTCACCCCGGAGACCGCGCGGGGCAGCGGGCCCGCGGCCCCCGGACAGAAGCAGGCGCCCACAGAGGTGGCGCGGCTGGACGCCATCGGCCTGACCACCACTCCGCTGCGGGTGCACGGCGAGGGCGTCACCAACGTGTTCGACCAGGCACGCACTTGGCTCGACGAGAAGGGCTACCTGCCGAAGCCGGGCGAGCAGGGCAGTCCGCTCATGGACGAACGCCTGGTCAAGGCACGACTGGAGAACCTGCGCAAGCTCTCCCTCCTCGGCTCCCAGAACGGCCTCCTGGGCACCATGGACGAGCTCGTCGACGGCGGCCTCACCCTGCACTTCACCCAGCCCGTGACGGGCGGTGGCGTGGAGCGCGTCCGGCTGCGCTTCACTCTGGACCGCAATCCCCAGGACGGCACTCCCCCGAGCCACCGCACCACCCTGACCAACATCCACCTTCCCAGCATCAGCAGCATGTCCGTGCCCGGCACGAGCCAGCAGTCGTCCGGCGCCTCCTCCACCTTCCAGCTCAGCGGCGAGGCCACCGGTCTGGCAGCCGGTCACCTCCGGGGCAGTGTCACCGCGGACTACAAGGGCACCTGGCAGTCGACCGAGGCCTCGACGGTCGGCGCGGCGGTCTCGCACTCCCAGATGATTCTGACGGGCAATCAGACGACGGAGGTCTTCCGGGTCCCGGCCGTGTTCGCGGTCGAGATCACCGACGGGACCGGGCCTCTCGACACCGGCCCCCTCACCTCGGGCGACGAGGCGGTCTTCGTCGACCTGGCCGTACCCGAGAAGCGCACCGAGCAGACCTCGCAGGCGTACGTGGACGCACAACTCCAGCCGTCCGGCACCCCGTTGTCCCCGGCACTGGAGACTTTCCTGCTGCCCGACAGTTCGCTCGTCGACGTCGTACGGGGCAGCAAGGAGCTGTACCAAGCCGTCGACGCGATCCTCTCGGACCTCTCGACGCCGCCTGCGGGGCAGGAGTCCGTACCGACCGGCCGGCCGTCCGCCCAGCCGGCCATGCCCGGCGCGTACCCGGGCACGCACGCGAACGACAACGCGAACACGGACGAGAACCCGAACGACATCGAGTTGCAGAGTCTGGGCAACACCGGTGCGACCGTCCAGGGCCCGACACTGCCCACGACCACCGCCCCCCACCCGGTCGCCACCACCTCCACCACCGCTCCCCCTTCGGCGAGCTGGTGGGCGGCAGCGGCCGACACCGCCAGCTCCGTCGTCGGGTCCGTCCTGCACATGGGTACGGTGGTCCAGCAGTCCGTGACCGGTGGCGACCGCTCCGACCACGGCCTGCTGCTGCACGAGGCGCTGCACGCCCAACTGGCCCCGACAGCCCTGCTCTCACGGGCGCACCAGATGGTGAAGGGCCGGTTCGTCATCGACGACCTGTTCGTGCCGGGCGCCCTGGCGGGCACCGATCTGGTGGTCGAGGTGCGGGCGGTCCTCACCAATCCGCAGGATCTGGGCAGCGTGCGGCAGTACGGCGAGACGGACCTCGGCGCCACCGACAGCGCCTCCTACCAGGCCGGCAAGGCCAGCTCGCACGAGGCCGGCCCCGGTTTCACGATGAAGTACGGCCAGAGCCGCGCGGAGGCGGAGACCGCCGCGACCGCGCCGTCGTCCACCGACCCGTCCGCCCCCAAGGCGACGAAGCCCGTCACCGGCGGCGCGGGCGGCAAGGGCGTCTACGGGCGGGGAAGCGGCCGTTCGGCGACGACTTCCGCGTCGACGAGCATGACGCGGGTGCCCTCCGAGAGCGCCGAGCAGCGCCGGATCAGTGCGGACATCACGTACGAGGTGACGGTGCACCGGGGGCACCGGCGGGTCTCGCCGCTGAACACGAGCGCGGACTCCGTGACGCGTACGGTGCACGTGCCGGGCGGCATCACCTTCCTCGCCACGGACGACCAACTGCGGCGCGGCGGAACGATGTTGGGATACATCGCGGGCCGCGACACCGACACCACGCGCCCCGAGAACGTCACCCTGCCGTACCGCGTCGTACAGCACGGTGCGCTCGGACTCGCGGCGGTGCTGGAGGCTACGCCGCTGGCGGCACCGCTACCGGTGCCGGTGGACCCGGAAACGACAGCGACAGCGACAACCTCGCAGGAGTCCCCCGAGCAGGGGCCCGTCCAGGCCCCGCCCACCGTCAACGAGGACCCCCGGCGGCCCGATCTCCTCCATGAGCGGCTCACCGCCCTCGTCCAGGAGCACGCGCCCGGCAGCCTCACCCCCGGCCACCGCGACTACGTGCCGGGGCTGCGCCAGCGCATCGCCGACCACACCTCCCCCGCCGCTCTCGGCGCACTGCCGGGCCGGGGCGAGAACGGGCCGCTGGTCTTCTCCTTCCCGTACACGGGCGGCCTGGGCGGCCTGACCACGCGGACCGTCACGGTGCGGGTGCACGGCCGGCCCGCCTGGAACCCGACCGAGCTCTCGTACGTGCGTGGCCGCAGGTCCGCGACCGGTGCGGCGGTGGAGAACTACACCGCCCACTCCCCCGCGAACGTCACCGAGGGCAGGAGCAACACCACCCGCTGGGGCTTCACCGTGCCCGGCTCCCTCACCGTGCCGACGTCGGGCGAGACCTCCCGCAAGCTGACCCTCAGCCCTTCCGGGAGCGGCTCAACGACGACCACCGACAGCGTGAGTACGACCATGACCGCCGAGGACCGGCTGTGGCAACGCACCGAGGGCGGCAATGAGTTCACCCTCGGGTACGTCTTCACCGCCGACCTGCGCTTCGACGGCGACGACGCCGTGCACCCGTTGGCGGAGCCCGTCGACGGCCGGGTCACCCTGCGGTTCGCCGGGGACCGCGAGCAGCAGGCCCCCGCGCCCCTGCCGGAGCACGAGAGGCTGTCGTACGGGGTCGCCGCGCAGAACCCCCGACAGGGCACGGGCCCGCTCGCCACGGCGACACCGCTGCGGCCGACCGGCAACGAGGTCGCGTACTCGCTCAGCAATCAGCAACAACTCCTCGACACTGTCGTCGAGTTGGCTCCAAAGCTCTCTACCACGGGTCTCACCTCGGGCAGTTCGACCGACGGCGCGGCAGTCCGGCTGACCGAGCTGCTGCACGGCGGGAGCATCACCCTGGACCCGGTGCGCGTGGCGGCCGGAGCGGGCGGCGCCCTCACCGGGACCTCGAAGCACCCCCACGTCACCCTGTCCACCGAGGTGTTCCGCCCACGGCTGATCGACAACACCAAGGGTGTGACGGTCGACCGGGTGCGGGTGACGGGCTTCAGCACGACCTCCGGCTCCTCGACGTCCCGCAGCAGCGCCTTCACCCTCGGCGTGACCGGAACCCTGAGCGAGAAGGGCGGCCACAACTTCGGCGGATCGGCGCCCGTACTCTCGCAGCAGTCCACCCCCGGCGGTCAGGGCGGCGGAGTGTCGGCGCTGTCCCGGCACTGGGAGAAGACCGGCACCCCGGGCCTGCCGGCGGCCGACCAGGGACTGCGTACGTACGAGGTCGAGGTCGACACCGTCACCACCCTGACCGGCCCGACGGGCGAGGTGCGGTACGCGACGGGCACCGCCGTGCTGCGGCTGCCGGAACGCGATCTGCTGGGCCTCGGGGTACTTCCCGGGGCGAGCCGTGGCGACGGGGTGTGGGACCTGTCCGCCCCGGACGTCAGGAACCTCGATCCCGCCGATACGGCACACCTGATCACCGCCTCCGGTGATGTGCTGCCCCCTGGAGCCGTCCCGCAACTGTGGCTGGACCTGGGGACGAACCCCACCCCGGCCGCCCGCGTCGAGGCGCTCTACCGGGCGCATTCCATCGCCGTGGAGAGCGGGCTGACGGTGGAACTCGCGCTGCGCGACGCAGAAGGCACCCGCGTCTGGACCCTGCGCCCCGACGAGTCCGTGTTCCCCGACCGGAACGGCGCGAAGGTACACCTCGACGTCGCACGGGAGAAGTTGAGCCTCTTCGAGGCCGAGCACGGCAGGCGCGCCCCGGCTCCCGACCCGCAGGGAGCACTGCAGCACGCCACCGGTCTCCGTACCACCGCTGAGCACGACCTGCACCGGGCGCAGCAGGCGCACGACGGGCTCGGCGCCCTCGTGGCCGGCCTCGACCGGACCGAGACCGAGGCACGCGACGCCCTCGCGAGTGCCACCCGCTTGCTGGAGACCAACCAACGCAATCTGGCCGCGGCGCGTCCCGACCGGATCGAGTCGCTGACGCAGCGCGATTCCATGCTGCGCAAGGAGCTGACCTCGGCGGAGCGGGAGGTCAGGGCGTACGACGAGCTGCGCACTGCCGTACGGACCAGGGGCGAGGCACAGAGCAGCCTGGAGCGTGCGGTGTTGGCGGAGGACGCCGCCCAGCTGGATCTGCGGCGGCACGAGGTACGGCAGGACGTCGAGCGGGCGGAGGCCCATCACGTCGCGACCGCGGCGGACCTGCTCACCCTCGGCCACGCGATCGCCGTGGCGCACCGCGCCGATGGTGCCGAGGTGCCCGGTCTCCCGGTGCCGCCGGCCTCGGACCCGACCGCCCAGTCACTGGCCTCGCTCACCCCGCAGTGGCCCGCCCCGAGGGCCCCGGGCGACGGCGCCCTGCAGAGCGCGCCGGGGACGGCCGGTTCGCGCAGGGAGGCGGGCGGACGGGTGGCGAATCCCGTACTGCCGCACGAGGTGGCGCAGTTCCCCGGGACGACGACGGCCGCCGTGCACACCGAGCGGTTCGACCCGAAGCTGATCCAGTCGCGGCGTGCGGGGGGACGGCTCGACGGTTCGATGACGCTCATCCGCAATCATGTGCGGCAGCTGCGGCTGCCCGACGGGCGGACGGTCCGTCAGTTCTTCGTGACCCTGCCGTTCAAGCTCACCGACGGACTGACCTCGCAGGACCTGGCCGCGTTGCAGAACCGGCTGCAGTCCACTCTGGACACCCGTGTGAACACCGGTTACCGACTGCCGGACTCGGGCGACCAGTTGCACGTCACGGCCGAGTTCCTGGCGTCGGCCGCACACAGCGAGGCGGTGACGCTGTCCCGGTCGCCCGCCCCGCCGGGCCGCGCCGACCAGCTCACCTGGGACGTGGCCCACCGCGACGCCGAACTCACCCACGAGATCCTGCACTACCTGGGCCTCGCGGACGAGTACATCGACCCGAAGCCCGATCCCGACAAGGGCGAAACCGACGACACCCGGCACCTGTTCCGGCGCGACGCGGACGCGTCCGGTGTACGGGCGGACGGGCTGATGGTGCTCACGAACGAGGAGTCGCTGCGCACGCTGCCGAAGGACTACCTCCGTACGATCGAACAGGTCAGCCGGAACGCGGTGATCCCGGGGCACAACGTCGACCTGCGCCACTTCGTGGACGGGACCGTCCCCGCCACCCTCTCTCTCGGGGACGCCGGGGAACCCTCCCGTCTCGGGGCCGACGGCACTGTCAAGCAGCCCACCAGCAAGGCTCCGGACAACCAGCCCACGCTGATCAAGCAGCCGTACTACGCCTCGGGCGACCAGTTCGGCATCGCCGCGGCCCTGCTCAATGACAAGAACCTCGAAGTCCATCTGACGTACGGGGACGACGAGCAGAAGAGGATCGCCCTAGAAGTGCACTGAAAATGTTGGGTTCTGGACCCGTCCTGGGTGGGATGGGGCCAGAATCGTTTTCATGCAGGGGGACTGGGCCGGGGAGCCGGTCGGGGCGGATGTGTGGGAGACCTGCCGGGAGCTGATCCCGGCCGGGAGCGTGTTCGCGTTCTTGGCCGAGCACCGCGAGACGCTGTTCCCCAGGTCGATGTTCGCGGACATGTACCCCTCGGCCAACGGCCGGCCGAGTATGCCGCCGCAGGTGCTGTCCGCCGCAGTGGTACTGCAAAGCCTGTACGGGGTCTCGGACTTCGATGCCGTCCAGGAGTTGCGGTGCGACCTGCGGTGGAAGGCGGCCTGCGGTCTTGGACTGCACGACACCGCCTTCGACCCCTCCTTGCTGACCTATTTCCGTCGTCGCCTGCAACGCTCGGCGGATCCGAACCGGATCTTCACCAAGGTCAAGGAGGTCGTGGCCGCGACCGGTGTCCTCAAGGGCAAGCACCGCCGGGCGCTGGACTCCACCGTGCTGGACGACGCGGTGGCCACCCAGGACACCGTCACCCAGCTCGTCGCCGCGATCCGGCAAGTGATCCGCGAGGTCCCCGGCGCAGGCGAGGTCGTCTCGCGGTGGTGCACCGCCCACGACTACACCGACCCCGGCAAGCCCCGCATCGCATGGAACGACGAGGCCGCGCGGGCCGACCTCGTCGACGCCCTGGTCAGCGACGCCCTGAACCTGCTCGGCCGGCTCCCCGAGCAGGAACTCGGCGAGCGCGCGGCCCAAGCCCTCGCCCTGCTGGCCCTGATCGCCGGGCAGGACGTGGAACCCGTCGAGGGCTCCGACGGCCGGGACGGCCGCTGGCAGATCACCAAGGGAACCGCCCACGACCGCGTGGTCTCCACCGTCGACCCCACCTCCCGGCACATCCACAAGAACCGAAGCCGCCACCAGGAAGGCTTCCGCGCGCACGCCGCCTTCGAGCCCGAGGCCGGACTGTTCACCGAGGTCACCCTCACCGCCGGAAGCGGCGCCGACAACCACGAAGCCGCCGTCGCCGAGGACCTCCTCGCCGACGAGGACCAGGACCTGACGGTGCTGGGCGACGCCGCCTACGGCACCGGCGAGTTACGCGAGAACCTCCAGGCGGACAGCCACACCCTGGTCATCAAGCCCCCACCGCTGCGGCAGACCATCCCCGGCGGCTTCACCGGCGACGACTTCCAGGTCGACACCTCCGCCGGCACCGTCACCTGCCCGGCGGGCAACACCGTCACCCTCGGCCGCCCCCTCAAAGGCGGCAACCGCCAGGCCCAGTTCAAGAAACTCTGCCGCGACTGCCCCCTGCGCGAGCGCTGCACCACGTCCAAGACCGGACGCGTCTTCAGCGTCCACCCCCAATACGACACCCTCAAAGCCGCCCGACACCAGGCCGCCACCAGCAAGGAATGGCAGGACGAGTACCGCCGCTGGAGACCACCGGTCGAACGCGCCATCGCCTGGCTCGTCGCCCGCGGCAACCGCCGGGTCCCCTACCGAGGCGTCCTCAAGAACGACACCTGGCTCCACAACCGCGCCGCCGCCCTCAACCTCCGCCGACTCATCAACCTCGGACTCACCCGCACCAGCGGCACCTGGACACTCACCCCTGCCACCACATAGGCCAGCCGGGGATGTCCCATCCCGATCCAGCCGAGACCCAAGACAAGATTTTCAGTGCACTTCTAGGGGTCGCCGCGTTCTACAGGGCCTCCGGTATCCCGGTTGAGAACACCGACCCCACGCAGGAGGCGAGCGCCGAGAGCTCACGCCCCCAGGTGAAGCTGGTCGACACCCGCGAACCCACGACGCAGGGGGCCGCGCGCCCACTCGATGTGAGCGAAGGCACCGTGCGGATCGGCAAGACGTACAGCGACGAGCTCAGGGAGACTCTGCGGAAGGCATGGGGGGTCGATCAGGTCGGGCTGAACAAGGACCAGGAACCGGCCGTCCTCAAGTGGTTGCAGGGTCGGCTGAGGGAATCGGACTCCACGCTGACGGAGAGTTCGCCCGAGACCCGCGCGAAGCTCGCCGACTTTGCCCTGACGAAGGAGGACCGGGTCGCGGTGGTCTGGTCGCGGTTCAGCGGCAAGAAGGGCGAGGTGCACATCGAGCACGACACCAGTTACCTCGGCGTCGCCCAGATCATCGCAGGGCTCGGCACATTCAAGGCCGTCGTCATCGTGGGCGACTCCGGGCAGGTCAAGCCGACCGACGGCATTCCCTCGCCGGGCAAGCTCAAATTCCAGACCATGGCCGAATACTTCAACAACGGCAACCTTCCTGCCCCCGAAAAGCACGACACGGACGGCAACCTCCTCAATCCCGAAAACCGCGATGAGAAGTCCGCCAATAACGTCCCGCCGGAAAACTTCACGGCAAAGGTCATCGACCTCACCGAATTCTGGAACGACCAGAATGCCGCAGCGTGGGGCGGCAACACCCGCACCGGACAGTTCAAGCTCTTCGAATACCTCGACCGTCACTCCACGGCCCGCCACATCGGCTTCCGCAGCGGCAACCTCGAAGCCATGGCTCTCATGGGTTACCCCGTCCGCTATCTGGAGGAACCCGACAGCAGGGCCGGCGGACACCGTATGACCGCCTGGCACGCGGCCAGGAACGGAGAAAACGGCGCCCCGCAGACCACCACCGCCACCGGGGGCAAGGCCACGGGCTACGAACGCCTCATCGTCACCCACTCCCCGACCCGCTCGGGCCAGCACCAGAAATCGCTCCTCCAGGAAAATCCGACGGACAAGCAGACGCCGGAGCAGAAGCACGCCACCTGGCACGCCAACGTCGACGACAGGCTGGCCAAACACCTCACCACCCCGGATTCCAGCACGAGGAAATCTCGCCCCAAGGGATTCACCGACGAAGATCTCGCCAACATCGATGACTTCTTCAAGGAGGGTGACCCCGGCCACAGCATTCCGCGGGAACTCCGCGATACGGTGTGGAAACTGGGTGTGCGCATGGTGAGCACACAGGCTGAAACGAAGCTTCAGGAAGGCATCATAAAGAAGGCTGACGCAGGCCTCAAAAAGGCCCTGGAGAAAAACACCCCAAAGAGCGCCGTGCAGCATCGGAAGAACAAGGTGGACGCCGAATCGAAGAGGGATGCCGAGAACGACAAGGCTGACCAAATCCTGAAGGAGTTCTCTCTCCTGTTCAGCGAGGCAGGGGGATACGACCGTCATCTCGTACTGCGCGCCCTCAACGTCGAGGCCCAGACCTCCGCCCATCTGCTCACCGGGACCCCGCTCGTCCAGGGCCCCGAGTCCCGGCTCGCCCCGGACAACACCGTCGACCTGCCCACCAGCCAGGCCCCCGGAGGCCGGGGCAGGGGCCGCGGCAGGGGCCAGGGCAACAGGGGCGGCGGCGCCCGTGGCGGAGGCATCCAGACCACCAGCACCCACACCTCCAGCAGCACGCACACCACCCACCACAACGCACCCACCGCTCAGCACGGCAGCGGCTCCGGATCCCAGACGACAGCGCCGTCCCAGCCGGACCTGACAGCCGTGGTCCAGTTCCGCAACGAGTCCTTCGACGCGCTGGTCGAAGCGACCACCGAGGACGGCACGCTGCCTCCCGACAGGTACCTCGACAAGGTCCGGACCAGCGTCGACAAGGCCCGCCCGACCTCGTACGTGGTGAACGCGATCGTCGACCGGGACTCCTTCGCCCAAGAAGGCAGGATCCAGGACTTCGTCGCCTCGGTGCTGCACGGCCTGTCCCCCGAAATGCGACAGCGGACGGCCATCGTCATCGGGGTCAACGGACGGATCACCACCGAGACGGAGCTGACGGCCCTCCACAGCACGATCACCGCCACGGCGACCTCCGCCGACGACGCATTGAGGACCGTGGCCGAGGCCGAGGGCAATCTCCCGGTGCCGCTCGCCGTGGTCGCCGTGCCCATGCGCTGGAAGCAGTCCGAGTCCTTCCCCTACGGCCGGGCCCGCAACGCGACCATGACGAGTGCGGCCACCCGCCAGGCGCTGCACGGGCTCTTGGGGCAGGGCAGCTACCCGTACCTCTCGTTCATGGACTTCGACAACTACCCGCACACCGTTCCCACCGGCCCGCACGTCTTCGACCACTTCCAGAACCGGCTCGACTTCGACAGTGATCTGCTCCCGCCACTGCGCCCGCTGCTGATGTCGGGCGGCTACCGGATTCCCGGCGCCGACGATCCCCAGGGGCGCGCCCTGCTCGTAAATGAGACCCGCGACCGGTGGACGCAGCACGACGCAGGGCAGACTCAGCCGGGCAGGCGCCTCGGAACCCTTCCGACGGACCTGGACCGGATGGTCGGGGAGTTCGACCAGGAGATCAAACGTGACATGCGGGTACGGTCCCGGATGGCCGAGCTCGCTCCGTTCCTGCCGTACTCACCCGAGCCGAACCTCTTCGTGGACGGCCTCTCGACGTTGATCGAAGACAACGGGCCGACACCCCTCTCTGTCCGGTTCGGTGACGGGTTGGCCGAGTTCAACGGCCTGGCCGAAAGCCTCATGCGCCTCGCGGCCTGGGAGATCGCCCGGGACCACGGGCCGGCGACCGGCCCGTCGCTGAGCGTTGCCGCCGAGCACCTGCGCCCCGCGGTGCGCGGCACGGCCTTTGTGATCGACGTCGAGGAAGCCGCGACGCAGACGGATCTGTCCCGGCTCTTCTTCAGCATGTTGAAGTCCCGGCGCGGCCTGGCGCTGCTCCCGCCCCAGATCAACGAGTCGCAGGTCGAGCGGCACCTCCTGCGCATCCAGCAGAGTCACATCAACCCCGTCCCGTACTCGAAGCTCACCTCAAAAAGGGATTCACCGGCTGCGCCGAACCATCCCGTGACCCCCGAGGCGCTCGCCGAGTTGCGCGATTCCCGGACGACGCTGACGACCCCGCTGACAGAAGCTGACGTCAACGGGATCGTTTCGGCGCTCGGCCACCTCGCGCACTGGACCCTGAAGCCGGCGCTGTCGCTGCCGATTCCGGGCACGCCGGGTACGCCAAGCACGGTGGCCGGTCTCCGACCGGGGACGCTTCACATGTACACGTACGCGATGAACCTGCTGTACGGAACGGACGAGGGCGTCCTCCTGCGCAGCTTCGAGGAAATCGCGTCGACCTACCTCGACAACACCGCCCGCGAGCCCTTGACCACCTCTCCTGGCTCTTTCTTCGGCGCTCTCACGCACGCGTTGACTCCGGACGACACGCAGACGACGCAGACGCAGACGCAGACAACACAGGCTCAGGCAACGCAGACAGGGGCATGGCCCCACCCTCCGGCCCCCATTCACGCCGACGTACAGCGGATGCTCCTGGACATCCACCAAGCGCACACCACCACCGACGACGCCGGCACCGCCACCGCCAAGGCCCGCGCCCTGCTCGCGGACGCGGCGCGGCACGAGCTGACGGTCGAGGACCTGACCACACGGCTGTTCACCGGGCGTGTCCATCCCCTGGAGCACACCCTGGGCGACTACGTCCGCGGGAACGCCCAGCTCGATACCGGCCAGTCGACGGCCGTCACCTTCACCCTCGACGGTCGCGAGAGCTCCGAGAGCTTCCTGCTGAACCTGTACGCACACTCCCTCGACCGCGATCTGCGGGTCACAGGACCCGACGGCACTCCCCACCTCTTCGGTCCCGGCACCGGCCCCGAACCGCTCCGCATCCGCTGGCAGACGGGCGAAGGCTGGCGCGCAGAACCGCAGGGGGCCGGGACGCCGCAGGGCGGAGAGCCGGGCGGCCCCGGTCATGACCGGCCGGGCCCCGACGCCAGGAGCGGCGGGAGGGACAAAGGGAAGGGCGTGGACCGGAACCCGCGCACGTCGTCGGCTCCCACCACGAGCACCGAGCAGTCCGCA
The DNA here is from genome assembly GCF_039766235.1 of Streptomyces changchenzhani. Taxonomy (NCBI): domain Bacteria; kingdom Bacillati; phylum Actinomycetota; class Actinomycetes; order Kitasatosporales; family Streptomycetaceae; genus Streptomyces; species Streptomyces changchenzhani. The sequence continues at coordinate 520,462 of NZ_JBDHNH010000003.1, read as the reverse complement.
TCCCGGCCCCCTCAGTCCTCCGCCCCGTCCGCGAAGGCTCCCCGCAGGCGCGCCGAGCTCATGGAAAACCCGGTAGGGGCAAGCGAGTTGCGCCCCTTCGCCCACACGAAGACCGCAGCCGTGCGCACCGAGCGCTTCGACCCCAAACTGCTCCAGCTCAACCCCCGGCCCGGACTCCTCGACGGTTCCGTGACCCTCGTCCGCCATCATGTGCGGCGCGAGCAGTTGCCCGACGGACGGACCGTGCGCCACTTCGTCGTCGCCCTCCCCTTCCGGCTCACCGACGGGCTCACCCCGACCGACCTCGCCGCGCACCGGGCCCATATGCAGGAGGTCCTCGACGCGCACGTCAACCGCGGCTACCGGCTCCCGGAGTCGGGCGACCAACTGCACGTCACCGCCGAGTTCGTGCACGCCCCGACGCACGGCGAGGCAGTCTTCCTCTCGGACTCCCCCGACCCGGTGCGCGCCGACCAACTGCACTGGAACCTCCAGCACGACGACGCCACCGTCGTCCACGAGCTGCTCCACTACCTCGGGCTCGCCGATGAGTACTCCGATGCCGCGCAGAGGGACCCGCACCTCTTCCGCCGCGACGATCTGGCCAGTGGGGTGCGCGAGGACGGCCTCATGGTCAGCACCCGGCGGGAGAGCCTGGAGAACCTGCCGCTCGACTACCTCGCCACCATCGAGAGGGTCAGCGACAACGCGGTCATCCCCCTGCACACCACCGCCGGCCCCACGACGGCGAATCCGGGGAACGCCGGTCTCCTGGCCCCCGACCACTTCCCCCAGCACCCCACCAGCCACGCCCCTGACACCGGGACCGTGGTGCTCAAGCAGCCGCACTACGCCTCGGGCGACCAGTTCGGCATCGCCACCGCCCTGCTCGCGGACAAGAACCTGGTAGTCCATGTGACCTACGAGACCGACAAGGACCTGAAGACCGCCCAGGGCATCGCCGCGTTCTACAAAGCCTCCGGCCTCACGGTCCAGGAAGTCGGCGCCCATGACCCGCAGGCCCGGGTGAAGATCCTCCCCGTCAACGACCCCGCGAACAACGACAAGAAGCAGCTCGGCGTGGGCGACGCCACCAAGCGGGTCGGCAAGCAGTACAGCGAAACCCTCAGGGAGACCGTACGGAAGGCCTGGCAGGTCGATGCCGACAACGGGCTGAAGAAGGCGGAGGAACCTGCCGTCCTCGACTGGCTGCGGGGCCGACTCAACGACCCGGCTTTCACGCTGGAGAAGACCCCGGAGAAGAAGGACCAGGTCGCCGTCGTCTGGTCGCGCTTCAGCGGCAAGAAGCTCGAAGTGCACATCGAGCACGACACCAGCTACCTCGGAGTCGCCCAGATCATCGCCGGGCTCGGCGAATTCAAAGCCGTCGTCATCGTCGGCGATTCCGGCCACGCAAAGGCAGAAGAGGGCAAGCCCTCCGCGGGCAAGCTCAAATTCCAGGCCATGGCCGAATACTTCAACAACGGCACGCTCCCCGATTCCACCGAATCCCTCCCCCCGGAAGGATTCCGGGCGAAGGTCATCGACCTCACCGAATTCTGGACCGACGAGAACGCCAAGGCCTGGGGAGGCAACACCCGTACCGGACAGTTCAAGCTCTTCGAGTACCTCGACCGCAATTCCGAGGCCCGGCACATCGGTTTCCGCAGCGGAAGCCTCGAAGCCATGGCCCTCATGGGCTACCCCGTCCGCTACCTGGAAGAGCCCAACAGCGAGATGGGCGGATACCGCATGACCGCCTGGCACACCACCAAGACGGTCGACGGCATCCCCCGGACGGACACCAGCGAGACCGACGGCATGGCCCCGGGATACGAACGCCTCATCGTCACGCAGTCCCCGACCCGCTCCGGCCAGCACCAGAAGTCCCTCCCGCTCGACCTGCGGACCGACGCGCAGAAGCACGCGAAATGGCACTTCGAGAACAAGTTCGCCAAGCACCTCGCCGCAGAGAAGTCCCGCCCCAAGGGATTCACCGACGAAGACCTCGCCGGCATCGACGCCTATTTCAGGACGGGCGACCCCGGCACCGGAATTCCCCCCGAGGTGAAGACGGAGGTGGAACGCCTCGCGGGTGAAGTGGAGAAGCACACCGGGGCGGACATCGTGAAGCTGGACAAGAGCGTGAAGGCCTACATCAGGGCCAACGGCCACCCCTCTGCCCAGCCTGCACCGGCAGCCGCCTCCGCCCCCGCCGACCCCGCCCCCGCCCCCGCCGAGGAACAGCTGACTCCCGCGGAGAAGAGGGAGAGGGAGAAGAAGAAGCGGCAGCAACAGCAGCGAGTCATCCAGTTCCTCAAGGACGAGAAGAAGCTGGCACAGGCCCAGGAGGGACTGCTCGCCGCGCAGGCCGAATTCGCCGCGCTGTTCGCCCCCGGATCGGCCCACGACCCCGTGTCCGTACTGCGCGCCCGCAATCTGTACGCCCAGCCGGTCGCCCACCTGCTGCTGCCCGGGGAGCCCGGTGCCACGGACACGACGACGGACACGACAGCGGACACGACGGCGCGTCCGGACGAACGGCAGCAGGCCGAGCAGCGGGTCCGGGATTCCGAGGAAGCGGTGCGGCAGATCCGCGCGGACCTGGAGAAGCGCCTGGCGGTGGAGTCCGAGGAGGCCGAACTCGTACGCTTGACCGCTGAGTTGAGCGCCGAACGGGCGAGGCAGGGGGCCCTGGCGAGCGCGGCCGTGCATGCGCACGCCCAGGTCGCCCACCAGCAGGCCGTCGACGCACTCGCCGACGCGGAGGCACAGGAACAGCGCACCCGCCAGGCAGCTCTGGCGGGGCAGGGCTCGTCCCAGCGGAGCCCCGAGGCCGTTCACCGTACGGCCGAAGAGCGACTGCGCCAGGCCCGGCTCGACCTGGTCCAGGCCGAGGAAGCCGTCCTCGCGCTCGAAATCCAGGCCGAGCCCGAGTTCGGCGGTGCCCGATGACCTCCGTCACCGGCACTGCCGAGGCCGAACTCGCCGCTGCCCTGCGCGCGCACGCGGTGACCGCCATCCGATGCGCGCACGTCGAGAGGGAACAGGCCGCACGACAGGGGCAGCTGGAGAGCCTTCCCACCGCACAGGAGCTCACTGCCCAGCTGGAATTTATGGAACGTCAGCTACAGGTGGATCGTGCCGGACTGGCGGCCCTCAATGCCGCCCCCGCCGCCCCCCGATCCTCCGCCCTTTCCGACCTCGCCCTGAACATCCTCACTGGCGGGTCCACTGGCGGATCCACCACAAGCCCCACCCGTACCATCAGCCCCAGGGGTTCCGCATGAACTTTTGGCAGCAATGGTTAACATCACCCCTGAGCAAGTTCGTTGATGGAGGGTCAGTGCAGCGCAGCAGCTTCAGCCGTCGGGAGGGTTCCCGATGAGCGGCCTGACCTCGCGGCTGCCACGGTGGATCGGACGACGTACGGCGGCGACGGAGCCGGAGGCCGATCCCGGTTCCGCTGCCGAACGGCGCCCGCACACGGTCCTCGAAGAGTTCGGCCGGTCCGGCCCCGGGGGCGCGGACGGATTCCTGCTGCGCTCCTCCGCCGACCACCGCACCTCCGTGCAGGAGCTGGCCCGCTGCCTTCCAGTCGAGCGGGAGCGCCCTGTCGTCATCGTCGACGTCGCCCCGGAGGCCGCCGGAAACCTCGGCGAGCAACTGGGCGCACTGCTCGGCAGGCTGCGCGACGAACAGCGGTCCGCCGCCCGGCTTGTGATGTCGGGAGCGGCGGCACGGAAGCCCGACGGGCAACTGCCGCTCGCCCAACGCCTCGCTGATGCTTGGGAGTTGGAGCTGGAAGCTCCCGACGCGGTGGCCGTACTGGTGCCCGGCGGCGGGCTGTACGTGAGTGATCCGGCGAGCCCGGCGGGCGGCTGGTGGCGGTTCGCGCCGGGCGCGGAACCCGAGGCACTGGGGACGCGCATACCCGCGCCGGACTGGCAACGGGCACTGGCCCGGGTCCCGCTCGGCGAGCTGGGCGGCCACACGGTGCGCCAGATTCCGGCGGGGCTGCTGCTGCACCCCCGGGGCGCTGCGGCGCCCCGCCCCGGCGATCTGGCCTTCGCCCTGGCCGTACACCCGGGCCGGCCGACCGTGCTGGTGAGTGACGGACCAGCCGGCGACGACCTCGCGGAAGACCTGCCGGAGGACCTGGCAGCGCTGCTCGCCCGGCTGCCGGCGGACCTGCGCGGCCGGGTGCGGCTGGCCCCCGGCGACGGACACGACCTGCTGCCGGCCGCCCAGCACGTGGCGGACCTGCTCGGCACGGAGGTGGAGGTCTGCACGGGCCTCCCCCTGCCCGCTCCCGCACCCGCCTCGGGCACCACAGCGCACCACGAGTCCGTACGGCTGCATTCGCCCGAGGGCGAGTGCACCTGGCCCGCGCTGCTCACCGCCGTGCTCTGTGCCCCGGCCGAGCCGGACGAGTCCCGCCGGGCGCCGCGCCCGGTGCACTGGCTGCTGCCCGAAGCCGTGGGCACCGCAGATCCGGAACCCGCCGCGCTGCGGATGCCCGGCGGCCAGTACGTGGTCGCGGTACGGGCCGGGCTGTGGGTGGGCGGTTCCGCGACTCCCCCGGCCGCCGTCCGCGACCGGCCCGCCGAGGCGCGGGCCGTACGGATCGAGGTCGAGGACACGGCCACGGACGACAAGGCGCGCGGCGCACTCCTGAAGGCGCTCGCCGCCCTCCTGCCGGAACTGGACGAACAGGTACGCGAGCGCGCCGAGATCACCGCTCCCGCCGGTGCCGGCCCCGAAACGGTGACCGCCCTGCGGCGCTTCGCCGTACGCAACGGCCTGACCTTCTCGACGACACCCGCCCCCTCCACTCCCACCGCCTCACGTGCTTCACCGGAGGCGGCGACTGAGGCGGCGACGGCCCCGGGCATACCCAGCCCTCCGGCCGAGAGCACCGCTCTCCCTCCGGACACCGGGCAGTCAACGGCCGCCCCCGCCCCGGAGGCCCCCGTCCGGCCCGCCGCGCTCGCGTCCACGTCGGTGGCCGCCGTCTCCACGGCCGCGGCCGTACGCAACTCCGCCCCGGCCGCAGCCGCGACACCGCCCGCAGTCACCGCCCCTGCCACCCGTCCGACCACCAGCAGCAGCAGCCCCACACCGAAGCGGCCGGAACCGGACACGCCCGAACACCTTTCCGCCGTACGCTCCGGGACCCCGACCCCCGTCAGTACGCCGGCGCCCCCCGCGACGGCGGCCACTCCCACCCCGCCGAATCCGGCTCCGGCTCCGACTCCGGCTGCAACTCCGTCTCCCTCCCCGGTCCGAGCTTCCGGCGTGGCCCCCCGGCGTTCCGCCCCGGCTCCGGTGGGCTTCAGCAGCGGCGCCGACCGGGCCGCCTTCCGGGAGCTGGCCGCGTCGGTCTGGGAGGAGCACACCGGCCCGGTGCACCAGGCCTTCGTACGGCTGCCGGGCCTGCGCGGTCCCGGAGAGGACCAGGCCCGGATCGACCTCATCGCCGTACACCTGTATCTGTCGTCGCCTCCTGACGGTCGGTTCGGGGCGCAGACGCTCGCCGCCGAGGCGGAATCGAGTACGGGGGCGGGCGAGTTGGGCCCGTACGCCGCATGCTTGTCCTCCGGGCTGCGCAGGCTGCCCGCGCTGCGGGGCACACTGGTGCGGGCCGTACCCGGGCCCGCAATCGCGGACGGCGTCGTTCCCGGTGCGCTCCTGCGCTGCGCCGCGCCGCTCGACGTCGTGCACCTGGAGCAGAAGGGTGCGCCGCTGCCGCCCGAGGAGTACGTGCGGTATGTCGTACGTCCGATGACGGCTCGCCGTACGGCGATACTGACGGGCACGGGGGGCGGTGGCGCGGCGGCTCTCTTCGCGGCGGGGACCGAGTTCTCCGTACTGGCTGCGCACCGGGCGGACGACGGTCTTCCTGCGCGGGTGCTGCTCGCCGAAGTACCTTCCGGCAGAACGCAGTTCAGACCTCCTTCGGACGAGGCGCTCGCCAAAATGGACGCTTCGGCCTGCCGGGAAGCCGATGCGTCGGGCGCACTGTGGCCCGAACGCTGCTCGGGGCCGGCCCCCGTGCCCTGTACCCCGTAACGTCCCTCCCCCTTTCCTCCCGCTCTTCCCCCTGTTCCCCTCAGAGAGGCACGTCATGGCCACCAGCGAGTCAGCCGCCACGACCGGAGCAACGTCCGGCGCCTTGGGCTCATCGGTCCCCCGTGCGACGGCAGTTGCCGTGCTGGCCGAGGAGCCGACGTCCGGCCTGTTCCCGGAGAAGTCGGCTGAGGCGGAGGCTGAGGGAGCGAAGTCGCCGAAGCCCACTGTTTCGTCTTCGTCCCCGTCCACCGGCGAGGCCACCGCTCCCGTCGCTTCCCCGCCCGCTGCCTCGGCCACCACAGCCACCACGACCGCGGTCCCGGCCACCACGGCGAGCGCTGCCGAGGAGGAGGAGTCGGCGGAGTCGACGGCGGGCACCACCGCCTCCGCTTCCTCCGCTTCGACCACGACCACTGCTGCCGCCACGGCCACGGCGGCCACCGCCACAGCCACCGCCTCTCCCCGCCGCACCGTCGGACTGCCCCTGGGCCGCCCCGGCAAGCCCATGATCGCGGCGGCGGTGGCCGGTGGGCTGATCCTGGTCGGCGTACCGTTCCTGATCTCCGGGCTGTCCGGGTCGGACGACCAGACCATCCCCACGTCCGCGCAGGGGCCCGGGGGCAGCCGGATGGGGCCTGACGGTTCGGGGCCCGGCCTCGTGCCCGGCCAGCAGAACGCCCCCGGCGAGAACATACCCAAGCCGGGTGGCGGCGGGGCGAACGCGAAGCGCAATACCGGCCAGGCCGGCGGCGTCCACGAGGGCGGCTCTGCCACCGGCAAGGAGGTCATGGCCAAGACCGGGAGCACGGCAGGGCTGGGGACCGGCAAGGATGGAAAGACCGTTCCGGCCCAGAAGAACGGCGTGCCCGCCAACCCCGGTGTCCCGGCCGACAAGTCCCCTGCCGACAAGCCCGCCGGCAACCAGAACAGGCAGGCTGCCCCGGTCACGTTCCAACACCTCATAGGCCCCGGCTGCGACACCGCCGGCTTCGCCACCTCCGAGCAGTACAGGGACGGCAGCAACGGCTGGCGCGGCAGCCGCGGCAGCATGCAGTCCAACGGTTGCAGCGGCTTCTACTACAGCGTGCCGCTCTCGGACAGCACCTCGAAGTCCAATGGCTTCGCCCAGTGGAAGTTCTACACCGGGTCGGTGACGAAGGGCAGTTGCAAGGTTTCGGTCTACATTCCGAACGTCAAGGACATCGGTTACGTCGGCGGCAACCCGGCCCGCTACACCGTGCACCGCGCATTCGTCCCCAAGTCGAGCACCGAGATCGGCACCTTCGAGATCAACCAGCCCGCACACCTGGGCCAGTGGGTCTCCGCCGGTACCTTCCCGGCGAGCACGGGCAAGGTCTCCGTCGTGCTCGACAACCGCGGCAAGACCTCCGGCAACCGGCACGCCGCCGCGGCCCCGGTCAAGGTGGACTGCACGGCGGCGTAGCTCAGCGCCTGTGAACAAACTGATCCACAGCTCTCGGGTGGGCGGGCTGGTTCGCCGATAGCTGCACGTAGAAAACAGGGTGAAGCTTCCCCGTGGACCTGGACACCTGGAGACTGGGACGTGAGGTTCCAGAGGAAGTAGAACCAGGTGAGCAACAAACAGGGCAAGCGGCATTCGAAGGAGTGAGGTGATCCCCGTGGTGTGGACACACCTGACAATGGATCTTGTTGATCCTGGAAGGTGTAGATCTGCGTGGCAAGGCCCTCGAAGTACAGTGCGGAGTTCCGGTCCGACGCGATCGCGTTGTGGCGGGCTTCGGCCGGCAGGCGAACGTTCAAGGACATCGCAGCTGATCTGAACGTCAACCCCGACACGCTGCGGACCTGGGTGCCGGATCCTGACGGTCGTCCAGTCGCCGTCGGCGCGACGCAGGACACCGAGGCCGAGTTGGCCCGGCTGCGGGCGGAGAACGCGCGGCTGGCCAAGGCGGAGAAGGAATGGCAGCTGGAGCGGGAGATTCTGCGCCGGGCAGCGGCCTATTTCGCCCGGGAGATGAAGTGAAGACCGCCGCTTGGGACTTCGTCTCCGCCCATGCCGAGATGTTCGGCATCAAGCGGATATGCCGGGTGCTGGAGGTCTCCCGCTCGGGCTACTACCGGTGGATCGCCGGCGCCGAGGCGCGGGCAGGGCGGCAGTTCGAGGAGGATGCCCTGGTCGGGGAGATCCGCGAAATCCATGCCGAACACCGCGGGAGCTACGGCGCGCTTCGAGTCCATGCCGAACTGCGCGGCTTCGGCCACACGGTCAACCGCAAGCGCGTGGCAAGGCTGATGCGCAAGCACGGCATCGTCGGCCGCCACCTGCGGAAGAAGAAGCGCACCACGATCCCGGACCGCCTCGCGCCGCCGGTGGCGGACCTGCTCCAGCGGGACTTCACCGGCATGCTGGACGAGAAGTGGGGCGGCGACATCACATACGTGCAGGTCGGAGCCGCGTGGCTCTACCTCGCTTGCGTCATCGATATCCGGTCGCGCCGAGTGCTCGGCTGGTCGATGGCCCCGCACATGCGGGCCGAGCTCGTCATCGACGCACTCCAGGCCGCGGTCGCGACTCGCGGCGGCAACGTCACCGGAGTGATCTTCCACGCGGACTGCGGATCGCAATACACCTCGGCCGCGTTCGCCCAGGCCCACTTCACCCGGCTAGGGCCATAGCCTTCGAGACCTATGGCGAGCCGGGTATATCTGACGCGTCCGCGGCAGCGGCGAAGGACGGGCGGACGCTGCTCGGTGGCGAGTGCTGTGCGCTGAGGACCCGACAGCAGTGCGGACGGCCCTGGGCCGGTGTGCAGTTCGTCTGCTCGCGCCTCGGCCCAGTGGGACAGTTGCGCCCTCTCACCGGTGCGAGGCACCGGACGTACGGCGTGCAGCTTGTCAGCGCAGGACCCAGACGGCCGCGGCGGGTCGGGGGCCTGCACGTGACGCTCAGCAAGGTTCCCTGCCGGGTACTGTCCCTGACGGCTACCGCGGCCGGCGTAGGTCGAAGAAGGGCGCTGGGTCGTGGGGCTTCTTGGGGCGCCGTCGGGATCCACTCACGGGCATTCTCCTTGTCTTCAGGCCGGCGGTACTGCGCGTCGTCCGGCCATTCAGCTGTAGCGTCACCGCCGTACGCGCCCAGTTGACGGGGCTCCTCTGCGCTTCGGCTTCGCCGCCGCAGGCGCTCGTCGCCATCACCCGCAGCTGCCAGGCCCCGGGATACACTGCTCCGCCCCACCCCGACCGGAGGTCATCTCAGTGTTCCCCGCACGGGTACTTGCCGGTGCCCCGTTGGCTCTGGTGATTCTCGCCCTGTCCGGCTGCTCTTCCACCTGGGGCTGCGCCGACACGACGGCCGAGCGCGGTAAGGCCGGTGTCAGGGTGCAGGTCGAGGACACATCTGGGCAGCCTCTCGGCGTCACCGCCAAGGTCGTTGACTGGCGCCTTGAGCCCCACCCACAGGTGCCCTCCGACGGCGACCAGGTCCACTTCCACTACCGCTTCGACAGCGCCGACGAGAGATCCGGCCCTGCAGTGGATGCCTGCGCGGTCGACAAGAAGCGCGTGGCGTTGATGTGTCAGACGGTGTCTTCGTCCCAGGCGTGGCCCGGGCCGGACTGTGACCTCACGGGCGACCGCTGGCTCACCGTCGAGCACCCTGAGCAGGTTGCCGGAGTGCTATTGATCCCCAATGACCAGTCCTACGACGGACCAACCTGCGAGACGGACATCAAGGACGGTGGCGGGACGCATCCTCCGAAACCAGCCAGCATTGGGGACCAGCTGTAACGGGCTGACCCGCGATTGATCTTGGGGCGTGCTGGCCTGGGAGGTCGGCTGGTTGGTGTTCACTCGCAGTTCGGCCCGTGACTCGTACCGGTACTCCAGCGAGTCCGCCTCCGCCTGCTCGATGTCGGCGATCGTCAGCTCCGGCATCCGCAGTTGGGTCAGCGTCACCTCGGCCGAGGCCGGCTGGGCGTCCGTCGGCAGCCACTGCTCCGGCTTCCAGGCCCCGCTGCGCAGCAGCGACTTGGGGCAGTGCGGGTAGACCTACTCGATCCTCAGCACCAGCGCACTGGCCGGCGGCTTTCCCACGGCGGTCAGCTGCGACAGCCGAGTCCCGGTCGGCGGTCCGCCCCACCGCCGTCGATGTCCTTCCGCCCGAAGATCGCGGGCGCCCGGCTCTACGCCGACACCTTGGAGCGCGGCCTTCGCTGAGCAGTACGACCACCACGGCCCACCGGGCCGTACAGCATCCTGGACGGGCTCCCACCGACACCTCCCGGCGGGGGCCCGCTCCCTGACTCTTGGACACCTCTATGAGACACGCTCGCGGCATCAAGGCCCTTGCTGTCGCCGTCGTCGCCACGGCGGTCTGCCACCTCACCATGAATGCCGGTTTCGCCATGGCACGCAGCCAGCAGGACGCCAACCCGGACTCAATGAACGGCATGCCCGTATTTCTTCTGACCCTCCTGGCGTCCTGCGTGTTCATGCCCCTGCTCCTGTGGGCCGGCATGCGCGCGCTCAGCGAGACCTACACCCATCTCCTGCTTGCCTTCGCCACTCCGGCATGGGCGGTCATGGCGGGGTGGTACACCGACACGGTGGACAGACCACACGGTGGTCACATGCCCGTCCTCGTCCTGATCGGGTTCGTGGCAGCCGCCGCTCTGGTGGGCAGCATCCACCCCTGGCCCCACTCGAAGGATTAACAACCGTCCCGTAGCCGTGAACCGGATGACGCGACGGTCCGGTACGGCCCGGTACGCCCGGCGACACTGCCCTGCGCGCGCACCGCACGCGATGTACGGCACAGGGCGAAGCCCCAGCCGGCCGCGCGACGGCCCCCAAGCGTCCGCCAAAGCGCGGCCAGGAGGCCGACGGCACACACAACGCCGATGAGCAGGGCAACGACTGGGCCGCGGCCGCGGACTTCGTCTGACTTCTCCAGCGCGATCTTCTTCGCCTTGAGCAGGACGTGGGCCTCTTCGGCGATGTCGACGGCGAGCGGGAGGCGGTGCTGGCGGCGGCCGGTGACGACGACTCCGGCCAGGCGGCGGTCGATGGTGGCCGGTGAGGTGAGCGGGCCGGGCGGCTTGCCGGGCTTCGACGGCCGGGCGGGCTGCATCCAGCACCATTCCGCGAACAGGATCAGGGTGCCGGACCGGACGGCTAGTGCTGTGACCGGCATGGTTCGCCGGGCTGATAGGCGGGGAAGTAGCGGTGCAAATCGGGAGGCGTTTCGAGCAGCCGCTGCGTAGGGTCTGCCGGATGACGCTCTCTCATGATGTTGCCGGAGACGGTCCGGTGCTGGTGCTGGTGCATTCCGGGGTGTGTGACCGGCGGATGTGGGATGCCCAGTGGCCGGCCTTGATCGACGCTGGTTACCGGCTGGTGCGCTGTGATCTTCGGGGCTTCGGTGAGACTTCAGCGCCGGACCGGCCTCACAGCGACGCCGAGGATGTGCTGGCCCTCCTGAACAGTCTGGGCATCGCGCAGGCGGCACTGGTGGGATCCTCGTACGGCGGGCAGGTCGCCTTGGAGATCGCCGCGCGCTGGCCGGATCGGGTGAGCGCCATTGGGTTGCTCTGTTCCGCCCTGCCCGGTCATGAACCTTCTGCCGAACTGAGTGCGCTCGGGGAGCGCGAGGAAGCGCTGATCGAGGCGGGGGACATCGTCGGCGCGACGGAACTGATGGTCGAAACCTGGCTCGGCCCGGACGCCGACGAGACCGCCCGAGAGGCGGTACGCCAGATGCAGCGGCACGCCTTCGAGCTGCAGCTGGCCGCCGCTGAGGAGTTCGAGCCAGTCGAGGCCGTGGTCGATCTGGCGGCAATTCAAGCGCCCTGCCTTGTCCTGTCCGGCGCGCATGATCTGGCGGACTTCCGACAGATCGCTGCCCGACTGCCGCATCTGCTCGCGAACGCCGACCACGTCGAACTGCCATGGGCAGGTCACCTACCCAGCCTGGAGCAGCCGTCGGCCGTTACCGATCTGCTGATCGGCTTTCTCAAGGAGAGAGTCCCTGTCGGTTGAGCCTGCTCGCGGCCCGTCCTGTCATGCGGCGTTGAGGAGGGGGCGTCCGCCCCAGCGGATGCCTTTCTCGCTGCGGATGCGGGCACGCTCCTTGCGCTGGGCGGCCAGCACGTCGGGATGGCGGGTGTTGGCGTTGCACCAGCGCAAGTAGGTGTGCAATGCACGGGTCTGGACGGTGTGGTTCGGATGGTTGGAGTTGGCCAGGGTGAACTGTCGCAGCGGGCCGAAGTGCGCCTCGATCGGGTTGGCCCAGGAGGCGTTGGTCGGGGTGAAGCACAGCTCGACCTTGTTCTTCCGAGCCCATTGGCGGATCTTGCTGCCCTTGTGAGCGGAGAGATTGTCCAAGATCACGTAGATCGGGGCGCCGTCCGGACGCGCGGTCCGGATCGTTTTCAGCGCAGCTAAGGACGGGGCCGCGCCCTTGTGGCGGCGGTTGACGCCCCACAGGGTGTCGTCGCCGACCGAGTAGCAGCCGTGGAGTAGGTGACTCCGTGGGTGCGATGGTAGGTCGCTGGATGACGGTTGGGCCTTCCCTGCTCGGCCCAGCAGGACCCGCCGGTCGGCCGGATACCCAGCGGTCCGAACTCGTCGAAGGCGAAGACCCGGTCGGGGAAATGGGCCAAGACGTGCTCGATCCGGTCGAGTTTGGCGTCGCGGTCGGGGTCGGTGGAATCCTTCCACGTCTTCGTGCGCTGAAAGGTGATCTTGCGGCGGGCCAGCAGACAGCGCAGGGCCTCGCGGCCGATCCGTATCGGGCGGGCGACGTTGCGCCGCAGGTGGTCGGCGAGTTTCCTGATCGACCAGCGCGTGAAGGGCTTGCCGAACTTGGTGGGGCGGGTGGTGGCCGTCTGGATGACGAAGTCCTCGTCGTCATCGCTGAGCAGGCGGGGACGACCTCCCGCCCACCGAGGGTCCAGGCAGCCGAGCCCGATCTCGTTGAATCGGTGGATCACGTCGCGAACGGTGTCCTCGTCCGCCTGGACGAGTTGGGCGATCACCGGCACACGGGTTCCCGCCAGCTGAGGCCAGGAGCATCATCGCCCGCCGGTAGCGCACCGTACTGGTACTGCCCCGCCTCACGATCTGCTGCAGCTGCCGCCCCTCCTGATCGGTCAGTCTGCGTACTCGGACGGGCTCTGCCACCGCGCCTCCATCTGCCAGACCGGATGTGGCCTTACATCCACTGGATGTGGTGTTCGAGGACGAGGAGTTCGCGGACCTGTACCCCAAGGACGGGCGGCCGGGGCTGTCGCCGGGGCAGTTGGCGCTGGTGTCGTGCTGCAGTTCGCGGAGAACCTGTCCTACCGCGCGGCCGCGAACGCGGTCCGTACCAGGATCGACTGGAAGTACGCTCTGGGCCTGGAACTGGACGATCCCGGCTTTGACCACTCGGTACTGTGCGAGTTCCGGGCCCGGCTGGCCCAGGGCGACGCGGCGGACCGGTTGCTGCAGGTGATGCTGCACCGGTTGACCGAGGCCGGACTGCTCAAATCCGGTGGCCGACAGCGCACGGATGCCACCCACGTGCTCGCGGCAGTGCGCACGCTGAGTCGGCTGGAGCTGGTCGGCGAGAGCCTTCGGGCCACACTGGAACAGCTCGCCCAGGCCGCCCCGGACCGGCTGCTCGCTCTGGTCGAACCGGAGTGGGACAAGCGCTACGGGCGGAAGGTCGAGATCGGCAAGGTCCCTGGCGGGAAGGCCGGGGTCACTGCCCTGGCGGAGGCCTTCGGCCGGGACGGGCAGAAGGTCCTGGCCGCCGCGTGGACGGCCGACGCCCCGCCCCGGCTGCGGGCGTTGGCGCAGGTGGAGGTCCTGCGCCAGGTCTGGGTGCACCACTACTACTGGGATCCTCGCGGGCGGCTGCGCTGGCGTGACGGCCACGCATTGCCGCCGGCGTCGCTGCGGTTCGACTCCCCGTACGACACCGACGCGCACTACTGCGGCAAACGGGACACCGCCTGGTCCGGCTACCGCACCCACTTGACCGAAACCTGCACGTCAGAACTGCCGGAGGTGGTCGTACACGTGGCCACCACGATCGCCCGGGTCCAGGACGGCGAACTCACCGACCAGGTCCACGACGACCTCGCGGCGATCAACTTGACCCCGGCCGAGCACGCGGTCGACGCCGCCTGCATCAGCCCGGCGCGGATCGAACGCGCCCAGCGGGTGCACGGCATCACCCTGCTCGGCCCGGTCGTGCCCGACCACAGCCACCAGGCCAAAAGCGGTGCCGGCAGCGGCCACGACTACATCCAGGTCAAGTTCGACAAGGCCACCTGCCTGGCCTGCCCCGTCCGCCCGCTGTGCACCAACGCCGTCAGCGGTCCGCGCTCGCTCGCACTGCTGCCCACCCGTGAACTGCACGAGATCCAGCAGCGCAACCGCCTGGACCAGCACACCCAGGACTGGCAGCGGCGCTACGCGACCCGCGCCGGCATCGAAGCCACCCTCTCCCAGAACGTCCGCACCTGCGGCCTGCGCCGAACCCACTACCGAGGCCTGCCGAAAACGCACGTCCAGCACGTACTAACCGGCCTGGCCTGCAACGTCACCCGCATCGCCGACTGAATCGCCGACCCAGCCCGCCCTCGGCGGGCACCCAGCCACTTCCACGCCCTCTGCACCGCCACCGGCTGACCCTCACAAGATCGCCAACAGAGTCACGGCATTGGCCCTAGGTCCTGTCCGGCGGATCAGGACCGGATGGGCACGAGGTACCCTGCGGGGCGGCGAGCCGGCCGGCGCGTCCGCCTCGCGGTGTCTCCTTGATCAGCTGCTGCGCACGAACACCTTGCCCTTGGTGGAGCCGGCGGAGCAGGACTTCTTCTCGGCGTCGGTCATCTTGCGGGACTTGACCAGGACCGCGCTGTGCTTTCCGTCCGTGCCGTTCGTGGCCGGGCCCGTGATCACATCGTCCGTGAACCAGTAGTAGTGGCCCCACTTCGGGTCGTCGTAGTGGGTCTGCCAGGTGCCGGAGATCTTCTGCATCAGCTGGGCGCGGGAGATCCAGCCCACTTCCCCGGGCTGCACGGTCTCGGTGAAGGCGCTGGTCTCCGTGTGCGAGCTCTGCCAGGTGTAATTGTACGTCGCGGTCACGCTGGCGGTGATGATGCCCTCGATGCCCCCGCCGACGGTCACCGAAGTCCCGAACGAGTGGGAGGAGCCCACCGTGTCGGCCCAGCTCATCGATTGGGAGGCGGGCGAGGTGGTGCAGTTGTAGAGCAGGTCGGAGACCTGGCGGGATTCTCCGAGGTACGCCTCTCCGATCTCAGGGGAGTTGAAGGTGCACTTGCCCTCTCCGGAGGCGCAGTCGGCTATCAACTGCTCGCGGGTGGGCTGGTCCTCGGCCGCGGCCGGCAGGGCCGTCGCCGCGACCAGTCCTAGCGTGGTCGCCGCCAGCGCCATCATGCGGCCGCCTACGCGGTTTTTCGTCAGCATTGGTGCCTCTCGCCGTGCGTGGGGGGACGGCGACCGCAATGCGCGCTCTGGTACCGGAGGGCTTGCAGTCACCGCCTGGTGCCAACGAGACTCACGTAAACGACGGCCGATCTACACCAAGAACTGGCAAAGCTGTAGTTGATTGCGCAACCGACTCTCTTCCAACCAGTCGGTAACAATGGGGACTTGGTGCGGCTCAGCGCTCGAGCGGAGTGAGGGCGGGCATCTGGCGGGGGATGCCGGGCGCCGAATTCTCGATGTTAATGGCGGTGGCGAAGTCAGGGCAGACAACATCCGTGCCCGGCCATGGCTAAAGGCCGTCATCTGTCGCGGCCTCTGTCCCAATCCTTCGGGGAGTCAGCCATGGCGCGGGCCCGCGCTGAACACCGCGATGGGGCTGGACCCCGGAGAGTGCACCAGTACGGACGGCCTGGGGACTGCGAGCCTCAACTTGCGGACCGTGTCCGCGGTCACCCGCAGATCCCGGGCGACCGCCACGATCGGCGGCACCTCCGGCCCCGCGCACGCCAACACAATCCGTGCGCGCAGGGCCAGCGCCTGAGCCGACGTCGCCCGACGCGTCCACCGCTCCAACACCGCCCGCTCCTCATCAGAGAGCAGCAACGGCCCCAGCTTCGGGCCCCGACGAGGAACTGACGCACCAGCAGCAGAAGTAACACAACAACTAACGATCAACTACTGGCGCAGGACACTAGTACTGCAACGGTTCCTGGCGTGTAGTTCCAGGGCCTTGTAGCAGCAGCTCACGTCTGCCAGTGCCGAAGATATTGGGGTGTCACCGGCAGGTCGGTAACGGAGCGTACAGACGCGCGATTCAACACCGATGTTCCAAGCCCCAGCCCGGACGGGTGCACTCGCGTCGAAGCACTCCCCGGGCGCCGTGGCCGGGCCTACGCTGAAACGTCGGGCGGCCCCGGGCCGCTGCACCACCGGGAGGGGAAGGGCCCATGGCACCGCGTACGGACGCTGACACCGATCACCGGCCGGACTATCCGCCGAGGACCCCGCCGCCGCCGAGGAAGCCCCCGAGCCCGCCGGCCCCGGAGCCGAGCGTCGTGCCGGGCGAGTTGGTGGGGACCGCCCGCCGCGGCGTGGCCATGGCCAACCGGCGCGGGCTCAATCTCTGCATGGACAACTACCCGTGGACCACGGCCACGGCGAGGCGCCGCGTCCTGACGCAGCTCCACGAGTGGGGCCACCGGCCGGATGCAGACAAGGCCGCCCACGTCATCACGACGGTCGTCGGTTCGATCCTCAACGACGGCGGCCGACGCATCAGCATTCACCTCTCCGACCAGGGCACCCAGGCATGCATCCTCGCCCTGTCCCACCAGCCAGACCTGGTCGCCGGACACGATCCTGTCGGTGACACGATCCTCAAGGAACTGGCGGGCATTTCCATCGTCTCCAGCTGCGGCACCGACACCGCGCCCGACGGACGCCGCCTCTGGGCCGTCATCGACCTGTAGCGCCCGGCGTCACCTCGGCGAGCCGGGGTTGCTACCCGCGGGGATTTTCGACCGGGAATGAGACGGCGCCCCAGGCCGGCGGGGGAAGCCGTACCGGCACCGAGGCGCACCATCACAAGGATCTGAGCCGGCCTCGGGCGGCCGACAGGTGACCGTGCCCCGCCGCGGCCGAGGGTCGCCGTCCGAGTGCCGCTCGACCCACAGCGCGCTGACCTGCCGTGGTCGGGGTCGGGGTCGGGGTCGGGTGAGGTGATCCCCGAGGCACACCAGGGGCCACCTCAACGAGACTGCAGCCCCTCTCACTTCGTGCAGCTCCACTGAAGCAGCAACCATCGACGTGTTTTCCGTTGATGTGTCCGTCTCTCAGCTTGAAATTTAACGAACCTCCTGTTTTGCCCTGCGGTGTTCGGTGAGGGTTTCGATCCGTTTTACGGTCTTTCCGGGCTCGTATCGGGGTGCTGGCCTGCTGTTCTTCGATCCGGTGGGGCGGCCTGAGCCGGGGCGGGACGGTTTCGGTGCGGCCGCTGGGCTGATGGTGGCGGCGCGGACGTTGCGAAACCCTCGTCGCACGCGGGCAGGGGTAAGCCGGCGAGGTTCGGCGGGCCGTTCCCAGGGGCGGCGTAGGTCCTCGGCGAGGGGACGCGCGAGGCGGATCTGGGTGTGGGTGGCGATGATCAGCCAGGTCCAGAGGTCGGCGGTGTCCGCGTGGCGGATCTTTGGGGTGGTCCAGCCGAGTGTCTGCTTCATCAGCCTGAAGGTGTGCTCAAGATCAAGATCGAATCTGCGGAGGAACGCCTGCCACCAGCGGTTCACGTCCGTGCTGGTAGCGGCGGTTGTCGAGCACCATAGTCAGACCGGTTTAGGGGCGCGGTTGCCCGGCAGGTACTCGACTCGAGGCGGATCAACGTGCCGTGCAGGACGGGCAGTTCCTCCTCTGCGTGCTCCAGCCAGGGACCGCGGTGGCCGAGTCGGGGGTGCATCCGGTCCCAGGCCGTCGCCTGGGCTTTGCCGTAGTGGGTGGTGTCCGTCTCGGTGGTGACCTCGGGCTGGTGCCAGGTGTCGGGCTGGGCGAAGGTGAGCACGCTTCCGTGCCGGCGTGGCCGCCCGCCCTTGGGACCAGAGCGGGCGGGGCCCGAGTCGCGGAGCATGACGCGGCCCGAGCGCAGACGTCCGACCAGAACGACGGGCAGGTCCGCCAGGACGTGGGAGAGGTAGGCGACGTCGTAGCCGGAGTCCATCATGATCAGGATTTCGGGATCGCCCGGCTGCCAGTGCCCAGCCTTGAGCAGCCGGTCCACGACCTCGCGGAGCTGGGCAGCGGTCACGGCGGTCGCGTCGTCGGCGGGACCCAGCCGCACCGCGTCCAGCAATGCCACCCACGAGGTGCGGCCCGCTTCCAGAGCGGCGACGAAGGAGTACGGCCAGCCGGGAATCAACTGGTCCGAACTGCGGTCGCCCCGTCCGTAGACGTGACAGAACAGCCGCTCGTCACTGGTCGGGGCGTCCGGCCGCAGCCAGTTCGACACATCGACGGCCAGGACGATCCGCCCGTCGGCCGCCTTCGGCAGCGGCAGGCCGGCCAGAGCGCGACGGAGCCGTGCCGGCTCCAGCCAGCCCCGGTCGAGAGCCGCGTACAGTGCGCCGTGCCCACAGCGGTGCTCAGCCGTCAGTGACAGTTCAACCAGCGTCTTGACCGGACCGTCCGCGCACAAGACGGCATCCGTGAGCTCGAAGAGCGCGTCCGCGCGGGCATACAGGCAGTCGTAGAACTCAACTCGAAAGCGGGACAAGATGCCCAACGCATCGCCTGCGGACCCAGTGACGGGGAAACTCATACGCAGCGGCCGTTCTCTCGTACTTCGTGACTCGACATCTCGAAGCGTGGAGAACGCCGCCTTCGTTGTCCCAGGAAGAACCGCAGATCAGCAGGTCGGGTGACCTGCGACGTTAAACGTCAAGCTCAGATCTTGCATCCCTACAGGTCAAAGGCTTCCGATAGCCGGACCAGAACGAATTCCCATTGAGGCGACATAGCGTGGCGGCGCGGGAGGCGGATGCCTCCGGCTACGACGACGGGTCGGTACGGGCGCTGGGCGTGCTGCTACGGATATCGCCGGACGCGGAACTCCGGGCACGCCACGACGCAGCGGTCGCGGCTCACGCCGCGGACGTGAGCCGTTGACCTGTGGACCGACAGTGCCCACCACACCCACACGCACGCGCCTGTGGCCCTCACTGGCTGTTGTTCTTTCGAGTGTGACCGGCTGGTTTCCGCAGGTCAGGCATAGGCGCCCGGGTGGTGCGGCAGAACTTTTCCAGCATGTTGCTGCCGAGAGGGAGGATGCTGCCGATGCCGTCGGTGATGGGACTGTTGGAAGCCGAAGAACGCGCCGCCCGGCAGCGGGTGGAGGTGCTGCGTGAGCAGACGGACCGGCTGCTGGCTGAGTTGCACGAGTCCGAGACCGACTGGCAGGAGCTGGTCATCGCCCAGCAGCGGGTCGGCCGGGTCCTGGCCGGGCAGCATCAGGACGACGCTGGCGGGCAGGCGGCGGGAGAGCTGGAAGCTCCGGTGGCGGGCCGCGAGTCGGGCTCTGCAGCCGTCGTTGCCGCGCGCCCCGGATCGATCCTGCCGCCGTGGAGTCCTGGTGCCGATCCTGGAGCGCTCGCGGTGGACTACCAGCGCATCCTTGCCGTTCTGGCCGACGCCCGGCGCCGCAGCGAGGAGCCGATGGCCTGTAGGCAGATCGCCACGGCGATGGGCGTCGAGCTGACGCCGTCGAAGATCGAGGGAGTGGTGCGCTCCCGGGCCCGCCGCCTGGCTGAGCGCGGCTGGCTGACCCAGACCTCGGCGGGGAAGTTCACCCTGGCCGACGGGCCAGCCGGCGCCGCATCAGCATGACCATCGACCAGTAGATCATCGCCTCGGACGAGTCGGGGCGCCGCTCGTAGTCGCGGCCCAGGCGGCGGGTGCGGCACAGCCACGCGTTGGTGCGTTCCACTACCCAGCGGCGCGGCAGGATCTGGAAGCCTTCCGCGTCGTCACTGCGCTTGACGATCTGAAGTGTCAGGCCGAGTACGGCCACGCACCACGACACGAGGAAGCCGGTGTATCCGCCGTCGGCCCAGATGAGCCGGATGCGGTGGTGGCGTGCGCCGGCACGTTCGATCAGGTGCTGGCCGGCGTCGCGGTCCCCGACATCGGCGCGGGTGACGGTGACGGCCAGCAGCATGCCGATGGTGTCGGTCAGCAGGTGGCGTTTGCGGCCGACCGTCTTCTTGTTGCCGTCGTAGCCGGAGGTGGCCACCGGGATGGTGGGGGTGGAGCGGATGGTCTGCGAATCGATGATGGCGGCGGTCGGCTCGGGGTCGCGGCCGGCGTCCTCGCGTACCTGCGCGCGCAGCCGGTCGTGCAGTTCGATGGTCCATCCGCGGTCCCGCCAGCGGCGGAAGAAGGCGTAGACGCGGTCCCAGGGCGGGAAGTCGAGAGGCATCGCACGCCACTTGATGCCGCCGTCCAGGAGGTAGAAGACGGCGTCGAGCATCTGGCGGTGGCAGTAGGACTCCGGGCGTCCGCGCCGGCTCTCCAGCCAGGCCGGGACCGGCATGGCCGCGCGCACGATCGCCCATTCGGTGTCGGTCGTATCGGATGGATAGCGCGCTGCCCGGTCAGGGTGGTCGCCGGCGTTCCCGAATCGGTGAGCCAGGCAATCGCACCGCGACACGCCGGAGTTGGACGTCGCGGCGGCGGGCGCGACAGACTGGAGCACCAGGGTCTCCTCCTGCTCGTTGGACTTCGACATCCCCGAGCTGTGCAGGAGGCCCTGCTTTCATGCGCGGACCGCTAAATGATCACGCGAAGGTGGATCCGGCTGGCACTCCCGTTCGACCGTCAAGCATCACGGCCGAATGAGCAACAGCCAGTCAGCGATCCTCCGCCAGAACCGCTGCTTCTCCGCACGCCGGTTGACCGGGGGACGCCCCGGCGACCGCAGCGGCGGACGACCGGCCTGAATGGCCGCACGCGCTCTTCCATGTGCCACAACCCGCTCCTCCACGATGGAGGTGTTGCGACGACCACTTGAATCCGCCTTGCGATCCGCAGTCCGCGTGGAAGACCACCCCGGTCACGTCACCGCCCCGCGCGGCAACCGCGGCCCGCAGGGCGTCGATGACGAGCTCGGCTTTCATGTGCGGGGCCATCGACCAGCCGACCACCCGGCGCGAGCAGATGTCGATGACGCTCGCGACATACCACGAGGCGCCGACCTGCACGTAGGTGATGTCGCCGCAACACTTCTCATCCAGCCGGCGGGCGGTGAAGTCACGCTGGACCAGGTCCGGGGCGGGCGGCGCGAGTGGATCGGGGACGGTGGTGCGCTGCTTCCTGCGCAGGTGACGGCCGACGATGCCGTTTTCACGCATCAGCCGCGCGACGCGCTTGCGGTTGACCGTGTGCCCGAAGCCGCGCAGTTCGGCGTGGACGCGCAGGGCGCCGTAGTTCTGGTGGTGTCCGGTGTGGATCTCGCGGATCTCGGCGACCAGGGCTTCGTCGTCGGCCCGGCGGGCGTCGCGCGCCTCGGTGCCGGCGAGCCACCGGTAGTAGCCCGAGCGGGAGACCTGGAGCACACGGCATATCCGCTGAACGGCGAAGGCCTCGGCGTTCAGATCGGTAGCGACGTCCCGATACGTCCGCCTGCCGGCCGACGCCCGCCACAACGCGATCGCGTCGGACCGAAACTCCGCACTGTACTTCGAGGGCCTTGCCATGGAGACCTACACCTTCCCGGACCGTCAAGATCCATTCTCAGGTGTGTCCACACCACGGGGGTCATCTCACCTTCACCCGAGCCCCATAGTCGCCACGTTCATGACGTCGCCAGTACCCGAATGGCGGATTTCCCCTGATTTTCTGCGGGTAGAGATGATTCCCGTAAAGACCATCGCATTTCAGGAGGAATCATGGCGAAGACGAAATTTGATCCGAACAGGAAGAGTTTCGAACAGTGCACGGAGCGCATTCAGCAGGCCGTGAAGGATGCCGGCCTCCGCACCGACGGGCGAATCGTTACATCCCGTGATGAAAACGTCGAAGAGGCAGTCAAGGCGCTCACCGTCGACAACGCTCCTGCCGGGTTCCACAAGTGGCAGCTCCCCGTCTACTTGAACAAGCCGTCGCACCTCTTCATCACCGTCGCCGAACCCGGTGCCAAGTCATCCACGCACTCTCATGACGAGGGGGACGGAATCCGCTTCATCGCGAGCGGATCGATCACCTACAAAGGTCAGGAGCTGACCACTGGCGACTGGATGTTCATCCCCGCCGGAGTCTCGTACTCGTTCGAGACCGGGCGCTTCGGCGCTGTCATGTGCTACTGCTACTGCTGCTGTTGCGCGTGACGCTTCAGCGACCCGGGCCGCGCGCCCCCTACAGACTCGCGGCCGTCTCCCGCAGATGCGCGTGGAGGCCCCGGTGCGGTTCACCGGACGGCAGCCACTCCTTGCGGACCTTAGCTACGCACGTGTAGTTCGTGGCGCATGCGCCTCGTTCACCGCAGTGACCTCGCTGTCGGCAGGAGCGCAGACGTCCGTGGCCGCCTTGACCGATTCGACGCCCTCGTCCGCCCGGCGTGGAAACCGGAGCAGGATGCGCAGGGCGGTGTGCCGGGAGATGGGCACGGCCAGGGCCGACAGCATCCTTCTTCCCGCTCGGCCTGCTACTGAGCTTCACTCTGTCGGGGATCTTGGTGTCGTCTGCTCAGTCTCTGGCGGACCGCCAAGACCTCGGCCGGGGGATCCCGTGCTGGTCCAGGAAGTTTTGGAAGGCGGTCGGCGGCCGGGACGGGGGTGCTTCTCCGGTCGGCGGCCGTCGGCTGAGGCGCTCGAGGTTCGCGGCGATAGCTGTGAACACGTGCTGTAGGTGGGCTTTCTGCTGTCCCCGGTAGCGGCAGCGGCGCATGCCGTGCCCGTGAGCGAGCTCGTTGATGGTGCCTTCCACCCCGGAGCGGACCGCATAGCGGGCCCGCCATTCGGGTGTCTGTTGCTCGGCGCGGACTCGGAGTTGCAGATCGCGGAGTTCTCGCGGGGGAAAGCCCACGGTTCGGGCGCTGTCGGCGGTGGTCGTGCAGCGGGTGCGGACCGGGCAGGGGCGGCACTGGCTCTTGGTGAACCGTGCCACGATCAGGGGTGCCGCGGTGGGTGAGGAGGTCGGATAGGGGCCGTGCCATCCCCTGCTGGTCTCGCCCTGCGGGCAGGTCACCTGCTGGCGGTCGAAGTCGATGTGGAAGTCGTCGCGGCCGAAGCCGTCGTTCTTGCGGTGCTGGCGGGTGGAGTTGACCGGCAGCGGTCCGGTGACCGCGACCTGGTGTTCGCGGGCTGCCCGTTCCAGATGGATCAGGGAGGTGTAGCCGCCGTCGACCAGGTGCTCGGCGGGCAGCAGCCCGCGGCGCTTCAGCCGGGTGTGGATGCCGGGCAGAGCCTTCGCGTCGTAGCTGGTGGCATCGGTGGTGGCCACATCCGTGATCACGTTGACGCCGTCGGGATCACAGGTCTCGGTGAGGTGTGCGACGAACCCTATCCAACGGGTGACATGTCCGCGGCGCGCGTAGCGGGCCGTCGGGTCGTAGGGCGAGACGACTGCGGCGGCCGAGGGCGCAGCCCGCCGTCCTCGGCGGTGCGCCAGCGCAGGCGGCCGGCCCCGTCGCGGTAGTAGTTCTGCACCATGATCTGCCGCAGGGCCTGGATCCGGGGACCGGACAGGCGATCCGCCCCATGCTCCCCGACGTGCTCCAGCAGCCGGACGGCGTCGCCGCCTGTGGCAAGGATCCTGGTCTTGGGGCGGGTGAGGTTCTTGCCCAGACGGACCGGACGGCCGTAGCGGCGCCCCCACTCCTCGTCGACCAGGCCGGACAGCAGGTGCGGGGCTGTGCCGGACAGCTCTTCCAGCGCGGCGCGGACGGCCTCGGTGACCAGTTCCAGCCGGGTCAGGTCGCGCACCGCGGCCAGGACGTGGGTGGAGTCCGTGCGCTGGGTGGTGCGCTCGCGGACGAGACCGGCCTCCTTCAGGCGTGCGAGCGCGAGGTCGAGGAGACGGTCGGCCCGGCCGCCCTCGGTGAGACGCTCGCGGAAGTCGGTCAGCACGCTGTGGTGGAAGCCAGGATCGTCCAGTTCCATGGCCATCGCGTACTTGAAATCGATGCGGCAGCGAACCGCCTCGGCCGCCTGCCGGTCCGACAGACCGAGCAGGAACTGCAGCACACAGACGGTGGCCAACTGGGCGGGCGAGAGCCCCGGGCGGCCGTCGCGCGGGTACCAGTCGGCGAAGTCCTCGTCACGCCACAGCCCGCCCAGGTGATCTCTCACCCACATCGCCGTGGTACCGCCCAGGTTGCTCGCCCGCGCCATCTGCACGGTCAGAGAAGGGACTTGCTCACCAGAACGGGCGTGGAGCGACAACGGGCACCTCGACAACCTCATCGGTTCTTGAACAGAGCCGAGCATGCCCGTTGATCATGCTGCCCCGCCGGGGATCTTCAAGATCCCCGACAGAGTCAAGCTCAGAGGTGAGCTGGTCGACCGCGGCCAGGACGGCTTCTGCGCCCTGTTGGTCGATGAGGTCGACGAACGGGCGCAGGTCACCGCCTGCGGGGTCGTGCGGGTGAGGGTACGGTCGGCGGAGTGACAGAAGCGGCGGACCGTGTGCAGCACGGTGTGGGAGAGGGCTTTGTGGGAGACGTCGCGCTCAGCGATGCGCACGCTCTTGGTGACGCCCAGGGCCAGGCCGGTCTTCCAGCCGGCCTGGCGGGGGCCGCCCAGGCGGCGGGCGTAGCGGTGACCAGGCGGCTGCGGCCTTCGATTGCGCGGGGTCGGACTCGCGTGAGACCACGTACGTCCGACCGGCCAGTCGGCAAGAGTCGTTGCGCTTGCGGGCTGCGTATGTCTCGTAGGCGGTCTGGGTGGAGTCGAGGGCGGAGGTCTGGCTGCCCGCTTGCCGTGCGAAGTCCCCTGCTCGTGCACGTACTTGGCGATCGGCGTGGAGCCGACGAAGGAGACGGCCTCCATGCCCGGTGGTCCGGCACCCGCACGGTCCCCCTCCGGCCCGGCGGCATCTCCCTGCTCTGTCTGACAGCGGCCCTCTGGCTGATCCACGCGACGCGCGGCGCGACACCACCGCTCCACGGCTTCGAGGACGCCGACGGGTCCAGGTGATCCCGCCGCGATGCGGCCGTGGTCCGCGGCGGCGACCGCACCGCTCAGGTCCCCGGCTCGCGTGCGGCTCTCGCGACCGCGAGATTCTCGCGGACCCAGGCGGTGGTCGGGTGCTCCTCACCCAGCAGTTTCCGGGCCTTCCCCAGAGTCTGCTCGAACAGCGCAATCGCCCGGCGCAGCTCGCCGGTGGACTGGTACGCGGTGGCGAGGTTGCTGTTGCAGCGCAGGAGGTTGGGATGGTCTTTGCCGACCACCTTCACCAGGTCCTTCGCGCACTGCTCCAGAAGTTGGACGGCTCGCTGCGGATCGCCGGCGGCCTGGTAGGCGTTGGCGAGGTTGTTACGGGAGGTCAGCGTGCTGGGGTGTGCCTTGCCCAGCACGCGTTCGGTGTCGGCGAGGGCCTGTTCGTGCAGCGGGACGGCCCGGCGCAGGTCGCCGACGGTCTGGTAGGCGAGAGCGAGGTCGTTGCGCGCGGTCAGGGTGTACGGGTGGTCCCTGCCCGACACCTGGATCCGGTCCTTCACCGTCTGCGTCAGCAGAAACAGGGCCCGGCGTGCGTCGCCGGCCTCCCGGCAAGCGTCGGCGAGGCGGTTGCGGGTGGTCAGGGTGTCGGGATGCCTCTTGCCCAGCACCCTGACCCTGTCCTTGAGTGTCTGGTCCAGCAGGGCGAAGGCACGGCGAAGATCGCCGGCCGCCTGGCAGGCGTCGGCCAGGGTGTGGCGTGTGGTCAGGGTGACGGGGTGGTCCTTGCCCAGCACCCGTTCGGTGTCCGCATGGGCCTGCTCGTGCAGGAGGAGGGCCCGGTGGATGTCACCTGCGGCCAGCCAGGCGTTGGCCAGGTTGTTGCGGGAGGCGAGGGTGTGTGGGTGGTCGGTGCCCAGGACCCGGGTCCGGTCCTCCAGGGTCCGCTCGAACAGCGGGATCGCGCGGCGCTGGTCGCCGGCTTCGGAATGGGCGGTGGCGAGGTCGCTGCGGGTGCTGAGGACGTCGGGGTGGTCCTTGCCCAGGACGCGCACCCGGTCCTTGAGGGTCCGCTCGAACAACGGGATGGCTCGGGCCGTGTCGCCGACGGCCCGGTAGATGTAGGCGAGGCTGTTGCGGGAGGTCAGGGTGTCGGGGTGCTTTTTGCCCAGCACCCGCACTCGGTCTCTCAGGGTCAGTTCCAACAGAGGAACGGCCCGGCCCAAGTCGCCGATCGACTCGTACGCGTACGCCAGGTTGCTACGCAACAGCGCGGTGTCGGGGTGGTCCTCGCCCTGGCTCCGTAACTGGTCTTCCAGAGCCTGCCTGATGAGCGGGATGGCCCGGCGCAGGTCACCGGCCGACCGGTAGGCGCTGGCGAGGTTGTTGCGGGAGACGAGGGTGAAGGCGTGCTGTTTCCCCAGCACACGCACCGCGTCCTTGTGGACCTGCTCCAGGAGGGGGACGGCCCGGTGCAGTTCGCCGGCCGACTCGTAGGCCACCGCAAGGCTGTTGCGCACCCCGAGGGTGTCGGGGTGGTCCGCGCCCAGGACCCTCTCGCTGCCGTCGAGGGCGCGTCGCAGACGCGGCAGGGCATCGACGATCAGGCCCTGGCTGCGCAGGAACAGGGCGGTCTGGCCGATGACATCGACGGTTTCGGCGGTGTCCGTGTCCGCGGGCGCGCGGCTGACGAGGGCGTCGAAATGCGGGAGCAGGGCACGCCAGGCCGGCCACGTCGCGGGATCGTCACAGTCGGCGGGGCAGGTACGGCCGAGGTTGCCGGCGGCCAGGCGGCGAGCCCGGTCGATGAGATCGGGGGTGCGGTGGGGGTCTCCTTCGTCGGGTGTGCGGGCCAGGGCCTGGACGAGACGGTGGACGGCCAGGGTGCCCGTCGCGGGGTCGAGGGTGATCATGCTGTAGTCGTTGAGCAGGTCCAGCGCCGTGGCGCGGGCGGCCGGGTCGGCGTCCGCGCCCGCCAGGGCGGCGGGGATACGTTCGGGCGCGTACCAGGCCAAGGTGCGCAGCATGTCGGTCGTCACGGGGTGGAGGGCGTGCAACCGGTCCAGGGTCACGCGCCAGACTTTGGAAATCGTGAGCAGGGCCTGGGTGGGCGACTCCGCGCGGCCGTACACCTCCGCGGAGTCCGCGACAGCGAGCATCTCCAGGTAGCCACGAAGTGTGAGCAACGGGTTGCGGCCCAGGAAGGTACCGGCCTGGTCGACGGCCAGCGGGAGGTGGCCGAGCTCCTCGCAGAGTTCGGCGGCGCCTCCCAGATCGCGGGGCCCGGCCTGGGTGACTCTGCGGGTGAACAGGTCGAGGGACTCCGCCGGGTCCGGGGTATCCAGCCGCACCGGGGTGGCGGCGCCGGTCCAGACGTGGGACCGCCGGCTCGTGATCAGGAACCGGCCGCCGGGGAGTTTCCCGATCAGATCGGCGATGTGATCGGGGTCGTCGACGTTGTCCAGGACGAGCAGCCAGCCCGGATGGGTGGCCAGCCACTCCATCGCGTACTCGGCCAGGCCCTCCTGCGTCAGAACGGTGCCGAGGACGGGCTGGAGGGCGACGGCGAACGAGGCGAGGCCCTGCTGGACTCCGGCCGGACAGTCGGCGACGATCCACCGGACGGGGGCATGGCCGTGCGGGCGGGTGGCAGCCCAGTGCGCGGCCAGCGCGCTCTTCCCGATCCCGCCCAGCCCGTGCACCACCTGCACCCACGCCGCCCCCGGTGTGCGGAGCGCGCTGTCCAGCTGATCCAGTTCCCGCTCGCGTCCGACGAACGACTCGGGCCGGTACGGCAGATTGCCGACTGTGGCGGGAGCGTCGACCTCGGCCGGCTTCCGCACGGCTCCGACGGGCAGGTGCACCGTTGCATAGTGGTTGTAGATGCCGCTGACAGCCGTCCCGCCGTCTTTCGCTGTGGCGTGTCCGGTGTGGCCGGCCTCCTGCCACACGATCTCCGCCGCCGGCCCGGCCTGCCACCTGCTGCCGCCGCCGTCCCGGGTCCCCTGCCCCGCCGGGATGCCTCCCGGGTCCGCTGCCGGGCGGCTCTTCTTCTCGCGCCGTTTGGCCACGACCACTTCCCCCTCTCGGCCGCCGTTGATCAACCGGAGCAGTGCGGCGCCCGCGTCTGCTGAATCTGGACGCCGCTGACGGCCGTGGAGCCCGGGCCGTCGGCCTCGGCGTTCCCGGTGTCGACCGCCCGCGCCGAACCAGCGGCCGCGGTGCCGCTGCGGCGCACCCCGCTGACCGCCGTCCCGCCGGCGTCGGCAGTGGCGTCGCCTGTCCTTTCAGCCGTGTCCCCGGCGCGGGCGGCGACGAATGCCGCCAGCTCGCGCAGCCGCCCGGCGGCCCGCTCCTGCCCGGAGGGGTCGAGTCCATCCAGCAGCGCCTCGAACCGCCCCTGCCACAGCGACTCCTGGCGCATCCGCTCCACGGCCCGGTCCCCTGCGGCGTCCGGGCCGAGAACTGTGCCGGTCTCGTCCAGGCGCCGCAGTTCGACGTCCTCGCGCGCCGTGTCACCGTGGCCGACGAGAACCGCCACCCGCCGCCGCACTCCGTGCCACACGTCGGTACCTGCGGCCTGGACCACCGCGGCCCCACCGACCGCCGCCAAGGCGGTCAACTCCTCCAACACCGTTTGCCCCCTCACAGATTCGGCCGAACGGCAGCCCCCCTCGACCACCGTGCCCGGCACACCATAGGGGCCCCGCCCGCACGCAAACCGCGAAATGGCGACAGACAGCGACCGACGCTCACGCTCGGAACTTCCTCGGCGCAATACCGGTCACCGGACGATCCGGATCGTGCAGCCTCGCGCGTCCGCCTCGCAACGCCAAGGCATTGTGACCGGGACGGGTATTGGCACCAGGCAACGTTTGTGGCCTGTGCTGGTGCCAAATGGCTTCAGCAGCTTGAGGCGCGGAATTAGAGAGACGGTTGGCACCTTGGTACAGCGCAGGCCACAAGGGATGTCACAGGGCTCAGAAGCCGTATCTCAACCGAACTTGATCGTTTGATTCGTGCTGGTCAGGCATGGTTTCGCTCGGGGTGAGGGAGGCATGCGACGTCTTGTTTCCGCTTCGTGGTCGAGGGGTGCGCGGTGGCGTCGGTGCTGGGAATGCTGGAGGCGCGAGAGGCGGCTGCCCGAGTGCGGGTGGAGGGTCTGCGGGAGGAAGCCACCCGGGTTGCCGAGATGTTGGAGGCAGCCGAGATCGAGCTGGATCGGCGGGTGATCGCGCGGGAGGAGCTGGTCGAGGCCCTGGCCGTCTGTGCGGCCGAGACCACGGCCGCGACCATGGCGAAGGAGGAAACGGCACCCTCGCTCGCGCCGGCGCCAGGCTCGACGGTGCCGCCCTGGCGGGACGGGCTGCCGGTGACGGTTCTGGCGCCGGACTATCAGCGGATTCTGGGCGTGCTGGAAGAGCGGCGGGGAACGGGGCAAGGACCACTGCGCGCCAAGGAGATCGCGGTGAAGCTGGGCCTTGAGACGACATCGGCGAAGGTCGAGGGGGTGCGGTCGAAGGCCAGACGTCTGGTGGAGCGTGGGTGGCTCCTGCTGGAGGCGTCGGGGGCATTCAGTGCCGGTCAGCGGCCCGTGGCCGTGCCAGACGCCGGCTCATCCGTGTGACCATCGACCACTGGATCATCGCCTCGCTGTTCTCCGGCCGTGTCTCGTAGTCCCGGGCCAGACGGCGGGAGTTCAGCAGCCACGCGAACGTGCGCTCTACCACCCACCGCCTCGGCAGCACCACGAATCCCTCCATGTCGTCGGTGCGTTTGACGATCTCCAGGGTCAGTGAGAGTTTCTGACGGCACCAGTCGACGATGCCGCCGGTGTAGCCGCCGTCGGCCCAGACGAGGGTGATGTCGCGGTGCAGGCGGCGCAGCCGCCCCAGCAGGCCCACGGCGGCGTCCCGGTCGCCGATGTTCGCGGCGGTGACCGCCACGACCAGGAGCAGGCCCAGGCAGTCGGTCACGATGTGCCGTTTGCGGCCCGCTACCTTCTTCCCGCCGTCGTAGCCGCGTGAGGCGGCAGGCACCGAAGCCGCGGCCCGCACCGACTGCGCGTCGTTGATCCCCGCGCTCGGCTCCGCCTCACGGCCCTCGCGCTCACGGACCCGACCGCGCAGCCGGTCATGGAACTCCGCGATCAACCCGTGCTCGCGCCAGCGGCGGAAGAAG
Source organism: Streptomyces changchenzhani (assembly GCF_039766235.1). Taxonomy (NCBI): domain Bacteria; kingdom Bacillati; phylum Actinomycetota; class Actinomycetes; order Kitasatosporales; family Streptomycetaceae; genus Streptomyces; species Streptomyces changchenzhani. Next base: position 490,094 of record NZ_JBDHNH010000003.1, on the reverse strand, counting down.
GCATAAACCCGGCCCCAGGCTGGGAAGTCCGCGGGCATCGCCCGCCAGGAGATCCCGCCCGCGACCAGGTAGCGGACTGCGTCAAGCATCTGACGGTGGCAGTAGCCCTCGGGCTGCCCACCCCTGCCCTGAAGCCAGGCCGGCACCGGCAGCAACGGCCGCACGGCCGTCCACTCCGCGTCCGTCATGTCCGACGGATACCGGCGTACCCGGTCCGGATGATCGACCGCATTCCCGTACACGTGCGCGAGACAATCGCACGACACGGCAGTCGAGTTGAAGTCAACGGGCGCGGGCGCGTACAACAACGACAACAGGGCCTCCCGGCATTGCTCGGTTCGATTCGCATCCCCGAGCTACCGAGAGGCCCTGCCTTCATGCGCGTACAGCCCGCAGACCACCCGATCAGGACCCCCGTTCGACCCGCACACCCCAAGATCGGTTGAGATACGGCTTCTCAGGGATTTAACTGCCCTCGGGGCGCAGGCTCCCTCGTGTGCGGCCGACGAACCTCAGGTCCTGCTATAGCTACCCTGCTGATGATCCGTACGGCAGGTCGAGCCAGGTATGGCTCCAGATCGAAGCGTCGTACGTCGCAGGGCCGTACGCGATCCTCGTCGCCACGGCCCGTGCTGAAGTCGGCGCACAGCTGAGTCCCGCCCGGCAGCAGCCACCCACCAGGACCGACGAGGGGATGGATCTCGGCTCCGCCAACCGCCGCAACTGATCAACCGCCGCCCGAGCCGCGTGCATCGACGTGATGCGCCGTCACCTCCGGGAACTGACGGTGATCTTGATGCCGGCCATCCCTCTTCAGACCGTGCCCTACGTGGTGAGGCGGACGTTGAGCCGAACATGATTCGGGGTACGCGGAGTTGGATTGTTCCGGACGGGCTGTGGGAGATCGCGAAGCCGCTGATCCCGCCGTACCGGCCGTCCTTCAACGGCTCCTCGAAGTCAGCGCCTTCACCGCCGAACGGTGGGCAGCCGGAGCCGTCAGGACCGCCTACGCAGCCGAGGTGGCCCGCCGATCGTGACACACGAAACAGCAACCCAGGGCTTGGTCATTCCCAAGCGATCTCAGCTACCGTCTGCCTCGACGCCGCCTCGCAACCCCCACTCATCAAGCCCCGAGTAGATCAACGCGATGCGGCCTCGTAGCCGTCCAGCTCGATGCCATCGACGTCATCGCCAACGAGCTTGGTGACCTGCTTCGCCCACATGAATGCGTGGTGGGCCAGGGCGAGCGATTCCACCCAGCCCTCGATGGTCGCGTGGAGAGGCGCCCACCCATCTACATGGATTCCGAACTCACCAGACGGACCGATCATGAATGAGTAGGGGACCGCGGTTCGTTGCATCCCGGCTTCGAACCACCACCCTGCAGAGTCTGACTCGGGCGAGTCCGGATCGAGGTACTTAGGGCCTCCGTCATACTGCGATGCGGGTGGCAGGAGCAGACCGCCCCATCTCTCCTGGTAGGCCGCCACGCGATCGATCACTGCTGCCGGGACGTCTCGCTCAAGCCACCACTGCCTGTGCCCCTCCACGGGCCGGACGTCGACCTTGACGCCGTGCGCGCGTACAAACGATCGGGCTCGCCGAGTCAAGCCATCAGGCACATCGTGGAAGAGGTGGAGATTCACCAGGGCGACGCTCCCCAGCAGCCCGAAGGACAGCAGGCGCGGGCCCCTCGATGCGTCGCGCGACACCACGGCAAAGCCGAGCCGAAGCGGCTTCCCTGTTCCGACCTATTCCGCACGCCTGAATATCCGAACCTGCCGACAAGACCAAGCCCAACTCCATTCCGGGCAACTTCAAAGGGGCAGTTCGTTGGAGGCCCAGCGATGTACCGGTGTGGCGCAGCGGACGGCTTTGCAGGCATCCCGTTCGGCCCATGCGATGTTCGCCGCCGCAGGGGCCCAACAGGTTCATCGCGTTCGGGTGGTCGGTCGCTGATCGCCGGTCTTCTTTGGACTGATGCTCGCCGCGCTGAGCTCACCCGGCGGTTGGCGGCTGAGGACGCCGGGCCACCATGCGGCCGGGCCGATGTCTCGCACCAGGGCGGGTACCATCCCGTCATTACTCGGGCAACCGCGCACCAGCGGCCCCGATGCACGGGAGTGATCACTCCAGTAGGAATGCCAGGCTGGCAGTCTGGTTTGCCGGCGCCACGGCGGACGTCCAGGTCAGAACATCGGGGCCCGCATCCGAACGGGCGGTCACGGTCAGCGCCCACCAGCCGGCGGGGAAGCCGGCTCCGGTCGCGGGCAGCAGCAGGGCGCGGGTGCCGTCGTGGTCCTCGACGCTCACAACCCGCGCCGGCGCCCCGGGAGACGGTGGCATCGCCGCGTCTCGTGAGCCACGGCCCCCTCCGGGTCGACAAGCTGTAGCACGACGCCATGGGCGGGCGGGTCTTCGCCCGGTCCGCCCGCGTACGCCTGCACATCGGTTCCAGGAGGCACCTGGCTGAGACCGGGGAACAGGCGCAGCCGTTCGCCGTCGCCGAGCGGCACGTCCGGCAGCTCCGCGTAGGAGACCGGCTCTCCCGGGGCGACCGCGTCAATCCAGCGAAGCGTCCAACCAGACAGCGACGGCACGGCCGCCAATGCCACCAGTGTCACATGATGGTCGTTCGGCTGGACGCCGGGCAGCGCCACGCCGGTGATCCGCAGGTCACCGGTCGGCGAGGACGGCGCGAACGGCCGGTTCGCCTCCACGGCGGTCACGCCGACGCCGACGCCCGTGACCGAGACACCGCGCAAGCCGTCGGCCTCCACCGTGCCGCCGCCGGGCGGAGCAGGCACCGTCTTCAGCCCCGCGGGATGCGGTGGGTCGCTCGTCAGCGTCGCCGTCGCGCCGTCGTCGAGCGCCAGCGTCAACGACATGCTGATCGCCCGGTCCACCGAGACGGTGACGTCGAGGGGCTCACCACCGGCACAGGGGCGGACGGCGCCGTCGCGCACCCAGAGTTCGGCACCAGCCCGCCAGCGCACACCGCCGTCCACGACGGAGAAGCCCCCGTCGGGACGGCCGAACGCGCGGGTGGGCACGCTCAGTGGCCGGACGACCACGGTTCCCCGGCTCAGCGTGATGCCGCTGGGCGACTCAATCACCCTGGGCGTGGGCAGCAGCACCCGCACCGGCTACCGTCCCGGGCTGGCCAGCCGCCTTGTCGGCGCCGCGTCCACTGTGCAATTCGTCGGCTCGCAGGCCGATGCCGACGGCACTCGCCACGAGGGCCACTCGGGCTGGCGCATCGACCAGCTTCAGGCCAACATCGAGACCTGGCTGGCCGAGGCGAAGCCGAACGTGGTCCTGCTGCACATCGGCACCAACGACATGAACCGGGACTATCAGGTCAACACCGCGCCCCAGCGGCTCGGCGGCCTCATCGACCAAATCAACACGGCCTCACCCGACACCGCGATCGCGGTCGCCTCCCTGGTCCCCGCCACCGACCCCGCGGTGCAGGCCCGCATCAACACCTACAACAACGCGATACCCGGGGTGATTTCGGCCCGTACCACCAAGGGCTTCAAGATCACGCAGGTCGGCATGGGTGCTCTGAGCAACGCGGACCTCAACGACAACCTCCACCCCAACAACGCCGGATATATGAAGATGGCCGACGCCTTCCAGGGCGGCATCGGGACCCTCGCCCGTAACGGCTGGATCAAGGAGAGTGTCGAGGTCAAGCCCGCCCCGCCCAAGCGGGCCACGAACGTCGGCGACTACGACGTCGACATCAACGGGGACGGCCTGGCCGACTACCTGGTCATCGAGGACAACGGTGCCACCCGCGCCTGGCTCAACACCGGCGCGGGCAAGTGGAGCGACCAAGGCGTCATCGCCGGCGGCTCGGCCGCCTGGACCGACAACCAGGTCCGCTTCGCCGACGTCGGCGGCGACACCAGGGCGGACTACCTCGTGGTCGAGCCCAACGGTGCCACCCGCGCATACATCAACCAGGGCGGTGACGGCCGGGGCGGGTGGCTGGACAAGGGGTACATCGCCACCGGCTCAGCCAACTGGACCGGCAGCCAGGTCCGCTTCGCCAACACCGGCGGAGACGCCCACGCCGACTATCTCGTCCTCGACGACAACGGCAGCATCCATGCCTGGCTCACCACCACCGACGCCACCACAGGCACCGTCAAACTGACCGACCAGGGCACCATCGCCGCCGGAACCGGAGCACCCGGCTACCGCGTCCGCATCTGACACGACCGGACCGCAGAACCCCCGTCGACACAAGTCGGCGGGGGTTCGTTCGTCACCTCTCACACAGCCCAGTGCCTGACCTGGCGGCAGTGGTGCGAGAAGAACGCCCGACCGAACCGACGTTGACGATGAAGGAGCCAAACTGCAGCCATCCCTCGCGGGCATCCAGGTAGACACGACGAGGCCTGTCGTCTTCCGTTCCAGCCCGCGGTTCGAGGGGACAGCCCTCAGGCAGCAGCGAGTGCGGCGCATCGAAGACGTTCTCGATGGGGCGGCCGTGGTAGTCGCGGATGTCCTCAATGGCCCGGAGCAGCAATCCGCCGTCGGAAAGGTCCGTCACCCGGGCGAACCCCCGGAAGCTCGGAGTGCTTTGCTCCTCCGGCGCGGTGGGCCTGCTCCGGGGACAAGGCTGAGCCCCGTCCGTCAGGTCGTGCCGCGCTCGTTCGCGGCAGAGCGACGGGGCACCCGGCGCCACCGATCACACGCTGCACAACAGCGGGCAGATACTCCACGTCGCCCAGCGAAATACTCCAGGACGCCGGCCCGGGCGTCGTAGTGCGTGTGGCTGGCCATCTTCCGACGGCGTCCACCGGCCATTCTTGCCGGTGCTCCCGGACCGGCGAAGGCGCGTGGCGGCAGGTCGGAAGCGTAGCCCGGGGATGGATCAGCGGTGGCGCGCGGCCGGATAGTTGGCGTGGCGGTTCCTTGGCCGTGCAGGGCGTGACAGGTGGTTGCCCGGGCCACCACAATGCCCTGCACGCAGCCGATCCGGTACGAGCCGTCGTGGCGTTCGGCTGTGCGGGAGCGGAGGTCGGCCATGGGCGGCGCAGCGCAGGCGGCGGGGGCGGGTGGCGTGATCTCGCTGCCGCAGGGTGGTGGCGCGGTCGCCGGCTTGGGCGAGACGTTCGCGCCCGATCTGTTCACCGGGACGGGCAATTTTACCGTGCCGCTCGGGGTGCCGCCCGGCCGGGCCGGTCTCGCACCGCAGCTGTCGCTTGGGTACAGCACCGGCAACGGCAACGGCCCGTTCGGCGTGGGCTGGCAGCTCAGCCTGCCGGGTGTGGCCCGCAAGACCGCCCGTGGCGTGCCGCGCTACGTCGATGGCGACGGGCCCGGTGGCGGACAGCGGGCCGATGTTTTCGTCCTGTCGGGGACGGAGGATCTGGTGCCGGTGGAGGGCAGTGGGGCGGGGCGATTACGCTACCGGCCGCGTACGGAGGGGCAGTTCGCGCGGATCGAGCACGTGCGCGATGGCTCGGGCAACTACTGGGAGGTCCGCGGCCGGGACGGCACGCTCACCCGGTACGGCACCCCACGCCCCGGCGGCGCGGACGCCGTCTGGCGCGACCCTGCGGTGGTCGCCGACCCGGATGACGCGGGCCGGATTTTCGGCTGGCGGGTCACCGAGGCCCGGGACGCGCTCGGCAATCTGATCCGGTACGAGTATCTGCGCGACCGGGGCCGCGAGCCGGGGCACGCCTGGGACCAGCCGTTGCTCGCGCGCATCCGCTACGCGGACTACGGGGACCGGGCGGCGCCGTCGTTCCTGGTCGAGGTGGAGTTCGCGTACGAGCAGCGGCCCGATCCCTTCTCCGTCCACCGGTCGGGATTCGAGGTGCGGACGTCCCTGCGCTGCCGGGCCGTACGCGTCATCACGCACGCCGCCGACCAGGTCGCCCGGCTCGCCCGCGAGTACCGCTTCGGCTATGAACAGGCCGCGTTCAACGGGGTGTCACTGCTGACCCGCGTCGAGGTGACCGGCATCGACGACCAGGGCGTGCCGCCCGGGCAGGAACCCGCGCGGGAGAGCCTGCCGGCGCTGACCTTCGGTTACACGGGCTTCGACCCGGCCAAGCGGCGCTTCGATGCGGTGACCGGTCCCGGCCTGCCGACGGCGTCGCTCGGCGATCCGGCGCTCGCCTTGGTCGACCTGCGAGGCTGCGCACTGCCCGACGTGGTGCAACTGGGCGCCACGCCCCGGGTGTGGCGCAATGCCGGCGGCGGCCGCTTCGAGCTGCCCCGCCCGCTGGCCGAGGCACCACCCTGCTCGCTGGACGACCCCGGGGTGCGCTTCCTCGACGCAGACGGCGACGGCCGGCCCGACCTGCTGGTGTCCGGGCCTGCCGCGCGCGGCAGGCCCGGGGGCCGCGGTCTGCGACCCACAAACACGGCCGCGGCTGCGGGCTACTTCCCGCTGAGCTTCGCGGGCGGCTGGAGCCGCCGCTCCTTCACGCGCTATGGACAATCGCCCTCGGTGAGGCTCTCCGACGCCAACGTACGGCTGGTCGATCTGGACGGGGACGGGCTGACCGATGTGCTGCGCTCCGGCACCCGACTGGAGTGCTGGTTCAACGACCCCGACCCGCGCCGTGCGTGGCAGCGCACGACGAGCACAACCGTGCCCGACGAGCTGGTCGATCTCGCCGACCCGCGGGTGCATCTGGCCGACATGACCGGCGACGGGCTGGCCGACATCGTGCTCCTGAGCAGCGGCAACGTTTCCTACCTGCCGAACCTCGGGCACGGCCGGTGGGGCGCCCGGGTGGCGATGCGCCGCTCACCCCGGCTGCCCGACGGCTACGACCCGCGCCGGGTGCTGCTCGCGGACGTCGACGGGGACGGCGCCGCCGACCTGATCTTCGTGGATCACGGCCGGGTGCTGCTGTGGGGCAACCGGTCCGGCCATGAATGGACGGACGAGCCGGTCACCGTGCGGGGCACCCCGGACGTGGTCGGCACGGACAGCGTGCAGCCGTGCGACCTGTACGGAAGCGGCACCGCCGGACTCCTGTTCAGCCGGACCGACGACGGGTCGGGCCGCCCGCACCTGCGGTTCCTCGACTTCACCGGCGGGGTCAAGCCGCATCTGCTGGACCTCATGGACAACCACCTGGGGGCCATGACCCGGGTGACGTACGCGCCCTCCACCCAGGAGTACCTGCGCGACCAGCGCGATCCGGCGACCCGGTGGCGCACGACCCTGCCGTTCCCCGTGCAGGTCGTCACCCGGGTCGAGGTGACGGACGCGATCTCGGGTGGCCGGGCCACCACCGACTACCGCTACCACCACGGCTATTGGGACGGCGCCGAGCGGGAGTTCCGCGGTTTCGCGAGGGTGGAGTACCTCGACACCGAGACCTTCGCACCCGAAGCCGCCGCACCTGAGCGGGACGAGCACCATTCGCCGCCCACGCTGTCGAAGAGCTGGTTCCACCCCGGCCCGGTCGCCGCGGCCGAAGCGGGCGGCTGGGCCGAACTCGATCTGAGCGGCGAGTACTTCGACGTCGATACCCCGATGCTGGTGCGCCCAACGGCCCAGTCCGCGTTCTTGGCGTCACTCCCCCGCGACGCCCGCAGATCCGCGCTGCGCGCCCTGCGCGGGCAGCTGCTGCGCACCGAGCTGTACGCCCTGGACGGCACCGCCCGCGAGCACCGCCCGTACACCGTCACCGAGTCTCTCCCCGGGGTCCGTGAGGAGGCACCGCCCGCCGCGGACGACACCCGTCAGCGAATCTTCTTCCCGTTCACGCTCGGCGGGCGCGTCACCGAGTACGAGCGCGGCAGCGAGCCGATGACCCGCTTCACCTTCCCCGCCGGATACGACGCCTACGGCCGCCCCACCGGGCAACTCGCCGTCGCCGTCCCGCGCGGCCGCGACCCCCTGGCCACCGTCGCTGCCGCGCCACAGCCCTACTTGGCGACGTACACCCGCCTCACCTACGCCCAGCGCGACGACGCCACCCACTACCTGGTCGACAATGTCGCCAGAAAGGCCGAGTACGAGGTCGTCCACGACGGACGGCTGCGCGTGCCCGACCTGCGGGACCTGGTTATCGCTGGGCCGACGCCGGGCATCGGGGTGACGCTGCGCGTACTCACGGACACCCGCAACCGCTATGACGGGGAGGCGTTCACCGGGCTCGCCCCGGGCGTTCTTGGCGAGTTCGGGCTGCTAACTCGCACCGAGTCGCTCGCGTTCACCGACGCGTTCCTCGATTCCCTCTACCCCGCGGGCGATCCGGCGGCCACCGGCCCGCGCCCGGTGTATCTCGCGCCGGGCGGGAGCGTCACCTGGAGCGGCGAGTATCCGCAGGAGTTCCGCGACCGGCTGCCGTCGCTCGGCGGGTATGTGCACTACCGCGACGGCGAGTTGCCGGGGTCACCCGCCGGCTACTACGTGATCACCGCGCGCCATCGGTACGACTCCCAGGTGGCGGGCCGGGTGCCGCGCGGACTGCCGCTCGCCTCCCTCGACCCGCTGGGCGCACTGAGCCGTATCGACTACGACCGGCACGACCTGCTGCCGGTGCGCTGCGTCGACCCGGCCGGGCTGACCACCGAGGCTGCGACCGACTACCGGCTGCTGTACCCGCGCGAGCTCACCGACGCCAACGGCACGGTCACGTCGGTGACTTACTCCCCCGCCGGCTTCGTCACCGCCCGTTTCGTCCGCGGCCGGGGCGGCGAGGGCGACCGTGCGGCGCCCGGCATCCGGATGACGTACGACCTGCTGGCCTTCGCCGAGCGGCGCGGGCCGACATCCGTGCGTACCGTCCGGCGGGCACATCACGACACGGACAGCGGAGTGCCTGCGGACCGCATCGACGAGGTGCTGGTGTCGGTGCAGTACTCCGACGGGTTCGGCCGAATCGTGCAGACCCGCGCCCAGGCCGAGGACACCCTCTTCGGGGATCCCACTCACGGCGGCGGCGTCATACCGGCAGGTGACCTCACCTCGGTCGGCGACACCACGGGACGCACCCGGAGCCCATCCGGACCGGAGAACGTGATCGTCTCCGGCTGGCAGGTGTACGACAACAAGGGCCGGGTGGTGCGCAAGTACGAGCCCTTCTACTCCACCGGTTTCGCCTACGCCGCCCCACCGGAGGCCCAACTCGGGCGCAGGGCCACACTGTTCTACGACCCGCGCGGCCAGGTCGTACGCACCCTCAACCCGGACGGCAGCGAGCAGCGCGTCCTGTTCGGCATCCCGGCCGATGTGGCCGACCCCGAGGTGTTCGCGCCGACGCCCTGGGAGTCGTACAGCTACGACGCCAACGACAACGCGGGCCGCACCCATCCCGGCCGGGCACAGACGTACGCAGGCCATTGGAACACCCCGGCGAGCACCGAGGTCGACGCGCTCGGCCGCACCGTGCGGACCGTCGCCCGCACCGGGCCCGCGGCCGCCGACCGGCTCGTCACCCGGTCCGCGTACGACATCCAAGGCAATCTCGTGTCGGTCACCGACGCGCTCGGCCGGGAGGCCTTCCGCTACGTGCACGACGTGGCGCGCAGGCGCTGGCGGGCCGACGGCAACGACTGCGGGCGCCGGGACACGGTGCCGGACGCGCTCGGCCGGCCGATCGAATCCCGGGACGGGAAGGGCGCGTTGACGCTGTGCGCATTCGACGCGCTGCGCCGCCCGAGCCGGGTGTGGGCGCGCGACGGGGCCACCGGTCCGGTGACGTTGCGTCAGATGGTGGAGTACGGCGATGGCGGCACGGACGGGCACAGCGCCGCCGAGCGGACCGCGGCCAGGGCCCGCCATCTGCTCGGCCGCCCGGTGCGCCATCACGACGAGGCGGGCCTCGTGACCGTCACGGCGGCCGACTTCAAGGGCAATGTCCTCGAATCGACGCGGCAGGTCATCGCCGACGCCCCGATCCTCGCCGCCTATCAGGACGCCAAGGACAGGGGCTGGCAGGTGGTGCCCTTCCAGGTCGAGTGGACGCTCGCGCCCGGCCAGAGCCAGCAGGCCCGCGACGCCCAACTCCTCGAGGCGGCCGGGTATGTGACGACGTCGGCGTACGACGCACTCGACCGGGTCGTGCGCCACGAGTTCCCCACCGACGTGGAGGGGCGCCGGCGGGTGCTGCGACCCGTCTACAACCGGGCGGGCACCCTCGATCAGGTGCGGCTCGACGACACGACGTACGTGCAGCGGATCAGCTACGACGCCAAGGGGCAGCGGACGCTGATCGCCTACGGGAACGGCGTCATGACCCGGTACGCGTACGACCCGGACACCTTCCTTCCCGTCCGGCTGCGCAGCGAGCACTACACGCTCGTCGGGGACCTCACCTACCGTCCGAGCGGCGATCCCCTGCAGGACCACGGCTACGCCTACGACCTGACGGGAAACCCGCTGACCGTGCGCGACCGGGCGCCGGGCAGCGGCATCCCCAACAACCCGGGCGCGCTCGGCGCGGGCGACCCGCTGCTGCGCAAGCTGCTCGGCGGCGGCGACGCCCTCGACCGGCACTTCACCTACGACCCCCTCTACCGGCTGCTGAGCGCGACGGGCCGCGAACACCAGGCCCCGTTCGCCGGTGACCCGTGGAACGCCCCGCCGCGCGGCACCGACGTGACCCGGACGCAGGCGTACACCGAGACCTACCGCTACGACGCGGCGGACAACCTGCTCTCCCTCGCCCACACCGGCCCCGGCGGCTTCACCCGCACCTTCACCGTCGCACCCGACAGCAACCGGCTGCGGCGCACGACCACCGGGCAGACGCCGTACGACTACACCTTCGACCGCAACGGCAACATGGTCACCGAGACCACGTCCCGACACTTCGCCTGGGACCATGGCGACCGGCTCAAGGCGTTCGCGACCCAGGCCGCGAACGCCGAACCGTCGGTGCACGCGCAGTACCTGTACGACGCCACGGGACGGCGGATCAAGAAGCTGGTGCGCCGCCAGGGCGGCGCCGTGGAGGTCGTGCACTACGTCGACGACCTCTTCGAGCACCACCGCTGGAGCACCCCCACGGGCAGCGGCCAGAACCAGCACTTGCACGTCATGGACGACCACCGGCGCGTCGCGCTGGTACGGATCGGCCCCGCCCACCCCGACGACCGGGGCCCGGCCACCGCCTACCATCTGGGCGACCACCTCGGCAGCAGCGTGGCCGTCCTCGACCAGGCCGGGGCCCTCACCAACCGCGAGGAATACACGCCGTACGGCGAGACCAGCTACGGCAGTTACACCCGCAAGCGCTATCGGTTCACCGGCCGCGAGCGGGACGAGGAGAGCGGCCTGGGCCACCACGGGGCCCGCAACTACACGCCATGGAACGCACGTTGGACCAGCTGCGACCCGCTGGGCGGCGTCGACGGGCTCAACCTCTTCCTGTACGTCCGCGCCAATCCACTGCGCCTGACGGACCCCGAGGGCAAGCAGAGCGCGCCGATCAACGATGTGGTTGACGACGCGATCAGTGCGATCGACAGCGCGGACAACCCGTTCCAGGTCCAGGGGAAGGCCGGGCTGCGGGGCGTGCCCGTGTCCCTCGACATCGACGAAGCACTGCCGGTCGGGCAGCGGGGCATCTCGGTGGCCGAGGCGCGGGCCAGGGCCCTGGACCTGTCAAACCGTCAGCTGCTCGATCCGGCCACGAACCGGGCCACCAAGTACCTCGGCGTCGAGTCACGCGCCGCCAGTCTCAGCCGGGCCGTTCGGTCGGTGGCCGAGGACGCGAGCATCCTGCTCACCCACCGGTTCAACGAGATCACGGAGATGCGGACGATCTTCGCCGAGGCGGTCGGGAAGATCCGGGACCCCATGGGGATGTCCCCGACCGCGCTCAAGGCCGCGATCAACGGCCACATGTGGCAGATCATCAAGACCGGGACCAGCACGGCCGCGGTGCGCGTGCGACAGGCCCTCGGCAAGCTCGGGTTCGACAACGTGCCGGAAAAGGGCTTCATGATGCGCAGGCCCACCGGGGGCGGCAGCCCCGTCACGCCGCGTCCGGCGCCCGCGGCCTCCGGTGCGGGAACCGCGGCGTCGGAGGCAGCAGCCGCCTCCGAAGGCATGGCAGCCGAGCGGGTGGCGGTGGCCGAGGTCGCGGAGGCGGGCACCGCCGCCGGCAAGGCCGGCCGGGTCCTCGGATTCGTCGGCAGGGCCGCCATCGCCATCCCGGTCATGTACCGCTCCTTCATGGTCGGGGCCCATCTGCGCGAGGGGCACGGCTGGGAGGCCGCCAAGCAGATCAGCCTGCTGGCCTGGGAGTTGTCCCCGGGACCGCTGCTCCTCGCCGGGGCTGAGGGCCGCCAGGAACTCATCCAGAAGATCAGGGCGACGTACTCCCCGAAGGCAGCGGAACAGATCATCCGCAACTCCTGTCTGTACTCGTCTCCCGCCTGCCGCCAGTGAGGCGCAGGAGCATCGACGCGAACGACGTCCCAGTGATCCGTACGCCGTCCCGGTCGCCCGTTCGGGATTCATCCGCGCACATCCACGAAAGGGGGTCGTCGTGACCGCCAAGGACGCAGAACCGCCGTACACCGCAGACGAATGGGGGACGTCGGGCAACCAGGAGGTCGCGACCGGCCGCCGGTTGCCCGCCGCCGCCGCCGACGCGCCCCCGATCCCGAAGCCCCCGCCGGACGTGCCACCGTCGGTGAGCATCTCCGTGTCCGCGGGCCAGGTCGTGGCCGGCGTGCCCAAGAACGTCGTCGTGGGGCTCGACCGCGGCACCCGCTGGGTGTGGATTCCCGCCGACTTGACCTATGAGCCCAAGCCCGCGGTCACCTACACGCAGACCTGGATCACCGTCGACGGCGCCGTGGTGGTCCGCGACCCCCACGGGGACGGCGGCACCTACTCCCTGACGTTCCCGCGCCCCGGCGACCACACCATCATGGCAACCGGGATCGCCGGCGGAGCCGAGATACGGTCGGCGCCGCGCGGCGTCCACGTGGCGGCGGCCGCCCCGCCCGCCTTCACCCTCACCTCTCCCCCCGACGGCACCGTCGTCGGCCTGAGCGAGGGCGGCGGTCAGGTCAGCGTCCAACTCACCACCCCTGGCGACCAGTTCTTCCCGCTCACGGTGAGCATCACCCGGGACGGCCAGACCACCTCCGAGCAGCTCACCGGCACCACGTACACGAAGACGGTTCTGCTGGCCCCCATGCCGCTCGGCGCCCGCTCCCTCTCCGTCAGCTGCGCCGACCCGGACGGACAGACGACGACCCAAACCCGCTCGCTGACCTGCCGTGACATCGCCCCGCCGCATGTGCGGGTCGCCTCGCCGCAGCCCGGCGCCCACCTCGTCGGCGACACGAACGGCGCGGCGACCGTGCCGGTGCAGGGCACCGCCGAGGACACCCAGAGCGGCATGGTCGGCGCCCCCGCCACCGTGGCCTGGGCGCTCGCGCCCGGCGGCCCGTGGACCACGGTCCGGCCCTCGGCCGCCGGTGACTTCCGCAGCTGGAGCGCCGACATACCCCTTGCCGGCTTCGGCGCCCACACCATCCATGTGCGGGGCAGCGACCAGGCGGGCAACGCGATCGCGGCCCCGCTCGCCATCCCCCTCGTAGTGATCAGTTCGTACGTTCCCGCCACCTTGGACGAGCGCCTCGGTGAACGGCAGTACCTGACGGGGCTGTTGTCCTTCGCGCAGGAGCAGGTCACCGTGCCCGGCAGCCCGTCGGCGCCGCTCGACACGCGCACGCTCGTCGCCGCGCTCGGCCAGCCCCTGGACCGGCTCAGCCAGCCGCTGTCCGCGGCGGCCGACCGCGGCAGCCGCGAGGTCAACCAGCTGCGGGTGCCCGTCGAGCTGCTGCGCGCCCGCATCGCCGCCACCGCCACCCCGACCGCTCCCGGCGCCGCCGCCGAGGCCGCGTACCGTTCCGCCGCCTACGCCGGTCTGCTCGCCGCTTTCGGCACGTCCTACGCCGAGTTGCGCCTGGTCCGGGGCGCCGATGCTACGGCCCGCCGCGCGCTGGCCGACCGGCTTGGCATCCGGCCGGCCGCCACCCGGCCCGACGAACTGGACCGGCTCGTCTTGGACGGCTCGGCGCTGACCGAAACGGCCCTGGAGACCCTGTTCGGCCTGCCGTCCAGCACCGGTGCCGACCCGCTCAGGGCGCCCGCAACCCCGCTGATCCTCACCTGGCAGCTGGCCGGCCTGGCCCTGTCCTGGGCCGAGCAGGACCAACACCCGCGTACCCCCCAAGCGTTCACCGCGCTCGCCGACCCTGATGTCATCACCGCCGACGATGTCGTGGCGGGCCCCAAGGGCAACCCCCTCCGTACGCTGCTGGCCCAGCGCGCCCGCGCCCTGTCCAACCACGGGAACCTGCTCAACAGCCTGCGCAACGCCGAGCCCGACCCGGCCAAGGGGCTCGCCGCCGTCCAGACACAGGCGCTGCCCGGCGTCGACCTCGCCGATCTGGAGGCGAAGGACGCGCGCGGCACCGACATCGCCGCAGCGCTCGCCGCAGCGGGCCTGACCCGCAGCGGCTTCCTCTGTCTGCGCCGGCTCGGTCGCCTCGCGGCCGTGGGACCGCTCACCCAAGCCGAATGGATTGATGCCATCGCCACCCTCGTCGGCGCCCACCGGCGACAGCTGTATCCCACCTGGCAGGCGCAGGAGACGGCCTTCGTGCTCTCACCCGACTTCTTCGTCCTCGCCGACAAAGAGCCCCAGGTCAACGTCTATCGCGCGGACCGCCGGGCGCGGGGCGACTGGCAGACCGTGCTGCGTGGCCGGATCACCGAGCGCCAGGACCTGCTCGACTCCGGCGCCCGGGCGGTCGCCGGAGTCGAGCAGGTCGCCCTACCGCTCCTGCGCGACGCCCTGCTCACCGATCTCGCCGCTCCCACCAGCAGCGACCTCACCGCCACCGGCGAGGTGATGTCGGCGCTGTTCCTGGTCGACGTACTGGCCGGGGGAACGCTGCGCACCACCCGGATCAAGCAGGCTATCGAGAGCGTCCAGTCGCTGCTGTCCGCGAAACGCTCCGGCGAGCTACCCCCGGGGCATCCGGCGGCCGCCTGGACCCTCAACGACTTCGACGCGTTCACCGCCGCCTGGGTGTGGATGGGCGAGCTCGGCAGCTGGCAGTCGGCATCCCTCGCCTTCCTCTTCCCCGAGCGGAACCTGGACCCTGCGCTCCTGGTGCCGAACGCCAGGCCGGCGCTGCCCTTCGACACCTTCTACGCCAACATCCGCGGCTCGGGCCCGTTCAGCGCCGCCGACGCCGCCCGGCACGCGGCGTCGTACGTGTCCCAACTGGGCCTGAACTTCACCTACCTCGACCCGAGCCGGTCGGTGGACCACCAAAAGGCGCTGCGGGACCTGTCCGCCCGGCAGAGCGAGAGTGCCGCCCGGGAGGCCTTCTGGGCCGTCCCCCTGCTGCTCGCCGCGCGGCTGCAGTCGGTCGGCGACTTCCAGTCCGCCCTCGACTGGTACTGGCTCGTCTACCCCTACGACGTCAGCGCCCCCATCTCCATCTACCACCGCATCAACCTGGAGTCCCCGGCCCGGCCCGATCTGCGTTTCCCGCCCAAGTGGACGGCGGGCCTCGCCCCGTTCGCGCTCGCCCCGACCCGGCCGACCCCGTACAGCCGATCCACGCTGCTCGCCGTCATCCGCTGCCATCTCGACCACGCGGACGCCGAGTTCACCCGTGAGACCAACGAGTCGGTCGCGCACGCCCGCGCCCTGTACGTCAGCGCGCGACACCTGCTCGACGCGACCCAGCTCAAGGCGCTGCAGCCGACCAACGCCGGGGAGCCGGCCCTCGCGATCCCGGAGGTCGAGTCGCTGCGGGCCCGGGCACGCACGCAGCTCGCCAAGTTGCGCCAGGGCCGCAACATCGCCGGAATGCCCCGCGCCCAGGGCGTCTCCACGATGGTCACGGTCAGCCAGCCGACCCCGTACCGCTTCCGGGTCCTCCTGGAGCGGGCCCGTCAACTCACCGGTCAGGCCGCGCAGATGGAGGCCGGTTACCTCGCCGCCCTGGAGAAGTACGACGAGCGGAACCTGCGAGTGTTCGACGCGATGAAGGGCATCGACCTGAGCGCCGCCCAGGCCGCCCTTGCCACGAGCCGGGTCAAGGAGGCGGGCGACGCGGTGAGTGCCGCCACCGCACAGCAGACCAAGGCCCAGGTCATGGCCGAGAGCTATACGGCCGCGATCGACGCACCCCCGAACGCGTACGAGACACGTCTGCTGCACGCGTACGACAAGCTGCGCGACATCAAGGACGGCATCGTCGTGGTGGACACCGCCATCAGCATCGCGCAGGCGGCCTCGAACGCGGCCAACCTCCTTGACGAGGTCTTCAGCGGCGGCGCCAAGGCGGCGCTGGCCATCGGTATTTCGGCGGGCTTGGTCGCCAAGGGCGGCCTGCAGGCGTGGCAGAACGACGTCGAGGCGCAGATGCAGGCCAACCAGTTGAACGCCGGCATCGAGCAGCGCCGCGACGAGTGGCGGCGCCAGCTGGTCGCCGCCGAGCAGGACAACCTGGTCGCCGCCGCGCAGGTGATGACGGCGCAGGACCAGGTGGCCATCGCCCTGCAGGAGGAAACCATCGCGGGCCTCCAGCACAACCAGGCGGTGGCGACCCTGAAGTTCCTCACCTCCCAGTTCACCAACGCCGATCTGTATCTGTGGCTGAGCACCACGCTCGGCGGGGTCTACCGCTACTTCCTGCAGCAGGCCACCGCCACCGCCCGCCTCGCCCAGGCCCAGCTGGCCTTCGAGCGGGCCGAACCCGCCCAGTCCCTGATCCGGGGCGACTACTGGCAGTCGCCCACCGACACCGCCGGCGCAAGCCGTCGGGGCCTGGCGGGGGCCGAGCAGCTCGCCGAGGATCTGACCCGCCTCGACCAGTACGCCTTCAACTCCGAGCGGCGCCGCCTCAATCTCTCCCAGACGTTCTCCCTGGCGCGGCTGATGCCCATGGAGTTCCTGGGCTTCCGCGAGACGGGAACCCTCGCCTTCGCCACCCCCATGACCCTGTTCGACGCCGACTTCCCCGGCCACTACCTGCGCCTGGTCCGCACGGTCCACACCAGCATCGTCGCGCTCGTCCCGCCGGACCGGGGCATCCGCGCCACCCTGTCCTCCAACGGCATCTCCCGGGTGACCACCGGACAGGACGGCGTCTTCCGCGACATCACAGTGCGGCACGACCCGTCCCAGGTCGCCCTTACCTCCCCGGTCGGCGCCACCGGGGTCTTCGAGCTCGACGCCCAGTCCGACCTCCTGCTGCCCTTCGAGTCCAGCGGCGTGGACACCACCTGGGAGCTCCAACTCCCGCGCGCCGCCAACCCGTTCGACTTCTCCACCATCGTCGACGTACTGATGACCATCGAGTACACGGCACTGCACGACGACGCCTACCGCGACCAGATCACCACCCGTCTCAACGCCGACCGGCAGCGCGGCGCCGACTGCGTGTTCAGCCTCGCCCGGGACTTCCCCGACCAGTGGTACGACCTCAACAACCCGGCCGACCCCGCCGCCAGCGCGGTCACGCTCACCCTGCGCGGGCCCGACTTCCCGCTCGCCATCACGGACCTGGCGACCGCCGCGGTCGCCGTGCGCCTGACAGGCAAGGAAGCCGTGCCACCCACCACGGTGTCGCTGCACCGGGGCACCGCCGGGGGCGAGGCCACCACCGACGACGGCATCGCCTCCACCCGGCGGGGCAACGCCGCGAGCTGGCGGGCCCTGAACGGCGTCACCCCGGCCGGCGATTGGCGTCTCGGCTTCGGCCCCGAGGCCAAGGCCCTGTTCGAGGCGGGCGGGCTCGACGACATCCTGCTGGTCGTCAGCTGGCGGGGGCAGGGCCCTGTCTGGGGGGCGGTGGCGTGAACCGGGAAGGGTGGATCCTCTGGAGTGAAGGTCGGGATCGAGCGGGTGAGGCTGTAGTTCTGCTGGTCGGGGGTGGGGTAGAACCGTCGGGCCGCTGGACCGGATGGTGCGCTTCGCGTGCGGGCATGTCCTGGCGGCTCCCGAGAACGCCGAGCCGCTGACCGAGCCGGCCGCCGCTCAAGGGCTGACCGTCGCCTCGTACCGCAGGCCGGGCCTGAGCCCTGCACGGCTGGTGTGACGGGCTAGCTGGTCAGCTGCACTCTTCCTTGATCCAGTCCGTGTGGGCGCCAACCCAGCTCACCGGGAACGGGGTTCCCGCGGCGGTGCCCGAACCCGGACGGTGGCCCCTTGGAGGTGTCGGCCCTGCAGTCCGGCGGCCTGCATCAGTCATGCGACACGACGGCGGCCGCACCCGGCACCCTCGCGCTTGAGCACGGCATGCACGCGCGGGGCCCCGTAGGTTCCGCACGATGTCGCGTGGACCTCGATAATCTGCTCGGTCAGGTCGGCATCCCGCACTGCACGGGGGCCGGGCAGGCCGGTACGACGGGCATAGAAGGCGGCCCGGGAGACCTTCATCAGCTCACACGCCCGCTTGACGCTGTGACCTGCCTGCTTCTCCGCCTCGATGAACGGGTGCACCGTCACCGGGTCTCCTTCGCGAAGAAAGCTGTGGCCCGTTTGAGGATGTCGACATCCTCGCGCAGCCGGCGGTTCTCCCGCCGCAACGCGGCCAGTTCCTCGCGCTCTGCGCTGGTCAGTCCGTTGCGCTCGCCCGCGTCGACCTCGGCCTGCTTGACCCAGTCCCGCACCGCGGTCTCGGTCAGCTCGAAGTCCTTGGCGACCTGCCCGACCGAGCGGTCACCTCGTCGGCACAGCCCAACGATCTCGGCCTTGAACTCCGGCGTGAACGAACGGCGAGGGCGGCGAGGCTTCTTCTTCCCCATGCTCTCCATGATGGACATCCTCCCGGGGCTGAACCCCTGAACTCGAATGTCCGTCAAAGCGGATCAAGCCCACCCATCGCCGATCAGTGGCTTCGATTCCTTCGATTCGGCCGGAGCATGGGCCGAGCTGACAACGAAGTCACACGCTGGTGGGGCGGCCTTCTACTTCCGGTGGTGCCTGGTGACCGGGCGGGACTGGACAGCGGCACCTCGGGACTTGGGCCTCTTCATCGTGTGGTTGAAGTACACGCCGTCCCGGCCGGTGAACGGCTCCGCAGCGGTTGTGTTCGGCCCGGGAGCCAAGCCGGTACGGGGCGAGCGACGGATCAACGTGATCCTAACGGCGGTGCGCGGGCTGCTGTCGTACGCGTCGTCGGTGGGGGCAGCGCCCCAGTCGGTGCTCGGCCAGATCTACGAGCTCGCCGACACCCGAGATCTTCCCCGCATGCGCCGCAGCCCGTTGCCCCTGGTCGTCACCGGTGGGCAGCGGGCGGACCGCCGGAGCCCCGTTCGATCCTCCTGGTCAGGGCGACTCCCGCGGCCACCGCGCCGACGACGGCCACCGCGCCGGCGGCCGTCGCGAGGGCGGGACGGTTGTTGGTCCATCTCGCGCGCGCTTCCTCGTACGTCCACTCCTTCAGCGTGCCGTTCGCGGTCATCCGGCAGGTGTCGCCCGGATGCATCGTCCGATTGACGCACGTGATCTCGACGCCGTCCCGCAGGGTGTTCACGCCCTTCACGAGGAGGAACAGTCCGATCACGAGCAGGATGAGGATCAGGGCGCAGCCCATGTCCTGCTCCGGCGTGGCTTTTCGGCTCATACGTCGAAGGGTGGCTCGCCAAGCGGTTTCCCAGCTTCTCTTTCTAGAAAACTATTCCAACCTTGACGGCTAGGCCGTGTTTTAGATAGGGGTTCCGGTCCACGCCTCGCGCTGTGATGATCATGGTGTGGGGCGTGGGGATCTTTCTGATGAGCAGTGGTCGGTGCTGGAGTCGTTGCTGCCTGCGGCAGGCGTGAGCCGCAGGTCCGGGAACCGGCGGCGGTTGATCAACGGAGTTCGATGGCGGGTTCGGACGGGTGTTCCGTGGCGTGATCTGCCGCGCGAGTACGGGCCCTGGCAGACCGTTTACGGGCTCTTTCGCCGATGGCAACGTGAGGGTGTGTGGGCCCGGATTCTCACCTTGTTGCAGGCGAGGGGTGATGCGGCCGGGGTGATCACGTGGGAGGTAAACGTCGACTCCACGGTCTGCCGGGCCCATCAGCATGCTGCCGGTGCCCGGCGGGACGGCGCCGGGCCGAAGGAGCCCCCGGGAGGGGTCGGGGTCGAGCCGGAGGATCACGGGCTGGGTCGGTCGCGGGGCGGGTTCTCCACGAAGATCCATCTGGCGTGCGAGCAAGGCCAGAAGCCGCTGTCGTTGCTGGTCACGGCAGGTCAGCGGGGTGACAGCCCACAGTTCGAGCCGGTCCTCGAAGCGATCCGGGTGCCCAAGGCCGGCGGTGGCCGTCCCAGGCGCAGGCCACTGCGGGTGCGTGGTGACAAGGCGTACTCTTCGCGCGCCAACCGTGCTTACCTGCGCAGACGCGGGATCCGCTGCACCATTGCCGAGCCGGCCGACCAGGTCCGCAACCGCAAGCGCCTTGGCCGCGCAGGAAGTCGGCCGCCGGCCTTTGAACCGTTCCGGATTCGGTAGAGACCCTAGATTGTGGCTGTGACCTGCAGATTTGTCTGATGTTGGTAGTGGACGGCTTCGTATTCGGCTGGCGGGACGTGGCCTATCTCACCGTGGAGTCGGCGGTGGTTGTACCAGTCGACCCATTCGGCGGTGGCCAACTCGACGTCGCTGAGGGCCTTCCAGGGCCGCTGGGGCTTGATGAGTTCGGTTTTGTACAGCCCGATGGTCGATTCCATCAGCGCGTTGTCGAGGGCGTCGCCGACGGTGCCGATGGAGGCCGCGATCTGTTCGGACGCCAGGTGAGCGGCGAGACGGAAGCTGGTGTACTGCGAACCGGCGTCAGAGTGATGGATCAACTCCCGTGCAATGACTGGGGTGTTCGCGCGGTCGCGCTGCCACAGGCCCATTTCGAGTGCGGACAGCACGAGCGGTGTCTGCTTGTTCGTCGCGGCGGACCAGCCGATGATCCGGCGGGAGAAGGTGTCGACGACGAAGGCGACGTAGACGGTGCCGGACCAGGTGGCCACGTAGGTGAAGTCTGCGACCCAGACCCGGTTCGGGGCGCTGGCCACAAACTGCCGGCCCAGCCGGTCCGGGGCCCGCTCTGCTTCCTTGTCCGCCTTGGTGGTGACGATCTTCTTCCCGCGCACCGCTCCCGTGATGCCTTCGGCCTTCATCAGGCGCTCGACGGTGCACCGGGCCACCTGATGACCTTGCCGTTTCAGTTCGGCCCAGATCTTGCGGGCTCCGTAGACGCTGTAGTTGTCCCGGAAGATCTCCACGATCAGGAGTGCCAGTTCCGCGTCCCGCATGGCACGGGCCGACGGTGGGCGCTTCTTGTGGGCGTAGTAGGTGGACGGGTGGATGCTGCAGTCGTGCTCGGTGAGCGTCCTGCAGATCGGCTCGACTCCGCCGAAGCGGTCCCGGTGCTCGTCGATGAACGCTACGAGCGTGTGTGTGGCCGGTCGAGCTCGGCCGCGAAGAAACTTGCCGCAGCCTTGAGGATCTCGTTCGCCCGCTTCAGCTCGGCGACCTCCCTCTTCAGGGCCTTGAGCTGGGCGGATTCCTCGGTTGTGGTCCCGGTCCGGGCACCGGCGTCGACTTCTGCCTGCCGCACCCAGTTCCGCAAGGACTCCGGCCCGATGTCGAGCTTCGCTCCGATCGAGCGGATCGCCGCGGACTCGGTCTTGTACTGATCACGAGTCTCCAGGACCAGACGCACGGCCCGCTCCTTGAGCTCCTTCGGATATTGCTTCGCCATAACGCACTCGATCCTTCCAAAAGATCGAGCCTCGATCAAACCCGGAACGGTTCAACACCGGAAGATTCGTCCTTGGGCAAGGGTTGCTTTCAGCTGGACACGTCCTCACCCTTCGTGTCCGCATCGCGGGGCGGTGCGCACCGCGGGACAGCGACAGAGAGTGCGCCACACCCCTCGGTGCGCACGGTGCGGTCCACCGTCCGCACCGCAGTGCCAGGTACTCAGGAACCTGTGCACGATGATCCCCACGCCAGCCCGGGTGGTAAAACCCACCCACCCCCGAGCGGCTGTAGGGGCGGGGGTCGCTCCGGCGGCTCCCGCGCCCGCAGTCAGCTCCAGAACGCGTCCGAGACGTCGATGTCCTCGGTGCATTCATCGATGTCGGAGATCTTCCCCCCGACAATGGTGAAGAAGAGCCCTTCGCGGATCTCGATGCCACGGTCGTTCCGATCGGCCCGCGACGTGTGGAAAGACATAACGTGCCCGCGCCCATCGGCGAGCACGGATCCGAGCTCGACCCGCATGGTGCCGTTGGTCAACTCGCCGAGCCGGCGATACAGCTCGAGGACGGCTTCGCGGCCCTTGTGGTGCCCGGAGATCGGGCTGTTCCCGGGCACGTGGTGGACGACGTCCGACGTCATCAGGGAGGCGAGGGTGTCCACGTCACCCGCGCCGAATGCTGCGTAGCCCCGGCGTACCAGGGCACTGTCCATGTGCTCAGCCATAGCGATCCACACCTTCACTCAGATGATTTGCCCCTTTTCCCCCTCATTTCCATTATCCGGCGAGCCCGGATAACTGTCCACGCCGGGCGCACACCGGCGGTGCGCACCCGGTGCGCCTCACCGCCGTGCAGTGCGGTGCGCATCCCGGCCCGGCGGGAGGGGACGCCGGCGAGGACTTCCTCGTGGGCAGCGGCGCGACCGGCAGGTGATGACAGGACCCTTCGCTCACGCGAGCGGCAACTGGAACATCAACACCCGGGTCACCGACGGCAAATTCCTCACCCGCAACCTCGGCCGGCCCGCCGACCCGGTCGCGCTGCCCACCAAGAGGGACGTGGCCAAGGCCCTGGGGGATCCTGTCTACGACGCCGCCCCGTGGGACAGCACCGTCTCCAGTGGCTTCCGCAACAAGATCGAGGGCTGAGGTCCCGGCAGGCGCGAGCCGGGCCCGGGAACACGAATGGGGATGGGTGGAGCTGGGGTGATTGCGCTGAGTGATCGTTCGAGATGCGTAAGCATCGGGGCGCTGCTTCGCTGATGTGGTCCTCTCCCCACAGATCCAGGAGTGATCATGAGTGTTGCAGGCGAATCCGGCGGCCGGGCCCAGCAGATGCGTGCCAAGGCGCAGGAACTGACGGACGCGGCGGAGCGTGCCACCGACCCGGACGAGCGCAAGCGGCTGACGGACAAGGCCCGGCGCCTGCAGGAAGAGAGCAAGCAGCAGGAGAGCGGCATGGGCAGCCAGGGCATCGACCCCATGTAGCCGCCTGCCCTGGACGCCGGCCGGTGGTCTCCCGTGTTCCCCGAGGGGCGGGAGACCACCGGCCGGCCCCGTTGCCTGGCATGCTTCCGGGCCCCTCCCATAGAAGGGAAGGGGCCCGGAAGGGTGTTGGGCGGCACTGTGGCCGTCCATCCCCGGTGGTATGTCAGGGCGGTGGTGTCCTTACCCGGGGTGCTACTTGTCGGCGATGCGGATGTAGAAGCGGTCGTTGGTCCGGTCGGGGCGGGTCAAGGTCGCGTCCCAGGCCAGGATGCGGTCGTTGACGTAGTACTTGCGCAGCATGCCGCCGGCCACGCGGTTGTCGGTCGCGGAAACCGCCTTCACGGAGAAGTCCGGCTTCGGGTTGCCGGGCCTTCCAGGGTGGAGGCGAAGGGGTACTCGTCGCACTGCTGCCCGGGGCCGGGGCGGTTGGGCAGGCCGGTGTCCAGGTATTTGGTGCTCTCCGGGCCGGCCTTGAAGCAGGCGCCGTCCTTGTGGTCCTTGTTCGCCTTGGACTGCGTGGGGTGCAGCTTCTTGCGGAGCGGGCCGCAGATGCCGAGTGGATCGTGCCCCTGGAGACGCGGCGTACGGCCACGGACGCCCGGCGCACACTTGGAAGCGGATCCGTGGACAGCGGGATCTGAGATCCCTTGGAGGCCCCCCGGCTACGCCCGGCGGGGCCGCGTCTGCGGCGTGTTCCTTTGCCGCTCCTCGTCGGCCGCCGTGCTTCCGTACCGCCCGCAGTCCCGGCTGTGGCCACTGGTACGTGCGGATCATGACCATCGCGTCGCCGAGTAGGTGCACCTCAACCTGATAGCGGACCGTGCCGTCCGCCCAGGTCTGTCGCGCCAGGATCGGGGCCGTCCGCCACTGCCCGGCCGACCAGACCTCAAGCGTCGGACGGTCACCGCTCGGCCACGTCCACACTTCCGGTCGCGGGCCGTCCCGTGAGGGGTGCCAAGGGCGAGCCTGCTCAGGCTCCGGAATGGTGCCCAGACCTCGGCTGTAGGCCGCCACTCGCTCGGTGAGCACGCAGCCCTACGGCGACGCTCTTACCTCCGAGACACCCAGGGCGCCACGCCAGTCTTCGGGGGCTGCTGCTCGTATGTCAGGCGCTTGAGCGCTGTCGCAGGGACCACTGTCACGGGGGGATCATCGTCCGCCGAAGAGGGCTCCGGGGCGATGTGCAGGAACGCCCCGTCGAATGCCACCTGTGCGTGTTCGAGTTCGCTCACACGGTCGGGATCCCCATCTTGGTGAGCCCTAGAGATCAGTTTGCCGTTCAGCTCCAGCGTGAGGGTCTTCTGCCAGTCGCGTTCGTTCATGTCACCAACATCGCCTGCGCGACGCCGGCCCGCCTGTGCTGCGCGTGCAATCAGGGACCACGGGCCCGAATCCGGGGATCCGATTAACCGGGGAGACGGAAACGGTCCGGCCCGGAGCCACTACCCATGGCTCCGGGCCGGACCGCTGGAAGAGAGATTCAGGAGGTGGGCGGTGCGGCTTTCGCGTAGGCAGCATCAACGTCCGCAGTGGTGCCGGCGAACTGGTACTTCTCCCAGGCGCTTTGGCGGGCGACGCCGAGTGCGTTAGCGACCTTCTGCCAGGACTCGCCCCTGTGCCGGGCACGCGCCACCGCGACCACCCGCTGCGGCTCGATCTCCTCTGCCAGTTCACGCAGCGCACCCAGGGCGGCGAGCGGGCGCTCCTGGGAGAGGGCGAAGAGCCGGGAGAGCAGGTCGCTCATCTCCTCGGCGATGTCGAGCGCCGGCACGACGACGGTGGTGGCGGCGATGTGCTGCTCCCAGTCGGCCTTCACCGCGGCTGCGGTGACCGACGGGTCCGCGTCGAGCGGGTGGACCGGGCCGCGCCAGACGCACTGGCACTCGGCGCGCAGCGCAGTCGGCCCGCCGGGGGCAGCGGGAAGGTGACCAGTCTGGTCTCGCTCCAGAAGTCCCACTCCTGCCAGGCGTGCCCGTTCCAGATCCTCCCGTCCGGTGCCCCGCTCTCGTCCAGGACGCGGGCCAGGCCCTCGTGCTCGCGGCGTCCGTCGCGGTCGTCGTCCCACATGGCGCTTCCTCCTGCTTCGGCGGCAACAGGCTGTCAGGCGAACCTGACACCACCTCCTTGTCAGGTGATCCTGACAAAGAGGCGACGCACCACGACCCCGTCCAATGAGCCGAGGGTGCGGAAACGGTCGTTTCAGCCCCGCGCCAAGTAGGTGACCGGAACCCTGCGACGTCCGCGCGCAGCGCAGGAGTGTCTTGTTCAGCAGCGGACTCCGGCGGCCTCCCATGCCGCGCTGATCTGGGCGTAGGCCTCGTGGACGGCGAGGTCGCGCGGTGCGTCGAGGACGAGGGCGGTGGCCAGCGTCCGTACAGCGGGGATGTCCAGCATCAGCACGGCCACCACACTCTCCAGGTCAGCGACGAACTCGGCAGCGGTACGGGAGGGACTGAACAGGGTGCCGCTGAGCTCCTGAACCAGCTCCAGCAGCTCAGCGGTCTCCGGCTCACCGGCCTGAGCGCGACGGAACACCAGGAGGACCTCCCACAGGGCTTCCAGCTCCCACGCGGGAAGGGGAAGCAGATAGACCCGGCCGTCCCTGGCCGTCGCAGGCAGGTTCGCAGCCAGACGGCCAATGGCGCCGGAGGCTGCCCAGTAGGTATCGCCCGACAGCACGTACAACCCCTCGTCGCCGGCCGAGGCGGCGTCGGCGACGATCCCGAGCAGCTTGTCGTCCAGATACCTCCGCCAGCACCACCGCGATCGTCTCCCGCGTGATCACCAACCACGACAGCTCCAACCGGGCAGTCAACTCCTCTATTTCGGCCTGGAGTTCCTCGACCCGGCTCCGGGCCGCTGCCTCCCGCGCCTGAAGCTCCTCCGGCAAACGACGCCATGGCACCCCACCTCAACCCGTCACGGTAGAAGCAAGCCGACCACGAGAACATGCCTACCAGCGTCTTCCCAGCTCAACCCATCCCTCCAGAGAAAATACCCCTTTCGTGATTGGCCGGACAAGTCCTAGGAGAGCGCGCCGTGCCGACCTACCGTCGGTATAGCTCGAAACGGAAGATTTCAAGTCCAGTGAGACGGTCGGGACGCTATGAGGTTTGTGGTGCGGGTTCGCGGCGCTTGGCCGGGTCGTTGATCCAGGCTTTCTCGGGTATTCGGGGTGGTCGGGGGCGGCGGGCGAAGCGTTCGGGGTGGCGGGCGTATGCCTGGGCGAGAGTGACGGCTCGTTGGTCGCGGACCTCCTCGGCGGTCCCGAAGTGGACGGAGGCCGGGGTGTGCCAGCCGATGCCGGAGTGGCGGTGTTCGTGGTTGTAGTACGCGATGAACGTGTCGAACCACTCGCGGGCATGGGCCAGGGAATCGAAGCGGTCGGGGTAGTCCGACATGTACTTCGTGGTCTTGAACTGGGCCTCGCTGTAGGGGTTGTCGTTGGAGACCTTGGGCCGCGAGTGCGACCGGGTCACTCCGAGGTCGATCAGCATCTGGGAGACCTTCTTGCTGGTCATCGAGGTCCCGCGGTCCGCGTGCACGGTCTCGGGCACGATGCCGTTGCGGGTGATGGTCTCGCGGATCAACTCCTCGGCCCGCTCGGCCGATTCGGCCTTCTCGACAGTGTGGCCGACGATATAGCGGGAGTAGATGTCGATGATCACGTAGGCGTGGTACCAGATGCCCTTCTCGGGTCCGGCGGCCTTGGTGATGTCCCAGGTGAACACCTGCGAGGGGGCGGTGGCGAGGAGTTCGGGCACCGCCTTGGCAGGGTGGGTGGCCTGTCGGCGGCGCTCGCCGCTCTGGCCCTTTTCGCGCAGGATCCGGTACATCGTGGAGACGGAGCAGCGGTAGCGCCCGGCATCCAGCTCACGGGCCCAGATCTGGGCGGGCGGGAGTTCGGCGTACTCCTCGCGGTTCATCAGCTCCAGTACCGCAGATCGCTCCGGCGCGCTCAGGGCCGAGGGCTGGACCTGCGGCTTCCTCGGTTTCCGCTCGGCTGCGGGCCGCAGCCTGCGGTAGTGGGTGGCCCGCGAGCGTCCGGTCAGCCGGCACGCGGTGGTGATACCCAGTGCGGGCTCGACACCGGCGAAGGCGTCGTCGAGGACCGGGGCGGCGTTCTGGGTCAGTCCGCGCTCTCGGAGATCATTTCCAAGAGCGCGGAAGCTTTTCCCATGACCTCCAACGCGGCCTTGTTGCGGGCCAGTTCCTTCTCCAGCCGTTCCACTTGGCGGCGCAGTTTCTCGTTCTCCACCTCGGCGGGCGACCTCTTCGGCCTCGCCGGGCCGGTGCGCCTGTCGGCCAGCTTCTCCAGGGCCCCGGCATCCCGGGCGGCCCGCCACTCCTTGATGTGCGAGTGGTACAGCCGCTCGCGGCGCAGGACCGAGCCCTTCTCGTTCTTGGCCGCGGCGTCGTACTCGGCCACGATCCGCAGCTTGTACTCGGGACTGAAACTGCGGCGCTTCGGCTTCGCTGCCGGATCCGATCCGGACGGCTTCGTGCTGGTCATAAGGGTGGAACTCCTGTCGATGCCCTCTCAGGCTAACCCGACAAAGCGGGATGTCTCACCCAAGGCTGGCAGAGAGGGAAAGGCCGGGGACCAGCTCGCCAGAGCCCCCGGTTCCCAGGGCTGATGCGTTCTCAGCTGGCGAGATGAGCTGATCGCCTGTGTACGTGGCGGTTCGGGTGGTTGGCCCGGTTGGGGAACGAGAAACGCGACCCCCGATGATCAAGGTCCTTGAAGCCTTTGATCATGAACAGGGGTCGCGTTCGCGTGCCATCCTCCCTGATCGGTGTCCTGCATCGCCACCGCAAGGACGCCGGCCTGCCCTGCCCACTGCCTGACGGTCCTGAACTCTCCTCGCTGGCCGACGTCTTGGACCGGCTGCCCGATCCCCGGCGTGTTCGCGGCCGCCGCTACCAGTTGGGCGCACTGCTCGGGTTGTGTCTGCTGGCGGTCCTGGGTGGCGCCACCACGCTGGCCGGCATCGCACGGTTCGCCATCGACAGTCCTTGCGAGGTCCGGGCACGGCTCGGACTGACCCGTCTCCCGCGCGCCACGACGCTTGGCCGTCTGCTGGCCCGGATCGACGGCGACGCGCTCGATGATGCCGTCGGTGCCTGGCTGGAACGCTTCTCACGCGACCCCGTCGAGAACGCCGGCCCGGAGCTGGCCGGGCTGGCGGTCGACGGCAAGGCAGTGCGGGGCAGTCGCGACGGGACCCAGTCGGCCGTTCATCTGCTCGCCGCCGTCCTGCACGAGGGCCAGGCGGCCATCGCCCAGCGACAGATCGCCGCCAAGAGTCGAGTAGCCGGGGGGAGTTTCACCCCCCGGCTCTCGCAGAACCGTGCGTAAAGATCTCTCTTTACACGGCTCTTGCCGTTCTGATCACCAGGCTGAGGACGCTGCGGTGGTCACCTTCCAGTGCGCGAACATACGGGGGTATCGCTGGGCGATGTCCCGCATCTTCGAAAGGGCCTTGCGCAGCGCCGCGAGCCGCTTGTACTTCTTGCGGATCCATCGCACCAGGTAGGCGTTGATGCGCTGTAGGAGGGGGGTCAGGGCCGATTGGTAGAAGCGGCCGTAGTAGTTGACCCAACCCGCCACGATCGGGTTGATCCGTCGGGCGAGTTCCACGAAGGAGAGATCGGACCGTCGGTGAAGACGCCAGCTGCGCACTTCCCCGCTGATCCGTTTCAAGGCGTCCTTGCTGATTGCAGGCTCGAAGGACAGGAAACGCCTGCCCCACTTGTCCTGCGACTTGCGCGCGCGGAACGTGTACCCGAGGAAGGTGAACTCCATGTGCTCATAGGAGCCCTGGCGTTGCCCGTCCCGGCAGTAGACGATCCTGGTCTTGTCGGGGTGCAGTTGCAGCCCGACCTTCTCCATCCTGTCCGTGAGCGCGGCCAGCACTTCGCGGGCCTGACGCTCAGTGACGCAGTGCACGACGGCGTCGTCTGCATACCGTTCGAACGTGACGGTGGGATGCTCCCGGGCCAGCCACATGTCGAACGCGTAGTGCATGAACAGGTTCGCGAGCACGGGCGAGACCGCTGATCCCTGTGGGGTTCCACGGTCCCGCTGTTGCAAGGTCCCGTCGGGCAGTTGAAGCGGCGCTTGGAGCCATCGCTTCACATATAAAATCACCCAGACGGCATCGGTGTGCGCTTCCACTGCCTTGACGATGAGGTCCCATCGGACGCTGTCGAAGAACTTCTGGATGTCAAGCTCGATCACCCAGTCCTTCTTCCAGCAGCGTCGTCGGCAGGACTCCACCGCATCCAGCGCCGAGCGCCCCGGCCGGTAGCCGTAGGAATCCTCATGAAAGACGGGCTCGGCCCGGTCCATGAGGTGCCTGGCGGCTACGGTCTGGGCAACTCTGTCGGCCACCGTGGGCACGCCCAAGATCCTTGAGCCGCCGCGGGGCGACGACTTGGGGATCTCCACCGCACGTACCGGCGGCGGGAAATACGTCCCGGACGACATACGATTCCAGATCTTGTACAGATTGTTCTTCAGATCCTTGTCGAAGTCCTCAAGGGACTGCCCATCCACACCGGGCGCACCCTTGTTCGCCTTAACTCCCTTGTATGCCTCCCAGACTTCCCGCTTCGAGATCTCAAACGGCTTGCCTGTTGACTTCAACGTGTCCATATAGTTCCTCCCGGAGAGCGTCCGGTTGTCTAGATACACAACGTCACGAATAGCCCGACCCCTTCGCTCCACCTCTATTACAGAGGCTTCATCACTACTACGAGCCGGTCCGCCGGCGCGCCTCGTATCGGTACTCGATCCCTCGCGGTTTCAGCCGCTTGGGACACTCCCTCTCGCCACCCCTACCAGGGCAGACAGTGCCGAGGAGCGCCTTCTCCTGTTCCGTACGGAAGCGGCAGATCAGGCTCACGTCGTCTTCATGCCGGACACCGCCTGGCCAATAAGCGGGCACCCGCCAGGCTCATCCCGGAACCCGTTGTACGTCCCGGTTCTGATGTCGTCTAAGAATCTTTCGACACTTCAGCAACGATTCACTTGCGTTCGTCTTCCTGATCCCCACCTGACGCCTCTTACGACGCCTTTTCCTCAATCGCTCACCACGACAGTCATTAGCTAGCGCAGCATGAGGCGGTTTGAAGCCTCCCCCGCAGGGCGGCTCCGAAGGGCCAAACACCTTCATCTCCCGTACAGCACTACTTCAAGGCAGCTTTCCTACAACCAGCTCCTCTACGTATTCAGGACACACGCAACGAAATCCCCGCGTTCGCCCCGCTGCTGGAACGGCTCGACCTGCGCCGTTACATCGTCACCGCCGATGCGATGCACACCCAGACCGGCCACGCGGAGCAGATCCGAGAGCGAGGCGGCCACTACATCCTGATCGTGAAGGGCAACCAGAAGAACCTCCGGCGCCAGATGCGCCGGCTGCCCTGGCGCGACATCCCGCTCCAGCACCGCGTCCGCGAGAACGGGCACGGACGCCGCGAGATCCGCCGGCTGAAGGTCTGCACCGTGAAGCCCGGACTGTTCTTCCCTCACGCTGTCCAGGGAATCGAGGTCAAACGCCGCCGCACCAGCCGCACCACCGGCAAGACCACGATCACAACGGTCTACGCCGTCACCAGCCTCGCTCCCGAGCAGGCCGACCCGGACAGGCTCGCCGAGCTCGTCCGCGGACACTGGCAGGTCGAGGCCCTGCACCACGTCAGGGACGTGACGTTTACCGAGGACGCCTCCCGCGTCCGTACCGGCACCGCACCACGCGCCATGGCCACCTTCCGCAACCTCGCCATCGGCCTCATCCGGCAGAAGGGAGGAGCGAACATCGCCGCCGCGACCGACCACTACCGGTCACGACCCGACCACGCACTCCAACTACTCGATCTCGAAATCTGAGAACGCATCAGCCCTGCCCCGGTTCCCGATCCCGAATCGCCAACTCACCAAGGAGTGCCTCAAAGACATGCCTCTTTCCATAGGCAACAGACTCGCTGGTCTCAGCGCCGCGATTCTGATGGCGGGCGCCGGTCTGGCCGCGACCGCCATCCCGGCGAGCGCCCAGCCCGCGCCATCCAATCCCATAAGCGGTGTCTTCCGCCCTATCACGAACATCGGCAACAACAAGTGCCTGCAGCCTGCGGGAGGATCCACGGGCGAGGCGACCATCGTGCAGGCAACCTGCAACGGCAGCCAAACGCAGCAATGGTTGTTCATCGACCGTGGAGGCATCTACCACATCGTCAACCAGCTCAGCGGCCTGTGCATGTACATGAACGGCCCCGTCAGGGCTCACTCCCCCATCGCGCAGGTGGAGTGCACGACCGTCAGCAATGAGGACTGGAAGAGCTCCCTACCGCCCCCCGAGATCGTGACGTTGATGTCGAGGGCCGGACACCGTGAGAAGCCGTATCTCAACCGATCTTGGGGTGTGCGGGTCGAACGGGGGTCCTGATCGGGTGGTCTGCGGGCTGTACGCGCATGAAGGCAGGGCCTCTCGGTAGCTCGGGGATGCGAATCGAACCGAGCAATGCCGGGAGGCCCTGTTGTCGTTGTTGTACGCGCCCGCGCCCGTTGACTTCAACTCGACTGCCGTGTCGTGCGATTGTCTCGCGCACGTGTACGGGAATGCGGTCGATCATCCGGACCGGGTACGCCGGTATCCGTCGGACATGACGGACGCGGAGTGGACGGCCGTGCGGCCGTTGCTGCCGGTGCCGGCCTGGCTTCAGGGCAGGGGTGGGCAGCCCGAGGGCTACTGCCACCGTCAGATGCTTGACGCAGTCCGCTACCTGGTCGCGGGCGGGATCTCCTGGCGGGCGATGCCCGCGGACTTCCCAGCCTGGGGCCGGGTTTATGCCTTCTTCCGCCGCTGGCGCGAGCACGGGTTGATCGCGGAGTTCCATGACCGGCTGCGCGGTCGGGTCCGTGAGCGCGAGGGCCGTGAGGCGGAGCCGAGCGCGGGGATCAACGACGCGCAGTCGGTGCGGGCCGCGGCTTCGGTGCCTGCCGCCTCACGCGGCTACGACGGCGGGAAGAAGGTAGCGGGCCGCAAACGGCACATCGTGACCGACTGCCTGGGCCTGCTCCTGGTCGTGGCGGTCACCGCCGCGAACATCGGCGACCGGGACGCCGCCGTGGGCCTGCTGGGGCGGCTGCGCCGCCTGCACCGCGACATCACCCTCGTCTGGGCCGACGGCGGCTACACCGGCGGCATCGTCGACTGGTGCCGTCAGAAACTCTCACTGACCCTGGAGATCGTCAAACGCACCGACGACATGGAGGGATTCGTGGTGCTGCCGAGGCGGTGGGTGGTAGAGCGCACGTTCGCGTGGCTGCTGAACTCCCGCCGTCTGGCCCGGGACTACGAGACACGGCCGGAGAACAGCGAGGCGATGATCCAGTGGTCGATGGTCACACGGATGAGCCGGCGTCTGGCACGGCCACGGGCCGCTGACCGGCACTGAATGCCCCCGACGCCTCCAGCAGGAGCCACCCACGCTCCACCAGACGTCTGGCCTTCGACCGCACCCCCTCGACCTTCGCCGATGTCGTCTCAAGGCCCAGCTTCACCGCGATCTCCTTGGCGCGCAGTGGTCCTTGCCCCGTTCCCCGCCGCTCTTCCAGCACGCCCAGAATCCGCTGATAGTCCGGCGCCAGAACCGTCACCGGCAGCCCGTCCCGCCAGGGCGGCACCGTCGAGCCTGGCGCCGGCGCGAGCGAGGGTGCCGTTTCCTCCTTCGCCATGGTCGCGGCCGTGGTCTCGGCCGCACAGACGGCCAGGGCCTCGACCAGCTCCTCCCGCGCGATCACCCGCCGATCCAGCTCGATCTCGGCTGCCTCCAACATCTCGGCAACCCGGGTGGCTTCCTCCCGCAGACCCTCCACCCGCACTCGGGCAGCCGCCTCTCGCGCCTCCAGCATTCCCAGCACCGACGCCACCGCGCACCCCTCGACCACGAAGCGGAAACAAGACGTCGCATGCCTCCCTCACCCCGAGCGAAACCATGCCTGACCAGCACGAATCAAACGATCAAGTTCGGTTGAGATACGGCTTCTGACACCAACCTCTGCATCGACGTACCGGGCGGACAATCGACCGAAGGCTTGGCCGTTCAGATCTTCGGCTGCAACAGGAGCGGCGCTCAGCGCTGGAACACCGGACTGCAGTAACACTCGACTTTGGGTGTAGCTCCTCTGGAAGGACAGGCTGAGCTGGGGCTTTGCCAGATCGATCGCGCGAGGTAAGGCTGCCCATCGGGAGAGCGCCGCAGGTGGTCGTACCAGCCGTCACCAAGATCGACTGGGAGGTCGCCGCTGGAGAACGGCGGGACCATCGGACGAGCCGCAAGGACCACACGTCACTTGTGAACCCGCAGGTCTGCCCTGGTGAGATATTCCCTCCAGAGGAGCTACACCCAAATCCAATTCCGCAGCCACCGCATGATCAACTGACCGCCGGCCCTGTGCGCTGTGTGCGGTTTCTGACCTGTGGTGGTGTCACCCTCGGGCGGCCCCAACGTATCTTCCGAGAGCCTGATCGATGGAGAGGGTCACACGATGAAAATGGAACCGATGCGGTCGTTCCAAGCGAGGCTGACATTCTCGATGTGGTTGGGGCCGGTGTTGCCGGGATACCGGTACCCGCCGCCGCCGGCGTTTTCCGCCAGATGGGCACGACAGGCTCCCGTCCAATATGAGGACGTAAGATTATCGAAGCTGTAGGCGGAAAGATTTCGTCAATACCCTCGGTCGTAGAATTTGAGGTCCCGACCGTTTCGGTTCGAGTCCTGGTACAGGTCGAGCGGTGTCAGACAGGATGCGGCTGCCACGCTCTCTGTTGCTGTCGCTTCAAGCTTTCGCGCGGCGGCATCACGCTCGCTGGAACTCCGGAAGCAGGAGACGACACCCTGTGCGTGCCACACCACGCATGATTTCGCAGCCCCCCAATTCTTCGACAGATCGATACTCTTCCCCTCGAAACTCGCGAGGCTGGCGGGGGACTGTAAAACGAACGGATCTGGCTCACTTTCGGTGGTGACTCAGTGTGCTGGCGGGTCGTTGGCATGGCATGCGTGACGTCAACGAGCTTGTAGCCATGGTGTTTTCGGGTCTGGCCCCGCTGGTCATCGAGGACGTGGTCGATGAAGGTGAGCGGATTGTGGTGCGGGCGCAGACACCGCGCGACTCGGTGCCGTGCCCGGGCTGCGGGGCGGCGTCCGGCCGCGTGCACGGCTATCACCTGCGGACGGTGGCCGATGTGTCGGTGGACGGGCGGCGAGTGGTGGTGCGTGTGCGGGTGCGGCGCCTGGTGTGTCCCACGCGCGGCTGCCGCCACACCTTCCGCGAGCAGGTGCCCGGGGTGCTGGAGCGATACCAGCGCCGCACTGCCCGTCTGACCAGGCAAGTCAGGTCTGTGGTGAAGGAGTTAGCGGGCCGGGCGGGTGCGCGTCTGCTGACGGCGCTGGCTATGCGCCTGTCGCGTCACACCGCTCTGCGCACCCTCCTGCGCATTCCGCTGCCCAGATCGCGGGTGCCCCGTGTGATCGGTGTCGATGACTTCGCCCTGCGCCGGCGTCACCGCTACGCGACCGTGATCATCGACGCCGAAACTCACGAGCGGATCGACGTGCTGCCCGACCGTACGGCCGACACCCTGGAGGCTTGGCTGCGGACCCATCCGGGCGCCGAGATCGTGTGCCGCGACGGCTCGGCCACCTATGCCGAAGCTATCCGCCGCGCTCTGCCCGATGCCATTCAAGTCTCCGACCGCTGGCACCTGTGGCACAACCTGTGCGAAGTCACCCTCAGTGAGGTCAAAGCACACAGCAGCTGCTGGGCCACCGTGCTGGACGCACCCCTGTCCGACGGGCCCCGCGCACAGACCACCCTCGAACGCTGGCACCAGGTCCACGCCCTTCTCGACAAGGGTGTAGGTCTGCTCGAATGCGCCCGGCGTCTGGAACTGGCCCTCAATACCGTCAAGCGTTACGCCCGGGCAGACCGGCCCGAACGCATGCTCCGTGTCCCCAAGTACCGCACCAGTCTTGTCGATCCCTACCGCGAACACCTGCGCAAACGCCGGGCCGAAGACCCTGCCGTCCCCGTCCAGCACCTCTTCGAAGAGATCAAAGCCCTCGGATTCACCGGCTGCCTCAACCTCCTGCACAAGTACATCCACCAAGGCCGCGCGGACGCCGAGCGAAGCCACATCTCGCCCCGCCGCCTCGCCCGGATGCTTCTGAGCAGGCCCGAAGGCCTCAAGGCCGAGCAGCAGAACCTCCTGGACCGGCTCACCGCGGCCTGCCCGGAGATGACCCGGCTCGCTGACCATGTCCGCACCTTCGCCTCGATCCTGGTGCCCAAGCCGGGCAACACCGCCGCCCTCAGCCGCTGGGCCACCGATGCCCGCGCAGCCGACCTGCCTCACCTGCATGCCTTCGTCCGCGGCCTCGAACGAGACCACGACGCGGTCGTCGCCGCTCTCACGCTCCCGTTTCATAACGGAGGCACCGAGGGCGTGAACAACAAGACCAAGCTGATCAAGCGGCAAATGTACGGGCGAGCGGGCTTCCAACTCCTCCGCCACCGCATCCTGCTGGGCTGACCTCACCCACCGTTACCACCGAAAGTGAGACAGAGCCAAACGAACGGTGTAACTCCTGATCAAGGAAGATGCATCGACGACCAGCGACAACGTGACAGGGCCTGAGTCTGTCGAGCCGCAGCAGTGCAGTTCGGTAGATCAGCAGTTGATCGACGAGCTGGTGGGACGAGCTCAGAGCGAGGGCCTGCAACTCACTGGCGAAGGCAGCCTGCTACAGCAACTGACCAAGCGGCTGCTGGAGTCCGCGCTTGAAGGCGAGATCACCGATCACCTCGGCTGGGACCGGCACGATCCGGCCGGGAAGAATGGTGGCAACTCCCGGAACGGGACCCGCTCCAAGACGCTACTGACCGACGTCGGGCCGGTAGAGATCACCGTGCCGAGGGACCGGGACGGCTCCTTCGAGACGAAAATCGTACGCAAGCGGCAGAGACGTCTGTCCGGGGTCGACGAGATCGTCATCTCGCTCGCCGCGAAAGGCCTGACGACCGGCGAGGTCCAGGCCCACCTTGCCCAGGTCTACGGCGCCGACGTCTCCCGGCAGACCATCTCAACCATCACCGACGAGGTCCTTGAGGGCATGGCGGAATGGCAGAACCGCCCACTCGACCCCGGGTGGTTTCCATCGGTGGTGTTCATCGACGCCATCCACGTGAAAATCCGGGACGGTGCGGTCGCGAACCAGCCGGTCTACGTTGCCCCCGCGGTCACCACCGAGGGCCGCCGCGACATCCTGGGGCTGTGGGCCGGCGACGGCGGTGAGGGTGCCAAACGCTGGATGCACATCCTCACCGAGATCAAGAACCGCGGCGTCGGCGACGCCCTCATGCTCGTCTGCGACGGCCTCGAGGTCCTGCCCGACGCCATGGAAACGGTCTGGCCGAGGACGATCGTCCAGACCTGCGTGGTCCACCTGCTGCGGAACTCCTTCCGTTACGCGGACCGCCAGGACTGGGACAAGATCGCGAAACTCCTCAAGTCCGTCTTCGGCGAAGGCGGCGAAGCGGTCCAGGGCGGCGCGCGTTCACCGACTCGATGGCGTTGGTGGTGCAGACGATGCGGCCAGCGTCTACATGGCGATCATGTCCCTCGACCTCACCGGCAAGGGCCAAGCCCGCTGGGCCGTGCGCTGGAAGACCGCCCTGAACGCCTTCGACATCACCTTCGACGGCCGCCTCTCAGCAGCCCAACAGTAACCTCAACAACCCGCGTTACACGTTTGTTTGACAGACCCGCTCTACTTGACCCATGCCTGGAACTCGCAGAAGGCCCGCTGAGCTGTACAAACACAGAAGATGGTTCAGTCAACACGCCGCGATCGAGCCTGGCTGGCCTTCCGCACCGTCACCGCACTCCGCTCCCGGCCCCGGCGATCACAGATGCTTAAACGCTTGACTACACAGAATCACGTTGCGGTCACGTTAGTCGGACGCATCTTGACGCTTCCTCAACCACAGAGTTGGCTTTCGGCCACCTTGGCCGCAATTGATGCGGCCTGCCAGGGAGCTTGGATTCAACCAATGAACGCACTTCTGCATCGCGCTGCCGTCGCAGCCGCCGTCCCCGCGATGACCATGTCTCTCTTCGGTTGTGGGACGACCGAGGAACCGGGTGTGAGGCTGAGTGACGACATCGTTGTTGGTCTGCTGCTCCCGGAGAACCAGGCCGCTCGCTACGAGCAGTTCGACAAGCCGGTCATCGAGAAGCGCATCGCGCTGCTCACCAACAGCAAGGGCACGGTCCGCTACGCCAACGCGAACCAGGACGCCGGTCGGCAGACGCAACAGCTCGAATCCATGATCGAGGACAAGGTCGACGTGCTGATCGTGGACGCGGTCGACTCCAAGGCCATAGCCGGCGCGATAGAGAAGGCGGACGACGCCGACATCCCGGTCGTCGCCTTCGACCGCCTCGCCGAGGGCCCCATCGACGGATACGTCTCCTTCGACAACGAACAGGTCGGCCACATCCAGGGCAAGTCCCTGCTGGAGTCCCTCAAGGGCGAGGCCGGGTCCGGTTCGGGGCCCGGATCCGCGCCGGGCAAGGTCGTGATGATGAACGGCGCCCTCACCGACCCGAACGCCGCCATGTTCAAGAAGGGCGCCCACACCGAGCTCGACGGCAAAGTCGAGATCGGCCTTGAGTACGACACCAAGGACTGGAAGCCGGAGAACGCCCAGGCGAACATGGAGGCCGCGATCGCCTACCTCGGCAAGGAGGCCATCACCGGCGTCTACTCCGCCAACGACGGCATGGCGGGCGGCATCATCGTCGCGCTCAAGGCCGCCGGTGTCACAGACCTCCCGCCGGTCACCGGCCAGGACGCCGAACTGGCCGCCGTGCAGCGCATCGTTGCCGGAGATCAGTACATGACCGTCTACAAGCAGTACGCACCTGAGGCAGAGGCCGCCGCGGAGATGGCCATTCTGCTGGCCAGGAACATGTCGCTCGGCGCCGCCGCGCACACGGACATCGACACCCCGACCGAGAAGTCCGTCCCGACGGTGCGCATCCCCGTCATCGCACTGACGAAGGACAATATCAAGGGGACCGTCATTGCTGACGGCCTCTACACGGTAAAGCAGATCTGCGTCCCCAAGGTCCAGGCCGAGTGCGAGGAGCTCGGGCTCGAGTAGTCCCACTGGGCCGGCCTCGTACCCCGTACCCCTTTGCTCCCCGGAGCCTTACGGCGGCCAACCACCCCACAGCACCTGCCGGTACTTCGGGCTGAACTCGGGCGTCCGCGTCGTCATCGTCAAGTAGTGGCCCGCCGCGCGGTACGCCGCGGCGGGCCGCACCGCGCTGCGCGGCACCGGGTCGAGCGCAATACTCGCCGCGCGCTGGGCAAAAGGCCGTCGGGACAGCTTACGCACCTGGTCAGCGAGCTGGCGGAGACCGTAGCTGGCACCCGGCGTCTGTTGGAGCTGACCGGACTGCGGTTGGCGGGCATCCGCACGATTCCCGACCGGCTGGTCTCGTTAGCCGACCCTGATGCCCGGCCGATCCGCAAAGGCAAGCCCCAGCACCCCACCCAGTTCGGCTACACCGCATTGGTGGTCGAGGACGAACGCGGCTTCGTCGTCGACCACCAGGTCCATCGCGAGAACCCACCCGATGCCCCGCAGCTGGTGCCCGCGGTCGAGCGGGTGACCACGCTGGCCGGCCGGGTGCCAGGAACTGTGGTCGCCGACCGCGGCTTCGGCACCGCGGCCAACGATCTGGCCCTGGCCGAACTCGGCGTCCAGCGGATCGGCCTCCAACGCACCGGAACACCAGGGCGAGCCCGCCGGGAGTACGAACACACCCGGCCGTTCCGGCGGATGCGCAACTGGAGAGTCGGCATCGAAGCCCGTATCAGCCACCTCAAGCGCAGCTTCGGATTCCGCCGCACCCGCCTCCGCCGCCTGACCGGCGCCCAGACTTGGGCCGGACTCGGGATCTTCGCCTACAACCTCCAACGGATGGCCGTCCTCAGCCGATGACCGCAGCACGCCGACGGCGGAACGGCTCCGAAGACGGTGTGCAGTACCGGTGAGGAGGCGCGGGACACCGTTGCCTCGCAGGTGAACCGGCTTGTCCAAGCCTCTGCCCAACGGCCCGCCTCCCTGGCCTGCAGGCGGGTCGTAGCACGTCAGGAGGTCTCCAGTCGCTCGTCGGCCACAGGGGATTCCGCGGAGTCCGACAGACCTCCGAATGCCGCGATGTCCGGCGATTCCGTGGGGTTACCCTCCGTTTCGGTCTCGGGTCCGTCGTCGCCGCTCTCCGCCTCGTACCGTTCCAGGTCGGCCTTGCCCTCCCGCAGCGCGCTTACCGTGACGAGTTGCCCCACCGGGGCGGAGGAGCTGAGGAACAACACCTCTTTCCCCTCCGGCAGCCTCTCCAGGAGATCGGGCACTGACATCACCTCGTGCGGGGGCAGCTTGTCCTCCTCCAGCTCCGGCGATGCCGAGAAAACGGGCACGGCAGCTGTACCGTCCTGTGCGT
This sequence comes from Streptomyces changchenzhani, assembly GCF_039766235.1. Taxonomy (NCBI): domain Bacteria; kingdom Bacillati; phylum Actinomycetota; class Actinomycetes; order Kitasatosporales; family Streptomycetaceae; genus Streptomyces; species Streptomyces changchenzhani. Next base: position 450,295 of record NZ_JBDHNH010000003.1, on the reverse strand, counting down.
CGGTCACCGCCAGGCCGCCGTTCTCGTCGACGCACACGGCCACCTCGGCGTCGGCGAGCATCAGGGCGAACATCTCCTCCGAGGCGTATCCGGTGGCGACTAGCTGCACGGCGGCGTCCACGGGGCTGACCGGCGGAGCCCAGCCGTACGCGTCGGGTGAGGGGCGGTACTCGGTGTTCGCCTCCCACTCGACGATCTCGCCACTCTCGTCGCTGCGCCAGCGCCCGAGGCTCGCCCAGGACGGCGGGGGTTCACCCTCGTCACCGTTCCAGTGCCGGTCGATGATGGACAGCCAGTGGTTGGGGGCCACCTGGGCGGCCTTGACGTAGTCCTCGGGCGGCTCCCGGAAGCCCTCCTGGCCCTTGAGCACCGCGCCAGGGCCGCCCTGGGTCCCTGCGGTGCCCGAGCGCCCGTCGGCAGGATCGCCCGCAGGGTCCGCCGCCGCGGTGTTCTGTGGCTCGTCGTCCAGTGTGCCGGAAGGACTCGTCATGGGGTGAAACTCCATCGATGTGCGGGGGTTTGTGACGTGCGGTGGGCGCGGACTTCCGCGGATCAGGTGGTGGAGTCCAGGCCGAGGGACGATCCCCCGGCGGCCTCCCCGTCGGCGCCCTCGTCCTCGGCGGGGGCAGTTGCGGCGGGCGTGGCGGGCGCCTGTGCGCCGTCGGCCGTCGAGGGGCGCACGGGGGCAGGGGGCTCGGGCTCCTCCCCTTCCGAGGCCCCGTTCTGCGCCCGCGCCGTGTCCTCGACCGCCTGACGCAGTGCGTCGGTTTCCACGGTCATGCTCACCGGTCCCGAGGGGTTGAGGTAGAGCACATGTCCTTCCGGTATCCGGTCCGCGACCTGGATCACCGGCATCAGCTCGTATCCGAAGCGACCGGCCGCGTGCAGGTACGTGGGGGAGGTGAAGACGGGGACCACCGACGCGCCGTCGGGCGAGGTGGCCGACAACGGGCCGCCACCGGGCCCGAGCAGCACCGCCACCTCCGCGCCGACAAGCGACCGCGGTACGGCCTCACCCGGGCCGTAACCGGTGGCCGCGAGCTGGATCGCCTCGTCCACCGCGTCGGTCGGCGCGGGCCAGCCGAGCGCCTGGGGCGAGGGGCGGTACTCCTCGTTGGCGCGCCACTCCTCGATCTCCCCGTCCAGGCCGGACCGCCACTGGCCCACCACCGCCCAGTTCGGCGGATCGCCCTCCCCTGACCACGCCGGGTCGACCATGCCCAGCCAGTGGTCGGGGGCGAGCCGGGCCGCCTCCTTGATCTCCTCGGGGACGGGCGGGGCGTCCGCAGCGGCCTCGGCGGTGGAGGTCCCGGCGGCGGTGTTGTCGTTCATGAGCTCCTCGTTCGGGTGTTATGCACGGTCGTTCAGTATCTGGCGGAGCTTCTCGGCCAGGGAGCCGACGGGTTCCACGTTCCGCGTGCGGAGCCAGTCGTCGATCAGGCGCTCCAGCAGATCGGGCGTCAGGGGCCCGTCGTCGGAGTCGGGTACCACGTCGGGACCCAGCGCCACCAGGGCATCCCTCACGTCCTCCAGGGTGTCACGGTGGGCCGCGAGCCACGCCGCTTCCTGGTCGGCCGGCCCGTCCGAGGCGTCCGACCCGATACCGGTAGGCCGCCCCGTGGCGTCCAGGGCGTGCTCATCCGGGAACCTGCCGTCGACGGCCACGTGTTCACGCAGCTCGGCCTCGGTCAGCGGGGCGACACGCCAGTAGCGGCCCCAGTTGTCGACGTAGTCGAGATCCGGCGACTCCGGGGTGCCGCGCTCCCGCAGCTGGTCGAAGACCAGTTGGCAGCCCCGCATGATCTCGTGCAGGGAGTGGTGCCCCGCCGTCAGCATCTCGGCCAGCAACGCGATCCGCACCAGACCCAGGTCGAGGTCCAGACCCCACACATCGCGCATCGCCACGGCCTGTGTCATCAGCCGCTGCGACGAGCCGGACGTGCCGGCCAGAACCAGGCCGCCGGTCAGCTCGGTGGCGGCCTGGAAACGGCTGCTCATGGCGTAGTCCCAGCGGTTCCTTCCCGGAATCCATGCAATGTCCTCGTCGGGCATCAGCGCCCGCTCGGCCTCGCTCAGCGGCGGCCGTACGTCCTCGGGGCGCACCGGTGCCCGCAGCGTCCGCTCGGCCTCGGCGAGCAGGCGCGCCTGCTCCTCGGGCGGCATGCCGTGCCTTTGTGCGTGTACCTCGCGGTACGCGGTCATCGCGCTCGACCGCAGCCGTTCGCCGTATTCGTCGATGATCGACTGCGGCACCGGGGCGGGGGTGCCGAGCAGGTCGGAGATCAGCCCCCCGGCCGGGTGCGGGGCGCCGATCCACAGCAGGCCCATGCGCTCCCGCAGGTTGCCCGACTCCACCACGGCCTCGATCCGGTCCCGATCGGTGCCCACGGCGCCGTCGGTGGTGGGATCGGCCGAGCCGAGCTCCGCCCAGCGCCCCGCCGCCACGGCACGCTTCCACACCTCGCGCACCATCACGCCGAGCTGGGCGTTGGCGGCTTCGTCGTCGCCGAGATACCGGGCGAGCCGCTCCTCGAAGCGCTCGGCCTCCCCCAGGTAGTGGATGCGCGCCCGGATCCAGTCCGGCGCCTGCCGGGTCACCAGCTTCTGCCGTACGGACACCGGCGCGGAGGTGACGGCCTCCAGCACCCGGCGCAGCCGCGCCTCGCTCTCACCGGTGGTGTCGCCCGGTCCGTGCGGAAGTCCGGCGAGGTGGCGGTCGCCGTCGCGGACGAGGAGCGCGGGCGGTGCGGCCACGGCGGTGTCGTCGTCCGCGACGGCGCCGTGGAACGTCACCTGCCCGTCCGGGCCCACCACGGCCAGCTCGACGCCGAGCGCGCGGGGGGCCGTCGCCAGAACCACATCCGCCAGCGCTCCCGTGCCGTTCCCTCCTCCGTAGGAGGGGTCCCGCAGCAGCAGCCGGAACCGCTGGACCAGGCTCAGGTCGAGGCTTGGGGCCGGAAGTTGATTGCCGAGGAGGACCCCTTCCATGCGCTGGGAGGCGTTGATCCGCGCACCGATCTCGTCCAGCAGTTTCAGCGGGATCATCCGGCCCCCGTCCAGCGGAAGCGGCGTCTCCTGTGACAGGTCGTCGTCGGTAACGTTTCGCCCCAGCCAGTCGCGGAGGGCGTGGGGCGTGTCGATTCCGGCGTTCGTCAGCGCGTCGGGGGCCGCGTACCGGAGGGCCAGCAGGAGGGCGTCGGCCGGCCGGTCGCCCTCCCCCGGCGACTCGTGCAGCGCGAAGACGGTGCCGTCGAGTTCGGCGGCATACGGCCCGGTGCGCCGGTAGGTGCCGCGCGGCGCTGGCTCGTCGGGGCCGGGGGCCGTGTCCTCCCGGTCCGTGTCCTGCGCGTCCGTGATCTCCGCGACCCGCGGTGACGGTGCGTCGTCGGCGTTGCGGTAGGCCGTGGGCGGGTAGGGGGGCATCTCCCGCAGGGTGTAGTCGGCGTACTGCCACCCGGTCTCCGGGTCGGCGGCGATGTCGCGCGTCTCGATGTCCACGGCGAAGCCCGGTGCGTAGAGCACCTCGATCTCTTCGATCCACGGGGAAAAGGGGGTGACCAGTCGGCCCGTCGAGTGCGGGACATGCGCCAGCATCGGGTGCCGGTCCTCCGTGTCGTCCTCGTCGTCCCGCATGTACTCCATGGCCATGATCAGGTCTTCGGTGGTGCTGCGGAATCGCGGGATGAACATGGTGTCCGCCAGCGGTGAGTCGTCCGAGGTCTCCACCAGAGGGCCCGAGGCCCAGCCGCCCCACCACACCGGTCCGTTCAGGGGCGGCAGTATCTCCAGCGCCTCCACCGCCATGTCGACGTGCGCGGCCAGATCGGCGTACAGCCTGTCGGCGACCTGGTTCACCCGGCGCCGCGCCTCAGCGACGGCCGGCCCGTCCGCGTCCGGCCCCAGCTCGGTCAGGTCATCGATCACCTCGTTCAGGTCGAGGTTGTCCTTCAGCAGCTGCGGCAGGTCCGAATCCTCACCGGCGGCGACCTCCTGTGCGTACTTCCACACCCGCCTCCTGACCATCCATCGGCCGACCGCCTCACCGAAGCGGGTTCCCGTGACATAGATCTTGAACAGCGTGTGATCTTCGCCGGTGTAGAGGTACAACGCGGCCAGGTGCCCGGGGGCCAGGGCGCGGACAGCCTCCCGGCCCGCCTCGCCGAACCGCTCCAGCCACTCCGTGGCAGCCTCGACCCGATCGTCCTCGTTGTCCATCTGCCGCCCGGCCAGCGCGGCGTCCAGCGCCCTACGGATGTCCGCGGGCACAGAGACGCCGTACGTGGACACGAAACGGGTCCGGCTGTCGTACATCTGGTGGTGCGGCAGCGGTACGCCGAGGGAGAAGGCACGCTGGGCCCACCGGTGGAGACGTACCCCATCCCGGTCGACCACGGTGCGCTCCGCTTCGTCGCCCATGCCGAGCACGTGCGAGGCGCGCAACACCTCGGGCAGGGAGTGACTGTCACTCAGGATGGACCAGGCCACCAGCCCGTTACGGAAGGCCAGCAGCTCCGTTTCGCTCGCTCCGATCGCCCGGTAGGCCTGGAGCAGCCACAGAGCCGGGCCGACCGCCCCTCCGACGTACCGGAACCCGCGCGGGTCGTGCGCCGTACGGTACGCGCCCTGCCGGGGACCCCGGGGCCGCGGCGCCCACGGCGACCGGAGCCACCCGGGCAGGGTCCGGGACAGGGAGGTGGGCTCTCCACCGGCGTACGCCGCGTGGGCGAACGCGGACATCAGGTCGACCAGGGGCGGCCGGCTGTCCAGGAACCGGCCTACCGCGTCGGGCTCCCGGATCCAGTGCTCGGCCCGCGGCCCGTGGAAGAACGTCCGGTCCGCCGCCGCCGGGCCGTACCGCTGTGCCAGGAACTGGTGAAGCCGGGCGACAGCCGTCGCGACGGCTTGAACGGTCCCAAGGTTGGTGGCCACCCGCTGGGCGAGGGTGTACTCGAACCGCGCGCTGAGGTTGCGCCATTCTCGCTGTCCGTAGTACGACGCGAACCGCACCGTCTCGGGCAGCCCGGGGATCCGCCATCCGGGTACGGACCAGGGATTACGCGCGCCCGCGAGCGGGCCGGGTTCCGGGCCGGCGGACGCTGGAGGCTCGGGGAGACCCGGGAGCGGGGCGGCTCCGGCACGGCCGCGCGGGGAGATCCGCAGCCATGTCGTCGGGCTGCCGTCGGCGGCCTCCAGGAGGTGGATGTCGGCCGTGGCGCCGCCGTCCTCGTCCTGGCCGGGAGTGACCGCCACCCCGCCGGTGTTGATGTACACGTCCAGTTGGGTGGCCTCCGCGATGCCCTGCGCCCGGGCGACGGCGCGCGCCGGGGCGTCGGCGTCGCGTACGGCGCCGGGGTCGCACGCGAGGACCGTGACGCTGGTGAAGCCGGCCGCGGCCAGGTCGCCGCCGAGGAGACGCCCCACCGTCTCGTCGTCGGCGCCTACGGGTATGTCGTCCTGGCGGACGAGGGCGTAGCCGCTGTCCTTGCCATGGGACGCCCAGAAGAACGTGCCGGTACGGCCCGTGGCGGGCAGCGGGCGGCGGTGGGCTACCCGTTCACCGCCGGGGCCACGGTTCCACTGCGTGTAGGCAGTGGCCCCGGGCAGTCGGCCGTAGGGACGCTCACGCAACGACCAGTCGCGCCGTGAGAACGACGCCTTGCCGACGGTCCGCCCGTCCGCGCGGATCTCCTGGACCACTATCCCGTCCAGGGACCGGGCGCTCTCGTGTCCCTCCCAGGGCGCGTTCCAGAAGTCCGGCTCCGGGTAGGCCGGGGCCGCGGCTTCGGAGGGCGTGGGCGGGGCGGCGAGCGCCCGGCTGGTGGCGGCGGTCTCGGCGAGCAGGACGTGTTCGTAGCGACGGCCCGTCTCCGGATGCGTACGGAGCGAGCGGCGGAGCACCGTGAAGTCGGCCGGTTCGAGGTAGGCCACCGGCTCGCCCTCCGGGTCCCCGGCGAAGACCGAGACATCGCGGCCCGAGGAGCGTTTCACCTCGAAGACCACCGAATGCCAGCCCGCCGGCGGATCGCCGCCGGACCTCAGCCGGTCCAGCGCGGTCTCCTCCGTGCGCCGCGCCAAGTGGAACGAAGGGGTGGAGACCCCGTCAAGCAGACCGGGTGGTTCCGTGCCGTCCAGACCGGAGGGGAGGTCGCCGGGCAGCCAGGCCGCCCACCACACGGGGGCGTTCACGGGAGGCAGCCGGTCGAGCGCCTCGGAGACGAAGGCGGTGTGCTGGGACACCTCCGCCTCAATACGGGGGGCCAGTTCGCCGATCCGCTCCCCCATGGCGGGGAGCAGCGCGGCCAGCCGGTCCGAGCGGTCGGGAGCGGACTCCGCAATCGCCTTGGCCTGCGCGGCGAGGCCGCGGAAGCCGAGGTCGTTCATCAGCAGGACGGGGAAGGCGAAGCGGCCGTTGCGGAGTTCGCCGACGACGACGGACCGGGCCCGCACCACCGGGTCGGGCTTGCCCAGCAGTACGGCGTCCGGACCGCCCAGAAGGTGGAGGGCAGTGACGTGGGCGCGGTCCAGACCGTCGAGGGGCGAACCGCCGTGGCGGCGCTGCCAGTCGAGCAGCGCCTCCTCGCGTCCCAGCAGCCCTTCGGGGTCGAACTCCCCGGAGAGCAGCCTCTCACCGCGTTGTATGGCGATGATGAGACCGTCGGACACAGTGTCGGCCCCGGTGGCCCCCAGGGGAATCGGGCCGACTCCGGCGCCGTACAGGCGTCGGTGCGGCAACCGCAGGCTGTCGTCCGACCCTTGGGAGCCGGGGCGGGTACGAGGGGTCAGGGCACCGTCGGCCCATTGGTAGAGGTGGACCGCGTCGCCGAGAGCCGCGGCACGCTCGATGGTGTCCCCGAGGCCGAGAGTGTGGGAGGCGAGAAGGACCTCGATCAGGGAGTGGCGGTCCAGGGACAGCTGCCAGCTGATGACGGCCTCCCGGAAGGCCAGAACATCGGCCCGCCGCACGCCGGACAGCCGCGAGTAGCGCGACAGCGCGTCGCGGGCGACATCGGCGGGGCCATGGCCCACGGGGAAGCCCCGGTCGCGGTGGAACTCCCGGTACCAGTTGCCCTCCCGGTCCAGCGGCGTCGGAGGCGTGAACCAGACGGAGAGCCCCGTACCCCTCGCGTAGGCCTCCATCAGCTCCGGCAGCCCGGCGCCGCCGCCGGGGTCCAGCAGCCGTCGCAGGGCGGCGTCGAGGTCCACTCCCGCGTCGTCGTCGGAGGCGGAGAAGAACTTCGACGCGGCCTCTGCCTCGCCGAACTGGCCGATGGCAAACCGGTGGACGGCCCGCAGCGCCGCGCGGGCGGCGGCGGTGACCCGTGGATCGCCGGCCAGGGCGCGGCCAAGCGCCCGCTCCCAGCCGCGGGCGGCCTCCGGCCAGCGCGGATCGGCGTACACCGCGGCGAAACGTTCGGCGTGCCGTGACGGATCACGGGGTGCTTCGTCCTCGGTGCCGTCCTGGGCGCGCGGGGTGCGGATCAGCCACCGGGGAGCGGGGCGTCCCGGATCGTGTTCGAGTTCCAGCCCGTAGGGCGGGTCCGCGCCCTCGCCCCGCTCGTAGGTATCGCTGGGAGCCGTGGAGCCGACGGCATCGTGCCCGGTGCGGTCGGCCATCCGCTGGGCCAGCGGCCCGGCCCCGGCGGGCGAGCCGAAGACGACGAGCGCGGCGTTCTCCCCGGCGGCGGAGTCACGCAGCAGCTCGCGCAGGAAGCTGCCGACCTGTCCGGCGGTGGCGAGCTTGGATCCGTAGCGGGAGCCCACCTGGACCAGCCGACCGTCGCTGGGTGCGGCGAAGAACAGGGAGCCCTGGCTCCAGGGCACGGGGACGCGGTCGTCCTCCCACACCTCGGCCTCGGTGTCGTAGTACTTGAAGTAGGTGAGGCGGGGCAGGTGGGCGATCGCGTCGTGGCGCTCCGACCACTCCTGCGCCGTGTAACTGGTGACGCCGGACCAGGTGCCGTCGGGAGCGATGATAGGACGGGTGAGGATCTCCCGGTCCCACTGCTCCGGCGCGAGCAGGGCCGGAGCCGGCACGTCGCGCAGGATCACATGCACGTGGCTACGGCCCAGCGAGGCGTCGTAGCGGACCTCGCGGGACTCCTCCTCGAAACGGGTCTCCTCCGGGAACATCGTCTGCCGCGCCGCAGGCGTCCGGCTGAACGGCGCGATGTCCCGCGCGGAAGACCGGCGCACCTCGTACAGGACCGGGTGGCTCTCCCCCTGCGGCGGGCGGCCCGGCATCATGCGCAGCCCGACGCTCCGCGAGGCCGAGGCGATGTGGAAGGGGGGGCTGGTGAAGGAGAGTCCCGCCATGGGCCTCCCCCGGGCGTCCTCCAGGGTCCCGGCTTCCCAGGCGGACCAGTACACCGGCGCGTCCACCGGCGGCAGCAGGTGCAGGGCTTCGCGCCCCATGCGCCGCAGGAGGGCGACCTCCCCGCGTATCCCGGCCGCCACCTCGACGGCGCGCGCCGCGGCCCGCTGACCGATCTGGGCCAGTGCGGCAGCACGGTTCGGGGCCAGCGGCGGCACGCTCCTGGCCTGCCGCACCAGGGTCCGCAAGCGCGTGTCGCGCAGCAACGTCAGCGGGAACGCCTGGTCCGGAGCATTCTGGGCGATGCGCTGCTGGACCAGCGCGCCCACGGTCTGGCGCAGCCGGTTCAGTGACTCGGGGCCCGTCGTCAAGCGCGGGTCGGTCAGCGTGCCGTCCGGGCCGCTGATCAGATAGAGCGCGGGCACGTGCGCCGCGGTGACGTTGCGCAGCAGCGCCTGGGTCTCATGCCGCAGCAGCCAGTCACGCAGCGCCGAACGCCGCTCCCGGGCCGCCGGGCCCGTGGGCCACGGCAGCGTCCGCAGATCCTCGGCACTCCAGGTGCTTCCCTCCAGACCGGCGAGCTCGATGATGGCGGCGGGCTCGGCCGCGTTGCCGGTGATCCAGGGCGCGAGCCAGGCGGTGCGCTGCTGGTACATCCGCTGGTGGGGCAGGCGCAGCCGCTCGCGCAGGGTGCTGTAGTCGGCGAACTTCCAGCGCAGTTCGGGCTCGGAGTCGATGCGCTTTCCGGGCGCGAAGACGGCGTCGGCCCAGGCATACAGCCGGGCCGCCTCGACGTCCTTGGGCTCGGGCTCGGCCTCGTCGCGCACCCCGGCCGACTGGGCGGCCTCCAGTACCTCGGCCAGCGAGTGCTCGCCGAACATCAGGCGGGCCGCCAGCAGGGCGTTGCGCAGCCCCAGCAGCAGGGCGGGGTCGGTGCCGGGCAGGCTCTGGAACGCCCGGAGCAGCCATTGGACGCCTTCCGCGCGGCCGTTGGCGACGCCGTGACCCAGCCGGTCGTGCCGGTCCCGGTACCAGTGGCTGGAGCGCTTGTGCGGGGACGTGTCCTTGACCGAGGTGGGCTGGTTGTGGACATTCAGCTCGGGGCGGTTCCCCCACAGCCGGCTGAGCGAGGGCCCCGCTCCCTCGTTCGCGGACGCGTAGCCGGCGTCGACGAGCGCGAGCACGAATGTGCGCACGTTCACCGTCATGTCCTCGTCGAGCAGGAGGTCCATCATGGCCTGCGGGTCGTCCGCCTCGGACATCTCCTGGAAGAAGGCGGACGCCGCCGCGCGGGCGCCGAGGTGGTGCGACAGATAGGTGTACAGGATGCGGACAGCCGCACGCGCAGCGTCCCGCACGGCGGGTTCGTGGGCGAGCACCTCGCCCAGGGCTTTTTCGTACTCCCCACTCAGCCTCCACCAGCGTGGATCCGCGTAGAAGGAGCGGAGGATCTGCTGGTCACCGTCGGCCGGGTCGGCCGGAGCGACCGCGGGCCTCGGCGGCGCGGACGGCCGGTTGCCGGTTGCGTCCTTGACCACGGAGTACGCGTACTTCTGGCTCTTCGAGTCCCCGTTGTGTGTGCGGATGGTCCGGTCTTGGGCGAGGAAGAAGGAACCGGGCGGATAGAGGACCTCCGACTCGCTGGAATAGGCGGAGAACATGGCGATCTCCTTGCCCAGGGAGTCGGGAATCTCGAACACCCCGCGGTGGGTCTTCGACGGCGCGCGCTTCGTGGACAGTGCGAAGTCCAGGGCTTCGTCGATATCCAGGGAGGTGCTGCGGAAGAACGGCACCGAGATCACCGCGCCGTTGTACAAGGGCGAGTTGGCCGCCGGTCGGGCCAATGACCCGGGCACGCCCCGGTCGCCCCACCAGACGGTACGCCTCACCGGGGGGAGCAGTTCCAGGGCTTCGACGGCCATCTCGATGTGCACCTTCAGCTGACCGTGGAGCCCATCGGTGATCGCGTCGAGCCTACGACGCAGCCGCGACACCTCGGGGCTGGGTTCCAGGTCGGACAGGTCCAGCAACCCCTGCATCACCTCCGCGAAACCCGGCTGAGTCCGCAGCGTCAAGGGAACGAAGTTCTGCCATCCCTCCGCGTTGTGGACACCGCGCGTGACCATCGACCAGGCGACGGAGCGCAGCAGCCACCGGCCCGCGTGCCGTCCGAACCGCTCACCGTTCAGGAGCGCTTTCATGAGCCGGTAGTCGGACATGCTGTAGATGAACAGGGCGGTGACATGGGCCCGGGCCATCCTCAGCAGCGCGGCGCGGCCCTCCGCGCCGTACCGTGCCAGCCACTCTCGTGCCACGGTCATGCGCTCATCGTCGGGGAACGTCGAAGGGCCGCCGGAGAGAAGGACGTCGAGCATCGTCTGCAGGTCGTCCGGGCCGTCGAGTTCACCGGTCGCCTCGCGGGGATATCTCACGCCATCGCTGTACAGCGCCACGTGGGGTGCGCGCAGATGATTGCCGAGAGCGAGGCCCTGGGGGGTCTGCGGGATGTGCTGCCAGGGGACGAGGTGATCCCTGGCCCAACCGTGCGTACGGGCGGCGTCCCGCTCCGTCGCGATGCGCTCCTCCGCCCCGCCCATACCGATCAGGTGCGAGGCTCGCAGGACCTCGTGGAGGGACTGCACGCCCTCCGGGACCGCCCAGGCGATCAGCGCCGCGCGGAAGGTGCCCATCTCGGCGGGGGTGGCTCCGAGCTCATGGGTGCTCTGAAGCAGCCACAGCGCGGGCCCGTTCACACCTCCCACCTGTCGGAAGCCTCGGGCGTCGTGCCGCTGCCAACTCGCGCGGTCCGCGGGGTTGGGCCTCCTCAGTGGCTGTCCGGCGTAACGAATCCTGCCGGGAAGGGCGCGGCTGATGGTCGCGGGGCCGCCGACGTTGGCGAAGACCGCGTTGGCGTAGGCCCACATCAACTGGGACAGGGGAGCCGTGGCGCCCGGTCCCAAGAGCTGGGCGAGGGGTCCGCCCGGTGCCGCCCACATCGGGTGGTGCGGCGGGAAGAACGCCTGGGTGGCCGCCTCCTGCCCGTACCGCTGGACGAGGAACTGGTGCGCGCGGCCGACTGTCTGGCGCACCGTGGTGATCACATCGGGGTGCGCGGCCAGGAGCTGCGCAAGCGCGAACTCGAAGTCGACGCTCTTCTGCCGCCAGTGGGGGTTCCCGTAGTACCCGGTGAAACGAGGTGTGTCAGGCGCGCCGGTGACCCGCCAGGACGGGATCTGCATGCGCGGGTCGTCGTCGGACTCGTCGTCGGACTCGGATGCCTCGCCGGACTCGGACTCGGACTCGGCGTCAGGCTCGTATGCCTCGCCGGACTCGGACTTGGCGTCGGGCTCGGGTGCCTCGCCGGAGTTGGAATCGAGGTCCATGTCGCTGTCGGCGTTGATCAGTCCGGAGGCCGGGTAGTCGGCCTCGATCGGACGCCCGGTATCCGAGGCCGGTGCGCCGGTGCGTCGGTGGCCGGCCGGATACGCCGTCACCCACCCCGTGGCCCGCCCCTCGGAGTCCTCCAGCGCGTGTATCAGCGCCGGACCACCGTCGCGGCCGCCGGTCACCGCGGTACGGCCCACCTCCAGATGAACCGGCAGGCCCACCGCGTCCGCCAACCGCTCTGCCCGCTCCTTGGCCTCCGCCACGCTCCCGGGCATATCGCCGGGACCACACGCCAGCACGGTCACGCTACGGAAACCACGGCTCCGCGCACCTGCCAACAGCCGCCCCACGTACGCCCCGTCATCCCGCCGGACGCCGCCACCGTCCTCGGCGAGCGCCAGCCCCTCGGCCCCACCGTGCGACGCGAAGAAGAACGTCCCTCCGGCAGCCCCGCCACCCGGCAACGCCTTGAGCGTAGCCACCGGCCGGCCCCCGGCCTCACGCTCCCACGACACGAACCCCGTCGCACCGTCCAGCCGCGCGTACGCGTCCCGCCGCACCGCCCAGTCCGCGTCGTCGAACGACGCCATACCGATGCCCCGGCCGTCCGCCCCACGGATCTCCCGCGTCACCGGCGTGCCAGCGTTCGTGTCACCGTCCGCGTCGGATTCCATGTCGACATCCGAGTCGAAGTCAATGTCGACATCGAACATCTCGTCGTCGGAGGACCCGAGGTCGAAGAGGTCGTCCGCGACGGCACCGCCTTCGGCCGACGCCTCGGGAAGATGACGGACCCGCGAGGCAGCGGAGCGGCCGTCCGGCAGCGGAGTGGCCTCCTCGACCGTCTGGAGCTCGTGCGAGAGGCCCACCCTGACCCCGTCGACCCGCCGTCGACCGATGATGTCGAACCTCATGCCCGGCGGATACAGCGCCTCATTCTCCGTCGGATACGCGAAGAAGGGGGCGCCTTCCCGAGCCGTCGAGTTCCTGACCCGGACCACCGTGCGGTGCGAATGCCGGGGAACCGACCTGATGTTCATTGCGAACTCCCGCGCCTCCCCGACCCGAAGCGAGGTGCTGCGGAAGAACGGCACCTCGATCGTCTCGGCGCCGTAGACCGGGCCGTTCACCGAGGGCCGGTCCAACGGCCCTGGCGCCCCCCGGTCGCCCCACCAGACGTCTCCCCCGACCGGCGGCAGGATCTCCAGCGCCTCGATCGCCATGTCCACGTGCAGCTTCAGGTCGTCGTAGAGCTGGGCGGCGATGGCGTCCAGCCGGCGTCGGGAACGGGACAGCTCGGGGCTCGGTGTCTCCAGATCCGACAGCTCGCTCAGCTCGTCGAACACCTCCAGGAAAGAAAGATGACTGAGCACTATGAGCGGAAGCTCCCTGAGATCTTCCATGAGTACCGCGTCGCGCACCAGCCTCCAGGTGGTGAAGCGCACCAGGTGACGGCCCATGCCCGGGCCGAACCGCTCACCGTTGAGCAGCGCCTTCATCAGCCGGTAGTCGGGCCCGCTGTAGAGGTACAGGGCCGTGATGTGGGCGGGGGCGAGCCGCTTGAGCGCCTCGGTGCCGCGGCTTCCGTAACGGTCCAGCCACTTGGACATGGCCTTGAGCCGGCCGCTGGTCGCGGGCGGCAGTGTGCCGGCGAGCGCGACATCGACCATGGTGACCAGGGCGTCAGGCACATCCACGGTATCGGTGAGCTCTTCCGGGAACGTCATCCTCCCTCCGTACACGGCCCGGTGCGGCGGGATCAGGGCGGGGAGCCGGCGGTCGGCGGGGGCGAGCCGGAGCAGTCCGCCCTCCGCGATGTGGTCCAGCACCCAGTTGTGCAGACCGGCACCATCGCGACCCGTGGCGGTGCGCTCGTCCGGGTCGCCCAGGCCGATCAGGTGGGAGGCGCGCAGGATCTCGGGCAGGGATTGCAGGTCGGACGGGATCATCCAGGCGGTCAAAGCGGTACGGAACACCGGCAGCGTGGACGGCGGCAGGCCGAGCGCCGCGAACATCCGCAGCAGTCGCAGCGCGGGGCCGCGTTCGCCGCCCACCCGGCGGAAGCCGCGGCTGTCGTGCGCGGCGCGGTAGGCGCTGTCCGGCGCGTACCGCCCACGAGTGCCGTCGGGCCGTCGGGACAGCGCCGTCTCGACCTCGGACGGCAGCCCCGGACCGGCGTACGCGGCGTGGGTGAAGGCCGTCATCAGCCGGTCCAGCGTCTCCGGCCCCGGGGGCAGGGCGAGCAGCCGTTCCAGCTCCGCGCCCGGATCCTCCGGCATCGCGTCCCAGGCGAAGAAGGCGCGCCGCGTCCGCTCCTCGCCGTTGCGGGCGGCCAGCGCCCCGTGCAGTTCGCGGACCGCCCGTTTGGCCACCTGGGTGAGCTCGGGGACGCCGCTCAGCGCGTCGGCGAGGGCGAACTCGAAGGCGACGCTGCGCCGACGCCACTCACGGTCCCGTTGGAGGCCGGCGAACCGCACCGTGTCGGACCTGCCGGCCGGCTGCCAGGTCGACACCGACCAGGCGCCTCCCCCAGCGGCGTCGATGCCCTCGATCTCCTCCAGGGTCGCGTCCGCCCTGCTGGGCATGACGTTGTGCTGTTCGGGGGCCGGGTAGTCGACCGAGGCGGGAGTGCCGGTGTCCGTGCCCGAGGCCGCTGCCGGAGGAACCGGCCAGCCGTCCGGATGCTCCGTCACCCACTGAGTGGCCCGCCCCTCGGCGTCCTCCAGCAGATGCGGCAGCCCACCGGAGACCGCGGCACGGCCGACCGCCAGGTGAACCGGCAATCCCGCCTGGTTCGCCAGCCGCCGTGCCCGCGCCCTGGCCTCCGCCACGCCCATCGCCGCACCGCCGGGACCACACGCCAGCACCGTGACCCTGCGGAAACCACGACCCCGCACATCTCCCAACAGCCGCCCCGCATACGACCCGTCATCCCGCCGCACACCACCGTCCACGGTGACCACCGCAAGACCCTCGGGCCCACCGTGCGAAGCGAAGAAGAACGTCCCCCCCGCAGCCTCACCACCCGGCAACGCCTGGTGCGTCGCCACCGGCCGCCCCTCAGCGTCACGCTCCCACGACACAAACCCCGTCGCACCGTCCAGCCGCGCGTACGCGTCCCGCCGCACCGCCCAGTCCGCGTCATCGAACGACGCCACACCGACGACCCGGCCGTCCGCCCCACGAATCTCCCGCACCACCGGCGCGGGCCGGTCCTGCTCGGCGGTGTCGGCGGCCGGGCCGACGCGGAACAGGCCGTCCGGTGCGCCGAGCTCATGGAAAGCCGGAAGAGAGCGGTCGGACCCCTGCTCCTCGGGCGGCCTGGCCTCCTGGGCGGTGATGGACTCGTACGGCACCGCCCTCTCGCCACCCCGGACAACGCCCCGGCCGGCGATGCGGAAGAACGCACCCGGCGGATACGCGGCTTCCGCCTCGGAGATGAAGACCACGAACGGGCTGACCTCCCGCGCCGTGGAACGCGAGACATGCACCACTCCGCGATGCGAGTCGCCGGGTATCCCCTTGCTCCGTTGCATGAAGCCGAGTGCCGTACTGGACAGCAGCGATGTGCTGCGGAAGAACGGCATCGTGACCGTGTCCCGGCCGTAGATCGGCCCGTCCACCGGAGGCCCGTCCAGCGAACCCGGTATCCCGCGGTCGCCCCACCAGACGTCAGCGTCCACCGGCGGCAGGGTCTCCAGCGCCTCGATCGCCATGTCGACGTGCAGCGGCAGCTGCGCGTACACCCAGTCGGCCATCGCGTCCAGACGACGGCGCAGCCGTGCCACCCCGTTGGTGCGCGCCCCGAGGTCATCCACCTCCCACATCTGGTCGAACAGGTCGGCGAAACCGGGGTGCTTGCGGAGCATCATCGGTGCGAAGTCGGTCGCGCCGACCTCCGCCGCCTTCCGGGTCATCGACCAGACGCTGAGGCGTACCAGACGGCGGCTCATCCCCGCGCCGAACCGCTCACCGTTGAGGAACGCCTTCATCAGCCGGTAGTCGGGCCCGCTGTAGAGATGGATGGCCGTCAGGTGAGCCGGTGCCAGGCGCACCAGAGCCCGCCGACCCTCAGCACCGTAGCGGCGCAGCCACGCGTCGAGCGCCTGCCCCCTTCGGGTTTCCGACTGCGAAAACCCGGCGAGCGCGGCGTCGACCAAGTCCACCAGATCGTCCGGAAGGTCCAGCCCGCTGGGAGTGACGCTCCGGCCGTACGCCATCCGCTCGGCGTACAGAGCGCGATGCGGCGGGATCAACCGACTGCGGGGAGCGAACCTCTGGAGGCCAGCCTGCCGTGCGGAGTCGTGCGCCCAGTTGTGCAGCCCCGCGCCATCACGCAGCACAGCGCCGCGCTCCTCCGCGTTCCCCACCCCGAGCAGGTGGGAGGCGCGCAGAATCTCGTGCAACGACTGCAGATCGGCGGGGATCATCCAGGCGATGAGCACGCCGCGGAACGCGAGCAGCTGGGCAGGCGAGGCGCCGAGCGCGGCGTAGGTCCGCAGCAGCCGCAGTGCGGGACCACCCTCACCGCCCACCCGGCGGAAACCACGGCTGTCGTGGACCGCACGGTAGGCACTGCCCGGCGCATAACGCGCACGACCGCCGACCGGACGCGACAGCGCCTCGGCCAGCCCACCCGGCAGCCCCGCACCCGCGTACGCCGCGTAAGTGAGCGCGGTCATCAACTCGTCCAGCGTGAGCGGCCCGGAAGGCAGGGTCCGCAGCCGCTCCAGCGCAGCGGCGGGATCAGCCGGAACCGCGTCCGGCGCGAAGAAGGCACGCTGCGCCGGCGCCTCGCCGTGACGCGCGGCAAGCTCCCGCTGCATGCGGACCACGCCGTCACGGGCCGAGTCGGTGATCTGACGGAGCTGGCTCATCGCCCCGGCGAACGTGAACTCCAGGGCCACGCCTCGTTGCCGCCACTCACGGTCCTGGTACAGGCTCTCGAACCGCGCCCGGTCCGGCGATCCGGCGGGGCGCCAGGACGACACCGACCAGCCCGGATCACCCGTGGCGTCCGCCCGGTCGGCGGCGGAGACGGGGGCCATGTTGATCTGGACGGGCGCCGGGGAGGCGATACCGGTCCGGGCGTCCCGCTCCTCGGAGCCGGCACCGTCCTGGTCGACGGTGAGCGGAGTGCCGGGCGCGAAGTGGAACGTCCCGACGCCGGAGGCGTGCCGGATCCGCGGCGACAGCAGCGGATCGGACGAGGGCTCCCCCTCCGCACCGATCTTCAGCGCCCAGATGTCCGGCATCTGTGCCGACGCCGCCGGGGCCGACGGGGCGAAGGTGATCGTGGGGCCCGAGGACGCGGTGGACTGCCCGGGCGGGCTCATCGTCTGCCGGTTGGCCGCGGTCCACTGGCCGGGGGCCTGGGTGGCCGGATCCAGCAGGGTGACGATGCCGAGCGGGGCGGACGGAGCGGGGGCGGTCAGCGTCATGGGCGCGCTGTGGCTGACGGCGGGACGTCCGGTGCGCTCGAAGAACCGCTGCGCCAAGTGCCCCAGGGCTCCGGGGCCGGTGGTCAGGAACACGACGGGGCTGCTCAGGGGGGCGCTCCGCAGCGCCGGATCGAACGCCAGCAGTTCCAGGAACTCCGCCTCGGGCACCAGGACGCCGGGACGGCCGGGCAGTTGCAGGCCCAAGTTCCCCGCCTGGTCCACGTGGATCAGGTACAGGAGGGGCATGGGCTGCCCCGGACCGACCCAGACCGGCTGAACGGGCTGGGTGGCGGGTCCGCCCGGCCCCATGACCGTCTGATGGACGACGCCCCAGTTGACGCCCGCGGGGGCCTGCGCACCGCTGTAGTTGACGCCTTGGACGTGCTGCCCCTGCGTCAGTATCCGGCCCGGTGCGTAGGCGCCGCTCTCCGCCAGGTGGTAGGCGGCCAGCGCATCGTGGTTCGTGACGTCCACGCCCCCGGCGATGGCCTTGCCGCTCAGCGCCCAGAGCGTCTCCTGCTTCTGCCGGTCCCACGGGTCCGCGCCGGACAGATGGAGCACCCTGCGGCCGAGTGGCTCACGGTTCTCTTTCGGTGTGTCACCGAACAGCGTCTTGGCGGCGCGGGCGGTGGCCCAGAGGGTGGACGCCACATGCCGCGGGGTGAACGTCGCGGTGGGGGGCAGCGATTGCGTGTGCCGGATGAGCTGTTCGCCCTTGGCGGAGAGTTCGCCCAGCGTGAGTTGCAGGACCGGTGCCGACACCGCCTCAGTGAGTCGGGCCCCGAGGTCGGCCGTCACCCGGTCCCGGGCGAAGTCGAGCAGCGACCGGTACCCGGCCTCGTCCGGAGCCCTTCCGCTGTGCTCCCGGGTGAAGAAGTCCAGCATGTCCAGCCGGAACGGCGTGAACTGGTTGATCGCCGGATCGTTCGCCCGCATCCGCTCCAGCGCCACGATGCCCCGCATCGCCCGCTCGTACCGGCCGCCCGGCACCCCACGGTCGTCCTCGATCTCATTGCCGAACACCTGCCGCAGCGCCCGTACCAGCCGCAGTGTGGTCGCGCGCGCCTCCAACGGTCCGACACCGGGGATGGTGTCCACACCCTCGTCACGCGCCAGCTGGTCCAGCTCGTGCTCCAGCGGCTCGGGCCGGTAGGTGACCCGGCGTCCGGCTTCGCCACCGGGCGCGTCGATCACCACCCGGTCATGGGCGTCCAGGCCGGTGGGCCGAGTGACCGCAGTAGTCTCCCTCCGGCCCTCGTTGGCGGCGTACTGACCAAGCGGAACATCGTCCAGCGGGTCGTCGACGTGGGGCGCGGGCTGGGTCGCGGAAGTGTGCTGCCGCGGGTCGCCGTCCGACGCGCCCCAGCAGACCTCCAGGTGCAGCCGGTGGCCCGTCGGCAGCTCCCGCACCTCACGCAGCCCGCTGACGTACCGCCCGGCATCCCGCTTGCCCAGCCACACCGTCCAGCCGTCACGGAGGGCGAGCTTCAGCCGGCCCGGCTGCCCGTGGCCCGCGAAGACATAGACCGCCGGATCCGGTGTCACCTCTTCGGAGCCGACCACCCGGTGGCCGTCACCGGCCGGCGTCTTGTGCACAAGAAGTCGCATCCCGGGAAACGCCCTCAGCAGGCGCTCACGCGTACGCAGACTGTCCGTGACCGGTACCGAGATCCGGCCGAACCGCTCATGGTTCTCGTCGACCAGAGGCCGGCTGTACACGTCGCTGTCGCGGAACGTCGTCCCGTCCGACGCCGTCCACTCGCGGTCCTCGAACGGCACTGTCCTGGCCGGCGGATCGAACGGCACCCAGCCGCCGTACGGCAGGTTGGCGTCACCGTCGACTATGACCGGACGGTGGCCGCCGGCGGAGGCGTCGGCGACCATGCGCCCCTTGCCGCTCGGACCCCACACCTTCCGGTTCAGCCGGGTCGCCACCGCGCGCAATATGTCCAGATGCTGGTCCCCCGCTTCCGCCAGGACCAGCACCACCTCCACGTGCTCGGGCAGTCCGGCCAGCTCCGGATCGGCGGCCAGCGCGTCGGCCAGCCCCTCCGCGTCCAGCACCCGGCCGTCGGGCAGGTGCACCCGCCCGTTGCCGCCCTCGGCCCAGATGACATACGAGTCGTCCGGCCACGGCGCGTCCTCCTCCGACACGATCACCGGCGGCTTGCCGGGCCGGGTCTCGATGACCCGCACCTTCCCGGGCAGCACCTGGCTCACGGACTTCTCCGTCACGTTGCGGCCCTGTGGCCTGCCGGACGGTCCCCTCATCAGGGTTTCCGGCGCGAGCATGGGGTCGTTCGCGCCGGTGAAGCCACCCGACACGGCAGCGGGCGCGGGGGCGTTCACCGTGACGGGCGGCGCGGAGGGTCCCGGCGACGGTGCGAAGAGGGACATCTCCTCTGACGCCGATGACTGGGGGAGCAGCTTCGACGGCTTCCGGGTGGCCTGGGTCCAGTGGCCCGGGGCCTGGGTGGCCGGGTCCAGGAGAGCGACGATGCTGAGCGGGGCCGACGGATCGGCGGCGGTCAGCGTCATGGGCGCGCTGTAGCTGAAGGCGGGACGGCCGCTGCGCTGGGCGAACCGCTGCACCAGCTCCGGCCTCAGCACCCCGGGACCGGAGATCAGCAACAGGAGCGGTTGCTCGAGGTTGGCTGTGCGCATCCCCGGTTCCAGGCTCAGCAGTGCCAGGAACTCGTCGTCGGACACTTCGACCGGAGGCCCGCCGGGCAGGTGCAGGACCACGTTCCCGGCCTGGTTCACATGAACTAGGTTCAGGATGGGCTCGGGCAGCCCCGGTCCGGCCCATTTCGGCACGACCTGTTGGGTGGTGACCCCGCCCGGCCCCTGCGTCATCTGGTCCATGCTGCGCCAGTTGACCCCCGCGGGCGCTGGTAGCCCGCTCCAGTTGGCGCCCTGTATCGCCTGCCCCTGCCTCAGCAGATTGACCTTGACGAATGCAAACCCCTTCAGGTAGTAGGCGGCCAGCAGGTTGCGGTCAGTGACATCCAGACCCTCGGCGAGGGCCTTGGCGGTCAGCGCCCAGAGTGTTTTCTGCCTCGACAGGTCCCAGGTATCGGTGTCGGGCAGGTGGAGCACACCGCGGCCGTGTGCTTCCCGGTCCGCCGGCGGTATCTCGTTGAACAGCATCTTCGCGGCCCGGACCGTCGCCCAGAGGGTGGACGCCACCTGCCCCGGGCTCACCGCCGCCCCCACGGGCAGCCCCTGAACGGAACGCAGTATGGCCTCGCCCGAAGTGGCGAGCTCATTGAGCGTCACCATCAGAGCAGGCGCCGGCACCTCCGTGCTGAGCCGCGCATCGGGATCCGCGGCAACGCGGTCCCGGGCGAAGTCCAGAAGAGACTCAAAGGCGGCCGTGTCCGCGATCCCCCCACTGTGCTGCTGCGCGTAGAAGGCCAGCATGTCCATCCGCAGCAGGGTGACCCCGCTGAGCGCCGGATCGTTCGCACGCATCGTCTCCAGCGCGCCAATGCCCCGGACCAGCCGCTCATACCGGCCGCCCGGCACACCACGGTCCTTCTCGACGTCATTGCCGAAAACGCCCCGCAGCCCTCGCACCAGCCGCAATGCAGTCGACCGCGCCTCCGCCGGCACCGAACCCGGACCCCTGTGCAGACCCGCGTCACGCGCCAGCCCGTCCAACTCATGCTCAAGCGGCTCAGGCAGGAACGTGACGCGACGCCCCCTCTCCCCATCAGCCGCGGCGGTCATCACATGACTGCCACTCATCACACCGGTCGATCTGGTGGCCGCCTTGGTTTCCCGCCTGCTCTCGTTGGCGGCGTACTGACCGAACGGGACGTCTTCCAGGGGGTCGTCGACGTGAGGCAGGGGCCGGTTCGAGCCACGCAACTGACGCGGGTTGCCGTCCGAGGCGCTCCAGCAGACCTCCAGGCCCAGCCGGTGCCCTGGGGGCAGCTGGCGCACTTCGCGCAGCCCGGCGATGTAACGCGCGGCGTCCCGCTTGCCCAACCGCACCCTCCGGCCGTCACGGAGGACGAGCACCATCAGGCCCAGACTTCCGTGTGCGGTGAAGAGGTAGACCGCCGGATCAGGGGTTACTTTCTCGATCTCGCCATCCTGATGGCCGGCACCAGCCGGAATCTCGTGCACGAGCCGCCGCATGTCGAGGTACGACTTGAACCACTGCTCCGACCTCCGCAAGCTCTCGCCGTCCCGCGCCGAGATCCGGCCGAACCGCTCGTGGTCCTCGGAGACCAGGGGCCGGGTGTCCACGTCGCTGTCCCGGAACGTGATCCCGTCCAGCGCCGTCCACTCACGGTCCTCGAAGGGCAGCGCCGTGGCCAGGGGATCGTAGGGGGCCCAGAGACCGAACGCCTTTTTCGCGTCGCGGTCGACCAGCGCCGGAAGATGCGCGTTCCCCGACCCGTCACCGACCAGACGCCCCTCACCGCTGGGACCCACCACCCGCCGGCCCAGCCGGTTCGCCAACGTCTGCAGATCCAAGGACCGCTGCGCGAACGGCACAGCCAGAAGCACCGGCACGTTCTTCGGCAACCGCGCCAACTCGGGGTCGGCAGCCAGCACATCGGCCAGCGCCTCCGTGTCCAGCACCCGACCGTCCAAGACACGCACCCCGCCGGAGTCACCGTCCGCCGCGACGACATACGCCGAATCCGGCCACGGCGCGTCCTCCTCCGACACGATCTTCGCCAGCACACCCGGCCGCGTCTCGATCACACGCACCCGACCGGGCCGCACCCGGCTCACCGCCTTGCCCGCCCAGTTCCGCCCCTGCCCCGCACCCGACAGACCCGCCATCAAGGTCTGCGCCGACAGCAACGGATCGGTTCCGCCGGAACCCTCTTGCTGTGCGGCGGCCGGGTCTGCCGGGTCGGGCGAGCCCAAGATGCTGATGGAGCCCGAAGACTCCCCAGAAAGCTTCGACGGCTGCCGGGCGGCCTTGGTCCAGTGGCCCGGGGCCTGGGTGGCCGGGTCCAGGAGAGCGACGATGCTGAGCGGGGCCGACGGATCGGCGGCGGTCAGTGCGAGGGGCGCGTTGTAGCTGAAGGCGGGACGGCCGCTGCGCTGGGCGAACCGCTGCACCAGCTCCGGCCTCAGCACCCCGGGACCGGAGGTCAGGAACAGCACCGGAGTACCCAGCGGCGTTGTACGCAGCCCCGGGTCCAGGCTCAGCAGCGCCAGGAACTCCTCCTCCGACACCGGGAGCGGGCTACGGCCGGGCAGGTGCAGCACGATGTTCCCGGCCCGGTCCACATTGATCAGGTTCAGCAGTGGCATGGGCTGCCCCTGGCCGGCCCAGCCCGGCGCGACCTGTTGGGTAGTGGTTCCGCCGGTCCCGTTCGTCATCTGGCGCACGCTGCCCCAGTTGACGCCCGCGGGTGCGGATGTGCCGCTCCAGTTGACGCCCTGGACGTTCTGCCCTTGCCACAGCAGAGCGGCCGGACCGAACGCACCCGTCTGCTTCAAGTGGTAGGCGGCCAGCACATTGCCGTCGGTGACGTCCATGCCCTCAGCGATGGCCTTCGCCGCCAGCTCCCACAGCGTTTGCTGCTTCGCCCGGTCCCAGGTCTCGGTGTCGGGCAGATGGAGCACCTTGCGGCCGAACGCCTCCCGGTCCGGTCCCGGCACCTGCCCCATCCGCTGCCCGGCACGGGCTGTCGCCCACAGAGCGGACGCGACATCTTTGGGGCGCACCGGCGCATTGCCCGGCAATGCCTTCACGGCACGCACCACAGCTTCACCGCTGGTGGAGAACTGTCCGAGAGTCAGCCGCAGGGCAGGTGAATTGATCTCCTTGCTCAGCTCGGCATGCGGATTAGCCGCGATCTGGTCCCGAGCGAAGGTGAGCAATGCCAGATGGCCCGCCTCGTCCGGAGTCTTCCCCGTATGCGCCTGGGTCAGGAAATCCAGCATGTCCAGACGGAACGGGGTGCGGTTCTTCAGGTCCGGGTCATTCGCACGCATCGTCTCCAGCGCGCCGATGCCCTTGAGCACCTGCCGATACCGGAACGGATTGTCCTCGAACTTGCTGCCCAACGCGGTCCGCAACGCCCGCACCAGCCGCACAGTGGTCGCGCGCGTCTCCGGCGGCACATCACCCGGCCCCTTGTGTAGATCCATGTCGCGGGCCAGCTTGTCCAACTGGGCATCCGACGGGTCCGGACGGTAGGTGACCCGACGCCCGCGCTCACCATCGGCGCCGTCCAGAACTATCCGGACATCGTCATTCAGGCCAGTCGGCCGGGTGACCGCCGACGTCTCCCGTCCGCTCTCGTTCGCCAGGACATGACCGAACGGAATGTCTTCCAGCGGATCATCGACATGCGGCGCGGGAGCAGTTTCGGGGTGAGCCTGCGTCGGGTCGCCGTCCGACGCACCCCAGCACACCTCCGCGTACAGTCGATGCCCCGGCGGCAGCTCACGCACCTCGCGCAGACCCGCGACGTAACGGGCCGCATCCCTCTTGCCCAACCGCACGATGCGGCCGTCGCGGAGCGCCAGCGCCAGCCGACCGGGCTTTCCATGACCTGCGAACACATAGATCGCGGGATCCGGAGTCACCTCCTCGGACATCCCGTGGTGCCGACCGCCACCGGTCGGCACCAGATGCACAAGTCGCCGCATCTCCCGGAACTTCCGGAACCGCTGTTCCAGCCGCCGCAGACCGTCGCTGTCCGCGATCGAAATCCGCCCGTACCGCTCGTGGTCCTTCGAAACCATTGGCCGCGTATACACATCACTGTCACGGAACGTGGTGCCGTCCAGTGCCGTCCACCCACGGTCCTCGAACGGCGCCGCCGTCCTGGGGGTCGGATCGAACGGCACCCAAGCGCCGTACGGCAGATCCGCATCACGGTCGACCAGCCCCAGAACATGCGCGTTACCCGTTCCGTCGGGGATCAGACGCCCCTCACCACTGGGCGCCCACACCCTCCGGCCGAGCCGGCGGGCCACCCCGTCCAGATACTCGCTGCCCATGTTCGGGACAGCCAGCACCACGGGCACATCCTTCGGCAACGACGCCAACTCGGGGTCGGCGACCAGCACATCGGCCAGCGCCGCCGCGTCCAGCACGCGGCCGTCAGGGACCCGCACACCCCCGTTCTCACCCTGGCCCGCCACCACATACGCCGAATCCGGCCACGGCGCGTCCTCATCCGACACGATCAGCGGCGCCGCACCCGGACGAGTCTCATACAGCCGCACCCGGCCGGGCCGCACCCGGCTCACCGCCTTGCCCGTCCAGTTCCGCCCCTGCCCCGCACCCGACGGACCCGCCATCAGGGTCTGCGCCGACAGCAACGGATCGGTTCCGCCGGAACCCTCTTGCTGTGCGGCGGCCGGGTCTGCCGGGTCGGGCGAGCCCAAGATGCTGATGGAGCCCGAAGACTCCCCAGAAAGCTTCGACGGCTGCCGGGCGGCCTTGGTCCAGTGGCCCGGGGCCTGGGTGGCCGGGTCCAGGAGAGCGACGATGCTGAGCGGGGCCGACGGATCGGCGGCAGTCAGCATCAGCGGCGCGCCGTAGCTGAAGGCGGGACGGCCGCTGCGCTGGGCGAACCGCTGCACCAGCTCCGGCCGCAGAGCCCCGGGACCGGAGGCCAGGAACAGGACGGGAGTACCCAGGGGCGTTGTACGCAGCGCCGGGTCCAGGTCCAGCAGCGCCAGGAACTCGTCCTCCGACACCGGGAGCGGGGTGCGGCCGGGCAGGTGCAGCACGATGTTCCCGACCCGGTCCACATTGATCAGGTTCAGGATGGGGTCGGGCAGCCCCGGTCCGGCCCATTCCGGCACGACCTGTTGGACGGTGGTCCCGCCCGGCCCGTGCGTCATCTGGCGCACGCTGCGCCAGTTGACCCCCTCGGGCGCGGGCGTGTCGCTCCAATAGACGCCTTGGACGTTCTGCCCTTGCCACAGCAGAGCGGCAGGGCCGAACGCACCCGTCTGCTTCAAGTGGTAGGCGGCCAGCAGGTCGCGGTCGGTGACGTCCAGACCCTCGGCGAGGGCCTTGGCGGTCAGCGCCCAGAGTGTTTTCTGCCTCGACAGGTCCCAGGTATCGGTGTCGGGCAGGTGGAGCACACCGCGGCCGTGTGCTTCCCGGTCCGCCGGCGGTATCTCGTTGAACAGCATCTTCGCGGCCCGGACCGTCGCCCAGAGGGTGGACGCCACCTGCCCCGGGCTCACCGCCGCCCCCACGGGCAGCCCCTGAACGGAACGCAGTATGGCCTCGCCCGAAGTGGCGAGCTCATTGAGCGTCACCATCAGAGCAGGCGCCGGCACCTCCGTGCTGAGCCGGGCCCCGAGGTCTGCCGCGACGCGGTCCCGGGCGAAGTCCAGAAGAGACTCAAAGGCGGCCGTGTCCGCGATCCCCCCACTGTGCTGCTGCGCGTAGAAGGCCAGCATGTCCTCCCGCAGCGGGGTGACCCCGCTGAGCGCCGGATCGTTCGCACGCATCGTCTCCAGCGCGCCAATGCCCCGGACCAGCCGCTCATACCGGCCGCCCGGCACACCACGGTCCTTCTCGACGTCATTGCCGAAAACGCCCCGCAGCCCTCGCACCAGCCGCAATGCAGTCGACCGCGCCTCCGCCGGCACCGAACCCGGCCCCTTGTGCAGACCCGCGTCACGCGCCAGCCCGTCCAACTCATGCTCAAGCGGCTCAGGCAGGAACGTGACGCGACGCCCCCTCTCCCCATCAGCCGCGGCGATCAGCACCCGGTCTTTACTCGTCATGCCGGTCTGCGTGGTCGCCGAAGTGGTCTCCCGCCGACTCTCGTTGGCGGCGTACTGACCGAACGGAACGTCAGCCCAAGGGTCGTCTACGTGGGGCCGCGGACCGTGATTGGGGGGCTGCTGCTGCGGGTCGCCGTCCGAGGCGCTCCAGCAGACCTCCAGGCCCAGCCGGTGCCCTGGGGGCAGCTGGCGCACTTCGCGCAGCCCGGCGATGTAACGCGCGGCGTCCCGCTTGCCCAACCGCACGGTCCGGCCGTCGCGGAGGGCGAGCGTCATCCGGCCCGGATTCCCGTGACCAGCGTAGACATAGACCGCCGGATCAGGGGTCAGCTCCTCGATCTCAGCGTCCTGATGGTCGGCACCAGCCGGAATCTTGTGCACAAGGCGCCGCATGTCGAGGTACGACTTGAACCGCTGCTCGAACTCCCGCAGGTGCTCGCCGTCCTGCACGGAGATCCGGCCGAACCGCTGCTTGTGCCCGCCGGAGACCAGGGGCCGGCTGTCCACGTCGCTGTCCCGGAACGTGGTCCCGTCCAGCGCCGTCCACTTACGGTCCTCGAACGGCAGCGCCGTGGCCAGGGGATCGTAGGGTGCCCAGACGCCGACCGGCTGGTCGGCCGCACGGTCGACCAGCACCGGAAGATGCGCGTTCCCCGACCCGTCACCGACCAGACGCCCCTCACCGCTGGGACCCACCACCCGCCGGCCCAGCCGGTTCGCCAACGTCTGCAGATCCAGGGACCGCTGCGCGAACGGCACAGCCAGAAGCACCGGCACGTTCTTCGGCAACCGCGCCAACTCGGGGTCGGCAGCCAGCACATCGGCCAGCGCCTCCGTGTCCAGCACCCGACCGTCCAAGACACGCACCCCGCCGGAGTCACCGTCCGCCGCGACGACATACGCCGAATCCGGCCACGGCGCGTCCTCCTCCGACACGATCTTCGCCAGCACACCCGGCCGCGTCTCGATCACACGCACCCGACCGGACCGCACCCGGCTCACCACCTTGCCCGTCCAGTTCCGCCCCTGCCCCGCACCCGACAGACCCGCCATCAGAGTCTGCGCCGACAGCAACGGATCGGACGCACCAGCGAAAGTCCCCGACGTGGTCCGGGGAGCGGGCGCGGGCGCGGGCCCCGTGGAAGAGGAAACGGACGGGCCAGCAGGCGGCGAGAACAGGTAGAGCTCGTCCGTCTCGGTCGTGCCGGACGCCGTCGGCCGCGACACGGCGTCCGGCCGCGGGTCCACTCCGTACTGACCGGCCGTCTCCGTCGCCCGGCGCGTGTCCTGGCCGGCGGGGCCGACCGGGGTAGCCGGGGTCGGTTGCCGACCGTCGCCCGGCCAGCGGGCGGGCGTCGAGGACAGGGAGCCGCGGATGGACCCTCCCTGACCGGTGCCCACCGCGCGGCGCGCGGCGTCCAGCGTGCCCGCCAGGCCGGACAGCCCGCGCCACGCGTCCCCCTGAGCCCGGGCCTGGGTCTGCCGGTCCTGCCGGGCGTCCCGCAGCGTCTGCTCGATCTCGCTCAGCCGGATCAGGTCGCCGTCGCGGAACCGCGTCCGGCGCGACACCGCCCCGGCCCTGCGCCGCTCCTCGCTCTGTGCCTCGGCCACGGCACGCTCGGTCTCCAGCCGGACCTGCTCCTGGCCCGCCTGTGCGGTGTCCACCGCCGTACGAGCCGTGGGAAGCACAGCCTGTGCGTCACTCAGGTCCGCCGCGCGGCCCTCATGCCGCTGCTGGAGGTCGAGCCACTGCCCGTGGGCGGTCGCGGCACGCTCCTGAGCCTCCCCCAGGCCCGGCTGGGGACCGCTCTCCCTGGCCATCCGCTCGATACTCTGCGCCTCGGCCTGCGCCTGCCTCCACGCCAGCCGCGCCTGCCGCACCTGCTCCGCGGTCGGCAGCGCCTCCGCGTCCCGGACGGCCTGCGCGGCACGGGCCAGCTCCGCTTCGGCCTCCCGCACCGCGATGTCGGCCGTCTCCCGGGCGAGTCCGGCCTCCCGTA
This sequence comes from Streptomyces changchenzhani, assembly GCF_039766235.1. Lineage (NCBI taxonomy): Bacteria > Bacillati > Actinomycetota > Actinomycetes > Kitasatosporales > Streptomycetaceae > Streptomyces > Streptomyces changchenzhani. The sequence continues at coordinate 422,420 of NZ_JBDHNH010000003.1, read as the reverse complement.
CGACGGACTCATGGGCCGTCACCGCCTCCGTGTGCTCGGCGGTGGCGTCCACCACCGCCTGCTCCGACCGGCCCAGGTCCCGCTCGGCCTCGCCCCGGTCCGCAAGAAGCTCCTGTTCGTCCGTGACGGCCTGCCGCTCGGCCGTCACCGCCGCCGTGTACGCGTCGGCCGTGTCGCGCAGCGCCCGCGACGCGTCGGCGGTGGCTTCGGTGACGTCCGTCAGCATGCCGTCGGCGGCGAACGGCCAGTGGCGCAACCCCTCCTCGGTGCGCACCACCAGTTCGACAGGCTTTCCGGACAGGGTGGCGGTACGGGAGGCCGTGAAGAGGGCGCGGGCCAGCCGGGTCCCGCCGGGGTCGACGCCGAGCGCCAGCCACAGCTGTGCCGAGGAGTCCTGATCGTCGAGCCCGTCCGCGAGCGCCTGCGGAAGATCGGTGACCGGATGACGCGTCCAGTCCCGCAGATCCTCCGCGTCCTGGTCGGCGAGCATCGCGGGCAGGTCGTAGACCCCGGCGTCGGGACGCGGTGGCGTGACGCCGAAGCCGAGCACGTCCCGTTCCCACAGTCGCGCGGAAGCGGTCCCGGTGACGTACCGCGTGCCCTCCGGGCCCACCACCGTGAGGACCGTGTCGACCAGCGTCTCGTAGCTGCGGGTGCCGCGCCGGTCGGCGGGCTGCGTGGCATGGCCGGTCCGCATACGGTCGTACCGGGTACCGGTCACACCGGTGTTGGAGGACACGGTGTGCGGCTGCTGGGCCGCCAGGGGGACGTTCACGCCCAGCAGTTGCAGATTGCCGGTCCCGAGGCTGTACGTGCCCTGTTGGACCACCGAGAAGGAACTACCCGCCGAGGAGGAGGACAAGGCCGTACGGGAGTGCGTCCGGACCCGGTCCACGGCGACGTCACCGGTGTCCGTGACGGGCCGCGGATTGTGCAACGACACCGACAGAGCGGGCGCCACTCCGGGTGTGTCCAGCGGCCAGCTGCCGGGCATCCGCGGCGTCAGGCCCGCCGCGGCGCGGGGCAGGTCCACGCTGATGTCACCGGCCTGGATCAGCTCACCGAGACGGGCGGCGGCCGCCTCCCCGGAGGCATCGGCGGGCAGCCCCCAGGAGGAGGTTAGGTCCGGTGCGACGGTGTGCAGGGCCTGGGTCAGCTGGGGAAAGGCGTTGAAGTCCTGGACGGGGGTCGTCCCGGTCGGCACCAGCCGGGAGTTCGCCGGGAACGGCGGCGTGCCCTGGGCGTGCGCCTGCTGCGGCGACATCGCCAGCGGGTCCTGGGTGAGCAGCGCGGGTGGGCGAGGACCCTCGTGCCGCAGTGGCTGGACGGCCTCGGACCCGGCGAACCGCAGTGCCGCCGCGGCCGGCACCGTGACCGAGCCGGCCGGCCGGCCGCTCAGCAGGCGGCGGGCCCCGGCGATCAGCCGGGCCACGGCATTCCCGTTCAGGCCGGAGAAGGACAGCAGCCCGGCCTGGATGAGCCCGCCCGGGATGTTCGCGGGCCATTCGGCGATCAGCTGGGAGCGGACCGAGGCGGTGAAGGCGTAGTCGATGTCGTCGAAGTCGGCGGCGCTGTCGGTACGCGTCCACTGGCGGTCTTCAGCGGTGATGCCGGACTGCCTCGTGCGGGAGCGGGTGTTGGTCAGCGCGACGGACGGGCCTTCGCGGTCCGCGCGGCCGGTGACGCCGGGACGCGGGTACCGGGAGATCGGGTTGACCGCGGTCTGGTGCGTCCAGGTGGTGGCGGCGGCGTTCGAGCTCGCCTGCGGGGTGTGCGACTGGACCTGCTCCAGACCACTGCCCTGGGCCGCCGGGCGGCCGAGTACGCCGCGCAGCGCCGGTGTCTGCATCAGGAGTTCCGCGCGAACGGTCACCTCGACCAGTCGTGCGCCGCCGTAGGCGACGTGCAGGAAATGGAACCGGGTGCCGTCCTCACCACGGCCGGGCAGCGTGCGCAGCGCCGAGGGTTCGGTGTGGCGGGCGATCGCGGACGCCACACCGGGGAGATGGGAGGAGTGTCCCGGCTGGGTGGCGCCCGGCGCCTCGTGCTCGACCAGCTCGGTCAGCTCCTGGCGGAGCCGGTCCCGGCGCTCGTGGCGGCGGATCGTGCTGTCCAGCTGGGTGATCGACAGGACGCTTGCGACGCCGAGTTGGCGGGTGCGGGCGAACACGTCGGGAAGCGGGACGCTCGGCTGCGGCAGCGTCAGGGACGGCAGCCCCGCCAGACCCTGGAACCACTGTGCGTAACGGGCCAGCGCCGCCTCCGGCGCCAGGAACGTCACCGCACGCGGCAGATCGATCGCCACCGTCACGGGGGCGTGACCGCCCAGCCCGACGGTGTTCCCGGCCACATTGCGCAGGCCCTGCTTGACCGTCACCAGCAGCGTGACGTCCGCGCCGATCAGATGGTGGACTCCGTCCTGGAGGGGGACGCGAGTGATCTTCGTGACGCTGCTCAGCGCACGGGTGTCGTCGGTGCGTCGGGAGTAGGTGTACCGGCCGCTCGGGTTGAACTGATGCACCAGGTCGGCGGGGTCCGCCGGGGCCGTCTGCAAACCGGTGAGCGCGAAGTTCCCCTGCCGGGCCAGACCGACACCCCGCTGCTGACCGGCCGAGTCCGCCGAGCTCACATCCTGCTCGGAGTACATGTCTTCGGAGCCCAGGTGGCGGGGGTGGTGCAGATAACCCTCGATCTCCACCGTCATGACCTGGTCCGCCGCCATGCCCGGCAGCGTCAGGCCCTCCACCACATGACGGCTCCCGAGGATCTGTGGCGACCGGGAGAGAAGCTGAGCCGGCCGGATCCCGGCGTGCCGGGTCTCGGCCGCGAGGGTGCCCGGGTCGTTCTTCGCCGCGCCCGCCACGGCCACCGACGTCCACGTGTAGGACGTCGTCGCCCAGGTGTAGGGCAGGAGTGCCGCCCGTGCCAGGGGGGAGCCCAACAGGTTTGCCACGGTGGCGGCGCTGTTCAGGGCGCCACCGAAACGGGCGGGGACGACACTCTTCGCAGCGGCGGCGGTCCGCTGCGCGGCACCGGTGATCAGGCCCGCGGCGCCGGTGGCCGCGCCGGAGAGACCGGCGGCGGTACGACGCACGGCCCGGGTCAGCGCACCGGGCTCCGGACGGCCGGGATAGGTCCCCGCGACGATCTGGCCCAGGGCCTCCATCAGTGCGGCGGTGCCGCGGAAGGTGTCCACGACCGCGCCGTCCGGCAGCCGGGTGATCCCGGGGAGCGGGCGGCCGTACGCGTCCACCATGCCGAGGCGCGCGTGGTCGTCCATGGGCCCGCCGTCGGTGACCACCTGACGGATCACCTGGCCCGGCCGCGGCCCGGCGGACACGATGCTCCCGCTCGGGGGGCGGGTGCGGTAGTACGGGACCAGCAGGGAGATGCTGCCGGGCACGGTGTGCGGCGCGGTGGACAGGTCGCGCAGCGGTACGGCCGTGTTCGCGCCGTCCCCGGCGTCCGTATCGCCCTCCGTATCGCCCTCCGTGACGCCCTCCGTGACGAGGTCGGCGAAACGGACGAGGGGCTGATCGTCGGTGCCCTCGTACAGGTCCAGGGCGAACCTGGCCGGCACCCGGAAGACCTCACTGCCGTTCTTCCTCGTCATGGCGACCTGTTCGAAACCGACCATATCTCCGACGGACACGGTGTCGGAGATCTGCCCGGAACCGGTGTAGTCGGGGCCGGTGCTCAGCGTTCCGGCACCGTCCGCGAGCGGGACGTTGAACCCGCCGCCGGCCCCGAACGCGCCGCCCAGCGCGGTACCGCGCTGCCGCCCGCCACCGGACTCGGACGAGCTGAAGCCGAGCTGATGGACGTCGGGCAGCCTCCGGGTGTGCTCGGCGGGCAGCGTGGTGTCACGCAGGGCGGACAACCGCAGCTGCACCCGGCGGGTGCCGCTGACGGCGTTCGGCCGCTCGAACCAGATGGGGCGCCCGCCGTCCACCGCCTCCGGCATCGAGGTGGCCAGGCCGAACCGGGTGCGCAGCTTTCCCAGCTGCCGCAGATTGGCCAACTGCGCCTGGCGGAGCGGCTCGTCCAGCCGGATCGGGAAGGACGACTCCTGGTGCTCGGCCGACGGCAGGAACCCTTCCTGCTGCAACCACGCCTTTGCCCGGTCGAAGAGCACATCGGCCCCCTCGACCTTCAAGGGCGTCTCCGAGTACCCGATGCTCTCCAGGTTCTCCAGATGGTCGGGCAGCTCCCGCACCTCGCCCGGACCGGGCCGGTGCCCCTCCTGTGTGCTCCGCTGGGCCATCTGCAGCCGCAGGCCGTCCTCCCACGGCCCGAACGTCCCGCTGATCTCACCGCCCCCGGCACGGTGCAGCGTCACCTCGTAGGTGACCCGGCCGGGGGTGAGCAGAGTGCTGCTCACTGTGGTGAGGCCGTGCATCAGCATCGCGCCGCCCGAGGCGCTCAGCCCCTCGTTCACCTGCCAGTTCACACCCAGCTTGCCCAGGAGGTTGCCACCGAACGACGCCGCCCCGTTCGGGTGCTCCGGGGTGTGGTCGGTGGTGAACGTCGGCCCGCCGGTGCCCTCGAACCCCAGTCCGCTGGTGAACTTCGCCGACTGCTCCGTGTTCGCGCCGTGGGTGAACCATGTCTCCAGCAGGAAATTGCCGTCGGGGCTCATCCCCGTCGGCTGCCCCAGCTCTATCCGCGCCCTGAGCTCGAGCACGCCGATCGCGCTGCCGCCCGCGTCCATCAGCGTCGGCGAGTACACCCCGCCGCCGGCCTGGAGGTGCGGGGTGCCACTCAGCATCTCCTCGCCCAGGAAGATCTCCAACTCCCGCGCCGAGCCCTCGTCCAGCTCGGCCAGCGAGCCGAAACCCGGGTCCGCGAGGAGTTCGGTGAGCAGCCGGCGCGGCTGTCCCACGCTCTCTACGCCCCACAGCGGAATGCCATCCGGATCCGCGGGCGCGGGCAGGTCAGCCGGGTCGGTGCCGTCGTCGAAGGCGCGGTGTTCGGGGACCCACACAGTGACCGGACCGTGCGACCGCTCCGGCAGCCAGTTGCCGGTGTGCTCGCGGGGGGTGTCCACCTGGATCTGCCACAACCCGTCGAAGTCCATCGGGAACGCCGGGTCCTGGGCCCGCAGCTTGTTCGTGACCACGAGCGACTCACTGACAGTGAGGGACTGGGCCAGCTGGTTGTGCGTCGTGGACACCGCGACCGTGACGTCTCCCCAGCGCACCGGTCCCGCACCGTTGGCCAGGCGGATCAAGGTCCACGGGAGGGAGCTGGTGCGGATGTTCCCCCAGCCCTCGGTGGTGGAGGACGACTGGCCTCCCCTGGCCCTCTGCTCCACCTGGACGTCGGGGAGCGTCACGGCGTTCTCGCCGTACTTCGTCGACATCCTGCTGTTCCCGTGCGCCAGCCGTACGTCGACGGTCCGCTCCCGGCCCCCGTGCCGGACCGTGATCCGGTGGCCTTGGAGGCCGCGCAGATACGGCCGGTTGCGTTCGACTTCCTCCGCGCTCAGGACCTCGCGGAGCTGGGTCCGCAGGGATGAAGCGTCGGCGCTGCCCTCCTCGACCCCGAGTGCGTCGATGACCTGCCCGTACAGCCCGTCGAGGACGGCGGCGGGGGTCGGCTCGTGCAGGACGAGGCCGACGTGGCCGTCGTGCTGGGAGCCGTAGGCCAGGGCGTACGCCGACAGCTCGCGGGAAGCGGGCGACGAGTTCTGCCGGGTCTGCGGTGCGGCGGTCGACTCCTGCGTCTGCCCCTGTGTTCCGCTCGGGCCCGCCTCGGTGACCTGGGACGCGTCGTCCTGCGGCTCCAGGGCACCGGCGTCGATGTCGATGTCGTCCCGACCCGGTTCGGCGGGGTCGTCGGACAGGCGGGACGCGGGCGGAGCAGCCGGCGCCCCGGGGGCGCCGGCGACAACCACGGACTCCTGGGGCAGGCCGCCCACCTGCGCCTGGTACAGCACGTGTTCCAGCGCGTTCGCGGTCAGCCAGGGGTCCCAGCCCTGGCCCTGGGTGTAGACGCCCACGATCTGTTCCAGCGACCGCCAGGTCAGCGGTCCGGTGTCCGGGTTGCCCGGGGCGTTCATCCGCAGCGACTCCAGCGCGCCGAAGCCCTGGATCAGGTTCTGGAACTCCGCGACCCGGCTGGGGTTGGTGTCGATGTCCAGGCCGTGGGTCTCCCGCAGTGCCCGCACCCATCGCTTCGCCCGGGTCGTTCTGCGGTAAGTGTCAGCGGGCAGGCCAGCCAGGTCGGCGAGGTGGCTGAGCGTGGCAGTCGCGGGCTCGGGACGGAACGCGCGGTAGCGGAACCGGGGCTGGTCCGGATCGTCGTACTTGATCAACCGCACCCCCTCAGTCGGCGCTTGCCATCCTTGGGGCGCTTCCGACGTGAATCCCTCGCGACCGGTCGAGTTCGCGACGTACTGGGCCACAGGTGGCGACTCCAGCCTGTCGTTCCCCGGCCGCACCTGGCCGAGTTCACACCACAGCATCCAGACCGGACTCTCCGGCGGCAGCTGCTGCAGGCTCTTCCTCCGGCTGATCAGCCTGCCGAATTCCTGACCGCCGATTCTGTAGGTCTGGCCGGTGCTCCGCGCCGGCACACCCGGGTCACCACCACCGCCATGGCCCACGGCGGTGTACGCATCGGCCAGGCTCCGGGGCAGCGGTCGCAATCCGCTCTCCCGCGTGCTGTCGGTCTCCGACTGCCCCAGGTACAGATCGGTGTAGGACTCGACCGCGGAGAGCTGACGCATGCCGTTCTCCCAACGCGCCACGTCCTGCGCGTTGAGGTAGGCCCGTCCGGTCAGCCGCTGTCCGTCGATGGTCGTCAGGGTGTACGACGACAGGTCGTCCTCCCTGACCTGTGTCCCGTCGGCCAGCGTCACCACGGCGTCGGGATCGTCCGGGACCAGCCCCGGATCGCTGGGAATCCACGTCCCGCGCGGAATCGTCCCCGGCTGGGGGTTCGCGAGGACGAGATGCTGCCACGCGCTGCTGTCGGACACCGGTTGCAACAGGAAGGTGCCGTCGGTGGACCACACCCGCCCCCCGATCCGGTCCGCCAGCTTCCGCGTCAACGCCTCACCGACGCCCTCCACCAGCAACACCAGCGGAACGCCCGCGGCCCGGTCGGGGTCGTGCACCACCAGCTCGATCAGCTCGTCCTCGTCCACCTCCACCGGGTTCCCCTGGCGGTTGTCCAGGACGATCAGGCCCGAGGGCGCCCGCTCCCCCACCACCGCGTATGCCTGCTCGTCCCACGGCACCGGGCCCTGCCTGATGACGCCAGTGCTGCCCTGTACGCCCGTTCTGTCCAAGAGCAGGTTCAGGGGCCGTCCCGTCAGGTTCCGTCCCTGGAAGTGGCCGTCAGGACCGTTCAGTACCGTGGAAGCCGCCAGCGCTCCCGACCGCTCCAACTGATAGGCCGCCACCGCGGCCAGACTCCCGGCCCGGCCCCGCCTTGCCGCGCTGCCCGCCACCGACAGGGCCTGAAAGACGAGGTCCGGAGTCACCTGCGCGCCAGGAGCGACATGCAGGACGCGCCGCGTGATTCCCCACAGATCGATCGGTCCAGCGCCGAAGTGCCGATCCCCCCTGCGCGCCGAGTCCAGCACCGCAAGCGTGCTCACCGTCTGCGAGAAGGCGGGGTTCGCGGGGGCATCCGGACCGAACACCTGGATGAGAACGGCCGCCAGCGCCTTCCACTGCGCGCGCGCCATGCCACTGGGCGGCGGCGCGGGAGCGTCCGTGACAGCGCCGGCCGGGCGCACGGGGGGCGCGGGCGTGGGGGCGGGGGTGTGGGGCTGGGGCACATGGGTGCCCTCCGCCGCATCCCACAGCGCCCGGAAGCCCTCGTACGTCTCGTTCTCCGCCTGGGTGGCGTCGAAGGGGTTGACCGTCCCCGCGTACACAGACTCCGGGTCCGTGCCGTACAGCCTCCGCAGCAGCGGGAACAACGTCGGCTGGTGCCTGCGGACCCAGTCCGGCCCGCCGTTCTGCCGCGTCTCCCCGGTGTACGGGTCCTTCCCCCGGTTCGCCCGCAAGTAGACGTTGGTGAGCTGGGCGAAGAACTCCAGCTCGTCCCGGCTCGAGTAGTTGCCGTGCAGCACTCCATCGGGCCAAATCGCGCCGTACTCGTCCGTGGTCGCCTGGAACGCGTCGTGGATGAGCCGCTGGTCCGCCTCGCTCAGCCCGTACTGGTGGATCGTGTGCGCGAACTCGTGGAGGGTCGTGGAGTACCCGTCCGGATAGGCGGACTCGGCCCCCGGGACCGAGGTGAACTCGCCGAGGAGGTTCTCCTCCGTCACACCCGCGGTGCGTCGGCCGATACCGCGCACCTCGTCCCACGAACGGCCGTCCGACGTGGTCTGCCCCGCCAGGTCGCGGAACGGGTCCAGTGTGGTGATCGCCTCGCTTTTGGGCACCACGATCATGCGGGCGCCGTTCTTCAGCAACTTCGCCGTGACATCCGGGTCGCGCAGCGTACGCGCGATCTGCTCCTGTGCCTCGTGGCGCGCCGACACCGGCTGGTCCACCCCGGCCGGTATCTGCACCATCAACTGGGCCGCCGCCTTGGCGAACTCCTCGCCGGGCAGCCTCCGGAGCGCGTCCACCAGGGCCGGGTCGGACGCGAGCCGCTCACGCTCGGCCGGTGACAGCAGCGCCAGTTCGCGGGTGCGGTCCGCCTCGGGCATGTCCGGCAGACGCGAGGCCAGTTGCCGGACCGGGTCAAAGGCCACCGCGTCGGTGCCGCGCAAAGCGTCGGCGAGGGTGGCGAGTTCGTCGTTCAGCCGCCTCAGGTCGTTCGGTCCCGCGCCGAGGGCCGACCACTTCGCCTCGTATTCCGACCGGGCGTCGGCGTTCCGCGCGACCTCGTCAAGCAGCTCGCTGAGCCGGACGGTCGGCGTGGGAGCGGCCGCAGAGGGGCGTGCAGCACGGTAGGTGTCCCCGCGCAGGGCCTCCAGCCGAGCGGCCGGGAGTGCGTCGTCGGCCGGGGCGTGCGACAACCCCCACATCAGATCGAACAGGCCCCTCGCCCGCTGCTGCTCGTCGGTGGCCAGAGCCAGCGTGTACGCGGTGTCCGCCAGCGACTCGGTGACGGCGGGGACGGTGAAGCCGTCGGTCTCGGTGGTGTCGGCAAAGGCGTGCGGGGCGGTGCCGATGCTGATCTCCGCACCCTGGACCACACCGGTCAGCGAGCGTCCGTCCGCGCCCACGCGCAGGGCGTTCGGCGACACCCCGGGGAACCGCTGGGCGATGGCCCGGTTGACGTCATCGGCGAACTCGCCGACCTCTGCGCGGAGATGGAACTCCAGGGTGCCGAGGGGGCGCGGGTTCTCGAACTGCACCCTGCCCCGAGCTCCGCTCGCGAGGACGACGGGGTGGCCGATCTCCCTCATGAGGGCGCTGAACCGGCGGCCGACATCCAGCTTCGCGTCGTCGGAAAGCGGTCGAACTGGCGACGCCCCGAGGGCCCCGGCGGCCTGTTCCGACTGCATGACAGTCTCGCCGGTCGAGCCCGTGGATACGGTCGATACCGTCGATACGGTCGGCGGCGCTTCGGACTCGGTCGGCACGGCGCGGTACGGCGGCGGCGTTTCCTCTCGGAGCTGCGGCGGGGCGTCGGCATCGCCAGGAGAGGCCGAGGGCCGTTGCTGCGGTGCTGTGGCCTGCGCATCGCCCGCGCGGGCGCCGCTGCCGAGTATGCCTGTGGTGGTGCCGACGGGGGCCGGGAGCAACGTTGTGGTGGCCGACTCCTCGGCGGCGTACGAAGTCTCCTCCGGAACCGCACCGCTCTGGGGTGTGGTGACCGGGCCGGGCGTTGGCTGGTGCGCCCCGGCCGCGGGGCGGTGAGGGGCGGAGGCGACGTCGGTCGCCACGGCGTGAACCGGCGGAGCCACCACGGTGTCGGCCGGGGCCACTACCTCGGCGGCGAGGTCCGATTCGGCCTGCTCCCCCGTACCGGGGCTCGACCCTGTCCGCGGGGCCGGGGCGGTGCCGTCGCCGGCCTGGTGACCCCTCGCCTGCGTGTTGAGGTCCGGCGACCGCTGGGCCGCCGAGTCCGGGACCAAGTTTTCCGCACGGGCGGGGAGTGAGGACAGCGCATCCGCGTCCTCGCCCATGTCCATGTCACCGGCCAACGGTGCGAGAGCCTCGCCGTCCGCTGTCCGCTCCCGCACGAACTCCTCTGCAGTGGAGCTGTTGCCGCCGGCGCCGGCAGGCCGACCCGAAGCCGACTCGACGGTGTCCGAACCCGGTGAGGCCGACTGCTGGCCGGCGGACAGTGCGCCGTCCGCAGCGGCGATGCCCTCGTTGTCGCCGAGGAGGCTGTCGGGCTCCTGATAATCGGAGGTGCCCGACGAGTGGGTCGGCACCGACGAAGGAGCCGAAGAGCCCGCAGTGGTGGGGAGGTTCGACAGCGCGTCGGCGGACGGGTTGTTCCCGGGGCCCCCAGCATCCAGAGGGTTGAGCGCGGAGATGACGGACTCGCGGCTCGAATTCCCCGATATGTCCCCGGTGGTGGCGTCTCCCCCGGTGTAATTCGAGTCTTCCCCGTCGTAATTCGTCGGGGAGGAGGAGTACTTGACCGCACTGCCCGCACCGGCTCCGGTCGCCGCACCCGGGCCCGCGTTGGTCACCGGCCCCTGCTGCTGGTACGCGTCATAGTCGGAGTCGTAATCCGTTACGGACGAAGTATCGCTGCGGGAGTCGTAGTCGAAGTCCGCATCTGAACCGGAACCGGACTCGGATGAGACATCGCTGATAGGCGATGCGGAGTTGTCCAGGTCGGGCCGATACGGCGGGACATAGGGGCCCGCACCGGGTCCGTTCGCCGTCTGGATGGGAGCGTAACCATTGCCGTCGACATCATCGATGACGGAGTTGCTGGGATCGGGAGCGTCCCGGTTCTCGTACGTGGACACCGTGTTGGGGCGGGGCGGAGGGTCGGAGTAGTAGTCGGCCGGGGCGCGGTAGAGACCGGCGTTTGCATCGGGACCGGCATTGCTGGGCTTCCAGGGGGTCGGCTTGTTGTTGTCGGCGCTGCTCCCGCTCCCGCTCCCGCTCCTACCGCCGCCCGTCTGGTAATTGATGTCGTTCTGACCGAAGTTGAGTTCCGGGAAGAACCTCTTGTTGGCCCACTTCCCGCCGTACTCCGCAACGTCGGAAGCGCCCTCGAACAGGGCGCCGCTGAGTCCGGCGCTCACGAACGTGGCGGGGTTGATGGCGAACGTGCCCAGGAAGAAGAGGTTGGTGAACGTCTCCGCGAAGGTTTCGGCCTGGCCCTCGTTGATGAAGGTATGGGGAAGTTCATACACCTCCTTCCACACCGGGTGCCTCTTGAAGAAGTTCTTGAAGAGCGGCGCGGTCACCTGGGAGAAGATGCCGCCGAAGGCCCCCGCAAGTGCCCCCACGACCGCCGACTTACCGATGTCCGTCCAGTCGAAATCGGTACGGCGCCGGCCCTCGTCCGGCGCGGTCATCGAGATGACCTGGGCGGCGAACGTGATGAATGCTTCCTGGATCGCTTCGAGCAGCGCCGAGATCGGCGTCGGGACAGCGTGTCCCATCCGCTGGAGGATCAACAGGATGGAGAGCGCGGTACGCGACCTGACCACAGCTATCTGGGTCATGGAGGTACCGCCGGTGAAGATGGCGAGCGCGGCGATCAGAGCAAGTTCGAGGTTCATGAAAATGAACTCAAGGAGGATCTGGTACTTGCTCTCCGCGAGCTGTATCGAGCGGTCCACCTGCCGGCGGCCTATGTCTCGAAGCTCCTTGGAAAAGTCATCAAGATGGTTGTGGCCGGCGTCGTCGACGAAGGTCTTCATCGCGGCGACGAACTCACGGCCGATCTCCGGCGGAAGCGACTGTCCCGCTGTGTCGATCGCAGCCTTCATCGCGTCGGAGAGCGCCCCGACGTCGTCGGCCAGCCGACGATAAGGATTACGGCTGCCGTAGCCTCTGTCCTCATTGCCGGTGGCGACGTTGGCGCCTACCCACACCTCGATGAACTCCCGCAGAGCGGGAGAGAACATGATCGCCATTTACCGCTTTGATTCGCTTTCCGCGCTGTGTGTCTGGATGTCTTCCATCGCCAGATCCTGCGGCTTCTGCACGTTCGCGGCCTCACCAGCTACCGCGTCGACCAATGCCATGAAACCCATGGTGATGGCATTCGTCGTCGCGATCACGTCCTCCTGCTCTTTCCTGACCTGCTCGCCGACCTGGTTGGCGAAGAGGTCGTCGCTGCCCTCCTCGCCCCACCAGCCGTCGTACTCGGCGTTGTCGCGCTCGAAGTTGGGCACGAGCTTCTCGCTGTATCCGACGGCGTTGGAGAGATGACCCGAACTCGCCAGAATTGCCTGAATTTTAGCCGAGTAGTTACCAGCCATGGCTACGCGCTCCCCTGTCGCTTGTTCGTGCTGCCACGATCGACGGGCGGGGCCGCGGGCTCTTCCTCGTCCTCGTGGATCTCGTCGCGGAGATGGCTCATCGCCGTCGACCCCTTGTCCACGGAGGTTTCACTGATCAACGATCCGAAGATCGAACCCCAGTCGACCCCCATCTGCTCCGGGACGCTGCCACGGGCGGACATCCTGGTGAGAGGGTCGAGCGTGGCAACGACCCGACGTGCCATCTCGGCGCGAGCCGTGTTCGCGGCTTCCAGCACCGCCGCGGAGAGCTGGGAGGCAGCCATGCTCCGGTACTTGCCGTCGAGAAACTCCAGGCTCGTCAGCTCACCCTTGGCCCCGACAACCACCCGGACCGACCTGTCCGCCGACCGCGCGCTCACCGAAGCCGCGTCCAGCACGGCCTGCGCCTCCGCGGCAGCCGCTTCCGTCGCCTTGAGGTGCGCCATCGCCTGCGCCACACGGTCATCCATCGACTGACTCAACCCGGACTCCTCAATGGCCGATCTGATCATTAAACAGGTATCGCGGCGGTCCGTCGACTGTGACGTTCTGTCACTCGGTGGCATGACGGGCTGCGAACCGCTGCTTGTCTGTGTGGATTTCGGGACCACCCTGTGCTTTTCGTCCTCGACGGTCGATCCGGAGGTGGCCACTCTGCCGGAGCGGCCAGCACTGGGATCGACAACATTACGCACCCGCTCTCCGAACGATCCCGACTCACCCCTGCCACCGCGCATCATCTGCGGCATCATCGGCGACCCGGAGCCCCCGGGCGAACCGGCGGACGAACCGGCGAGGGCATCGTTGCCCTGCGGGCGCCCCAGCGCGGATGCCAGACTTGGGGTGGATAGGCCGTCCCGCCTCCGAAGCGATCGTCGCGGCCGCCGAGAGTCTGCTCGATCTCGGCGTCGTCGCCCGCAACCCCTCAGACCCTGGCTGAGAACCGGTCACGGGCTGGTGGGTGTGTGTCGTGCGAGGCGTCGGGTCATGAGGATGATCATTGACCACTTCACCAGAGCTGACCCGCGAACAGTCCGCGCCCGGCGGGCTCTGGGAAGAGCTTCGGCCACGCGGGGCTTGCGCAGGGGTCGGGGCGACAGTGACTGTGGAGTCGCGGGTACGGCAGCAGGGAAGAGAAGCTCTGCGCGGGCCTCGGCGTTGCCCGCGTACCGCTCTCGGCTGGATGGAGCAGAGCCGCGCGCAGGTTCCTGACCGACGGGTGAAGCTGGACGTCCCACCGCGCTCACGTTTCAGGAGTCCTTCCGTGCTACTTCCCAGCTCCTCGCAGGTCCGCCTCCCCCTTGTCGCTCTGCTGGCCGCTGCCTGCATGGCCGGGCTGGTGTATGCCCCGGCCCAAGCCGCGGATGTCCCCGCCGACGACAACCGCTCACTGCGACGGCAGTTGCAGGAACTGACCACCGCGCCCGGCGGACCGCCCGGAGCGATTGCCGTCCTCAAGCGCGGGTCCCGCACCGAGGTCTACCGGGCTGGCGTTGCCGAGACCGGCACCGACCGTCCGATCGAGGTCACCGACCACATGCGCATCGCCAGTACGGCCAAGGCGTACAGCGGCGCGGTCTCCCTCCAGCTCGTCGACCGCGGGAAGCTGCGTCTGAACGACACCATCGGCAAGGTGCTTCCCCGGCTGCCGCGTGATTGGCATCGGGTTACGCTGCGGCAGCTCCTGAACCACACCAGCGGACTGCCGGACTACACCGCAGCCCCGGAGTTCCTGGCCCTGGTGACCGAGGACCCGCGCCGCCACTTTGACTCCCGCCGACTGCTGGACTTCGTGGCCGACGAGCCGTTGGTGTTCCGTCCTGGGGCCCGGTACACCTACTCCAACTCCGACAACATCGCCGTGGCACTGATGGCGGAGGCGGTGACAGGCCGCCGCTACGAAAATCTGCTCACCCAGCTCGTGTACCGCCCGATGGGTCTGCGCAGCACCAGCCTGCCGCAGGGCTACCGGATGCCCGAGCCGTACATGCACGGCTACGACGTCACCCCGCCGAACCCGCCCGAGGACATCAGCGAGGTACTGAGTGCGTCGGGCGTGTGGGCATCGGGTGGGATCATCTCGACGCCGAAGGACATGACGGCCTTCATCCGCGGCTACGCCGGCGGAAAGCTGATCTCCGACCGGACACGCCATCAGCAGCTGAACTGGGTGAACGGCGCATCCGAACCCGCAGGTCCCGGCAAGAACAAGGCCGGTCTGGCCATCTTCCGTTACACCACCCGCTGCGGCGTGGTGTACGGCCACACGGGCAACTTCCCCGGCTACACACAGCTGGTCGCAGCCACCCCGGACGGCAAGCGGTCGCTGACCGTCTCCCTCACCACCCAGGTCAACAAGACGAACAAGCCGGAACTGCTGGAGCGGCTGCGGACCGTGGAGGAGAACTTCGTCTGCGCGCTGTTGCGCAAGCAGTAGGCAGGACGCGGGCGGAACTGCCGGGCCCGGCGGGCACAGAAGGCGGTTGGGTCGGCTGCCCTGGCCGAGATGGCCGGCGAACAGCGCGTGCCCCTGCGTGTTCCAGGCCAGAACGTCACTACGGCGGCCCATGACGATGGCGGGAGTGCCTTCGAGAGCTGCCAGCAACGCGCTGGTAGCCGGGTTGATGCGCTCGGGACGGGGACGGGGTGCGGCTTTGCCCCGCTTCGGCGCACGGGCGAGCTCGTGCAGATGGGCCCGCTCGGACTCGTCCAGACGCAAGGCAGTCGCGATGGCATCGAGCACCTCGCGCGAGGCGTTGTGTGACTGGCCCTGCTCAAGCCGGGCGTAGTAGGGCGCACTGATTCCCGCGAGCATCGCCAGCTCCTCCCTCCGCAGCCCCGGCACCCGGCGCCGCTCACCGTAGGTCTGCAACCCGAGATCCTCGGGATGCAGAAGGCCCCGGCGTGACTGGAGGAAGTCGGCGAGCTGCACAGGTCGAGTGCTTCCGCAACGCCGCACGTCATCTGGAGCCCGGCGGCCGATTCGTCATCGAGTTGGGCGTACCACCTCTGCGGTTCCTGCCGCCCGGCCAGGTCGCGGTGCCGTTCGATGTCTCTGAGCAGCATGTCGGCTTCGACACCTTCGACCTGGTCGAACAGATTCTCGTCTCGCACCATTTCACCCGCGATGGCGACAACGGCCGCTACCGTCGCGGCAACTCCCGTCACCGGTATGCCTGGCCGGCAGAGCTCGACTTGATGGCACGGATCGCTGGGCTCGAAATTTCCGTGTGGCGCAAGCCAACCTGAGGCCGACCACGGGGCTTGATACGGAGAGCTACGGCAGTAAGTTCCGTCTGCACCCCGCAGACGAGGCTCGTTCCCTTACCGCCGGTGGTGGTCACGTCACCGCGGACCCCCAGTTTCGGGAGGTCCTTGCTGACCTGTACGCCGATGAGCGCCACGGCTTCACCGCCACCAGCGAAGGGCAGAGCGCCGCGTGAGTGCTGGCTACGTCCTGGACCACACCGCGGTGAGCTCTCTCGCGCACGGCAATATCTACCTGGCCGCCCGGGTGGTGCGCTCTGTTGAACAGGTGCAGCCGCTGTATGTGCCGGCGACTGCGTTCGCTCAGGGGCTGGCCGACAGTGCGCTGGGGGAAGTCGGCCAGATGTTGCAAGATGCCCTCGCCGCCCCCTGCTTCGTCTTCCGTCCCCTGGACGAGGCGGCCTGCTGGGCCATCGCGCAGATCGCCCACGAACGGGCAGTAGACCTCCCCACCGCCCACACGGCGCATCTCGCGCTGCGTTCCGGCCTGCCCGTCCTGACCCGGCAGGCCTCCGCCTACAAACAGATCGACACTCGCATCACCACCGAGACCGTCGCCTAGCCGAGCGGGTGGAGGTGGGGTAGGTGTGCGTGCTTCCCGCGCGAACGGGGGTGGGCGGTGCGTGATCGCGCCGACGCCCCCGCGACCCTGTGCGAGTACGTGTCCCGCGTCCTATCACCGGAGGATGAGGCGTAGGGTCTGGTCGCCACGGTGCTCGGGGTCCTGGCCGAGGGCGGGATGCGCACTACCCGCGGGTGAATCGGCATCTCACCGCGCCACAGCAGCAGCGGCTCGAATCTGCTGTCGGTCCGTCTGGCCACGTACGCGTCTGATTCAGGAGCAGCGTCGTGCGCAGGTGCCGCCGGAGGGATCAGTCAGCGGCGGACAGCCGGTGCCACCCCTCAACGGCACGGGAGCCCCATGCGTTGCGGGGCCTGCCGCCGTCACCCGATCGGTGACCACACTGAAAGAGCCCAGTAACGCCCGCTTGCCGCCGGACTTGAAGGCCCGCCACCAGGTGCCCACCGGCCGCTCGGCAACCCCGAACACCTCCGCGGCCTGGGCGTACGTCGCCACCCGCCCCGACTCCAACGCGGCCACCACCCGCAGCCGCAGATCCTCCTGAGCCGCCGGCGACAGCCACCGCATGTCCCCACCCTCGATGTCCGTGGCCACCGGTCCAAACCGTACCGGCGCACCGTCCGGACGGGGATTGACCGACCAGAAGTCCCACCATTCCCGGTGGAGCTGGGACGGGAAATCGATCATCGGATAGTCGGCGAGTTGTACGAGCGTGATCGGTGCGCCGGTCGCGAGGCTGTCATTGGCCGGCAGGCAGGCCATCCGGGGCTCGACCGCAAGATGCATACTCTGCATGCTGGACGGAAGCGGAGCGCGCAAGAAGGCCGCGTCGACGTCCCCCGCGGCGAGCGCTTCCACTTGCTCACCGAATCCGAGGCTGCGCATCTCCACACTGATCCTTGTATGGCAGGCGGCCAACTGGGTCAGAATGTCGTGGGTATAGGGCATCGCGGCCTCACCGGCAATGAACCCGATGACCAGACGCCCCCATACTTCGCGGGCGAGAGCATCACCCCGGCCGCGCAGACGGTCCATCGCTCCCACTACTTCCCGTGCGTCGGGAAGCAGTTGCCGACCCGCGGCCGTGAAACTCACGGTGCGACTGGAACGGCCCGCTCCGGCCCAGACGGGCGGCGCCCGGACGCGCGGGCTGAGGGGGGATGGAGAGTCGGCGACGACGACTCGAAGGCCGCTCAATGCCTCACGTCGCTCAGGGAGGAAACGCCATCTGTTATTCGGCAGGCAGATTACGCAGGTTCCGCCAGAGCCGATGGCCGGCTTGTTGGCGCGTTTCTGTTTCTGCTGCTCGAAGAGACCTGCACCACCGAGTGCCCCAGCCCCCAAAGTCCGCGCCGGAGAGGTGGCGGTGACCAGGACTGACGCGGCGCAGAGAGTGTGGTCGGCGGTCCGTACGTCTCGCATGGTCGTCCTCGCTGCTCAAGTGGGTTTCGCCACGGAGTCGCCCACGGGTGGCATGGGGTCTTCGCGGCAAGGGTGACCACCCGGTCGACCGGACCGCTTCGCTGCCGTTCCTGATGAGATTCTGGTGTGCGGCGCTTACCGATGCCTTACCGAGCCGGGAAAGCCGCCAGGCCCCGACCGAGCAGGGCAGCCAACCCGACGGGCAGGCCACCGTCGAGCACGGCAAACAGGCCCAACTCCGCCGACCGACAAGCGAGTTGCGAGGCCAATGTCGGGCGTAGACCTGGCGCCCCTGGGTGCTGAGGGGTCTCCCGGCTGAGAAGCGGCGTAGCGCCGGTGCTGACCGAGTCGGGGCCACTGGAGGTGCCGCGCGTGACCGGGACGCCTCCTTCGAGCCAGCCATCGCGCCCAAGCGGGTGCGCCGGCTGCCGGGCATGAGGATCTGGCACTGTCGCCGGCCGGCAAGGGCCTGACCCACGGAGAGATCACCGCGAAGGCCGCCTCACCCCACACGACAACATCAACTAGCCGCGCCATTCGGCCAGTTGCACCGAAACGCGCCCAGTCCCCAGTCTCCAGGGCCTGGGCGCGGCCCAGTTGCCAGTGCCGGGACGCCTCGGGGGTGCCAGTGCCGACAGCCCAGCGAACTCCCGTCATCACAGGTCACAAGGCACGTCTTCTTCGTCAAGGCACCCTTAGGTGATCACCGATAGGTGGATCCAGTTTCAAAGGTTGAGCACAAATTACACACACCCCCTCTACATGCTGACCCCGATGGTCTAAGTTGACCGTGCTTCAGCTGTTCGGACACGAAGCGACCAATAGTGATCTATAGGTCCGGCGCTACGGACAGCCAGCAGGCGCGTCCCCGGCACCAGTCGTGGGGGTGATCAATTCTTGGAGCCCGAGAGGGGGCCTTGGGCGCGGGGAGCACCCGAGGTTTTTACGGGTTCCCGAGCACCTTGAGAGTCTGGCAGGACATGCGAGTCCGCTGCCACCGGGGTGGGTTGTTCAAGTAGCGCTGAAATAGCCGAGATGTCATGCGCGGGGGCGGGGGCCCCCGAGGGGACGAACAGTGCGGGGGGCGGGGGTCTCCCGGGGGGAGGAACTGTGTCGGGAGAACACGTCGAACCACTGGGGACCTGGGGGGTTCTGTGCAAAGGGGGGAATTAGTCAGCCCGTTTCCGTCGGCGCGCGGGCGTCTGGCGAACGGGGCAATCAGCCGGCCCGCGATCGACTGGGAGCAGCGCTACCGACGTACCGTGATCACCAGCGATACCGTGGCCACCGCCTTCGTAGTGGCGGCGATTGGCATCTTCTTCGGAGCCCGGGACGCGGCCAACTGGCACGAGAAGTGGGGAATCCTCGCATTCGGCACCGAGCTGCTGGTGCTGGGAGCGCTTGCGGTGAGCCGGGCGTGGGCTCCGACCGTGCTCGGCCAGGGCGCCGAGGAATTCCGCCGGCTCGGACACTCACTGTTCACGGCGGCCGTCGTACTGGCGCTCGGCGGGATCGCCCTCACCTCACGCAACATCAAGCTATGGATCTTCGTCGCGATCCCCGCGATCGCGCTCATCACCATGACCACGCGGTATCTGCTGCGCCTCTGGCTGCACAAACAGCGGAAGGAAGGACGGTGCCTGCGACCGGTGCTCGCCGCCGGGAGCCTGGACACCGTGCGCGACCTGATCACCCGAGCCCGCAAGTTCCCGCACCTCGGCTGGCGGGTGGATGCGGTATGCACGACGGACGGTCTCGGGCTCGACGGTGACCAACTGGACGGAGTGCCGGTCGTCGGCCGACTGACGGACGTCGCCAACCACGTCCGCCGCGACGGCTACCGTGTCGTCGCGGTCACAGCGGACCCGCACTGGTCACCGGACCGGCTGCAGCGGCTGGCCTGGAATCTCGAAGGCAGCGATGCCGAGATGGTCGTGGCCCCCGTGCTGATGGAGGTGGCCGGCCCACGGCTGCACGTCGATGCGGTGCTCGGGATCCCGCTGCTGCGGGTCAGTATGCCGACCTTCACCGGGGGCCGCCGGGCGGTCAAAGGGGTCGTCGATCGGATGGGCGCGGCGATCCTGCTGATGCTGTTCGCGCCGCTGATGGTGCTCGTCGGGCTGCTCGTGCTGGTGGACAGCCGGGGTGGGGCGTTCTACCGCCAGCGCAGGGTCGGCAAGGACGGCCGCGAGTTCACCATTTTCAAATTCCGCACCATGGTCTCCGGGGCTGACGGGGCACGGGCCGAGCTGGCCGACCGCAACGAGGGCGCCGGGCTGCTGTTCAAGCTCCGCCGGGATCCGCGGGTGACCCGGGTGGGAGCAGTGCTGCGCCGGTACTCGATCGACGAGCTCCCGCAGCTTTTCAACGTGCTCACCGGATCGATGTCGCTCGTCGGGCCGCGGCCTCCGCTACCGGAGGAGTCCGCTGCGTACGGTCCGGACATCCGGCGGCGGCTGCTGGTCAAGCCCGGGCTCACCGGCCTGTGGCAGATCAGCGGACGCAGCGACCTGCCGTGGGAGGAGGCGGTCCGACTGGACCTGCGGTACGTGGAGGACTGGTCGCTCGCCCTGGACACAGTGATCTTGTGGAAGACGCTGCGTGCGGTGCTCTACGGGCAGGGGGCCTACTGATGCGCGGGAATCGTCGTAAGGCCGGGGCGCGAACCGCAGGCCCAGAGGGCCTGCCTGGGGGGAGGAACGGGTCATGAGGGTCAGCGTTTTCGGGCTCGGCTACGTAGGCTGTGTGTCGGCCGCGTGCCTGGCCAGCATGGGTCACGAGGTCATCGGGGTGGACGTGAACCAGGTGAAGGTCGACCTGGTCAACGACGGCAAGGCCCCGGTGGTCGAGGAGCGGATCGGCGAGCTCATCGCCGAAGTCGTGCAGAGCGGAGCGTTACGCGCCACCGGCGACGTCCACGAGGCGATCATGGGCAGCGAGGTGTCGCTGGTCTGCGTGGGCACGCCGTCGGAGCCCAACGGCAGCCTGTGCACCACGTACCTGGAGCGGGTCACCGAGCAGATCGGCGCCGCGCTGGCCGAGCGGGGTGGGCGGCAGACCGTCGTATTCCGCAGCACCATGCTCCCGGGCACCTGCCTGAACCTGCTGGTACCGA
The DNA here is from genome assembly GCF_039766235.1 of Streptomyces changchenzhani. NCBI lineage: Bacteria > Bacillati > Actinomycetota > Actinomycetes > Kitasatosporales > Streptomycetaceae > Streptomyces > Streptomyces changchenzhani. The sequence continues at coordinate 401,642 of NZ_JBDHNH010000003.1, read as the reverse complement.
TCCTGGAAAAGCACGTCGGCGGCACGGCCGGGGTGGACTTCGGGGTCGCGGTCAACCCGGAGTTCCTGCGCGAGGGCACGAGCGTGCAGGACTTCTTCGACCCGCCCAAGACCGTCATCGGCGAGCTCGACCCGGCAAGCGGCGACGCGGTGACGGCGCTGTACGACAGCTTGCCCGGCGAGGTGTTCCGGGTGCCGATCCCGACGGCCGAGGCGATCAAATATGCGGACAACGCGTTCCACGGCCTCAAGATCGGCTTCGCGAACGAGCTGGGCGCGGTGTGCCAGGCGCTCGGGGTGGACTCGCACCAGGTGATGGATGTGTTCCTGGCCGACCGCAAGCTGAACATCAGCCCCGCCTACCTGCGGCCCGGCTTCGCCTTCGGTGGCTCCTGCCTGCCCAAGGACTTGCGCAGCCTGGTCCACGCGGCGCAGCGGGCCGACGTCTCGGTGCCCATCCTCGCCCACGTGCTGCCCTCCAACTCCGCACATCTGCAGCGCGCGGTGGAGATGGTCGAGCGCACCGGCAAGCGCCGGGCGGGCCTGTTCGGGTTGTCCTTCAAACCCGGCACCGACGACCTCCGCGAGAGCCCGCTCGTCGAGCTGGCGGAAAGGCTCTTCGGCAAGGGTTACGACCTGCGGATCTACGACGCCAACGTGAGCCTCTCCCGGTTGGTCGGCGCGAACCGCGAGTACATCGAGACCCGGCTGCCGCACCTCGCGCAGCTGCTTGCGGACTCCGTCGACGAGGTACTTGAGCACGCCGAGGTGTGCCTGGTCGGGACCAGGGATCCGGCCGTGCTGTCGGCGCTGCCCCATGGCGACGGCCCGTTGCTCATCGACCTCATCCACCTTCCCGACGCCGAGGCGCGCCGATCCGAACCGGGGTACATGGGCCTTGCTTGGTGACACGTCGTTTGATGACACAGACAGCGGCGACCGGCCTGACCGGCGCGCGCTGATCCTGGTGGAGAACCTGTCGGTGCCCTTCGACCGGCGGGTGTGGCAGGAGTGCACGACGCTCCGCGACGCAGGCTGGAAGGTGCACGTCATCTGTCCCCGGGGAAGTACGCGGGACACGGAGCCGGAGGCAGAGATTGACGGGGTGCGGATCCACCGCTACCCGTTGCGCGCGGCCACCGGAGGGCCGGCCGGCTACCTGCGGGAGTACGGATCGGCGTTGTGGCATACGGCCCGGCTGGCCCGCAAGGTCGGCCCGGTCGACGTGGTCCACGCCTGCAACCCGCCCGACCTGCTGTTCCTGCCGGCACTGTGGCTGAAGCGGCGCGGCGCGCGGTTCGTCTTCGACCAGCACGACCTGGTACCCGAGCTGTACCTCTCCCGGTTCGACCGCGGCGAAGATCTCCTCTACCGCGCCGTGTGCGCACTGGAACGGCTGACCTACCGGGCCGCGGACATCGTGCTCGCCACGAACGAGAGCTACCGGGATGTCGCGATACACCGTGGCGGTAGGCGGCCGGCCGACGTTTTCGTGGTGCGCAGCGCACCCGAGACCGACCGGTTCCAACCCGTACCGCCCGAGCCGGAGTTGAAGCGCGGCAAGCCTCATCTGCTGTGTTACCTCGGCGTCATGGGCCCTCAGGACGGCGTCGACTACGCCTTGCGGGCCCTTGCGAAGGTGCGCGACGAGCTCGGGCGGACCGACTGGCATGCGGTGTTCATCGGCGCTGGCGATGCCTTCGACGCGATGGTGGAGCTGTCCCGGCGGCTCGGGCTCTCCGAGCAGGTGCAGTTCACCGGGCGCATTGCGGACGCCGACCTGGTGCGCTACCTGTCCACCGCGGACGTGTGCCTTTCCCCCGACCCGCGCAATCCGCTCAACGACGTGTCGACCATGAACAAGGTCCTGGAGTACATGGCGATGGGCCGACCGATCGTCTCGTTCGACCTCCGGGAGGCGCGAGTCTCCGCCGGTGACGCCGCCCTCTACGCGCCCGCCAACCACGAGGCTGAATTCGCCAAGCTCATCGTGCTGCTGCTGGACGATCCGCAGAAGCGGGCCCGGATGGGCAAGATCGGCCAGGAGCGGATCAGCGGGCAGCTTTCCTGGCGGAACTCCCAGCGATCGCTGCTCGCCGCCTACGCCGCTGCCTGCCGCGAGCACACTCCGGTGTCGGCGGGCGACCCGGTCCGGGCAGAGAAGAGGCCGCGCCCTTGAGCGATGACACGATTCGCCTGGTCACGATCGGGCGGATTCTCCGCCGGCGCTGGCGCCTTCTCGCCATCCTCGCCGTGGTGGGCGCGCTCGTCGGCTACGGCACCTCGGTGCTGTTTCCGCCGCGTTACACGGCGTCGGCATCGGTACTGCTGCCGGGGCAGTGGGAGGAGCGCGAGCTGCTGACTCAGGTGGACATCGCGACCAGTTCGGCGGTGGTCGACCAAGCGGCTGCCGCACTCGGCTGGACGGGCGTCAGCGGCGGCGAGCTGCTGGACCGGGTGAGCGCCGAGGCCGCCGACGGGAACATCGTCAAGATCTCGGGTACGGCCGACACGCCGGAGCGCGCGCAGCAGCTCTCCGACCGGCTGGCCCAGCAATTCGTCACCTTCGCCGCGCGGATCGCCGGCGACAGCACCGACGCCGAAGCGGCTACGGGGCCCGAGGCCCTGCGGCAGCAGGTGAAGGAGACCAACCGCCGCATCACCGACCTGGCCAAAGCGGCCGATCGGGGGCAGACCGTGGAGAGCGTGCAGGCCCGCACCACGCTCGCAAATCTGCGCACCGCGCTGGAGGAGGCCATGCAGAAGCTGGACCGGGCCGACCCGGCGACCAGCAAGGCCGGCATGGTCGTCATGGGGCCGGCGGCCCGGCCGACCGGCGAGGCCCCGCCGACGAGGATGCAGCTCATCGTCGGCGGGGCGCTGCTGTTCTTCCTGCTCACGGTCATCGGCCATCTCGCCGCCGCACGGGTGAATCGCCGACTGCGCACCGAACCGGAGATCGCCGCGGCGCTGGGATCGGCGCTGCTTGGCACCGTCGACGTGCCTGGTGAACGGCCCGCGCACCGGCCAGAAGACCGTGGCCCGCGGGCCTGGATCCGCCGTCTCCTTGGCGTCGACACCCGGTGGGACATACCAACCCCGCAGGGGTCCGGCGACGAGGCCGGCAGGCGAATCCGCTACCGGCGGGTGTGCGCTCGCCTCCGTAACCAACTGCCCGCCCCCCGGCGGCTGCTGGTTGTCGTACCGGACGGCGACGAGATCGCCCGCCGGGCCGCCGGGCAGCTCGTCGCCGAGGCCAAGAGCGATCCGCTGCTGCGGGTCGTGGACGTTTCGGTGTCCCAGCCGATGGTGCCGGACCGCGACACCGAGTCCGGTGCCCTGATCGTGCTCAGCGCGGGCAGCTGGACCGCAGGGGAGCTCGCCGGCATCGCCGAGGCGTGTGCGGACGGCAGACATGAGGTCGTCGGCATCGTCATCGCCGGCACGGTCCGGGCCCGTCCGACGCGGTCCGCCGGCCGTACTCCGGAGAACGCCACTCTGGCACTCGCGGTCAGCGGCCACGCGCCGGGAGGTTCAGTGTGACAACGAGCACGACTTCGCAGTCGTCGCCAGCCACTCCCACTCCCCTGCTCGACCTCCAGGCGCTGGTGGTGGCGGTGCGCAGGCGCCGCCGCCTCTGGTGCTCCCTGGCGCTACTGGGGCTGCTGGTCGGCGCGGCGGTGGCGGTCCTGCTGCCGCCGCCGCCGACCGCGGTGACCAAGGTGCTGGTCACGCACAAGGAGGACCAGCCGAACGACACCGGAACGCTGATCCGTACCGATGTCGCACTGCTGGGGACCACGCGGATCGCCGGCAAGGCCCTGCAGTCCCTCAAGTCCCCGGAAAACCCGGAAGACTTCATGCGGGACTACCGGGGTACCGGTTTGACCAACAACCTGCTGCAGATCGATGTGACAGGTGACAGCGACGCGGAAGCGGTGGCCCGAGCCAAGGCGCTGGCCGATGCGTTCGTCACGGACCATGTGGGGCGGATGCGGGAAACCGCGAAGGCCGAGGCCAAGGCCCTGGTCGACCAGCGTGACCGTATGCGGGACGAGCTCGCCCAGGTCAACAAGGCGATCGGTCTCCGATCGCCGGAAAGCGACCCGAAAGCGTCGGCGAGCATCGAGTCGCTCTTCGCCCGCCGGGCCGAGCTCAACACTCGGATCGCCGATTTCGACCAGCGCGCCGCGGACGCGCGCACCGGCACGCCCAAGCTCGTCGTCGGCACGCAGATCGTGGACGCCCCGCGCGCGGTGCAGCACTCCCTGCCCAGGGCCGCTGTCACCAACGCCGCGATCGGACTCGTCCTCGGGCTCGTCCTCGGGCTCGCGCTGGCCGCGGTCGGCACGGTGGTGGCGGACCGCCCCGTGCTGCGCCGGGAGATCGCGGCGAACCTGGGCGCCTCGGTCATCGCGGAGCTGCGCCGCGCGCCCCGCCGGTCGGGCGGGCTGTGGCAGCGCCGACGGACCCGGGCGGCACGGACAAGGCTCACCGCGACCCTGGCCCGCACCGTGCGCGGCTCCGCGGGACCGATGTCGCTGCTGGAACTGGGCTGTGCGCGCAGTACGAGCGTGATCGCCCTGAGCGTCGCCAGGGCACTGGCGGCGGAGGGGCCAGTGGTCATCATCGATGGTCTGCCCGGCCCGAAGCTCGCCAACAGCCGCCAGAAGCCAGGAGACCCGACCGTGGTCAGCGGCGAGCGTGCCGCGACCGTGCCGCATCAGGTGCGCCGGCTCGGCGTCGGCTCGGTCGCGCCCGGCACGGCGTGGACCGACCTCCAGTACCTCGGTAGCCAGACCGTGCTCGTCGTTCGTGCCGGGCACGGCAGCGCCGCATGGCTGCACACCGTGGCACGGCAGCTCGCGGACCAGCGCATTCCGGTGATCGGTGTGGTGCTGATCGACCCCGATCCGCGGGACCGGACGGACGGCACGCTGTGGGACGGGCTGCACACCGCGCTGCGCGGCCACAACGAGCGGCCGGCCCGGCAGAACGAGACGGGCCAGCTGCCGACGGAGCGGCCGTCATGGCCAGTACGAGTCCCGGACAGCGACCAGGAGGCAAAGTAGAACATGTGTGGCATCGCAGGCACTTACCGATGGCCGGACGGGAAGGTCGTGACCGACCGGCTCACCGATATCCTCGCCCACCGCGGTCCGGACGGGGCGGGCCGGTACAGCCACCCCACCGGTGACGGCGAAGTGCACCTCGGGCACCGCCGGCTGGCCATCATCGACCTGTCCGAGACCGGCGCCCAGCCGATGGTCTCGGGCGGCCTCGCTCTTACCTACAACGGCGAGCTGTACAACGCGGCTGACCTGCGTGCCGAGTTGACAGCCGCTGGGGTGCGCTTCCGCGGTACCTCCGACACCGAGGTGCTGCTGGAGGCCTGGCGCCGCTGGGGCACGGACTGCCTGCCCCGGCTGCGCGGCATGTTCGCATTCGCGATCTTCGACGAGCGAACCGGTGACCTGGTGCTCGCCCGCGACCAGCTCGGCATCAAGCCGCTGTTCCTGCTCCGGCGCGGTGCGGGCCTGATGTTCGCCTCCGAGCTCAAGGCGCTCGCCGCCGCCACCGGCGGGTCGCTGCAGGTGGACGAGGCGGCGCTGGTGGCCTCGCTGCTGTACTACTGGGTGCCGGACTCGCGCTGCGCGTTCCGCGAAGCGGAGAAGCTGCCGCCGGGGAGCTGGCTGCGGTGCCGGCCTGACGGCCGGGTGGAGCGCGGCCGGTACTGGAACCTCCGGGACGTCGCCGCCGAGGGCCGGGAGCGGGCCCGCAGCGGCGAGCAGCCGGACGTGGCTGCCATCGTCGAGGAGTCGACTCGACGCCACCTGCTCTCCGACGTACCCGTGGCGACCTTCCTCTCCGGCGGTCTTGACTCCAGCTACCTGACCGCGCTGGCGGCCCGCGACCAACCCGGGATCTCCGCTTACACGATCGGGTTCCGCGCCGAGGACGCCAAGTTCGAGGCGATGCCGGACGACCTGCACTATGCCCGGCGGGTGGCCGAGCAGTTCGGCGTCGACCTGCATGAGATCGAGATCGCTCCGAATGTGCTCGACCTGCTGCCGCAGATGACGTACCACCTGGACGAGCCGATCGGCGACCCCGCCGCGATCAACACTTTCCTGATCTGCTCGGCCGCCCGGGAGGCCGGGGTCAAGGTGATGCTCTCGGGGATGGGTGCCGACGAGCTGTTCGCCGGTTACCGCAAGCACTTGGCCAACCTGCTCGCGCTGCGCTACCAGCGCATCCCGCGGCCCCTGCGGCGCGGCCTGTCCGCGACCGTGGACCGGCTGCCGGTTGCCACGGCCCGCCGGGGGTACCGGTCGGTGCGCTTCGCGAAGCGGTTCCTCTCCTTCGCCGATCTGCCGGAGGAGACCGCGTTCCGGCGCAGCTACACCATGTACGACCGGGGCGAGCTGCTCGCCCTGGTCAATCCGGACTTGGCCGGGACGGTCGAGGACGTGCTGACCGAGCATGCGGACATCTACCAGGACAACGACCTCGACGACTTCGTCAACCGCATGTGCCTGGGCGACGCCCGGATGTTCCTGCCGGGCCTGAACCTCGCTTACACCGACCGGTCGAGCATGGCCGCGTCGACCGAGGTGCGGGTGCCGTACGTGGACGTCGAGGTGGTCAAGGCGGCGTTCGCCGTGCCCGGCGATCGCAAGATCGTCGGACGACAGGGCAAGGCCGTCCTCAAGGAAGCGGCCACCTCGATCCTGCCCCGGGAGATCGTCTACCGGCCCAAGGGCCTGTTCAGCGCCCCGCTGCGCGCCTGGATGAGCCGGGATCTGGCACCGCTGGTGCGCGAGGTGGTCAACGACGGCGTGCTCGTCAATTCCGGACTCCTGCGACGCGACGCGCTGGCGCGCATGGTCGCCGAGGACGCCGCCGGGCAGCGGGACTTCTCCAAGCATCTGTGGCACGTACTGACCCTGGAGTACTGGTACCGCGGCGCGACCTCTGGCTCCGGCCAGAGCCGGGCAGCTTGACAGCGTAGAAACAAGAGGAGCTCGGGTGAAACAAGTTGTGCAGAACTACAAGAGTGGCGAGCTGGCGCTGCTCGACGTGCCAGTTCCGGGGTGCAAGCCGGACGGCGTGCTGGTCCGAAGCGCCTACTCGCTGATCTCCACCGGGACCGAGCTCATGAAGGTGTCCGAGGCCGGCCTGTCGATGGTGGGCAAGGCCCGCTCCCGGCCGGACCAGGTGGCCAAGGTCATGCAGAGCGTGGCCGCCAACGGAGTGCCCGCCACCTACCGCAAGGTGATGGGCAAGCTGGACTCCTACACGCCGCTGGGCTACTCGCTGTGCGGGGTGGTCGAGCAGGTCGGCACCGGGATCGACGATGTGGCGGTCGGTGACCTCGTGGCCTGCGCCGGCAATGAGCACGCGTTGCATGCCGAGCTGAACTGGGTGCCGAAGAACCTCTACGCCCGGGTGCCGGATGGCCTCGCGCCGCAGCACGCGGCCTTCGGCACCGTCGGGTCGATCGCGTTGCAGGGCGTCCGCCGCGGCGAGTCACAGCTCGGCGACGTGGCGCTGGTCATCGGCCTCGGGCTGATCGGGCAGCTGGTAATGCAGCTGCTTGCCGCCTCGGGAGTCCGCGTCGTCGGGGTCGACCCCGACCCTGTGCGCTGCGAGCTCGCCGAGCGCCTGGGCGCTGCGGCCTGCGGCGATCCCGCGTCCGCGGCCGTGGAAGCTGCCGTCGCCGAGCTCACCGGCGGTCACGGCGTGGACCAGGTGTACCTGGCCGCCGGCGGCGGCAGCAACCAGCCCGTCGAGCTGGCCGCCCGGATGAGCCGGGACCGCGGCCGGGTCGTCGACATCGGCAAGTGCCGCCTGGACCTGCCGTGGAACGCGTACTACGAGAAAGAGCTCGACGTCCGGTTCTCCCGCTCCTACGGCCCCGGGCGCTACGACCCGGAGTACGAGCTTGAGGGGCGGGATTACCCGATCGGCTACGTGCGCTGGACCGAGCGCCGCAACCTGGCGTGCTTCCTCGATCTCCTCGCCCGCGGCCGCATCGATGTGGAGCCCCTGGTCTCCCACATCGCCGACTTCGATGACGCCGTCGAGACGTACCAGCGCCTGAAGGACGGCGACCTGAAGGCCGTGGCTGTGCTGTTCCAGTACCCCGAACACGCGGGGGAAGCGGGGGCCCCGGTGGTGACCGTGCCCCCGGTGCGACGCAGCGGCAAAGTGTCCACCCGGGCCCGGGCTGCCGAGGCGCCGGTGCGGCTGGCGTTCGCCGGCGCGGGAAACTACGCGACGTCGATGCTGCTGCCGCACCTGGCACAGCGCGACGGCGTCGAGTTGTCCACGGTCGTCACCACGACGGCGCTGTCCGCGGCCAACGCGAAGCGGAAGTTCGGCTTCGCCGAGGCGACCACCGATCTCGACGCCGTGCTCGGCGACCCGTCCATCGACGCGGTGTTCGTGGTCACCCGGCACAGCTCGCACGCTGAACTGACCCAAAGGGCGCTGCTGGCCGGCAAGGCGGTGTTCGTGGAGAAGCCGTTGGCGCTCACCGAGGACGAGCTGGCCGGCGTGCTCGCGGCGGTGGAGAAGTCCGGCAACGACCGGCTGCAGGTGGGCTTCAACCGCCGGTTCGCGCCGCTGCTGCAGGAGGCCAGAAAGCGGCTAGGCGCCCGGACCGGTCCGGCGAGCGTCCGCTACCTGGTCAACGCGGGCCGACTGGAGCACGGCAGCTGGTACCTCCAACAGGGCACCGAGGGCTCGCGGTTCGCCGGCGAGGGCGGACACTTCATCGACACGGCGAGCTGGCTGCTCGCGGCCGACCCGGTCTCGGTGTACGCGCTCGCCACGCCCGGCAATGAGGACCTGCAGGTCGTGCTGCGCTACCCGGACGGGTCCACCGCCACCATCAGCTACGTCACCACCGGCCCGCCCGGCTTCCCCAAGGAGACGCTGGACCTTGTCGCGGACGGCAGGGTGCTGCGGCTCGACGACTTCGTCCGTGCCGCTGTGTACGACGGCAGTCGCAAGCGGTGGGTCAGCTCGCGGCTGCCCAAGGCCCGGGACAAGGGCCAGTCCGCCGAACTGGCCGCGTTCATCAAGGCCGTGCGGACCGGCGGGCCGATGCCGGTGCCGCTGGAGTCGCTGGTCGCCACCACGGCGGCCACCCTCGCTGTGCAGGCCAGCCTGGTCACCGGCGCGCCGGTGACGTTGGCGAGGGCTCGATGACCATGAGCGCGGGCTGGTACCTGCGGCGGCTGGCCCGGATGGGACCGCGGGAGGTCGGCGGCCGGGTGGGCGACGCGGTGCGCAGGCGGCGGTGGCGGTCGGCGCGGCCGGACTGCCCGAGCCTGACCGGCGCCCGGTTCACCGCGGTACTGCCCGCCGGGACGATCGCCGCAGTGCCACCGGACGCCGCGAAACGTCTCATCGCCGAGGCGGACCGGCTGATGGCCGGGCACGCCGAGTATTTCGGGGTGGACCGCGACGACCTGGCCGACCCGGACTGGTGGTACGACCCGAAGACCGGGCGCCGGGCTCCGTGGGGCTACGCCTTCGACGTGCCGTACCGGAACGAGGACACGGTCGGGGACATCAAGCAGATCTGGGAGCTGTCCCGGCATCAGTACCTCACCGTGCTCGCCGTCGCCTACGCGATCACCGGGAACGAGCGGTACGCCGAGCGAGTGGCCGAGCACCTGCGGTTATGGTGGGCGGCCAACGCGCCGCTGCACGGAGTGCACTGGATCAGCGGCATCGAGCTGGGGATCCGGCTGCTGTCCTGGGTGTGGATCCGCCGGCTGCTCGACGGCTGGCCGGGCGTGGCCGATCTGTTCGAGGGCAACCCGGTGGCGCTGAACCAGATCTGGCACCACCAGCGCTGGCTGGCCGCCTTCCCCAGCCGGGGGTCTTCGGCGAACAACCACGTCATCGCCGAGGCCGCCGGGCAGTTCGCCGCAGCCTGCGCGTTCGGGTGGTTCCCCTCCTCGGCGCGTTGGCGAGCCGGCGCGCTGCGGTCGCTGGAGCGGCATCTGCGAAGTAACACCTTCGACTCCGGCCTCAACCGCGAGCTGGCCACCGAGTATCACGGACTTGTGCTGGAGCTCGGCCTGGCCGCGGTGGCCGAGGCGGATGCCGCCGGTGTGCCGGTCCCCGCGTCGATCCGGCTGGTGCTGCTGCGGATGACCGACGCGCTCGCGGCCATCGTGGACGGCCGGCTGCGGCCGCCGCGCCAGGGGGACGCGGACGACGGGCACGGTCTGGTCGTGGACGGCGCGGGCACCGACCGCTGGGCCTCGCTGCTGGCTACCGGGGATGCCGTGTTCGGTCGGCTCGCCTGGTGGCCGGCAGTGACCGGCACCGATGTGCGCACCCCGCTGCTGGCCGCGCTCATCCGGCCCACTGCACCGGCCGTGACCCGTCCGGCAAGCCGACCGGCCCACTTCGCCGACGCGGGCATGACCATCCTGCGCGGTCCGGCGGAGATCTGGTGCCGCTGCGACGGTGGTCCGCACGGCTTCCTGTCCATCGCCGCGCATGCCCACGCGGACGCGCTGTCCGTGGAGGTCCGGCACGACGGGGTCGACGTGCTCGCCGACCCGGGGACGTTCTGTTACCACGGGCAGCCCACGTGGCGGCAGTACTTCCGGTCGACCCTCGGCCACAACACCCTGCAGTTGGACGGCGGGGACCAGTCCGTCTCCGGCGGCCCGTTCCTGTGGACCCGGCAGGCCCTCAGCCGCGTCCTGGTCGCGGACACATCCGACGAGAGTGTGGCCCGCTGGTGCGCCGAGCACGACGGTTACCAGCGCTCCGTGCACCGCCGCCGGGTGGAGCTGACCGCCGCGAGCCAGGAGCTGAGGGTGGTTGACGAGGTGCGCGGCCCGCGCCGGGCCGTGCGCCTGGCGTTCCACCTGGGCCCGGCGATCGCCGCGGACCTGGTGGGGAACCGGGCAGTGCTCACCTGGACCCGGGACGGCGAGGACCGCTCCGCGGTGCTCGACCTGCCCGGACAGCTGTGCTGGCGGGGTCATCGCGGTGAGACCGACCCGCCGCTGGGCTGGTACTCCCCCGGCTTCGGGCGCAAGGAACCCACCACAACGCTGGTCGGCACTGGCTTCGCCGACGACGCGGAGGGGTTCACCACCGTACTCAGGTTCCGTGGTTAGGGAGGACGCGTGGGCATCAAGTGGCGGAATTGGGCGTTGCCGATGGCGGCGCTGGCCCTGCTGGGAGCCGGCTGTGTGAGCACGCCGGGCGCCCCGGCGGAGCCGACCGGCGCGCCATCCACGTCCGTGGCCCGGGTGTGCGCCAAGCCTGCGACCGGGCCGGCGAAGGCGCCGGCGGGCGCGGTGACAGTCGACCCCGCGGTGGTCGGTGACCTGACTGCGAAGACCAAGAGCAGCCCCCCGAACACCACGTTCTGGCTTCGACCGGGCAAGCACAGGCTCGCACCGGACCGCTACTCCCAGGTCATCCCCAAGAAGGGAAACCGCTACCTCGGCGCGCCCGGAGCGGTGTTCGACGGCCGGAAGACCAACCAGTACGCGTTCGGCGGCAGCGCCCGCAACGTCACCATCCGCTACCTGACCGTGCAACGTTTCGTGGCGCCGCCGGACGAGGGCGTGGTCAACCATGACTCGGCCGACGGGTGGGTGATCGAGCACGCGACGATCCAGTACAACTCCGGCGCCGGGCTGATGGCCGGTGCCCGCCAACAGGTCCGCGCCAGCTGCCTGCGCGGCAACGGTCAGTACGGCATGAACGCGTACAAGGGCACCGGCCCCATCCGCGACCTGGTGGTCGAGGGCAACGAGATCGTGGGCAACAACACCGACGACTGGGAGCGGCGGCGGAAGGGCTGCGGCTGCACTGGAGGCATTAAGTTCTGGGCCGTCAACGGAGCCGACATACGCGGCAACTGGGTGCACGACAACCGCGGAACCGGGTTGTGGGCGGACACCAACAACAACGACTTCCGCATCGAGGACAACCTGCTGGAGGCCAACGACGGTGCCGCACTGATCTACGAGACCAGCTACAACGCGGTCATCCGGAAGAACACGATCCGGCGGAACAACTGGGTCGAGGGCCGCAGGTACGCCGACCGCGGCGACAGCTTTCCGTTCGCGACCATCTACCTGTCCGAGTCCGGCGGCGAACCACGGGTCCGAGCCCGCACGGACAAGATCGAGATCTACCGGAACGTGCTGGAGAACAACTGGTCCGGGATCACCCTGTGGGAAAACTCCGACCGGTTCTGCAACAGCCCGGCCAACACCTCCTCCGGCAACTGCACGTTGCTGGTGAAGAACACCGACCGCTGCGCAAAGCCGGCGATCGCCACCGCACCGCTCTACGCCGACTGCCGGTGGAAGACAAAACGGGTGGACATCCACGACAACCGCTTCGTGCTGGACAAGTCCGTCGTCGAGTGCACGGTGAAGTGCGACCGAATGGCGGTGCTGGCCAACTACGGTACCTATCCGGACTGGTCGCCGTACAAGGGCGAGCGGGTGGCGGAGGCGATCACCCGCAAGCAGCACAACCGCTGGCACGACAACGTCTACCTCGGACCATGGAAATTCGTCGCCCACGACCCGAGCCGGGTGCTCGACTTCGGGCAGTGGCAGGGCACGCCCTACCAGCAAGACACGGGCAGCACCCTTGACCCACGGGCCGGTGGTTGAGATGAGCGGGGACCTGCGGCACGGTGGGCTGCCGGGCGGAGCGGATACGGCGGGCACGCAGCCCGGCCCCGAACCGCGCCCTGTCGGCACACCGAAGAGCGTCGGGATCGTCTGGGGGCTGCTGATCCTCAACACGCTCGGCTCCGCAGGGGCGAAGACCATCATCCCGCTGCCCCGCTCCCTCATCCAGATAGTCACCATGGGCGCGCTGGTCGCCGCGTTCACGCTGGCGCTCGCGCTCAATCTCCGGCTGCGCCTCCGAGCCAGCGCCTTCGTGCTCCTGCTCACCCTGCTGCTGGTGCCGAGCGTGATCTCCAGCCTGCAACTGGAGTCCGGGTTCGGCGCGCTGTTCCGCTGCGCCCGGCTGACTCTCTTCGTCGGCACGCTGTGGCTACTCAGCCGCTGGTGGGACGGCAGCCTGACGTTCGTCCGGCACCACATCCGGATGTACTTCGCGGTGCTCGGGTCGGTCGCCGCCGGCGCGGTCATCTCACCGGGCGCGGCCATGCCCGAGCTCTACGGCGGGCGGCTGGTCGGCGCGTTGTGGCCGCTCACCCCGCCGCAGATCGGACAGTACGCCGCAGTGATCATCGGGCTCACCGTGCTGCTCGTACTGGGCCGCCGGACCGACAGGGCCGGCGCGGCGGTAGTCATCGTGCCCTCACTCATCCTGCTCGCGTTGACCCACACCCGCACCGCCACGCTCGGCCTCCTCATCGGGTTGGTGTTGGCGATCAGCTCGCTCATCCTGACCAGCGCTGCCGCCCGCCGGTTCTTCATCTGGGCGGTGCTGTGCACCGCCGTGGCCGCGGTGGGGTTCACCTCCGCGCTACAGGCGTGGTTCCTGCGCGGACAGAGCCAGGAGTACCTCACCAGCCTCACCGGCCGGGCCAAGGTCTGGGACGCCCTGCTGGCAGCGCCCCGGACGACCGAGAAGAAGTTGTTCGGCGTGGGCCTGGGCGACAAGTCCTTCGGCGGGCTGCCGATCGACAACAGCTGGCTGGCCATTTACCACGAGCAGGGTCTGACCGGCGTCGCCCTGGTGACGGCGATCATCATCGTGCTGGGCGGCGTCGCGTTGCTTCGCCCACCGTCGCTGCCGAGGGCCTGCGCGATCTTCCTGATCAGCTACTGCGCGATCGCGTCGTACACCGAGGCCGGTCTTGGCGACGCCTCGCCGTATCTGCTGCATCTGGCCCTGGCCGCCTCACTGCTGGCGGCACCTGCCGCGGCCATACCCCTCACAACGCCCGCAGTCCCCCAACGACGCATCCCGCGATGGGCCCAGGATCGGAGGTGACCTTAAACATGCACGTCCTCGTGGTGCACAACCGCTACTCCTCGGCGCAGCCGAGCGGGGAGAACAAGGTCGTAGACCAGGAGGTGGAGCTGCTGCGCGCAGCCGGCCACCGGGTCGAGGTGTTCGAGCGGCGCAGCGACGACATCGCCGCCCGGTCCCTGCTGGGCAAGGCCGCCGTGCCGCTGCTGGTGCCGTGGAACCCGGCGGTCCGCACGGAGCTCACCGCCCGGCTTCGCACCGAGCGGCCGGACGTAGTACACGTCCACAACGTCTTCCCGCTCCTGTCCCCGGCGGTGCTGGCCGCCTGCGCCGACGCCGGCGTGCCCGCCGTCGCCACGCTGCACAACTACACCCAGGTCTGCCCACCCGGCACGCTGCAGCGGGACGGTCGGCCGTGCACCGAGTGCGTCGGGAGAGCGCCGCTGCCCGCCATCCGGCACGGCTGCTACCGCAGCTCCCGGCTGGCGACGGTGCCGCTCGCGGTCAGCCTGTCGGTCAACCGGCGGCGGTGGTGGTCCGGCGTGGAGCGGTTCTTCTGCATCTCCGCGGCGCAGCGCGACGTCCTGGTGCGGGCCGGCATGCCACCCGAGCGGCTGGCGGTGAAGCACAACTTCGTGCCCGACCCGGACGCCCGCCGATCGGGCGCCGGCGAGCATCTGCTCTATCTCGGCCGACTCGCGGAGGCCAAGGGCGTACGGCTGCTCATGGCCGCGTGGGACGAGATCGCCGCGGACGGCGGTGTGGGCGTGCCGCTCGTGGTCGCGGGCGCGGGGCCACTGGAGCGAGAGGTGACCGCCTGGGCGGCGGGCCGGGACGACGTGCGGTACGTCGGCCTGTACGACGCGGCGCAGTGCCGGCAGGCCGTCGCGCGGTCGGTCGCCGTGGTGGCTCCCTCGACGTGGCTGGAGGCGTTCGGCCTGGTGGTCGTGGAGGCGATGGCGGCCGGGGTCCCGGCCGTCGCCGCCGGTCACGGCGCCTTCGTCGAACTCGTCGAGGACGGCGTGACCGGGCTGCTGCACCGGCCGGGCGAGCCCGACTCGCTCGCGTCCTGCCTGCGCCGGATCACGGCCGAGCCGGAGCGCAACCGGGAGATGGGCCAGGCGGCCCGGCGCCGTTACGAGCAGGACTTCAGCCCGGCCATCGGGCTGGAGCGCCTGCTGGATGAGTACCGCACCGCGATCGCGGGTCGGTCCGGCGGCGGGGACAGCCCGCCGCCGGTAGGGGACAAAAACACTGGCTCGCGGCGGGGGCACCCGCGCGAGCGCGATGGGGGCAGTAGATGACACGATGCCGACTCTGCGGCTCGGCGGCGATGGCAAGCGTCGTCGATCTTGGAGCGACCCCGCCGTGCGAGAGTTTTCTCGCCGCGGACCAACTGGACCAACCGGAACCGGCGTACCCGCTGCACCTGCGGGTCTGCACCGACTGCTGGCTCGCGCAGATCCCTCCGCTGATCACGCCGGAGGAAACGTTCACCCAGTACGCGTACTTCTCCTCCTACTCGACCTCCTGGGTGGAGCACGCGCGCACGTACGTCGCCGATGCCGTACAGCGGCTGGGTCTCGGCACCGACGCCTTCGTGGTCGAGGTCGCGAGCAACGACGGGTACCTGCTGAGGCACATGGTGGACCGTGGGATCCGCTGCCTCGGCATCGAGCCGTCGGTGAACGTCGGCGCCGCGGCGCGGGACGCGGGTGTGCCTACGCTCACGGAGTTCCTGGACCCGGCCATCGGCGCCGCCGTCCGCGCCGAGCACGGCCCGGCGGACCTGGTCGTGGCCAACAACGTGTACGCGCACATCCCCGACGTGGTCGGGTTCACCCAGGGGCTGCGCGCCCTGGTCGCCGACGACGGCTGGGTCTCCATCGAGGTGCAGCACCTGCTGACCCTGATCGAGGAGAACCAGTACGACACGATCTACCACGAGCACTTCCAGTACTACACGGTCGCGTCCGCGGCCCGGGCGCTGGCGAGCGGCGGACTCGCGCTCGTGGACGTCGAGTTGCTGCCCACGCACGGCGGCTCCATCCGGCTGTGGGCCCGGCCGGCCGAGGTGGCCGGCGAGCCGAGCCGGCAGGTGGCCGACGTACTGGACCGGGAGAAGGCCGCCGGGCTGCAGGAGCTGTCCGGGTACGCCGAGTTCTCCGCGCGGGTGGCCAAGGTGCGCCGGGATCTGCTGCGGTTCCTCATCGAGGCGGCCGAGCGCGGCGAGACGGTCGTCGGCTACGGCGCCCCCGGCAAGGGCAACACCCTGCTCAACCACTGCGGCATCCGGCCCGACCTGCTCCCGTACACGGTCGACCGCAACCCCTACAAGCACGGCAGGTTCACCCCGGGCACCCGCATCCCGATCCTGCCGCCCGAGCAGATTGCCGCCGACAAACCGGACTACGTCCTCGTACTCCCCTGGAACCTGCGGGCCGAGCTTGTCGAGCAGCTGTCCTTCGTGCACGCCTGGGGCGGCCGACTGGTCTTTCCCATCCCGGAACTGAGCATTGTCGAGGTCAAGCCATGAAGGTCGTTCTGTTCTGCGGCGGTTACGGACTGCGTATGCGCAACGGAGCCTCCGACGACATGCCCAAGCCGATGGCGATGGTCGGCCCTCGGCCGCTGATCTGGCACGTCATGCGCTACTACGCGTACTTCGGGCACACGGAGTTCATTCTGTGCCTCGGGTACGGGGCTCACCACATCAAGAACTTCTTCCTCAACTACGAGGAGACGACGTCCAACGACTTCGTGCTGCGCAACGGGCAGACCGAGCTGCTGTCCACCGACATCGCCTCCTGGACGATCACGTTCGTGCAGACCGGCATCGAGTCACCGATCGGGGAGCGGCTGCGCCGGGTGCGGCACCACCTGGACGGCGACGAGATGTTCCTCGCCAACTACGCCGACGTGCTCACCGACGCCCCGCTGCCGGAGATGATCGACCGGTTCGCCCGGCGCGACGCCGGGGCGTCGATGTTGGTGGTGCCGCCGCAGTCCTCGTTCCACTGCGTGGAGCTGGGCGAGGACGGCCTGGTGGGAGGCATCACCGCGGTGAGCGAACTGCCGCTGTGGGAGAACGGCGGCTACTTCGTGCTCCGCCAGGAGATCTTCGACCACATCCCGGAGAACGGGGACCTGGTCGCTGACGGCTGCGCCCAACTGGCCAAGCGTGGCCGATTGGTGGCGCACCAGCACCGCGGCTTCTGGAAACCGACCGACACCGTGAAGGAGCGGGCCGCGCTCGACGACGCCTACACCCGGGGCGACCGCCCGTGGGCCGTGTGGGAACAAGGCGGCGCGCGGGCGAGCGCGAACGGGAGCACAAACGGCGCCAAAGCGAGGACCTCGTGATCCGGCTCGGGGCCGGGCGCCTGGACCGGCTCGTCGCGGTGGGCGCGCACTGCGACGACATCGCCATCGGCGCCGGCGGCACGCTGCTGACGATGTGCCTCGCTTGGCCCGGTATTCGCATTGACGCCCTTGTGCTCTCCGGCGGTGGCGGCGAGCGGGAGCAGGAGGAGCAGGCCGCGCTCGCCGCCTTCTGTCCGGGCGCCGAACTGCGGCTGACCGTACTCAAGTTGGCGGACGGCCGACTGCCGGCGCAGTGGGAGGAGGCCAAGGCCGCGGTCGAGGAGCTGCGCGCGCAGACCGAGCCGGATCTTGTGCTGGCCCCGCGTACCGATGACGCCCACCAAGACCACCGCGGCCTGGCGAAGCTGGTATCCACCGCGTTCCGCGACCACCTGATGCTCGGCTACGAGATCGTCAAGTGGGACGGCGACCTCGGCCGTCCGGCGGCGTACCAGCCGCTGTCGCCGGAGATCGCCGAACGCAAGGTGCGGCTGCTGCAGGAGCACTACCCCTCGCAGCGGCACCGGCCCTGGTACGACCGGGAGGCCTTCCTCGGTCTTGCACGGATCCGCGGCATCGAATGCCACGCGCGCTACGCCGAGGCCTTCGCCGTCACCAAACTCACTCTCAACCTGGGGGAATGAACCTTGCGCGTACTACTGACCGGACACCAGGGATACCTGGGCACCGTGATGGCCCCGGTCCTCGCGGCCGCCGGGCACGAGGTCGTCGGTCTTGACGCCGGCCTGTTCGCCGACTGCGTGCTGGGCCCGCCGCCCGCGGACCCGCCGGGGCATCGGGTGGACCTGCGCGACGTCACCGCCGAACACGTGGCCGGGGTGGACGCCGTGATCCACCTGGCCGCGCTGTCCAACGACCCGCTGGGGGCGCTGGCGCCGGACCTCACCTACGACATCAACCACCACGCGTCCGTGCGGCTGGCACGGCTGGCCCGCGACGCCGGAGTGCGGCGCTTCCTGTACGCGTCGACCTGCTCGGTCTACGGCGCCTCCGGCGGTGACGACTTGGTGGCCGAGGACGCCCCGCTGCGCCCGGTGACGCCGTACGCGGAGTCCAAGGTCCGGGTGGAGGATGACCTGCACGCGCTGGCGGACGGCGACTTCAGCCCGGTGTTCATGCGCAACGCGACCGCCTTCGGCTACTCACCCCGGCTGCGCGCCGACATCGTGCTGAACAACCTGGTGGGGCACGCGCTCCTGGCCGGCGAAGTCCTTGTGCTCTCCGACGGCACCCCCTGGCGCCCGCTGGTGCACGCCGCCGACATCGCACGGGCCTTCGCAGCCGCGCTGATCGCGCCGCGCGAGGCGGTGCACGACCGGGCGTTCAACATCGGCAGCGAGCTCAACAACGTCACGGTCGCCGAGATCGCCGAGCAGGTCGCCGAGGCGGTATCCGGCTCGCGGGTGAAGATCACCGGGGAGAACGGTGCCGATCCGCGGTCGTACCGGGTGGACTTCTCCCGGTTCCGCGCCGCGCTGCCCGGCTTCGACTGCGAGTGGACGGTGAAGCAGGGCGCGCTCGAACTCGCCGACGCCTACCGGAAGCACGGGCTGACCCGGGAGGACTTCGAGCGACGCTTCACCCGGCTGGCAGTGCTGCGCGCGGCGTCCGACGCCGGCGCCGTGGACGACACCCTGCGGTGGCGCCGATGACCGCGGTCGGCGAACAGATGCACGCGCTGGTGGAGCGGCTGTACCCGCTGTGCCGGAGCATCACCGGCGACGGTGTGCGCGCCACCCTGGAGATCGTCGGCGAGTACGTCCCGTTGCAGGTGCACGAGGTGCCGACCGGGACGCAGGTGCTCGACTGGACGGTGCCCCAGGAGTGGAACATCCGGGACGCGTACATCGCCGACACCGCCGGGAACCGGGTCGTCGACTTCGCCGCGTCCAGCCTGCACGTGCTCGGCTACAGCGTGCCGGTGTCGGCGGCCATGCCGCTGGCCGAGCTGCGTGGACACCTGCACACCCTGCCGGACCACCCGAGCTGGGTGCCGTACCGCACCAGCTACTACCAGCCGGAATGGGGATTCTGCCTGGCCCAGGAGACCTTGGACGCGCTGCCGGACGGCGACTACGAGGTGCGCATCGACTCCACACTCGCTGACGGCCACCTCACCTACGCCGAGTACGTCATCCCCGGTCAGGTCCCCGACGAAGTGATCGTCTCCTGCCATGTGTGCCACCCGTCGCTGGCCAACGACAACCTGGCCGGCATCGCGGTGGCGACGTTCCTGGCCCGGGCGCTGGCGCAGGAGACGCCGTACTACACCTACCGGTTCATCTACGCGCCCGGCACCATCGGGGCGATCACCTGGCTGGCCCGCAACGCGGAGCGGGTGGAGCGGGTCAAGCACGGTCTTGTGCTGGCCTGCGCCGGCGACTCGGGCCGGCTGACGTACAAGCAGAGCAGGCGCGGCAACGCGGAGATCGACCGGGTGATGCAGCACGTGCTGGCCGCCTCCGAACGCCCGCACCGCATCACCGAGTTCACTCCGTACGGCTACGACGAGCGGCAGTTCTGCTCGCCCGGGTTCGATCTCGGCGTGGGCTCGCTCAGCCGGACCCCGTACTCCGGCTACCCCGAATACCACACCTCGGCGGACAACCTGGACTTCGTCTCCCCGGAGGCGATGGCGGACACCCTCGCCGTCTGCCGCGAGACATTCGCCGTGCTGGACCGCAACCGGCAGTACCTCAATCTCAGCCCCTACGGCGAACCACAGCTGGGCCGGCGTGGGTTGTACGACTCGCTCGGCGGCCGCAGCGACGCGAAGCAGGCCCAGCTGGCCATGCTCTGGGTGCTCAGCCTCTCCGACGGCGAGCACAGTCTGCTGGACGTCGCCGAGCGGTCCGGGCTGCCGTTCGACACCGTCGCCGTCGCGGCCGACGCCCTGATCGGCGCCGGGCTGATCAAGGCATGACGCGGATGACCACCCGGAGGGAGAAGACGACGACCTCGACGGCCCGGGCCGGACACGCCCGGTCCACCGCCAAGCGGGCCACCGTCGGCCGGCTGTCCTGGGGACTGGCCGACCAGGCGGCCTCCAGCATGACCAACTTCGCGGTGGGGCTCTACGTGGCACGCTCGCTGGGGCTGGCCGC
This sequence comes from Streptomyces changchenzhani, assembly GCF_039766235.1. Classification (NCBI taxonomy): domain Bacteria; kingdom Bacillati; phylum Actinomycetota; class Actinomycetes; order Kitasatosporales; family Streptomycetaceae; genus Streptomyces; species Streptomyces changchenzhani. The sequence goes on along the minus strand of NZ_JBDHNH010000003.1, from coordinate 381,199 downwards.
GTTCGGCGTGTTCAGCCTGGCCTGGTTGACCTACGGCGTGGTGCTCAGCGTCTCCCGCGGGCTGGCCACCGACCCGCTCGTGGTGCGCTTCAGCGGCGTGTCGGACGCGTCCTGGCGCGGGGCGGTGGCCCGGTCGTCGGGGACCGCGCTCGGCATCAGTGCCGCCATCGGCGCGGTGTGTCTGGTGGTCGGTCTTGCTCTCGGCGGCAGCGTGGGGCCCGCGTTCGCTGGCCTCGGCGTCATGCTGCCGGGGCTGCTGCTGCAGGACGCCTGGCGGTACTCGTTCTTCGCCGCCGGCGCTGGGCGGAAGGCGTTCGTCAACGACCTCGTGTGGGGCGTCGCGCTCGTCCCGGCCATGGTGGTGGCGGCCCGCGTGGGCAGCGTGGCCGCTTTCGTGCTCGCCTGGGGGGCGTCCGCCGCGGTGGCCGCGGTGTACGGCTGCTTCCAGTCCGGCATCCGGCCCCAGTTGACCGGAGCGCGCGAGTGGCTTCGCGAGCACCGCGACCTCGGCTACCGGTACCTGGTCGAGAACGTCGGCGTCAGCGGCGCGAGCCAGCTGCGGGCGTACGGGCTCGGCGCGATCGTCGGGGTCAGCGCGGTGGGTGTGGTCCGGGGAGCTGAGCTCCTGCTCGGCCCGTTCCTCGCTGTGCTGATGGGGCTGTCGCTGGTCACCGTCGCGGAGGCAGCACGGGTGCTGCGGCAGGCCCCGCACCGGCTGGCCAGGTTCTGCCTCCTGCTCGGCGGCGGGCAGGCCGCCGCCGCGCTGCTCTGGGGCGCGGCGCTGCTGCTGGTGCCGGACCGGGTCGGCGAGCTCGTGCTCGGCGGCGTCTGGCACTCCGCCTCGGAGCTCATCGTGCCGGCCACGCTCGGCGTCGTGGGCGCGAGCCTCGGCACCGGCGCGGCGGCCGGGCTGCGCGCACTCGCCGCGGCCCGGCGCAGCCTGCGCTGCCAGCTGTTCGCCTCCGCCTGCTATGTCAGCGGTGGGCTCGGCGGAGCGGCCGTGGCCGGCACGGTCGGCTCGGCCTGGGGCGTAGCCGCCGCGACCGTCAGCGGCTCGGCCGTGTGGTGGCTGCACCTGCGGTCCGCCCTGCGCGAGCGCCACCAGAACCCCATCCGCGAAGTGAGGACGCCATGACCGCCCTTCCCCGGCTGAGCATCGGCCTGCCCGTGTACAACGGCGAGGAGTACCTTGCCGAGGCGCTCGACGCCCTGCTCGGCCAGACCTACGAGGACTTCGAGCTGGTCGTCTCCGACAACGCCTCGACCGACGGGACCCGGGACATCTGCCGCCGGTACGCCGCGCGGGACTCACGTATCCGGTACATCCGGCTGCCCCGGAACATCGGCGCCGCGCCGAACCACAATTACGTGTTCACCGAGTGCCGCAGCGAGCTGTTCAAGTGGGCCTCGCACGACGACCTGTACGCCAGGGACCTGCTGCGGCGCTGCGTGGAGGCGCTGGACGAGCAGCCGGACGTGATCCTCGCGCACAGCGGCCAGGCGGTCATCGACGGCGACGGCCAGGTGAAGGTCCCGTACGACTACGGGCTCGCCACCGACTCGCCGCACCCGCCGGAGCGCTTCCACAGTCTGCTGTTCGAGCCCGGTGGCGACGACTTCTACGGGGTGATGCGGGCCGACGTACTGCGCCGGGTGAAGCCGCACGACAGCTACCACCACGCGGACCGCACGTTCGTCGCCGAGATCGCCCTGCACGGGCCCTTCCACCAGGTGCCGGAGCTGCTGTACTTCCGCCGCGACCACCCCACCCGCGCCGAGCGGGCAAACCCGGGCAAGCGCTCCCGATGCGTCAATCTGGACCCGCGCCGGGCAGGCCCGCTGCACCCGACACCCCGGCTGCTCGCCGAGTACGTCTGGGGCTTCGTTGCGGCGATCCGGCGGGCGCCGCTGTCCCCGGCCGATCGGCGCGCGTGCTACCGCCACCTGGTCGCATGGATGGCCAGCCGGGTCCGGCCGGGCGCCGGCGAGCGGGTCGAGGACCGCGCCCCGGTCGACCCGGGCCGGCTCACTGTCTCCGTCGACGCCCTCGTCGCCGGCCGTGAAGGCAGGCAGGCATGAAGTCTACGAACGGGACTCCGGTGCGCGTCGGGGTGTTCGGCCTGCTCGGCTCCGGCAACCACGGCAACGACGGGTCGCTCGAAGCCGTGCTCGGGTACCTCCGCGCCGCGCACCCGGAGGCGGTCGTGGACGCGCTGTGCGGCGGACCCGAGGTCGTCGCGACCCGGTACCGGATCCCCGCGACGCGGCTGCACTGGTACCGCGGGGAGTACCGGACCGCGTCGCGTGCGGGCGCGATCGCGGCGAAGGGGCTGGGCAAACTCGTCGACGCCTTCCGCACCGCTGCCTGGGTGCGCCGGCACGACGTGGTGATCGTGCCAGGCATGGGCGTCCTGGAGGCCACGCTGCCGCTGCGGCCGTGGGGCTTCCCGTACTCGCTGTTCCTGCTCTGCGCGACCGGCCGGCTGTTCGGCACCCGGGTCGCGCTGGTCGGTGTCGGCGCCGCCGCGATCGGCCGCCGGCCTACCCGAGCCCTGGTGCGCTGGTCGGCGCGGCTGGCCACGTACCGGTCGTACCGGGACGCCCTGTCCCGCGACGCGATGCGGGCGATGGGCGTGGACACCGCGCGCGACGAGGTCTACCCGGACCTCGCATTCGCCCTGCCGACACCGCGGGAATGGGGCATCCCCTGCTCGGAGCCTGTCGGAGAGCTTGGGGAAGCGCCCCCGGGCCCCCCGGGCCCGGTCTGCGTCGGCGTCATGGCCTTCCACGGCGGCAACGACGACCGCGCCCGGGCCGAGGAGATCCACCGGCGCTACCTTGACGGGACGACCCGGTTCGTCCGCGCGCTGGTCGAGGACGGCAGGCCGGTCCGGCTGCTCACCGGCGACGAGGTCGACGTGCCGGTGGTCGCCGCGATCCTCGACGCGGTGGACTCGCCGCTGGTCACCGCTGCCGAGGCGTCCTCACTGGCCGACCTGATGGAGGAGATGGCGGCTGCCGACACCGTGGTGGCGACCCGGTACCACAACCTGATCTGCGCCCTGAAGGTCGGCACGCCGACGCTCGCACTCAGCTATGCGGCGAAGAGCGACGCGCTCATGGCTCAGATGGGTCTTGACGCGTACTGCCACCCGGCTCGCGAGGTCGACGCCGACCGGCTGCTCAAGCAGTTCCGGGCGCTGGAGCAGAGATCGGCGGAGCTACGGCGGACCCTCACCGAGCGGAACCTGGTCGCCGCCCGGCGCCTTGAGCACCAGTTCACCGCCTTGACCGCGGCCCTGTTCGCGGCGACCGACCACACCCACGCCCACACCGTGCGAGAGGCTTCATGAAGGCGACCGGAATCCCGGCGATCGTCGGCGCGTACCTGTTCGAGCCGACGCCGTACGCCGACGAGCGCGGCTTCTTCTGCCGCACCTTCGACGCCGACGTGGTCCGCTCGGTGGGCCTCGACCCGGGCACCTTCATCCAGGACAGCGTGTCCCGCTCGGCCCGGGGGGTGCTGCGCGGCCTGCACCTGCGCTCCGGCGCCGGCGAGGCCAAGCTGGTGCGGTGCTCGTACGGGAGAGTCTTCGACGTCGTCGTGGACCTGCGGACGGACTCGCCGACATACCGCAACCGGGCCTTCTTCGAGCTGTCCGACGAGACCCAGGCAACCCTGTACGTCCCAGCGGGGTGCGGACACGGCTTCCAGGCGCTGACCGAGACCGCCGACGTCTCGTACCGGATCGACCGCCCGCACGATCCGGCCGAGGACGTGACGATCGCCTTCGACGACCCGGAGCTCGCCATTCCCTGGCCGCTGCCGGTCACATCAATGTCCCAGCGGGACCGGGAGGCGCCGAGATTCGCCGAGGTCCTGCAGCGAAAAGAGAGGTGAGGTCGGCATGGACACCGAAGAGTTCCAACTGCCCCTGTCGCGGCTGGCGAACGAGCGGCTGCACACCATGATTCCCGGGGGCGCGCACACCTACGCCAAGGGCGACGACCAATACCCCGAAAACCTGGCCCCGGTCATCAGCCACGGCCGCGGTGCCCACGTGTGGGACATCGACGGCAACCGCTACGTCGAGTACGGCTCCGGTCTGCGGTCGGTCAGCCTCGGCCACGCCCACCCCCGCGTGATCGAGGCAGTACGGCGGGAACTCGACCGCGGCAGCAACTTCGTACGGCCTTCCATCGTGGAGGTCGAGGCCGCGGAACGTTTCCTGGCCACCGTGCCGACCGCCGAGATGGTGAAGTTCGCGAAGAACGGCTCCGACGTCACCACCGCCGCGGTGCGCCTCGCCCGTGCCGTCACCGGGCGCCCGCGGGTGGCCATCTGCGGCGACCAGCCGTTCTTCTCCGTCGACGACTGGTTCATCGGCACCACGCCGATGTCCGCCGGTGTTCCGGCGGCGACCACCGAGCTCACCCTGGCGTTCCCTTACGGGGACCTGGCCGCCACGGAGGAGCTGCTCACCCGGTACCAGGACGAGGTCGCCTGCCTGATCCTGGAACCTGCCACCCACAATGAGCCCTCCCAAGGCTCTCAACTCCGTTCGAGCAGGGGAGACCCCACTCCCGGGTACCTCGCCGGCCTGCGCGAGCTGGCCGACCGGCACGGCTGCGTACTGATCTTCGATGAGATGATCACCGCCTTCCGCTGGTCCGAGGCGGGCGCTCAGGGCCTGTACGGCGTCGTCCCCGACCTCTCCACGTTCGGCAAGGCGCTGGGCAACGGGTTCGCCGTCTCGGCGCTGGCCGGGCGCCGCGATCTGATGGAGTGGGGCGGGCTGCGTCACTCCGGCGACCGGGTGTTCCTTTTGTCCACCACGCACGGTGCGGAAACGCACTCGCTGGCCGCCGCGATGGCCGTGCAAACCACCTATGCAGAGGAGGGCATCACCGCGCAACTGCACGCCCTCGGCGAGCGGTTGGCCGCCGGTGTCCGCGAGGCTGCGGCCGGCATGGGCGTCGGCGACCACATCGTCGTCCGGGGCCGGGCCAGCAACCTGGTCTATGCCACCCTCGACGAGAACCGGCAGCCGTCGCAGCAGTACCGCACCCTGTTCCTGCGCCAGCTCCTCGCGGGCGGGGTGCTGGCCCCGTCGTTCGTGGTGAGCAGCGCGCTCAGCGAAGCCGACATCGACCGCACCGTCGACACAGTGGCCCAGGCATGTGCGGTGTACCGGAAGGCGCTGGACGCCGCTGACCCCACCCCCTGGCTGGCCGGGCGACCGGTGAAGCCCGCATTCCGCCGCTTGGCGTGACGTGACGTCAGCGGCGTTTCCGCCGGCCGACGTCAGCCATCCGGTCGACCAGCCACGCGGTCGCCGGTATCACCGCCAGCGCGGTGCACCAGCCGCCGAGGACGTCGGTCGGGTAGTGCGCGCCCAGAGCGACCTGCGCCCAGCCCATGGCGGCGCCGGCAACCAGCGCCGCGGCGAGCACGAGCAACGTGCCGGCCGACTTGCCAAGGCTTCGCCGGCCGGTCGCGAGCAGCGCCACCATGAGGGCGAGCGCGGTCAAGAAGGCGGTGTGCCCGCTCGGGTAGGACAGGTGCCCGTCGTGGATGGTGCGTCCCACCAGGGACTTGAGCAGCGTCGTCGTCCCCACGGTCATGCCGACGCCGGCAACGATGAGCACCGCGGCGCGAGGACGTCGAAGCAGCAGGCAGCCCGTCACGGCGGCCACGACCAGCGTCGCCGCTCCGGCGGGCTCCCCCAGGAAGTCCGTGGCCAGAGCTACGTGCCGCCACGGCGGCCGCACACCGTCCACCGCCGGCTGGATCCACGCGTCCACCGTGCCGGGCTGGCTGTGGCCAGCGTACAGGACCCCGAGCACGACGACCATCAGAGTGGCGAGGGCCGCGATCAGCCCGAGCCACGCGCGCAGCGATGGGGGCAGCACCGCGGGCGCCGGCCGGCCGGTCACGCGCCCACCGCGTCCGGTCGATCTGCGGTAGCTCGCTGTGATCGGTAGACGATGTTCCGGATCTTGACTTCTTGAGGCAGAGTGAGGGTGCGGCCCTTCGTCCGACCGATAAACAGCCATGAATCAGCGGCTTCCTGTTTCCCCTGCTCCAGGCCCTCTTGCAAACTGCCCGGCCTGCTTTCGGTGACCTTCATATCTCTCCGGACGACTCCGGTGACCGTAAGTCCGGGCACGCCACGGTTTATGTGTCCCGTCAGTACCTCGGCTCCCGCGGGCAGGTCGGAAACGGCATTGTCACGGTCACCACCGCCCGGGCCGATGAGTGTGTGCACTGCCCGCCGCACACCGTGCCCCACCAGCCGGCTCCCACCCTGCCCCAAGGGCCTGCCGATCCGGCGTTTCGCACCAAGGGCCAACTGGCCGCCCACCTGGTGGCCCGTGCCACGCGCATCGCGTTTCGGGCTCTGGTCACCGAGTGCCTCTACAACCCCAGCGAAAGCCCGCACACCGTCGCAGACCATCCGGCAGATGCGATGCACCTCCCCCTCCCGTCAGGGCCATTGACGCCATGCCACCCGCCGCTACCGCAATGCCGCGCCCCCGAGATCTGCCCGCTGCCGCCCGCCGACATGGCCGGGATCGTCAGATGTACGGGCTGCGCGGCTGGACCGAGCATACTGCTGCGCTTCATGTTCGCCGAGCGGCGCTTTCATAGGTGCGGAGCGCGGATCTTCGCGCACAACAAGCTGCCAATGACACTTCATCGTCGGCTTGGCTTCCGCCGGCGAGGGCGGAAACCGATGGTCAGAGCGACACCGGTGGACAAACCGACGCGGAACCTAAACCTCTGTGGGGTCCCAGATCCTGTGGTCCCAACGTTCAGCGCTTGATCTTGGTAGCTAGCTGCGGGTCTCCGCGTTCGGGCGTGGTGGTCAGCGGCGGCGGGCTGTGACGATCCAGGCACGCGAGTCGAAACACACGCCGCCGCCGGTGTCGTGGGCGGCGAGGGTGGCGCGTAGCCGCGTGCGTGCTTGCTCGGCCGTCGCGGCGTCGAGGTTGGCAAGCAGGTCTTGGAATTTCAGTAGGCGGAGCACGTTATCGAAGGCGGTGGCACTGTCCGGGCCGTAGTAGACGGGCTCGTGCACGTCGGTGAAGCTGACGTCCGTGAAGCCTGCCGCCGCCAGGATGCCTTCCGTGATGCTCGGGTCGGCGAGTGAGAACGCGTCCGGACCGCAGCTGGGAGGGGTGGGTGTGGCTGTTGCGGCGGTGAGACTCTGGCGGATCGCGGAGGCCCATTCATTGCGGTCGCGGTCTTGCCAGAGCAGCAGCACCAAGCGCGCTGCGGGGCGCAGAGCGCGCCCGATATTGGTGAACGCGGCGACCGGGTCGGCGAAGAACATCGTTCCGAATCTGCTGATACAGAGGTCGAAATGCGTCGGTGGGAAGCGGTGAACCTGGGCGTCCGCCTGTTGGTAGGTGACGTTGGACGGCCCCTGGTCGTCGTTGAGCTGACGGGCCCGTTCGAGCATTGGCGCGGAGAGGTCGACGCCCAGCGCGCTTCCGGTGACGGCGGCGCCGGCGGCCTCGCGCGTGGTCTGGCCCGTGCCACAGCCGATGTCGAGCACACGGTCGCGGGCGCCGACGCGGGCAGCGGCGCGGAATTGTTCGTTGTGCAGCCGCAACTCCGCGTCGTAGTCGAACAGTTCGGTATGTCTGGTCCCGTGGTCACCCGTGGTCGGCTCGGAGCGGACCGCCTACGCTCCTGGGCCCGTTAGCCGACGTGCAGCGAGATGCCCCTCTCCTGCACTATGCGCGAGCGCGAGGACCCTCCGCCCGGTCGATACCGACGTAGTCGTGGCTACCGCCGGGCGGAGGCTCAGGCCGTCAGGAGGCGGAAGGCATCCGAGTCACCTCCCAGTGCTCCGGCTCCGCTGTAGGGGGTGAGGTCCAGGACGCGGTCGGGCTGGCCGCCCAACCGTTTCGGCGCGGTGGTGGCGATGACGGCTCCGTCCGGCCGGTCGGCCGTGGGCTGCGCCGCGTACTGGGTATGGGCGGCGGCCCATGTCTCATGACGTGCCACGGCCAGGGCCGCCGACAGGCCAAGGTCCAGGACGGTGATCCCGGGCATCGCGGCGATGTGCTCAGCCGTCCCCGGGCACGCCCGGTGACGGATCGTAAAAGCGGCACTGCAGCGAGCGCAACAGAATCCGAGAACCTCCCCGGCCGAACGGTCAGACGATCTTGACGGGAGTCATCCGCCCGCAACCAGCCCGAGCACCCCGAAGCCCACGCACACCAGACGCGAGACCAGCAACTCACGATGCACGCCGCCCAATGGGAATCAGTCACACCAAACCCGGCCCTCGCGATTGCTCGCGAAGACCTACAGCTCGAAGGCGATGTGCTTCACGTTGGTGAAGCGCACCTCGTCCAGACTTCCGGCGCGGCGGCCGCCATCTTGGAAGTACACGTCTTTGAGGGCTTCGGCGGCGATCTCCTGGAGCCGCTGATCGCCGGCTCCCTGCTCCTGGGCTTCAAAGAGGCGGGCGGCGTACGGCGGCGGCAGGGCCACGGTGAGATGACGGAGGCGGTCCTGGTCGGTGGTGCCGATCGATGCGGTGTAGCCCAGTTGGGCCTGGGTGTCGATGACGATGCCACCACTGGTGGCGGCCGTCTCCTTGGCCTTCGCCCGGATCTGCGGCTGCCACCGTCCCTTGACCGCGTCTTCCAGGCGCCGCGCGAGATCCTTGCGCGGTTTCTTGAGCTGGTTCTTCACATACCGCTCAACGGTGCGCTGGGAGATCCCGAGCGACTCGGCCACCGTCTTTGTGCCCTTGAGCTGCTTGACCAGGTACCGCATCTGCGCGCCGGCCGACTTGGGAATGGGGCGCGTGAATGATTTCTGCACCGCCTTGTCCAGGCTGTCCCCGAAGATGCTCATCGCGCTCTACTCCCCGTCGTCCTTGCTCGTGACGTTGCCGTCCTTGATGTAGCGGGCCAAGTTGAGCTCGGGGCCGTACTGTTCGCGAGCGCCCTCGCCCCACAGGGTGGTCTGAGTGCCCTCGTGCTTGACCATCCCGGGACTCACCCCGAGCCTCCAGCCACCCGGCAGCGGCTTGCCGTCCTGGTACGGCACGAAGTCCAGCGGCGTGGGCCCATCAGCGGCGTACACGGCACAGTCCGACAGGATGGCGACCGGGTACTGGCCCGTCGCCAGCGCGTGTTTGAGGACCTTACGGTGCATGTTGATCCGGGTCCGGGAGATGACGGCGGCGCGGATGTCGGGCCGCCACGTCGGGCGGGACAGCGCCCGCCAGGGCTCGCCGGGCTTCCAGCCCTCACCGCGGGGACGCTCGCGCAGCTTGCCGATACCGCCCTTCACGGTGGCCTTCACCGCGGAGAGCACGATCGTCAACTGCGGGTCCACCTGCTTGTGGCCGTCCATCAGCGTCAGGAATTCTTCGGGCGGCAGGTCGGCGGTGACACCCACATCGGCCATCGTCGCCACGTAGGCGTCGCGCAGCCGGTTGTACCAGCCGTCCAGGTAACGGCCGTTGTCGTAGCGGACGTAGGCCTCGGCCGGTGCGACGTCGTAGCCCAGCTCCACCGCGTACGCCACGGTCGGTGTTGCGTACCAGGCCGGGCCCTCGGGTCGCTCGCCCCTGGGCGTGAACGGGCTGGGCAGCAGGTCCCCGTCGAACTGCTGCCATTGCTTGGCGACCAGCACCCGCGACACGTCGACGTGGCTGAGGTCGACCAGCCACGCGCCGGGCAGCTTCGGGTCGAACCGTGGGTTGTTGACATGCGTCGGTGCGCCCAGGCCGACGATCGTGCCGTTGGCACCGGCGGCGAACGCCATGTTCACATCGATGCCCACCAGGTGGCGCTTGAGGCACTCGTCATCGGTGAGCGGGCGTGCCCAGTCGTACGCCTCCTCCATCAGCACTTCGGCCGGGGTGCGCCGGTGGAAGCGAGGCAGGTCCTTGAGGAGCGGGTGTCCGTCCGGGGCCTCGCACGGCGCGCAGTCGACCGCGTCCTTTCCGAGCGAGCCGGGGTTGTGCTCGCTGTGGCGCTTGCCCGTCTCGTCGGGCTCGGACGCGCGGGTCGGCGGGTGCAGGGCCGTCATCAGTTCCAGCCCGGTCACCGCGGTGGAGCCGCGGGGCGTCATGACCCGGGTGGCGTAGGTGCCCAGCAGCCGGGCGAGTTCGGCCGGCGGGAGTTGTGCGGCTTCGCCCCAGTGGCGGGTGTCGAGTGCCTCCCAGGACGGGATGCACAGCTGCACGCACATCCGCTCGGAGCCCTTCGCCGGGCGGTAGATCCTCGCCCATGGTCCGAACCCGCGCTTGGTGAGCTGCCATTCGGCCCGCGTGAGCTGCTTGATGACCTTGTGGTCCTCCGGCAGCCGGCCGGACTGGCGCTCTTCGCTGGTGAGGTGCGGCGGCAGGCCGTAACGCTCGCACGCGGCCTCGGTGAGCACGATCAGCGGGTCGGCGTCCTTACCCGGCCCGCTCAGTTTCGGTGCGCCGAGTTTCGCCTCGGTCAGGGTCCAGTCGACGAGGGATGGGATGGATTTGGCGGGCACGTCCAGGATCAGGCCGCCGACGCCGTACGCCAAGACCTGCCCGTCCACAACATCGACGACCGCGAGCGGCCCGTTCTGAAACTGCGGATCGAAGGCAACGGCGGCCGGGGCGGGCCTGGCCGCGGCCGGACGCGCGGCCGGACGCCGGGCCGTCATCGACGGCCCGGCCCAGACCTCCGCGCGGGACAGCCGGGCGGGGCGCTGGGGGGCGCGGTGTTCCGCAGCCTTGGCCGCCGTGTCCGGGGCCGGGTCTGCGGCCGGCGGGTTTTCTGCGGGCCCGGCGGACTGCTGCGCGGACGCGGCTGGGCGGGTGAATGTGCCGGGCACCGCCGCGTCCTGAACGGGCGCGGTGGTGTTGGCGGGGTAGAGCTCGGACAGTTGCTCGAGCAGCCGGGCGTACGCCTCGCGCTGCGGCGACCGCGGCTCGGTCTTGCCGCTCTCCCACGACACCACGGTCGGCCGGCGCACCTTCAGCGCCTGGGCGACCTGGTCCTGGGTGAGGCCATGGGCCTTGCGCAGACGCTCACGCTCGGCGGGCGCCGGCAACGGGGACTGCCCGGCGATCAGGGCATCGACCGCGTCGAACAACTCGGACATGAAACACCTCCTGTCCCACACCATAGCAAGAACCGAACATGTCGCGTACCAATTGGCGAACTTTTCACGTACATTCAATGCTGAGCGCAATCATCGAACCAGCGAGCATGCCGCCGGAAGAGGAAGCCGGGGCCACAGTCATCGATGATGACCGGCAACCCGATGCCGTCATCGACCACCTCAAACTGCAGCGGCGGCGCTTCCCCACCGAAGGTCGACGGCCTGGGCGGATCAGGTGGCGCGGTGAAGCCGATACGCACCAGGCAGTGGGAGGCGTGCGCCTGGCGGATGCAGTTGGGCCATTGCCTCCACCGCGATGTGGTATGCGGCGACTTCGACGGCGGCCGGCAGACCGGTGGTCCGGGCAGGGCCGACGACCTCCAGGTGCGGAGTGCTGGCCGTATCCGCCGCCAGGTCTTGCATCTTGAGGCGGATGCGACACCGCCGGCGGGCACGTGCCGAGGACCGCATCCGGGCCGCCCGCACCACCGGCCTGCGCAACCTGCCCCTGCACGACACCGCGCAGAACCAGATCTGGCTGGAGATCATCCAGATCGCCCTCGACCTGCTGGCCTGGATGCCCATGCTCGCTCTGACCGGCGAAACCCGCAGGTGGGAGCCCCGCCGTCTCCGGCTCCGTCTCTTCTCCGCCGCCGCCCAGATCGTCACGACCGCCCGCCGCCGGCACCTGAGATTCGCAGACCACTGGCCCTGGACCGACGTCATCACAGTCGCGATCAAGCGACTCAACGCCCTCCCGAACCCCGACTGAACCAGCACAATCACCTGTCCTGACGAGCCTGAAACACCCCACCGGAGACGTGGAACCCGGCGCCCACCCGACGCGACAGCCGGGCCACCAGCCTGCCCACACGCCCCAACACCCACCACACCAAACGAAGAAGAGCCCGTCACCAAGCTGACGGGCTCCCGCGAAAGATCGCATCATCGAGACCGGCACACATTCACACCGCCTCGCCCAGACCCAAGCACGCGCGGAGCAGTCAGCCCGACCCGATCGCGGGCGGGCGGCCGCCGTGGTTGCCGTTGACCGCGGCGGTGTCCAGGCCGATCGGGGCCGCTCGTGGATGAACTCCCGCCTCCACCTCGAATCCGACGATCCCGTGACCCTGCCCGCGTGCACCCCCGAGGGCGATGCGGCCGCCGCCCAAGGGTGATGAAGGCTGGTTCAGGGCTCAAAGAGCCGGCGGGCGCCGGTCAGCACTCGGGCAAGCCATGGTTCGCCCACTCGGTTGCGTGGTCCTGGACGAACTCGGCGAAGGGGCGGGGTGGGCGGCCGGTCAGGTCCAGCACCGCGGTGCTGACCAGATCTTCCCGACCAGCCTTGATGCCGTCTTCCACGGCGGCGAGGGCGTCGGCGAACTCACCCGGCATGCCGGCGGCCCGGTAGGTGCCCGCCAGCTCGTCGGCCCCGATGTGCAGCACCCGGATCGGCGGGCCGGTGCGAGCGGTGATGATCGCCGCCGCGTCCCCGTAGCCCAACGCCTTCGGCCCGGTCAGCAGGTAGTCACGCTGGTCGCCGGCATCGACGTCGGGGTCGATCAGCAGGGCGGAGGCGGCGGCCGCGATATCCCGCGCGTCGATCCAGCCCAATCGGCCGGCACCGGCGGCGGTGCGGATCTCGCCGTGCCGCCGGATCCGCTCGCCAAGCGGGTGTGGGCGAAGGAAGTTCTGCATGAACCCGGACGCGCGCAGCACGACCCACCCGGGGCGGGCCCGCACCCGCTCAGCCAGTTCCAGCGCGCCGGGAGCGTTCGGCAGCACGATGGCGGAGCCGAGCAGCACCACGCGGCGCACGCCGAGGCGTTGCGCCTCGGCCAGGAACGGACCGACCAGCGGCATCGGATCCACGGCATTGATCGGAGGCACCAGAAAGACCCTGTCCATCCCCCGCAGCGCGGCCGGATGGGTGGCCGGGTCGTCCCAGTCGAACCGAACCGCGTCAGGATCATCGGCAGAGGGGTTGCGACTGGCCACCCGGACCCGCACCCCGTTGCCTCGCAGCAAGTCCACCAGCGCGCTCCCGGTCTTCCCTGTGCCGCCGGTCACCAGTACGCCGGTCATCGGGCGGCCCCCGGGCGCAGCGAGTCGAGCAGCTCGGGCAGCGTGCCGGCCGCGGCAGCGGCGGCCAGCGGACTCCAGTAGTCCCGGTAGTGGGTGATCAGACCGTCCCGGGCGGTGATCACCGTGATGTAGTCCAGCCGGTAGGGCTCTCCGGTGCGCACCGTGCGCCCGTGCGTGGTGAACTCCACCACGATGGTCTCCGGCCGTTCCGTGTGGTGCACGGTGACCGGAGGGATCTCTCGCACGTCCATCAGTTCCGGGTAGCCGGCCAGATAGCCGCGGACCGCCTCCCGCCCGGCCAGCCGCCGCGGCGCGGCCCCCGCTGCGAAAGGGAACTCGGCGGTGCCTTCCTGCGCCCACAGGTCGGCGACGGCGTCCATGTCCTTGGCCAGCAACAGGTCTAGCAGCCGATGGAAGATCTCATCAGGGGTACGTGGCACGGTGGCCCTCCGGTGTCGAGCGAGTGGGACCACACCAGGCTGGGCCTCGGATCGCCGCCGAGGAACGGACAGTTGAGCCCCGGACCACCAGTCCGTGGCTAAGCCGGGCGCCCCTGTGCGAACCTGACAGGGTGAACAGAGGCGAACTGGCCGACTTCCTACGCCGCCGACGGGAGGCACTGCGCCCCGACCAAGTGCCGGCCGAAGCTGTCCATCCCCCAGGCCGGCGCGCGCGGCGCACTCCCGGACTGCGCCGCGAAGAGGTGGCCGCGCTGGCCGGGGTGTCAATTAGCTACTACGAACGGCTCGAGCAGGCACGCGCACCGCATCCGTCCCCGCAGGTGCTGGCCTCGCTGGCCAGGGCGCTGAGGCTCACTGCCGCGGAACGCGACTACTTGGCACGGCTGGCCGGGCAGGTCCCGAGCGTCACCGACGCCGATGGACCGCCTGTGTCCGGCGACGTCCGCCAGTTTCTGGACCGGCTCGGGCCGATACCGGCCTACCTGGCTGACGAGCGACTGGACATCCTGGCCTGGAACAGCGCGGCAGCCGAGTTGATCATCGACTTCGGGCTTGCTGTCCTCCGAGGAACGCAACACCATCCGGCTGGCCATCCGGCTGAGCGGCACACTCTGCTGCGGGCGCCTGCTGCGCGTAGCTGGGCGGCGGATTGCCGGGCGAACTCGTCGTCGGACCCGGCGGGCCGGGGCTCGATATGCCGCTGGAAATGAAGGAGTTGCTGCCCGAGACCGTACGGCAGAAGTTCGACCTCATCGGCTTCGACCCGCGCGGAGTGGGCCGGAGCACGCCCGTCACCTGCGGTCTGAAGCCGGAAGAGGAGAACTGGCTGCGGCCGTACAAGAAAGCGACGTTCGACAAGGACGTCACCTGGGCGCGTGACGTCGCGCGCAAGTGCCGCGAGAAGTCGGGCAGCACGCTCAAGCACATCACCACGCGCAACACGGCGCGAGACCTGGATCTGCTCCGTGCGATCCTCGGCGAGAAGAAGATCTCCTACCTCGGCTATTCGTACGGGACGTACCTCGGCGCCGTCTACACCCAACTGTTCCCGGGACGGGCCGACCGGTTCGTGCTCGACAGCGCGGTCGATCCGGCGCGCGCCTGGCGGGGGATGATCCAGTGGTGGGCGGAGGGAGCCGAGCCCGCGTTCGACCGGTGGACCAAGTGGGCCGCCGCGCGTTCCGGGCAGTACGGCCTCGGTGACACCCCGAAGAAAGTCGACCGGACGTTCTGGGACCTGGTCCAGCAGGCGGACGAGAAGCCCATCGAAATGGACGGCGAGCCGTACACCGGTGATGACATCCGGGAAATGATGCGCGGCGCGGTCTTCAGCGTGCAGTCCGGCACCAAACTGGTCGTGAAACTGAAGAAGGCCGCGGCAGGCGAACCCGCCTCCGCGAAGAACCTTCCGGCTCCGGCCGAAAGGTCACGCCTCGCCGCCGGCTCCGACGTGCCACTCGACAACGGGACGGCCAGCTTCTGGGCCGTGGTGTGCAACGACAACTCGGCCGCCTGGTCCCGCAACCCCGAGACCTACCGGCGGGACGCCATCGAGGACAAGGGCCGCTACCCGCTCTTCGGTGACTACGCGTCCAACATCAAGCCCTGCGCGTTCTGGGACAAGTCCGTTGAACCGGCCACCGTGGTGAACAACAAGGTCGGTTCAATGATCGTGCAGAACGAGTGGGACTCCCAGACCCCGCTGCCGAGTGGTCAGGCCCTGCACGCCGACCTGAAGAACTCGAAGATGCTGACGGTCCGCGGCGGCGAGGGTCACGGCGTCTACCTCCTGAGCCGCAACGCGTGCGTGGACGGCAAGGTGACGGACTACCTGACCACCGGCAGGCACCCGGCGAAGGACATCACCTGCCGGGCGACGGCCGACTCGAACGCCCACGCCCGGGAAAACCAGAAGCGGGATGAAATCCCCGGGGCCCCGCTCCCCCAGCGCTCCCCGGACCGCTTCTGACCGCCAACGCATGACGTGAAGGGGGTGGCGTTGCCGGTGTGGTGCGCGGTCGGCCGGCGCGCACCGCAGCAGTACGGCACGGCAGCAGTACGCGACGCCCCGCACTCCCCGCCCGAGGCTAAGCCCCTGCTGTCTGCCGACCGGCACCGGATCCGCGCCCGGGGCGAGCACCCGCCCCTTGAGCACACCGGCGCCGGCCCAGGCCCCCGGCGCCCCTGCCGACGCCCCCCTGAGCGGCCCTCAGGGCTGACTCAACCAGCCTGTTCTGGAGGGTAGTTGGCCTGAACGGCGAGTACCCCTCGGCGCGTTGGGGCGCGTACTGCCGAGGCACGGGGACCTGAAGCTGACCTGATCGAGACCTTCGGCCGTGGTCCGCAGAGGTGTGAGGCCGCCGCCGGTATGTCACCCGGCGGCGGCCTCTGTGTGGGGACGGCGCGGCTCCCCCTCCGCGGTGTCCCCGCACGGGGTGTCCTCACCGGCATCCGAGATGTGCGGGAAGCACCCCGGGTTGGAACATGCTGGGAGGACGGGGCCGGAGCACTGTCGGCGATACAGCTCCGGCCCGCCTATCGACCCGGGGTTTGGGGGCCAGGCGCACGGGCCCGCCCCGGTGACCGGCTGACGCCGAGGCGCCGGGCACATGCCCTACGAACAGATTAGACGCGACAGAGGGCTGGCCGATAGAGGGCTCAAGCCAAGGCCGTGGAGCCAAACCGGATGGCATACGAGCAGCGCGCGAGGCGTGTGGAGGCGGTGGTTGAGGCCCCGGCCGGGTGGGGCAAGGCCCCGGCGCGTATCCATTCTCCGGCGCTGCGCCAGTGCGGCTTGTGGCAATGATCAAGCATGTCCGGAGCCCGGGGCCACTCCGGCGGCGGGGGATCCGATCAGGAACGCGCCACCCGCGCCCGGTCGGGATGCTCAACGGCACGTCTCCGACCGGCCACGAGCGGAGAACATCCGCTCCTGAGGGATCCACTGACAAGCAAGCCGAGGAACGGAAGTTCACTCTTTCGAGCGGACGCCGGACGCCATGACGCCCCATCAACTGCTTTGCTCTGTACGGTTCTTCCGTCGCCCAGGACCTCAGTGGCAGTCATCGGCCACCCTCCGGTGCGTGGGCATCGCATAGTCACGTCGCAGGGGGATGTCGTGGGCCGTTCTGTTCTCTCGTATCTTCATCGCTTAGTGGTCGGCTCCGTAAATCCTTCGGGGGTTGACTGTGGAGCCTGTGTTGTGTGTGGTGCGGGGTCAGATGCTGGGGTCGGTGAGGTAGAGGCCGCAGGGGCAGTCGAGGGCGTCTTCGGGGGTGCCGGCGAAGCCGCTGGTGGGCAGGATGGCGTCTTGGTACTCATCGGTGCTCGCGAGGTAGAGGGCGAAGCCCCAGGTACTGGCGGATCCGCCGTGGCGCAGACGCATCTGTTCGCCGTCATTCAATCGAGGCGTTTGACAGCGAACCCAGTCGTTCAGGCTTCCTTGTCAGCGAACCTGGTCGCTCTTCGGCCCGATGCCTTTGATCCTGGTCGGAGTTCCCTCCGGGGCGAACGAGTGGTGGAAGGTGAAGGCGTGCGGCGTGGAGCCGTGGTCGTGGAGGTGTTCCAGCCTGGAAACCCCGTCCTGCCAGGTGGGTATCACGCCGTCGGAGACCCACCAGAACACGTAACTCGGGTGTCCTGTCCTCTCGAACCAGTCGTAACGCCTGTTCAGCGCCTCGCGGTGCAGACCGGTGTAGATGGCGTCGAAGGCGGGGCGCAGGTCGGTCCAGAGTGAGAGGGTCGCGGCCAGGGCGGTGGTTTCCACCGTATGGCCCTTGCCGTACCAGGTCGGTACGGCGAACTTTCCCCATGCACCCCAGTCCAAGTCGAAGTGTGTGCCCCGGTCGCCGTCTGCCGCTTCAGCATGAGCGAGGTACCCGGGGTGCTGGCTGATCTTCCGGTAGATGGCCTCGCCGCTCTCGTGGAGTTCGCGCGTGAGAGGTGCGGGATCGGCGAGAGGTGACTTCAGGACGCCGAATGTGTACAGCGCAAGATGGGGCATTCGTCTCTCCCTGGTTGGGGGTGCCTGGTGTGGACCCGGTTCGGTGGCTTACGCATGGGGGGCGAGGATTCGTGGGGCGTGACCAACTCATCCCGTCGCGGGTGGCTCAGCCTGAAGGAACTCCTGTGCGACCGTGGACGATCGCCGAAGACCAGGTGAAGGTAGCTGCCTCTGCGGGCCATGTCGAAGTTGCGTTTTCCCTGCCCAAGTGGCCTCTTGCACCGGTCATTGCGGGGGCTGGGGCGGTGACGGGCGGGGCAGGCTGCGGGGTACCAGTGATCCACTTCGGCCGATCGGTTCGCCCGTCATGCCCGTCCGCACCCCCTGTCCGATAGCCCCGAGTGCCGCCGAACGCGTGCGGTTGAAGAAGATGGCCTACGGCCACAAGACCGAGCACCGGCTGCGGGTGCGTGCACAGGTGGTGCTGCACGCCGCGCGTGGACGCTCCAACGCATGCATCGCCCGGGAGACGGGGCTGCATTTGGACACCGTGCGCCGCTGGCGTGGCCGGTTCGCCCAGGCGGGCCTGCCCGGGCTCAAAGACCGTCAACGCTGCGGCCGTCCCGCCTCGTTCACACCGCTGCAGGCCGCCGAGGTCAAGGCGCTGGCCTGCCGGCTGCCTGCCGAGAGTAAAGTACCGCTCTCACGCTGGTCGTGCCCGGAACTGGCCCG
This sequence comes from Streptomyces changchenzhani, assembly GCF_039766235.1. NCBI lineage: Bacteria > Bacillati > Actinomycetota > Actinomycetes > Kitasatosporales > Streptomycetaceae > Streptomyces > Streptomyces changchenzhani. Next base: position 362,862 of record NZ_JBDHNH010000003.1, on the reverse strand, counting down.
CGAGGCCGCCCGGCGGGGCATCGCCCCGTTCATGTCGGCGTCGACCGTGCGTCGCTGGCTGGCCCAGGACGCGCTCAAGCCCTGGCAGCACCGCTCCTGGATCTTCATCACCAGCCCCGGCCTCCGGCTGAAGGCCGCCTGGGTGCTGGACGTGTACGCCCGCATCTGGCAGGGCGAACAGCTCGGCGATGACGAGTACGTGATCAGCGCGGACGAGAAGACCTCCATCCAGGCCCGGTGCCGCTGCCACCCCACCCTCGCCCCCGGCAAGGCCAGGGCGATGCGCGTCAATCACACCTACGGACGCGGCGGTGCCCTAGCCTACCTCGCCGCCTACGACGTCCACGCCGCGAAGGTGTTCGGCCGCACCGAAGAACGCACCGGCATCGTCCCGTTCATGAACCTGGCTACCCAGGTCATGAACCAGGAACCCTACGCAAGCGCCAAGCGCGTGTTCTGGATCGTCGACAACGGCTCCTCCCATCGCGGTCAGAAGGCGGCCGACCGGCCCACCGCGGCGTTCCCGAACACGGTCATGGTCCACACCCCCGTGCACGCCTCCTGGCTCAACCAAGTCGAGATCTACTTCTCTGCCGTCCAGCGCAAGGCCCTCTCGCCCAACGACTTCACCGACCTCACCGAGGTCAGGGACCGGCTCCGAGCCTTCGAAGACCGCTACAACGCCACGGCACAGCCGTTCCAGTGGAGGTTCACCACCTCCGACCTGGACGATCTGCTGGCCAGGCTCGACCGGCACACCGCCGATCACCACGAAGAATCCTCTGCCGCACCGGCAGCGTGAACAACCCCCGAAGGATTTGCGGCGCCGACCACTTAGTGCCGATGGAGCGCCCTGAACCGGCACTTCGCACTGTCACCCGAGCGATACAGGGAGCGACTGTTGTGGAATTTCGGGGGGCCATCGATCTGGAGTCGGCACCCGAAGTGCGTCGGCATCTGGATGCCGCCGGCGTTCGTGGCCACAGTCCATTGATCATCGACCTGCGTCTGGTCAGCTTCCTCGGCAGCGACGCGGCCGAGGAGCTGTGCAGGCTCCACCGAATGACCGTGGAGCCGGGCGGCCGCCTCGTGGTCATCTGCGCGCACCGCTTCACCCTTCGTGTCCTCAACGCTGCCGGGGTCGGCCCGCTCCTGAAGATCGTGGCCACCATGCTGGAGGCCTTGACCGCTGTCCGGCAGGCACAGCCGAACACGCATGAGGGCCAGTGGCCCGCCGATGAGAAGCCCTTCCGCCCAGGCCCCATGCTGAGGAGCTGAACGGTCACAGACGACGTCGCGGTGAAGGTGGCCGGTGGGCGGAGTCCTGACGCGGCCCCGATGCGCGCTGAGCCGGATTCCCCTGAGTGGTATCAGGAGTTGAGGTAGGCCAGGACGGCCAGGACGCGGCGGTGTCCGCTGTCGCTGGGCGGGAGTTAGAGTTTGGCGAAGATGTTGCCGATGTGCTTGCTCACGGATCGTTCGGTGATGTGGAGGGTGCTCGCGATGGTGGTGTTTGGCGCGGCCCTGGGCCATCAGGACGAGCAGTTCGCGTTCGCGTGGTGTCAGGAGGTCGAGGGGGCTGTGGCGGTTCATCAGTTGGGAGACCACCTCGGGGTCGAGAGCAGTACCGCCGGCCGCCACGCGCTCAAGCGCGTCCTGGAACTCCGCCACCCGTCCGACCCGGTCCTTGAGCAGATAGCCGACACCGGCGGCGCCACCGGCCAGAAGCTCGGTGGCGTAACTGCCCTCCACGTATTGCGACAGCATGAGAACGGGCAGTCCCGGGACGGCTTTCCGTGCCTCGGTGGCGGCACGCAGACCCTCGTCCCGGTAGCCCGGTAGCCCGGTGGCAGCCTGATGTCGAGTACGGCGACATCAGGCCGGTGTTCGAGCAGCAGGGCCGACCGCCTTCGCACTGACGGAGTTGACTGCTGACAACGAGGCGAGCGTCGGCGCACTCATGCAGCGAGCGGCGAGCTGAGGACTCCACTCGCCGCGACCAAGACGGTCACTGCCGGGCCGGGTGACTTCACCGGTGAAGTCACAGTTGCCCCGTCCATGGCCCGCGTTGCACAGCGCGGCCCGAGCGCTGTAGGCCGCACGCCAGGAGTGGCTTCAGGGGCCGGTCCCTGCCCGAACTGCCAGCAGGACGCTGGTCGCTGGACAAGTGCGGGGCGCGAACATCGCCGACTCCCACTCCTTGTACTCACCGGTCCGTCAGGAGTCGGCCCACGGCACGCGGTTGCCGTGGCACCGGGACATCTCTCGGTGTTGGGCTGGCAGGACGCGTACATCCTCCGGTGCGGCACCGCAAGCGTCAGGTGAGCAGGCGATTTCGATGGGAGGCGCGACGGGCCGCCGCCAGCAGCCCCCGGACCTGCGGACCTGCCTGGTCGATGTCACTGACGGGAGTTGCGAACGGCAGCCGGACATCGAGATGGCGGGTGGGGTACTCCAGGCGCAGGACCACCCCGTAGCGGTCCATCGCCAGCGGGACCGCGCGCAGCATGCCTCGCGTCGGCCGAGGTTGCACAAGGCGCACCAGGAGAGGCACAAGTTCTCTATGGCTGTCCACGAGATGGGTCAGCATGTCCGCCTCACTCCCCGCAATAGGGTCAGGGGTGGCCGCCCAGAGTTCGTCGAGCGAGATGAAGTGGCGCCCCTGGCCGTCTTCGAGGAGTGCTTGCCCGAACTGCATGCAGGTGCTTTGGGGTGACTCATCCTGGTACGGGGCCGCGAGCAGCCCCGTGAGGGTGACACGGGCACGCAGCCGGTCACGTACGGCTGTGGGTGCGATGTCAGTGAGTTCCAGTCGCACCGGGAGGCGTCCGTGCGGCGCGGCCGGAGCGTCGTCGGCCGGAGCGTGCAGGTGGATGTGCCCCATTGCACCCGCGCCGACAAGCCGGCGGACCTCGCCGTAACTCCCGTCGCTCACCACTGTCATCGACTGCGCCGCCTGCAAGATCGACTGCACGCGCTCGGCGGGGGTCGGCTGCGTGACGCGGGTGCTGTGAGGGCGCATCCAAATACTCCAGGGCGGTTGAAGAGGTCCGAGCCGGAATCTTAGGTAAGCCTAACCTAACAAGCAATGGGGGGTCCCGGGGGAAGTCGCCGGCGTCCAGTTCCAGTTCAACGACGTGAAGGAGCGAGTACCGCTCGATGGACGCAGTCGACTCCGCCCCGGTCGAGGCCGCCGAGCGCACCCTGCGCCGGCGGACATACGATGAGCGCGTGATTTTCGCCGCGGAGCCGTCGAGCCGCCGCCCTGTCGGGCGTGGCTTCGCGCTGCTGGTGCTCGCCGTGCTGGCCGGCGTCCTGGCGATGCACGGCCTCAGCCCCGGGCCGGTTTCCGTGGCAACGCCTGCGGCCGCCGGCGGTCACACCACGGTGACGGTTCAGGGGACCGGCCATCAGGGCGGTGAGAGTTGCTCGCACACCGCCGGTGGATCAGGTCACCTGGATCACGCCGATGCCACGTGTGCGGCAACAGGAATCGGCGCCCCCTACACCCCGCCCGCATTGGCACCCGCCCTCGACGTCGCGCCCCTTGCTGCGGCACCGCCTGGCCGCGCGGCGGAAGCAACGGAGGTCGAGCGCGCGCCGCCTGACCTGGCGAAACTGCAACTCCTGCGGATATAGAGCGGCCCACACGGCACCCGCTTGTCCCGGCTCGGCCGGCAACGGATGCCGCGCACCAGTAGGCCCTCATCCCGCACGGACGCATGCCCATCGTGGCTGCGCAGCAAGGAGTTGCCTCACCATGAACAAGAACCGTTCCCTCATCCGCCGCACCGCCGCCGGAGCGGCCGTCGGCGCGGCCACACTGGTGCTGGCCGCCTGCGGCTCGGGCGATGACAGCTCTGTCGGGCACGACGGCCGTTCCTCGAAGCCACCGTCGGCTTCGTCATCGGCTTCGCAGGGGCAGCAGAACCTCGCCGACGTGGCCTTCGCCAAGGGGATGATCCCCCACCACCGCCAGGCCGTAGAGATGGCGGACCTCGCTCCCACCCGGGCCGAGTCGGCCGAGGTGAAGAAGCTCGCCGCGGAGATCGAGAAGGCCCAGGCCCCGGAGATCAAGACCCTGGCGGGATGGCTGACCACCTGGGGCGAGCAGGTGCCCGCCGAAGGCGCCATGAACCACTCCGCGCACGGCACGGGCGGGATGATGACGGTCGAGGAGATGGACAGGCTGGAGAAGACTTCCGGCAAAGCGTTCGACACCGCTTTCATGGAGCTGATGATCAAGCATCATGAAGGTGCTGTGACGATGGCGAAGACGGAGAAGGCCGACGGCGCCTTCGCGGACGCCAAGAAGATGGCCGACGCCATCATCGCCTCCCAGAGCGCCGAGATCAGCACGATGAACAGGCTCCTCGGCAAGAACTGACCCCGCACGGTGCAGGGGGTGCAGGAGGCCAGGTTCGGCCTGCCGCACCCCCTGCACCATTCGCTCTCCTGCCTTCGCCATATACCCATGGGGGGTATATGGTTTTCTCTATTGGCACCGAGTACGGGTCACACTGGACGGGAATGGGGATGACGGTCATGGACCACAGCGCACACCAGACCAGCACCGGTCACGACCACGCCGTGCACCAAGGGCACGGTGTGCAGCACGCGGGCGTGGTGACTTGGGGGGCTGCAGCAAAAGCGACGCTGCACTGCCTGACCGGATGCGCCATCGGTGAGATCCTCGGCATGGTGATCGGCACTGCCCTGTTGTGGGACAACGTGCCCACCATGATCCTGGCGATCACCCTGGCATTCATCTTCGGCTACTCCTTCACCCTCTTCGCAGTCCGCAGGGCGGGGCTGGACTTCAAAACCGCTGTGAAGGTGGCTCTGGCCGCGGACACCGTTTCGATCGCGGTGATGGAGCTTGTCGACAACGGCATCATCGCCCTGACGCCGGGCGCGATGGATGCCCACCTGTCCGACGGGCTGTTCTGGTCGGCACTCCTGGGCGGCTTCGCCGTCGCCTTCCTGATCACGACCCCGGTCAACAAGTGGATGATTGGCCGCGGCAAGGGCCATGCCGTCGTCCACGCCTACCACTGACACCCGTCACGGAATTCGCCGACCTCCACGGAAATGGGGAGGCAAGCTCCCCGTACACAAGGGCCGCTGTACAGATGCAGCGGCCCTCTCTCACGCAGCGGTGTTGGGGGGGCCGCCCGTCGCGGTGGCGCGCTTGGGGCCGAGCGGGGGCAGCGCGGGGTCGGTCGGGGACCAGGGTCGGCCCGGCGGGCCGCGCTGGCCCCGCCCGCCGAGGACGACATCTGGCGGCTGGCCGCGCAGGGGCACTCGTTCCCGATCACAACCGCGCTGAGTAGCGGCACCAGTTCTCTCGCACCCGGCACGAGCGGCCGGTGTGCGGGGCTACTGCTCCGAGGCCGGCTCTCGGCGGCGTGTGGCGTTGAGGCTGCCGAGCAGGGAGAGCGCCTGGGAGCTGGGGCTTCCTGGCTCTGCGTGGTAGATCACGGCCTGCTGGCCGGGTGCTCCGCGTACGTCGAGGGACTGGTAGGTGAGTGAGAGGGGTCCGACGTCGGGGTGGATGAGTTCCTTGGTGTCGTGGGTTTTTCCGTAGACGGTGTGCGAGGACCAGAGTGTGGCGAATTCCTCGCTCGTGTCGGTGAGGGCGCCCACCAGTTGATGCAGGCGTGGGTAGTGCGGTTTCAGGCCGGTGGCCTGGCGCAGGTGGGAGACGACCGCCTCGGCCGTACGGTCCCACTGGGCGTAGAAGCCGCGGCCTGCGGGGTCGAGGAAGGTCATGCGGGCGAGGTTGTCCGCTTTCCCGAACGGGGAGAAGAGCGCGTCGGCGAGGCTGTTCGCTGCCAGGAGGTCCAGCGCCGGGTTGAGAACGAATGCCGGGGTGTTCGTGTAGCCGTCCAGCAATTGGATCAGCCCCGGGCTGACCGTCTCTCTCGGCTGCGTCCGGTGACCGGTCGGCAAGGCGTCCGCCAGCCGGTACAGATGGTCGTGTGCCTCGTGATCCATGCGCAGGGCGCCGCTGATCGCGTCGAGAAACTGTGGCGAGGGGCTGCGCTCGCGGCCTTGTTCCAGGCGGGCGTAGTAGTCGCTGTTCATGCCTGCAAGGACGGCGACTTCCTCCCGCCGCAGCCCCGCAACCCGGCGTCGGCCGTAGGAGGCCAGTCCTACGTCGCCGGGTCGCAGCCGTGCGCGGTGGGCGCGAAGGAAATCTCCGAGATCGTTGCGGGTCACCACTTCAGGTTAGATCGCGCTCAGGCGGTGTACCAGGGTGCGCCATACCCAGGAACAGCCTGTCCTGGCCGGGCGTTCCGCCGCCGCCCAGACTCGGCCCGCGGCACGCTTCGCAGGGCCTGTGCCGGCCGTTCCACGCCGACCGGCAGCCATCTCGGCCGTGTCGACGGCACCGGGTGCACCACCACGGGCGGGGTCCGTGACGGTGTGCTCCACGACGGGCACCTCGTGCTCTACAAGGAGGAACAATCATGACGCAGACCAACACCAAGGCCGTGGCCGTCACCGGTGCGAGCAGCGGCATCGGTGAGGCGACCGCGCGTCGTCTGGCGGCGGACGGGCACCGGGTTCTTCTCGGCGCGCGCCGTACCGACCGGCTGGAGCGGCTGGAGCGGCTGGCCGAGGAGATCACCGCGGAGGGCGGCACCGCCGCGTTCCGAGAGCTGGATGTCACCGATACGGCGAGCATGCGCGCGTTCATCGATGCGGCGCTTGGCAAGTACGGCCGGATCGACGCCCTCGTGAACAACGCGGGCGTGATGCCCCTCTCCCCGCTGGAAGCGCTCAGGACCGATGAATGGGACCGCATGATCGACGTGAACGTGCGGGGAGTCCTGCACGGAATCGCCGCCGCACTTCCTGTGATGCGCGCACAGGGCGGCGGGCACTTCGTGCACGTCGCCTCCGTCGGCGCGTACGAGGTCTCGCCCACCGCCGCCGTCTACTGCGCCACCAAGTTCGCCGTCCGTGCGATCTCCGAAGGACTGCGCCAGGAGTCCACCGGGGACATCCGCGTCACCCTCGTCTCCCCGGGCGTGACCGAGTCCGAACTCGCCGACCACATCTGCGACCCGGAAGTCAGGGAGGCGATGAAGGCCTACTGAGCCGTAGCACTGCCCGCCGCCGCCATCGCGGAGGCCGTCGCCTACGCCCTTTCCCAGCCTGCGCAGGTCGACGTGAACGAGATCGTGGTCCGTCCCGCCACGAGTGCCACCTACCCCGGAAGCAAAGGAGCCGATGTGCCGCCCACTGCCGCCGGCTACCACGGCCTGGTGCGAAGAGTGCGGGCCCTGGAGGACAAGGAAGCGCTGCGCACCCTCATGATCCGCGGGTGGAGGGCACTGGACCGTAAGGACTGGCAGACCTGGATCGCATGCTGGGCCCAGGAGGCAGTGCTGGAGTTCGGACCGTGGGAGAAGACCCATGGGAAGGAAGCGGTCCGGGCGCAGGTGGAAGAGGCGGAATCGGCCTACCCGAGCATGCAGCACCACATCCTGAACATGCATTTCGACGTAGCGGGAGACCTTGGGACCGGCATCGGCTACATGTGGTTCGTCGCTGTCACCGAACCTGGGAAGACCTCGCCCCCCTACGCCATGGGCGGCCCCTACGACTGGGAATTCCGCCGGGGCCCGAACGGCTGGCTCCTGACCCGCCAAAGGCTCGGCATCTGGTGGACCGACGGCGAGGACACCCTGAAGACCTTTGAGTAAGGGACGTCCAGTAACTGGTCTTCGAGTCGGTGTGGACAGGCAGCCTGCCCGCCTGCATCTACGAGGACGACAACGCCTCGGTCAGCTATGGGCAGAGCTCGGCTTCCAACGCGCCGCAGTACTGCGCGCTACGGAGGGCACCGGGGCCGGCCCAAGCCGGTCGGAGCCAAAGGGGAGGCAACTGGTACGCGTCGGTGGGGCCCTGACGGGGCCTCGGCCGGGTGTGGCCCGTAGGGGAACGCTCTACGGGCTGCGCGGCGACCGGTGGAACCCCGAGTCCATGGCCTCCGTCTTGGCTACCGACCGGACAGGTCCGCAACCCTGCCCGTCAAGGCCGCGGCGCCCGTGACACTCATACGCCCCGCAAGCCCGCCCCGGTCGGACGGACTTGCGGCGACAGGTCCCCGCCCCCGACGCCTCCAGGAGAGCGAGAGCATGATCCGCGCCATGGCACGTCGCATCCAACCCCCGAACGAGGTGGAGATCGCCTTCAGAGCGGCATTCGGAACCGTGTTCCTCGAATGCGGTGGCTGGGTGCTGCACGCGTCCGTCATTCCTCCCACCGGATTCCGTCAACTGCGCCATCACGAGGGACTGCCGGGAGCGATCCTCCAACTCTCCCTGTCCGCCGCGGTGCTCGCAGTGCTCGCCACCTCCTGGCTGCTGTGTGCCGTGTGGATGCGCCGGGGACACAACTGGGCGCGGCTGGTAATGATCGTCATGGGCGCGGGCTCTCTGCTGTTCGCGTTGAACGACATGAGCATGAGCGGACTCACCGCGCTCGACTGGAGCCTCCTTTCCTCGCATGCCCCGGGCATCCTCACCGCAGCAATCGCCGTCATCCTTTTCCTGCCCGCATCCCGCGCGTACTTCTCCGCGGTCAAAAGCGCCGGCTGAAAGGACGGCATGGCTCCGACCTCGCGGCCACCCGATGCGTCGCCAAGACGGTGTCCTGCATGGTGAGTTCGAGGAGTCGATCAACGCGCTGTTCCCGGGGTTCATCGACGCTGGGACGGCAGCAACCCCTACCACCGCCCCGGCGAGGCGACCAGGGGGTCACCCACGGCCGAGGCCGGCCCGCAGCGGGGGGCGAGCCCTCTGCCCTGACCGCATCGGGCACCGCCGACGTCGACGGCCGCATCGGTTTCCGCTTGGTCGACGCCCACCTCCCCGCGAGCCCCGACACACGATCACACTCATAACCAGAGGGCGCACGCGATGACTCGACGGTAGCTGCCGCCGCAGGGAGCGCAACCCGGGACGCTCATGGGCCCGTTGAGGTTCCCCCCGACCACTACGGATCGCCGGCAGTGTCGATTTTCGGACATGCGTGCGTGACCAGCGGTGCACAGCCTGTACTCACCTGTGATCACCGGTGCGCCAGCGGGCACATGTCCCACACATGAGGCCCCCAAGGCAGCGAATTCATTTGCCAGTTGCCCACATCAGCGGGAAAATTTGCAGAAGTTGAGCACAAGGGCCGAAGAAACGACCGAAACTCTCCTACTTGCTTTGACTCTTGATCACCCGGTGCCCGAGGGTCGCGTACATGCCCACCTCGCCCCAGGCCGCTTCCGGCGGCCTGCTTCGCCTGCCCGACTTCCGCCTGCTGCTCGCCGGAGCGGCCGCCGGACAGGTCGGCGCCCAAGTCACCTTGGTCGCCCTGCCGCTGGTCGCCGTGCTCGAACTGCGCGCACCCGCCTTCCAGGTCGGGCTGCTCACCGCAGCGGAGACCGCCGCGTTCCTGCTGATCGGCCTTCCCGCAGGGGCCTGGGTCGACAGGATGCGCAAGCGTTCGCTGATGATCCGGGCCGACCTGGTCCGCGCGCTGGCCATGGCCAGTGTGCCGCTCGCCGCGGTGGCCGGATCGCTGACGATGGTGCAGCTGTACGTCGTCGCCCTGGTCACCGGGGTGGCGACGGTCTTCTTCGACGTGGCCCACCAGAGCTACCTGCCGCAACTGCTGCCCAGGGAGAGGTTGGTGGAGGGCAACGGCGCGCTGGAGACCGTCCGGTCGTCCGCCCAGGTGGCGGGTCCGGGTCTCGGCGGAGGGCTGGTGCAGCTGGTCGGGGCCCAACTCGCGATCGTGGCGGATGCGATCGGCTATGCCCTCTCGGCGCTGTTCCTGATGGCGATACGACAGCCCGAGGCCAAGCCCGAACCCGTGCCGGGCGCCTCGCTGCGTAAGGAAGTGGCGGAGGGCCTGCGATTCGTGCTCGGTCATCCGCTGTTGCGGGTCATCGCCGGCGCGACCGGCCTGGGCAACTTCTTCAGCGCCATGCTGCTCGCCACCCAGACCGTCTTCCTGGTGCGGGTGCTCGGCCTGGAGCCCGCAGCCGTCGGGCTGATGCTCGCCGCGTCCGCCGTGGGCGGGCTGACCGGCGCGCTGTGCGCCGGAAAGCTGGCCGCGCGGTTCGGGCAGGCGCGCCTCATCTGGCTGTCCGCGCTGGTCTCAGGCCCGTTCGCGCTGCTGTGGCCGCTGTCGGGCAGGGGGGCTGCCGCCGCGCTGTTCGCGGTCGCCTCCGGCGCGGTCTTCTTCGGCGCGGTCGTCTACAACGTCGCACAGGTGAGCTTCCGTCAGACCCTGTGCCCGCCAGGGCTGCTGGGCCGCATGAACGCCACTCTGCGCTTCCTGATGTGGGGCACGCTGCCGTTGGGCGCCCTCGCCGGCGGGGCCGTCGCCGAGGTGTTCGGGGCGCGCGCCGCCCTGTGGATCTGCGCGGCCGGCTTCCTCCTCGTACCGCTGCCCCTGCTGCTCTCGCCACTGCGCCGGATGCGCGACCTGCCGGGCCCGGTGGCGGACGACGAGCAGGAGCGGGACGGTCGGCGCGACCCACAGCCGGTTCGCTGATCCCGATCGCCGAAGCCCGTGCCATGGAGCCTGGAGCCGCTTCCTTGACAGCAGCTCGTTGAGACCAGCCCTCCGTATCCAGTCCAGTCTTGAGAGGATCACGTGCACCGCAGCATCACGGGTCAGTATCTGACCCGCTACCAGCGTGTCGCCGCAGGCGACGAAGGGGCGGACCTGCTGCCCGTCACCGGGGCCCAGCGGCGCTTTGTGCTGGTGCGTTCCCTGGACCCCGCCGGTCGTCCGGACACCGTCCCCCTGTTCTTCGCGTTCCCGCGCGGCACCGTGGACGTGGAGCGGCTGCGCGCCGCTGCGACACACCTGGCCGCCGTCCATCCCGCGCTGCGCTCCCGCGCCTACGTGGTGCGGGGCACCCCCGTGCTCCGGCCGCATCAGCCGGACGTACCCGTGGAACGGGTACGTCGCGGCCCCGGTGAAGATGCGCACACCGCGCTGCGCCGCGTCCTGGGCTCCTGGTCGGCGGACGGGCCGCCGCTGCGGCTCTTCCTCGCAGAGGGGGACGCCGAAACAGCGGAGGACGTACTCGCCGTCGTGCTGGACCACGCCGCCTGCGACGGCCAGTCCCTCGCCCGCCTCGTGGAGGAGTTGGGTGCCGCTTACCGCTACGGGCTCGGGCCCGACGACGCGTCGCCCGCCGAGGTGACGGCCGAACTGACCGCCTACCGCGAAGCCGTCCTGCTCCAACTCGACGCCGAACACCGCGCGAGTTCGCCCGGCGCGCTCGCGTACTGGGGCGAGCGGCTGCGTACGGTGCACGAGCGGGCCCCACAGCCGCGGGCGCAACTGCCCGCCGCAGGCGTCCTACCCACCGGATCAGCCGAACTGACACTGCCCGCACCGGAGTTGGGGGTCCCGTTCCCCGCTCTGCTCGATGCCTGCCGGGCGGCTGCCGCAGTCCTGTACGGGACACCTCGGATGCCGCCGATCGGCTACCCGTGGGGCGGGCGCCCCGCCGGTGCCCCGCCGGTGCTCGGCTGCTTCCTCAACACCGTGGTCTTTCCGGCCGCCACCGACGCGGTCCGGCCCAATCCCGACCTGACAGCCACCCAGTGGTGGGACGACCTGGATCGCGCCGACACCCCCTTCGACGAAGTGGTGCACGCCGCCCGGTCGGCCGGGTCCCGGTGGTCCGGGCAGCTGGACGGACTGCTGACCGTGGACGACGCCCGTCGGCGGCCGGTACTGCGCCTGGGCGACGTGCCGGGCCGCGAGGTGTACGTCGACGGACGGCAGGTCCGGGGCCCCTTCGCGGTCTCGGTCGTGCAGGGGGGCGAACTCCGGCTCCGGATGGTGTGGGACCGCGCGGTTCTCGACGACGGCGCGGCCCGCGAGGCCTTCGCCGCCCTGTGCGGCGAGCTGCGGGCGACGGCCCCCGTGGGCTGAGCCCGCGCCCCCGCGCCCCCGCGCACACCCGGACCGGCCCCGGCCACACCAGCAGGCCATACCCCGGACCAACCGCACGTTCCTCCCAGGACCTCACCACCCGCACCTCACTACCCGCAACGCCCCACCCGGCCGACCGCGCGATCCGCGGACCGGCCGGTGCACCGCAGGACGCGGGGACACCACCGTGCCCGTGCATCCGTACAGACCGTGCCGGTGCACCCGGACAACACGCGCCCGGAATCCGACCCGACTACCCCAGGGATCGACCATGCTTCCTCTCTCGTCCTCGCAGGAGATCGTCTGGCTGCACGAACAGGTGCAACCGGGCAGCCGCGCCTACAACTTCACCGCCTCGCTCGACCTGTGGGGCACCCTCGACAGCACCGCCCTGAACCGGGGTCTTGGCGCCGCATTGGACCGCCATCCCGGGCTGCGGCTGGAACTCGTACCCGCCGCCGGCGCGGTGCCGGGCCAGCGGGTCGCAGACACGTGCCTGCCCCGGCTGCGAACGGTGGACCTGACCCAGGAGCCTGATGCGGAGACCGCGTACCAGTCGCTGCTGCGCACCGAGGCCGAGAGCCCGCTGGACACCTTCGAGGCGCCGCTGCTGCGCTGGACGCTGGTGCGGCTCGCCGACGACCATCACCGGCTGATCCATGTGGAACACCATCTGATCCACGACGGGCACTCGTTCGCGATCCTGCTCGCCGATGTTTTCGGCGTCTACCGCGCCCATGTGCTCGGCGAGAGCGTCGAGCCGGTGCCCGCCTCGTCGTACGCCGACCATGTGCGCGCCCAGGCCGGCGCCGGGCAGGCCGCAGAGCGACGTGCCGGCCTGGAGCACTGGGTGAACGAGCTGCGGGAGGCGTCGTACGACATGCCGCTGCCCGGTCTGGTGCGGCCCGGCGCCGTGCGCAGGCACCGCGGCGGGCAGTTGCGCCAGTCAATCGGCGCGGACCTCGCCGAACGGCTGCGCGCCCACACCCGTGAGCGCGGGCTGACCCCGTTCTCCGCGCTGTTGGGGCTCTTCGCCGAGTTGCTGCGGCGGCACAGCGGCCGGTCCGAGATGGTGATCGGCACGGCGGTGGGCAACCGGCCGCGCGGTTTCGAGGACGCGGTGGGGATGTTCGTGAACACCATCCCGCTGCGGCTGCACCTGGACGCCGACGCCCCGGCCGACGACACCATGGACGAGGTGACCGACACGCTCTTCCGTGCGCTGCCGCACCAGGAGGTACCGGTCCAGGAACTGACCCGCGCGCTGGGGCTGCATACCTCGGGCGCCGACAATCCGCTGTTCGGCGTGATGTTCAGCGCGCACGATGCTGCCCTGCCCGAGCTGGAGGTGCCCGGCCTGGACATCACCCTGTTCGAGGGTTTCAACACCGGCACCACCCGCTTCGACCTCGATGTGGTGCTGCTGCCCGACGACCGGCGCGGCGTCGGCCCCCGGCACGGGGTCGCGGGCATGACGCTGGTGTGGGACTACGACGCCGATCTGTTCGGCGAGGAGGTGGCGACGCTGCTCGCCGGGCGGTTCCTCGACCTGCTGCGCGCCTATCTGGACGCGCCGGGTTCGGTTCTCGCTGAGCTCGCCCTGCCGGCGCGCCCCACGCCGGCGGCGCCCGCCCTCGATGTGCCGAAGGACCGCGATCCGCTCGATGCCACCGCCTTCCAGGACCCGTCGCTGCCCGCGCTGCTCGTCGGCGCCCGCCGGATCTCCTACGGCGAGCTGGACGAGCGGGTCGCCCTGCTCGCGCAGCGGATGCGTACCGCAGGGGTACGGGCCGGTCAGCCGGTGGCGGCGGTGCTGCCCCGGGGCGTCGACTCCGTGGTGACGCTGCTGGCCTGTCTGCGGACCGGCGCGGTGTACTGCCCGTTGTCGCCGTCCGACCCGCCCGCCCGGCTTGAGCTGCTGCTTGAGCGGTTGGGTCCGGCGCTGGTGCTCACGTCCGACGCCGCCACCTCTCTCCCCCGGGGCCTGGTGACGGCCACCGTCGACACCGCCGTGCTGCCGACGGCCGCACCGGCCGAGGCCGTGCCCTCGGCGGCGTACATCATCCACACCTCGGGCTCGACGGGCATACCCAAGCCGGTCGCGGTCGGCCGGGCTGCCCTGCGGAACCATCTGACGGGCGCCGCCGACCGGTTCTCCCTCGCGGTGGGCGACCGGGTGCTGCTGTTCGCACAGCCGTCGTTCGACGTGGCGCTGGAGGAGGTCCTGCCGTCGCTGTACGCGGGTGCCTGCCTGGTCGTGCCCGAGCAGGAGGTACCCACCGGGGCCGAGCTGGCCGACCTGCTCGCCGCCGCCCGCGTCACCGTCGCCAACCTGCCCACCAGCTATTTCCTCGCCACCCGCGAAGACCTGCGGCCCGCGCTGCGGGACGGACGCTGGACGCCGCGGCTGCTCGTGCTCGGCGGCGAGCGCATCCCGGCGGACGCGATGCGCGCGTTCCTCACCGACACCGCCGGCAGGGTGCGCGTGCTCAACGTCTACGGCGTGACCGAGGCGGCGATCAGTTCGACGGTGTACGAGATCACCGCGGACGCTCTGGTGGACGGAGCGGAGATCCCGCTCGGCTCCGAGCTGCCCGGGACCCGGATCCACGTACTGGACGCCGGTCTGCGCCCGCTGCCGGCCGGGGCGGTCGGTGAACTCGCCGTCGCGGGCGCCGGTCTGGCCGAGGGGTACCTCCGGAACCCGGAAGCGACCGCCGCCCGGTTCGTGACGGTCCCGGCGCTCGGCGGCGAACGCGTCTACCTCACTGGTGACCTGGGCTATCGCGGAACGGACGGCCTGCTGCGCTTCTTGGGACGCAAGGACAACCAGATCAAGCTGCGCGGCTACCGCATCGAGCTGGAGGAGGTGGAGGCAGCGGCATCGGCAGTGCTCGGCGGCCGTTCCTGCGCCGTCGTGCTCGACCGGGAGGCCAGTGGCGGGCCACGCCTCGTCGGCTTCCTGGAGACCCGGGACGCGGCGGAGGGGGTGTGGGACGAGCAGGCGCTGCACGTCGAGCTGAGCGGCCGGCTGCCCGGTGCGCTGGTGCCGGGCCAGTGGGTGCGGCTGGACGCCATGCCGTCGCTGCCCGGCGGCAAACCGAACCGGGTGGCGCTGGCCCGGCTGGCCGCGGAGCTGGAGCCGTCGGCCCCGGTGGCGGAGACCCAGCCCGCGTGGGAGCCCACGTCTGCCACCGAACCCCTGGTGGCGCTGGTCGCTGAGGGCTGGCGTGAGGCGCTGGGCCACAGCCGCTTCGAGGACTCCTCGCACTTCTTCCGCGTCGGCGGTCACTCCCTGCTCGCCGCACAGCTCGCGGCCTGGCTGGAACCGCGCCTGGGCGAACGGCCGCCGCTGCGGCTGCTCTTCCAGAACCCGGTGCTCGCCGACCAGGCCCGCGCCCTCGCGGCCACCGCCGCACCCGCCCTCACCCTCGCCGCTACGACCACGCCGACGGAGTCGTGATGACCGACACACTCGACGACACACTCACCAGCAACACGCCGGTTCACCCGGACGAGATCCCAAGTGTGCTGCACGGCAGGCCACTTGACCCCCATGCTCCTTCCGGCGTGCTCGCCGCCTACGAGGAGTGGGTACGCCGCTCCCCGCAGGCCCCCGCCGTGATCGACGGGGACCACTCCTGGACGTACCAGCAGCTCGACGCGGCGGCCGACGACGTCGTACGGGCCTGGGGCGGGCGGGTACGGGCCGGAGACCTCGTCGGGGTCTGCCTGGACCGTTCGGCGGCCCTGGTGGTGTGCGCGGTGGCGCTGGCCCGGGTCGGTGCGGTCTATCTGCCGCTCGGGCCGCGTCCGGGCGAACGCCGGCTCGCCGCCGTCGGAGAGGACGTCGGGGTCGTCTGCCTGATCGGCACCCCCGATGTGCTCGCGGAGAAGCACCGCACGGCGGCCGAACTGGTGGAGCTGCCGCTGCCCCGCGCGGGTGCGAACGCCGCCGCGGGGGTGGTCGCCGCGTTCGCCCCGCCCGCGCCGGACGCCAGGACCGCCCTGCCCGGCGCGCTGTACGCGGTACTGACCTCGGGTTCCACCGGCCGGCCCAAGGCGGTCGCCGTGGCCGAACCGGCCCTGGCAGCGCTGCTGGGCTGGTATCGCGAGGAGACCGGGCTCGCCCCCGGCGACCGGCAGTCGCTGCTGATCGGCGTCGCCTTCGACCCGCACCTGCTGGAACTGTGGGCCGGGCTGACCTCCGGTGCGGCGCTGGTGCCCGCCCCGGACGCCGTCCGCTGGGACCCCGCCGCACTCACCGACTGGTGGCGCGGCGCCGGCGTGACGGTCGCGATCGCCGCGACCCCCATGGTCGAACCGCTGCTTGACCGGCCTTGGCCCCAGGATCTGACGTTGCGTCACCTCTTTGTCGGCGGCGACCGGATGCGCCGCCGTCCCGGCCCCGACGTCAGTGCCGTGGTGCACAACGCCTACGGGCCCGCCGAGGCCACCGTCCTGGCCACCGTTCACACCATGCGGGCCACCGACGCCGATGTGCACGAGAATGCCGCGCCGCCCATCGGCGGTCCGGTCACCGGCGTGAGTGTGATGGTCACCGACGCCGCCGGACGCGTCGTAGCGCGCGGGCAGGAGGGCGAACTGCTGATCGGCGGCGCCGGGCTCGCACTCGGCTACCTCGACCCGGAGCTCACCGCGAGCCGGTTCACCGCCCCGCCGCGCGAAGCGGCTGTGCCCGGTTGCGCCCGCGTGTACCGCACCGGGGACCGGGTGCGGATGCGCGCCGACGGGCTGATCGAGTTCCTCGGCCGTCTCGACGACCAGGTGAAGATCAGCGGCGTACGGATTGAACCTGCCGAGGTCGAGGCCGCACTGGAGCAGGACAACACGGTGCGCAGCGCGGTGCTCACCGCACCCCGCGACGCCGGCGGCCGTGCCCGGCTGGTGGCGTATGTGACCGCGGCGGCCGGAACGGAGCCCCAACCGGAGAAGCTGCGGGCCTCGGTGCGCGCCTGGCTGCCCGAGCAGGCGGTGCCCTCGGTGGTGCGGATCGTGGACGCCTTCCCGCTGGACGCCAACGGCAAGGTCGACCGGCCCGCGCTCCTGCGGCGCGAGGCCGTCGAGCAGAGCGATGAACCTCTCGCCCCGGGCGGGGACATCTCGCCGGAGGCGACTGCGAGCGAGCGGCTCGTACTGCGGGTGGTGCGCGAACTGCTGCGCCTCCCCGGAGCCGCACCCGACGACAACTTCACCGACCTCGGCGGCACATCCCTGGACGCCGCCCGGCTGCTGGCGGTCGTGGAGGCGGAGACCGGCGTACGACTGCGCGCGCCGGAGCTGCTGCGCCAGCCCAGCCTGCGGGCGATGGCTGCCGTCCTCGACAAGCGGTCTTCGACCGCCGCTGCCGCCGACCGAAGCGCGGGGATCTGACATGCGGACCGCATCGACGCAGCCCCGGCCCGGCCACCGGCCCGACGACCGGTCTGACCACCGGTCTGGCCACCGACAGGAACCTTCCATGCCCGCGTCCCCTCCCCCGTCCACCGACGTGCCCGACCTCCCCGCCCTGGTGGCCCGGCACGCCGGGCTGACCCCCGACGCGCTGGCCGTGACCGACGGCGACACCACACTGACGTACGCCCAGCTCGCCTCGGGCGCCCGACGGCTGGCCGCGCACCTGACGCAGCAGGGTGTGCGGCCCGGCAACCGGGTGGCACTGCTGATGCCGCGCTCGGCGCACTCCGTCGTCACGCAGCTCGCCCTGTGGTGGGCGGGCGCGGTATGCGTCCCGCTCGACCCGGCGCACCCCCGGCCCCGCACCGAAGCGATGCTCGCCGACGCGGAAGTCGCTCTGACCGTGGGCGACGGCAAGCTACTGGAGTCGGCGGGCGGCGGCGGGCGGTGCCTGACGCTGAGCCCCGACGCCTGGCTCAACGACGACGACACGCCATTGCCTGACGGCGACACGCCGGCCGACGATACAGCGCCGAGCCGCAGCCAGCCCCATGGCGTCGCCGGGCCCGGCCCGGACGCCACGGCGTTCATCATGTTCACCTCCGGATCCACCGGCCGCCCCAAGGGCGTCGCCGTCCGGCACGGCGCCGTCGCCGAGCTGGTCACAGACCCGTCGTACCTCACGGTGACCCCCCGCGACCGGGTGTTGCTGCACTCCCCCGCGACGTTCGACGCCTCGACGTTCGAGGTGTGGGCGGCCCTCGCCAACGGTGCGGCCGTTGTGGTGTGTACGGCCCAGCGGCCCTCCTTCGAGGACCTGGTGCGCGAGGTGGAGCGGCACGGGGTCACCGTCGCGTTCTTCACCACGGCGCTCTTCCACCAGCTCGCTGCACGCCGTTCACGCGTCTTCTCGGTGCTGCGCACCGTGGTGGTGGGCGGCGAGACCCTCTCCGCCCAGCACGCCCGTGCCGTTCTGCGGGCGTTCCCCTGGCTGGAACTGGTCAACGGCTACGGGCCGACCGAGACGACAACCTTCGCCACCGCTCACCGGGTCACCGACGCGGACTGCGACGGACCGGTGCCGATCGGCCGCCCCGTGGCCGGGGCGAGCGCCCATATCCTTGACGACAACAGGCAGATGGCCGTCGCCGGCGAGCGCGGCGAGCTGTGGATCGGCGGCACCCGGCTGGCCGCCGGCTACGTGGGACAGCCCGCGCTGACCGCTGAACGGTTCACCGAACACCCCTCGCTGGGACGGCTCTACCGCACCGGCGACCTCGTCAGCGCCCGCCCCGACGGGGTCTTGGACTTCCACGGCCGCAGCGACGACCAGATCAAGATCCGGGGGCACCGGATCGAGCCCGGCGAGATCGCGCACGTCCTGCGCCAACAGCCCGAGGTGGCCGACGCCGCGGTGACCGTGCGCCACCCGGCCCCCGACGACACCCGGCTCGCCGCCTTCGTGGTGGCCGGCCCCGCCCCGGTGCTCGCGCAGACCCTGCGGGAGCGGCTCACCGAGCTGCTCCCCGACCACCTGGTGCCCGACGAGCTGACAGTGATCGACCGGCTGCCGCTCACCACCTCGGGCAAGGTGGACCTGCGGGCGCTCGCCGCCCTTGCCCCGGCGGCACCCCGGGGCGAAGCCGAGTCGCTGACCCCGCTACAACAGGCCGTCGCCGAGGTGTGGAGCCGCTCATTGGAGTGCGAAGTCACCCGCCCCGACGACGACTTCCTCGCCCTCGGCGGGCACTCCCTGCTCGCGCTCGTCGTCACCGACGATCTCCGCGAGGATCTCGGAGTCGAACTGTCCCTCGCCGACTTCTTCACCACCCCCACGGTGGCCGGGCAGGCGGCGCTGGTCGAACGCGCCCTGCTGGCCGCCCACAGTGACCCGCACCCCGACGCGCCGGAGCACACCCATGACCACTGACGCCACCTCCACCTCCACCTCCGCCTCCGCCTCCACCTCCACCTCCACCGCCTTCCAGCAGGAACTGCTGCGCCGGGCCCGCGCACGTACCGCCGCATCGGCCGCGGCCCCCGCCGCCCCCCGCGACCTGGGGCCCGCGCCGCTCTCGCACGCCCAGCGCCGCATGTGGCTGATGGAGCGCCTCGGCGACCACGACGCCCTGTACAGCGTGCCCTTCGCGACCCGGCTGGCCGGGCCGCTCGACGTGGACGCGCTGCGAAGCGCGCTCACCACGCTGGTGGGCCGCCACGAGATCCTGCGCACCCGGTACGGACAGCGCGGCGAGGAGCCGTACCAGGAGACGCTTTCCGCACCGCCGTCGATCGAGGTACGCGTGGTCGCCACGCAGGGCGACGGAACGGAGCTGCTGACCGAGGAAGCCCGGCGCCCGTTCGACCTGGCGGCGGGCCCGCTGCCGCGCGCCCTGGTGTTGCGCCACGGACCCGAGGACCACACGGTTCTACTGACGTTCCATCACATTGCCCTGGACGGCGGTTCACTGGAGACAGTCGCGGACGAACTGGAGCAGTTGTACGCAGCCGCCGCGGGAGGCGATGCGCACCGCCTGCCGCCGCACCCGCCGCAGTACGCGGACGTCGCCCGGCGCGAACACGCCACCGCCGACCGCCTCGGCCGTGGCCTCGACCACTGGGTCCGCACACTGGCCGGGGCCACACCGCCCCGACTGCCCCGGCCCGTGGCAACGCCCGCCGACGGGGCGGCGCGCCCGGCAGTCACCCGTACCGCACCTCTGGGCGAGGAGGTTCTGCTTGCCCTGCGTGCGGTGGGGCGGGCGCACCGGGCCACGCTGTTCACCGTGCAGCTGGCCGCCGCGTTCGCCGCGCTGCACCGGCTGACCGGTGAGGACGACCTGGTGATCGGCTGCGCGGCCACTCACCGCGAGGGCCAGGCCATGCGCGGCCTGGTGGGGTTGTGTGTCAACACCCTTCCGGTACGTGTGGACGTGTCCGGCGACCCCGGATTCGGGACCCTGCTTGGGCGTGTACGCGAAGCACTGCTGGAGGCGCAGCAGCACCGGGAGGTGCCCTTCGACCTCATGGTGGAGCGGCTCGGCGCGGCGGCGCGCGGGAGCGACGGCACCGCCCTGATACGCGTGACGTCGGACGTGCTGGGCGAACCCACCGCGCTGCGGCTGCCGGGCCTACGGGCGGCGGCGGTCGAAATCGGCGTGGGCGAGGCCAAGTTCGACCTTTCGCTCGGCCTGGTGGACACCGGCAGCCCGGCCGCTCTGGTCCAGTACCGCCGGAGCGCGCTAGACGATACGACGGGCGAGGCGCTGGCCACGTCCTTCGCGGCCCTGCTCACCGAGGTCGCGTCCGATCCCGCCCGCAGGCTCTCCGCGCTGCCGGGCCCGACGGTACGTCCGGGTGTCGCGACGGTGCCTCCGGGTGTCGCGGCAGTACGTCCGGCCGTTGACGACCCCGCCCTCCTCCATCCGGCGCAGGCCCTGCTCCTGGCCCACCCGCAGGTCGCCGAAGCCGTCGTCCCCGCCCCGGCGGACGGACCGCTGCTCGCCTACGTCGTTCTGCGCAGGCCCTACGGTCTCTCCCCCGCCCAGCTGCGAGCCCACCTGCGGGCCACGCTCGGCCCCGACCTGGTCCCGGCCGCCATCACCCTGCTGGACGCGATGCCGCGCAGGGCCGACGGAACGCCGGCCACGGACCGGCTGCCCGGCGCCCCGGCGGTGCCCGCTCCGCGGGGACCGCGCGCCGAGGCGGTGACGGAAGCGTTCGGCCACCTGCTCGGCCGGCCCCCGGCGCCGGACGACGACTTCTTCGCGCTGGGCGGTCACTCGCTGACCGCCGTCCAGCTCGCCGAACGGCTACGGGCCACCCTCACCCTGCCGCTGACCGGCCTGGACATCATGCAGGCCCGTACCCCGCGCGGCGTCACCACGCTCCTGGACACCCGCGCGGCCCAGCAGGCGGCCTCCGCCGTCACGGCGGCCTCGCGCCGGAAACGTACCGGGACGCGTACCGGAACTGTCCTCGTCACCGGGGGCACCGGAGGCGTGGGTGCCTTCGTCCTGCGGGAGCTGGCGGCGAGCGGCCGGCCGGTGCTGGCACTCGCCCGCCCCGAGTCGGCGCACCTGGTGGCCGGGGACGGCATCGAGGTCGTCGAAGGCGACCTGAGTGACCTCGAAGGGCTACGGGCCGCGGTCGCCGGCGCCGACGCGGTGATCCACGCGGCCAGCACCTTCACCCGGCCCGAGGTGGACGTGGCCGCCATGGCCGCGATGGTCGACGCCTGGCGCGGCGGCCCCTTCGTCTTCGTCAGCAGTGTGGACGCCTATGGCCACCCCCCGGACGCGTGGGTGGCGGAGGAGGCGCCGTCCCGGCAACCACTCAGCCCGTACGGGCAGGCCAAGCTCGACTGCGAGCAGCTCCTGCTGCGGGCGGCAGGCACCGGCGGCCGCGGCGGCGCCAGCGCCGTGCGCTCGCCCCTCGTCTGGGGCCCCCACGACCGGTTGCGCGACCAACTCCGTTGGGGTGCAACGGGGTTGCTCTACCAGTCCGCCGTCAACGGCCACCCGATCACCCTGCCCGCGTCCGGTAGCGGCGGCCACGACTGGTACGGAGCACCGTGGGTGCACGCGGCGGCACTGGCTCGGGCGGTGACCGCCTGCCTCGACACACCGGTCCACGGGGTGGCCAACGCCGTGAACGGCCACGTCGCCTGGCCGGAACTGGCCGCCGTGCTGGTGCGGTTGCTGAACAGCAAGAGCACGGTCAGTGTCGACGAGGAACACGTCCACCCGGACCTCGACCACCACTGGCACTACCGCGCCGACCGCCTGGCCACCGCGCTCCGCCCACGCCCCGGCGAAGACCTGCACTCGGTCCTCAGCGACATGGTGACGCCCCTCCTGCCGTGACCTGCCCGGTCCTGCAACGCGCGGGACTACGAGTGCGGACGGACATCCTCCCCGCCCACAATGGCGGGGAGGATGTCCGTCCGCCTGCCGGTGGTGACCGGCCGGGGCTTCGGGTGGGTTCCTCGTTCAACGGGCCGTGCCTGGCGTGGGATTGCCACGCCAAGGCTCACCGGCCCTCCGGAAGCGTTCAACCTGTCCGCCTTTTCGCCTGCCCGGCGGCCAGAATCACCAGTGCTGCATTGACTGGCTGTTGTTCTTTCGAGTGTGACCGGCTGGTTTCCGCAGGTCAGGCATAGGCGCCCGGGTGGTGCGGCAGAACTTTTCCAGCATGTTGCTGCCGAGAGGGAGGATGCTGCCGATGCCGTCGGTGATGGGACTGTTGGAAGCCGAAGAACGCGCCGCCCGGCAGCGGGTGGAGGTGCTGCGTGAGCAGACGGACCGGCTGCTGGCTGAGTTGCACGAGTCCGAGACCGACTGGCAGGAGCTGGTCATCGCCCAGCAGCGGGTCGGCCGGGTCCTGGCCGGGCAGCATCAGGACGACGCTGGCGGGCAGGCGGCGGGAGAGCTGGAAGCTCCGGTGGCGGGCCGCGAGTCGGGCTCTGCAGCCGTCGTTGCCGCGCGCCCCGGATCGATCCTGCCGCCGTGGAGTCCTGGTGCCGATCCTGGAGCGCTCGCGGTGGACTACCAGCGCATCCTTGCCGTTCTGGCCGACGCCCGGCGCCGCAGCGAGGAGCCGATGGCCTGTAGGCAGATCGCCACGGCGATGGGCGTCGAGCTGACGCCGTCGAAGATCGAGGGAGTGGTGCGCTCCCGGGCCCGCCGCCTGGCTGAGCGCGGCTGGCTGACCCAGACCTCGGCGGGGAAGTTCACCCTGGCCGACGGGCCAGCCGGCGCCGCATCAGCATGACCATCGACCAGTAGATCATCGCCTCGGACGAGTCGGGGCGCCGCTCGTAGTCGCGGCCCAGGCGGCGGGTGCGGCACAGCCACGCGTTGGTGCGTTCCACTACCCAGCGGCGCGGCAGGATCTGGAAGCCTTCCGCGTCGTCACTGCGCTTGACGATCTGAAGTGTCAGGCCGAGTACGGCCACGCACCACGACACGAGGAAGCCGGTGTATCCGCCGTCGGCCCAGATGAGCCGGATGCGGTGGTGGCGTGCGCCGGCACGTTCGATCAGGTGCTGGCCGGCGTCGCGGTCCCCGACATCGGCGCGGGTGACGGTGACGGCCAGCAGCATGCCGATGGTGTCGGTCAGCAGGTGGCGTTTGCGGCCGACCGTCTTCTTGTTGCCGTCGTAGCCGGAGGTGGCCACCGGGATGGTGGGGGTGGAGCGGATGGTCTGCGAATCGATGATGGCGGCGGTCGGCTCGGGGTCGCGGCCGGCGTCCTCGCGTACCTGCGCGCGCAGCCGGTCGTGCAGTTCGATGGTCCATCCGCGGTCCCGCCAGCGGCGGAAGAAGGCGTAGACGCGGTCCCAGGGCGGGAAGTCGAGAGGCATCGCACGCCACTTGATGCCGCCGTCCAGGAGGTAGAAGACGGCGTCGAGCATCTGGCGGTGGCAGTAGGACTCCGGGCGTCCGCGCCGGCTCTCCAGCCAGGCCGGGACCGGCATGGCCGCGCGCACGATCGCCCATTCGGTGTCGGTCGTATCGGATGGATAGCGCGCTGCCCGGTCAGGGTGGTCGCCGGCGTTCCCGAATCGGTGAGCCAGGCAATCGCACCGCGACACGCCGGAGTTGGACGTCGCGGCGGCGGGCGCGACAGACTGGAGCACCAGGGTCTCCTCCTGCTCGTTGGACTTCGACATCCCCGAGCTGTGCAGGAGGCCCTGCTTTCATGCGCGGACCGCTAAATGATCACGCGAAGGTGGATCCGGCTGGCACTCCCGTTCGACCGTCAAGCATCACGGCCGAATGAGCAACAGCCAGTGAGGCCCACCACCACAGTCGGCTACGAGCCTGCGACAGCGGCGGAACAGCCCCGCAGGAGCCGGCGCTACTTCTCCCGCAGCAGCGCCAGTTCGGCGTCGATGGCGCCGCGCACCAGGTCACGCGCGTGACCGAGCTGCACTCCGCCGCTGAGCCAGCGCATGCTGAGCCCTTCCAGCATGGCGGTGAGCCGTTCGCCTGCCGCGGCCAGGGCGGGCGCCGGGGTCATCGGGTGCACCCGACCGAGGAGAGCGGCCACCTCCTGCACCCACGCCAGGGTCGCCCGGGCGAGGTCTTCCCGCAGCACCTCGTCGAAGACAGCGCTCGCCCTCAACTCCCCCCAGGCCGAGCTGTTCTCCCTGACCTCCGGTGTGTCCTGCAGCTCCAGGAGGAGGGTCTCTTCCAGTTCCGCACGGGGGGTCACCGGTCCGGCGTCCGTGTCGCGGCACGTGGTGTAGCGCTCGGCGCGGTCGTTGATGAAATCCAGCGTATGGCGCAGGATCCCGGTGCGGTCCTTGAAATGGTAGTAGATCAGCCCCGTCGAGACACCGGCCTCGGTGGCGAGCTCATCGACGCGCAGTCCGCGGACGCCGCGGCGGGCGATCAGCCGTGCGGCTGCTTCGAGGATCTGAGTAGTGCGAGGCGCCATGAATCCGAACCTTACCGGTCCGTTCCCAGCCCGGTGATCTCAGGCGACCGCCAGCCGAACGGGGCGGCAGCCTGCGCGGCCCTGCGTCAGTCGCTCTCACGGTGACCGTTCGTGACCACCGTGACCACCGTGACCTGCGGGCTCATGCGCGAGGCCATCGCGGTGAAACTGGCGCACCGGTGGCGTACCACTTCCCTCTTTGACTGAATTTTCAGTTTGTGTCAGAGTCGAGACGGCGAGCAGCTCCAACCGCATCGCACCCTCCACGTGTCACACCCGTCCGCTCCACGCTCGTGGAGCGTCACGCCGTGCCGACGGATAGCTTGATCCTCATCACGATGATCGGAGTTCACCGTGTCCCTCCCCGTCCCCCTCACCCGCCCCTCCCGCCGCTCGGCCCTGCGCGCATTCACCGGGATCGGCGCTGCAGTCCTGGGCGCCTCGGCGTGCGGCCCCGGCGACAAACTGGCGGGGGCCGCAAGCATCGCCGGCGACGAGGACACGGCGGCCAAGGGCCTGCGCCTGGGTGCCGAGTGGGAAAGCCACGCGCGCACCTTCATGTCGTGGCCCGCCCGCGAGTCGGTGTGGGAGGAAGACCTCCCCTACGTACGCGAGGACATCGCACGCGTCGCCCGCGCCATCGCGCAGTGCGAGTACGTCGTGATGATGGCCAGGCCCGACCAGCTATCCGCTGCCCAGAAGGCGTGCGGGCGCGACGTCGAGGTCATCCCGCTGGCCGTCGACGACCTGTGGGCCCGCGACACCGTGCCGGTGTTCGTGGAGCAGGACGGCGACGTCATCGGCATCGACTTCAACTTCAACGGGTGGGGCAACAAGCAAGAGCACACGAATGACGGCCGGGTGGGCCGCGCCCTCCTGTCGAAGTACGACATCCCCCGCAGGAAGGCTTCCCTGGTCTCCGAGGGCGGCTCCTTCGAGACCGACGGCGAGGGCACCCTCCTCATCACCGAAAGCTCGATCGTCAACGACAACCGCAACCGGGGAAGGAACCGGGATCAGATCGAGGCCGAGCTCAAGCGGACCCTGGGCATCAAGAAGGTGATCTGGCTGGCCGGCGTGCGCGGCCAGGACATCACCGACGCGCACGTGGACAGCCTCGTGCGGTTCACCGCGCCCGGTGTGGTGCTCCTGGACAGTGCCTTCCCCGGCATGCCCGCCGACTCCTGGTCACGCGCGGCCGATCAGGCCAGATCCGTACTCAGCGAGGCGACGGACGCCAGGGGCCGGCCCTTCGAGATCATCGATCTGCCGCAGCCCGACCTGGACAGGATCACCGGCGAGGGCGACGACTTCGTGTCCACCTACGCCAACTTCTACGTCGCCAACGACTCCGTGTTCATGCCCAAGTTCGGAGACCGGAAGGCCGACAACCACGCCCGGAGCATCCTCCAGGAGCACTTCCCCAAACGCGACATCGTGCCGGTCCAGATCGACACCATCGCCTCCGGCGGCGGCGGCATCCACTGCTCGACGCACGACCAGCCCGGCAAGCCGGTCGACTGAACCCGCCCCACCCACACAACGGCTGTGGTCACGATGCAACGACCCCCTCTCCGCGTATTGGGCACCCAGACACAGGCAGAATAGGAGCCGTGAGCACCCGCCGCCCTTTGGTTCTGTAGCAAGTGCTCTGTTGTAGTGACCGCATGCATGTTGCTGAGGCAGTTGCGGCTGCCGACAACCTTGTGGGCTGGCGTGTACATCGGTACGACGGGGATCGTGTGTGGGGTGAGTTACGCAATCTTTTGCCAGGTCGTACGCAAGATCTGGCGTCGTGGCTGAGCGAGCGTGGAGGCAGGGACGGGCAGCGGTTCCTCATCGGGCCGGAGGGCTACCCGGATCTCCGGATCAACGCCTTCCTGGCCTCGGCGAAGATGCGCAATCTGGCCGACCTGACCAACCGCGACTACGCCTACTCGCTCGCACTGTGGCTGAACTTCCTGCTGACCTGCGGACGACGCTGGTGGGAGGCGACCGAGGAAGACGCCGAGGAGTTCCAGTTCTGGCGGCTTACCGATCCAGGGAACAGCCGGACGGTCGAGACATCTGCATTCTCCAAGGACCTGGCTGCCTGCAAGAAGTTCTACCGATGGGCCGGCAGGAAGTACCAGGTGGCCGACCCTTTCGAGGACATGGAGGCTCCTCGGGGCAAGCGGCAGGAGAACGTGAAGTGGCTCGACCCCGCGGCCGTCGCCCGCTGGCGGGACGTGGGACTGCGGGGGCGGGGCCTGGACGGCCGGGCTGACAGGTCCTGGCGCGGGCGCAATGAACAGCGGGACACGGCGTTCTTCGACGGTCTGTACGGGACCGGTCTGCGCGTGTCGTCGTGGGCCAGCGTGGTGCTGCCCGAGCTGCCCCGCATCGCTCCAGACCGCGGCTACTTCACCTGCGCCCTCGCTGACAAGTGCGCCAAAGGCGGTTACGGCTATCGGTACTGGATGCCTCGCGCCGTGCTCACCGGCACGTCCTCTTACAGGGAGGGTGCTCGGGCCCGGGCCGTGCGGCAAGCACAGCAGGAGGGCCGCTACGCGTCGGTGCCGGGCCGCCGCGTAGTCGTGGCGGCCGGAAGGACCTCGGTCATCTTGGAGGACGGCCGGGGCGGCACCGTCAAGCGGCCGTGGAACCTGGTGCCGCCGCCGCTGAGGCGCAACCTCTTCCAGGAGACCCCGCACGGGCTGGAGCCGCTAGGCAGTGTCTGATGGCTCTTTGATGAGGTCGCGGAGCCAGATGACGATGGCTGCGGTGGCCAGGGTGCCGTTGAAGATGTAGTCGCGTTTGTCGTACCGAGTGGCGACGGCCCGGTGTTGTTTCAGTTTGCCGATGGTGCGTTCGACGGTGTTGCGTCGGCGGTACTGGTCGCGGTCGAAGGCTGGTGGACGTCCGCCGGCCCGGCCGCGTCGGTGGCGGTTCGCGCGCTGGTCGTCGGGCTGCGAGATCGTTGCTTTGATCCCGCGTCTGCGCAGGTAGACGCGGTTGGCGCGGCTGGAGTACGCCTTGTCGCCGCGGGCCCGGTCCGGTCGGGTGCGGGGACGCCCGGTCCCGGTGCGGGGCACGTTCAGGGCGTGCATGAGCGGGATGAACATCGGGCTGTCCCCGCGCTGACCGGGCGAGGTCAGCCAGACCAGAGGCCGGCAGCGGTCGTCGGCCAGCAGGTGGATCTTGCTGGTCAGTCCGCCCCGGGAGCGTCCCAGGGCCTCACGCCCATCTTCGTCCACACGAATGCCGCCCCTTTTTCAGGATGGTCGGTCGGAGGAGTATGCCGGGCTCCAGCCGCGTGCTGGTGGGCCCGGCATGTCGTTGAGTCGACGTTCACCGCCCACTCGCCGTCTGTATCCAAAGCGGTGGCATCCGCGCCGGCCTGTAAGGCACGCAGGATCTTTGACCAGGTGCCGTCGGCCGACCAACGGCGGTGTCGCTCGTAGGCGGTCTGCCAGGTTCCGTAGCGTTCAGGCAGGTCACGCCAGGGAATCCCGGTCCGTGTCCGGTAGAACACACCGTTGACCACGGTGCGGTGATCGGCCCACCGTCCACCCGGCCCGCCGATTTCCGGCAGCAGCGGAGCTATCCGCTCCCACTGAGCATTTGTCAGTTCATGCCGACGCACCATGACCGACTCCTGCCCTGAACAGCGATAGATCCACCGCCCGGACAAGAGCCATCAGACACTGCCTAGCGCTGTGGTTGAACGAGGACGGTCTGCCCAGGGCCGGACACGGCTGGCAGCACACCTTCACGGCCGGCAACCGCAGGATCAAGCAGCTGGGCTTGCAGAACTTCACCTGCACCGCCCACATGCTCCGCCACTCTGCTGCCCTGAAATGGTTCGCGGTCGGCAAGCTGGTCAGTGCCCGGCGGCTCGCCCATCTCACGAATGACGAACTGCAGGACTTCCGCGAGCAGTTCGGGGATGTCTGGCACCTGGTGCAGACGATGTTGGGTCATCGCCGGGTAGAGACGACCAAGGAGGTCTACTTGGAGCCTTTCCGAAACCTGGAGGTCGAGCTGCTGCTCGCCCATGCGGAAGGTTTCCCGGTGGGCCGGTTCATGGCCGAGGCGTTCGCCAGCCATCCATGGGTGCGCACGGATCCCCTGGCGGTGGGCCGGTGAGCCCCCGCGGACGCCGGGCAGCCTTGCCGGCCCCGGGCGCCCCGACAGCCCACGGTCTTCTGGACGCTGACCGGGCGCTCGTCGTCCGGGTCTTCGCCCAGGACGGGAGCAGGAGCCGCGAATACGACTTCGGCGCGTTACCAGTCGCCGAGGGCATCCAGGCCAACTTCGCCGAGGCGTTCGCACGACGAACGGCGCCGGGGGGCGGGCTGACGGCGCTGGTCTCGGTGAACAAGGTGTTCGGCGCCGTGGTGATGTTCACGCGCTATCTGGCCGGGCTGGCCTGGCCTCCGACGAGGGTGGCCCACCTGGCACCGGACCATCTCGACCGCTTTTACGAGATCCGACGGAAGGTGAAGAAGACTGCGGGCGCGGAGCTGGGCGCGCTCAAGCTGCTTTTGGCCCATGCCGAGCGCCTGGACGAGTCGGTGGTCGCCAAGCTCAAGGAGCCCGTTCTTGGCAGGTGGCGGCCTGAGGCTCCCAAAGCGAGCTACAGCAAGGCCGAGTTCCAGCGCATCGTGGACGCCGCGCGGTCCGACATTCGCACGGCGGCCCGCAGGATCCGGCACAACCGCGAGCTGCTGCTCAGATTCCGACAGGGGGAGCTCGAAGGCGTCACCGACCGCCGGATGGAGCTCATGGACTGGGTGGACCGCTACGGAGACGTTCCGCGACGGACGAAGCTCACACGTGGCCGGATCGGTTTCCCCCATGAATGGGTGTTCGGCTACGGAACGGTGAGCGAGATCGTCTGCTCGCTCCATCTGTCGGCGCGGGAAACGACAGCGGCCGCCGTCTTGCTGACCGCTATGACCGGCCAGAATCGGAACGTGGTGCTCGCGACCCGGGCCGCCCACCATCGCGCTGACGGCTACACGGGAGCGACCGCAACGGCGATCCTTCCCGCCCATAAGCCGCGGCGGGGCCGGAGGGCACACATGAGCCTGGTGATGAGAAGCTGTTGCTAAAAGGGTCTTGAGGGTTGCGTTTCCGCTGGTCAGGTATGAAGTGGGCTGAGCGCGGAAGGGTTCGGGCGTCATGATTGTCCGAGCGTGGAGGTGCGGGGATGCCGTCGGTGAAAGGGCTGTTCGAGGAGCGGGAACGTGCGGCGAGGCAGCGGGTGGAACTGCTGCGCGAGGAGGCCGAGCGGGTCCTGGCCGCGCTGCGGGAGGCCGAGACGTTCTGGGAACGGAAGGTCGTCGCGTTGGAAGAGCTCGATGACGCCTTGAGCGTGGACCACGGGTCCGTGGCGGTCGAGGTGGGAGGGGAGTCGCGGCCCGACCCGTCGGTGACGGTGTCGGGTTCGATGGTGCCGCAATGGCGGGCGGACCTGTCGGCCTCCGCGCTCCCGCCGGACTATCAGCGCATCATCGGTGTTCTGGTCGGCCGGGAGGCCGGCGGGGCGGATGGTGACCGGTCGATGATCTGCAGGGAGATCGCCGGTGGGCTGGGCCTGGAGTTGGTGCCGGCGAAGGTGGAGGGGGTGCGGTCGAAGGCGAAGAAGATGGTGGCCCGTGGATGGCTGACCGAGGTGCGGGCGGGACGGTTCACGCTCGCGGACGGCCAGCGAGGCGACGGCTCATGACCATGGTCATCGACCACAGGATCATCGCTTCGGCGCTGACGGTCGTGGTCTCGAAGTCGCGGGCCAGACGGCGCGAGCGCATCAGCCAGCCGAAAGACCGTTCCACCACCCAGCGGCGGGGAAGGATCTTGAAGCCCTTGGTGTCGTCACTGCGCTTGACGACCTCCAGCACGATGTTCAGCGCCTTCGCCGCACCGGCGAGGACAGGGCCGGTATAGCCGCCGTCGGCCCAGATGAGACGGAGCCGGTGAAATCTCTTGCTCAGGAAGGGCAGGAGGGCCTGGAACGCGTCACGGTCACCGATGTCAGCAGGGGCGACGTGGACGCTCAGCAGCAGACCCAGGACGTCGGTCACAATGTGCCGACGCCTCCCGTTGATCTTCTTGTTTCCGTCGTAACCCCGTGAGGCGGCCGGAACGTTGGCGGCGGCCTTCACCGACTGTGAGTCCACGATTCCCGCGCTCGGCTCCACGTTCCTGCCCGCCCGCGCCCTCACCTGCTCGCGCAGCCGGTCGTGGAACTCCGCGATCAACCCCTGCTCCCGCCACCGGCGGAAGAACGCGTACACCCGCTCCCAGCAGGGGAAGTCTGCGGGCATCGCCCGCCACTTGACACCGTTGTCGACGACGTAGCGCACCGCGTCGACCATCTGCCGGTGGCAATAAGACTCCGGCCGGCCCGCCTGCTTGCCCAGCCACGCCGGGACCGGCAGCAACGGGCGCACCCGCGCCCACTCCGCGTCCGTCATGTCCGTCGGGTACCGACGCTCACGGCCGGGCTGATCGGCCGCGTTTCCGTACACGTGCGCGAGACAGTCACACGACCGCGCCGAACCACTGGCCACCGGCCCCATCGATGCGGTGAACTGGAACAACAGGGCCTCCTGGAAACGGTGATCTCGACAACCACTCGCTTCCAAGAGGCCCTGCTTTCATGCCCCGCCCCATGAAGATCACCTATCCGGGATCGACGCGAGGAACATCAGATCGACCGCCAGGCCACATGATCGATTGAACTACGGCTTCTGAGCCAGGTTCCCGACTGGATCACGATCCCTGCGGATGCGGACGGCATCTCGGCCCGCGACGAGCTGCACACACCGTTCGGTCTCTACCTCCTGCTGCACGAGCTGACCTCGCACTCGCGCGCGTTGACCGGCTCGGACCTGCTGCTCATGGGGTGGCCCGAGAACGCCGGCCACCGAGGGCTACGCCCGCAGGCTCCCTGCGGATGGGTCAAGAAATGGGGAGCTGACCACGCCTTGACTGCGGACGAGTCCGCCGGGGAAGACTCACCGCTTCCGCTCCGGGTGACGCTGGCCCGAACCCGGCTGACATACCTGGAACTGCACCAAAAGCCCGTCGCTCATACGGAGCAGACGCTGGCTACCGACTACCTGGCACGCAACCGAGGCAACCTGGCCGAGTACCAGAAGGTGGTCGCGGCAGCCCTGGCGGAAGAGGTCGACAAGGCCCGCGTCCGCGGAGTGATGTCGGTGATGTCGAAGGCCGACCTCATCCGGGCCCACACCGATGCCCAAGCGGTCGCCGCCGAGCTCGGAGTGGACGCGGTCATACTCGGGCGCATGATCGCCGGCGAGCTCGACACGGTGATGAACGCGTGCGTCGACAACACCAACAGCCCACACTCCCCAGCCAGTGAGCCCTGCAGGGCCTCGTTCATGCTGTGTTTGGACTGCCCCTGCGCACGGGCCCTGCCCCGGCATCTGCCCCTCCAAGTGCTGGTCCATGACCAGCTCGAAGCCCGCCGCGACGAGCTGACGCCGATGCAATGGGCCCAGCGCTTCGCGCTGCCGCACACCCAGCTCGCCGATCTGCTGGCCCGTCATGACGTCCAGGACATCCAGGACGCCCGGACGGATGCCACCGACAGCGACCGGGCTGTCGTCGCCCGGTTCTTGACCAGGGAGCTTGATCTACGATGACCGGGACCACGATCGCGAATCTCCAGGACGACACTCCCGAGGGCATCACCTGTCCGGCCCCCGACACACTGGTGCTGATGACCCGCGAACTGCGGCCCGGAACCGATCTGGCCCGGCTGTCCCGTTTCGCCGACGACCGGTGGGACATGGACCCAGCGATCTTCGAGGATCACGCGCAAGCCAGCAGTTTCAACTTCGCACTGGTCCCCGCCCCGCTGCGGCTTACCGCGAAGTGCTACGTCTGGCAGCTGTTGAACTACACCGGCCCCAAGATGATGAGGCACGCGCAGGGCGGCCGCCTCGCAGTGACGTCCGTTCTGCACACGTTCAGCGGGTTGAAACAGTTCTTGAACTGGCTGGATCGACGCGGTGTCACCGCGCTCAGCAGCGTGACCCCGCAACTGCTGGACGACTACCTGGCCGACATGGCCGACGAGGAAATCGACCTGGAACGCAAGTACCGCCGCCTGACCGCAGTCCGCAGGCTGTGGGCACACCGAGACCTCCTGCCCGCGAGCATGAGACTGCCAGCCGCGCCGCCGTGGGACGGCGAGGACTCCGGCGACCTGTTCGGCCGCGCGAGGATCAGCGGGGACAACCGCACGCGGAGGATCCCGGAACGGGCGATGCAGCCCCTGCTGATGTGGTCACTGCGCTTCGTCGAGGACTTCTCCGACGACATCCTCGCCGCCCATTCCCAGTTCCTGAAGCTCCGAGACAACGGGCCCGTCCACCGCCGACGCAATGATCAGAACGCCAGGCTCCCCCACAGGGAAGTCACCCGGCGGATGACCGCCTATCTGAACCGGCTGCACCGGGACGGAGGATCGCTACCGGGCAAGCGCCAGCCAGACGGCACCCTGGCAATCGACTGGAACCACATCAGCCGGGCCGTGATCTGCTCCGCCTCGGTCCAGACGTCCCCGGCCGGCCGGATGGCCGCAGAGTCGGGGCTTCCCATAGCTGACAACGCCTACCTCGACACACCCGTCATCGGCATGCTGGATGGCAGCGCCTGGCGTGAGCACATCGCCTACCCCGAGGCCAAGCAACTGGCCCGTCTCCTGAGTACCGCCTGCTTCCTCACCATCGCCTACCTTTCCGGGGCCCGTCCGGGGGAGGTACTGAACCTGCGTCGCGGCTGCGTGACCTACACACCGGACAGCAAGCTGTGGCTTATGCACGGCCGCTACTTCAAGAACGCCGTGGACGCAGACGGCAACAAGATGCCGGAGGGAGAACTCCGCCGCGACCCCTGGGTCATCGTCGAAGCCGTCGCGCGGGCGGTGACCGTACTGGAACGGCTCCACCCGGGCCCCTTGCTGTTCCCGACCCGGATCGAGCCTCATACCCAGTCCAGCCCTACCAAGCGCCAGGGCCAGGCCCGGCCGGACAAGCGCATCGCCATGGACATGGCCAACTTCGTCCGATGGGTCAACGAAGAATGCCGGACACAAGGACGCACCGACGGCATTCCCGCGGACGATCTGGGACTGCTCGCCGCCTCCCGGCTCCGCCGGACACTGGCCTGGTTCATCCGGCGGCGCCCGCGCGGCCTGGTCGCCGCCTCGATCCAGTACGGGCATCTCCAAACCCGGCTCCTGCAAGGCTATGCAGGCACCTACGAATCCGGCTTCCCCGATGAGTACGCCTTCGAGGACTGGCTGTTCCGGATCGAGAGTCTCGCCGAAGACGAGGAAGCCCTGGAAGCAGGAGAGCACATCAGCGGCCCAGCCGCCGACGCCTACCGCCAACGCGTCACCGCCGCCAACCGCCAATTCGCCGGGCACGTCCTGACCAGCGACCGCCAAGCCCGGGACCTCGTCGGCAACCCCCTCCTCCAAATCCACCACGGTGAAGGGATGACCTGCGTGCTCGACCCCGCCCAGGCCGCCTGTCAGCTCCGCGGCACCGAGGGCGACCCGCTGGTCACCCCCGACACCGACGACTGCCGGCCCAAGTGCCGCAACATCGCCCGCACCGACCGCGACATCCTCCAGATTCGGACACGACACCAGGAACTCACCGAGATCACCACGGACCCCCTGGCGCCCCCGATCCGTCACGCACGCGAGACGAACGAAAGGGAACGCCTGGCCGCCATCCTCGGAGACCACGACCACGAAAGGCCAGAACACCGGGCATGACAGCCACCCAGCCCACCGGGAAAGACACTGTCCGGACCGCAATCCAGGCCGCCATCGACCGCCTGCTCGCCGGCCAGCCGCTCCGGTCCAGCGGACGGCTCAGCGTCTCCCAACTCGCCATCGAGGCAGGCGTCAAGCGCTGGCACCTGACGCACCAGCACCTTGACCTCAAAGAACTCTTCGAGGCCCGAGTCAAGGCCGCCGATGCCACCCCGGCAGCATTCGCGAAGGACCTCAGTGACTACGACAAGCTCAGGAAGAAGCACACCAAGCTGGTCAAACACTGCGCTGAACTGGAAGAACGACTCCAGCTCTACGCCACCGCGATCAACCTGCTCGCTCTGGAGAACGCCGCCCTGACCGGGCGCGAGACCAATACCGCCCAAGTGGTGGCTCTACCCCGCCCCGAGAACTCTCCGTGAGCAGGGACTGGGCGATCAACACGGCGGAACCTTCAGGGGTAGCGCCGAGGTGAGGCCAAAGCCGCCAGTACTTGATCTTGGTGTCCGGCCGATGTCGCCCGTCACCCATTCGGCCACGGGTCGTTGGTGGGACCCCGCCCCTGGACGTCGACTTCAGTCCGCTGCGCGGCGATGTCCCCGGCGTGGACGGCTACGGCCAGGCGACCTGACACAATTGCTCCTTGGTCATCCCGTCACTTCCGCAGCCACGCCCGGCTGCGGCCGGGTCCGCATGCCCCAGCGGGCAAGAGCTGGGCCGGCAGATCCCAGCGCCGCGAAGAACACCGCCAGCAGCAGCCAGCCCGCCGTGCCGAGGCCGAGCACCACCGTGGTGAGGATCGCGGGGGCAAGAGCCTGGCCCGCGCTGAAGCCTAGGCCGAGGACACCTTGGTACTGGCCCTGCGCATGGTCGGGGGCAAGACCGAAGCCCAAGGCGAAGCCCGCCGAGGACTCCCAGACCTCTGCCAGGCTATGGACGAAGATCGCTGCCAGGACCAGTCCCGCTGCCGCCCAGACCGGGGTGTACGCCGCCAGCGCCATCATCGGGCAGCTGACGAGGAAGAGCAGCCCCGCGGTGCGAAACGCCCTGCCTGTCAACGGTCATTGAGATGCCCAGGTAGGTGGCCGTTGGAGGCCCAGGCTGGTGGCCATCAGAAACCCAGGCGTGTGGCCAGTGGTGTTCCTGGGGTGGGGGGTCAGTTCAAGGGGACCACTCCCTTCCCGGCGAGGGCCTCAGCGAGGCGATGTGAGTCGCCGGAGGTGGTCACGAGGTGAGCGTGATGCATGAGGCGATCGGTGCTCGCGCCCGCGAGAGTCTTCGGCATGATCGTGTCGAAGCCCGAGGGATGAATGTTGCTGGTCACCGCGATAGAACGGCGCTCATAGGCGGCATCGATGATCCGGTAGAACGCCTCGGCGGCGTCCTCGCCGACTGGAAGCAGGCCAATGTCATCAATGACAATCAAATCGGCCCGGCAGATCCGGGCGACGGTCCGTGCGGTGGACCCGTCGACCTTCGACTTGCCGATCGCGGTGCTCAGCGTCTCCAGGGTGAACCAGGACACCCGCATGTCCTTCTCGATCGCGGCCTGGGCCAGGCCCTCGGTGAAGTGGCTCTTGCCCGTCCCCGACGGGCCGGCGATCACCAAGTTCTCGGCGCGGCCGATCCATTCCAGGGTGGTGAGGGAATTCTGGGTGGGTTCGGGGATGGTGGAGTCCTCGGCCCGCCAGGAGCCCAGGGTCTTGCCGGTGGGGAAGTTCGCCGAGTGGCGCCGCAGGCGCCGGGTGGCCGCGTCGCGGCCGGTGACCTCCTCGGCTATCAGCAGCCGCAGCACCTCGGCAGGGTCCCAGCGTTGAGCTCGGGCGGTGGCCAGAACGTCCGGGGCCGCCTTGCGCATATAGGGCAGACGCATGCGGCGCATGAGCTTGTCGAGTTCCTCGGGGATCGCGGGCGGGTTGGGAAAGCTCATGGGGGTGCCGTTCTCTTATGAGACGTTCGGTCAGGATTCGCTGGTGGGTGATGTGTTGGGTCAGCGGCCCAGGGCCTGCCAGCCACTGGTTCCGTTCTGGACGGAGTGGGCTTCGTCCGCGCGGACGACCTCTCCGGCGGGCTTGCTGTCGGCGATGTGTCCCAGGATCGAGAGCAAGTCGTCGTCGGCGAAGCGCCCGGCTGTGGCCGCCAGCCCCAGGGCCTGGTCGACTCTGTCGTTGCCCAGGACGGCGGCCAGCTCGACCGCGCGGGCCATCTTGGCGCGGATGCGGGTGGCGCCGGCGGGTCCGGCTTCCTTGAGCCAGCGCCCGGCTCCGGGGCCGATGCCCACGAACGCGATCTCCGCTTCCGAGCGGGGCCGCAGCCTCGGCTGGTGGATGCTGCGTCCGTCGGGATGGTCGGGGTAGTGCTCGTCGATGATCTGCGGAACACCCGGGGTGGAGAGCTCGTGGCGCCAAATCTCCGAGAGATCACCGGAGTTGGTGCGGGCGGTGATGGACAGTTCCTCGCCGACCACCCGGCACCACACCCTCGCGCCGGTATATCCCGGCGGGGTCGAGTAGCGCACCGAGTTGAAGCTGATAGTGCGGTCCGAGCCGACCAGCCGTTCCTCGCCCAGCGCGAGCGCGAGCGGCTCGATGGGCAGGACGTGCAGCGTGGTGCGTTCGACGTCCAGACGGTCCGCAGGTATCTGCCCAGTCGCCCGGTGGCGGCGCGAGTTCACCGCATCGCACCAGGTCAGGCAGGCATCGGCGAGCTCGGAGAAGGTGTCGTAAGCGGCCAGCAGGTTCGCATCTGTGGGCACCAGGTCGGCTTTCGCGATACGAACCGTCGCTTCCGCGCCGCCCTTCGATTCGGGGTCGTAGGGCACGCAACTGACCACTTGGCAGCCGTAATGCCGGCCCGCGGCGACCATCTGCGGATGACGTACCGGGATCCCGGCGATGTGCTCGACGGTCACCGTCTTCGCGTTGTCGGTCAGCACGTAGGTCGGCGCCCCGCCGATCCGCCTGAGCGTGGTGTCCAGGCAGGCCACCAGCGTGCCCAACGTGCAGTCCCAGACCGGGATCACGACCCGAAACCGCGACCAGGACAGCCACGCGCAGAACAACCAGGTCCGACGGCCGTCGATGCGCGGACCCTCGCCCCAGTCGAACTGGAGCCACCGGCCCGGCTCGGGAATCCACGGCCGGTACGTGCGGCGCTTGCCCGCCTTCCACGCGCTCTTCGCCGCGTTCACCGCCCGCCGCGTCGAGCGTTCGCTGCCCCGGTAGCCCATCTTCACGAGCTTCTCGTGCACCACATCGGCTCGGATCGTCGCCTTCGACTGCTCGACCCACTCCTCGACCTTCTCCCCGAACGCGTCGATCATCTTCGGCCGCGGCTCTCGCTCATAGGGATTGCGCCCGCCGTTGCGGGCCTCGACATACCTCTTGACCGTCTTCGGGTCGTGCCCCGTCAAGGTCGCCGCCGACCAGACCGTCCCGGTCAGGTCGTACGCCTCAAGGATTTCCATAATCTCCGTGTCAGACTTCGTCACAGGACCTCTCCGGCCGGTAGCTGATGCGTGCAAACACCAGCAAACGGGCGGAGGGGTCTCCTCCAGTTAAGGAAGTGATCAGGAACACCACTGGTCAGACGGCCATCCACCTGGACTTCCGGTGGCCATCAGCCTGGACTCGGCTGGCCGCACATCTGGACTTTGCCACGGCCGCCGTCACTGCCGCCGTCGTGCGGGGTTTCGATACGGGAGCCGATCCTGGTCTGCATCAGTACGCAGAAGGCGGCATTGACGGCGAACAGTGCGGCCACCGTCCAGCGCGGCGCTTCGGTGTGTTCGGAGATCCAGATCGGCAGGAGCAGGGAGACCACCGGGTATTGCAGTCCCATGGCCCCGTAGAGGGCGGTGAACGTCAGGAATGGCCGGTCCGCGAAAGCGAGCCAGCGACGCTGCTGCGGCGGTGCTGCCAGCACCGGATAGCGGGGCAGCAGGAGCAGAAGCCCCGCGCACAGGGCGAAACTCGCCGCGTTGCCGAGGATCAGCGTGACATAGGCGCCACGGGTGTCCACGGCCAGCGCCAGCCCGGCACCCACCGTTCCGAGAACGACGCCCAGGTTGACGAAGGTGCGCAACTTCGCCCGGAACAGGGCCGGGCGATCACCCCCGACCCGGACCACCAGAGCGCCCCAGGCCGCCCCGCCCACCGCTGCGGCGATCTGGTCGACCGCCGCGATGATCGTGAGCGCGGCCCAGCTCTCGACGAGGACGAGGGCCGCCATCGACATCGCCTGGACCGCGAGGGCCAGCATCATGATCGTGCGCGCCCCACGTCGGTCGGCGAGATGCCCTCCGGGTATCCCCGCGCACAAGCCGATCAATCCGGCGATGGTGAGCGCGGCGCCGACCTGCACAGCTGGCAGGCCCACGACCAAGGTGAAATAGAGCGCCGACGCCGCGTTGAACAGACCGTTGCCGACCCGGTTGACGAAACTGGCGGCGATCAGCACGCGCTCCGGCCTGCTGTCCCCCGCAATGCGGCCTATTCGGCCCGTCAGGCTGCCCTTGATCATGGACGGCAGGCTAGCAGCGGTCGCAGAACCCGCCGCAGCTGCACCAAGATCGCGTGCCCCTGAATTTTGGCCTTACCTCGGCGCTACCCCCTTCATGCATAACGGCCCGCAGAGTCCATGCCGACCTGTTGCGGGAAACAGACACCACCCGATACGGCATGACCTGCAGAACCGTGCCTCCACCGAGAATCACAAACAACAGGTAAAACATGCGAGAGAACGCCGGGCACCGGCCCCCGTACCCCGAACACCGCGACCAAGCCCGCACCCGAGCGCGCCGGTACCGCCGCGGATCGGGCCTCCGCAGAGCCGGGCCTCCGCGACGAGGCGTCGCACACTCACCTGCCCGGCCGCCGTCACCTGGGCACAGGCCCGGAGCCTGGGCCATCGCATCCACTTCCCGGGTGCAGAACGGAGTCCGGTATGAACGATCAGACCCAGCCGGCGACCGTTCGCGTGTTCATCGCCCTCGCCCCGCCCGACCACGCGAAAGAAGAACTGGCCCGGGAGTTGCGCCCCGCCTATGACACACACCCTCACATGCGGTGGAACCGCATTGAAGACTGGCACATCACCCTGGCGTTCCTCGGGGAGCTACCGGCCGAGACAGTTCCGCTCCTGCGACCGCCACTCGCCAACCTCGCAGCCGACCACCAACCCCCCTGTCTGGCACTGCGCGGCAGCGGAAACTTCGACGACCGGGTGCTGTGGAGCGGAATCGACGGAGACCTCGATGAGCTGCACATGCTCGCCGCCGATGTACGTACCGCCGTCAAGAACTGCGGGGTCGCCTTCGAGGACCGCCCCCTGCACCCCCATCTGACGTTGGCCCGCGCCCGCCGAGGAGACCGATCCTCGGCAGGAGAAATCGCCGAAGGATTCGCCGGATTCACCGGCCGCCGATGGCCTGCCGAACGTCTGCACCTGGTCGGCAGCAACGTCGGCCGCAGCCGCGGACCGGTCCACTACCGCGACATCGAGGCATGGCCCCTCGGCAAAGGGAAAATCCCAATGGCGACCAACCTTGACGGCATGAACGAGGTCACCTGAGGGCGACAGCGCCTTCGAGGTGTTCGTCGTCAGTGAAGGCAACATCGGCCAGTGAGGCACGCCGCAGCAGCAACCAGACACTTTCCACTGGGTTCAAGTCCGCTGCGTATGAGTGCAGTTGCACGGCGCCGCCGCCGAGCATGCTGCTCGCGCTGCACGCCACCACCCGAGGTGGCGATCGGCCTCCTCCTTCCATGCCTGCCCCGGCACACGAGAAACGGCCCGGTGATCACCCCGTGGCGCGGAGATGGCGCTCTCAACCGGACCGCCAAGGGAACCATCTCCACCATCGCCCGGTCCGCCGCACACGCAGGGGCAGCGGCACTCGACCACCCCAGCGGCAGCGCGGAGCGGCCCGTACCGAACGGCATCGGCGTCTTGCGAACCGGGTGAGCGCGGACCGGCCCCCGGGAACGCGTCCCGGGGGCCGACCGCTGTCCTCGCTCTGGTGTCAGTTGGCGTTCACCAGGTCGTGCGGGGGCACGGTGACCGTGCGGGCACCGTTCGTGCCGCCCAGGATCACCTTGCGCAGTGCGCTGTTGTTGGTGAGGTTGGTCTCCTTGAGCCGCTTCTCCGGGTTCGCCAGCACCTGGATGTAGTAGGTGCCGTTGGCCAGCCCTGTGATGTCGAAGGACTGCCCGGGGAGGTCCTGGGTGTACGTGTCACCGGAGCCGACGTCCAGTACCTCGCGTACGGAGATGGAGTTCTCCTGGCCGCACGCGGTGGACAGATCGGTGTTGCCCGGGTGCCAGTTGGCATTCTTCACCGTGTAGTCCACGGCGTCGGTGTTGGCCAGGCAGAACGCCTCCTTGCCACTGCGCACCTGCTCCTTCTGGTCGGCCTTCAGCAGCCGGTAGCTGGCGAAGTCGGTGAAGTGCCAGTGCTCGTGACCGGGGCGCGGATCCCACTCCATGGTGCCGGTCGGGGTGTAACCGACCTGCTTGCCGTTGGCGTCGTAGAAGTACTGGTAGGCGTCCATCAGTTCGGCGCCGGGCTTACGGAAGCCGTCCACCACGAGCTGCGCGGGGCCCGCGTTCCACACGTTGGCGCTGAAGGCCAGGTAGTCCTTGCCGGGCACGTCCTGGCCGCCGTCGCTGATCTGGATGCCGTAGGCGGGCAGCGAGCGCAGGTCGGGCTTGGGCACGTTGGGCACGGCCGCCTTGCCGGTCGGCCGCTTCGCGTTGGGCTGCACGGCAGGCGCCTTGCGGGAGCCGTCGGTCTGGCCGGGCGCGTCACCCGTCTGGGCCGCACGGAAACCGGCGGCCTTCTTCACCGCCCAGGGGAGGGCGGGCGGCGCGGGGGTGTGCGGACCGTGACCTACGTTGTACGAGGGTCCGGCGCCGCTCGTAGCGGCGGCGGGCGCGGG
The DNA here is from genome assembly GCF_039766235.1 of Streptomyces changchenzhani. Lineage (NCBI taxonomy): Bacteria > Bacillati > Actinomycetota > Actinomycetes > Kitasatosporales > Streptomycetaceae > Streptomyces > Streptomyces changchenzhani. The sequence continues at coordinate 321,292 of NZ_JBDHNH010000003.1, read as the reverse complement.
TGAGCGCATCGCGCCGTGACCTGAGTGCCCGGACATCTGGTGGGTGCTGTGATCCATGGTGGAGCGAGCGCGGGCCCCGGCACCACCATTTTCCCAACTGCGTTCACGCACGGTCACTTTGACCGTCTGCGGCTTGTCGGCGATGCCGAACAGATCGCGGTAGGTCTTGGTCACGGACACCGTGGCGGTGTACTTCCCGGCCGGCAGGGCGACGGGAGCGGCGTCGTAACCGGCGTAGGTGTTGGACGCCCAGCCATTCTCGACGCCCCAGACCGAACCGAGTGTGAACGGGTTCGGTGGGCAGCTCTCGGGATACTTCGACTTGGCCGGGGCGTCGGGGCGAACGCGGCCGGAGGCGTTGTTGGGACAGAACGGCTCAGTCTTGCTGATCACCGTCGCGCCCGCTGTGTTGGTGACTTTGATCTGGGCGAAGTCCGGCAGCCCGGAGAAGCCCTTCACCAGCCCCTTGGGGAGGGTCTTGACCGTCGTCCTGGCGCCGTCGCGGATAACTTGCTGGGCGACGACCGGGTCCTTGTAGGACTTCCGGGTCACCTTGAGTTCGAGCGGGCCGCTCTCGGCGGTGAGATACGTACCGAGGTCCAGGTAGACGCCCGGATCCTCCTTCCACGAGTCGAGGGTGACCGAGGTGGAGGCGGCGATCAGGCTGAGCTTCGGCGCGGACTGCGCATTGTTGCCGTCGGGTGCGGCAGCAACAACTCCTGCAATAACGGCAGTTGTCGCGCCGGCTGCGATCGCCGCGCGCCACATCCGGTTCAAGGGGGGTCTGGTCATCGTTCCTCGTCTTCCGGGTCTTCCGAACTTTCTCCTGCCTGTGAGAGGTGGTGAAGGCGCTGTGGGTTGGCTGCGAACCCATGAGGCACCGACGATTGGCCGAAAACGGCTTGTGAGTGCAGGATCAGGACGCGAAGCGCCGAACCAACTCTGGGACAGCCTGAGTTGGTCTACTGTGATGCGCCGCAGATCACGGTTCTCGGTTCGCGCGTGGTACGGGTACCGAGGACAGACGACCTGCAGCGCGTGGACGGGACTGTCCGCGTCGGACAGGTCCAGCGCCACCGGCTCGTGTCCGGTGACGCGTGCGACCCGCCGCGCCACGTCCTCGATCTGCTCGGCGAAGTGGCCGCCGACGAGGGCGAAGCGGTCCGTCGCTTCGGGCCACGGAGTGAGCCCTTCCGCCGGAAGTTCCGTACCAGCACGGCCTGGCGGGAGGTGCCCGAACGGTATGGCCCGTGGGCCATGGGACACACTCGCGTTCATCGGTGGGCCTCGTTGTCGTTGATCGCCACGGTGTCAATGCTGCGACACCCTGCCTGCATGGCATGGACGACGGCGGTCGTCGCCTGGTCGCCTCGACCTGACACCCGCGCGTCAACAGCGCCTTGCTCAAGTGGACCTCCGCTACATCTCTGCCGCTCACCCCGGGAAGACCACCCGGTTCCCTCGCTGACCACCGACCACCGACCACCGACCAGGGTTGAGCAATAGTCGCTGAGTTTCCGGCCTCACCCACGACTGACCGGCGTTCTTGAAAGTGCCTGTACCAGGACCTGTTACCTCGCACGGGTGACCGGAGCCCGTTCTGCCCGGACACACCCTGAGTGCTCAAGCCCTTCTGTCGAGGCACTTGCCTCTTCCGCTCCAGCTCCAGCCTACGAAATCCCGATTCCAGGAGAGTTCGTCGATGGATCAACCTGACAGGACACTAGGAGTCTGCCAGCCACGCCAGCAGGCGGCCCTGCGACCAGCATCGGCCAATGGCCTCGGCGCGCAGAGTCGACCGGTCGAACACCGCCAGGCCGATGATGCTGTGGCCAGAGGCGCGGCGATCGCCAAGTGTCGGTATCGTCGGCGCGACCCCGACCCCCTCCACTGACACCCACGCCACCGCCCGGCCGGCCGCCGCTTCGTCGAGGCAGCGCAGGAAGCGCAGGCGGCTCTCAAGCGAGAAGTGCGACAGCGCCCACGTCGTGGTGACGACAGGCAGGGCATCCGCGGGCACACGGGCGAAGGCCTCGGACACCACTTCGACGGCGTCACCTTGCAGCAGCAGCGGAGGGGACGTCGCCGCCAACGCCATCTCCGCTTCGAGCCTTGCGACCCGCTCCGGCTGATCCGGCCACAGGCAGGCGCGCATCCATCGAGCGTCATCCGCGTCGGTCACGTCGACCGGATCGAGGTCGACACCGACCCGGGCTACGACCTCGGGCATCGCCCGCGTCGGGATGGGCCGGCCTCCCACGATCGAAGACGACAGCTGCACGGGAGATGACGCGTCGCCCAACGATTGTCCGTTGCTGTACGTGATGCCAACGCGATCGACATTGAGATTGAGCCCAGCCGAACACCCCACGTCGATGAGCCCAACCGCATTCGCGCCTACCCGGCGCGCCGCCTCGGCAATGGCCGGATACAGCACGGCACAGCGTCCGGTCTCATTGGTCAGCGTCTGCCGGCGCACCGCGATGGCCACCACCGAGTCGGTCATCCGAAGCAGCGTGTCGACCGCCGCGCCCGCGGCAGCGTCGCCGTCCGCAGCGGCATAGGCCGCGGCAAGCGCCGGGGCGCGTCCGGCGAGGGCGAGGTCGTGCAGTGCGGCGAGGATCACTGTGGGGTGCCACTTGCGCGTCGGCGCCGCCTCGATGGCGTGCAGCGCCTCGTCGGACTCACTCAGAGCGATGGCGACACGCTCGTACAGCGGCGATGTTTCGGCGGCGTCGACCTCACCGAAGTGTCGGTACACCTGAGCGAGTGTGCGGGCCCTACCCACGGGTACGGCGCCTCCTGCGGTCGGCCCTGGCATCCCGCCGATTCTAGCCACTGGAACGAAAAACCCGCCCCTACCTGGCACAAGAGCGCCGAGGAGATCCTCGACCGATTCGCCGGCTACTCCCGCTCCCTCCACAGATGGCGAGCGCTCCAACCTGACAGGACATCAGGCCGCCCGCACCCAACCCGGGCCAGCAGGACTGCGACCAGGACACGAAACCGCGCGGGACTCGCAGCTCAACCACCGCACCACACACGGGTTTCAGCCCCATTACGTCCAGGAATCTGCGAACCCGCGCGCTTCCAACCGACCCAAGGATGACAAGGACCCCGCGAAGTGAATGTCTCCATCCGCCGACGCACACTACGCCTACGCCGCGGACTGGGGCTCCACGAAACCGCGTCGGGTACTCACGCCGAACGGACCGCGCTCCGTGAGCTCGCCGAAGGCTGCGGCAACGCACCCGTCGTATACGAGCTCGCCAGCCGACTCCAGGCGCCGCCCCTCCAGCGCATCGTTGTAGACCACCCCTGCGCAGCCGAACGTCCGTGCCAAAGCGATGCGTTGACTTACCGGCTCGATACGAAACGCGTACCGCAGATATACGCGAGCTTCATGAGCCCGCGACTCGTTCGGCCTGCTTGAGGATGCGGATGGGGTCGGAGCGTGGTCGGCTCTGGTGGGAGCCGCGCCGTGGCTGGCCGCGTAACGGGTAGCGAATCTGTCGCCTGCCGCGTGGCTGTGGGCCCGTGCATTGAGGTTCCGGTTCTGGATCTGCCCTGTGTGGGCTCGTCCCTTATGTGTCAGGAGTTCGATCCATGAAGCTTCGTCGTATCGCCGCCACGTCCCTGGCCGCTTCGGTCCTGGTGGTCAGCGGTGGGCTGTTGACCGCGCCGTCGGCCGCTGCCGATCCCGTTCCCGTTCCCCCCGATGCCGCAGCCTGCGTGGGCCTGCTCAAGGACGCAGCCACCAAGGCCGCGGCCTTCGCGGCCGCCAACGTCGCCGCGTCGGCCAGCATGGCCGCCGCCCTGGTCATCGCTGCCTCCCCGGCCGCTGCCCAGGCCGCGGCCGGGGAGGCCCTCAAGGCCCAGGAGACGGCCAACGCTGCGGCTGCCGACGCTCTCAAGACCGCAGCCGCCGCCGCAGGCTGTGCACTCCCGGCTGTCCCGGCTGTCCCGGCACCCTGACGTTCCCGGGGAGTTGCCCCAGGAGCACGGCGGCGCGGATCACCCGACGCCCTGGTGCGAGCCCCGCCCCGCTGCGCGAGTTCGGATGCGCTGCGGGGCGGTTCTCTTTGAGGTCCAGGGTGAGGTCAACCGGACACGGAGCCGCCCTGTTCGCCTTCTTCGCCGCCATGGCAGAGTCCGAACGCGACTACATCCACTACTACATCCGCGACAATGCCCTCGAAGGCCAGGAGATCACCCGCAAGAACGGGGCGGCCCAGTGCGTGCGGTTCTCATGTGCGGGTCGGGAATCAAGGTGGCTTCCCGTCGCGTTCGACCAACAGCCGCCTTCACGCACCTGCTTCATTCAGGAGACCTCTCCCATGGCAGAGCTAGAGATCGATGCCGTCGTGTTCGACGTGCTCGGCACGCTCGTCGACGAACCCACCGGTATCCGCGCCGGCATTCGTGAACTCGACCCGTCGCTCGACGACCTCAGGATCGAGCATCTTTTGTCGCTGTGGCAGCAGCACATCGACCGCGAGCAAAGCCGCATCCTCGACGGCCTCCGGCCCTACCTCACCAGCGACGTCCTCGACCGGGAAGCCGCCCAACTCGGACGCCGCCGGGGTCAAAGACCCGACCGCCGTAGCGGCGCTGGCCCTGGCAGGCCGCCGCCTCCCGCCGTGGGCCGACACCGTGGCAGGGCTCGCCCGACTCGCCGAACGGTTCCCGCTGATCGGACTGTCCAACGCGAGCCGGACGGCGCTGCTGGGACTCAACGCCCACGCCGGGCTGCGCTGGCACCAGGCCTTGTCCGCCGAGGACGTCCGGACCTACAAGCCGGACCCGGCGGTCTACCAGTTGGCCGTCACCGTCTCCGGACGACTGCCGGAGCGGCTGCTGATGGTCGCCGCCCACGCCTGGGACCTACGCGGAGCCCAGGGCCTCGGCCTGCGCTCCGCCTACGTCGCCCGCCCCGTCGGCGACCCGCCCGCATCCTCGGACCGGTTCGACCTGCACGCCGACGACCTGGCCGACCTGGCCGACCAACTCGACAAGGCCTGAGGCCTGCCCGGCTGATCATGCGGCTGTCGCGTTGTCGGCTCGTTGTGCCTGTTGAGCGCTGGGGTGAACCGACGAATAGGTAAGGACTTTCCGGGGGTTGATACTGGTGTGATCGCCTGATCAACTGTCGCCGGTTCCCCGAGGAACCCAGCCAACTGGTGACCGACTGTGGTCGCCAGCGGCGTATCGGCTCCAGATCCCACCTGTCTCGTTGCGGAGCCGGGTGGTGGTCTTGTCGTGGTAGCCGAGCGAGTCCGCGACGACTGGGACGGGATTCGGCACGGGGCCGGAGAACAGCTGCGAACGGGGGGTGTTAACTTCCTTCCCGTGGTGGAACACCAGGATGAGACCAGGGCGGCATACGACGGAATCGTCGAGCTGTATGCGTCGATGTTCGCTGATCGGCTGGAGACGCAGCCGTTCGCGCGGGCCATGGTCGGCACCTTCGCCGAGTTGGTGCGCGGGACGGGGAACCCGCGGGCGGCCGACGTCGGCTGTGGGCCCGGACATCTGACGGCCATGCTGTACGACTTGAGGCTGGATGCCTTCGGACTCGACCTCTCCCCAGCCATGATCGACCACGCCCGGCGGGCCCATCCGGCACTGCAGTTCGACGAGGCGCGGATGGAGGCCCTGCCAGTCGAGGACGGCGCGCTCGGCGGCGTGCTGGCCCACTACTCGATGATCCACACCCCTCCTGGGGAACTACCCGCGCTGCTCGCCGAGCAGGCGCGTGTCCTGGCACCAGGTGGCCTGCTCCTGGTCTCGTTCTTCGCGACCGACGGGCCCGAGCCGGTCCGCTTCGACCACAAGGTGACGCCCGCCTATAGCTGGCCGGCTGACCGCTTCGCCGAGCTGCTGGCCGGGGCCGGGCTCGTCACGTTCGCCCGGCTGCTCCACGACCCGGCCACCGAACGGGGCTTCCTCGACGCCCACTTGCTGGCCCGCCTCCGCTAGAGCATGGCCTTCGGTACTGATGGGCTCTCGTATTCAACTGTCACCGGTTCCCCGAGGAACCCAGCCCGTTCGGGTGTCTTGTAGACGGGGCTCATGCGTCGGGCAGGATGCGGGCCGGGCGGGGCCGCAGCTTCGCGATGTTGCCGACGGGCGGTGCGGGCAGGTCGCCGGTGGCGGTCTTGCGGACACCGGCGTTCTCGGCGGTGGTGGTCACCAGGTCGGCCGGGGTGCAGGACAGGATGTCGCAGAGCGCGGCCATGACCTGCTGACCGGCTGGTAATCGACGCGGTTCACGAAGTCCTGCGGCGCTTGGTTCACAGTGTCCGGCGTGGACGTCTCCATGGTGGACAGCAGCTTCGCCACGACGTCGTCCAGGGGGCGCTCGGAGAAGTAGGTCTGTAGTGTGTCGATCCAGTGCAGCACGTAATCGTCGACGGAGTCGTCGTGCCGCAGCGTCTTCAGCGGCACCTGGCACAGCCGGTTGATCCGGTCTCGCTGGCGGCACACGACCGCGATATAGAGTGATCGAATAGGGGATGACATCGTTCTGGACTGGCAAACGGGTACGCCTGCGCGGTATCGAGCCCGACGACTGGACCGCGTTCATGCGCTTCGCCGAGGACGAGGAGCGGCTGGGGGACCTGCTGAACCCTCCTCGTTCCGCCGAGGGCGTCCGTGCCTGGGCGAAGGAGCAGGCCGCCGCCAAATCTGATGGCGACTGCTTCGGGTTGGCAATCGAAGCAGTCGACACGGGGAAAATCGTCGGTGCTGTCGGCTCGCACCACGCTGATCCACGTGCGGGCTGGTTCGAGTACGGCATCACGATGGGCGCTGATCACCGGCGCAAAGGCTACGCGGCTGAAGCCGCGGTGATGCTGCTGCGCTTCATGTTCGCCGAGCGGCGCTTTCATAAGTGCGAAGCGCGGGTCTTCGCACACAACGAGGCGTCAATGACATTTCATCAGCGGCTCGGTTTTGTTGAGGAGGGCCGCCTCCGCGACCACGTGTTCTTCGCCGGTCAACACCACGATCTCGTCATCATGGGCATGCTCGCCGGCGAGTTCGCCCAACTGCACTCGACGAGCGAATGAGCTCCCACCCAGAGCGCCGATAGTCGCTGCTGCCAGTTAGGCAACAACGATTAGTTGTGTGTGAGGGACAGGATCGTGGGCCCTCACCGAGGCGAGCAGCAGGCCGGACACCAGATAGGTGAATACGTCGACCAGCACGGCGAGCGGCGCACCGCCCCTCAACCTACCCAACAAGCCGAAACGGCCCGCCAGTTGAACTGGCGAGCCGTCACGATATTCCGAGGTCAGTGCCCCGGTGTGGGTTCACCTCACGAGGACCACAGAGTCGTCGGCGTACAGGAGAGCGCCGAGGCCACGGATCTCCCTCCTCCGACGCCGACACCGGCGACAAGCGGCAGGCGGCAGGCGGCACCGCCCCACCTGCCGCCTGACATTACCCCTACGCCTCCTCCGGGAATCCCTCTCCGCCCAGCACCTCGCCCGAGGTGCCCCCGAAGAAGCTCTCCATCAGCTCGTCGACCGTCACCTCGGTGGCTCCGGCCGGAACCGTGGCCTTTTCGCCCTTGCCCACGCGCAGCACAAGTGCGAGCTTCTTCACCTTCGCGTCTTGCGCCAGCTTCGCGAGATCCACGGACACCTCGCTCAGCGCACCGTTGTTGAGCGTGAAGCGCGCGGTGACCTTCTTGTTAGGCGCTTCCTTGAGGTCCTTGTCCGTCGGCAGCTCGGCACCCGGCGGCAGATCCTTCGCCAGCGGACGGATCTCGTCGACCAGCTCGGTGAGCAGAGTACGGAGCGGGGCGGTGGCGGTGACGTGCTCGGTGTCGCCCTTCCCACCGGCGGTCTGCAAATCGACCTCGCGAGCAAGGACTTCACGAAGGGCCTTCATAAGGTCCTTCTGCGTCTTGGCATCGAGGGTGGGTTCCGCCGAGGGCTTCCCGCCTTCCGGGCCCTGCCCGGCGCCCATCTCGTCGCGGGTGTCCTCAAGGTCCTTCGTCGCGACCTTGACCCATTCGCCCTGGAGCAGCTTCTTGAAGGCTCCAGCGCTCTTGGACAGCTCGTCGGCGGGCGGCATGGGCATGCCCGTCATCTTTTCGAAGCCATCCACGTCGGCGCGGAAGTACGTGTATTTGCCGACGAGCCGGTACTCGAACAGGTCACCGTCCGGGCTGCTGAACTTCATGGCTACGCCGGTGATGTCCTTGTCGCCCGACTCGGCGAGAGGCTTCTTGGACTGCATCGAGACGGAGAGCCGCCCCGCAGTGAGCAGCTCGGCGACCTCGTCCGGAATTTCCTCGCCGGGCTCCGCATCGGCATCCAGTGCCTTCAGCGTCTTGGCGTCGGCGTCCAGGTCGAGTTCGAAGGACAGCGAGTGTTCCTGACCGAGCTTGTCGAAGGCCCGGTCGAGCTTCTGCCCGGCGGACAGGTTCTCCACCGTGCCGCAGGCGGTGGATCCGGCCAGGACCGCAGTGGCGACGGCAGTAGCGGTCAGGGTTTTACGTATGGCGGAAATGACGATCTCCTCGTAGGCGCGACCACGATGGTGGCCGTTGAGAAGACTGATCAACCCCAGGAAAGGTTGTACGCCACAGGCGGGTTGATCAACTGACTCGGGTACGCATAACGGGACCCTGCCGGCCGGCTCGGACACTTCGTCGCTTGGCTGAGCGCGGTCAGCGGTCATCCCGCCCGCTACTGGTTCCCCTACTTGTTCGGGTCCCGGAAGCGGCCGAACGCCTTCGTGAGGGCGCCCAGCGGCGAGCCGTCCGCCTTGACCGGCCCCGACGCGGGCGGCCGGGGCACGCCGTCGCCACCCGTCACCTCGGCCAGCGCGGCGTGCGCCGCCTCCATAGCCTCCCGGTACAGGTCACGGGAGTTCGTCATGGCATCGAGCGCCTCGGCGTACTGGGTGACCATGCCTTGGGCGTGGACCAGCTCCTCGTCCGGAGTGAGCAGGTGCCAGCCCTGACGCAGCCGCGTCAGGGCCCGTTCGGCGTCGGGCGGCAGCGGCCGCGGCAGTGCGGCGAACTCCTTGATTCTGTCGAGGAGTTCGGTCGGTTCCGAGCCGTCCAGGAAGACGCTACGCACAGTAAAGCGCTCCGCGTCGTACCCCGGGCCTTGCGGCGCCGTAGGCAGGACGACGGCGCCGCCGCGCGGTATCCGTACGCCCAGCTCCCGCTTCATCGCGAAGTCGGCGACCTGTGCCTGCTCCGGCGTGCCCCGGTGCTCGATCACCCGGTGCCGCAGGCTCGGCGGCAGGAACGCCGAGATCGGCTGCTGCCCCATCGCGTCCGGCGTCATCGCCTCGTGCACCACGACATGGATGAACCAGCTCTGCCGGGTGCAGTCCCTCAGCCGGTGGCGCAGCTCGCCGTCTTCCTTCGGCAGGTGATTCGTCGTCCGCTGGCGCACGCCGGGCACCGTGTCGTGATCCCAGGCGACCTGCTCGCTGTCGGGCCAGAACATGGTGGCGGGCGAGGGCCAGTACACGTCCCACGCTCGCTCCGTCTCGGCTGCGAGGACCCAGGTGACGCCCTCGCCTTCCTTGCGGCGGGCCTCGGGGTCGTACGTGGTCAGCTGCGCGCGCACGGTGACGTCGTCGGCCACGCGCCAGCGGGCCTCGAAGAGGCGGCGGGCCGACGGGCCGGGGTCGGCGGACCCGTCCCGCGGGTGCAGGACTGTGGAGCGGGCCGCCTCGACGGGGTCGAGGTCCAGGAAGTCATCGAGCACCCCGGCCGCCTTGAGGGCGATCAGGTTGCGCCGGACGTCCTGCTCGGGCTCGGGCCCGAGGTGGCGCCCGCGCCCCAGCCACGCGGTGTCGGGGACGGTGGTCGAGGAGGTGCTTTTCTTGGCCATGGAGTCGTTCCGTGGGTGATCAGGGCCCGACCAGTATGGCCTGTGGACCTGGCGACGGAAGCAGCGCCCCGTCCACGGCTCCGCCACGCTCGACGGGCCATACGTGGAGTTCGATGGGGACGCCTTGTGGGCAGCCTTGAACGAGCCGAGTTCAGAGGGCAGGTCCCACCGAGGCCAGCAGGTCCGGCACTTCCATGCGATGGGTTCCAGCGTGCGGCGATGGTTGGCCCACCGCCGCCCCGCCAGGTGGATCGGCCGACATGAGCGGATCAATCCACACCCGTATCGCATCAGTGATCACTGACCGGACGGACATGTCCAATCAATTGGACAGTTGACTCAAGGGTCCAATCGACCAAAGAGCCGGCCTTGGCCCTGGAAGTGGGCACACTGGCTGCGGACTCTCCCGCGCTCGGCGATCAGCTCAGCGTGCGCAGCATCGCCGCGTCGAACGGTACGAGGTCGCCGTCGCGGCCCTCGAAGACCTTGGCGGCCCACTCCGGGTCCCCGAGGAGCGCGCGCCCGACGGCGACGAGGTCGAACTCGTCGCGGTCCATCCGGTCCAGCAGGCCGTCGATGCCGCTCACGGCGGCCGACTCGCCCTTGAAGGAGCCCATGAACTCGTTGTCGAGACCGACTGAGCCGACGGTAATCGTGGGCTTGCCCGACAGCTTCTTGACCCATCCCGCGAGGTTGAGGTCCGAGCCCTCGAACTCCGGCAGCCAGTAGCGTCGCGTCGAGCAGTGGAAGGCGTCCACGCCGGCCGCGACAAGCGGGGTGAGGATCGCCTCCAGCTCCTCCGGAGTGTCGGCGAGGCGCGCCTCGTAATTGCCCATCTTCCACTGCGACATCCGGAGCAGGATCGGGAAGTCGGCCGAGACGGCGGCGCGGCAGGCGGCCACGATCTCGGCGGCGAAGCGGGTACGGGCGGGGAGGTCACCGCCGTAGCCGTCCTCGCGCCGGTTCGTGCCCGACCACAGGAACTGGTCGATCAGGTAGCCGTGCGCGCCGTGCAGTTCGACGCCGTCGAAGCCGAGGCGCTCTGCATCAGCCGCACCTTGGGCGAAGGCCGCCACCACGTCGTCGAGGTCCTTCTGCGTCATGGCGTGGCCGGTCGGGGACTGCGTCCCGTCGAGGGCGAGCCCGGAGGGGCCGGACGGCGGCGCGTCCGGGAACGGCGGCGCACCGGCGGCGCGGGCCATGCCGACGTGCCACAGCTGCGGCATGATTCGGCCGCCCGCTGCGTGCACCGCCTCCACCACGCGTCCCCAGCCCGCGAGCGCGTCCGCGCCGTGGAAGCGCGGCACGTTGCCGCTGGTCCCGGCGGCGGCGTGGTCGACGTAGGTCCCCTCGGTGATGATCAGGCCGACACCGCCCGCCGCACGGCGGGCGTAGTAGTCCGCGACATCTGCGCCTGGGACGCCGCCCGGCGAGAACTCGCGGGTCATCGGCGCCATCGTGATCCGGTTCGGCACGGTGAGGCGGCCCAGCGAGAACGGGCGGGAAAGCACCTGCGCCGCGCGGGCGGCGGAGTCGCTGGATGTCACTGTCAGTCTCCTCGGTCGATACGTGAATGGGGACGGCCACGGCCCGGAGGCATGGGGTCCGCTCTACGCAACCAGGGAGAGCGGCGGCGCCATCCAACTCACGGTGTCTGCTGCGCCACACCGGCGACGGGAATATCGCTGGCGGTTGGCCAATCACGGAACATGGCGTCAGCCGACCGACGACTTAGGGGGATCCGGCCTACGTCTGCTGAGATTCTGCGCGCGCCGAAGCGACGGCCCAACCGGAGGACCGCGGACCCGGCTCGCGACCTCTCCACCACGGGCCGAGCGTGTCGGCCATGTCTTGCTCCGTTCAACCGGTGCGATGGCGCCACAACAGCTGGTGCCCGTGAGGTGGCGAATCAGGAGGTGGGAGTGAGTACGACCTTGCCCCTGATCCGGCCGGCGGCGCTCTGCTCGTGCACCAGGGCGGTCTGCGACAGGGGGTAGGTGGCGCTGACGTGGACGCGGATCTCCCCTGCGTCGACCTTCTTGGCGAGTGCCGCGAGCTGGTCGGCGTCGGCCCGCAACTGCATCTGGAGGTCCCGCACACCCCGCTCCGGATCGGGCACGGCGGGTGACGCCGTCGAGAGGATCACGCACGCCGCCTGGACGGACGAGCCCGGTCAGGGCCGCCATCTGCGCTTCGGAGGCCATCACCAGATTGAGCACCACATCGACCGGCTCGGTCAGTGCGTCGGCCGGCGTGGTCACGGTGTAGTCGACGATCTGGTCCGCACCGTCCTCCCGGACCGCTTCGGTGCTGCGCGGGCTAGCCGTGGCGATCACGAACGCCCCGGCCTGCTTGGCCAGTTGCACGGCGAACCCGCCGACGCCCCCACCCGCACCGTTGATGAGCACCCGCTGACCTGCTTGGAGCCCCGCGTGCTCGAACAGCGCCTGCCAGGCGGTCAGCGCCGTCGCGGGCAGCGCCGCGGCCTCGGCCAGCGGGATCGAGGTCGGCGCGGCCGCCAGAATGCCGGCCGGAACCGCGACGAACTCGGCGGCGGCCCCGTCGAGCATCATCGGCAGGAACCCGATCACCTGATCCCCGACCGCCCAGTTCGTGACGCCGTCGCCGAGCTCCGCGATCGTTCCGGCGACATCGATACCCGGGATGTGCGGGAGCGCCACCTGGAAGACCTGCTGCAGGTACCCGGCGCGGATCGCGGCGTCGACCGGGTTGAACGAGGTCGCCGCGACCTCGACCAGCACCTCGCCGGGTGCCGGTTCGGGCCGAGCGGTGTCCTCGTAGCGCAGGACGTCCGGGGCGCCGTACTCGTGGAAACGTACTGCCTTCATAAAGCCTCCTGAGGGTCATCGATACGGACCGTCGTCCCGGATTTCGAGACCGATCCCTATGTGCTGAGAATTCGAAGCACTTCATGACCCTGCATCTGCTTCGAGTTCGCAGCAAGTAGAATCTACGTCCATGCCGCACACGCCGTCCCTCGATCCCGAACAGCTGGCCGCCTACTTCGCTCTGATGGAGGTCAGCACCCTGCTCCAGCACGCCGTCGATCAGCAGTTGCGCGAGGACGGCGGCCTCAGCTACACCCAGTTCCAGATCCTCGCCACGCTCGGCGAGAATCCCGACGGCCGGCAGCGCATGACCGACATCGCCGACCGGCTGGTCCACAGCCGCAGCGGACTGACCTACCAGGTCACCCAGCTGGCCAAGGCCGGGCTGGTCACCAGGGCACCCTCCAGCGACGACGAACGCAGCATCACGGTCGCCCTCACCCCGGACGGACGGGCCCGGCTCGGCCAGGTCATGCCCGGCCACGAAGAACTTGTCCAGCGCCTGCTCCTGGCGCCACTGGCACGCCCGGACATCACCACCCTCAGCGACACCCTCGGCCGCGTCCGCGAACACATGCAGACCATCCCGCCCCGCTCCACCGCCCCGCGTCGCAAACCCACACCCAAGCCTGCTGTGTGAGTGCCCCCTCCCCCGGACGCGGCGGAAACACCTGCGCACAACCGCCAATGTGAAGCTTTAACGCCAGGTGGCCGGCTCGCCGGCTCGCCGGAGAACGAAACACGTCCCGACCAATCACGAGCTGCACGAAGGGGTACTTCGCGGTCCAACGGGGATCCGGGTCGGCGACCGCGTCGGTGCGGCCAGCGGCGACCGGCCGGCAGCCCGCCCCGCCGGGACTGGAGGCCGTCGTTCGCGCACGCCGCCCCGGTCAGCGGGGCGCGCTGCACGCCGCGCTGAGCGACCTTGCCGACGAGGGCCGGGCATCCCCGATGAGCACCGCAGCGACTTCCGCACACTCACACCGCTGGTGCTGACGCGCGTGCTGAGCCGCGCGGGAACACAGGTCCACGAGCCGTGCAGGGAAGTGGAGGCGGTGATCCCCGATCACACCTTGGGAACGGTCGCTCGAGGATCGCCGGCCTAGGTGGGCACATCGGTGCCACGCAGGAAAGCGGCGACCGGTGGCCCCTCAGTGCCGAACTGCCCATCGGAAAAATGCAGGAGCTCGGCGACGCCCTTCCCGGCCTCGGATCCCCCGCACGGGTGGGCCTGTGGGCGGGTCGTTCCCCCGGTGGGGCGGTTCGCTGTGAGGGGTCAGCCGGCGGACGGCGTGAGGGATCGGGGGCGCAGGTCGGTCCAGCGGGCCTCGACGAAGTCCAGGCATGCCTCTCGGGTGTTCTCGTCCAGGGCGATCGTCCATCCCCCGGGAACCTCGGAGAAGGACGGCCAGAGCGAGTGCTGTCCCTCGTCGTTCACCAGGACCAGAAAGCGGCCTTCGGGGTCATCGAAAGGGTTGGTGCTCATGTGTCAGTGCCTCCTCAGGGCAGACGGGCCGGTGCCGGCCGCGTCGTGAGTGTGCGTCAGGTCGTTGTTGTGGGTGGGGCGGTGGGCAGGCCCGTTGCCGCGCCCCCGGCAAGGAACATGGGGCCCGTTCAGGAGGTGGATCGGAGACAGAGGGAGGATAAGCATTAGGTTAGGCTCACCTAATGCAGGATGAGCCTAACCTCTCCCCTTCCCTCTCACAAGGAGAAGTTCATGCGCCCAGTGATCGATCGGGTCCGCACCGAGTACGGCGCGAACGTGCCCCCGAGCACGTTCTCCCGGACCACGGGCGGCCGCCTCACCGGCCGGCCATGACCGCTCCCGATTCCGGCCCCGCGGCTGACAACGACAATGCCTTCGCTGAGTTCGGACTGCCCGGCAGACCAGGCACCGACGAGTTCTGGGCTTCGGCACGGACGCCCGCGTCGATACCTGCCGACGACGGCGGCTGGCTGACCTTGTTCCTGTGGCGCGGGTCTTCGGCGAGCATCGACTTCGAAAGCTGGTCACAGCCGGTTCCCCTGCGCCGGTGGGCCGATACGGACTGCTGGTACGCCGAAGTGCGCATGCCCGCGCGGCTGCGGGTGACCTACCGAATCGTCGCGGGCGACGCGGCCTACGCCGACCCGCTCAACCCGGTCGGTGCCGGCGGTGACCGGTCCATCGCCGCGACCCCGGACGCCCCGGCCCAGCCGCACTGGCCCGTCGTCGGCGCCGACGACGTCCTGCCCCTCCCGCGCACCCGGATCCGCTGGACCAGCGAACGGCTCGGCGGGCGGCGCACCGTACGCGTTCACCCGGCGGGCGGCGGCGGACCCGTGGTCCTGCTGCTCGACGGGGACGACTGGCTGTATCTGCACCCGGCGATGACCGCGTTCGACTCGGCCGTCGCCAGCGGTGAGCTGCCCCCCGTCACACTCGTCTTCCTTCCGGCCAAGGACCGGCAGGCCGAGTTCGGGTGCAGGCCCGAGCTGTGGGAGGCGGTCCGGGACGAACTGCTACCGCTGGTGGCGCAGTCCGGCGTCCCTGCCGACCTGGACCGGCTGGTCGTCGCCGGGCAGAGCCTGGGCGGGCTGAGCGCGATGTACGCGGCGTTGGAGTTCCCGGATCTGGTCTCGCGAATCGCCTGCCAGTCGGCGTCCTTCTGGTGGACACCCGACGCCATGGACCAGGCCGACCCCTTGGGCGGCCCGGTCGGCGGCGCCATCGCCGAGCGCCTGCGCCGGCGCCCCGACCTGTCCCGTCTGCGGTGCGCGTTCGACGTGGGGGAACACGAGACACGGATGCTGCCCCACTGCGAGCTGACCGAGACCCTCACCGAACAGGCCGGTGCGACCGTGCGTGTTTCGCGGTCGGCTTCGGAGCACGACCGGGCAGGCTGGCGGCACGCCCTGCTCAGAGACGTCGCCTGGGCTCTCGCCTGAGCGGTTCCGGGGGCGTGTTCGGACACGCCCCCGGAACCGCCCGGCGCTTCACCTCGCCACGGCCAGGCAGTAGTCCGCGTCGCCTGCCAGCAGGTTGCGGTGGGTGTCCTCTGCGGTGATGACACCGTCGTCCAGGACCAGAACACGGTCGGCGGCGTCCAGGAGGGCCGGACTACTGGTGAGCACGACCGTGGTCCGGCCGCGGCGCAGCTCCGCGACGTTGCGCGCGATGAGCTGCTCGGTGACCGCGTCGACGGCTGTCGTCGGGTCGCGCAGGACCAGTACGTCGGTGTCGGCAGCCAAGGCACGGGCCAGGGACAGCCGCTGTCGCTGCCCCCCGGACAGGTTCGCCCCGCGGTCGCGGACCGCGTAGTCGAGCCCGTCGCGGTGGAGGGCGACGACATCGGTCAGCATGGACGCCTCGACGGCCTCGGAAATCGTCCGGCTGGTGCCCGACGGGTCGATGTTCGTGCGGAGGGTCCCCGCAAAGATCTCCCCGTCGTACGGATTCACCAGCATGTGCTCGCGGACCGCCTCGATCGACAGGTCCGCGAGCGCCTGCCCGCTGACCCGCACCACTCCTTCGTACGCATGGGGCGCGACGTTCACCGCGAGGACCGACGCGAGGTCGGCCGCCGCGCGTGGCTGGTAGGCGGCGATCGCAACGAACTCGCCGGCGGCCACCTCGAACTTCAGCTTGCGCAAGGACCCGTACCGGACGCAGTCGACCTGTAGGTCTCCGCCCGCGGCCGGGCGCTGCGGGCCCGGGGTCGTGATCGGCGGCGCGGTGAGCACGAGCGCCATCCGCGCGGCCGAAGCACGCGCGATCATCACGTACTTGGGCATCTCCGAGAACAACTTGAGCGGTTCCATGATGAACTGCGCGAGGCCCACGGCCATGACCAGTTCACCGATGGTGATCTGGCCGCCGAACGCCAGCCAGCCCGCCGTCAGGGACACGGCTGCGGCGAGGACTGCGTTGAGGGCCAGCGCGGTGCCCGCGTACGTGCCGTTCACCTTGGCGACGGTGATGGCCTGGCGCTTCGCGTCCGCGCTGACCTTCCGGTAGGACCCGAACGCCGCGTGGTTGCCACCGAAGCCGTGCAGCGGGCGCAGGCCGATGATCAGGTCAGCGACCTTCGCGCCCGCCCGCGCCACCCGGGCCTGCTGTTCCTGGGTACTGGCGCCGATCCGCTTGGACATCACGGCCAGGATCGACAGGATCGCGACGGTCCCCGCCATCACCAGCAGGCCGAGCCTGATGTCGGCCAGGCCCAGCGCGACCGCCGCGACCACCACCGCGACCAGGGAGCTGATCAGCAGCGGCACCACCTCGACGATGTCGGCGGTCTGGTCGGCGTCCTCGGTGGCGATGGTCAGCACTTCGCCGGACTTCAGGTCGACGTCCCTGGCCACCGGCTGGAGCCCGCAGGCGGCCACCCGGACCCGCCAGCGGTGCGCCTCGGTCGTGTTGGCCTTCTGCAGCACGCGCATGCCGAACCGCCACGACAGCGACACCGTCGTGATGATCACGGCCAGCGCGGCGATCGACAGGCCGAGCGCGCCCAGACTGCGGTCCTGCATCGTGTGCTCCACGATCAGGCCGAGCGCGATGGGGAAGGCCGTCTCCCCTGCCTGGTACAGGCCCATGAGGACGGTGCCCCAGACCATGGCCCCGGTGTTGCGGCGCAGTGCGGTCCGCAGGATGTCCGACCCCGGGCGGGGTCGCTGCGTGTCAGGAGTTTTCATCAAGGTGGCGGGCAATCGCTTCCGGGGTTCGCAGGGTGAAGAGATCACGGATGGTGATCACAGGTCCGTATTCCCGGCGGAGCAGCCCGATCAGCCGCACCGCCAGCATGGAGTGCCCGCCGAGGGACACGAAATCGCTCACCGCGCTCACCTCGTCGTCGTCCAGGTCCAGTGCCTCGGCGAAGAACTCGCACACGGTGGTCTCGGTCTCGGTCTCCGGGCCGCGTTCTCCGGCGGTGGTCAGCGCGCCGAGCGGCTTGGCCTCCGGCAACGCCTTGGTGTCGGCCTTCCCGTTCACGGTCAGCGGGATGCTGTCGACCTGGGCGTAGTGCGTCGGGCGCAGGAAGTCCGGCAGCCCGGAGCCCACTTCGCCGGCGACCGTCGCCAAGTCGGAGCCGTCCAGCACGAGATAGGCGGCCAGCCGGTACGCGCCGTCGACCTGTGGGTCGGGCTGGGCGACCGCGGCGGCGAACCGCACTGCCGGGTGGGCCGCGAACAAGGCCTCGACCTCGCCCAGTTCGACCCGGTGCCCGCGGATCTTGACCTGCTGGTCGGTGCGGCCCAGGTACGTCAGGTTCCCGTCGGGCCGCCGGATGACCAGGTCCCCGGTGCGGTACATGCGCTCGCCGGGGTCGCCGAACGGGCACGCGACGAAGCGGTGCGCGGTCTGGGCGCTCTGCCCGAGATAGCCGCGTGCGATGCCGATGCCCGATACGTACAGCTCGCCGGGAACTCCGTCGGGCAGGGGCCGCAGCCACGGGTCGAGGACGTACACCTCGGTGTTGTCGATCGCCACGCCCACGACCGGGTCCAGGCATTCGAAGGTGCCGACGCCGAGGGTGTTGATGGTGTACTCGGTGGGTCCGTACAGGTTGTAGCCGACCGTCCCCTCGGTCTCGGCGAGCCGGTGCCACAGCGTCGGGGTGACGGCCTCGCCGCCAAGGAGCACCAGCGCCGGGCGCCGTGCCGGGTTGTCGAGCAGGCCCTCGGCCACCAGCTGCTGTGCGTAGGTCGGGGTCACGTTGATGACGTCGATCCCGTGTTCGAGGCAGTACGCGACCAGCCGGGGTGCGTCACGGCGCAGTTCCTCGTCGCAGATGTGGATCTCGTGGCCGTCGGCGAGCCACAGCAGTTCCTCCCACGACATGTCGAACGCGAACGACACGGTGTGCGCGATTTTGAAGACCCGGTGGTCGTGCTCCGCGAGGACCGGCTCGAAGATCCGCCGCTGGTGGTTGATGAGCATGTTGGTGAGCCCGGCATACTCGGTCACCACGCCCTTGGGCTTCCCCGTAGAGCCGGAGGTGTAGATCGTGTAGGCGGGGTGGCGCAGGCGGTCCGGGTCGTCCGGTGCGAACGTCACATACGGTTCGGTCCCGGTGAGGGGGCGGTCCAGCTCGATCAGGTCGCCGCTCAACCGGGGTGACACCGCGCTCACGGTGAGGATCACCTCGGGGCGGGCGTCCGCGACGATCGCCGCGATCCGCTCGTCGGGGTGGTCCAGTTCCAGCGGCACATACGCGGCGCCGACGCGCAGCACGGCGAACAGCGCCACGATCGAGTCGAGTGAGCGCGGGATCGCCAGGCCCACGGTCGTCTCGGGGCCGATGCCCCGCCGGGCGAGCACTCCCGCCACCGCACGGCTGCGGTCGCGGAGTTGGGCGAAGGTCATGGTCGAGCCGTCGGCGACGAGCGCGATCCGCTGCGGATCACGGTCCGCCGCCTGGTCGAAGCGGTCGACGACGGTGTCGGTGCCGACTTCGGTGCGATCCGCGGGCTTGGGATCGGCTCCCAGCCCTCGCAGCGCGCCCACCTTGCCCGTCGACCGGGCCACGTCCTCAAGGACGCGAAGGTAGTCGTCGAGGAGACGACGGGCGTCGTCCGGTTCGCGGTCGCGGTGCTCCAGTTTGACCGTGAGCCGGTCGCCGGGCGTGACGACCCAGGTGAACGGGTAGTGCGTGGAGTCGTCGGCCTTCACCGAGGTGACGCCGTGCCTGGTGTTCATCTCGGCGAACGCGTCGAGGTCCAGGAAGTTCTGGAGTACGAACAGGTTGTCGAACAGGGTGTCCTGCCCGCAGGCCCGCTGGATCTCGCCGAGCCCCAGGTGCTCGTGCTCCATCGCCGCGACCCGGTCCGCCTGTACGGCCGACAGGTAGGCGCCGACCGTGTCGTCGGGCCGTGCCCGCGTCCATGTGGGGACCGTGTTGAGCAGCACACCGACGATGCTTTCGTGGCCCTCGCCCTCGCGGCCCGAGACGGTCACGCCGAACACGGCGTCACTGCGGCCCGTGTGGGCGCCGAGCAGCAGGCCGAACGCGCCGGTCAGCACCGAGTTGAGTGTGACGCCGTGCTCCCTGGCCGCGTCCCGCAGCAGCTCCGACAGTTCGGCGGAGAGTGTGTGTACGAGAGCGCGCGGCAGGTCGTCCGAGACGGAGGGGGTCGGCCCGGCGAGCAGCGTCGGACCTGACAGCCCCGACAGGTGCTCCGCCCAGAAGCGGTTCGACACCGCGGGGTCCTTGGCGTCGAGCGTCCGGGCGTAATCCTCGAAGCTCGGCGTGGCCGGGGTGGCGTCCAGCGGCTCGCCCGCGACGACGGCCTGGTAGGCGTCGAACAGGTCGCCCAGCAGGATCTCGCGGGACCAGCCGTCCCAGAGCAGCAGATGGTAGCTCAGCAGCAGGCCGTCGCGGCCGTCGGGCAGGCGCACCACGGTCACCCGGATCAGCGGGGGCTCACCCGGGTCGAATCCCGACTCGCGGTCCCGGGTGCGGAAGGCTTCGACGTCGGCGTCCGTCGTCAGACGGACCGTGTGGACATCGACCTTCCGGCCCATCTTGAGGACCTGGACCGGGTTTCCGTTGTCGTCGGTGGTGAAGCCGGCGCCCACGACGGGGTGCCGCGCGATCACGTACGCCATCGCCTCGGCCAGCGCGTCGGTGTCCAGGCGCCGGTCGAAGGTGAAGTAGCTCTGCGCCACGTAGTATCCGGCCGTGCCCGCCATCTGGGCCTGGAAGTACAGGCCTCGCTGGAGCGGGGTGACCGGCGCCGTGCGCTCGGCCGTCGCGGCGGCGCCGGCGATGTGCTCAAGTGCGCTGCGCCAGTGCTCGGTGATCTCGTCGGGTATGCCCGCGGCGAGGGTGAAGGCCGCGTGCAGGCTTCCGGTGGCATCGTCGATCCACGCGTTGACCTCGACGGCGTACGGGCTGCCCTGGTCGCCGCCGGTGAGGTGCAGCGCCTGGGACTCGCTGCCCCGGCCGAGGTAGTTGAACAGCACCTGCGGGCGGGCGTTCAGCAGCGGCGCCGTCTGCGGGTTGAGGTACCTGAGCTGGCCGTAGGCGACGTGCCCGCACTCGTCCGGCTGGCGTTCGGCGACCTCGCGGGCCGCCGCGACGGGCTCGGTGTGTGCCGTGAGCCGTAGCGGTGCGATGGAGGTGAACCAGCCGATGGTGCGGGTGTAGTCGTGGTGTTCCAGGGCCGGGACCCGGCCGTGCCGCTCCAGTTCGATCGTGAGATCGGTGGGCGTGGGCTGAATGTGTGTCAGCGCGGTGCGCAGCGCGCCGCACAGCAACTCGGTGAGACCCACGCCGAGTGCGGCGGGCGCACTGCGCGTCAAGCGCTCGCTCACCTCGGGCGCGAGTACGACCGTGGTCTCGCGCAGGTCCTGGACCGCGGGCAGCAGCGCGGGCGCCCGGAGCGTGGTGATCCAGTCTCCGAGGTCGTCGATCACCTCGGTGGACCGTACCGCCAGTGCTTCGGCGTACTCGGCGTAGGACGTGGTCGGCGGCGCCAGGTCAGCCCCGCTCATGGCGGTGGCCAGGTCGTCGAGGAGGACCAGCCAGGACACTGCGTCGACGGCGATGTGGTGCACGGTGACCACCAGGGTCCGGCTCGCCTCCAGCCAGGAGAAGGCGATGACGTCTCCGGATTCGGGGTCGAGCCGTCCGGCGGCTTCGTTCGCCGCGGCCGTGGCATCGGCGGCGTCCGTGCGGGCGACGGTGACCTCGCGGGCGGGTCCGGTGCGCAGGGACCACACGCCGTGCTCGACGCGCAGCCGCAACCGGAGGGCCGGGTGTGCGGCCACGACGGCGTTCGCGGCGCGCCGGGCGTCGGCGAGGTCGGTGCCCTCGGCTGCCACCAGCGTCCTGGCCTGGGCGAACCGGGCCAGCGAACCGCCCAGTTCACGCTGGCGCAGGATGATCGGTGTGGCCGGCAGCGGGCCGTCCTCCCGGCGGGACGGCGCGGCCGTCACGGTCTGCGGGGTGCGCGTGGCCACGTGGTCGGCGAGGGCGCGCGGTGTCTTCCACAGGAACACGTCGCGGGGGGCGATCGGCAGGCCGAGCGCCCTGGCCCGGTTGATCACGGTGATGGCGACGATGCTGTCGCCTCCGGCGCCGAAGAAATCGGTGTCGGCGTCCACATCGGCGCCGGGCAGCGTCTGGGCGAAGATGTCGATCAGCGCGATGAGCGCGGAGTCGCTCGC
The DNA here is from genome assembly GCF_039766235.1 of Streptomyces changchenzhani. Taxonomy (NCBI): domain Bacteria; kingdom Bacillati; phylum Actinomycetota; class Actinomycetes; order Kitasatosporales; family Streptomycetaceae; genus Streptomyces; species Streptomyces changchenzhani. Next base: position 299,426 of record NZ_JBDHNH010000003.1, on the reverse strand, counting down.
GGCCACCGGGGTGTCGTCCCGTGCGGCGCGCTCGGTCAGGGCCTTACGGTCCAGCTTGCCGTTGACCGTCAGCGGGAGGATGTCGACCGGCAGGACCCGGCCAGGCACCATGTGCACGGGCAGCCTGGTGGACAGCAGGGCGGCGAAGTCACCGGGCACCTGTCCCACAATGTGCGCGACGAGCTGGTCGCCGCTGTCCGCCACGGTGACGGCCACATCGACCACACCGTCGAGTTCTCTGACCGCGGACTCCACTTCACCGAGCTCGATGCGGAATCCCTTGAGCTGCACCTGGTCGTCGGCGCGGCCGGTGAACTCCAGCTCGCCGTCGAGCGTGCGGCGGGCGAGGTCGCCCGTGTGGTACATGCGAGAGCCGTCGGCCGCGAACGGGTTGGCCACGAACCGGCCCGCGGTGAGCCCGGCCCTGCCCAGGTAGCCGAGCGACACCTGGTCGCCGGCGACGTAGATGGCGCCCACCCGGCCCGGCGGCACCGGCCGGAGCCGGTCGTCGAGCAGGTAGGTGAGCAGGCCGGGGATCGGACCGCCGATCGGGCTGACGTCGGCGCCGTGGCCGAAGTCCTCGTCGGTCAGCACGCGGTGGGTGACGTGGACGGTGGTCTCGGTGATGCCGTACATGTTGACCAGCTCGGGCGAACCGGTGCCGTGCCGCTCGACCCAGCCGCGCAGCTTCCCGAGATCCAGTGCCTCGCCGCCGAAGATGATCCGGCGCAGCGCCGTGACCGGCTCACCAGCGTGCCGGTCGGCCTCGATGAACTGGTAGAACGCCGACGGGGTCTGGTTGAGCACGGTCACCGACCGCTCGCGGACCAGCCGGTGGAAGTCGACCGGGGAGCGGGTCAGCCCGTACTCCGGCACCAGCAGTTCACCGCCGTGCACCAGCGCGCCCCACAGTTCCCAGACCGCGAAGTCGAAGGAGAAGGAGTGGAATTGGACCCATACGTCGTGCGGGCCGAAGTCCATGTCGGGGCGGGTGTTCGCAAGGAGCGTCACCACGCTGGAGTGCGGGACGACGACGCCCTTGGGCCTGCCGGTCGAGCCGGACGTGTAGATCACGTACGCGGGGTCGTGCCAGCTCACCTCGGGCGCGGTGGAGGCCGAAGGCAGCTCATCGCCCTGGACGAGCACGCGGGCCTGTACGCCTGCTCGGGCCAGCAGTCGGGTGAAGCGGTCGTGCTGGTCCCGGTCCACGAGTACGACCTGCGGAGCGGCGTCGGCGAGGATGTACTCCAGCCGTTCGTCCGGGTACGCCAGGTCCAACGGCACGTACGCGCCGCCCGCGGTGACGACCGCGACCAGGGCGACGACCTGTTCGAGGGAGCGCGGGACAGCGATGGCGACCCGCTTTCCGGAGCCGACACCGGCCGTGCACAGGGCCGAGGCCAGCTCGTTCTTGGCGGTCGCCAGTTCGCCGTACGTCAGTGACAGGGTAGCGCCGTCGAGAGCGCATTGGGTGACGGCGGTGGCTGCCGGGTCACGGTTCGCGGCGGCATCGAAAAGTTCGCCCAGGGTCGCGGGGGTGATCGGCGCCGGGCGCCGGCCGGCCTCGGGGGCCAGCTCGCCGACCGGGGCGTTTGGCCGGTCGAGCAGGCCGGTGAGGGTCCGGGTGAACGTGTGCAGGATCGCCTCGGCGCTCTCCCGGCGCAGCAGTTCCCCGTCGTAGATCAGGTTGAAGCGCGGACGGCCGTCGAGTGCGCGCTCCACCACCAGCGTCAACGGATAGTGCGGGGCACCCTCGTTGACGATGTCGGTGATGACCAGCTCGTCGCCGGGCGAGCGCAGTGCGTCGACGTCGGTCGCGACGTCGAACACCACCAGGGTGTCGAACAGGGAGCCGGCGCCGGCCTCGCGGCCGATCCTCGCCAGTGAGACGTGCTGGTGCGCCAGCACCGCGCTCTGGTGTTCCTTCACCGCGGCGAGCAGGTCGCGGGCCGTGGTGGTACCGGCCCAACGGGCGCGCACGGGAATGGTGTTGATGAACAGGCCCACCATGTCCCCGATGCCGGGCACCTCCGCGTCGCGCCCGGAGACCGTGGACCCGAATACGACGTCCGTGCCGTGCAGGATGCCGCCCAGTGTCAGCGCCCACGCGCTGTGCACGGCCACGCTCAAAGGCACGCCGGCGGAGCGGACGGCCGCGTCGATGTCGTCGGCGGGCTCAGCGGCGATGTCGGCGAACCGCTCCGAGGGGGTGTGCCCCTCGGCGACCAGCGAGGGGCCTGGCAGAGCGGCGAGTTCGTCGCCCCACACCCGGTCGCTCTCGTCCTGGTCGCGTTCGGCGAGCCAGCTCACGTAGTCGCGGTAGCCGCCGAGCGGGTAGACGGTTCCCGGCGCCGAGTACTCGGCCAGCAGCGCGCGGAGCATCGGCGGCACCGACCAGCCGTCGGCGATGATGTGGTGCACGGTCTGCACCAGGACGTTGCGGCCGGACCCGGCGCGGATGAGCGTGTAGCGCATCAACGGCCCGGTGGCCAGGTCGAAACCGGCGCGGCGGTCACGCTCGGCGTGGTCGCGGATCTCTTCGTCGGTGATGGCGGGGCGGTCCAGCGTGGTGAAGGGCGCCTGCACACCGCTTTCGAGTACGGAGACGACACGGCCGTCGGCGAGGGCCGTGAACCGGGCGGCCAGGTTGGGGTACAGCGTGAGCAGCCGGGTGGCTGCCGCCGCGAGCCGGTCGGCGTCCACGTCGCCGTCCAGCGTCAACAGTTGCTGCTCGACGTAGCTGCCCGTCGCGTCGTCGTCGAAGACCGAGTGGAAGTACAGGCCTTCCTGCAAGGGGGTCAGCGGCAGGATGTCCCGCAGCGCCGGGCCGTCCAGGTCGTCGACATCGGCCTGGGTGAGCGGCACCAGGGCGAAGTCGCTGGGAGAGTGGCCGCCTTCTTCGAGTGCGGCCAGCGCGGCCAGGGCCGCCCGGAAGTACTCGCCGAGGGTTGCGATGTCCTCGTCGGTGAATATCCCCTCGGGCCAGGAGATGGTGGTGACCAGTTCGTACGCGCCACTCGCGTCGGGTTCGGCGATCGCGTTGAACTCCAGGGCGCGCGGCATGCGCATCCTCGGGTCGCGCTTCTCGCCCAACTGCCCTGTGGTGCCCGCGAGTTGCCAGGCTCCGGCCAGGCCCGCGTCGAAGCGGCCCAGGTAGTTGAACAGCACCTGCGGTGCGGGCGCGGTCAGCGCGGTGTTGGTCAGGTACCGCAGGGCGCCGTAGGAGACGCCGTTGCTCGGCACCCGGGCGAGGTCCTCCTTGACCGCCTTGAGGGTGGCGGCCAGGTACTCGGGTGCGGTGAAGTCGGCTGCCGTACCGGGGTCCACGGTCACTGGGAACAGGGTGGTGAACCAGCCCACGGTGCACGACAGATCGGGCTCGAAACCGGCGGCGCCTGCCACGAAGCGTTGCTCGCGGCCGTGTCCCTCCAGTTCGATGTGGGCGAACGTCTGATCCTGTCCACGGTCACGGCGCCACCGGGCGAGGGTGACGGCGAGCGCGGTCAGCAGCACGTCGTTGACGCCCGCGTGGAACTTGGCGGGTATCTCGCCCAGCAGCGCGGCCGTGTCCTTGGGCCCGATGGAGACGCTTTGCGTCCGCTCGCGGGCGACGGTGTCGGCTTCGGTCAGCGCACGCCTGCCCAACGGTGCATCCACTCCCGGCAGGGGCCGCTGGTAGTGGGTACGGTCGCTGTCGGATGTCGCGTGCCCCAGCAACTGCGTCCAGCGCCTGAACGACGTGCCCACGGGGGGCAGGTCGATCGGTGTGCCCGAGGTCAACTGGCGCCATGCCGCGGCCAGATCGTCCATCAGGATCCGCCAGGACACGCCGTCGATCACGACATGGTGGGCGACCAGGACCAGTTGCTGTGCCTCGCGCTGCCAGACGGCGCGCAGCATCACTCCGTTGTCGGGGTCGAGCCCGTCGGTTGCGAGCGCGATGCACTCGTCGAGCGGGCGGTCGCTCTCCTGCCACCCCGCGTCGGCCTGGCCGGCCTGCGGGATGTCGAAGCTCCAGCGCTCGCCGCGCACCAGCTTGGCGCGCAGCATGTCGTGGCGCCCGAGCACCGCGGCGAGGATCTCGTCGAGTGCGTCGGCGGTCAGGTCCGCCGGCGTGTTCAGTACGACCGACTGTACGAAGCCGTCGATCGCGTCCGTGGTCTCGCCGAGCCACTGCACGATGGGCGATCCCACGACGGAGCCGGTCGCGACATCGCCGGTGTCGACGGCGGAGACGTCTTCGCGGCTCGCCACCGCGGCCAGTGCCCCGAGGACGCTGTGGGTGAAGATCTGCCGCGCGGTGACATAGAGGCCCTCGTTCCGCAGCGCGCTAAGCAGTGAGATCGCCAGGATGCTGTCTCCGCCGAGCTGGAAGAAGTCCTGGTCGACACCGGCCTTCTCCAGCCGAAGGACGGCCGCGACGGCCGTGCACACCACGCGCTCGTTGTCGGTGGCGGGCGCCACGACGGAGCCTGTGCCGATCACGGGCTCCGGCAGGGCGGCCCGGTCGACCTTGCCGTTCGCGGTGAGCGGGAACTGCTTCATCACGACGAGGTGGGTGGGCACCATGTACTCCACCATGTGCTGAGTGGCCCACGCCTTGGCCTCGTCGGCCTGCAGGTCCTCGTGGCCGGCGGCCGGGATCACGTACCCCACCAGGTAGGTGCCGCCCGCCGTGTTCTTCTTCGCGACGACGCAGGTGTGCCGTACGCCGGGGTGTTCCGCGAGGCTGGCCTCGACGTCCTCGATCTCCAGCCGCATGCCTCGGATCTTGATCTGGTTGTCGGCGCGGCCGAGGAAGTCCAGCGACCCGTCCGGGGCGAAACGCGCCAGGTCACCGGTCCGGTACAGCCTCGACCCGTCCCCGGCGAATGGATTCGCCACGAACCGGGACGCCGTGAGGCCCGGTGCGTTGACGTATCCGCGTCCCAGGAGGAGTCCTCCCGCGTACAGCTCGCCGCCGACCCCGACCGGGACCGGGCGCAGTTCGTCGTCCAGCACGTACAGCTGGGTGTTGGGGTTGGCCTTGCCGATCGACGTCGACAGGCGCTCGGCCGCGCCACGGTAGATGACGTGGGAGACACCGATGGTCGTCTCGGCCGGGCCGTAGCCGTGGTAGAGGGGGATGTCGAGCTGGGTGCGGAACCGCTCGTAGAGCTCCGGTGTCAGCACCTCGCCGCCGCACCACACGTGCCGCAGGCTGCTGAGGCGGCCGGAGTCGCCCGCCATCTCAAGGAGCACGTCAAGCATGGACGACACCAGGTAGGTGAAGGTGACGCGCTGCTCGGCGATCACGCTCAGCAGGTGGTGCGGGTCCCGCTCGCCGCCGGGCCGCAGGATGACCAGCCTGCCGCCGGACACCAGCGGCAGGAATATCTCGTTGATGGAGATGTCGAAGGACAGCGGCGCCTTGAACAGCGACGCGTCGTCGTGGCCGAAGCCCAGGATCTCATTGACCTGCCACAGCAGGCGCTCGCTGATCGCCTCGTGGCGGATCATGGCGCCCTTGGGCCGCCCGGTCGAACCGGACGTGAAGATCACATACGCCAGGGCCGTGCCGGGCACGGTCGCTTCGGGTGCCTCGGTGGGGTAGGCACCGAACTTCCAGTCGGCGAGGTCGACGGCCACGGCGTCCGGTTCACCCTCGCCGTGCTCACCCGATGTGTTGAGCTGCAGTACGACCCGGGCGTCCTCGACGACGACGGCTCGGCGCGCGGCCGGCCACTGCGGATCGAACGGTACGAACGCGCACTTCGCCTGGAGCACGGCGAGGAGCCCGATGACCATGTCGGCGGAGCGGCCCAGCGAGATACCGACGACCTGCTCGGAGGTGAGGCCGCGTTCGATCAGGTGATGGGCCAACTGGCTGGAGCGTTCGGCTGCCTGACGGTAGGTCAGCGACTGGTACTCGTCGACGATGGCGACGGCGTCCGGCCTGCCGCGCACCTGCTCATGGAACATCTCCATGATGGTCGGGCGGACCCGGTCGGCCCGGGTGTCGTTCCACTCGGCCAGGGCTGCGATCCTCGCCGGGATGCTGGACGGGCTGATGGTGCCGATGGGCCGGTCCGGGAAGTCGGCCAGGTCGTCCAGCGCGAGCTGCGCGTCGGCCGGCCCGACTCCGTCGGGGACGGTGATGCTCCGGCCGTCCGTACCGACCTGCCAATCCCCGCTGCCCGCACCGCCGTTGTCGATCCACCCGAGGACGTCGGCGAACAGCGTGCCGGAGGTGAGGTCGATGCCGTCGGGACTGTGGCCCGTCGTCCAGTACGACAGTGCGATGGCGCATGCTTCGACGATGGTCCGGTCACCGTAGTCGCCGGTTCGCCGGCGCACATCGGCCAGGCGGGCGGGAGAAAGCAGTACGCGGGGAGCGCTCGGTTCCATCATCGAAGACTCAGTATCCTTCCAAGGCATACAGGTCAGCCTAACCTAACTTAGGTTCGCCTAACTACCTTCTCGCCAGGCGCGCCACAGACGCTCGTACTGGCCGCCCAGAGCCACCAACTCCTCGTGCGTTCCCTCTTCCACCACGCGTCCCGCGTCCAGCACGGCGACCCGGTCCGCCGCCGTCGCCTGGGTCAGCCGGTGCGCCACAAGCAGCGTGGTGCGGCCCGCGCACGCGGCCAGCACGGCTCGCTCCAGCTCGGCGGCGCCCTCGCTGCCCGCCTCCGCGGTCGACTCGTCGAGCACCACCACCGGCGAGCGGCTCAACACCAGCCGGGCCAGGGCGACCTGGGCGACCTTGGTGACGTCCAGGCGCTCACCGCCCTCGCCGACCATGGTGTTCAGCCCGTCGGGCAGCAGCTCGACCCACCCGCCGGCGCCGACCGTACGCAACGCGTCCGTCAGCCGGGCATCGCTCGCGTCGGGCGCGGCGAGCCGCAGGTCGTCGGCGAGCGGCCCCGAGAACACATGTGTCTCCTGCGTCAGGATGCTCACCAACACCCGCGCCGCGGCCTCGTCCATACCGGCGAGGTCGTGCGAGCCGATGCGTACCGACCCGGCCTGCGGGGTCCCGATGCCGGCGATCAGCGCGGCCAGGGTCGACTTGCCCGCGCCCGTCGCCCCTACCAGGGCGAGCGAACCGCCGGCCGGGATGGACAGGCTCACATCCCGCAGGACCGGTTCCTCGGTGTCGGGATAACTGAACGTCAGCCCATCCACCGTCACCGGGTAGGGCGCGGCGTCCGCCGGCGCGACGGACACGTCGCCCACCAACCGGTCCTCCGCGGGCTCCCCCAACACCCCGACCAGGCGGGTGAGGCTCGCGCCGGACTTCTGCGCCTCGTCGAAGGTGAACATGATGGCGCCCAGCGGGGTGAACAACCGGTGGAACATCAGCGGGGCCGCCGACACCTCGCCCAGGGTGGCGGCGTCGGCCTCCAGCAGGGCGTACCCCACCACGAGGATCAGTACCAGCCCGATGAACTCGGCGCGGTTCTCCCTGCCGACGAAGCGGCCGAAGAACCGGAACACCTCGATGCCGAGTTCACGCACCCGCCACGACTCCTGGGTGACCTTCTCGCGGACGGCGCCCTCAAGGCGGTACGCCCGGACCGTGTCGATCCCGTTCAGACCACTGATCAGCGCCTGCGCGCGGTCGGCCTGGGCCACCCGCTGCTTGCGGTAGAGCGGTGCGGACCGGGGCAGATACCAGCGCAGCGCCAGCGCGTAGGCGGGCAGCGCGCAGGCACCGGCCAGGCCGAGCCGCCAGTCAAGGCCGAACATGCCGACCGTCGCGATGGCGACCAGCACTCCCGCCGAGAACACCGTGGGGACGGCCGTGCGGATGCCCTTGGACAGCACGGCCACATCGTCACCGACCCGGGACAGCACGTCGCCCCGGCCGACCTGCTCGATGCGCGCGCTCGGCATCCCCAGGACCGCCCGGACGGCGGCTTCCCGCAGTTGCGCGAGCAGATCCGCTCCCAGCCGCCCGATCAGGTACGTCGACGCCGCGGTGGCCGCCGCGCCGAGCAGCGCGGCGGCCACCATCACGACCCCGACCGTGACCAGCACCGAGCGCGATTCGCCCCCGACCACCCCGTCGACCACCCGGCTCAGCAGGAGCACCGGGAGCACCTGGAGCGCCGCCCCGGCCACTGTGGTGAGCACGGTGGATGCCGTCAGCCACGGGGCCCGGCGGCAGTGCGCCGCGACCCACCCGGTGGCCTCACCTCCGGCCGCCGTGCGCAGGGTTGTCGGGGCGACGCGGGTGTCGGTGATACTCACAAAGAGACCAAATCTTGCCGGGGACGACGGGACGGTGCGATCGTCATTTCTTAGTCGACCGACTTGGCGAGCTCGTCGATCGCGTACGGCAGGGACAGCAGCGTGCCCTGGGACATGGCCGCACCGACCGCCGGGCCCTCGCTGTCCAGCAGGTACGAGACCTTGCCGTTCTTGACGGCGGGCAGGTTGGTGAACAGCTCGAACTTCTTCAGCGCTTCCGTGTCCGCCTTGTCATTGATGACGAAGATGCGGTCGACGTCGACCAGGTCCATGCGCTCGGGGGACAGCGGGACGGAGAAGCCGCCGTCCGCGATCTCGTCGATCTTGGTCTGGTACTTGAATCCGATGCCCGTCACCAGCCGTCCGCGCACGTCGGTGGAGGTGAACGGCACCACCGCGTCCTTGTACCAGGACACCGCGACAGCGGTCTGCTTCGCGAACCCGGGGTTCGCCTTCTCGGCCGTGTCGAGCTTGGTCTGGATGCCCTTCACCAGCTCGGCGCCCTCGTCCGCCTTGCCGAGCGCCTTGGCGATGTGCACCGCGTTGTCCTGCCACGGCGCGCTGAAGGGCTCCTTCTCGCCCTTGGTGCGGCCCACCGTCGGAGCGATCTTGGAGAGCTTCTCGTAGGCGGCCTTGTCGATCTCGGAGTAGACCGCGACGATCAGGTCCGGCCGCAGGGAGGCGATCTTCTCGTAGTTGGGGCCCGCGTCACCGTTGTTCATGACGACCTCGGGGCGGGTGTCGCCCCATTTGTCCTTCACCCAGGGCCACTGGGTGTTGATGTCGGGGGCCTTGCCCGCCGGGTTCGGGTACTGGTCGACCATGCCGACCGGCTTGGTGCCGAGCGCCAGGATGGCCTGGTCGTCCGTGTAGCCCACGGAGACGACCCGCTTGGGCGCCTTGGTGACCTTCGTGGATCCGAACGCGTGCTCCACGGTGACCGGGAAGGCACCGGCGGCGGCAGCCGGGGCGTCGTCGCTCTTCTTGTCCGCCGAGTCGGAACCGCATCCCGCGAGGAGGCCCACACCGAAGGTCGCGGCGGTCAGTACCGTCGCCACCCGCAGCCATGGCTTCACAAGCGTCGTTCGTTGGAGAAGCATTCGGAGTTCCTTACTGTCGCACTGTCCACTGCGCCCCCCTGCAAGGGCAGCCAAACCTTATCGTGCACAAGTGAGGTTAGCCTAGCCTAACTTTCAAGCTTCCGTCGCCGGAACCCAGTTGGGCTTTCCCCTGCCCCAGGGGCCTACGGATCGAGCCGGACGTGCGTACGGCCGATCGGCACGATGAGCGGCCGATCGCCCACCGGATCGTCGATCACTCTGGCGTTCAACCCGAACGCCTCGTGCAGCAACTCGGCAGTGATCACGTCACGCGGATGCCCCTGCGCCAGGATCGATCCCGCCCGCATCACGATGAGGTTGTCGCTGTAGCGCGTGGCCAGATTGAGGTCGTGCAGCACCATGACCACGGTGCACCCCGACTCGTGCAGGTCGTCCACCAGGTCGAGTACGTCGATCGCGTGCGCCAGGTCCAGATAGGTGGTCGGCTCGTCAAGGAGCAACAGGTCGGTGCCCTGGGCCAGGGTCATCGAGATCCAGACGCGTTGGCGCTGGCCGCCGGACAGCGAGTCGACGGGACGGTCGGCCAGGTCGGACACCCCGGTCATGGCCAGCGCGCGCTCCACAACGCCAGCGTCGTCCGACGACCACTGCCGCAGCCAACTCTGGTGCGGATGACGCCCCCTGGCGACCAGGTCGGCCACCGTCAAGCCCTCCGGCGCGACCGGCGCCTGCGGCAGCAGACCGAGCTTCTTCGCCACGTCCCTGGTCTTGAGCTTGACGATGTCCTCGCCGTCCAGCACCACCGTCCCGCTGGTCGGCTTGAGCAGCCGCGTCAGGGTGCGCAACAGGGTGGACTTCCCACAGCCGTTGGGGCCGATGATCGTGGTGATCACTCCTGGCGGAATCGCCACATCGAGGTCGTCGATGACTGGCCGGCCGCCGTATCCGACCGTGATGCCCCTGGCTGCCAGCCGTGAGACGTCCTTGGCCCCGGACTCGATCTCGGTGATGGACTGAGCGACCACAAGCCCCCCTTATTAGGTTCACCTTACTTTCTACCATCTACTTGAGGTTCGCCCGCACCAGCAGATAGACGAGGAACGGGCCGCCGATCGCGGCGGTGACCACACCGACCGGCAGAGTGATCGGCAGCGCCGAGCGGGCGACCAGGTCGGCGCCGATCAGCAGCAACGCTCCCACCAGGCCTGAGGCCACCATCGGCGGCGTCGGGCACTTCGCCAGACGCATCGCCACCTGCGGCGCCACCAGCGCGACGAACGGAACCGGGCCTGCCACGCTCACCGCCACAGCGGCCAGCAGGACCGCGCACAACAGCAGGACCGCCCGCACCCTGGAATACCGGACGCCCAGGCCGGCGGCGACGTCGTCACCGAGGTGCATCGGCTTGAACTGGAACGCGGCGCCGGCCACGACGACCATGAGAACGAGCGTGCACCAGAAGGCGATCCGGACCTCGTCCCACGACCGGTTGTCCAACGAACCGACCAACCACGCCTGGGCCCTGGCCACATCCCTGATGTCGGCCGAGACCAGCAGCCAGGTCGTGATCGCCTCCATCACGGCGCTCACCGAGATACCGATGAGGATGAGCCGCACGCCGTCGATCCCGCGTCGCCACGCCAGGAAGTACACCAGCAGACCCGTACCGAGGCCGCCCGCGAGCGACGCCGCGGACAGGCCCACCGAGCTGACGACCGCCGCGGCAGTCCCGCCCGACACCGTCACCAGGAACACCGCGACGGCGCTGGCCCCGCTGGTGATCCCCAAGATGTCGGGACTGGCGAGCGGATTGCGCGCGACGGACTGTGTGATCGCCCCGGACATCCCCAGCGCGATGCCCACGATGAGACCGGCCAGGGCGCGCGGCATCCGCAGATCCATGACCACGAACTCGTCGACCTGCTCGCCCCGGCCGAGGATCGTGGCGATCACCCGGGACAGGCCGATGGGGAAGTCCCCGGCGCTGAGGGAGAGGCAGAACACCAGGAAGGTCGCCGCCATCAGCAGCAGCGTGACCAGGACAAGCCAGGGCCGCCATACGAACGACACTTGGCCGAGCCGAACGCCCGGCGCCACCAAAGGCTTCACATCTGTCCCGTTCATGCGCTCTTGAACTTTCCTCGCCACACCAGAACCGCGAAGAACGGGGCGCCGAGAAGGGCGACCACCACACCCGCGTCCAACTCACCCGGCCGCACCACCAAGCGCCCCACGATGTCGCAGACCAACAGGACGACCGCTCCGAGCAGACCCGCGTAAGGCACCAGCCAGCGGTAGTCAGGACCGGTCAGATACCGGGCCCCGTGGGCCACCATGAGCCCGAGGAACGCGATGGGGCCGCAGGCCGCCGTGGCCGCGCCCGCCAGCAGGGTGATGGCGACGATGCCGATGGTCCGGCTCACCGCGATGTTCACCCCCAGCCCCCGCGCCACGTCGTCGCCCAGGTTGAGCAGGTTGAGGGCAGGGAGGGTGATCAGTGCCAGTACCAATCCGATCGCGATGAACACGGTCACCGGCCAGATGACGTCGAATCGGACACCGGCCACGGAGCCCGAGTTCCAGAACCGCAGCGCGTTGAGCGACTTCTGGTCGGACAGCGCGACCGCCGTGGTCATCGCCGCGAGGAACACCGTGATCCCTTGCCCGGCCAGGGCGAGCGTCAACGGGTTGCCCGCCCCCCGGCCGATACTCGCAAGGCCGAAGACGACGACGCCGGCGACCGCCGCCCCCACAAAGGCGAACCAGACGTACTGGAACGGGTCGGTGAACCCGAATATGGCGATCACCGACACGACGGCGAACGACGCTCCGGCGTTCACCCCCAGCAGGCCGGTGTCGGCGATGGGATTGCGTGTGTACCCCTGGATCAGCGCACCGCCGACCCCCAGCGCGATGCCCGCCACGATCGCGAGCACGGTCCGGGGCACCCGCACGGTCTGCACGATGAGCCTGATCTCGGTGAGCCGCGAGTCGGAGTCGGGCACCGCGAACAGCCCGTGCCAGACCTCGGCAGGAGTCAACGCGCGTGCGCCGACGGCCAGCGACACCCCCGCCGCGATCACAAGGATCACCACGAGCGCGCCCAAACCCACGACCCGCCGCCGACGGGCCTCCGTCGTACCCACGGGCGCGGGTCGCTCAACTGCAGTCGTGAACATGTCGATGTACGTTATCCCTACCCGTGGGCGGACTGGCGGGCGGTGCTGCCTGCTCCGCCGGCGACAGGTCGAGCCTCCTCGGAGGTGGACTTCACGCCTCGTTCGAGCAGCGAGTCCAGGATCTCGCCGACCCGTATCGCGGTGTTGGACAGCAGGGACGTCGTGATGCCGTGCGTGTGCTCCGTGCCGCCCTGCAGGTAGATGCCACAGCGCAGATCGGGGTCCGTCGCGATGCGGTAGTCGCGCTCGACGCGGACGCGGCCCTTGTCGTCGCTCAGGCAGCGGTCGGCGACCTCGCCGAGGAGGCCGAGGGGGTCGACGGGGCTGTAGCCGGTGGCGAACACCACGACGTCGGCATCCAGGGTCGTCTCCTCCCCCGTCACAAGGGACTTCACCGTGGCGCGGACACCATCGGGCGTCTCATCGACGCCGGTGAGCCGGGACACGTTGAGGAAACGCAGCCGTTCGGTGCCGAGGACTTTCTCGCGGTACATCTGCCGGTACAGGTCGTCGATCAAATCGATGTCGACCACGGAGTAGTTGGTGTTGCCGTGATAGGCCATCAACCGGTTCTTGAAACTCTCGGGCGAGGCGAAGTAGTCGTCGACCGCTCCGGGGTCGAAGATCCGGTTGGCGAAGCTGCTGTCGTCGGCGGGACTGTAGCCGTAGCGCGAGAAGACCGCGCAGACCTCGGCCTGAGGGAAGCGGCGGTGCAGGTAGGCAACGTTCTCGGCGGCGCTCTGCCCGGCACCCACGACGACGAACCGCGAGGGCGATGTGCCCTCCAGTGCGTCGACCTTTCGCAGCAGATCGGAATTGTGCCAGATACGGTCGCCGCGCTCCACGCCCTCCGGCATGAGGGGGCGCAGCCCCGTACCGATGACGAGGTTGCGGGCCCGGTGGACCTCAAGGCCCTCCCCCGACCGGACGGTCACGTCCAGGTACTCCACAACACCGTCGTGGACGAAGGGCGTTACGGAGACGACCTCGTGGCCGTAGGAGACCATGTCGTCGACTTTGGCCGCGGCCCACTCGAAGTACTCGTGGAACTCCACCCGCAACGGGAAGAGACTCTTGCCGTTGACGAAGTCGATCATGCGGTTCTTGCTCTGCAGATAGCAGAGGAAGCTGAACTCACTGGCCGGGTTCCGGAGCGTCACCAGGTCCTTGAGGAAGGACACCTGCATGGTGGCGTCGTCGATGAGCATGCCACGGTGCCACCCGAAGCTCGGCTGCTGTTCGAAGAAGTGAGCGGTGACCGACTCCTGCCTGCCGACGCGTGCGTTGTGCTCATTGAGCGCGATCGCCATGGCCACATTGGATGGGCCGAAGCCGATGCCAATGAGGTCGTGGACCAGTGGTGCGTCGCCAGGAAGAACCTGTGACATGTCACTCCCATCGTGCGGGAAAGCCGCCTGTCAGGCGTGGGGAAAGGTACGAAAGGCGGGCACGCCGACGGAGCGGCCAGCTAACTTAGGTGAGCCTAAGCTAATCTCGCGATACTGTCGACAGGGGCAAACCGGACAGCTGGGCACCGGCGGCTCACCATCGGGGTTCAGGATCGCCCCTACGCGGATGCCTTCCCACGATCAGATTCGGACGCCTCGCAGGGGGTTTCATCCGTCGTCCGGCGCGCACAGATCATTTCGGTCCGTGTGGTCGTAGGCCGTCCTCACCGAGGTTGTCCTGTCGCGCTTCTGCCCCGCACTTGTGAGCAGTTCGGGGCGGACGGCGCGGACACCCAGGACGGCATCACCGTCGAGGTCGTCCTGGACAGCGGGGCGAGCGCCGCGTCGGGTGAGGACGCGAAGGCGCCGGCGAGTGTGAAGTTCGTCAGCGAGGCGCGCAAGGGAGACCTCGCGGTCCCCGTCGAGGCGGTCGTCGCGCTGCGCGGCGAGAACGGCGGCTACGGCCTCCAGGTCGTCCAGGGCGTCACCTCAAGGATCGTGCGGGTGGAGACGGGCATGACCGCCGACGGGCAGATCGAGGTCAGCGGACCGGACGTGCGCGAGGGTCTGAAGGTCGGAGTGGCGAAGTCATGACACCAGAAGTCATGGGGCCGCCGGAAGCCATCGGGCCAGAAGTCATCAGGCCGGCCCCGGTAGTCGAACTGCGGGACGCCGGCAAGTCGTACCCCGGCGGTGTCCACGCCCTGCGCAGAGTGAACCTCACCGTCGAAGAGGGCGAACTGGTCGCCGTCGTAGGCCCGTCCGGCTCCGGCAAGTCCACGATGCTCCACGTCATGGGCACCCTCGACAAGCCCACCACGGGCACCGTCCGCGTCACCGGGTACGACGTGTCCGAGCTCTCCGACTCGCGGCTCTCCGCACTGCGCGCCCGCCACATCGGCTTCGTGTTCCAGCACTTCCACCTGGCGGCGGGGCGCGACGCGGTGGACAACGTCGCCGACGGGCTGAAACAACGCGTGGCCATCGCCCGCGCCCTGGTGGGAGCGCCCCGGCTGCTGCTGGCGGACGAACCGACCGGGGCGCTGGACACCGCGTCCGGCGAGATCGTCATGGAGCTGCTGCACGAGCTGAACGCGTCCGGCACCACCATCTGCGTCATCACCCACGACAAGGAGATCGCGGCATCGCTGCCGCGCCGGATCCGCTTCAAGGACGGCGAGATCGTCTCGGACTCGCGCTGCGGCGCGCGCTCCACGTCCCTTACGGAAGAGGTCGGTTCATGAAGGACGATCTCAAGCCCTCCCGCCTGTCCCTGCGCGACATCCTCCGCGTCGGTGCGGTCGGCCTGCGCGCACGTCACGCGCGCGTGGCGCTCTCGGCACTGGGCATCGCCATCGGCATCGCGACGATGGTCGCGGTCGTCGGCCTGTCCGAGTCGAGCCGCGCGGATCTCATGGCCCAGCTCGACCGCCTCGGCACCAACCTCCTCACCGCCGAGGCGGGCGAGGACGCGATGGGCGGCGAGGTCAAGCTCCCCAAGAGCGCGGTCGCGATGGTCGAGCGCATCGGCCCGGTGCAGCACGCCACGGCCACCGGCTACGTCGATGCCCGCATCCGCCGCAGCGACGTGGTCCCCGAGGAGCGCAGCGCCGGCGCCACCACCCAGGCGGCCCGCACCGACCGGGCCCTGACGACCCTGATGCTGGGCCTGGGAGCGATGGCCCTGCTGGTCGGCGGTGTGGGTGTCGCCAACACCATGGTCATCTCCGTCCTGGAGCGCCGCCAGGAGATCGGCCTGCGCCGCTCGCTGGGCGCCACCCGCAACGCGATCCGGCTCCAGTTCCTGACCGAGTCGCTGCTGCTTTCGGGGCTGGGCGGGGCGACGGGCGCACTGCTGGGCGCGGCGGCGACGTACGGCTTCGCGCGGGTCCAGGGATGGACGGCGGTGGTCCCGCCCTGGTCCCTGGCAGGCGGCCTGGCCGCCACCCTGCTGATCGTTGTGGTGGCGGGCCTCTATCCGGCGATCCGCGCCTCCCGTCTCCACCCGACGGTGGCGCTGAACGCGACGTGAGGCGGCGACGCACGGGGCGCCGGTGGGCGGCGCCCCCGCGGACGCATGATCCGGCTCCGGGCGCCGGCAAGTCGGGAGGACCTGACAAGAGCCGTCCCCCCCTTCGTGGCTGCGGAAGTTGCCACAGTAGGGCCGTCGGCGCCCTCGGCACTCAGGGTGGAGATCCAGGGACCGGCGGCCTCGCCTTCTGGGCCGCAGGCCCTTGGTCCTGGACTTAAAGCCTCCTCGCCGGGGTCGGATCCCTGCGGGCTGTGAGCCCGCCCATAGGGCGTGGATCACATACGAGGCGCCCTAGGAGGACACGGCGTACGACGCGGCGCCCCATGCGCGGCCGCGGCCGGCTGCCACCTCTCACTACGTAGAAGCATAGTATATAAGGTCATTGCGGACATCTCCGGCGGTTGTTAACCATGGGGACATACACCGGGGAGCCAACCACTCCGGACCGGTCGAGCGCCGCTCGCTCCGACTGTTCTTGGCCCGCGTCGCGCAACTTCGTTTCGCCGTCGCCCCCGCTGCTTCCCCACAGTCCACTGTTTTGGAGAGTCTCATCCGTATGCTCGCCCAGCCCCGCATCCCCGCCGCCCGTACAGCCCGCGCCCGTACATTCTCGGTATCCGGCCTCTGCGCCGCAGGCGCCGCCGCAGCGGCCCTGACCCTCGCCCCGTCCCCTGCGCAGGCCGCCGAGTCCGCCTCGCACAGTGTGACCTCAGCGGCCGCCGTCTCCGCGCAGGCCCACACCCTCGCGAAGAAGGCCGACAAGAAGGCGTCCTACCCCGAGAACCTGGACGGCTGGATCCGCGAGTCCCTCGCCATCATGAAGGACAAGGGCATCCCCGGCAGCTACGAGGGCCTGCACCGCAACATCATCCGTGAGTCCGGCGGCGACCCCAACGCGTCCAACGCCTGGGACGTCAATGCCCAGAACGGCACGCCGTCCAAGGGCCTGCTCCAGGTCATCCAGCCGACCTTCGACGCGTACCACGTCACCAGCACGGAGAAGGACCTGACCGACCCGGTCGCCAACATCACCGCGGCTGCCAACTACGCCGCCGACAAGTACGGCTCCATCGACAACGTCGACTCCGCCTACTGACCGACCACGGGGGCACCACAACCCGGCTCGCCACCAGCGCCAAGAGCGGGAGCAACGCGGAAGCTCACGCGATGTGGCACTGTCAGGCACTCCTCGAAGTCTTTCAACGGGAGCAACGGGAGCAGAGGATGAGTCAGAAACGTGCCGAGACGCCCCTGCCCTCGCGGCTGCGCTTCGACGGGTGGATCGCGGGCACAGGCACCTCCTCCGGAACACGCATCGTGCTGGGACACTGGCAACGATCGCCGTTCGGGACGTTCAACGATGTGATGCTTGAGCGAGAAGACGGGGAACGACTGCTGTTCGCACCCACTTCGCGGACGGCGGACTTCATTGCCGCCACCTACAACTTCGACACCGTGCGCATCGTGCCGGTGAACGTCAACGTCGAAGCAGCCGTCTGGACCGTCAACGCGGGATCTCTCGACCTGCGCTTCACCACCGGTCGTCGAGGACCCCTGGGACTTCTTCTGCGTGCCATGCCCGATGCGCTCGCCGCCCGCCCGGCCTGGAGCACGCTCCTGGACTTTCCCGCCCGCCTCCTGCTCGCCGGTGTACGGACCCGTGGCAGCGCCGGGACCGGGCGACGCGAGTGGTACGGACCGCACGATCTGAGGCCGATCGACGCAGTGTCGGCAGTCTTCGAAGGCACCGACCTCGGCGTGCTGGCGCCCATCGAACCTCCCGTGCACTTCGGGTTCGCTTCGGTGCCCCGGAAACCCGCCGTCACACGGATCACCACGACGGTGGCACTGGGCCCCGAGGAGCGCAGATGAGTGCTTGAGGGGCTCCGCGCCGATGAGCGACGCATGGCAGGATTGAGCCGTGCCAACCGAGTCGGACAAAATCGAGCTGAGCGAACAAGAACTTCGTGAGATCGCGGGCTACGCGGCTGATTGTGCGCGCAGGACACTGTCGATCTTCGAACAGAGTCTTGCCGCTGACACGCGCCCTCGCGACGCCATCGACGCGGCACACGCTTTCGCTGGGGGCGGCAGGCGCACGGCCGCTCTGCGAAAGAGCGCGTGGGCGGCGTACAAAGCAGCACAGGAAGCCGCTTCACCGGCCGCGGTCGACGCCGCACGAGCGGCGAGCCATGCGGCCGGCGCCGCGTTCCTCCATCCCCTGGCAAACGCTCATCAGGTGAAGCACATTCTCGGTGCGGCAGCGCATGCGGCGCGTGCGGAAGAGTTGACGTCCGGAGAAGACCGGAGTGTCGCTGCGGGGACCCTTGAATGGGCGCGCCATCACGCACCGCCGTCGGTCACCGCGGTGCTCGGCCGCTTTCCCGCCGCACCTCCCGGAGGCGGGCGCGTAGGAGAGTTCATTCGCGATCTTGACGCCGCTCTCCGCGCCTGAGGGCAACACGGCTCCGTCGGTTCTCAACACGCTTGCGGCCCATGGGAGTTCCTCCCGGGCCGACGGTAGCGTCGTACGCGGCGCGCCGCCGTTGTGGCGCGGCCACACCGACCGGGTGCTTTCGCATCGGTCGCGCCGGCGACTCGGAGCTCACACTGGCATCGGTAGAGGACAGGCTGTGTCCTGTTTTCGAGGCAGCGCGTACCTTGTCGACGTACCGGCCGGATGCTGAGTGCGGCTCATCGCGGGCGGGTTGGTGCCAGCGACCACCAGGCGACCCGTACGTTCGTCATCGGCCGCCGTCCGCCACCGGTCCATGTCCCAGGTGGCCGACGCCAAGTACTGGCGGCGCACCACCGGAGCATCAATGACGCGGGGCATGAGGGGCTGTCAGAACGAGGTGGGAGCGGGTGACGATCATGTCGCCTTCGGCGATGACGCGCTTGATGTCCAGGCGCAGGTCGGGGTACTCGCCGCGGAGGTACTTCACGAAGCCGACGAATGCCTCGGGACCGTCCTGGGCGTCGGGGTTGCGCTGGACATACACGGTCCCGAAGTGGTCGGCGACCGCCTTCTCCGGGTCTCCCCCGAAGGCCCCGCGGCCCGAACCGGACCGGCCAGCCACTTCCACGCATCAACTTAGGCTAGGCTAAGCTAATCCTCTGCCGGAGGGGAAGTCCTGTCACCAGGAAGGAGCTTGCCCATGGGCTTGCCCGCCATCGACTCCTACCCCATGCCCGACCGGTCCGCGATACCTCCGCCGTGCGTACCCTGGACGATCGATCCGGCACGCGCCGCACTGCTGATCCTCGATATGCAGAACCACTTCGTCCGGACCTTTCCAGCCGGACACTCCCCCGTGGTCGACCTCGTCAACAACATCACCGCTCTCCGTGAACTCGCGGGCTCGCTCGACATGCCCGTCATCTTCAGCGCCGAACCGGCTGCGCAGCAGCCCGGCCAACGCGGCCTGCTGGCCGACATCTGGGGTCCGGGAATCGGACCTGAGCCCGACGCAGCCGCGATCCTCACGGAACTCTCCCCACGGCCCGGCGAACATCTCTTGGCGAACGTGCGCCACAACGCCTTCCTCCGCAGCCATCTCGGCAGGCTGCTGCGATCCACAGGCCGTGACCAGTTGGTCATCTGCGGGGTCTATGCGCATCTGGGCGTTCTGCTCACGGCGGCGGACGCCTTCATGCAGGACATCCAGCCCTTCGTCATCGCCGACGCGGTCGCCGACCTCTCCGCCGAGGAGCACGCCATGGCGCTGCGGTGGGCAGCGCGCAGTGGCGTCGTGTGCACCACCGACATACTGCTGCGTGACCTCCTGATCGGCAGGGCGGCGCACGGTGCATGACCGGCCGCCAGGCATCGAGCCGGGGACCGGCACAGCACCGAGTCCGTACAAGGAGAAAAAGGGACCATGACAGTACGGTTCGCTCCAACCGGAGCGAGCGGCCGGGCGGAGGTGGACGAAGCGACCGGTCGGCAGGCCTCCATGAGTGCCATCGGCGATCCGGCCAACGGCACCGCCGGCCGCGCGGTACCGAGTATCAATGTCGCCCTCAGCCTCCCCGAGAGCCTGGGCCTGTC
Source organism: Streptomyces changchenzhani (assembly GCF_039766235.1). Classification (NCBI taxonomy): domain Bacteria; kingdom Bacillati; phylum Actinomycetota; class Actinomycetes; order Kitasatosporales; family Streptomycetaceae; genus Streptomyces; species Streptomyces changchenzhani. Next base: position 279,420 of record NZ_JBDHNH010000003.1, on the reverse strand, counting down.
CACGAATGGAGTGGCTCCGTGACCGCCACCACCACACAGGGGTTCCTCACGAGCGGCGTGCAGCCACACTTCGCACCTCAGGCACTGGAGGCCCTTCAGGGCCGGACAATCGTGATCAAGTTCGGCGGGAACGCCATGGTGAACGAGGATCTCAAGCGGACGTTCGCCCAGGACGTGGTGGAGTTGTGGCGGGCCGGGCTGCGCCCTGTCGTCGTACATGGCGGCGGCCCGCAGATCAGTGCACTGCTCGACCGGCTCGACCTGGAGGTCCGATTCGAGGCGGGGCTACGGGTCACCACCCCGGAAATCATGGACGTGGTCCGGATGGTACTGACGGGTCAGGTCCAGCGGCAGCTCGTGGGCCTCCTCAACAGCCACGGCCCCTTCGCGGTGGGCCTGTCGGGCGAGGACGCGCACACCATGACGGCTGTGCGGCGGCCGGCCTGGGTAGACGGAAAGCCGGTGGACATCGGGCTAGTCGGCGACATCACCGAGGTCAATCCGGACACCGTGCGGACGCTGCTGGATCAGGGCCGTATACCGGTGGTCTCTCCCGTGGCCCGGGGAACCGACGGACAGGTCTACAACGTCAACGCCGATCTCGCGGCGGCGGCCATGGCGGTGGCACTGGGGGCGGAGAAGCTGGTGATGCTCACCGACGTCCAGGGGCTGTACGCGAACTGGCCGCACGATACCGAGGTGATCAAACACCTGACGGCGGATCAGCTGGAGAAGCTACTGCCGGAGCTGGCAGGCGGGATGCTTCCCAAGATGGAAGGGTGCCTTCAGGCCGCCCGTGCGGGCGTGCCCATGGCCCATGTGCTGGACGGCCGGGTGGCGCACTCGTTGCTGTGGGGCGTGTTCGGCGGGGACCGCTTCGGCACCACTGTGGTTCCGGGCGAGGACATGGACAGTGACGCATGACCGGCGGGCCGACGGACCGCCCGGTCCTCACCGGCCGCTGATTCACTACCAACCGCCGGCTCGCCCGACAGGCGACACCGGGCGCGGGACATGACGTAAGGCCCGAACGTGGGCGGCAACGCCAGGGCCAATGGCCCACGTAGGCAACCCAGTTGGTCAGAGAGCGCGGGCGAGGACCTGCGAATTGCGGCGGGGGTCAAGGGATTTCGCCCATGCCGTCGGCGCGAGGCCCTCGGAGACAGCCGCAAAACCGTACCGGAGGAACAGGCCACCACCGCCGGTCGTCGCAGTGAACACAAAGTCCAGCGATTGCGCGGTCGCGTGGGCCAGCGCCCCGCGCAGGAGCTGAGCGCCCAACCCCAAGCCCTGAGTGTGCGGCGCGACACAGAAGTTGTACAGCACGCCCGCGGGCCCGCGGCCGCGAGAAGGCTCGGCGGGATGAACCCGGAGCCCCAGGCAGGCATTGAGGGTTCCGTCCTGGCCCTCCATCACCAGAAAGTCGACGGCGTCCGAGGCATAGAGGGACAGGGAGCGCTCACGTAGCGCTCCGGAGCGTACGAACGGCCGGGACAGAGCCTCAAGGGCTGTGGCATCCGCGCGATGTGCGGACCGCAGCCGCAGCGGGGCTGGCAGGGGGACGCGTGGCGACGGTGCGCAGAGGCGCGCGGTGGTGGGGGCCGTGATCAAGGGGTTCCCTTTCATCGGTCCCACTCGTGCACGGAGGGCAGTTCCGCCACCGCTGCACCTGGGACACCAACGATAGTAAGGGTAGCCTCACCTAACTCAATCGCCAAAACGGTCTGGCCTTCTCCCCGTTCAGATGCGCCTATGGCTATGGCTATGGCTATGGCTACGAGCAGGGGCGACCCGGGTAGTCGTCGCTCTCCGGCACTCCGGCCTCGCGCATATTGCGCAGGACCTCCCGCTGGGCCCCGTCCCCGATATCCACAGGGCAGTTGATCTCCCTGTCGAAGATCATGGTTTCCCCTGCTGTGTTCCAGATGACCCACTGCAGCGGCGCCGAAGCCGACCGCCACAGGTGTGCGTAGCGCTCAAAGTCATCGGTCTTCGTTCGGGCTGTTGTACTCACAGTGCCGACTCCTTGGTCTCGTGGCCGTCGACGAACGTCGTGACCACCTCGATGTCACCGATGCGTGAAGTGCTCACGCGCCGCGGGTCGTCGCCGAGCACCACCAGGTCGGCGCGCTTGCCCGGGGTGATGCTGCCCGCGACATCGTCCCAGTGGCAGGCGAAGGCTCCGCCGACTGTGTACGCGCGCAGGGCTTCATCGACCGTAATGCCCTCGTCCGGGCCGATCAGCTGCCCCGACTCGGAGGCTCGCTCAACCATGAACTGGACTGCGCGCAGCGGCGACCCATTGGCGACAGGCCGGTCGGAACTGCCCACCAGTGTGATCCCGTGGTCCAGGAACCCTCTGCCCCGGTAGAGCCACGGCGCCCTGTCCTCCCCCATGATCGACGCGTAGTCGTCGCCGAAGTACCGCAGGAAGCTCGGCTGGATGACCGCGATCGCGCCGAGCCGCGCGAATCGAGGCAGCTGATCGGGTCGGATCAGGCCCGCGTGTTCGATACGGTGCCGCGCGTCCGGGCGCGGCCGCAGCGCCTGCGCCCGCTCCAAGGCGTCCAGTGCGAGGTCGGCGGCGCGATCGCCGATGGCGTGGACGGCGAGCTGCCAGCCGGCCAGATGGCCGTCGGCGATGGTGTCCATGAGGACGTCCGGGTCGTCCTGCAACTCCCCGGCGTGCTCCAGGCCCTGGTACGGCGTGGTCAGCGCGGCGGTCCGGGCCATCATGCCACCGTCGGTCCAGATCTTGAGCGCACCCACGGAGAGCCAGTCGTCACCGAATCCGGTGCGCAGGCCGAGGTCGAGGGCCCTGGGTATCCGGTCGTTGCCATGTGCGCCAACCGGGTGCAAAGTGTCCGCAGCCACCATGAGCTGCACGCGCAGCGGCAACCGCCCCTGTCCCCGCGTCAGTTGGTAGGCGGCCAGCTCGACCGGGCTGTGACCGAACAGGGCGCCGCCGATGCCCGCTTCGGCGGCCGCGGTCACTCCCTCCGCCAGACAGGTCCTGGCGGCGTGCGCGATCGCGTCTGCCAACTCCTCCTGGGAGTACGGCAGCCGAAGCCGGCGTGCCGCGCCCATCGCGCCCTCGGTGAGGTACCCGTCCTCGTGCGGGACGTCGGTGGGCAGCAGCTCCAGGACGGCACTGTTGACCACGCAGGCGTGCCCCGAGTCGTGCATCATGAACACTTTGCGGCCGTCGCTGACCGTGTCCAGATCGGCGGCCGTCAGATGGCGCCCCAGCCCTCGCTGGTCGTAGCCGCGCACGGACACCCAGGAACCGTGCGGCTTGCGGGCGACAGCCTCGGCCGCCAAGCCGAGCACATCCTCGACCCGGTTGCACGGCGCGACGCTCGGTACGCTCGCGTTCAAACCGGTCCAGGCCAGATGCACATGACTGTCGATGAACCCGGGCAGCACCGTCGCGCCCTGGAGGTCGATCACCCGTCGGGCCGGCAGCGAGGTCACCGCGTCGTCCAGGCCCACGATCCGCCCGTGCCAGATTCCCAGGTCGTGGGCGACGGGATGGTCCGGGTCCATGGTGATGATGCGGGCGTTGGTCAGTCTCGTGCACAGCATGGGCAGTTCGTCTCCCTATGAGGTTTCCCCGACTGCGCCGCCCGCCGGAGCAAGGCGTTCGCGGGCCGCGGGGACCATCAGCGGTGTACCCGTTTCCGGGGTACTCGATGATGCCGCAGGGTAGGCCGAACACCTCCCCGATCAGCCCGGCGGTCCTGACCGCCGGGCTGATCACTTTCGGCGGCGGCCGCGTCCGGGCAGGCGCGCTGGAGCGGGAAGACCGAGGGAGGATCCGTGTTCAGCGGGGCGCGCTGACCTCGTCGGCGGCGTCACGAGGCCGCCCGGAGGCGGGATCCTGGCTCCGGGTCACGATCGAATCGAGGATCTCGCCGACGCGGACCGCGGTGTTCGACAGCAGGGAGGACGTGATGCCGTGCGTGTGCTCCGTACCGCCCTGCAGGTAGATCCCACAGCGCAGTTCGGGGCCGGTGGCGACCCGGTAGTCACGCTCGACGCGGACACGGCCCTCGTCGTCACGGTGGCACTGGTCGGCGACCGCGCCGAGAAGCCCGAGAGCATCGGCGGACCGGTAGCCGGTGGCGTAGACGACCACATCGGCATCCAGCGGAGTCTTCTCTCCGGTGACCAGTGATTCGACCGTGGTACGGACCTTGTCCGGGCTCTCCACGACATCGGTGAGCCGTGAGACGTTGAGGAATCGCAGACGCTCGGTCCCCAGGACCTTCTCCTGGTACGCCTGGCGGTACAGGTCGTCGATCAGGTCGATGTCCACCACGGCGTAGTTGGTATTGCCGTGGTAGTTCATCAGCTTGCGCTTGATCTCGTCGGGGGCCGTGAAGTACTCGTCCACCGCGTCGGGATCAAAGATCCGGTTGGCGAAGCTGCTGTCGTCGGCGGGGCTGTATCCGTAGCGGGCGAAGACGGCGCACACTTCGGCCTTCGGGAAGCGGCGGTGCAGGTAGGCCACATTTTCTGCGGCGCTCTGGCCGGCCCCGACCACGATGAAGCGGGAAGGCTCGTCGGCGCCCAGACCGTCCACCCGGGCCAGCAGGTCGGAGTTGTGCCAGATCCGGTCGGTGCGCTCGACGCCCTCGGGCATCTGCGGCCGCAGGCCCGTGCTGACGACAAGGTTCCGGGCTCGGTGGACCACCACTTCGGATCCGGAACGGGCCGTCACATCCAGGTACTCCACCACTCCGTCGACTACGAAGGGGCGGACAGAGACGACCTCGTGCCCGTAGGACACCATGTCGTCCACCTGAGCCGCGGCCCACTCGAAGTAGTCGTGGAACTCCACCCGCAGCGGGAAGAGGCTCTTGCCGTTGACGAAGTCGACCAGCCGCCCCTTGCTCTGCAGGTAGCACAGGAAGCTGAACTCACTCGACGGATTCCGCATCGTCACCAGGTCCTTGAGGAAAGAGACCTGCATCGTCGCGTCGTCGATCAGCATGCCGCGGTGCCAGCCGAAGCGCGGTTGCCGCTCGAAGAAGTGAGCTGTGACCGCCTCCTGCCTGCCGACGCGTGCGTTGTGCTCGCTCAGGGCTATCGCCATGGCCACATTGGATGGCCCGAAGCCAATTCCTATGAGGTCGTGAATCGGTGGTACGTCGTCAGGAAGAGCCTGTGACATGTCACTCCCATCGAGGGGCAGCCGCTTGTCAGGCGTGGGGGACGGCGGGAGCAGGGCACGCTCGCGAAGCGGCGGGCCGAGCGGAACTTAGGTAAAGCTAACCTCATCTCGGGGGCCTGTCGACAGGGCGAAGCGGATATATCGTGCGTTTCGCGTGCAAACTCAGCTCAAAATAGTAGCCCGTTGCATCCTTAGGTAAGCCTTGCTTTACTTAGCGTCGCTCGGTCATTGTCTATAAGAAGGAGCCTCATGCGGGTCGTCATGTTCGGATATCAGACCTGGGGGCACCGCACCCTGCGAGCTCTCCTGGACTCGGAGCACGACGTGGTGATGGTCGTGACGCATCCCAAGAGCGAGCACGCGTACGAAAAGATCTGGAGCGACTCCGTAGCCGATCTCGCCGAGGAGCACGGTGTGCCCGTGCTGATCCGCAACCGCCCCGACGATGAAGAGCTGTTCGCCGCCCTCAAGGCAGCCGATCCGGACATCATCGTGGCCAACAACTGGCGTACGTGGATACCTCCGCGCATCTTCGGTCTCCCCCGCCACGGCACCCTGAACGTGCACGACTCACTGCTGCCGAAGTACGCCGGCTTCTCCCCGCTGATCTGGGCACTGATCAACGGTGAGCGTGAAGTGGGCGTCACCGCGCACATGATGGACGACGAGCTCGACGCCGGTGACATCGTGGCCCAGCACTCAGTGGCGGTCGAACCGACGGACACGGCCACCGATCTGTTCCACAAGACGGTCGACCTCATCGCCCCGGTCACGGTCGGCGCACTCGGCCGTATCGCCGCCGGCGAGACCGAGTTCACCAAGCAGGACCGGTCGCAGGCGAGCTTCTTCCACAAGCGTTCCGCCGAAGACATCCGCATCGACTGGAACTGGCCCGCCGAGGACCTCGCACGCCTCGTGCGCGCCCAGTCCGCCCCGTACCCGAGCGCCTTTACCCACCACAAGGGCAAGCGCCTCGAAATTCTGACGGCGGTCGTGTCCGAAGGAACCTACGGCGGCACCCCCGGCCGCATCTTCTACCGCGAGGGCACCGGCGTGGCGATCGTCGCGGGAGCCGACGCCCGCACCGGCCGCAACCACGGCCTGGCCATCACGCGTGTGCGCACCGAGGACGGCGAGGAAATGACCGCCACTGACTACTTCACCTCGATGGGCGGCTACCTCACGGGCCGTCCGTGACGGCCGGAGCACCAACACCCACCACAGAACCAACACCCTGAGCACCACCGGTTACGGCCACGGGCCGGCCCGTTGTCGTCGCCCGCGCGGACTTTCCCCTCCACGCGGCATGGCGCTCGCCGGCTTGCTGCGACGCTCAGCAGTCCTGCAGCCCGGCGAGCGCCATGCCGCGTTCCCGGGAGTGGGCCGTGCCCTCGGCCAGGGAGAGGGCGATCCGGAACTCCTCCCGTGCCTCGGCACGCCGGCCCGCAGCCGCGTAAGTGTTACCGAGGCGGGTGCGGATCTCCATCTCCAGGGCCCTGTTGGTGTGCTCGTCGAGAGTCGACAGGGCTTCGTGGTGGAGGGCGAGCGCCAGGTGCAAGTCTCCCTGACCTTGTTCCGCGGCTCCGAGCCGGGACAGGCTCACGGCGCGCAGTGGCAGGTCTCCGACCTCCCGGGCGAGTTCGGCCGCCCGCCGGAGCAGTCTCCCGGCCTCCGCGTACCGGCCGAGGGCCAGGTGGGTGTCCGCGGTGAAACACAGGGTCTTGCTGATCATCCTGGGGCGGCCGATCTTCTCGGCGAAGGCGAGGGACGAGGCGTAGTACGCGAGTGCCTCCTCGTGCCGTCCCTCCTGGCTGTGGAGGGCGCCGAGGTTGCACGTCGACATCCCGGCCAGCCAGTCGTCGTCGAGGCGGGCCGCCATGTCCACCACCTCGCTCAGGTGCACGACCGCCTCCTCGGTGCGGTCCATCGCCCGCTCCGAGGCGCCCAGTCCGGCAATGGCGCGGGCCTGCTCCCGCAGGTCGCCCTGGCGGCGGGCGATGCGCAGTGCGTCGGTGAACCAGGCGTGCGCCTGTGGAAACCGCCCCTGGTAGATGTCGGTGATACCCATGCAGTTACGCAAGGAGGAGGGCATCCGCCGGTCGGCGGACACCTCCGCGCAGGGCAGTGCGAGCTCCAGGGCCACCCGGCACTCGTGGTAGCGGCCCTGGCGCACCAGGTGGTCGACCAGGCCCTCGGCGATCCAGCAGGCGTACCCGCTCTCCCCGGCAGCGACCGCGTAGGCCACCACGTCGACCAGTTCGCCGCCCGCTGCGTCCAGCCACGCGGCGGCGGCCGACCAGTCGGGGAAGGGCGAGTCGGTGACGTCCGGGCCCGTCGGGAAACCCTCGGGGCCCCAGTCGCCGGCCATCCGGCCGGCCGCCGTGTAGAGGTGCAGCACGGCAACGCGGGCCGCGGCGGCCTCACTCGGGGCCGCGGCTGCGAGCCGCAGCGCGAGGGTCCGTACGAGGTCGTGCAGCCGGTAGCGGCCCGGCTGCGGCTGCTGCAGCAGGCTCGTGTCGACCAGGCGCTCCAGGTGCTCTTCCGCGTCATCGCGGCAACGGCCCAGGATGACGGCCGGAGTGAGCCCGTCGAACACCGCCGTCGGTGACAGGCCCAGCGCGCGGAAAGCGCGCTGCAGTTCGGGCGCGAGCTGGTCGTAGGACAGCTGCAGGGCGGCCTCCACACTGCGGTCCTCGGCCCGCAACTCGCCGAGGCGCCGCGAGTCGTCCGACATGCGACCCACCAGGTGGGCCAGCGTCCACGACGAGCGGTTCTGCAGCCGGGCTCCCGTGATCCGCAGCGCCAGCGGCAGACCACCGCAGTGCCGGGCGAGTTGGCGCGCGGCCTCCGGTTCCCGCCCTGCGCGCGCCTCACCGAGGAGGTGGCGCAGCAGCGCGACCGACTCGCCCGTACCGAGGGGCTCCAGGCTGAGCCGCAGGTCGGCGTCGAGTCCGGACAGGCGCTGTCGGCCCGCCACCAGCACCCTGCTGCCCGGGCCTGCGGGCAGCAGCGGGCGCACCTGCTCCGCGCTGAGGGCGTCGTCCACGACCAGTAGCAACCGCAGCGAGCTGGTGGCCGCACGCCAGGCGGTGACCAGCTCGTCCAGGTCGTCCGGCAGGTCGCCGTCGGCGCCCTTGACTGCGTGCAACAGCCGGTGCAGCACACGCTGGGTCCCGCTGCGCTCATGAGCGGCGCCGTGCGCGTGCAGGTCCACGAACAGGCAGCCGTTGGGGTAGCGCTCGCGGAGCGTCCAGGCGGCTCGGACCACCAGCGCCGTCTTGCCGATGCCCGCCGTGCCGTCCACGGCCGCGACGGATACGGCCCCGGCGGGCACCGGTGCGGTGAGCAGGGCGAGTTCGGCCTCCCGCCCGACGAGGCAGGCAGTGTCCCCGGGGAGTTCATTGCGTGGCGGCCGGGGGCTCGCGGGCGCGGCCGCGCGCTGCCGAACCACCCGGCCGAGCTGGGCGGTGTCCCGTCGCAGGATGCCCTGATGCACCCGGCGCAGTTCCTCGCCGGGCTCCACCCCCAGCTCGTCGCGGAGCCGTTCCCGGGTCTCCCGGTAAGCGGTGAGTGCCTCGACCTGTCGGCCGCTGCCGTACAGCGCGCGCATCCGCAGTGCGGCCAGCGGCTCGTCGTACGGCTGAGCCGCGCCCGACGTCACGAGCTCGTCCAGGGCGTCCGTGTAGTGGCCGAGCTGCACCAGGCACTCCAGCCGCTCCTGGTGGAGCGCGCGCCGCTGCCCGGTCAACCGCTGTCGCTCGGCGTCGGCGAACGGCCCCGGCAGGCCGGGCAGCGGCTCGCCGCGGAACAGCTCCAGTGCCCGGGTGCACAGGTCGAGGGTGGTCGTGGAGTCGCCCGCGGCTACCGCTCGCCGCGCGCCGACGGTCTGTTCGCCCAGCTCGCCGACGTCTGTTCGCGCCCCGCCCGCCACGAAGCGATAGCCGCCGCGCTCGCCGCGGATCACCGAATCCGCAGGCCCGGCACCGGCCGCGTCCAGCGCTTTGCGCAGCGGGTAGATGTAGCTCGACAGGACTCGGCGGCCTGTCCCCGGGGGCTCAACTCCCCATACGTCGTCGAGCAGTTGCTGGTGGGTGATCAGTGTGTCGGGACGCAGGACGAGCGCGGCCAGCACCGCCTGCCGCCGTACGTGCCCGAGATCGAGCGGCGACCCGCCTCGACGGCCCCTGACCGGCCCGAGCAGGTCGAGCCGGAGCTCCCCCGTCACCTCTGTATCCACCCCAAAGCCCCCCGTGTCCCCGACTTCAGCGAAATTTCATGTGTATTGCATCGCCTCGCGAAAGAGTTTGGCAAGTCGCGCCGGCTTCCGGAGCCCCTTCGCTCCAGGCCCGGCGCACGGGACAGACCTGCGCCGTTGACGACGGCGAGAACCGGACGGAAAGGCAACTGCCCCGTGAGTGAGACCCCGCAGACGAACCCCGAACAGGGTCCCGTCCCCACCGGCCCCACCCAGCCGCTCCCGCAGGGGACGCCGGGTTGGGGACCTGCCGCGCAGCCCCCGGGACAGCTGCCGCCGATCCCGGCCCAGCCGCCGGGTGCGCCGTCGGCCTGGTCGCAGACGCTCCCGCTGGGCGGTGCGCCGACCGCGGGGCGGCCGCACGGCAGTGCGCGCAGCTGGCTGATCGGCGGGGGCGTGGTGCTCGCCGTGGGCGCGATCGTGGGGGTGGTCCTCGCCGTGTCGGGCAGCGACGGCCCTCCCGCCGCCTCGGGTAATCCCCCCGGTGCGGCGGGAGGCGCCGCCAAGCCGGCGGCGCCGGAACAGGCGCCTGCGGGAAAGGCGTTTACCAAGGTGCCCGAGGGGTGCGAGCTGATCAAGGCGTCCACCATCGCGCGCGTCGCGCCCGGAACCGAGTGTGAGCCTTCGCAGTTCGACAAGGCCACCATGGCAGCGATGATCACCAGGATGCCGAGCTGGCGAAACCCTTCCGGCTCCGGGGGCGCTTACGTCTCGCTCAATGTGAACCTCACTGTCGGCCCGTCGGCGGCGAGCATGTACGACATGCACAAGACGAGCGCGCACACGGCCCTGAAAAAGGTACGCACCGTCACCGACTCGCGGTCGCTCAACGATCTCGGCGAGGAGTCCCACCTCGTTCATGCCGTGGACAAGGACTCGATGCCTCTGGCGGAGGCCAAGGTGATCGTCCGCGACGGCAACGCCGAGTTCACCGTGGGCTTCACCTACTCCCCCTCGGACTCGGGCAAGAGCGAGAAGCAGGCCGAGGACGACGCCATCGCCGTCGCCCGTGACGTACTCGGCTCCCTCCGCTGACGCCCCGCCCCGGCACTGTGCGCACCGAGACGACGGGCGGCCGTGACGCCACGGCCGCGCAGCAGCGTCATACGGGACGGATCGGACCGTACGAAGTCTTCCAACTCCTGGGCGAGGGCGGCATGGGCCAGGTCTTCCTGGCCAGGTCGCCGGGGTCGCGGCTGGTCGCACTGAAGGTCATCCGGCCCGAGTACACCGAGACACCGGGCTTTCGCGGGCGCTTCAGGCGCGAGGTCGACGCCGCCCGGAAGGTGAGCGGCTTCTTCACCCCGGCGGTGCTCGACGCGGACGCCGACGCCCAGCAGCCGTGGTTGGCCACCGCCTACGTCCCCGCGCCGTCCCTGCACGACGTCGTACGCCGCTTCGGCACCCTGCCCGAACCGGCTCTGCGCGCTCTGGGCACGGGCCTGGCGGAGGCGCTGCTGGCGATCCACGCCGTCGGCCTCGTCCACCGTGACCTCAAGCCCGGGAACGTACTCGTGACCCATGACGGGGCCCGTGTCATCGACTTCGGCATCAGCCGGGCGATGGACGCGACGCAGATGACCCGGACGGACGACGTGATCGGAACGCCCGGCTTCATGGCGCCCGAGCAGATCACGTCGAGCCGCGGGACCGGGCCGGCGGCCGACGTCTTCTCCCTCGGCTGCGTCCTGGTGTTCGCAGCCACCGGCCGGGGCCCCTTCGGCACCGGAGGGGCCGCCGAAGTCCTCTACCGGGCCGTGCACGCCCCGCCACGGCTGGCAGGCGTACCCGACGCGCTGCGCCCCCTGGTCGCGGCCTGCCTGGACAAGAGCCCCACCGGCAGACCGCCCGTCACGGCGCTGCTGGCCGCACTGGGGCCCACCGACCCCTCCGAGTTGCTCACTCCGGGGCTGCGAGAGGACCTCGCCGTACGGGAAGCGCACGCGGCCCTCATGGTGGCCGCACCGCCGGTACCCGACGCCGCACCGGTGACGGGCGGGCCGGGCGCGCCGAGCCGCCGCCGCTTCCTGTGGATCGCCACAGCCGGCGGCACCGCCGCTGCGGCCGCGGGCGTCCCGGCTCTGGGCTGGTGGACGTCGAAGCCCGATCGCACCAAGGAGCGTGTCACCGGCGCGGGCACCACCGTTCGACCCGCTGCCAAGCCGGCCGCGGGCCCGGCACCGCAGTGGTCGCGCCCGTTGAAACGCCTGCAGGGCGGACAGCTGCGGCTCCTGGGCGACACCCTCGTGCACTGGGACCAGAGGACCGCGGTCGGCTACGACACCGCGACCGGAGAGAAACGGTGGACGGCCTCGCCCCGGGTGCCGTCCGATGTCTCCAGTGAGCCCAAGTGGCTCGGTGTCCAGGGATCGACCCTGTACGCGACGGCCTGGGGCGACCGCGGCTACCTGCTCGGCCTCGACGACAGCGGCGCCTTGAAGTTCAGCCATGCGGTCACCGAGCCGGAGGAGGGGTCCTTCTTCCCCGACCATCTCCAGGACGTCTTCTGTGACGCCGGATCGGTCGCTCTCATCGGCAGCGACGGCGATCGGGGGTACCGGGTGCGCGCCGTGGACCTCGTCGCGGGAAGGGTGCTGTGGTCCCGCAAGGTGTCCGGCAGCGACTACCACGCCTACTCCGACGGGCGCACCTGCTTCCTGCAGGACGGCGGCACCGTCCATGGAATGGACCTTCGGACCGGCAGGGTGCGCTGGACGGTCCGGGACCTCTTCGTGCCCGGCACCTATCCGAACCTGAACACCGACGGGAAGGCGCTGCTCGTCACCAGCGTCAAGGTGCAGGCGTTCCGCGCCGCCGAGGGCCGCTCACTGTGGACGGCCGTCAGCGAGCCGACCAGTCTCAGCCCCACCACGGTTGTGGGCAGGCGAGCTTACGTCGCGGACGGCCAGGACACCATCTTCGCCCTCGACACGCGCGACGGCAGCCAGCTGTGGCACACCGCGAGCCCGCTGTCCCTCTCCCCGGGAAGCGCACTGCACCCGGGGCCCTCCGTGTCCTCGTCCCTGGTGGCGCTCCCCCTGTTCAGCGCCGTGACCCCGGGCTTCGTCGTGCTGCGCGCCTCGGACGGCAAGCTGCTCTGGGCGCACCAGGGCTCCGGCTCCGAGGCCTCGGCCAAGGACGCCTGGTTGGTGCAGGTCGTCGGCACCACCGTCTATGCCGCATCCGAAACCACTCTCTACGCCTTCCGGAGCGACACCCCATGACCACCCAGGCCAACCCCAACCCCACCTCCACGCACATCGGACCGTACCGAGTGATCAGGGAACTCGGCGCCGGCGGCATGGGCCGCGTTCACCTGGCCGCTTCGCGCAGTGGCCGAGCCGTCGCCGTCAAGGTCGTCCGCTCCGAGCTGTCCGCCGATCCCGACTTCCGGCGACGGTTCAAGGCCGAGGTGGACGCGGCACGCGCGGTCAGCGGCGCCTTCACCGCGCCGGTCGTCGACGCCGACCCCGAGGGGCCGCAGCCCTGGCTGGCCACCGCGTACATTCCCGGCCCCTCGCTCGCCGGCGCCGTCGAGGCCCACGGGCCCATGCCCGAAGCCACCTTGCGCGTGCTCGGTGCGGGCCTGGCCGAGGCCCTGTCCGCCATCCACCGCGCGGGGCTGATCCACCGCGACCTCAAGCCGTCCAACACCCTGCTCGCCCTCGACGGGCCCAGGGTCATCGACTTCGGCATCAGCCGGGCCGTCGACGCAACCGTGCTCACCGCGGAAGGCCAGATCATCGGGTCGCCCGGCTACATGTCGCCCGAGCACTCGACGGGGGCCGAACTCACCCCCGCCAGCGACGTGTTCTCCCTCGGCTCCGTACTCGCCTTCGCCGCCGCCGGCGCCCCGCCCTTCGGCACCGGCGCGGTGCACGCGCTGCTCTACCGCGCCGCTTATGAGGCGCCGCAGTTGGACGGTGTCCCGCACGCTCTGCTCGGCATCGTCGCCGCCTGCCTCGACAAGAACCCGGCCCGGCGGCCGACCGTCGCGGATCTGCAGGCGTGGCTGCGGCCGACGACCACCGCGGGCTGGCTCGGCGCGGTCGAGCAGCAGGTGAACGACACGCAGCGCAACCTCCACGACGAGGTACGCGCTCCGCTGCTCAGCCGGCGCCGGGTCCTGGCCGGGGGCGGGGTGCTCGTGGCGGCCGCGGCAGCCGGAGGCACCGCGCTTCTCATCCGTTCCCTCGACCGGGACGCGACCACCGCCACCCCCGAACTCTCCTGGACCAAGGACCTCCCACAGCCGGACATGTCCCTGTTCGCAGTGACGCGGTCCACGCTGCTGTGCGCCGGGAAGACCTCGGGAGCCTGCTTCGACCGGCACTCAGGCAAGCCGCTCTGGAAGGACCTGAGCGGCCAGAACACCGCCGCCGTTGCCGACGACAAACACGTCTACACCATGCGCACCGACGGGAAGGTCCACGCCCTCGACGGCCGCTCCGGAAAGGAGCTGTGGGACGCGTCTCCGACCGGGAACAGCGCGACGCACCTGGAGTACACAGACGGTTCCCTGCTCATGACCATGGGCAGCAACGGGAAATTCCAGTGCCTCGACACGTCGACGGGCAAGGTGCGGTGGCAGTCGAAGGACGGCGGCGGAACCAGCGTCGTCGGCCCCACACGCGACGGTCAGCTGGTCCTATGGGGCAGTGAGTCGAAGACGCCCACGACCGCCAGTCTCAACGGCTACAGCGTCGTGGCCCCGGACACGGGCGAGCGCCTGTGGTCGAAGGACTTCGTCGCCCTCTACCCGCCGGCCGAGGGAAAGGCGCTCTACGCCATCGACGGGGACATGAACCTGCTCGCCCTCAAACCCGACGACGGCGGCACCCTCTGGAGCCGCCCCACCCGCCTGCCGCCGACGAACAGTCAGATCCTGATGTGGGAGGGATCCTTGCGCCTGCAGGAGGGGACCCTGTTCTGCTACCCGGGCACCGGCGCCTCCGGCTCCACCAGCGGACTGCTCGCCGCCTTCGACCCGAAGTCGGGGAAGAACCTGTGGAGCAAACAGACCGCCGCCCGCGGCAACCGGGGATACGACCGGTCCGGCGCGACCGTGTGTTACCTCGACAAGGTCCTGCACGGCGTCGACGCCGTGACCGGGGCCACCCGGTGGACGGCGGGATCCGGCCTCGGAACGCTGCAGTTCCTGGGCGCCACGCGCAGCCTCTTCCTCGCCGCGGGGCCGAAAGGGCTGTACGGCTTCCACGCCAAAACGGGCAAGCAGGTCTGGCACCACCCGGTCAGCGGCGGATCCGGCCACTGGTCGGCGTTCCCCGTCGGCGACCACCTCTTCGCCGGCTGGGCCGGAAAGCTCTTCTGCTTCTCAGTACCGAAGGAATAGAGGAAATGGGAGGAAGAGGAGGAAGAGGAGGTCCTGACAGAAGCCGTGCCCCGGACGCTCGCGCGGTGGCCCGACGACCAAGCTGCACCCGGCCGTCGAGCAGAGGCAGAAACCCTTGTCCGTCGTGATCACTGCGGGTTCACGCAGCCGACCGTGCCGATGACACCGACAGGGCTGCCGGGTCCACCAGGTTCACCAGGTCCACCGGGTTCGAGATCACGGGCGAGTGGCGGGTACCGTCCCGGTGCCTGTCGGCCGTCACAGCGGGCCGCCTGGCCGTCCTCGTCGCTCCTGCCCACCCAGCCGGCCCCGCCAACGCTGCCGGTTCGGTCGATTCGCAAGCTCGTGGACAAGCTCCTGGAAAGGTCACCCCGTTGTGGCCGCGCAGCACCTTGCTGGCGGGCACCAGGACGTGCCGTGTGATCGACCTCGACGGCCGGATGACCGAGGTGACTCGACGTCCACTCGTTGCCGGCCTCATCGGCGAACTGACCACGCACCACCCGCTGGTCGGGACACTGACTGTCACCCCGCAGACACTGCAGAGCCCGCAAGGCAGCGGTCCGGCTGGGGGATGAGGCTGTCGCATCAGGCTGTCCGGCAGGTCCAAGTGCGGAACTGTCACGCTTCAGAGCTGCTCAGTCCGCGCAGAGTTCGGCGAAGCGCTGTGTGCTGATGTTGCCGCCCGAGATGACCAGCCAGACCCGGGGCGGGAGTCGGTCGATGCGCCCGGCCATCAGGGCCGCCAGGGCGGTGGCGCCGCTGGGTTCGACGACAATCTTCAGGCGCTCGAAGGCGAACCGCATGGCGTCACGGATTTGGTCGTCGGTGACCAGTGCGATCTCGTCCACGAGCCGCTGGTTGATGGAGAAGGGTGAGCTCTCCGGGAATCTCGGCTGCCTGACCGTCGGCGATCGTTCGCGGTACGGGGATGGAGATGCGCCTGCCCGCCCGCAGGGACCGCTTGGTGTCGTCGCCCGCCTCGGGTTCGATTCCGATCACCCGGATCCCGGGATGCAGGCCCTTGGCAGCGGTCGCGCTGCCCGCGATCAGCCCGCCGCCACCGACCGGAACCACCAGCGCGTCGAGTTCGCCGACCATGGCCCCTTCCGGAAGGGGTCGGCGTTCCGGTGGACAACCCCGATACCCCCCAATCCCGCAACTCCCGCCACCAGCCTTGACATCACCTCAACCGTCGGGCAGCTCAAGCACAACTCCTGCATCCGCTGGACCGGACCCGCGATCGGTGAGGGGCTGCGCATCGACGGCGTCCACGTATGGACCTTCACCAAGGTCAAAGGCGGCGTCCTCGTACGTACCGAAGAGACCCACACCGGAGACCAGGTCGAAGCGGACGTCCCCACCGCGACGAAGATGCTCAGCGAGGGCCTCAAAGGATGGCTGGGCGACCTGAAGACCGCCGCCGAAGCCCGCACCAGCCACCAGCGGCACTGAAACCGCGCACCAGGCCCGGACCCGCGCCGTAGGTGGCGCCTTGTCCAGGACCTAGTCGGCGTTCTTCGTCGATCGAGTGGCCTTCCGCGCACTTCAACACGATCCGCGACCCACGAGTGCCCCGCCGGCTCCCCCTCCCCCGCTCGTCGGCGTCGGCTTCGGGTGGCCGCATCGGACCGTACTAGGCTCATAGACCAGCCACCAGCCACCAGCTCACCCCAGCCGCCGCGAAAGGAGCCCCATGCCCTCGGACAGACCAGAAGACCACCACCGGGCACCTGAAGTGCCGATGGCGGACACCCTCACGTACGCTCCGCCCGGCGCGACCTGTCCCGGCGACAACATCTGGTCGATCAGTATCCCGGGCTACCGCCGCTACGAACGCACCGTCGTCATCGGGCACGGCGACAGCGACTGGCGTGCCGCCTCCGATGCCGTCCTGCATTGGGGCATCAAGCGCCGTAGCGGCTTCAGCATCACCCCTCTGGCGGGCGCCGGAGAGCGAGTCATCGAGGGGGCCGAGTACCGCGTCACGGCGGCGTGGGGCCCGCTGGCCGTTCACGAACCGGTCCGGGTCGTCGCCGTCGTCGACACCCCCGGCACATGCGGATTCGCCTACGGCACACTGCCCGGACACCCCGTGTCCGGCGAGGAAGCCTTCATCGTACGCAACACCCCCGAGGGCCACGTCACCCTGACCCTGCGCTCGCTGACCGGCCGCGCTCCCAAAGGCCCGTGGCGCCCTCTGTTCCCGCTGCTTCTGCTCGCACAACGTGCCTACCGTCGCCGGTACCGGCGCGCCCTTCGGCAACCCGCAGGAGGCGCGTGATCGTCCCCGTACCTCTGAGGTCGCTGGAACTGCGGATAGGTAGACATCACGGCGCGTCACCGCGTGCGTCCCGTGGGCCGAAAGCCGCGAGAGCATCGGCATCGGTTGCCCGGGCTCGGAGGAAGTAGTCGGCCCACTGGGTGATTTCGGGATATGAGGAGTTGCGGGTCACGTGGGTGATCGCGGCCTCGATATCGAGGTTCGTGGTCCGCAGGGGAGGACGCGAGGGCGCCCCGGGGCACATCCCCGGGGCACATCCCCGGGGCGCCCTCACCCGTATGAGCGCCCGCGCGCGCCCGTGTTCTCGGCCGTCAGGCGCAGTACTGCCCCTGCTTCCCGATCGACCGGTACATGCAGTCCGCGTTCTCCACCAGTTGGAGCACCGCGTCCCGGTTGCGCGAGGTCTCCCGCTCGATCACCTCGTCCGGCGGGTAGAAGCCGCCGCCCGAGGCCGACCCCGGGTACAGCTCGAAGGTGTAGCCGAAGATCTTCTGCGAGCCCCACAGCCAGTCGTCGATCGACCCGTCGGTGATGTAGAGGTCGCTGGACTGCTCGGCGGTGTAGCCGTTGCTCGCGCCCATCTTCTGGCCCACGGCGGCGAACGCGTTGCGGTCGTCGGCCGTCATTCCGGGGGCAGTGTCGTTGTACGTGTAGCCGAACGGCCACAGCACCAGCTGGCTGTACGTGTGGAAGTCGATGCCCGCCTTGATCTGCTGCTTCCCGCCGACCACCCGGCTACGGACGAAGTCCGCCACAACCTTCGTCTCGGGCGCGGACTCGGCGGCGGCGCCGCGGTAGGTCTCCGACGAGCGGCTGGACGAGGAGCCGCCACAGCAGCCCCAGTTGTAGTTCCAGTTGCGGTTGAGGTCCGTACCCACGTAGCTGGAGCCGGAGTTGGGCTGCCGGTTCTTGCGCCAGCTGCGGTAGGAGCCCGACGCGATGTCGTACTCGCCGCCGTCGGGGTTCAGGTCCGGCACGATCCACAGCTCGCGGCCGTTGACCGCCTGGGTGATCCGGGAGTCGGTGCCGTAGTCCTCGCCGAGCTCGCGCAGCAGGTAGAGCGCCATCTCGACGGTCAGGTGCTCGCGGGCATGCTGGTGGGCGGTGAAGAGGACCTCGGGCTCGGCCTCGTCGGTGCCGACGTTGTCGCTGACCTTGATCGCGACGATGTCCCGGCCCTGGTAGGTCTTGCCGATCACGCGCTTGCTCATGATCGAGGGGTACGCGGCGATGCGTGCGTTGATCTCCGCGTTCATCTCGGCGTAGTTGTGGTACTTGGAGT
The DNA here is from genome assembly GCF_039766235.1 of Streptomyces changchenzhani. Taxonomy (NCBI): domain Bacteria; kingdom Bacillati; phylum Actinomycetota; class Actinomycetes; order Kitasatosporales; family Streptomycetaceae; genus Streptomyces; species Streptomyces changchenzhani. Next base: position 261,070 of record NZ_JBDHNH010000003.1, on the reverse strand, counting down.
CGGCCGGCGGGAAGTCGAGGGCGCCGAGGCCACCTGTCGCTTCCGGTTGGGCGCCCGGTGCGGGCAGGGCCTCCAGCACATGACCGCGGGCACGAAGCTTTTTGGCCTCGGCGGCATCCGCGGTGATCACGATGCCGTGGTCGTGCACCTCGTCGATCGAGACGCCGGTGCGGGCGATCGCGGTGCGGGTGGCGGGAGTGGTGTGCCCGGTGATCTCGTACTGCCGGGTCCGCTCGTCCGCGGCGACGGCCGCGCTCCGGGACGAGGCGTCGGCGCCGGTGACAGCATTGAGGGGGGCGGTGAGACCGAGGGCGAGCAGAACGGCGAGGGCGGCGGTCCGTCCGACCTTCGTCGGCCGGGGTATCCGTGCGTTGACGAGTCGCATGCTGGCAGTCTCCTGAGTCCGGTGAGGTGGGGGTGGAGCTGTGCGACGCGCACATGGTCGTGCTATGGCATGCCCAGGTCAAGAGAGCGGTTCCGGCCATCACGCACCCGCACCCCGACGGGACCTCCGGGCGCCCATAGCCATGACGGGAACGCCGTGACGCGAGGTCCGTCAACTGCCGGGCCGAACACCGCTCGGCGCTCGCCGCCGCGCCACGCGGGATCAGCGAACCCTGCGGGCCACCCGGACGTGGACCGAGGTCGGCGCGAATGCTTGCCGCCGCGCGGCGGATCGCCTAGCGTATGGCAACTATTAGGAACCCTTCCTAACGATTCGCCGTTGAGGAGTCCCCCATGTGGACGTTGCGAAGGGCCGCCCAGGCCACTCTCGTCACCAGCCTCGCCCTGGCTGTCGCCACCGGCCTCGCCGGGCCGGCCGCGCAGGCGCGCCAGCCCGCCCCCGAACAGGCCGAGGGGCAGAGCGTGCCGGGCACGGGGCATATCCGAGTGGACCAACTCGGGTACGCGACCAGGAACACCAAGTGGGCCTACCTGATGACGCCCGGGGCCTCGGCCGGGGCCCGGTTCGTAGTGCGGGACGCGCGCGGGCGCCAGGTGTTGAGCGGCAGGGCCGGTGCGGACCTCGGGAAGTGGAACGAGGCCTACCAGCATGTCTACGGGCTTGATCTGAAGGCATTGCGCAAGCCCGGGAAGTACCGGGTCGAGGTCGGTGGTGTGAAGTCGCCGCAGTTCACGGTGGGAGGCGCACGGCTCTTCGACGAGGCGGCCGACAAGACGGTCACGTTCTTCGCCTCACAACGTGACGGCAAGAACGTGATTCCCGGAACGCTCGATCGCAAGCCGTCGCATCTGACCGACCGCGCGGCCCAGGTCTACGACTGGCCGGTATTCGCCGGGCCGGACACCGACCAGTCGCTGGGTGAACTGAAGCCCATCGGCGGGCCGGTCGACGTCGAGGGCGGCTGGTACGACGCCGGGGACTATCTGAAGTTCACGCATATCGCGGCGTACACCGACACCTTGCTCTGGGCCTCGGCCCGGGACTCCCGCTTCGCCGACCCGAAGCTGCTCCGGGAGGCGCGGCACGGCTTGAGCTGGCTGGACAAGATGTGGGACGAGAAGACCCGTACTTTGTACATCCAGGTCGGAGCCGGCGCGGGCAACGCCGAAGGGACCTTCGTGGGCGACCACGATGTGTGGCGGTTGCCCGAGGAGGACGATCTCGACGCTGATCCGGCACACCGGTTCCTGAAGAACCGGCCGGTGTTCCGCGCGGCGGCGCCCGGGAAGCCGATCAGCCCGAACATCGCCGGTCGGACGGCGGCGGCCTTCGCTGTCGCCGCGCAGGTGGAGCCCGACCCGATCAAGGCGCGGCGCCACCTCGACACGGCGGCGCAGATCTACGCGCAGGCGCAGACGACCGGCGTCGGTCAGCTGGTGACGTCGTTGCCGTTCGCGTTCTACCCGGAGAGCGTGTGGCGGGACGATCTCGAACTGGGCGCGGCGGAGCTGGCTCTTGCGGGGCGCAAGCTGGGTGATCCTCGGTCGAAGTCGTGGTTGCGGGACTCGGCCCGGTGGGCCAAGGAGTACCTCGCGCACGATGCGGGCGGGGACACGTTGAACCTGTACGACGTGAGCGCGCTCGCGCATGCGGATCTGCTGAAGGCGATTCGGGCGCACCGGGCCGGCGGGCTGGCGGTCGGCGCGGCCGATCTCACCAAGGACCTCAAGGCGCAGCTCGAAATCGGCCGGCGCCGGGCCGTCTCGGATCCGTTCGGGGCGGGGGCGGCGTACAACCAGTTCGACGCCGTGCCGCACGCTTTCGGGCTCAATGCGACCGCCCGGCTCTACCGGGCGGCGACCGGGGACCGGTCGTACGACGCGTTCGGAACGCAGCAGCGCAACTGGTCGTTCGGCGCGAACCCTTGGGGCGTCTCGTTCATGGTGGGGGTGGGAGAGAACTTCGAGCAGTGCCCTCACCACCAGATCGCCAACATCAAGAAGTCCACCGCCATCGGTGCTGTGGTCAACGGGCCGAACAGTGAAGAACTCTTCACCGACGGGCTGGGCGACAACCTGGATCGAATGAACCCGTGCCCGCCCAACGCTGTTGATCGGAATGAGGAGTTCACCGGACGGGGATCGCGTTACGTGGACGATGTCCGCTCATGGCAGAGCTCCGAACCGGCCGACGACTTCGCCGCCATCGCCACCTACGCCCTGACCCTCGAATCCCGCTGATCTCCCCTTTGGTCCGACGAACCCGTCCCAGGCCTCGCCGAGTGAGGCCTGGGACGGGGGAACCTCCTGGGTAACCCAGGGACAGTCAGCCGATCGTCAGCAGTCGCGCCTTGCCGGGCAATCCCTTCGCGTCGACGAGCGAGAAGGCGGCGACCGCTCCATCGGTCGTGACCGGCACGGTCGCGCCGTGCGCGGCTCTGGCCGGAACCGTTCCGGTGATGGTGGGGCGCGGCTTCTCCGTACCGTCGGAATTGAGCAGGTACGGAGGGGTGAAGATCGCGCCGTCCGAGCCTCCGGGACAACAATCGCCGAAGAAGCGGCCAGATCACCCGACCCAATGAGCCACGCGCACCACGATGCGGGGCGGACGGACAGCGCGGGGGTCTGAGGCCATGCGGCCGGAGTACGCCGACAGGGGCCAGGACAACCCTGTCACTTGTTGTTGAGAATCAGTGACTTGTCGGCCTCCGGCAACCACCCGCCGATGGGCACTTCCAACCATTGGCGCCCATGCACCAGCTGGTCAATTGTCCCGTTCAACGCCTCAAGACCCTTGTGCCGTAGCCCTTTTCGCCACACAAGTGAAATCGGTGACAGTGGGATGGGCTCGACGATCGGCAGTAGCACCATGCCCGGTACGGCGATGAATTCGGTGCTCGCCAGCACCGACCACCCTTGCTTCCGAACGACCCGCACGAACTCCTGGGCACCCTCGATCCCCGGGAAGGCCGGCGCCACTTCGATACCCCGACCCTCGAACAGCCGAAGGGCGAAATCCGTCCACTCCGCCGTGTCCGGGTTGCCTGCCCCCGCATACAGGGTCTCCCCCGCGAGAGCATCGAGCGGGACCGCATCCAGGGCCGCCAGCAGATGATCTTCGGCGATCAGCACAGCCACTCGCTCGAACCGCACGGCCCGGTGCTCCAACTGATGGAGCACCGCGGGGTCGAGCCCCGCTACGCGCCCCGCCGCAACATCGAGCCGCCCGGCCAGAATCTCCGCAGCCGCGCCGGTGAGCCCGCTATGGAAGCGGGCCACGAACTCGACATCGGGCGCGGCCGTACGTACCTCCTCCAGCACCTGGTAGGCGGTACCGATCGGCGTACCCACATCGAAGACCAGCGGCCTGTCCTCTGGCGCCCGGGCGGCTGCCAGCTCGTTGTAAGCCGCCAGCACCCGCCGCGCGTACGGCAACAACCGCTGCCCCTCGCCGGTGAGGGAAACGCTCCGGGTGGAGCGCACGAACAACTGTGTCCCGAGCTCCCGCTCCAGTCGCCGGACATCCCGGCTGAGCGCCTGCTGGGCGACGTAGAGCCGGGCGGCAGCTCGGGTGAAATGCAGATCCTCGGCGACGGCCTCGAAGGCGCGGAGCAGGCGGGGGTCAATGTCATGGAACACGGCGCAAACATAGCTTGTCGTTTATCCTCATCTCCTTGAAGGGGTGGGGATGGAACAAGATGGAACAAGCGGTCTTTGAGTCCATCAGGTACTCGGCCGGGTGCCAGGACTGCGGTGCCGAGTTGGAGTGCTGGGGTGTCCAAGCCTTGGTGAACGGTTCCTTGTGCTGGGACACGGAGTCCAGGTGTCCAGCCTGCGGGTTTGCGGTGGCTGTGTGCGGTGGTGACCTGCCTGCCGAACTGCGGGGCCGACTGCTCTCCGAGTGTGGTCCAGCGCGCCTCCAGGTAGATCCATCGGCGAGGAACGCTGCGATCATGCGCGTTCTGCGGGCAGAACTTGGCATTGCTCTGGCCGACGTCAAGTCTGTGCTGAGCGAGGTCGTGGCGGGAGTCGCCTCCGGCACGATGCCCGAGATGGAATTCCTGGCTCGCAAGCTGCGGGCGTCTGGGATCGATGCCGTTGCTGCTCGGCCCTAGAGGACCTGATCTGGCGGCTCAGCTGACTCACCGGGGTTTGGTGCCTGCCTTGTGGTGGGTGGGCCGGCGGTAGCGTCGGCCGGTGACGAGTCCGAGGCCGACGTTGTGGCATGTGGCCGACCGTAGCCGTCATGCGACACTCGCCCCATGAACGACTGTCCGCGGCCCGGACGACTCCCCGACCGGGGCGGACCGAGCCTGAGGCCGCCGTACGCAGTGGGCCGACCGACGTGGAGCCAGCCATGAGCACAGCACGGGACCTGTTGATCGTCACCCTGGGCAAGGAGCCGGACGCCCCCGTCGCGCGCGGTGATCTGTCGCTGGCTCTCGCGGGAGCCGAACTGATCGACCTCGTCCGGGCCGGAACGGTCACCCTCGACGGCGACCGCATCGTGCCCGGCCTCCGGCCGGCGACCGGCGACCGCCTCCTGGACGAGGCCGCGACGGCCGTCGTCGGGCAGGAACCGTACGAATCGGCCGAGGACTGGCTGTGGCGACGCGGCCGTGACCTGTCCTCGGCCTATCTCACCGCGCTGGAGAAGGAAGGGCTGCTCACCCGGGCACGCGGCCGGCTGATCCCGGTCCCGACCGGCCGCAGGACGCTGGCCGACTCGCCCGCCCGGCACGCCGCCGAGGAACGCCGGGCGTCGGGCGAGCCCGTGTTCGCCGCGCTGACAGCCGCCGTGGGCATCGGGGAGGAGCCGGCCGAGGGCTCGTGGGACCACACCGACGACGCGGTCGTGGCCGTACTTGCCGCGGTCGGCGACGCGGTGACGGAACTGGAGGCCGTACGACAGCGGCGGACGATCGAGAACGCGGCCTACGACAACATCTGGCGAGCTCTGTGAGGCGGGCAAGGCCACGGCAGCTTTATCCTCACGGCCTTCCTGCTGAGTGGCTATCAGTGACGGAGCGCAGCGTCAGCGGAAAGGCTGCTCCTACGAGTCCTGATCTGGGGAAACCCCACTCGCGTGTGAAACACATGCAAGGCCAGACGATAAACGACAAACTTACATCGTGAGTGCGTTAATCGGTCCGGAGCAGGTGTTGGACCGCGGGAGGGCGCGGCCGCGAGAGTGGGGTCATGCCACTCGACGAGACACCGAATCCCCCTGTCCTGGCACTCTCCGGCGATCTTCTGATCGTCATCGGACCGCGGTCGACGCACGAGCCGTGGCGTCGTGCTCCCGGGCGCCCCTCCGCGTTCCGGCGACTCCTCGTCGCCCTTCGCGCGGCACGAGTCTCTGCCTGAGCGGGCACGGAATGGAGCGCACATCCTCGACCGCAGAGGGCTTTGGCGCACCTGGCTTGCCGCCTGCGGTCCGGGGCCGGGGTACCCCGGTGTACTCCACGATGGTGGCCACCGCCGTGCTCCGGTGGAAGGGTGTACCAATGGGAGCCCACGGGCCTGACGGACCGCAACACACCACCGAGCCCCTACCTCCTCCGCCGCTGCAGCGAGAAGGGCGACCACCATGACCGCGCACACCCCCTCATCCCTGCCGAGCCTGCTCGCGGTCTTCGCGCACCCGGACGACGAGTCCCTGGTCGCCGGCGGCGTTCTCGCTCAGCACGCCGCCGTCGGCGCGCGCACCGCCGTCGTCACCGCCACCTGGGCACCGGACAGCCACCGCGCCGCCGAACTCGCCGATGCCGTAGGGATTCTCGGCGCCGGCAAGCCGCGCATGCTCGGGTACGCCGACGCCCGCATCCCCCAATCAGCGCCCGGGCAGGCCCGGTTCTGCGATGCACCGCTCGATGAAACTGTGGGGCGGCTCGTCGGACACTTGCGCGAGGTCCGCCCGGAGATCGTCGTCACCCACGACGCGTACGGCAATCTGACCGGCCACCCGGACCACGTACACACCCACCGCGTCACCACGCTCGCCCTACAGGCCTCGGGACTTGAGCACCTCTACCCAGAGACCGGGGAGCCTTGGCAGCCCAACGCCGTCTACCTGGCCACCCACCCGCACTCGGGCGTCGGAGAGCTGGGCAACCTTCTGACGCAGGTCGGCAAGTCCGTACTGAGCGTGCCGGACGCGCGAGTGACCGCGGCGGTCGATGTGAGTCCGTGGCTCGCACAGAAGTGGGCCGCCATCCTCGCGCACCGGAGCGAAGTGGAACGTACCCGTGCCCTGCCAGGCATCCTGTCCCGCCTGCCTGCTGACGCCCGGCAGCGGATCATGTCCATCGAGTACTACACACGTTTCGACATCAAGCCAACGCCGGGGGGCCTACGGCAGCCGGCACTCTGACCCCGCAGGCCGCCCAGCCCGAGCCCGACGGCTGCGGCCCGATGCGCATGCGGTCGCTGTGGTCAGCGCGGTCGATGCCCGGAGGCGGACACCTGACCGCACGCAGCATCACCCCCGCCCTGCCGTCGCGCTGACATAGCGTTCACGCCCCGGCGACGCCGCATCGCCCAATGTCCGACCCTCTCGAATACCCGTGAACCCCCGCCACCCGTTGGGCGTTGGACGGGATGGACATGGACGCCCGGTTTCGCCTCCAACGAGGGGAGGCGGACCCGTCGTACGCACATGCCCGGTCCCGGAAGTCCCGCATGCCAATGTGCACATACCACGCACTGCGGATCAGTAAGGGAAACGGTCACAAAAAGCAAATATGCCGACGCCCTCTGAACCAGGCCCTATCCCTGTCACGTGCGAGCTCAATACTTAATGCAGGAACGGGTCGGCGCAACCGGATTTAGATCGGGCACGAAACGTGCACCAGAAGTGACCGATCGGGCATAGGAAGTTCACTCACTCCCGGCTGAGGCTGCTCGGTGACGAGGATTTCCCGGCGCTCACCCAGGCCCACCCACTCCACACCTGCACGCTGGATACGGGCACGACTCGGGCATGACTCGGGCACGACCTTACCTGCCAACACGTTGCATTGGGGCGCAAGTTGAGGTAGCCGATGACGATCCTCGAATTTCCGAGAAAGCTCTCTGCATATTTCTCGCGAAGGAGGGAATCACTCTCCTCTTGCCCTGATGCTGCGCCTCTTGGAAATATCTGAGCGGCCTGGATATCTCACGGAGGAAGCGGTGCCCCGGCTGCCCCTGGAACTGCTCGCGGTGCCCGGTCTCGCCCGGCGCGCGCTCAGCCTGCGGCTGCCGATCTTCTCCGCCATGGCGCTCGGCCAGAGCGTCCAGCGCGCCCGGGGCGGACTCGGTGGCCGGATCGACGCCGTCCTGCGACCACGCGCCTTGGAGATCGTCCGCCAGGCGTTCGAACGCGAACGCGGGGGCGGGTCGTTCAGCAGCGACCCCTGGCTCACCAGCCTCATCAGCATCGGCGTCGCCCGCTCGGGGCTGGCGCCCGACATGGCCCGCGCCTCGGCCGGGTGGCTGACCGACACCGCGCTCCCGGGCGGCGGCTGGGGCCTGATGCCGCTCGACATCACCTGGTCCAGCTTCGCCTGCGCCGCCCTGCTGGAGGCGGGCTACGCCGACGACGTCCGGCTTGTTCCCGTCCGGGACATGTTCCGCCGCCGCCAGCAGGACGTTCCCTTCCGCGCGCTGGCCTGCCCCGCGGGGCACTGGGGGTTCTCCACCGACCGCAGCTGGCCGATGGCCCTGGAGACCGCCGAGATCAGCTCGCTGCTGCACCGCCTGCCCGGCGGCGCCACCGACCCGCACGCCCGGCGCGGCATCACCTGGCTGACGGCGATGCAGGACCGGTCGGGTTCCTGGAGTCTGGCCGTACGCGACAGCCGCCCGGGGGGTTTCGGGCCCTGCCCGCAGATGACCGCCAAGGCCGTGCATGCCCTGCTCGACTGCGGCGCGGCGCGCGACGACCCGCGTGTGACCAAGGCGCTGCGGAGCCTGGGCCGTAACCAGCGGGACGACGGCGCGTGGGAGGCCATGTGGTACCGGGGCCTGACCCCCGGCACCTCCGCCGCACTCGCCGCACTCACCCACGCCGGACGCGGCGCCAGTGAACCCGCGCGCCGCGCCCGGCGCTTCCTGCTCAACACCCAACTGTCGGACGGCTCCTGGAGCACCGGCGGGTACGACCCGGGAAGCGCCGACACCGACGTCACGGGTGGCGAAGGCACCGTCGAGGAGACCGCCTGGGCCCTGCACGCCCTGCTCCTGGCGGGCGAGGCGCCGGACTCCGCGGCCGTCGCGTCAGCCGCCAACCGCCTGCTGGCGCGGCAGGACAGCGACGGCACCTGGCCCGGATCGCCGGTCAACGAGTACGTACGCCACTGCTACCGCTACCCCGACCGTCTCCTCGCCACCGCACTCGCGGTCAAGGCACTGGGCCGCCTGCGCACGCCGGCCGGCCCCGGTGCGGCAGCCGACCGACGAGCGAACCAGGAGACACCGACGCCATGACAGACCATCCCCTCCAAGCCCACGACGGCCCCGACAACTACGACGTTCTGATCTGCGGAGCGGGCGTCGCCGGACTGGCTGCGGCCCGCGCACTGGGCGAACTCGGGCTACAGGTACTGCTGTTGGACAAGCAGCGCGCGCCCCGCGACATCGCCAAGGGCGAGGTGCTCCAGCCCGGCGCGCTGCGCGTCCTGCGCCGCTGGGGCACCGAAGCGATGCTGCGTGAGCGCGGCGGCGTCGACCTGGACCGGCTCGTCGTACGCGGCCCCGACGGCGCCGCCCTGATGTCGCTGGACTACGGGCAGCTCCCCCAGGGCGATCGTGGCCTGCTCGCCCACGACCACGCACAGATACTCGGAGCGCTCACCGAGGGGCTGCCGCCCGGCGTGGACATCCGCCGCGGCACGCTTGTACGTGAGGCGCTGCGCGGAGCGGACGGGCGGGTGACCGGGCTGGTCATCGCGCACGGCGACGGCGACAGCCAGGGTGGCGGCGACGCCGGTCGCAGCCAGGGCTCTGCCGACCGCGCCGTACACGCTCCGCTGGTCGTCGCCGCCGACGGCATCTCCTCGCGCCTGCGCCGCGCCGCGAACATCGCGGGGCGGCGGGTGGACTACCCCCGCCGCCTGGTCTCCGTCGAACTGGCGGGCGCCGGGGCCGATTCGCCACCCGAGGACTTCTCCGCGTACGTCACCGGTCGCGGACTGCGGCTGGTCTACCCGCTGCCCGGGGGACGGGTCCGGCTCTACCTCCAGACCGAGCCGGACGAACTGCGCGGGATGGGAGCCGACCGGTTCGCCGCATGGCTCGGCCGGGCCGTCGCCGAGGTCCCGGCGCTCACCGGCTTCGGTCCGGCCCTGGCCGACGCGGCGGGCACCCGGCAGATCTTCTCGGTCAGCCGGTACCTCGCCGACCGGTTCACCGCACCCGGCCTCGCACTCGTCGGGGAGGCCGGTTACGCCGTGCACCCCATGGCCGCGCAGGGGATGAACACCGCCATCACCAGCGCCGCGTCACTCGCCGACCAGCTCGCCAGGTTCCTTCCCGCAGCCGGGGGCGACGGTCGGCCCCGGCTCGACGCGGCCATGGTCGACGCCGCTCTCGACGCCTACCAGGCCGAACGCCGGCCCTTGCTCGCCTCGGCGGCGAAGACCAGTGCCAACGCGGCCCGGATGGTCACCGATCTGGCCTGGCCCGGCCGGATCGTCGGGCGGCGGGCGGTGCGCTGCACCGGAGCCAATCCGCGCCTGCTGCACACCGTCACGCACAACATGGCCGGGCTCGGACCCCGGCCCCTGACCCCGCTGGACCGCCTCCAGCAGATCGGCCTGCTGCCCGACCCCCGCGCCCATCGGGTGCCGGTGGGCTGACCGGCGGCCCCCGGGCCCGGCCGGGCGCCGAAAGCCGTCGTGACCTGCCGAACGCGGCCGTTCGTACGCGACGGCATGGTCCGCACTCGCCACGGCCCGAGACCCACCCGGACCGGCCGCCCTGCGGCGGACCATCAACTGCCCTGCTCAGCACGCTACTCAGGGGAGACACGTCCATGTCACAGCCCGTGTCACAGCCCGCAGCCGCCGAGGCCGAGCTCCACATACGCCCCGTGTCCGGCGCCGTCGGCGCGGAGGTGCGCGGACTCGACCTGAGCGAGATCACGGACGCTCAGTTCGAGCAGGTCCACGCGCTCATGCTCAAGTACCTCGTGCTGACTGCCGTCCACGTGCTGAAGGCCCCACAAATCGGTGAACTCTCCGCCGAACACCCGGTGGTGCGAGTCCACCCCGTCACCGGACGGCGTTCTCTCTACGTCACCCGGATGTGGACCTCACACATCCCGCAGCTGAGCCGCCAGGAGAGCGACGCCGTACTGCAGCACCTGTTCGACCACTCCGAGCAGCCGCGTTTCACCTGCCGCCACCGCTTCCCTGAGGCGCGCTTCGTTCACCTGTACCGGGAGGGACCGGACTGCGCGTTGTCCATGAGCCGCCACCCCGGCTTCCAGCTCATCGAGTTCCTGGCCGACCTCTCGCGGGAGACCGGCACCGAAGCGGCGGCGGAGCTGGAACGGCTACTGTCCGACGACAGCTTCGACTTGCTCTCCGCACTGAATCGGCCGATGCCGGTGGAGCGGTACGGCGCACTGTGGTCCCGGATGATCACCAGCGGCCTGGCCCACCTGGACGCCGTCCCGGCCGGTCTGCGCATGTCACTGGCCTTCGAGGACCTGCTCGACACTCCGGAGTACGAACTGACACGCCTCGCGGCGCACATCGGTGTCGAGCCGGACCCGGCATGGGTCGCAGCGGCCCGCCGCTCGTTGGACGGCGGCCGACGCGGCGCGAGCGGGCGCCTCCCGACGGACAGCCGTGCGGCCCAGCGCGCGAGCTGCGCCCCGGGCGCCCACGCGCTGGCGACGATGTCGGCGGAGGAGCGTGGGGCAGTGTCCGGTTCGTGAGCGCCGCAGGGCCTGCTCCCTTGCTCTACCTATCGTTTCTCGACAGATTTCGATCATGGATCGACCCCACTGCGGACGAGCGATGTTCGGTGGTGGTGGAGAGGGCCGGTCCGGGTGTCGGCCTTGGTGGTTGTACCGCACCCGGCGCACTCGTGGACTCAGTTCATGACGGCCGCCCGCCGAACTGCCAGTCGTGAACCTCGATGTCGGCGTACCGGTCCGCGGTGAGGACCGCGCGTGCCGTGTCCGGGTCCGGTGCCCGCACCAGCGCCGCCGTACCCAGCCAGGTGGCGCCGTCGTCAGAAAGCAGCGGCCCGTACGCGATCAACTCGTCCCGGCCCGGCGGCACGGTGAGGTCGGCCGCCTGCCCGGTGCCGAGGCCAAGCACCAGGTACCGGTTGCCACCGGTGCTGCCACCGGGGAAGTCCCACATGGTGCGCCCCAATGTGTTGCGCCACCGGCGCAGCAGCACGTCGCGGTACACACCTGCCTGGTAGCCGGGCTCGTCGAAGGCGAACGTACGGGCGGCGGCGGGATCGGGGAGGTCGACGATGTGCACGCTTCCGGTGGGTGCGTCGCCGTCACTGGTGAGGGTCGGGCCGCGGGCGATCATTTCCGTCGCGTACCGATCCATATAGGACCAGTGCTCTTCCAGCAGTTCTTTACGCAGTGCCAAGGAGCCGGGCCGATCACGGTGGTAGCAGATGAACTCCATGCCCTCAGTCTTCACCACCATGCGAACCGCTCTGACAGCGGCTCACCGGACCACCAGGACCGTCCACTTCCTCCCTGACCATCAACACCGTCAGCACACTGCTGGTGTGCGACCGGGACCGGTCCGGGAATAGGAGGTGAGGTCAGGTGTGGTTCAGTCTGCCTCGACGGGGTCGCAGCGGACGGTCGTCCGGATGGATCGCGCAGGTGAATAGCAAGGTCAGGGCCGGGGTCAGGGGTTGGTCCAGGCGCCGGGGACGTCGGTCAGCGCGGACACGTTGGCGGGCAGGTCTGCCGCTGCGACGTCTGCGAGCGTCACACCTTCGAGGATTTCGCGCACATTGGACCGCAGCGCGATCCACAAGGGAAGCAGCGATTCGGCGGGGCCCGTGTAGGACAGGTCCGGGGGCCGGACGCCGCGCACCGACACGAGCGGTCCGTCCACGACGCGTATCACATCCGCGATGCTGATGGACCGGGCGGGCTTGGCCAGGCGGTAGCCACCGTTGCCGCCGCGCCGGCTGAGCACCAGCCCACCCCGGCGCATGTCGTTCAGGATGCCTTCGAGGAACTTGTGGGGAATGTCCTGGGCATCGGCGATGGCCTCGGCCTTCAGCGGCCCGTCATCGAGTGAAGCGGCGAGTTGCAGCGCGGCACGTACCGCATAGTCCGCCCTGGCTGAGATCCGCATACGCGCATTATCGCGTACGGAGTCGGTCGGTGTCCCGCGGGTGGGCCGTCGGCCGCCGGGCACGGGTACAGCGTGCACAACCGCCCGAATGGGAAGTGTCGCGGCGACGGCTTCATGCACCATCCTGGCCGTCGCACCCCGGCGTCTTTCGCCGCCCGCGCGGGCCGGTCGAGTCGGCCGTACGGGTCAGGCGGGCAGGATGAACGGGGGGTGCGCGCCGTTGAGGAAGTAGTCCCCGACATCGCGGAGCCGGCCGGCGGCGGGCTCGTACAGGGTGTGGGTTCGGGCATTGCGCCAGAAGCGGTCGAACCCCAATCGTGAGGACACCGAGCGGGGCCCCATGATGTCCAGGGCTCGGGCGGTCGCATCCTGCACGGCTCTTGAGGTGGCGGCTTCGGCCACTGCCACGAGTACGGAGATCTCCGCGTACTGGTCATAGGTGAGGTCTTCGCCCCGTGCCAGCCCTGCGTGCAAGGCTTCCGTTGCCTGATCGGTGACCGCGGCAGCGGAGCGGGTGACCACCGTGAGCTCCCCGTAGACGGTCAGCACATGCGGGTCCTGCGGAGAGCTGACCGGCCAGACCGGGTGCCAGGGTGAGTTTCCCGCCCTGCTGTACTCACGGGCTTCGGCGAGTACTCCCTCGGCCATGCCGAGACAGAGCTGGGCAGAGACAAGACGTCCGACCGGCGATGCCAGGGCGGCCGACGGGGACAGCACATCCTCGTCCGCGGACAGGGAGCCGAGCAGTTTGTCGGCAGCGACCGGCACGGCGTCGAACTCCACACTGCCGCCGGCCGCCAGCCGCTGGCCGAAAGTGTCGCGATCAGCGTCGATCACCACTCCACGAGCGGCGGGATCGACGGCGACGGCGATTGGTTCACCGGTGTCGGCCCGCACGGCCCGCACCGCGAGGCGGTCGGCGACCAGGGCCCCGCTGACGTAGGTCTGCCGACCGTTCAGAACATAGCCGTGGGCGGCCTTGATCAGCCGCAGAGGGGGTTCCTGATGGGCGAGACCACCACCCCAACACCACTGCCCCGCCACGGAGTTCCGTGCGACCTGCGCGGCCAGGGCGGGCGTGGCGAAGAACCGGGCGCTCGACGACATGAAGTAGTGACAGCCGAGCAGTTGCCCGATCGCCCCGTCGGCCGCGGCGATCTCCCGGACAATGGCGTAGGCCGTGCGCCAGTCCGCGTCTCCTCCCCCGGACTCGGCCGAGATCATCAGCGTCAGCAGTCCCGCCTCACGCAGCCGGGACACCTCATCGAACGGCACCTTGCCTGCTTGTTCCCGGGCCACCGCATCTGTGGCCAGGTCGTCCGACGTCTCGCGGGCCACGCGCAACCAGTGCGCGCGGTCGAAGCCGGTCGAGGCGGCCGGTGAAATGGAATCCGGCGGTGCGGGGGCAGCGCCCATGGGAACAGATCTCCTCAATACCGGACGCAGGGTAGGGTGTTCGGCCCGACTCGCCGGTCGGGCACTTCGTAACCCACGCGCCGTACGGTCACGATCCCGTGCCGGTGTGCCTTGCCCAGCTTGCGGCGCAGGCGCGATGTGGACATCGACGGTGTGGCGGTCACCGACATGGCCGCCGTAGCCCCGCACGCGGTCCATCGGATGTGCGCGGGAGTGGACACGATCGGAGCGCAAACCAGATGGGCCGGCAGTTCGAACTCCACGTACATGAGGGTGACATCACATCGCCCCACCGCTGCGACCGGAGCCCATACCCGGTGCCTCATAAGGCAGGAGGGGTACGGGCAACGTACGAGCCTCGGGCCCTACACCTGACAGCAGGCGGCGCTTACGACATGACAGAAGTCGATGTGCCGACGACGAACGAGTCGCTGCTGTGTGTGGACCATGTGCATCATCCTGCGTGTCCCATCGAGCCCCGTCAACACTTCCCCAGTAAATCGATAGGAAACATAGGGAATGAAGGTTCGCGACGCCCGTTGTGTCCGGATTCATGGCGTGGGGCGCCGAGTTCCGCGTAGCCTCACCGGTCACCGGTCACCGGTCACCGCCGATCGCCGGGCGGGCGTCCGGGGCCGTCACTTTGTGCAGCTGGGCACGTACGGCGGCCAGTCTGATCCTGAACCTGCGCAGAGGCGTGGGCGGCAGAGCACGGGCGGAGCCGCGCGCGAAGTGGCGCTCGACATAGAACTGCCCCGCACTGAGCACGGTGGTGACGGTGATGTACCAGATGGTGGCGACCATCAGCAGCGGGATGACCTGGTACGTCTGGTTATAGACCAGCTGCACCGAGTAGAGCAGGTCGTGCACCGCCAGCACGCTGACGATGCTGGTGCCCTTGAGGGTGCCGATCAGCATGTTCCCTGCGGTCGGCACGATGGAGCGCATCGCCTGCGGTACGACGATCCGGCGCAGCGTGCGACGCCTGCCGAGTCCGAGAGCCTGGGCGGCTTCGGTCTGGCCAGCATCCACCGAGAGGATGCCGCCACGCACCACCTCCGCCGCGTAGGCGGCTTCGTGCAGGGTCAGCCCAATGACAGCGGTGAGGGTGGGGCCGAACAGGTTGACCGTCTGGACGGTGACGAACTGTGGGCCGAAGGGGATGCCGAGGCCGAGCGTCGGATAGAGGGCGCCGATGTTGAACCAGAACAGCAGCTGAACCAGCAGCGGAGTGGATCGGAAGATCCACACATAGCTCCAACTCAGCGTACGCAGGACCGGGTTGCCGGACAGGCGCAGCACCGCCAGCGGCGTGCCGAGCAGAAAGCCGAGCACCATCACCACACCGGTCAGCCACAGCGTGAGCAACAGCCCGTCGAGCACGGCGGCGGTGGTGAAGTACCGGCCGACGACAGCCCATTGGAAGGCGCGGTTGCGGACGACGGAGTTGACCACCATCGCAAGGACGAGCAGCGCGGCGGCAGCGGCCAGCCAGCGGGCCACATGCCGACGCGGCACGATCCGCGGCAGATCCTCGGGACCGCGACCGGCGGGTTTCGGACGCCCTGCGGTTGAGACGGGTACGGCCAGATGGGAGGAAGTGGTGATACCGGAAGGCGAGACCATGGGGAGGTTCTCCGGGGGGAGGGAGTCGCGGGCGTCGGTGACCACCTGGCGGCACGCGTATGTGGATATCGCGCGGACTCGGCGCGGGTACGGTGCGATGCCCGGGGCCTTGGCGTCATCATGTTCGCCGCGTCCCTCAACGCGGCCGCAAAGGCTGCCGCGCTCGGCGGAACCAGCCCGTCTGCGATCATATGTGTCCCGAGCTCGCCTGTGTCAACCAGGCACAGGAACCGGTCGGCGCCGGTCCGGCATCCGGGCAGTAGTTGACGAGAAGTGCGATGTGCGGCTCAATTGCCTCCATGAATGCCGAGCAGCACCTGGTCACCCGTGACCACATCGACTTCGGTCGGGTGTGGTCCGCGGCGTGTTGTGCCTGACTCGGCAGCGGGCTGCCCGACCGGCCCTTCCCTCCCTCGGTAACCCCGTCGCGGGCCGAGTTCGCTCTTTGTAGCCGTCGTACGCACTCGTTGAACATGCTCTGAAGTCTGTTCCGCGTACGGACGCTCCTGCGAACCCGGGCACACGCTGCTGCCATCCCGCCTTGCCCGAGGCCGCTGCCTCGGCCCCGGCGTCATCACACCTGCTCATTCCTGGATCACACCACCCTGACGCGCCGTCACACCCGGCCGCACCAAGGGCAGTTCACTCTGCCCATGTGCCGACCATGTGCTGCCCACGGCCCCAGCGGACTTGAGGAAAGGCCATCTCCGTCCCGGAATTGACGGTGGTTCATGTGCCGCCCTCCGACCCGCGTGTGGAACTGCTGCTGCGCGAACTGGGCGTCGAGTACTCGGCCCGCTACAGCAAGGACGCTGATGCCGAACTGGCCCGCTACCCGGACGAAGAATTCACCGCGCCCCATGGCGGCCTCCTGCTCCTGCTGCTGAAGCGCGGCGAGCCGGCCGCGGGCGGCGCCTTCCGCCGGTACGACGCGACTACCGCGGAGCTGAAACGGATCTGGGCGCACTCCCCCCACCGCAGGCGCGGCCTCGCCCGCAGGGTGGTCGGCGAGCTGGAGCGGGAGGCGGGCGCCCGCGGCTACCGGCGGATCTACCTGACCACCGGGCCCCGACAGCCGGAGGCCCGCGGCCTGTACCTGGCAACCGGCTACACACCACTGTTCGACACCGGCGCCGACCCGGAAACCATCGGCCCCCTGCCCTTCGAGAAGCACCTCGCGACCCACACCGTCAACGCACCTACCGGAAAGGTTTCCGCCCGGTGAATATTTCCGGAACCAGCCCCCGCCTGCGCCTCGCCGCCACTGCTGCGTTGCTTCCTCTGCTGGCACTGACCGCCTGCGGCTCCGGCAGTACGGACGGAGCCCCGGCGGCCGGAGCCCAGGGCTCGTCCGCACCGGCCGACAACGCGGTGGCCACCGTACGAAAGGTGCACTCCGTCGCCGCACTGCTGCCCGCCGATGTACGCCGGTCGGGCGCCCTGCGGGTCGGCAGTTCCGTCGGGTTCCCGCCCGGGGCGTACTACCCGCAGGGCACCGACGCAGAGAAACCTGTGGGCCAGGACATCGACATCGCGGACGCGGCCGCCAAGGTTCTCGGTATCGAGCTGGAGCGTCAGGACGCCTCCTTCGAGACGATCCTGCCCGCACTCGGCAGCGGCAAGTACGGCCTCGGGACAGGGAACTTCGGTGTCACCACAGCGCGTCTGAAGACCATCGACTTCGTCACCTATATCAACGACGGTCAGGGCTTCGCGGTGAAGAAGGGCAACACCGCGCTCGGCAAGAAGGTCACCGAACTCACCCAGCTGTGCGGACTGACCATCGGCACCGGGGCAGGCACCACCTTCGAGACCACGCTCGCCGCCCAGAAGGGTGTGTGCGCCAAGGCCGGCAAGAAGCCGTACGACGTGAAGGTCTTCTCGGAGAACGGGGCCACCGTCACCGCGTTGCAGCAGGGCCGGATCGACGTGGTGATGTCCACCATCAACGGGCTGAGGTACCAGGCGGCGCAGCCCGCCTCCCGGACCACGTTCCTGGGTGAGTTCCACCGGCTCGATGTCGGCTTCGCCTTCAAGAAGGGCTCTGCGCTCACCCGCGCCTTCCAGGCCGCCGTCAACCAGCTGATCGAGGACGGCACTTACGCCCGGATCCTCAAAAGGTGGGGCACCTCCGCCTCCGCGATCGATGCTTCGCGGATCAACCCGCCCGAGCACAAGTGATGAGCAGGAACACCACGATGGGACTCACCACCGATGCCGCGCCTGCCGACACGTCCGCTCCGGACACCGGCCACAACGGCGCCCGCGAAGGTCTCGCCCCCGACTCACTGAAAATCGTCCCCACCCGCCACTACGCCCGGTGGGCGGCAGCCGTCGCCGTGACCGTGCTGGCCGCCCAGTTCGTACACGGACTGGCCACCAACCCGATCTGGGAGTGGGGTGTCTTCGGGGACTACATACTGTCCGAGACGATCGTGCAGGCAGTGGGAGTGACCCTGCAACTCACCTCCTACGCCACCGTGTTGGGCTTCCTCCTCGGGACAGTGCTGGCCTTCATGCGCCTGTCGCACAGCCCGGTGCTCCAGACTGTCGCCTGGAGCTACATCTGGATCTTCCGTTCCATCCCGATGATCGTCCAGCTGGTGTTCTGGTTCAACCTGAGCGCCCTGTACAAGGAGCTGGGCGTCGGCATCCCATTCGGCCCGGTGTTCTGGTCCGTGGACAGCAACACCCTGATCGGCACCATCGGGGCCACCCTCATCGGGCTGTCGCTGCACCAGGCCGCGTACGCCGCGGAAATCGTCCGCGGCGGCGTCATCTCGGTCGACCACGGCCAGCTGGAGGCCGCCGCCGCACTGGGCATCCCGCGGCTGCGCCAGGTCCGGCGGATCGTACTCCCCCAGGCCATGCGCGCCATCCTGCCCACGGCCGGCAACGAGATCATCGGCCTGCTCAAGGGCACCTCGGTGGTCTACGTCATGGCGATCGGCGAGCTCTTCTACCAGGTGCAGGTGATCTACGGCCGCAACGGCCGGGTGGTCCCGCTCCTGCTGGTCGCCACCGCCTGGTACGTACTGCTGACCTCGCTGCTTTCGATCGGCCAGTACTACGTGGAGCGACGCTACGCACGAGGGGCCAACCGCACCCCACCGCCCACCCCCATCCAGCGCGTCCGGCGCTTCGTACGCAATCTGCGTTCCGCGGCCGCGCAGCGCAACCAACCCGCGATGCCCTTGGGAGACAGTCGATGAGCGACGTGATGGTGGACGTCCACGGCGTCCACAAGAGCTTCGGCCCGCTGGAAGTGCTGCGCGGAGTGGACCTCCAGGTACGCACCGGCGAGGTCACTGTGATCCTCGGCCCGTCCGGTTCCGGGAAGTCCACCCTGCTGCGCACCATCAACCACCTGGAGAAGGTCGGCCGAGGCTGGATCAGCATCGACGGCGAGCTCATCGGCTACCGAAGGTCCGGCGACAAGCTGCACGAGCTGAAGGAGAAGGACGTTCTGAAGCAGCGCACCCACATCGGTTTCGTCTTCCAGAACTTCAACCTCTTCCCACACCTCACCGTGGTGGAGAACATCATCGAGGCGCCGGTCTCCGCGCTGCGCCGCCCACGCAAGGACGCCCTGGAGACAGCCCATCGGCTCCTCGATCGCGTCGGTCTCTCCGACAAGGCCGAGGCCTACCCGAGGCAGTTGTCCGGGGGCCAGCAGCAGCGTGTGGCCATCGCCCGCGCGCTCGCCCTCGAACCCAAGGTGCTGCTCTTCGACGAGCCGACCTCGGCGCTCGACCCGGAGCTGGTCGGTGAGGTCCTCGATGTCATCAAGGACCTGGCACGCACCGGAACCACCATGATCGTCGTGACCCACGAGATGGGCTTCGCCCGCGAAGTCGCCGACACCGTGGTGTTCATGGACGGCGGAGTCGTCGTGGAACAGGGGTCGTCCGCGGCCCTGCTGGACGACCCGCAGCACGAGCGCACCCGCGCCTTCCTCTCCAAGGTTCTCTGACCAACCGTCATAGATCCTCAGACCAACCGTCATTCAAGGAGCACCACCGTGTCCACCATCGCCCGTCGCATCGCCGCCCCCGCGCTCGGACTCGCCGCCGCCCTCGTCCTCGTCGCATGCAGCAACCCCTCGGACGGCGGCACGACCGAGGTCGCGGCCACGACCGGCGCACGCACGAAGATCAACCTGAGCCCGGACCAGAAGCGCATCACAGCCGACAAGATCGACGCCATAGCGGCCAAGGTGCCCGCGGACATACGAAAGAGAGGAACCTTGGAGATCGCGCGGTGAGATGGGGAAGGCCCTCTTGACGGGGCCCGCAGACCCCCTGACACTGCCAGAGCAGGATCCCTAGTGAGTGGGTGGGAAATCATGGGGCGTATGGAGTCGGCCTCCGAGCGTGCTGTCCGCGCGCGCCGGACGTCTTCCCATCTGACCTCCCGCCGCCACATCGATCTGCAGCGTGTCTGCAGCGCGGCAAACCCTCTGCGCTGAACCGACGGCCCGGCTCTGCTCCCCGCCATAGGTGGGTGAGCCCCGCGTCGTCGCGCGTTGATCGTTCTGTGCACGCCCCCCGTCTCGTCTGAGAACCAGACCCCGAACCCAGGGAGACGCATGTCCGCCACACCCCGGTCGGCCGTACCGTCCCTTCCGCCCCTGCCTTCGTTCCGAGGCCGGATCGGCCGTGACGCGCGCAGCGGTCACTACGCCGTGCCGCGTCGCTACCGCCTCCATCTCTCGCTGTCCTGTCCCAACTGCCTGCAGATCGCCATCACACACAGCCTCCTCGGCCTGGACGACGTCCTCCCGGTGACGCTGCTGCCCGCCGTTCCCGACAGGCCCGACGGTGGGCACACCGAACTGCGCCCGCTGTACGAAGCCAGTTGGCACCGGTATCCCGGACCGGCCGCGGCGCCGGTGCTGAGCGACGACTGGTCGGGGCGGATCGTCAGCACGCACACCCCTGACATCCTGCGCGATCTGGCCCGGCGCTTCGGCGACGAGGCCCCCAACCGGCCCGCGCTGTACCCGCACAGCGCGGAGGGGCAGATCGAAGCGGTCGAACGCATCTGTGAGCACGGCATCACCGAGACCGCACAGCGCGGCGGACAGGTGGGTGCCGACACCTCGGCACACGACGCCGCCCTCGGTTCCCTGCTGCGCGCACTGGGCTCGCTGGAGTGGCGACTCGCGTCCCAGGACTACATCCTGGGCGACGAAATGACCGCGGCAGACGTCCAGTTGTGGGTGACGCTGGTACAGCTCGACACGGTGTACCGCTGGCATCTGGACGCCACCGCGGTGCATCGCATCGCCGATCATCCGCACCTGTGGGCCTACGCACGACGACTGGCCGCCCACCCCGCCTTCGGCCCTCACCTCGACCTCGGGGGCATCGCCCGCAGGCACCACGCCCACTGCCAGGGGCTGGAGGCCGCAGGAGCGGCAGTACAGGTTTTGGACTGGGCGGCGCACACACGGAACGAGGCCACGGTGCATCCGGGCTGAGCCTCCCGGACGGTTTCATACAGCCGCAATACGTTCTCCACCTTCGCCCGGCCGGCTCTGCATATTCTGCGGCGACAGGAGGTCCACCATGTCGGAGCAGCACCATCCGCCACTGCCCGGACCCGGCCACCGCACCAACGGGATCGCCAGGCGCACGACTTGTCGGCGTCCCGCACGGTGGAGGTGCTGACGGCCGGACGAGCACTGGTACATCGTCAAGTAGGCCGGCACGCGGTCCGCCCCCCGGAAACCGGGCCTCTCCTCACTACCGACCGAAGGAGTCGTCCACGGGGACGGGGCCGCTGATCACATACGGTCGACCAGGAAGAAGGCACTCTTTCGTGTCCGCAACATCTCCCCTTCACCTTGCCGTCGCCCTGGACGGCGCGGGCTGGCATCCGGCCGCCTGGCGCGAGCCGCAGGCCAGGCCCCACGATCTGCTCACCGCCGGCTACTGGGCCGACCTCGTCACCGAGGCCGAACACGGCCTGCTCGACTTCGTTACGTTCGAGGACGCGCTCGGGCTTCAGTCCTCACAATTCACCGAGCTCGACGGCCGCACCGACCAGGTGCGCGGGAAGCTCGACGCCGTACTCATCGCCGCCCGGGTCGCACCGCTGACCCGGCATATCGGGCTGGTACCGACCGTGATCGCCACCCACACCGAGCCGTTCCACATCTCCAAGGCGATCGCCACCCTGGACTATGTCAGCACCGGTCGTGCGGGCCTACGGGTCCAGGTGTCGGCACGGCCCAACGAGGCCGCGCACTTCGGCCGTCGTACGATCCCGCCCTTGCGTATCGAGAACCTCGACACCGCGGCCGGTCGCGCACTGACCACCGAACTCTTCGAGGAGGCCGCCGACTACATCGAGGTGGTGCGCCGCCTCTGGGACAGCTGGGAGGACGACGCGGAGATCCGTGATGCCGCCACCGGCCGTTTCATCGACCGCGACAAGCTGCACTACATCGACTTCGAGGGCAAGCACTTCAGCGTCAAGGGGCCCTCCATCACTCCCCGGCCGCCCCAGGGACAGCCCGTCGTCAGCGCGCTGGCGCACGGAAGCGTACCCAACCAACTGGTGGGCCGTTCCGCGGACATCGGATACGTCACCCCGCACGACACCGCCCAGGCCCGCGCCATCGTCGCCGAGATCCGCGCCGCACAGGCTGCGGCAGGGCGAGCGGGTGAACCCCTGCACATCTTTGGTGACCTGGTGGTGTTCCTGAACGACGATCCCACAGCGGCGCAGGACACCAAGGGCCGCCTGGACGACCTCGCGGGCTACACCTACACCAGCGATGCCACGGTGTTCACGGGTACCCCCAGGCAGCTGGCGGACCTACTGCTTGAGTGGCAGCAGGCCGGCCTGTCCGGTTTCCGACTGCGCCCCGGAGTGATCGGCCACGACCTGGAGGCAATCACCCGGGGCCTGGTGCCCGAACTCCAACGCCGCGGCGCCTTCCGGCGCGCCTATGAGGCCGCCACCCTGCGCGAGCTGCTCGGGTTCGCCCGCCCCGCCAATCGCTACGCCACTGTATGAACCGGAGGAGTCGTAAGACCATGAGCAGGCCGACCACAGGCAAGCCACTGAAGCAGATCCATCTCGCAGCCCACTTCCCCGGCGTCAACAACACCACTGTATGGAGCGACCCGCGGGCGGGCAGCCACACCGAGTTCAGCTCATTCGCGCATTTCGCCCGTACCGCCGAACGCGCCAAGTTCGACTTCCTGTTCCTCGCCGAGGGGCTACGCCTGCGCGAACAGAACGGCCAGATATACGACTTGGACGTGGTGGGGAGGCCCGACACCTTCACCGTCCTGTCCGCGCTGGCCGCCGTCACCGAACGGATCGGTCTGACCGGGACCATCAACTCCACCTTCAACGAGCCTTACGAAGTGGCCCGCCAGTTCGCCAGTCTGGATCATCTGTCGGGTGGGCGCGCCGCCTGGAACGTGGTCACCTCGTGGGACGCCTTCACCGGCGAGAACTTCCGGCGCGGTGGCTTCCTCCCGCAGGATCAGCGCTACTCCCGGGCCAAGGAATTCCTGGCCACCGCCACCGAACTGTTCGACTCCTGGCACGGTGACGAAATCCTCGCCGACCATACGTCCGGCATCTTCCTGAAGGACGCGCAAGCCGGAGCCTTCGCCCACCAGGGACAGCATTTCGACATCGCCGGACACTTCAACGTCCCGCGCAGCCCGCAGGGCCGTCCAGTGATCTTCCAGGCCGGCGACTCAGACGAGGGTCGCGAGTTCGCCGCGTCGGCCGCGGACGCGATCTTCGGCCGGCACAGCACCCTGGACGCGGGGCAGGAATTCTACGCCGACGTCAAGGGCCGCCTGGCCCGTCACGGCCGCACCCACGACGAACTGCTGATCCTGCCCGCGGCGACCTTCGTGCTGGGCGACACCGACACCGAGGCCAAGGAACTGGCCCATGAGGTACGGCGCCAACAGGTCAGCGGCCAGACAGCGATCAAGTACCTGGAACATGTCTGGAACCGTGACCTGTCCGGCTACGACCCGGACGGCCCGCTCCCCGACATCGACCCGGACCCCGGCGAGAACACCATCGCCCGCGGTCGGGCCAGCGTCCGGATGTTCCATGACCCGATCGCCGTGGCCAAGGAATGGCGCGAGCGCGCCTCCGCGCAGAACCTGTCGATCCGGGAACTCGTCATCGAGACCACCGGCCGCCAGTCGTTCGTCGGCTCCCCCGCCACCGTCGCGCAGAGCATCAACGCCTCGGTCCAGGCGGACGTTTCCGACGGCTTCATCCTCGTCCCGTACATCACCCCCGGCGGTCTCGACGGGTTCGCCGACACCGTCGTACCGCTGCTCCAGGAACGCGGCGTATTCCGCCACGACTACACCGGCACCACGCTCCGCGACCACCTCGGACTGGCCAGGCCCGACGCCCTCGCGGCGCCGGAGGCCCGGCAGGCCGCGTCGTGAAGTTCCTGGCCATCACACTCATCGTGCACGCCCCCGACCCCGTGACCGGCGTGCAGAAGTCGACCCATGGGCGCTTTCACGAGGTGATCGACAACGCGCTGCTGGCCGAGGAACTCGGATTCGACGGCTTCGGCGTCGGCGAACGCCACGAACGGCCGTTCATTTCCTCCGCGCCACCGGTCGTGCTGAGCCACATCGCCGCGCTCGCCTCGCGGATCCGGCTGTTCACCGCCGTCACCACCCTGAGCCTGCTCGACCCGGTGCGCGCGTACGAGGACTACGCGACCTTGGACCACCTGTCCGAGGGCCGCCTCGACCTGGTCATCGGCAAGGGCAACGGCACGGCCCAACGCGAGCTGTTCCAGGTCACTCCCGAAGACCAGTGGGACCGTAACGCCGAGAGCTATGAACTGTTCCGCCGTATCTGGCGGCAGGACAAGGTGACAGCCGCGCCCCGCTTCCGTCCCGCACTGACCGAGGCTGAGGTGTGGCCCAGGCCGTATCAGCAGCCCGTCCGGGTCTGGCACGGCAGCGCGACAAGCCGGGAGTCGGTCGATCTCGCCGCCCGTTACGGCGACCCGCTGTTCTCGGCCAATGTCACCAACCCGATAGAACCGTACGCCGAACTCATCCGCTACTACCGGCAGCAGTGGGCCCACTACGGCCACCCCCCGGATCAGGCGGTGGTCGCCGCCGGGACCGCCGGGTACTACGCCGCCCGCACCTCGCAGGAGGCGACGGCCACCTACCGGCCGGTGTTCGAGGGCTACCTCGCGTTCCAGAAGAAGCTCGGCGTCGAGCCGGTGTTCGCCACCCTGGACGATTTCGTCGAGCGCAGCTCGGCACTGATCGGCAGCCCCCAGCAGGTGATCGAGAAGGTCCACCGCTACCACGACCAGTTCGGACACAGCGTGCTGCATCTGCACGCGGACGCGGGCGGGCTCACCGATGCCCAGCACCGCGCCTCGCTCGAACTCTTCCAGTCCGACATCGCCCCCGTAGTGAGACGCGACATCCCCGACCCGCCATTCCCATGGGCTCCGGTCCTGGCCGAGCCCGAGCCCAAGCCCGAGCCCGTATCCGCGTCCCCACCCCCGTCCCCACCCGCGCTCACCGACCGTTGAGGAGAACCCCGATCATGTCCGGCATCCCTCTCGGGGTCCTCGACCTCGCGCCGATCTCGTCCGGTTCCACCGCCGCCGAGGCGCTGCGCAACACCATCGATCTCGCTCAGCACACAGAGCGGTTCGGCTACACCCGTTACTGGTTCGCCGAGCACCACCTCAACCCGGGTGTGGCCGGGGCCTCTCCCGCCGTCGTGCTGGCCCTGACGGCCGCCGCGACCTCCACGATCAGGATCGGTTCCGGGGCCGTACAGCTCGGCCACCGCACAGCCCTTTCAGCCGTCGAGGAGTTCGGGCTGATCGATGCCCTGCATCCGGGGCGACTGGACCTGGGCCTCGGCCGCTCCGGTGAACGTCCCCCCGCACAGACTGCGGCGACCGTTGATGACTCCGGAGCGTCAGCCGGATGTCAGCAGAACGTAAGCGGCGGGGTGAAGAGTGGTGGCGTTCAGCAGAGCGAGGGCGGGGATCCCGCTCGCACCCCGAACCCTTGGGAGCGTACGCATGAGCACCACACGTCGCGATGTCCTGAAGTGGGGAGTCGGCGTCGGAGGTGGCCTGCTGGCTGCCACCACGCTGAGCTCGCCCGCCGCTGCCGCCACGACCGCTTCCGTCAACCCGAACACGTGGATGGGAAGCCTGCCCAACAGCATGCCGCTGACCCAGCTGACGATTCCCGGCACTCACGACTCGTGTTGTATCGACCCCGCCAATGGGACGGAGTGGTCGCACACCCAGAACTACGACATCGGCGGGCAGATGCAGAGAGGGGTCCGTTTCCTCGACATCCGCTGCAACGGTCTCCAGGGAGCACCCAACGAACTGGGGATCTACCACAGCGACAACTACCAGTACATCCGGTTCCAGGACGTCCTGGACCGGTGCCGCGACTTCCTCCGGTCGAACCCGAAGGAGGTGCTGGTCATGCGCGTCAAGAACGAGTACGCGGGCAACCAGAAGCTCAACAGCGAAGAGTTCCAGCGCCGTTTCAACTACTACATGGACAACCTGGGGTACCGGAGCCTGTTCTACACCAACCCCTGGTGGCCCAAGCTCGGCGAAGCCCGGGGCCGGGTGGTCCTGGCCGCCAACTTCGACAATCCGTGGGCCGTCATCCAGTGGTCGAGCGACACGAACACCTGGTTCAGCACCCAGGACACATTCGAGGGCATCGGAACGAGCGCCAAGGCCAAGGCGGTCACCGACTGGTTCGACCATGCCTTCTTCAACCAGAGTTCCGCGCAGATGTTCACGAACTTCACGAGTTACGCCGGCGGGAAGTGGCCCAAGCTGAACGCGTCCGCCATCATGCCCACGGTCTTCGAGTACCTGGAGGCCCGCAAGCAGCAGGCCTGCCATTTCGGAATCGTCCCGATGGACTTCATCGACCGCCACGAGAACGTCCTGCAACTCCTGATCGACAAGAACTTCATCGGTCGGTGAGTCCACGGTAGGTCCGCACTCCCCCGCGGATCGTGCCCGCTGCCGTCACCGGCAGGGGGCACACGCCCCGTCACAGCCCCTCGCAATTCGATGGTGCGCGCAGCCGGAGACCGGGACACTGTGTGGTTATGTCCATGAAGCCTCCGGCCGGCCCGATGTGTACGCGCGCGTCGCTCGCCGCCGACCTGCGTGTACTCGGATTACGTCCTGGTGAGACTCTCCTCGTCCACTCCTCCCTCAGCTCGCTCGGCTGGGTCTGCGGCGGTGCGGGCGGCGTCGTCATGGCGCTGCTCGATGTCCTGGGCGGCGAGGGGACCTTGGTGGTTCCTACGCACTCCGGCGACAACTCGGATCCGGCGGACTGGAGGAATCCGCCCGTTCCCAAGGCATGGTGGGCGGACATCTGGGCCTCGATGCCGCCCTTCGACGCTCGCACCACACCCAGCGGTGGCATGGGTGTCATCGCGGAAACCGTCCGCAACTGGCCGGGCGCCGTCCGCAGCGGCCATCCGCAGACCTCACGACGAGCTGGGTGCGGCCTTCGAGAAGGAACGCCCGGTGGTACGGGGCACGGTGGGTGGGGCGCAGGCCCGGCTGTTCGCCGTGGCCGAGGCGGCGGTCGCCACGGCGAGTCCGGCGAAGCGAGCGGCGTACAGGGTGAGTGGCATCAGTGCGTCGCTCCCTCGGTGACCTTCAGGTCCTGGTCCGTGGGAGTGCGGGCGGCGGCGAGCAGCAGGGCGCGCAGTCCGTGGGCGACGGTGGCGGGCGGCAGGGCCGGGGCGGCGCCGTCGGTGACCTGTTCCGGCGCCTGGGGGACATGCACGAATCCGCCCCTGACGTGGGGGAATTCGGTGGCGATGAGGTGGCCGAGGCCGTACGTGACATGGTTGCAGACGAACGTGCCGGCCGTGTTGGAGACGGCGGCCGGGACGCCGGCCTCGCGCATGGCGGCGACGCAGGCCTTGATGGGGAGGGTGGAGAAGTACGCGGCGGGGGCGCCCGGGACCACCGGTTCGTCGATGGGCCGGCCTCCGGCGTTGTCGGGGATGCGTGCGTCGTCGATGTTGATTCCGACGCGTTCGACGGTGACGCCGCGGCGGCCGCCCGCCTGGCCCAGGCAGAGGACTAGGTCGGGGGTCGATGCGCGGATGGCGTCGCGCAGCGCGTTGATGGACTCGGCGAAGACGCAGGGAAGTTCGGCGGCAGTGACCGTGAGCCCGGTGGGCGGCTCGGCCGCCACGAGGGAGGCCGCCTGCCAGGACGAGTTCACGCTCTCGCCGCCGAAGGGGGCGAAGCCGGTGATGAGGACGCGGGTCATGGCGCTTCCTTAGGTGGTGGGAAGAGGTGGAGATGGCTCGGGAGGCGGGTCGGAGCGGCTCAGAAGGCGAAGAGCGCCATGATCACGGTGCAGCAGACGAGCAGCGCGAGCGCCGTCGGTATCTGTGCCTTGATCGGCCCGTACTGGTCCTTCAGTTCGAGCAGCGTGGCCGGGACGATGTTGAAGTTGGCGGCCATCGGTGTGCAGAGAGTGCCGCAGAAGCCGGCCAGCATGCCGATCGCGAGGATGGCCGGCGCATCGCCGTGCATCTGCGCGATGAGGACGGGCCAGCCGATCGCCGCTGTCATCACGGGGAACGCGGCGAAGGCGTTGCCCATGATCACGGTGAACAGGAACATGCCGAGGCAGTACGCGATCACGGCGAGGTACTTCGAGTTTTCCGGCAGGACGTCGTTCACGATGCTGCCGACCTGGGTGCCGACCCCGGCCACCGCGAAGATCGAGCCGAGCACGGCCAGGAGCTGGGGCAGCAGCAGGGCCGAGCCCATCGCCTCCAGCATGGAGCGGCCGGAGTGGATCGGGACGGAGATGTTCTTCTCGCCGGTGACCAGCATGCCGACGACAAGCGCGACAAGGCACCCGAGGCCCAGGCCCAGGAGCGTGGACTTGCCCGTCTCGAACAGCCCTGACTCGTCGAGTACGGAGGAGCAGACGATGGCGACGACGGGGATCGTCAGAGCGGGGATGAAGATCTTGCTGCCGAGCCGAACCGCGGAGGCCTCGCGCTGCTCGGAGCTGGTGGTGACCGGAATGCCCTTGCCGAGGAAGTTGAACCCGGCGAGCACGATCAGACCGAGGACCGCGACGCCGAGCGGTTCGGCGGGCAGTGTCCAGCTCGCGGCGGAGCCCGGCGCGGCGTTGGCGACCCCGGTGCCGTAGGGGAAGGTGAGTCCGAGCAGGCCCCAGAACGCGGCGGACGTCCACCGCTTGGGATTGCTGCGGTCGGCCGCCATCTGAAGGGCCATAACGACGAAGACAAGGCCTACCAGCCAGTAGAGCCACTCGACTTTGATCACTTGACAGCCCCCTTCGGAAGCGGCAGGTCGTGCTCGGCGGTGGCGTGTGCCATCTCGCGTTCCAGTTGCTTGTCCAGGAGCAGCAGCCGGGCGCCGTGGATGACGAAGGCGCAGACAGCGAGCGGGATCGCCCACAGGGCCAGCTGGGTCGGTTCGATTTCCTGCTGGTACGTCGAGTTCACGAAGCCCGTGATCAGGAGGATCGAGCCGATGGCTATGAAGCAGTCCTCGCCGAAGAAGAGGCCCACGGTGTCGGACGACGCGGAGTAGGAACGGACCTTCTCGCGCAGGTGGTCGGGCAGCTTGGCGCCCGCCGAGCGCTCGGCGGCGGCCTCGGCCATGGGCGCGACGAGCGGCCGCACGGTCTGGGCGGGTCCGCCGATGCTGTTGAGGCCGAAGGCCGCGGTGATCTGGCGGACGAGCAGGTAGACGGCGAGGAAGCGGCCGGCGCTGAGCCCGCCGAGGCGGCCGATGAGCCTGCGGGCCTGTTCGCGCAGGCCGTAGCGCTCCAGGAGGCCGATCACCGGGAGGACGACGGCGAAGACGGTGACCGAGCGGCTGTCGGCGAAGGACTGGCCGAAGGCGCCGAGGACCTTCAGCGGAGTCATCTTGCCGAGCAGGCCGGTGACGATACCGGCGACGCCCACCACCAGGACGGGATTGCGGCGCGTGACGAATCCGAGGATCACCACGACCACACCGAGGAGAACGATCATGCGGCGGCCTTCTTCAGGTGTAGGGGGGAGGCAGGGCAAGGGACGGCACGGATCCGGAGTTCCGATTCCGTGGGAGATGCACGGACCCTAGGC
The DNA here is from genome assembly GCF_039766235.1 of Streptomyces changchenzhani. NCBI lineage: Bacteria > Bacillati > Actinomycetota > Actinomycetes > Kitasatosporales > Streptomycetaceae > Streptomyces > Streptomyces changchenzhani. The sequence goes on along the minus strand of NZ_JBDHNH010000003.1, from coordinate 231,119 downwards.
GATCGTTCAACGATCTAACAAGAGGTAATCCCGACCCGATCCGCTGGAGCGACAGAATCGAGACCTTGCCGGATCGTTCAACAATCGACTACGTTCGAGATGTGATCGATCTCAACGCAGACCTCGGTGAAGGCTTCGGCCGCTGGACCCTCACCGACGACGCTGCCCTCCTCTCCGTCGTCACCAGCGCCAACGTCGCCTGTGGTTTCCACGCGGGCGACCCTTCGGTGATGCGCCGCGTATGCGACCTCGCCGCCGAGCGGGGGGTGCGCATCGGAGCGCAGGTGTCGTACCGCGATCTGGCGGGCTTCGGGCGGCGCGCCATGGACGTGCCCAGCGACGAGCTGGCGGCCGAAGTGGCGTACCAGATCGGGGCGTTGAAGGTCTTCGCCGAGGCCGCCGGAGCCGAGGTGGCGTACGTCAAGCCGCACGGCGCGCTCTACAACCGCACCGTTCACGACGCCGAGCAGGCCGGCGCCGTGGTGGCGGGTGTCCTGCTCGCGGGCGGGGCGCTGCCGGTGCTCGGCCTGCCCGGGTCGCGGCTGCTCGCCGCGGCAAAGGACGCGCAGCTCGTCGGCGTGCCGGAGGCCTTCGCGGACCGCGCGTACACCGCCGAGGGCACCCTGGTACCGCGCCGCGAGGCGAATGCCGTGGTGACGGACGAGGACGCGGTGGTGCGGCGCGCGCTGGCGTTCGCGGTGGACGGTTCGGTCCAGGCCGTGGACGGTACGCGCGTCGCGGTCGCCGCCCGCTCCCTGTGCGTGCACGGCGACACTCCCGGCGCGGCCCGGATCGCGGCGCGGGTGCGCGAGGCGCTCGACGAGGCCGGGGTGGAGGTCGGGGCATTCACATGACCAGGAGCCGACTTCTTGACGTGCGCGCCGCCGGGCGGCATGCGCTGCTCGTGGAGCTGCCGGACGCCGAGCACACCGGGGCCTTTCACGCCGAGCTGTTGCGGCGGCGCGCGGCGGGGACGCTTCCGCCCGTCGAGGAGATCGTGCCGGGGGCGCGGACCGTACTGCTGGACGGGGTGCCGGACCCGGAGACGCTGGCGCGCCAACTCGCCGACTGGGACGTGCCGTTGGAGGTGGCCGACGACGGCGAGGTCGTGGAGGTTCCGGTGCGCTACGACGGGCCGGACCTCGCTGACGTGGCGGCCCTGTGGGGACTCGACGTGCGGGAGGTCGCCGCCCGGCATTCCTCGTACACCTACCGCGTCGCGTTCTGCGGTTTCGCGCCCGGGTTCGGCTACCTCACAGGGCTGCCCGCGGACTTGCACGTGCCGCGCCGCGCCACGCCCCGCACCCGGGTTCCGGCCGGGGCACTGGCGCTCGCGGGGCCCTATACCGCGGTGTACCCGCGCTCAACGCCGGGCGGCTGGCAGCTGATCGGCACCATGCCTGACCCGACACCACTGTGGGACCTCACCCGGGACCGGGCGGCGCTCCTCACGCCGGGGACCCGGGTCCGATTCGTCAGCGCGGACAGTGCGCCATGACCACCCTCACCGTCATACGCTCCGGCGCCCTCACCACGGTGCAGGACTCGGGCCGGCGCGGCCATGCCCACCTGGGGGTTCCGCGCTCCGGTGCCCTGGACGCGCCCGCGATGCGGCTGGCCAACCGGCTGCTCGGCAACGCCCCGGACGCCGCCGTCCTGGAGACCACCCTGACCGGCTGCGCCGTGCGCCCCGACCGCGGCGTCACCGTCGTGGTCGGCGGTGCGCCCTGCCCGGTGACGGTGGACGGGCGGCCGGTGCCGTGGGGCGCACCGGTGCGGGTGCCCGCGGGCGCGGTCCTGAATGCGGGCGGGGTGAGTGCGGGCGTGCGCTCGTATCTCGCCGTCGCCGGGGGCGTCGCCGCCGAGCCGGTCCTCGGCAGCCGCTCGACGGACCTGCTCTCGGGCCTGGGCCCGGCGCCATTGCGTGACGGCGACGTACTTCCGGTGGGCGCCCCGGCGCGGCAGGCGGCGCTGCCCGTCACCGCGCCCTGGGCAGGGCCGCCCGCCGAACTGACCCTGCCCCTGCGGCTCGGCCCCCGCGCCGACTGGTTCACGCCGGGGGCGCTGCGTACGCTCACCTCGGCGACGTACCGCGTGTCCCCGCACAGCAACCGCATCGGCCTGCGCACCGAAGGGCCGCCGCTGACGCGGGCGTTGACGGGCGAGCTGCCCAGCGAGGGCATGGTCCTGGGCGCGGTTCAGGTGCCGCCGGACGGGCGCCCCGTGGTGTTTCTGCACGACCACCCCACAACGGGGGGCTACCCGGTGATCGCTGTCGTCCCGGAAGTCGCCTTGGCTGCGGCAGCCCAGGCCGCGGTCGGTACTCCGATGCGCTTCACGCTCGGCTGATACGTCCGGGCGTCAGGACCCTCTCGACCGCGGCCATGTGGCGCCGTGCTTGTTCCCACGAAAGGTTGCGGGACTCGAGGGTCGGGCCAGAAGAAGTGGTTGCGCCCACCGACCTTGCGGCCGGTCGCGCCGAGGATCCACAACTGCGCATCGCGGAAAACGGGCTTCCGCCACTCCAGTCCCACCGCGCGGCATCCATCCTCAATGCACAGCCGCCAAGGCCGGCGCCCACGCCCGCTGCACAGGTAGGCAACCTCGTTTCGGCGGGCGTCTGTTGCTGGACCGAGGACATGTCAGTGGCCACCCTTAGAGTCTTCGCAAGTGATCACGGCGACGCTGTGACCGGGGTGCGTTGCGAACCGGGAGCGCGGCCCGACCGTCGGGCATCCGGCGTGGACGATGGGGAGACAGCACATGGCATGGTTCCCGGCGGGCGACTACGAGGTCGCCCTCGACGGCGGAAAGGTCGTCTGCCGCAACGCGGCCGGACGCCTTCTGAAGTCGGTACCGGCGAAACTGTCCGACGACCCGGCGGTGGTGGGCCCGGGTGCGCGACGGCGACACCCCCGCGTTCGAAGAACTCACCACCCGCGCCACCCCGAAGGGCCGTCCCCGATGACCACATCCACCCACCCGGGTCGCCACCGAAGCGCGACCGACCCACCAACTAGGGTGACCCCATGTCTGCCACGTTGAGTTCCACAAAAGCCGCCGCCACGCTCCGAACGTCGGCGCGTGTCTCCGTTGAGTTGCTGCTGGTCCTCGTCATGGCTGCGGTGGCCCTGTGGCTTCTGGGCCAGATGTGGTCGGTCGTCTGGCCTCTCATAGTGGGGCTGTTGCTCACCACACTGACCTGGCCCCTGGCTCGTCTGCTGCGCCGGCGCGGGTGGCGCCCCGCCCTGGCCGCGTCGGTGGTGACCGTGCTGTTTCTCCTGCTTGTCTCCGGCATCGTGGCACTGATCGCGGTACCGGTGGCGTCCCAGTCCGGTGAGTTGGCCGACGGTGTGGTCGAGGGCATCCAAAAGCTGCGCGAGTGGGCCGCCGGGCCACCGCTGAACATCGGCGACGACCAGCTCTCAGGTGCCTTCGACGCCTCGATCGACCGTATTCAGAGCAGCGCCGGCAGCATGGTCACCGCCGTCGTTACGGGCGTGAGCACGGTATTGAACGGCGTCATCACTGCCGTCCTGGCGCTCTTCCTGATGTTCTTCTTCCTCAAGGACGGCCCGCGGTTCCTGCCGTGGCTCACCCGCCAGCTCCCCGGCCGCCTCGCCACCGATGTCCCGATCGTGGCCGCACGCTGTTGGGAAACCCTTGGCGCGTTCGTGCGTTCCCAGGCATTCGTCGGCCTGCTCGACGCCGTCTTCATCGGCCTCGGCCTGTGGATTCTGGGGGTACCCCTGGTGCTCCCGCTGGCAGTGCTGACCTTCGTGTCCGCGTTCGTGCCGATCGTGGGTGCCCTGTTCGCCGGTCTGGTCGCGGTGCTCATCGCGTTGGTGTCGAACGGCCTGACAGACGCACTGATCGTGCTGGTGATCATCATCGTGGTGCAGCAACTTGAGGGCAACGTATTCCAGCCCATGATCCAGAGTCGCGGGCTGGGTCTCCATGCGGCGGTGATCCTGCTGGCGGTGGCGTTGGGCGGCAGTCTGGCCGGCGTCGTCGGCAGCCTCCTCGCGGTACCGCTGGCCGCGCTGATCGCGGTGGCCTGGAACTATCTGCGCGAGCAGCTCAGCGACCCGCCGCAGGAGCCGGAGACCGACCAGGCCCACCCCGATGCGCCTGTCCCGTCGTAGCACCTCGCCCCGACCACGACACGGCTGAGCCGGGTGCGGCAGCCGCCGCCATCCGCCGACTCCCGTGGCGGTGGCCCGGACCGGGACATCTACCCGCACGCCTACCGCGAACGGAGCTCTCGCAGGGCCCGGTTCAAGGCAGGGTCACGGAGGCGCTCGACGTCGTCCTTCGCGTAGACCGGCTCGGTGCGTTGGGGCGGGATGCCGGCGCCGTCGTAGCTGGAGCCTGCCGCGTTGAGGTACTTCTCGTTGGGCAGAGTGAGACTCCAGCCGTTCGGCAACGATCGGTCCATGGTGTCCGAGAACACCCCCTGGGTGTTCTCACCGATCCGCAGCGGGGCGGGGTGGCGGCCCATCAGTGACTGGGTGAAGGTCTCCCCCACACTGATCGTCAGCGGTCCGGTGAGCACCGCCACGCCCCCCGTGTAGCGGGGAACCCCCGACGCCGGCCGGACTCGGACCGGCTGCCCGGCGGTGTAGCTCGCGGGGTCGTCCGGGTTGTTGCGGGCGCGCTTGGTATAGGCGGTGTACGGGCGGTCGGTCAGCCGCTCGGCGATCTGGATGCCGAGGGCGTCAGAGCCTCCGCCGTTGAACCGCAGGTCGACCACCAGGCCCCGGAGTGTTCGGATACGGCCTTGGGTGAGGATCTTGTCCAGGGCGGCGTCCAGGATGCGGGCATCGGCGTCGGCGTCGTCCCGCTCGCCGTACGCGGCGAAGGAGGTGATCCGCAGATAGCCGATGCCCTGGGGCAGATCGGCGAACTGGACCTTGCCGTCGGCGTAGCGCCGCGCCTCCCGCGGAAGCTGCGCGCGGGTCGCCTTCTCCACGTCCGCCAAGTACTCGGAGGTGGGATACGGCGTTCCAGGGCGCAGGCCGACGGTCCTACGCCCGTCGGGACCGTCGCCGCCGTCAGAAAGGCTCGTGTGGAGGTCGTGCAGCGGCTCGATCATCGCGCTCAGGATCGTGAAGAGCCGGTCGTCACTGGTGTTCCCGTCCACCTGAGGGCGGTACCTCTCACGTACCGCATCCCAGTCGATTCCCTTGTCGTGGAAGAACGGATAGTTCTCCTTGAGCGTGGCCCAGAACACGTCGAAGGTGTGCACCGGGTCGTCGGACGGCGGGCTCGCACAATTGGCGGGCAGCGTCGCCACTCGCTTCAATCGCTGTACGCCCACCGATCCGGCCGGGGAGAGGCGGGCAGCGGCGGAGCCGTCGGCGCTCAGCGTCAACTGCCGTACGCCTTCGGCGTTGCGGAACGGTACGCCGCCCCGCAGCCCCGGACGTGACGCCGTCAACTCGTTGCGGCCGGGCAGACATCCGGCCGCGGACATCTCGTAGGTACGGAGCCGCCCCTGATCGACAGTCAGATACTGCTGGTAGCCATCACTGCGCCACACACCGTCCAGAGCTGCGCCCCACGTGGACCGCTGGCCGTATGCGGTGTCGGCGCCGCCCCGGGCGGACCCCGACGAAGCCGTCGCCGGTGCCGCCACCGTAGCCGCCACAGCCACCGCCGCACACAGCTGTGCTCCCCAAAGCCGACCCGCCCGTCCCTTGCTTCCGAACATCGCTGATCCCCCTCGCCCTGCCCCGCATTCCTGCCGCAACCAGACTCCCCCGCATCACCCGCGCAGACCATCCGGACACCCCCACTCCCACCGCTGGGGCCACCCCCCGTACGCGGCGGCACTCCCGATGCCGGGGCACACCGGCCCGCGCCTCCCCTCGATCGCGCCCCGCCTACGGCCGCCGACGAGGCCACCGCGCACGATTCCTACAGGTGGCCCGCCGCGCGGTCCTTCTCGACGGATTCGGCGAGCGCGGTGACGCCCTCCGGCTTCCGGTCGGTGGCCGCGACAGTGGCGCCGCGGGCGGGCAGGGCCCGGACGACGGCTTCGCCGCTGCCCTGCCCCGCGCCGGTGACCAGCGCGACGCACCCGGGCCTCGTACGCGAAGAGGCCCGGCAGGGCCGGGTCATCGTGATGGTGCTGCCCCGCGGGGGCCGCGCGGCACGCCGACACAATCGTCGCCGGGAAGGACGACCGGACCGCGGCATCGGGTCCGCCGCGTACCGGCCGGCGGGGCTTGGCGGAAGTGCTGCTATACGCGCGAACGTCTGCGCTGCGGCTGACTTCCCGCCAGGAGCGCTTCGGTGATGAGCCGCACAGCACGGGCCAGCCGGTCGAGCTGCTCCAGTTCGACGGCGTACAGCCTGATGGTGCCCTCAATGATTGTCTCGGCGACCCCGAGCGTGGGCAGCTCCGCCCGGCAGGTCTGCAGCGCCACCCGCACGGCGCGGATCTCGTGCTGAATCTGCAGCTGCGCGTGACGCGCCAGGAGAATGGGATGCCGGGTGAGGGTCGAGTAGCCGGCATAGCGGGCCGGCAGGAGGTCTCGAAGCCAGCGGGCGGCCGTGCGCTCCCAGTCCGGGCTGCCTGGAGCCTTGACCTGGCAAGGCCAGTCCGAGCTGATCGATGAGGTGGTGGTCGGGGACATCGTCGTCGCTTCCGAAGGTGGTACGGGTGGGCTCTGACCGCGGGATGTTGTGGCGGCCCCGGCCCAGGGGTAGACCGGAGCCGCCGGGGGTCGGGCGTCCGCAAGTGGACGGAGCGCCCGACGGGAACGTCACGGGACTGGCGCGAGGAGGTCAGCGCGGTCCCATGGCGTTCAGTCGAATAGCCCGCAGGAACGCGGGCGACCGCGGTGCCGGGCGTCACCGGGCCGACGCCCGGTGCGGCCGCCCCGCAACGCCAGTGCGTCGGGCGGGGCAGGTGGAGAGGTGATGTGCATGGTGCGGACCGGAGACTTCTCTTCATTGAGGGGGACAGGTCTGGTCGGCGCCTACGGTGCACCGTAGAGCCACGAGTAGTAAACATATATACCGTCGAGTACGCAAGGGCATGAAAACATTCATGCCTGATCCGCGTAAATACGCACGCTCCGTGATGGATTCCCGCCCGCCCCCGACTCTGCGACAGCACACCGGACCGCGCCCGGACCCGACAGCACCAACCGACGGCTCGGCGGTCCGAAGTCAGCCCTCGTCAGCCCTCGTCAGTCCTCAAGGAAGAAGTCGTGCTGCTCGGCGACCTGCTCGTACCCCTCAAGACGCACCTGCGTCCGTTCGGGATCGGCGTCCGCCATCGCCTGGAGCACGGCGGCCGCCATGACGCCCGGCGCGGAGTACGAGTCGAAAACGAGCCGGGATCCGGTGCTGGCGCTGAGCGTGACGTCGGCCTCGTCGACGAGCGATCCAAACGTCAGGTCCGTGATCAGCGCGACGCGCAACCCCGTACTGCGGGCGGCCCGCATCGCCGCCAAGGTCTCGTTGGCGTGCCTGGGCATCGCGAACGCCAGGACCCACGTCCCACCCACGGCCCGCGACTGGAGCAGCGCGTCGTAGGCGACGCTCCCGCCGCGCGTCACCAGCCGTACGTCGGGATGGATCCGCCGCGCGGCATACGCGAAGTACTCCGCCAGCGACGCGGAGATACGCAGTCCCAGAATCGTCAGAGGCACCGACCGGGCCAGCTCGCGGCCGATGTCGAGTACGTGGTGGGGGTCGGCGAGGACGCGGCGCAGATTCTCCAGATTCTCGATCTCCGCGTCGACGGCCGCCTGTAGCTCATTGCGCCGGATCTCTTCCCGGGTTTCCGGGGAACCGGCGACGGCACTCAGCGCGATGGGCTGCAGAGCCTCTCGCAGCGCGGGGAACCCGCTGAAGCCCAGCGAGGACGCGAAGCGGGTCACTGACGGCTGGCTGACTCCCACGCGCTCGGCAAGGTCGGTGATCGACAGGAAGGCCGCTTCAGTGAGGTGATCGACCAAGTACTGAGCGATGCGCCGCTGCGCGGGGGAAAGCCGGTGGCCGCCGAACAGGGCGAGGACTCTGTCCGTGGGAGCCGCCTCGGTGTCAGGAGATGACTTTCCCGGCGTGATCACGGACGCCTGTGCGCGTGCCTGCTGCCCTGATGGCACCGGCGTGCCTCCTTCTCGTCCCACTCGTGTTCAACATAGCTCACCCACCGTGGTCACAAGTGGCTGTGCCGGGCGGAACACGGGTGAACCGCACCAGAAGGGACCAGTTCGAGCCGCCGGTCCGGGCCAGGCCGCCACCGGGCCTGCGCCCGCTTCGGCCTCGCCGAGCACGACCTCAACCGGATCTTCAGCCGATTCGAAAGCATCACACAACCTGGATACTCCGCCCGGCCCCCGGTAGCAGCGGCGTCGACACCCGCTTCTTCACCCGCCCCCTGGAGGCGGATACCGTCTCCGGGTCCACGTTGCTGGAGGAGCGCGTCCGTATCGCCCGCGCGGACGGACAGGTGTTGGCCGGGGCGGGCCCGGAGCTGACGCTCTCTCATGTCGTTTTTAGGTCAAGGTAGTTACTGATTTCCACCAGTGGCATTCTTCGCTCTCGGCCATCGAGAGAGTCGCAGCACCACGTTCCGCGTGGCGCCTTCGGTCCGTCCTGCGGGAGATCACTCGCCGGGGCGCCGCCCGCCTGAGTGCGCAGGTGACGGCGCTCGCTCCGACGAGGACGAAAAAGAGACGAGTACGACCGTACGGAGGCTGTCGGCCCGCAGGACGCCGGCCTACGGGCGATCTTCGATCGTCGCGTCACGAGGCACCGGCTCCACCGCCCGCGGAAACCGTGGACGGCAGTGACAAACGGCACCACCGGTCGCCCCGTGGGCGCGGATTCGCTCGCCCCACCTCCGATAATCTGGCTCTTTACCCCAGAAGGAGTTGCGTCAGTGGAGTTCCGGCTGCTCGGAGCGGTTTCCGTCGCCACCCGATCCGGCGAACTGCCACTCGGTCCCGCCAAACGGCGCAGCCTGCTCGCCGCTCTGCTGCTGAGACCCAATCGCCCTGTCCCGGTGGACCAGCTGATGGCCACACTGTGGGACCACGAACCGCCGCCGCGTGCCCGCAGCGTCATCCAGGGCCATGTTTCGCGGCTGAGGGTCCTGCTCGCCGAGGCGGACGCCGAGATGTACGGGGTCGAACTGGCCACCCAGGGCACGGCATACGTCCTGCGGATGCCGGAGAGCTTGCTGGATGCGCACCGTTTCGAAGAGCTGGTGACGCTGGCCCGCGGTCAGCGGGCACCGGCCGACGCCGTGGCAATATACCAGGAGGCGCTGTCGCTGTGGCAGGGGCCCGCGCTGGCCGGCGCGTATCCGAGTCCGCCGCTGCAGGCCGCCGCACACGCGCTGGAAGAGCTGCGGCTGGCCTCCGTCGAATCACTGGCCGCGGGCTACGCACGGTTGGGTGAACACGCCCGAGCCGCGGCTGTACTGCGGGCGGAGGCCGACGTACAGCCGCTGCGCGAATCGTTGTCCGCCGCTCTCATGACGGCACTTCAGCGGGCCGGACGCCGCTCGGAGGCACTCGACTGGTTCCACCGCACCCGGCGGCTGCTCGCCGACGAGCTGGGCGTGGACCCGGGCCGGGAGCTCGCCGACGCCTACGCCGTGGCGTTGCGCGGGGAGGGTGAAGAAGCGCAGGACACTCCGGCTTCGGCCCCGGCGGCGCCCGTGACCGTACCCGTAACGCAGCACGGACCGCCGCACTCTCCCCTCCCCACCACGGTCGACCTGCTGCCGCGCATGCCGCGCGGCTTCCACGGCCGCGCCGGCGAACTCACCGCACTGTCCCGCGCCGCCGCGGGCGAAGCACCTGTCTGCCTGGTCACCGGGCCCGCAGGAGTGGGCAAGACCGCCCTGGTGGTGCACTGGGCACACCGCAACCGCGCCGGTTTTCCCGGCGGTCTGCTCTACGCGGATCTGCGCGGCTTCAGCGATACGGGAGAGCCGACCCTCGTCGAGGTGCTGCGGGAGTTCCTGCTGGCGCTGGGTGTCGCGCCGCGCCGGATCCCGGAGTCGGCGAACGGCGCGTCCGCGCTGTTCCGGTCCCTTGCCGCCGACCGTCAACTCCTGGTCGTACTCGACAATGCGCGCGGCTCCGAGCAGGTCAGAGAGCTCCTGCCGGGCGGCGTACGGTGCGTCACCGTGGTCACCAGCCGGTATCGGCTGCGTGGCCTGATCGCCTCCGACGCCGCCCGTCCCGTCCCCGTGGACGTACTCGAACCGGAGGACGGCACGGCCCTGCTGGCCGCGGTGCTCGGCAAGGAGCGGGTGCTCGCGGAGGCGGTGGCCGCCCGCCGGCTGGCCGAGCTGTGCGGCGGGCTCCCCCTCGCGCTACGGGTGGCCGCCGCCAGGCTGGCGGATCAGCCGGACTGGTCCCTGAGCGCGATGAGCGCCGAACTGTCCGACGAGTCAAGCCGTTTGGGGCTGTTGGACGTGGAGGACACCGGTGTACGGGCAGCCCTGCGGCTCACCGTACGCCGACTGCCCGAGGACGCCGCACACCACTTCGCGCATCTCGGCCGCCACCCCGGCACCCACGTCGACCGGTATACCGCGGCGGCCCTGGCCGGCACGGACCCGGTCACGGCCGAGGCCGCGCTGGACAGGCTGACGGCGGCCCACCTCGTCAACCGGACCGGGCCGGGGCGCTGGACGCTGCACGATCTCGTACGGCTGTACGCGCGCGGCCTGGACGCCGAGCCCGACGCTGTCGTCCGGGTACTCGACCACAGTGTGGCCACCGCCCTGGCCGCGGCCGACGCGGTCGAGCCCGGCGACGAGTCGTGCTTCGAGCTTCCCGCGGATTTCCACCCGCCCCGGGCGATCAGGAAGTTCGCGGACCGCGACCAGGCCATGGCCTGGTACGCGGCCGAACGTGACGACCTGACCCTGGCGGCGGCCGCAGCACACGCCGCCGGACTGCACAGCAGAACCTGGCGGATCATCCTGGCGCTGTGGCCGCAGATGGTGTGGCGGGTCCTTGACGGCTGGACTCCCCTGCTACAGACGGCACTTGACGCCGCGAGGGCCGATGCCGATACCCGCGCCGAGTCGCGCGTCCTGGCGCTGCTCGGTTGGGTGCTGACCGAGGAGGGTCGCACTCGTGAGGCGCTGGTCCATCTGGAGGCCGCCCCCGCGCTCGCCGCCAGGGCCGGCGATCTGCGTGGCGAGGCGACAGCGCGGGTCAACCTGTCGCTGGCCCAAGCGGCTCTCGGCAGCCCGGAAGAGGCGGCCGAGGGGTGCGTACTGGCGGCTCAACTGGCCCACAGCGCCGGCGACCGGCACACCGAGCGGCTGGCCCTGCACCACCTCGCCCGGCACCGGCTGGACACCAGGGAGTGGCAGCCCGCTCTCGACACGGCCGTCGCCGCGCTCGCGCTCGACGGCTCGTCGGACACACCGACGGCGTCGCGGGTGCTGTTGCTGACGGCGGCCGGCGAGGCACTGCTCGGGATGGGCGACGAGGCCGAGGGCATCCGGCGGCTGGAGGGTGCGGTGCGCGAGGCGGAATCGCTCGGCTACGACGAGGGTGTGGTGCGGGCCTTGGGCGCTCTGCTGAGGGTGTCGGCGGATGTGGGGCTGCGGGCGCAGTACGACACGGCGATGGTGCGGCTCATGGCCAGGACCTGAGCGGGTGCGCGGACGGTGGCGTCAGCCCGACATCAGCCGCGCGTGAGCGGAACACCAGCGGGTCCGGCCAAGCTGGTGTCCACAGCGGGCGCACGCCCGCGCTTCACGCACCACCCCACGGGGGGAACTCAGCATGTCTACGTCCCGAATCCGCACCGCCGCCCTGGCCGCCACCACCGCCGCTCTGACCCTGACCCTGGCCGCCTGCGGCGGCCCGGACAGCACGGCCGGCGACACCAGCAGTGCAAAGCCCGACGCGAGGAGCAGCAGCGGGGACGCCGACGGGGCGAAGGGCTCGGGGACGACGGGGAGTGCGGGCGGCGAAACTGGGGCGGAGGCTTCCCCTCCGTCCGCCGAGAAGGGCACGTCCGAGAAGGGGACATCCGAGACCGGCTCGGGCACCGTCACCAGTTCCGGCAAGGGCGCTGCCGGGTCGGCAGGCACGCGTCCGTGCAACGGCGACGAGATGTCGTACTCCGTACTGCACCGCTTCGTGAGGCAGCAGGGCGAGCACCTCCTGATCACCGCGCGCAACGCCGACAGCAAGCCCTGCTGGGTCACTTCGTATCCGTCGGTCATGCTCGGGGACACCTCGAACGTCGTGCGCCACTCGGCCAAGGACGCCCCGGGCGGCGGTACCCGCACCACGATCAAGCCCGGTGGCAGGGTCTACTCGGCTGTGAACCTCTTCACCGACAACGCGAAGACCCACACGTCGGTGACCTTGTCGCTCGCCATGCGCGACCGGACCGGCGACACCGGTCCGGGTACCGAGCAGGACGCATTCGACGCCAAGGGCGCGCCCTCGAAGTTCACTTGGTCCAACGCCGACGTCCTGAACTGGAACGCTGCCAAGCCCTACAATTTCTGAATCTCCGATCGGGGCAATGGCGAAGCGCGGAGCCGCGGAGCAGTACTGAGCGGCGGCACTCGCCGGCCGGCGCCCCGGCGACCGCGTCAACCGCGCCGGGCGAATACGCCTAAGCCGCTCCGGTCTGCCGCCGGTAGCCGCCCGGCGCCAGGCCGTACTCCCGCTTGAAGGCCTTGGCGAAGGCGAACTCCGAGCCGTACCCCGTGCGGGCGGCGACCGTCGTCAGCGGCGCGTCGGACTCGCGCAGCAGTCGGGCGGCGGTGGTCATGCGCCAGCGGGTCAGGTAGGCCATCGGCGGTTCGCCGACCAGCGTGGCGAACCGCCGGGCGAAGGCGGCGCGGGAGAGCCCGGCCCGCCCGGCCAGGGATTCGACCGTCCACTGGGCGGCGGGGTCGTCGTGAATGGCCGACAGGGCGGGCGCCACCGCCGAGTCGCCCAGCGCCGCCGCCCAGCCCTGGGCGGCGGCCGGGGTCTGGTCGTCCAGCCAGGCCCGCAGGATGTAGAGGAGCAGCGAGTCGATCAGGGAGGGGACGATGCCGTCGGAGCCCATGCGCGGGTTCTCCAGCTCGGAGCCGAGGAGTTGCACGGCGGCGCTCAGCTCGGGATGGCGGCCGTGCCGCGTCGACAGGTGGATCACCTCGGGGAGCTGGCGCACCAGGGGGTGCGGGCGGCCCTGGTCCAGGTGGTAGTTGCCGCACAGCAGGCTGGTCTCGGGACCGTCCCCGCCGATGGTGAGCGAGCCGATCGGTGAGCCACACAGGAACTGCTCGCCCTTGGGCTCCTCGGTCGGGGTGGAGGGGTGGTCGGCGAGAATATGGCCCCGCCCGTCGCGCAGGAAGACCACATCGCCGGGGCTGAGCGGAATCGGTTTCAGGGACGGTGCGGGATCCGCGGCATCGCGCAGTGGGACCAGCCAGCAGGTGCCGTACAGCACCACATGGAATCCGGCGCCCGCGACCGGCGGCAGCCGCAGACCCCAGGGGGCGCGGCCGTTGGTCCGTACGGACGCCGGGTGCCCGGTACGCATGGAAGCCAGCGCCTCGGTCAGGATGTCCATCGGGCCTCGCCCTCCTGGGGTGGTCGGTCGCGGTCGGACCGTTCAGACCGTCAGGACAATCTTGCCCTGTACGTGTCCCGCGGCGACCAGGTCATGGGCCTTACCGGCTTCCTCCAGCGGGAAGGACCGCTCGACGTACGGGCGGATCCGTCCAGCGTCGATCAGCTCGGCGATCGCTTCGAGTGCAACGTGGTCCGGCTCGACCAGGATGCCGGCGAAGCGCCGGCCGGCCGCCTCGACGCGGGCTGCGAGCTTCTCGTCGCCGTGCTCCAGGATGGTGATGAGTACGCCGCCGGGGCGCAGCACGCCGAGCGAGAGGTCACCCTGGGCCGTGGAGTCGAGGACCACATCGGCGTCCTTGACGACCTTGGCGAAGTCGGTGGTCCGGTAGTCGATGACCTCGTCGGCGCCGAGGCCGGTGACGAAGTCGTGCCGGGCCGCACTGGCGATGGCGATCACATGGGCGCCGCGTGCCTTCGCGATCTGCACCGCGAAGTGGCCGACGCCGCCGGCCGCCCGTTGGATCAGCACCCGGTCGCCCTCCTTGACGTCTGCCGCCCGGACCAGGCCCTGCCAGGCCGTGAGCGCCGCGAGAGGGACGGCTGCAGCGTGCACATGGTCGAGCGAGACGGGCTTACGGGCCAGTTGGCGCGACGGGGCGGCGACGTACTCGGCGTATCCGCTGGCGGCCCGGGGGAAGAACGGCATGCCATAGACCTCGTCACCCACCACGAACCCGGCGCCGGGGCCCACCTCTTCGACCACTCCGGAGATGTCCCAGCCCACGCCGAACGGCGGCTCGCCGAGCAGCGGGAAGGCGCCGGACCTGACGGCTACGTCCACCGGATTGATCGCACTGGCATGGACCTTGACGAGGACTTCCCCGGCCAGCGGTGTCGGCCGCTCGCTGTCCACGAGTTCGAGGACCTCGGGTCCGCCGAAGGACTTCTGGATCATTGCGCGCACGGTGGGCTCCCTGAGGTTCGGCCGGCTGATGCCCGGCTCGGTGTGCTGCTTGGTGTGCTGCTTGGTGTCCTCAACCGTAGGGAGAGCGAACGAGCCGGAGAATAGCCTTCCGTCTCATCTACATGTCCCAGCGTCTTGCCGGGTGGCGTTATCGGCTATATGCGCTTCGCGCCCCAACCGGTGCAGAGCATGCTGCGGGCCCGCCGCCCGCGGGCACCATCCGCCGCGCCGCCCGCAAGGCCCGCTTCCAGGCACCGGTCCGGTTCGCCGGGCACAGCCCGGCGCCCCCGCCCGCCCCTACAGCCCTGGACGACACCACCCCGCAGCTGTGAGCCGCAGCACCCACCCGTACCGCACGGCGCAGCGGGAACTCACACCGTGCGGTGGAGCAGGAAGGTGAGCAGCGTCCGAAGGTCCCGCGACGCGCACGGGTCGAGCGGGACGCCGTCCAGGCAGTCGCGGGCCGCGTCGAGGTGGCGACGGGCCTCCTCCACCGTGGCGGCGCGCCCGCCCGCCAGGTCGACGAGCCCGGCCGCGTGCGACGCGGCACGGTCGTCGAGAGGCTGCGGGGAGTTGAGCAGCAGGGCGAGTTCACGGGCACTGCTGCCGTCCCCGGCAAGGGCCGCGAGCACGGGATAGGTCTTCTTGCGCTTGCGGAGATCACCATGAACGGGCTTGCCGGTCACCACCGGGTCGCCCCAGATGCCCAGCAGGTCGTCCACGGCCTGGAAGGCCACACCGAGGTGGCGTCCGGCCCGGTCGAGTGCCGTCACGGTCCGCGGCGGAGCCCCGCCGAGCAGGGCGCCCAGCGCGGCGGCGCAGCCCAGGAGGGCGCCGGTCTTGCGCTCGGCCATGGACCGGTACTCGTCCGGCCGTACGGCGTCGGGCCCGGTCCAGGGGCGCGCCTCGAAGAGCAGGTCCTCCGCCTGGCCCCGCACCAGTTCGGCGAGCGTCTCGCACAGGCACCGGACTGCGGCGGCCGTGTGGGGGCCCGGTGCCTCGGCGAGGGTCTGCATGGCGAGCGCGAAGAGCGCGTCCCCGGCGAGGACGGCGGGGCCGGTGCCGTACGCCTTCCACACGGTCTCCCGCTGCCGGCGCATCCCGTCGCCGTCCATGATGTCGTCGTGGAGCAGCGAGAAGGCGTGGACCAGCTCCACGGCGACCGCGCCCGCGACGGCGGATCGACTGTCCGCTCCGACTGCCTCGGCGCTCAGGACGGCGAGGGCCTGACGTACGCCCTTGCCCTCGGACGCGCCGGGATCCGGGGTGCCGCCCGCGTCATGCCAGCCGAGCGAAAATGCGGCCATCTCGCCCGTCCACGGGTGGAGCCGTCCGATGGCGTCGACCATGGCCGGGCGCACCAGCTCGCGGCAGCGGCCCAGTATGCGGGGCGCGGCGACGGCCGCGGATTCCACCGGCGCGGTGGCGGGGATCGTCATCGTGCCGCTCCCGCCCGGACGGCCGGCAGCGGCTCCTGTCCGGCGGTGGGCACGGGGTCCTCGCCGGGCAGCGGCCCCACCCCCAGCTCCGCCGCGGCCTTGGCCACCATGTCCCGTGCGTGCCGCAGACCGATCCGCTCCAGGTCCCGGCGCAGTACGGTCAGCTCCGCGGTGGTCTCCACCGGGTCCTGTCCGAGCCTGGCCAGCGCCTTGGCGAGCCCGAGCCGGGACAGTGCGGTGCCGCGCGGTTCGTCCATCGCGCGGAACTCGGCGAGCGCCTGCGTGTAGTTCTCGCCGGCCTCCGCGTACCGGCCCGCCCGGTAGAGCACATTGCCGCGCATCTTGTGGTTGTAGGCCAGCGCGCTCGACAATTCCATTGCCCT
Source organism: Streptomyces changchenzhani (assembly GCF_039766235.1). Taxonomy (NCBI): domain Bacteria; kingdom Bacillati; phylum Actinomycetota; class Actinomycetes; order Kitasatosporales; family Streptomycetaceae; genus Streptomyces; species Streptomyces changchenzhani. The sequence goes on along the minus strand of NZ_JBDHNH010000003.1, from coordinate 214,756 downwards.
GCAGGCCAGTTCGGCCTCGGTGAGCAGCGCCAACGCGCGCTCCACATCGCCGTCGCGCACCGACACCACATCGGCGATCCCGCGAAGCGCCCAGGCCCGGCCACGCCGGTCGTCGGCTGCTCCGGCGGTCTCGGCCGCCTCCTCGAAGAGGGTGAGAGCCGTGTCGTACGAACCGGTGTTGCGGTGCATCTGCGCGATGCCCTCCAGCGCCCACACCGTGTGCCGTGCCTCGCCGCGCCGACGGGCCTCGGCGAGCAGCTGTTCGTGCAGTTCACCGACCGCTTTGTAGTCGCCCTGGATGCGGCCGGTCTCCGCGAGTCCGGCGAGTGAGTAGCCGCGTACGACCACATCCCCGCCACGCTTGCCCTGCTCGGCCGCGAGGGCGAGCAGCCGGTACGCGAGCGGCAGCGCGCCCCGCTGGCGGGCGAGGGTGCCGCCGCTCCACAGCGCCCACGCCATCGCCCCGAGGTCCCCGGCCGTACGAGCCGCGCGATAGCTCGCCTTCCACGCCCGGTCGGCCTCCGCTATGTTCCCCAGCCGCCGGTACGCCTCCGCGACGGCGAGCCCACAGCGCGCCATGTCCCGCTGCTCACCGGCTTGTTGGGCCGTCCGCAGCTCCTCGATTCCTCTGGCCAGCACATCGGTCAGGGACGAGTTCACCGACAACGAGCCGAGTGCACCCTGATATTCGGGGGCGAACGCCTTGCCCTGCGCCGTCTTGTGCTGTGCCACCTGTGCCATCGGACCCACCGTCGCGCTCGTTCTCTGATCTTCCTTGCCGATCAAGACGGTATGAGCGCGAGGGGGTTCCACGAATCCCTCTATGAGTTCGTCCTGGGTCATCCCTGGGTGCTACGCGGGGCACGGGAACTAGTCAGCGGGATGTACCTCCCTACCCTGGGAGCCGTACACACACCGACGGCGCGGCCGGGCCGGCCGAACGTCACAGCCACCGAGAGCAGAGGGACCACCAACATGCGACTGCGCTGCGCCATCATCGACGACTTCCAGGACATCGCCACCACCGTCGCCGACTGGAGCCCGCTCGCCGATCGTGTGAAGGTCAGTGTTTTCACCGACCACGTCACCGGTGAGGAGGAGCTGGTGGCACGGTTGAGGGAGTTCGACATCGTGGTCACCCTGCGCGAGCGAGTTCCCTTCCCGGCGTCGCTGATCGGCCGGTTGCCACGGCTGAAGCTGCTGGTGGCCTCGGGGATGCGCAACTCGGTGATCGACCTGGCGGCAGCGGCGGATCACGGAGTGACCGTATGCGGAACACAGAGCTCGTCGTCCCCGCCGGTGGAGTTGACCTGGGCGCTGCTGCTTGCCCTTGCCCGGGGCATCGTGGGTGAGAGCAACGCGCTTCGTGAGGGCGGCCCTTGGCAGTCCACGGAGGGCGCGGACCTGCACGGGCGTCGGCTCGGCCTGTTGGGACTCGGGAAGATCGGCAGCCGGGTCGCCCTGATCGGATCGGCCTTCGGCATGGAGGTGATGGCCTGGAGCCAGAACCTCACCAAGGAACGCACCGCCGAGTTCGGCGTGACCCTGGCCGCCTCCAAGGAGGAACTGCTGCGGGAGAGCGACTTCGTGTCGGTGCACCTCGCGCTGAGCGAGCGCACCCGCGATCTGCTGGGCACGGCCGAGCTGGCGCTGATGAAGCCGGACGCCTACCTCATCAACACCTCGCGCGGGGCCATCGTCGACCAGGACGCCCTGCTCAGCGCGTTGCACGAGGGGACGATCGCCGGCGCCGGGATCGATGTGTTCGACGTCGAGCCGCTGCCCGCCGGTCACCCGATGCGCTCGGCACCCGGGCTGCTGGCCACCCCGCACCTCGGCTATGTGTCCCGGGGGAACTACCGGACCTACTACGGGCAGGCCGTCGAGGACATCGAGGCGTTCCTGTCCGGCACGCCCGTACGCCGCCTGGGCCGACCGTCTCCGTCCGAGGGCGCAACGGGGAATCCTGTTGCGGGCCCGTCGGCTACGGTCCCGCTCTCCCCCGGACGGGAACCGCAGGGCGGCCGGGCGCAGTCATGAGAGCGTACGCATGCCCGCTCCCGTACGCGCGGAGCGCCCCGATGACCGGAAAGCTCTCATGACCACCTCCTTCAGCAGCCAGTTCCTCACCCTCGCCCGGCCCGGCCTCGCCTGGGCCTGCGAACAGCTGGACCTCTTCGACGCGCTGGTCCCCGCCGGTGTGGTCTCCTTCGACCTGGACGAGCCGTCCGTGACCCGCTCGGGGATCACTCTGCGCGGTCATGTCCTGGGTACCTACGCCCTGGACGGCACCTGGATGTGGGCGTGGGCCAACGAGGGGTACCGGGACACCCCCGCGGGGGCACGTTCCCTGGAGCTGCGTGAGCTCGGCGAGCGGGCCGGAGTGCCGGAGCTGACCGAACCCATGCCGGACCTCAACCACTTCCCGGACCCCCGGCTGGCCGCCGACCACCTGCTGCTGACCTGCATGGGACTGCTCGACGCCCGTGGTGGCGTGATCTGCACCATCAACGAGCGGGGCCGTCTGTTCATGGCCGTCGACGACCCGGCCGTACCGCGCGCCGAGCCGCGGGCCGCCCGGCTCACCACGGCGCTGCGCAACGGCGCCGCCCTGCTGCCCGGTCCCGCCCTCAAGCCCGTTCAGGGCTGGTTCACCCGGCACGGCGTCGAACCGTCCTACGGGCCCGGCCGGGTGGAGGGAGTGCTGGAGAACGGTGACCGCGTGATGGTGACGCTGGACGGAGAGGAGCTCTCCGGCATCGAGATCAGCGGTGCGGACGGTGGCGTACCCGCGTCCGACACGGCACCCGAGCAGGAGCTGACGGGGGCGCGCCTCTCTCCGGACGCACCGCACCGTACGTTCCCCAGGGAGCTGCTGGCGGTGGCCGCGCGGGAGATCGCATTCTCGATCCTGCGGACGCGGGCCGTGGTGGAGTACGCCGACGAGCACCTGGAGTTCGCCGGGCGGCCACCGCACTGGGACGAGGAGGGCGGGGAACTCCGTTTTCCCGGCGGCAGGCTGACGGCTCGTCACCTCGGGTCCTACGATGCGGAGGAGGGCTGGTTCCGCTGGTCCCCCGGGACACAGGACATCCGGGACCGGCTCCGGGAGGCCGCCGGGCCGGCTCCCGGCGCCGACGACCTGCTGGAGCCGGCCGACGACCGGGTGGACCTGACTCCGTACGCCCGGAGGGAGGCGGTCGCGGTGGCCCTGGCCCGTACGGCCGCGTCCGTGGCCGGCCACGCCTTCACCTCCGTCGGGAACACCTTCTGGGCCGTCACCGACGAACGCCTCCCCACGGGCGGTGTCATCGACCTGGATGCGGCAGAGGCGGACATCCGGGGCGGCGCCGGCTGGCTCCAAGGCCTCGTCGAGCAGCAGACCCGCTCGGAGACCATGAGGTCCCTGGCCCAGTCGTACTTCGAGCGGCTCGGTCTCCAGGTGTGGCACTACGGACAGCCGGACTTCATCAGCGGCGTAGTGGGCACCTACGAGGTACGGGTGTACTTCGCCCCGGACGGCACCATCACACAGGTCGCACCCGGGACGCTCATGAGCGCGACCATGTGACGCACAGAACCAGTGGCAATCCGGGTAGCCCCACTCCAGATCGATCGCCGCCGTGGGCGCGACGGACAGGGGAACACGGCGATCCCCGACCGCCTGTCGTTGCCCAATTGCCTGCCGTGCAATGCTGAGGCGTACGCGGATCACGACGGGGATCGGGAGAAACGGCAGCGTGAGGGCAGTGGGAAGGCGCGGCAGGACCGGCGTGTGGGATCGGTTCGCGGCGTCCGATCCGGGACTGCTGAGGCTGATGGCGGGGCTGCGGACGGTCGCGGCGATCGCGCTGACCCTGGTGGTCCTGGCCGTGCTCGACACCGGCATCATTCACATGGTCGCCGGTGCGATGACGGCGATGGTCGCCACCTTCGCGATCAAGGAGAAGCCGGTACGCGGCCAGGCGATCACGCTCGCGCTCGGCCTGCCGGTCGCACTCGTCGCGATGTCGCTGGGCGCGCTGCTGAACACCCGGATCATCGCGGGTGACATCTTCTTCGTGGCCCTCATCTTCGGCGCCGTCTACAGTCGGCGGTTCGGCGACCGCGGCACCGCGCTGGGCCTGATCGGTTTCCAAATCTATTTCCTCTCCCTCTTCGTGGGCGCCACCACCTCTGACCTGCCCGTGCTGTATCTGACCCTGGCCGTTGCCTTCGCCTGCAGCGCGGTCGTGCGCTTCGCCGTCGTGCCCGAGACGCCCCAGCGCGTCCTGACGCGGCTGCGCGACGCCTTCCGGGCGCGCGTCGCCCAGCTGGTGGCCAGTCAGATCGAGCTGCTCGACGCCGGTCCCGAGCAGCTGGACAAGGTGCTCGACGACGTACGGCGGCACACCGCCCGGCTGCACGAGGCGGCTCTGATGATCCAGAGCCGCCTGGAGGACGGCACCCGCGACGCGGCCACGGCCGCCCTGCTGCAGCGCCGGGTCGCGGACGCCGAGATCGCCACGGAGCGACTTGGCATGCTCCTGCTGAACGCCCGCAGCGCCGAGCGCGCGGACACACTCACCCTGCATCTGCCGCACGCACCCGTGCCGGTCACCGGGGACTGGAGGCCGGCCGAGGACGACGCGACCATCACCCTGCGTCGGGACCTGAAGGCTCTGCACCTGCTCGTGATCCGGCCCGCGTCGAACGACAAGGGCACGGCCGTGGCCCACCTACGCAACCGGCTGCTCGGCTACCGCGACGAGGACGGCCTGCCGCCCGCCACCGCCGCCGTCCAGGACGTCTTCCGCGGTATCGGTGAGGCCGCACGTTCCGTCCTGGGCCTGCGGCTCGCGCTGGACGGGCCCCAGGACGAATCCGACGACTCACCGGCGACCACCAGGTCCCGTGAGGAGTTCGACGCGGAGGACGTCGCGCTCGCCGCCCCGGAAGAGCCCGAGGACGCGGACCGTACGGGGTTGCAGCGCCTCACCACGCGGGCGGCGTTCCAGGTGTCGGTGGGCTCGGTGCTGGCGATCATCGGCGGTGAGCTGCTCTCCACCGAGCGCTGGTACTGGGCGGTCCTGACCTGCTGGGTGGTCTTCCTCAACACCGCCTCCACCGGCGAGATCCTGGTCAAGGGCTACCGCAGGCTCCTGGGCACGATCCTCGGTGTGGTCGCCGGTGTCGCGCTGGCGGGACTGGTCGGCGACCACACCTGGGTCGCGTTCGCGCTGGTCCTGGTGCTCATCTTCGGGATGTTCTTCAGCGCTCCGCTGTCGTACGCGCTCATGTCCTTCTTCGTCACGGCGATGCTGGGTCTGCTCTACACCCTGCTGAACTCCTACAGCTTCGACGTGCTGGTGCTGCGCATCGAGGAAACGGCGCTCGGCGCCGCGTGCGGGATCATCGCGGCCGTGCTGGTGCTGCCGGTGCACACCGACCGTCGCACCGACGAGCTGCTGGGCACGGTCCTGGACCGGCTGGGCGACGTCGTATCGGCGGCCGTGGAGCAGCTCAGTGGCGGGCCCGCGTCCGATCTGCTGAGCCGGGCCCGGGATCTGGACACGGCGCTGGACGAACTGCGCGCCTCCACCAAGCCGTTGACACACCCGATCTCTCCGCTGCGGGGCCGTCGGCGGACCGTTCGCTATCTGGTGGCGCTGCTTGAGACGTGCGCATACCACGCCCGTTCCCTCGCGGCGACCGCCGAACTCGTGCCGCTCAGCAAGACGGTCGCCGCGGACCCGCGCCTGGAGCGGGCCGGGCGGCGTATCGCCCACAACATCGAGGCGCTCGCCGCGCACGTCAAGGACGAGGGCGCCGCCGGTGAGGTCGAGTCCGGCGCCAGCATCGCCTCGATGCTGGCCGACGGCTCCGGTGTCCTGCCGTCGGGCACGGTGACCTACCGCGTACTGCGGCATCTGCAGCGTCTCGACGAAGGCGTGGTGGGTCTTGCCCGCCCCCTCGGCGTGCCGGTCACCGACCGCTCCGCAGCGACGCGGGCGTGACCCGTCCGGGTGTCCTGTGAGCACCCGGGGCATACCGGCGTCGGCTGAACGTAAGCCGGGGTGACGTGGCCACCGGGTGTGCCGTGATCCGCCCATGAGCTGCGCTCCTTCGCCCTCCAAGCGCGAGCCTCCCGCGGAGGGCCAGATGCTATGCAGGTGCGTAGCATCCGGGCCGCTCGCGGAATTGCGTTCATATTGGTCCCGCCCGCCCCCCCCTCACGACGCAGGGCAGGGGCAGGCCGCGGCCCGTCACCAGATGGCTTCGGCCCACTCGGGGTGGTCGATGAACGGGTTGCGGTTGTGCTGGTACCGGTCGAATATCAGCTGGTTGCGTCGCTGCTCGAAGGCGTCCGGCGGGTCCTGCAGGTTCCACTGCTTGAGTACGCTCAGACGGCCGATGAACGGCTTCGAGCCGTTGTCCACCTGGTCGTTGGGCTCCAGATCGGCGAATCCGTCCCCGGTGTCGTAACGTACCGCCATATAGAGGATCATCCGTGCCACATCCCCTTTGACCGCGTCCCGGGGCTCGAAGGAATCGGCATCGGTACGGTTGCCGGGGGCCTCGCCCACCTCGCTGCCGCCGTTGTCGAAGTCCTTGTTTCCTCGGGTGGAGTTGACCGACACGTCTTCGGGGCGCAGGTGGTGGATGTCGGTGCCGGGACCGGTGGCGGTGCCGAAGTCACCGTGGGACTTGGCCCACACATGCTCCCGGTTCCACTGCTCCACTCCCCCGCCGTTACTGGTCTTGCTCTGGGAGCGGCCCGCGTAGAGCAGGATCACGTTGGCTGCGTTGCCCGGGTCCTCGTCCGTGACTTTCAGCGCGTCCCACACCTGTTCGTAGCTGAGCTTCGACTGCTCGCTGATGATCGTGTGTAGCGCCGTCTTCAGCGCGGGGCCGGTCTTGCCCTCGGCGGCCTGGTAGTACGCGTCGTCGCCGGCATCCGCGGTCCGCGCCACCGTGGTGAGCGTGGGCGGGTGGGGCGCAGGCGTGGCGGCGGGGGCCGTGGCTGCCGTCGACACCAGCACCACGGCTGCGGCGATGGCAGCCAGCAGCGGGCGGCGGACAGGCTGAGGTGAACGAGGCATATGGGGGTCCTCTGCTTCAGCATGCCTCTGGCGTCGGCCAAGGGTGTGGCCGACGTTCGGAGGCACCGGTCAATGTGGTCAACCGGAGCCTGTCATCGCGGTGTTCGAGTGAGGTGAACACCGTGGAGCAGTTGTGTGCACACTCGGAGCCCTGTGCGTCCCGGCGCGTGTCGGCGTCGTATCCGGTGGCAACACCACTGGGCGGCCGTCTGTTGCCCAACGGCTGCGAAGTGACCGGCAAGTGACTGATGTGTGAGCGTGGCCGGACACCGTCTTCCGGAGCATCCAATTCGCCGCTCGCTGAACCTGCTGATCAATGCCGGAGGCGGGCTGCTGGGCTTCTCGGCGTACAGCGCCTGGCTGGTGACAGAAAGCGTCTGGTGGACGCTCCTGTGGGCCATGCCCATCCCCGCTCTGATCTCCGCGCTCGCCACGATCGTCATCCTGTCCGTGAAGCAGCACCGGGCCGGACCCCACCCCGCCAAGCGGTAAAGGCAGGTTCTTCCAGCCCCCGGAAGAACCAGCCACCTCCGAGCGCTGCACTGCGTATGACGAATGGACACCGCATCACCATCGAAGAAGGCACCACCGCGGTACGTGTCGTGCGCGACGGCCAGGTCCTGGCGGAGAGCAGCAGGCCTCTGGTGCTCCGCGAGACGGGCTGTCCGGCGCGCTACTACCTGCCGCCCGAAGACGTACGCACGGAGCTGCTCATCGTCTCCGACGCCCGCACCCACTGCCCCTTCAAGGGGGACGCGTCGTACTGGTCGGTGCCCGGAGCGGCCGATCTGGTCTGGGCGTACCCCGAGCCGAAGGACGAAGTCGCAGCGATCAAGGACCATTTCTGCTTCTACGACACCGAGGTCGTCGCGGCGGCCTGACTGCGGCGGGAGGGCGGCCGCCCCGGACCAAAGACCGGTCCGTGGGCGGGAAACCCCCGCGTCATGCGTGCTGACGTCCTGTCCGGGTCACGCCTGGACAGGGCGTCGCCGCGCATGGACAAGGCGGCGCCTTGACGGGCGGTGCACGCCTCTCAAGGCCGCACGGTCAGGGCGTCAGGACGTCAGGGCCGGCTTGCCCCGGGCCAAGGGCCTCAAGGTCGAACCTGGCGCGCTTCGAAGCGCCCGTCGGCCAGCTGCAGGGTGAAGGAGACATGCTGTTCCTCCGACAGACTGCGACACTCCCCCTCGATGTCCTCCCGCCGGACATAGACAGGATCATTCCGGCCGAACGGGACGATGAAGCCGTAGCCCTGCTCGCGATTGAAGTACTGGACCAGGCCCTCGGACCGTGTGCTCACCACGGATCCTCCCTTCGCTCCCCGCCGCCCGGCTTCCGTACGCATATCCGTATGCATACGTCGCAATGGCCTGAGCCCGGGCAGCGGCGTGTTCCCGTACCGGGTCACCTGACCCGGCAGCAGGACTCCATGCGGTAAACCCACCACCCGTGTACGACCTCCGCAACGCCGGAACCACCGGGCTCGGGCTCGACGGACACCCCGGGTGACCAGCTGAAGTCGGCCCGCCTCGCCCTGGCGCCCGTCAAGGGCTGCGAGCCCTACACCCAGCCGTACGACTCCCCGGTCAACAAGCTGTGCACGATTCCCGCCGCCGGAACCCAGGACAGCAACGGCTTTCCCCGGCCGGTCTGGGGGTTCATCGCGCTGCTCCCCTTTCCCACCACGTTGTTGTCCGCGTACGCCTCGCAACCCCTGGCTGTGGCCGGCTACGCGGGCACCATCTACTCCTGTCACCGCGATCGCGGTCGGCCACCAACGGGAGGACGTACGGCGATGACTGCCACCCACACCCTTGAGACCGCGGGCGCGCACCTGCACTACGAGGTCCGCGGCGCGGGCCCCTTGCTGCTGATCCTCGGAGCGCCGATGGACGCCGCGGCCTTCGCCCCGCTGGCCGACGCGCTCGCCGTTGACCACACCGTCGTCACCCACGACCCGCGGGGCATCTCCGGCAGCGTTCTCGACGACCCCGAGCAGGACTCCACCCCTGAGCTGCGGGCGGACGACGTAGCCGCCATCCTGGACGCCGTCGGCGCGGAAACCGCCGATGTGTTCGGGAGCAGCGGCGGCGCGGTGACGGGCCTCGCGCTGGTGGCGCGGCATCCCGGGAGGGTACGGACGCTCGTGGCGCACGAGCCTCCCCTGCTGGAGCTGCTCCCCGACGCCGCCGAGCGACGTGCCGTGGTCGACGACATGATCGAGACCTTCCACCAGGAGGGGCAGGGCGCGGCCTGGATGAAGTGCATGGCCAGCGCCGGATTCGACGCGGGCGACGACGGGTCCCCCGCTCCGCCGCCCCAGGAGCCGTCCTTGCGCGATGTCGCCAACGGCGCCCGCTTCTTCGCCCATGAGCTGCGGGGCACCACGCGTTATCTGCCGGACGTCGCGGCCCTGTCGGGCGGCCCGTCCCGTGTCGTAGTCGGCGTCGGAGCCGACTCGGGCGCCCTGGACACGTATCTGACCTCCACGGCACTGGCCGAGCTGCTCGGCGCACCGCCCGTGGAGTTCCCCGGCGACCACGGCGGCTTCCTCGGGCAGACCGAGCAGTTCGCCGAGGTGCTGCGCACGGTGCTGGCTGCTGATGGAGCGCGCAGGGCGCACGCGCGCTGACACTCCCACCCCTCTCTGTCGTCCCGCGCCGCCGCCGTCCGCCTCCTGCGTCGACGGCGGCGCCCGTACGGGCTGTGGCCGCGGGCCTACGCGGCTTCCAGGGCGGCGCGCCATGCCGGGCTGTCGACGTAGTGGTTGTCGAAGCGCTCGGACGATTCCTTGATTTCCTGCGGGCCTGCCTCTCCCCGCATCACACGGCCGAGCAGGCGCAGGTAGTCGAAGCGCGGCATCCCGGGGGTGAATACGAACAGCACGTCGGCCTCGGCGCCGGGGGCCGCCGCGAAGGCGTGCGGGGTGTGCGGCGGTACGAGCAGGAAGTCCCCCGCGTGCAAGGTCTTGACCTCGTCGTCGACGAGCACCCGCAGGGATCCACCGATGACGAAGAAGAGCTCGGAGGCCCGGGTGTGGAAGTGCGCCGGGGCACCCGCCGCTCCCTCGGCGAAGTGCGAGCGGTAGCTGGTCAGCGAGCTGCCGTCGGTGCCGCAGTCGGCAAGCAGCGTCATGACGCTGCTCGGGTCACTGGTGGTCTCGGCATCGGCGGCTCGCGTCAGAACGGGCTTGAGGGCGGTGGCCTTCATAGTGGTACTCCTGGGCCGGATCGGCGGCCGCGAGCATTTCCCGCGGCCTTGTGGCTACGACTCTAGGCAGCCGATAGACCCGCCACAGGGTGCACTCGAGGGGTGCATTGGTGGGTCAATTCTGTCCCGCGCTCGAACCGGGGCCTACGACCTTGCGGGCCCCGCAGATGCGGTGGCCTTCACCCGCGGCTCCGAGTGGTCACGGTGAACACGGCCCCGTCGGGGTCGCACAACGTCGCCTCCGCGCCGGTGGAGTCCGATTCCTGACCGAGGACCGAGCCGCCGTTGCGGAGTGCTGCCTGAACAGTGCTGTCAACATCGAGTACCGGGAAGTACACATGCCACCGGGGCTGGATCAACGCGTCGGGCGCCGCACCGATCGCTCCCGAGCCGAGATGAGCGACAACATCCCCGCCCTGGCGCAGTACGACATCACCGGCCTCGTAGGCGACCTCGCAGCAACCCGGCCGGCCACAGGCCCAGTCGAGGACTTCGCCGTAGAAGATCGCGGCCTCGAACTCGTCCCGCGCCCTAAGGCGCACCCAGGCGGGCGCGTTCTTGCGCCAGGACTGCCAGTCGGAGACGAGCTGCCCCTCCCAGATGCCGAAAACGGCGCCGTCGCGGTCCGCGGCGACCGCGCCGCGCCCCACGGGGAAGCGGAGTGGCCCCACGGCGACGGTGGCGCTGCGTTCCCGGATCCGTGCTGCCGTCTCGTCCACGTCGGCGACGGCGAAATACGGCGTCCACGCGACCGGTACGCGCAGCGCGGGGGCGAGAGCGCCGATGCCCGCGACGGGTGTGCCCCCCAGGAGGGCGACGCTGAACTCGTCACCGAGTCTGGCCCGCTGGAATTTCCAGCCGAGAACCGCACCGTAGAAGGACTGAGAGGCGCGCAGGTCGCGGGCCATCAGGGTGATCCAGCACGGTGCGCCGAAGATCTCCTGGCTCAGCATCGCGCCCGCGGCTTTGGGCCCTGTGGCGTTCGTATCCATGGCTTCCTGTTCCCTGGAGCGTCGGTCGGAGCGGCATCGGCCGCTCTCTCCATCCTCGCCCCGCTCCGCCTCCCGCTGCGAATGCCGAATTTCGGCAGGCGTCAGCAGCGGTACGAGACCTTGACCCGTCGCGTACCCCGGATCCCCTCATTCAGCCAGGTCGGCAAGAGTGCATCACCGTGAGTCACCTCTTCGGTACTCGACCTGGAGCGCGCTCCAGGGGGCACCCTGAAACATATGAACGAGTTGATCGTCCCTGAGGTAGCGATCGGAGTTCCCGACCGGGGGGCTTTCCATCGGTGAGGCAGCGGCGGCCTGTGGGCTGAGCATCGACACGGCATGAGCGCCTTCTACGGGGTTTCCTGACCGTGGCCATCCGCAGCGTCGACGATCTGGCGGCAGACGCGGCGGCGCCCCCACGGGCCGCGACAACAACCGCTGCCGCCTCACCGATCGCGAGCCGCCGGCCTCAGCAGGTGGCGTCGGAACGGACCGGCTTCAGAGCGATCAGGTAGTCGTCGACGGCGTCCGTGACGCAGGCATTGCTGCGCCCGTACGCGGTGTGGCCCAGGCCCTCGTAGGTGAGCAGCATGCCGCCGGGAAACTGGGCCGCCAGGCTTTCGGCCTCCTCGTACGGGGTGGCCGGGTCCCCGGTGGTGCCCACGACCAGGACCGGCGGCACGCCCTTGGCGCGGACCGTGTGCGGCTTCTGCGTACCGGCTGGCCAGTCCTTGCAGCCGAGTGCGTCGATCACGCTCGAAGGTCCGTACACCCCTGCGGCCCTGTCCGCGCCGGAGAGAGCGTCCCAGTACGGCTTCGCGCCGCGGGGGTGCGGGGTGTCGAGGCAGCTGACTGCGAGTAGGGCCGTGTCCTCGTTGTCGGCGGGCGGCTCCTCGTCCGGTTCCGCCGACGCGTCGGCGTTTTCGGAGGGGCCGGCGGAATCGAGGGCCTCGGAGTCCTCGGAGCCGGTGTCCGGCTCGTCGACTTCGTCCAGGCCGGCCAGTTTCGTCCCGTCTCCGTTGTCCGCCTCACGCAGCGCCACGGAAAGGTCCTCCCACTGCGCCTCGGGCGTGTACATCGCCATCGACACCGCGTCGAGCACCCCCCGGGCGTCGAGCCCGTACTCGTCCCCGTCGACCGGCAGCAACAGCACATCGCCCCCGACCGGCAGAGCGGGCTGGTCGAACGCGGCAAGGTCACCGTCGGACATCGCAGGAACGATCAAAGACGGCATGGACGGGATTCCCCCCGGAGCACTACCGGCGCCGGCGACCACTGGTCACCGGCGCTTCCCGCGACTTCAGCCCTGCGGCGGGAAGAGCTCAAGCAGACGCTCCCTCTGGCGGGACCCCAGTCCCTGGACGCGACGGCGCTCGGAGATGCCGAGGTCGGTGATGAGCTGGCCTGCGCGGACCTTGCCGATGCCGGGCAGTGATTCCAGCAGTCGGCGTGCGGACGTCTTGCCGACGACGGCGTCCTTGCGCTCCAGCACCTCATGGAGCGAGACCTTGCCCTCCTTGAGCTCCGAAAGGACCGCAGCGCGCTCCTTTCGGACAACGGATGCCTTCTTCAGCGCCTCGGCGCGCTGGGCGGGAGTCAGTGCGGGGAGAGCCATGAGCGGTGTCCTCTCGTCGTACAACACGGAAGGTCCTCATCATGGCCCTGTCTCGGGGCAGTTGACCAGCAGGTTTGCCAAATTTACGCCGCCGGTTCACCTTCCTTGGCCCCGACGGCCTCGCGGTGTCGTCGTGTTCCGGCGCTGATCCAGGACCAGGGCAAGACGGCCGACGGCCGTGTACCAACACATCGGGCGGGGGTGGCGGTCACTCCGTAACGCTCCCCCGGGTGCATTCGTTGATCGTCGGGAAACACTCCCGGCATGCGAAGGCGACTCCCATGAAGCTCCGATCGGCCGCCACGGCAACGGCTCTGAACCTCCTGATCCTGAGCAGCGCGGCATCGGCGCACGCCACAGGCCCCGAGCAGCACGGCCCGTCCGCGCAGCAGACCCTCGCGACCAGCTCGACCGGCCTTGCCCTGTGGACCGCCCGGCAGACCTCGGCCGTCACGGGGCCCGGCCCGGTCGCCGACGCCGACACCCTCGGCGATACTTCCGCGGCGCTGGGCCTGGACCGGCGCGACGACCGTCACGACCGCTGAGACCTGGGGGCCGCGCCTGGGTGCGGCCCACCGGTCCTTGGGGTCGTGTCGGTCGATCGATCGGTCACCAGGTGTGTGCGACGTCCACGGTCAGTTTGTCGCCGGACTGGAGCACCCGGAACGGCAGCCTCGCGCGAACTCCCAGACCGATCTGGGTCTGCCCCTCGAAGCTCGCCCCGAACTTGGTGTCCTTGAACGTCTTGTATCCGGTGAGGTTCACGCCCGGCAGTGACTGCCCGGCCCTGCCGGCATAGCTGGGCTTCCCGGTAGCGACGTCGAAGCTCGGTGCGTTCACGAAGATCTGGAGAATGGCGCCGCCGCCGACCGGTATCTGCTCGCCGGAGCCGTCCTGATGGAATTCGTCGACGTAACCGACGTGGTAGCCCAGCTTGCCGCTCGCACCGCTGATGTCGAAGACCATGCGGTCGTAACAGGTGTGCTGGCCGGTCCTGACGCTCTTCAGCGGCGTGGACACCGATTCCGTGGCCGACTTGCCACCGCTGCCCCAGCCGGTCGGGCAGGCAGCGGCCGAGGCGGGCCTGTCCACCGGGCCGGTCGCGGCTCCGGCCACCCCGGCCGTGCCGGCCGCTCCGACGCCCGCCAGTACCAGCGCCACGGGCGCTGTTGTCAGCCATCGCATGACTTACCTCCAATAGGAACCGAGTACAGGTGCATGCGGTAGGACGGCCGGATTTGTGACGGCGTTGCGTGTGATTCACCTTCCGGCCACGGAAGGGGCGAAGTTGTCGCGAAAGCGGGGCAGCAGCAGCCGGTGGGCCATTTGCGCGGCGACCCGCAGAATGCGACCAACTCTCAGGATGACTCTTCGTAGCGGGCGGCGATCGCGGTGGCCCGGTTGCGCAGTGCGGTGCGCAACGACTGCGGGGCCAGAGCTTCCGCGTCCGTGCTGAACTGCCACAGCGCCCATTCGGCGTGCCATGAATCTTGGTAGGTCACCTCCAGCCGCAGCCAGCCGTCTGTGTCGGGTTCTTCGGCGCGGACGGCCACTGCGGTGTTCAGCAGGTCGTCCCGCCGCGCCGGGTTCACGCGCACCAGCACGGTGATATGGCCGTCGGACAGAAACTGCGCGCAGCGTTCCCTCCAGACCCGTTCCAGATCGACCTGGTTTGGTCGCTGTGCCGGTTCGGGGAGTTCTTCGGCGGCCAGCATCCGCGATAGCCGGTAGGTGCGGTCCGCGCCAGATTTCGTGGCCAGCAAGTAGCGCCGGTCGCGTACGGTGACCAGGCCGATCGGGTCCACCGTGCGCCACTGTGGTGTCTGGCCCGTGGCCGCGTAGTGGATGCGCAGCTTGTGTCCGGCGAGCACCGCGCGCCGGACCTCGATCATTGTTGTTTCGGGTACCTTCTCAGTGACCGGCCGGCGTGAGAGCAGGTCGGTCTCCGGCTCGACGAGAAGTCGCTGGGCCGCGTCACTCGCGGTGACCCGATGGCTTTCGGGCAGCGCGTCAACCACCTTGCGCATGGCCGAAGCGAGCGCCGAGCCGAGGCCGAATACCTGCTCGCCGCGCCCTGATCCGGCGGTCAGCAAGGCAAGGGCCTCGTCGTGGTTCAGTCCGGTGAGCTCGGTCCGGAAACCGGGCGACAACGCGAACCCGCCGTGCCGTCCGCGTTCGGCGTAGACCGGGACGCCGGCCGCGGACAGCGCCTCGATGTCGCGCAGCACGGTGCGGGTGGATACCTCCAGCTCGCGGGCCAGCGTGTCCGCAGTCAGACGACCGCGCTGACGCAGCAGCAGCACGAGCGAGACCAAGCGGTCGGCGCGCATGCCAGAACTTTATCAGAATACATGACTAAGGGTGTCGTGATTTGTTGCGAGGGTCGGTAACACGACGTCGAAGCTGACGGCTACCGAGCCGATGGACGTACGCACTCAACGAATCGAATGGAGCTGATGTGGCAATGGAACGAACGGCAGTCAACCCGGTGACGTGGTCGGTGGAGATGGGATTCAACCAGGGTGAGGTCGTCTCCGGGCACACCCGGACCCTGTACTGCTCCGGGCAGACTGCGATGAGCGGCGACGGCAAGCCCCAGCACGACGGTGACATCGCCGCACAGTTGGCGCTGAGCATCGACAACCTGGAGGCCGTGCTCGGCGGGGCCGGCATGTCCCTCGCGAACCTCGTCCGGCTCAACGTCTACACCACCGACGTCGATCTGCTGTTCCAGCACTACGGTGTGCTGGCGTCGCGGTTGGGCGCCGCCGGGGTGGCGCCGACGACCACGATGCTCGGGGTGACACGGCTGGCGATCCCCGGCCAGCTGGTCGAGCTGGAGGGAACCGCCGTCGCGTGATGCGACCTCGCCGCCTCTGCTGCTCGTGCCGGTTGAACCGGCACGGGCAGCGGGCAGAATGGTCATTTTCCGGTGCTCAGAATCGTGACAATCGGCGTCTACGGCTTCGACGACGACTCCTTCCTGCAACGACTGCTGCACGCTCACGTACGCCTCCCGCTCGATGTACGTCAGTGCCGCGGCGTCCGCGGGCCCCAGTACGCCTGGGCGAACGCACGTCAGCTGCAGGTGGCCCTCGCCCATGCCCGGATCGCTTACGAACACCACCTCGAACTCGCCCCAACCTCCGAGCTACGCCGGCTCCAGTACGCCGAGGATGACCGCCAAGGGGTCGGCAAGCGCTCGCGCCGCGAACTCGCTGCCGAGTACACCCGCCGCTACGCCACCCCACGCCTGCACCGGCCTGGAGATCATTCACGGGGCAGCCTTGAGTTCAAAGGATGTTCGTCTCCGTCTTCGTCTTCGCAACCCGACGATGATTGTGCTGGTCGTCGGCCAGTGCGGCGGGGTGTACAGCTCCTGGACCGAAGCGGCGGCGGGCTCGGTCCGCAGCCGCTTCGGCGGTGCGGGCGCGGTCGTCACGGGGGTCCAGGGAGAGTTGATGGTGAGCGTCGTCGGCCGACAGCAGATGGTCGGCACGGACCACGAATGCCCGGACTCTTGCGCGCTGCAGCCCGAGAGCATTCAGCAGGCCCAAGGCCGTCGTGGCGAGGGCGGGCGAGTGGTTGGTGGATTCCGGCAGGGGACGCATGCGCGTGGTGGAACTGCGGTCGGCGTACCGCACCGTGAGAGTGAGCCGGCCCGTGATCTGGCTTTCACCGCGCAGGCGTTGGCCGATCTGGTCGGCGAGTCCCAGGACGGCCCGGTGATGCCGCGCCGGGTCGAGGCAGTCCTGGTCGAGTACGAGGTTGGCGACCAGGTGCGCTGCTGGTTCCAGCGGGGTGACGGGTCGAGGGTCCCGGCCTTGGGCACGTTCGGCCAGCAGCCGCGCGGGGCCGGTGCCGAGGAGGCGTTGCAGCGTCGCCACGGGTACGTCGGCGACCTGGCCGATGGTGTGCAGGCCGTATCTGCCGAGGGTGGTCGCCGTGACGCGGCCGATCCCGGGCAGCGCGGTGACCGGTCGGGGGCGCAGCCAGGCGACGGCCTGTTCGGCGGGGACCCAGGTGGCGCGTCCCGGCGCGGACGCGTCGGCTGCCATGGTGGCCAGCATGCGGTTGGCCGCGAGCCCCGCGCTGCTTTCGATGCCGTACAGGCCCATCAGTCGTAGCTGCGCCAGCTGGACCAGATCGTAGGGAGACAGGTCGAAGTACCTGAGCGCGGAGGTCAGGTCGAGTTGGACGGCTTCGGGCGAGACCGCCTGGACATGGGGGGTGATGCCGGTCAGCAGGTCGATCGCGTCGGCGTACTGCTCTTCGTCCGGCACGGCGTGCAGGTGCAGGTGCAGGTGGGCGATGTGCCGTCGGTTCATGGTCATCCCGCGCTCCCCGGGCTGGTGTGGCCCAGTTTCTTCAGGTCCGCCGAGCGGCTGCCGGCCGGTTGCAGGTCGGCGTAGGGGTGCAGTCGGGCTCCTGTCGTGCCGTTGGCCAGAGTGCGCTGCGGCTGCGCGGGGGTCGGGTGCGGATGGGTGGCACCGAGCAGGGCAAGGGCGGCTTCGGGGCCCTGGTCGCGGCGGGCGGCGGCGATCTCGTCCAGGTCCCAGGCCATGGTGGCGACGATGGTGCGGCGGGTGCCGCGTACCTGGACCGTGCCGCGGACAAGCAGCAGCCCGCTGTGGAAGACGGTGTGCGCGCAGGCTGGGTGGGAGTCTTCGAAGAAGGCCAGGTCGACCAGGCCGGAGCCGTCCTCCAGGGTGACGAAGATGATGCGCTTGCCGCTGGCGATGGGCGGGGTCTGGGTGGAGGCCCGCACTCCGGCAACGAGGACCTGCTGACCTGCGCGGGCTCCGGCCAGGTGTGCCGCGTCGGTTGCGCCGATCTCCCGCAGCAGCCGGTGGTGATGCTCCATCAGGTGCTTGGAGATGTCGATGCCCAGAGTGTTCAACTCCGCGTTCAGGGCTTCGCGTCCGGTCATCTCCGGCAGACCGCTCGGCTCCGCTCCCCCGACGGCGTTCGTATCGATGGGCAGCTGTCCCTTGCTCGCGGACCGGGTGCGGGAGGCCCGGTGGAGTTCGGCGATCTGCAGGAGCAGGTCGCGCCGTGTGAGGCGGCCGTCGTGGAGGGAGTTCAGGGCGCCGATCTCGGCGAGGCGTTCGGCGACCGGCCTGCTGGGGCGGGCCCGCTGCCAGAAGTCCGACAGGGAGCCGTACGGCTGGCCCTCCGCGATCCGGGCGCACTCCTCTTCGTTGATACCGCGCACGGCGGCCAGCGCGAGCCGTACGCCCCAGCGTTCCCCGTCGGCCCGCTCCACGGTGTGCTCCACCTTGGAGTGGTTTACGTCGGCGGGCAGGACGGGGACGTCGCGCCGGCGGGCGTCGGAGACGAGGACGCGCTTGGGCCACATACCGGGGTCGTGTTCGAGCAGACCGGCCAGCAAATAGGCCGGGTAGTGCGCCTTGAGCCAGGCGCTTTGCAGGGCCGGCACGGCGAAGGCGACCGCGTGGGCCCGGCAGAAGCCGTAGGCGCCGAAGGCCTCGACGGTCTTCCACACCTCATCCCGGACCTCCGTGGTGTAACCGCGGGCGCGGGCTTCACGGTGGAACCAGTCCTTGATCCTGGGCAGCCGGTCCTTGTTGCCGAGTGCCCGCCGAGCGATCTCGGCGAGAGCGCGGTCGCAGCCGGTCAGCACCGACAGCGTTTCGATGATCTGCTCGTGCCAGATGGTCACGCCGTAGGTGTCGGCGAGTACGGGTTCGAGGTCCGGGTGGGCGTAGGCGGGTGTGCCGCCATGGCGGGCGGCGATGTACCGCTCGGGCATTCCTCCGGCGACCGGGCCGGGGCGGAAGAGGCTGATGTCGGCGATGACGTCCTGCGGGTCGCGGGGCTGGAGCCGGGACAGAAGGTCTTGCTGGCCGGGTGACTCCAGTTGGAAGAGACCCAGCGTCTGGCTCTCCTGGATGAGCTTGAAGGCGAAGACGTCGTCGAGCGGCACCTGCTGCGGGTTGTCCAGGTCGATGCGGTTGCCGGTCACCCGCTCGATCTCCGTGACGGCGTGGGCCATCGCGGACTGCATCCGTACACCCAGGACGTCCAGTTTGATGTTGCCCAGTGCCTCGATCTCCTCCTTTGCCGCCATTGCCATCGGATAGTCGCCCTGAGGTGTGGGCTGCACCGGCAGCCGGTCCAGGAGTGTCGCGTCGCTGATGACCAGTCCGCAGGGGTGCATGGCCATGCCGTGGACCAGTGCGTCGAGGCCTTCCGCCAGCTCCCACAGCGGCCCGTACCGCTCGGCTTCGGCCGCCAGGGACCGCAGCTCGGGCAGTTCGGCGAGCGCGCCGGTGATGTCCGACGCCCGAAGGTGCGGGAAGCTCTTGGCGATCCGGTCGACGTCCGTCGGCTCGATCCCCAGCGCGAGGCCGGTGTCCCGCAGAGCCCGGCGGGCCCGGTAGGTCTCGGGCATCGCGGTGACCGCGACCCGCTCCTTGCCGAACCGCTCGAAGATCGCGTCGTAGCACTCCAGCCTCCTGGCGGACTCCACGTCGATGTCGATGTCCGGAAGGGACAGTCGTCGCACGCTCAGGAACCGTTCGAACAGCAAGCGGTGCTCAAGGGGGTTGGCGGTGGCGATGCCCAGCGCATGGCAGACCATCGACCCGGCGCCCGAACCGCGGGCTGCGACTCGGATGCCCAGCTCCCGGATGTCGGCCACGACCTGTCCGACGGCGAGGAAGTACGGGTCGTACTTCAGCTGGGAAATCACAGCGAGCTCTTCGTCCAGCCGCTCGCGGGCGGCGCGGTCGCCGTCCAGGCCGCGCCGGACCAGGCCGGCCTCGCACTGCCGTCGCAGCGTCCGCGCCGCGCCGTCCGCGCCGGGCTCGGCTCCGAGCACGGCCGGCTCCGGAAAGTGCGGCGTGCCCAGGCCGAGGTCCGCTGCGGGATCGACGGTGCACGCCATCGCCGTGGCCGCGGTGTCCGCCAGCAGGCGCTCCGCCCGCCGGGCATCCGCCCCCGCGCACTCCGCGATCCGCCGCGCGATGTCCGCCATCGACTTCTCGTCCTTGAGCCAGCGCTGCCCGCTGTCCAGACGGCGCCGGTCGATGGGCCGCAGAAACCGCGCGGCATCCAGGACGTCCGCCAGCCGGTGCTGGTCCGGGTCGGCGTAGCGGACGGCGTTGGAGAGCACGGCGGTGGTGTGCGTACGGTCGGCCAGCGCCAGGGTGCGGGCGGCAAGCCGCAGCGAGCCAGGACCGGTGCCGGGCCGGTCGTGCCAGACCGCCTCCAGCCGCACCCCGTCCCCGAAGATCGCCCGCCACGGCGCCAGCAGCTTCGCCGCGCCGTCCTCCCGGCCTGCCGCCAGCGCCCGCGCCGGCTCCGACAGTGGTCCGAGCAGTACGGTCAGGCCCTCGCCGCCGTACTCGCGCAGCGCCTCCCACGGCACCACCACCGGCGCGGCGCCGGACGCGGTCCCGGCGTGCGCGGCCGATGTGATGCGGCACAGCCGCGCCCATCCGGCCCGGTTCTGCGCGAGCAGCACGAACCGCAGGGGCGGCTCGACGACATGCGCGCCACCACGCACCGGGGTGCGGCGCCGCGCTGCCGGAGGGGGAGGCGCGATGGCCTCCACCGCCAGATCGACGCCGAAGAGCGGCCGGACACCGCTCCCGGCGCAGGCCCGCGCGAACCGCACCACACCGGTGGCCGTGTCCCGGTCGGTGAGCGCGAGCGCCGCCATACCGCGCTCAGCCGCCCTCCGCACCAGGTGCTCGGGGTGGGCGGCGCCGTAGCGGGCGGAGTAGCCGGACGCGACGTGCAGGTGGGCGAAGCCCTCCATGCCGCACCTCCATCACTCCACCCCGTTTCAGCCAATTGCCCGATACGCGTATCGTACGTTCGTTCGATTACTCTAGCTCGATCTCCCCCGGTCAGCGACCTGATCGCACGCCTGACCCGTCGCTGCCGCGCCCGGGGCGGCTGGCTGGAATGGATGCCCGAACGCCATCTCGGCACCACAGCAGCAGAGTTGGAGCCGCCGCTCTCCGAAGCGCTCACATCCACCCGCCGCAATGACACTCATCACCCTGCGCGGGTGTTGCGTCCACACAACGGGTGCGTCCGGGAGTGACGCCGGATAGCTCTCGGTAACCATGGGGATACTGGCTGCCGCACCGGCCCCAGCTGCGGTCGGGCACCCGGCCCGCATCGCACGAAGGCTCCGGGTGGCCGTCTTGACGCCGGGTGCCGGAGCCAGTGGCACGTCGGGCCGGGGCAAGTAGGCGGCTCCCCCGGGAATCGTGTAGCGATCAGTCATATGGTGGCACTGAGTGAGCTCATCCCCGTCGAGGCCGTGCGACTGGACGTGCAGGCGGCGGACTGGAAAGAAGCGATCCGGGCAGCATGGGTGAGGTCGAACAGCCGGTGGAGTTCGGGCACGAGTCGAACGACCCCGTGGACCTGGTCGTCGCGCTCGCGGCGAAGGACTCGGGCGCGCACACCGCCGCCATGGCAAGCCTGGCGAGAATGCTGGCGGATCCCGACATGTCCAGGGCTCTGCACGAAGCGCCGACCCCCGAGGCTCTCCACGCCGTACTCGTCGGGCAGGACCGACAGGGGCAGGCGGAGGAGGGCGGGCAGCGGCAGGCACGGGCTGCCCGTGGCGGAGCCGGTCCGCACAAGATCCTCACCGCGCGTCCGAGGCGGCCGCCATCCTCACCTCACGCGAGATCGCGAGAACACTCGGCGATGTGGGCCTGCCGGTGAAGGTCGTGGAGACCGGCTGGGACCCCGGCGCCCGGCGTGACGCGCTGATGCCGCGGGAGGCTGCGCCCACTCCCGTGGCCGACGCCGGGGCCGGTAGGTCCGGCGCTGGTGGCTACGCACGGATCGCGCCGCCCGCAGGCGCCCCGGCGCCGCCGCCTCCCGAAGCGAAGTAGGGGACTCAGCCGCAGCAGTACGGCCGACAGCGCCGCCGGAGGGGTGGCGGCGCTGTCGGGTGTACGTGGGGGGGGCTGGGGGAGGTTGTGGACGTGCGGGCTGGGGGACGGGCTAGGGGAGGTTGTGGACGTGCGGGCCGACCGCGTTGGACCAGGCGTTGCCCGCGGTCGCGTCCCAGTTCGTCGACCAGGTCATCGCGCCGCGCAGGCCCGGGTAGGTCTTGGACGGCTTGAACGAACCGCAGTTGGTACCCCGGGTCAGGCAGTCCAGGGCGTTGTTCACGATCGTGGGCGATACGTACCCGCTGCCCGCACCTCTGGTCGACGCAGGCACACCGAGGCCGACCTGGGACGGGGCGAGGCCGCCCTCCAACTGGATGCAGGCGAGCGCGGTGAGGAAGTCCACCGAGCCCTGCGAGTAGACCTTGCCGTCACAGCCCAGCATCGAACCGCTGTTGTAGTACTGCATGTTGACGACGGTCAGGATGTCCTTCACGGCCAGCGCCGTCTTGAAGTACTCACCCGACGTCGACTGCATGTCGATGGTCTGCGGCGCCATGGTCAGGACCATGCCGGAGCCCGCCTTCTGCGACAGCGAACGCAGCGCCTGCGTCATGTAAGTGGAGTTGAGGCCGTTCTCCAGGTCGATGTCGACACCGTTGAAGCCGTACTCCTGCATCAGCGCGTACACGGAGTTCGCGAAGTTCGTCGCGGAGGCCGCGCTGTTGACGGAGATCGTGCCCTTCTCGCCGCCGATCGAGATGATCACTGACTTGCCGGCCGCCTTCTTGGCCGCGACATCGGCCTTGAACTGGGCGACGGTGTAGCCGCCGAGCCCTGCCGAGTCGAGGTTGAAGGTGACAGCGCCGGGCGTGGGCGTCGCGTCGGCGAAGGACACCGCGATGATGTCGTACTGGGACTGCACATCGCTGAGCTTCTGCACGGCCGCGCCGTTGTTGAAGTTCTGCCAATAGCCGGTCACCGCGTGCTTGGGCACATTGGGGTTGCCCGGGTCACCGCCGCCGGGCTTCGTCGTCCCCGTGACGGCCGCCGACTTCGCGGACTCACCCGCCGTGTTGGCCGCGGCCACCTGGAACTGGTAGGAGGTCGAGGCGCTCAGCCCGGTGACGGTCGCCGAAGTCCCGCTCTCCGTCTGGACCTTGGCGCCGTTGCGGTAGACGTGGTAGCCGGTCGCGCCGGATACCGCGTTCCAGGACAGGGCGACGGAGGAGGCCGTGGTCGCTCCGACCGCGAGACCGGCGGGCGTGGCGGGTATGCCGGGCTCGGGGTCGGTGCCCCCGCCGCCGTCGGGTCCCACGACGGTCAGGTCGTCGGCCTGATAGGCGGCCTGGCCGTACCAGCCGTGTGTGTAGACGGTGACCGACGTCGTGTTGGCTCCGGTCCTGAAGCTGGTGCTGAGCTGCTGCCAGCCGGAGGAGCCCGGCGTCCAGGTCGACACATCACTCGTACCGGTGCCGCTCGCGCCGAGGTAGACGTACGAGCCCTGCACCCAAGCGCTCAGCGCATAGGTCGAGTTGGGCTTGACGGCGACGGTCTGCGAGCACTTGGCATTGTCCTGCCCGGACGGGGTCGCCCTGAGCGCCGCCGCGCCGCCGTGCACGGGGCTGGAGACGGTGGCTCCGCTGCCGGCGGTACAGCTCCAGTTGGCGAGGCCCGACTCGTAACCGCCGTTCTTGACGACGTTGATGTCTGCCGCCTGGGCGGTCGCGGTCAGTCCGGCGACGGTGAGCGCGGTTGTGGCGACAACCGCCAATGCTCTGCCGAACCATCTTCGTGAGCCTGTGGTGCGGTCCACTACTGCCTCCGGGTGGGGATGACGGGGGGAGGTACACGAGACGACGGTGGCCACCGCTGGCGTAAAATGGTCCAGACCATCCAGGTTGTCAAGACCTCTGGCGGTCATTCGCGGAAAGCTCGTATACGAAACGCCCGACCGTCACGCGCCGACCCGACGGTCCCTCCGTTCGCCTTACGCGCCTGCGCACTCATGGACCTGCGGGTTCATTTTCGCGGCGCGGCTCCGGTCGTTCGCGAAACCCCCAGGGGGGTGGCATGCGACAGCGGCAGACGGCACGCCCTCACTGGGTCAGACTGGGGCCGTGATGGGGAACATTCCCGAAGAGACGACCATTCTTGTTCGGCGCGAGGGCGAGCTGCGCCATGTGCAGGAGGCGCTCGCACAGCACCGGCTGGTCTCTCTGACCGGGGTCGGCGGCGTCGGCAAGTCGAGGCTGGCGCTGAGAGCCGCGCGGCAGGCCGCGCCACGGTTTCCGGACGGGGTGTGGTGGGCGGACCTCGCGCCGCTGCGCGACGACGGGCTGCTGCTCGCCACCGTCTGCGACGCCGTCGACTTCGCCGACCACACACCACGGATGCCGGTGACCGCCCTGTGCGAGTGGCTCGCCGACAAGCGTCTGCTGCTGGTCCTGGACTCCTGCGAGCATCTCGTGGACGCCTGCCGGAGCCTGGTCGGTGATCTCCTCACGGCTGCGCCGGGCCTCAGGGTGCTGGTCACCAGCAGGCAGCCGCTGGGGGCCGACGGCGAGCGGACCGTCGAGGTCGAACCGCTGGCCGTCGAGGGCGACAGCGACGCACTCGCCCTGTTCGTCGAGCGGGCCGGCGCGGTGGTCCCCGGCTTCTCGCTGGCCGATCCCCGTCTCGCGGCTGCGGCCATCGGCATCTGCCGGCGGCTGGACGGGATCCCGCTGGCACTTGAGTTGGCCGGCGCCCAGCTCAAGCACACCTCCGTAGAGCAGTTGGCCAAGCTCCTCGACGCCCGCTTCGAGTCGCTCCCGCCCGCCGAGTGGGCGGCGACCCCGCGCCACCGGACGCTGCGTACCGCCATCGGTTGGAGTCACGAGCTGTGCGAGCCGCTGGAACGCCTGCTGTGGGCGCGGCTGTCCGCCTTCCGGGCCGCCTTCGACGAGCCGTCCGCCCGTGACGTCTGCGCGGGCGGACCCCTCGGCGGGGACGGGGTGCGCCGGGCGCTTGCCGGCCTGGTGGCCAAGTCGGTGGTCAAGCAGGAGGGGAAGCGCTATCGCATGCTCGGCGCCATCCAGGAATACGGGCGGATGTGGCTCGACGAGCTCGGTGAGGGCCCGCTGGTGGCCACCCGGCACGCGGCCCATTTCCTGGCCCTCGCCCACCGGGCGGACACCGGCTGGCTGGGCCCCGCCCAAGTGGCCTGGTACCAGCGGGTCTCCGACGTACACATCGACCTGTGCGCGGCCTTGGAGCACCTGCTCGTCACCGATCCGGCGCGCGCTCTGGAACTGGCCGGGCTGACGGGCTTCTACTGGAGCTGCTGCGGCCATCTGCACAAGGCCCGCTCCTACCTGGAACGCGCTCTCGCCCTGCCGCAGGAGCCCGGCCCCGCCAGGACCAGGGCGCTGTGGGCGCTCGGCATCGCGCTCCTGCTGCAGGGCGAGCACAAGGCGGCATTCCAGTTGGGTCAGCAGTGCACGCTGGCCGCGCGGCAGGGCGGCGACCCCGAGGCGACGTTCGCCGCCGCCTATCTGGTCGGCCTCACCCATCTGATGGAGGGCCGTCCGCTGGCCGCGTACGCGCTGGCCGAGCATGTGCTCGACGCCGCCCCGGACTCACCCTTCGCCTCCGCCTCCCGCCTGCGCTGCCACCTCGTCCAGGTGTTCGCACTCACCGCCCTGGGCAAGCTGCCCGAAGCGCGGTCGCAGGCGCTGGAACTGCGTGCGGGCTGCCTGCGGCTCGACGAATGGTGGACCCGCTCCTACACCGACTACCAGCTCTCACTGATCGCCCTGTTCCAGGACCGGGCGGACGACGCGGCGGCCCACGCCCGCGCCATGCTGGTCAAGAAGCAGCGACTGGGTGACAGTTTCGGCATCGCGCTCGGCCTGGATCTGCTGGCGGCCGCAGTCGCGGCGCAGGGCGACGGCGAGCGTGCCGCGATGGTCTACGGGACGGGCCAGGCGTACTGGCGCAATGTGGGCCACCCACAGCGCGGCACCCCGGAACTGCGTGCGGTACGTGAGGAATGCGAGGCCAGAGCCCGCGCCGCGGTAGGCGACCTGGCGTACGCGCAGGCGCTCGACCGGGGCGCGGCGGGCAACCCCAGGGCCGCGCTCGCGCGGGCGCTGGAAGGCGGCGACCCGCCGACGGGGTAGCTCGCGGCCCATGGAACCCGGCCGCGGGGTGGACGGCGTGACGCCCGCACCCTGGAGGGGTACGGGCGTCACGCTTGGTTCAGCCTCAGGCGGGGACGATGTTCTCCGCCTGGGGGCCCTTCTGGCCCTGGGTGACGTCGAAGGTGACCTTCTGGCCCTCCTGGAGCTCGCGGAAGCCCTGGGTGGCGATGTTCGAGTAGTGGGCGAAGACGTCGGGGCCTCCACCGTCCTGCTCAATGAAGCCAAAACCCTTCTCCGAGTTGAACCACTTCACAGTGCCGCTGGCCATATCTGTCTCCTTCAAAGGCTCAAGTCACCTCCCGCACCATGCGGGAGGCGGAGGTGATCGCCCTGGTCCGGAGATGTGCTGAACAGCAAAATCGCCCGCGAACGCGCTCACGGGCGACGGTACTTCGGAACCACGACAGCTGATCACGAAGTTACACGTCCGGACGCCAAGCAGCCACAGGAACGCTCAAGGTGAACGCAGATGTCCATGGTCTAAATACCTACAGACCGCATCATTTACTCTCGTGACCTTGTAGAACAATCGTTTGATCGCCCAGGGAGCACTCCTCGGGCCCTTCACACCACGTTCACCGCCCCCGATACGCACGAGCCGCGACAATCAGGTCCTGCCAGGCCATTCCGGTGGATTTGAACAGCCGGGGACGGTCGCCGTCGGGCCGGCGCTCGCCGCGAACGATGTCGGCCAGCGGTACGAGAGCGGACGCGTCGAGGTCGCCGTCGGCCACCGGGATCATCACGTCTCCCGCCTCACGCAGCGCGGTGGCGAAGTCCTCCACGACGACAGTGGCCCGGGTGGCCGTGGCCGTGTCGGTCTCCCGGGCATCGGGGCTGTGCGAGCCCATGGCCACCACGGTGGCGTGCGCGGCGAGGTCATCGCCGTCGAAGAGCGGGGTGGCGGACGAGGTGCAGCACACCACGATGTCGGCGGAGCGCACCGCGTCCGGGGCGGCAGCGGCGGCCGGCAGCCCGATGGACCGGCACTGCTCCACGAAGGCGTCCACGCGCTGCGGCCGGGTTCCCACGACGTCGACGCGGCTCAGCGGGCGCACCTGCTGGACGGCCTCGGCGTGGGCCAGCGCCTGGGGCCCAGTGCCGTACAGCAGCAGCCGGCTCGCGTCGGGCGTGGCGAGGCAGTCGACCGCCAGGGCCGAGACCGCCGAGGTGCGCCGCAGGGTCAGGACGGCGCCGTCGAGCACGGCGAGCGGCATCAGCGTGGCGGCGTCGAGCAGCAGATAGGCGCCGGTGATGCGGTCCAGGCCGAGCTGCGCGTTGCCCGGCGCCACGCCCGCGATCTTCACACCCGCGTAATCACCGTGTTCGGCCGGCATCAGCAGGAGCTGCCCGGCGGTGACCGGGACACGGGTGCGTGGCGGGGTGGCCGAGGGGTCGAGGCCGTCGAGCAGGGCTGAGCGGACGGCGTCGATCGCGGCGTCCACCGGAAGCAGCGCCTCCAGGGTCGGTCCATCGATCATTCGCAGGTCTTTCTCGGACACGGTCATGAGATCAATTCAACCGGAGACGGCCGACGCCGCCCGCCGCGGGAGGCGACCGCGTGCAGTCGGCCGGGCCACCGCCGCACACAGTCCCGCAGCCCGGCAGCCGGCAGCCCGGCCAGATCTGGCGCACACCTTGACGTGTCTGGTTCAGACCTTTAGGTTCACCGACCATCGCGCCTGTCCAAGGAGGCGCCCATCGTTCACAGACAAGAACGGATGGTCCCCCACATGCCACTCCCCCACATGCCCTTGAAGACCCATGTGCCTGTGCGGAGACGCCACCGCCGCACACCGCGCACCGCCCTGTTCGCCACGACGGCCGCGGCCCTGACGGCGTTGGTCGCGGGCTTCCTCAGCTGGCCGGGAGCCTCGACCGCCGACGCGGCGCCCGCCACCTTCGTCCATCCCGGGGTCACCGTCTCCCAGGGCCAGCTGGACTTCGCCCGCGACAAGGTCAACGCTGGCGCGCAGCCCTGGAAGGGCGCGTACGACCAGATGATGGCGAGCAAGTACGCCTCGCTGTCGCGCACTCCCAAGCCCCGCGCGATCGTCGAGTGCGGCTCGTACTCCAACCCCAACAACGGCTGTACGGACGAGCGCGAGGACGCGATAGCCGCGTACACCCTCGCACTGGCCTGGTACGTCACCGAGGACACCCGTTACGCCCAGAAGTCGATCGAGATCATGGACGCCTGGTCGGCCGTGATCAAGGATCACACCAACAGCAACGGCCCGCTGCAGACCGGCTGGGCGGGCTCCTCGTGGCCCAAGGCGGCCGAGATCATCCGCTACACCTCCACCAGCTGGCCGCAGGCGCGTGTCGACCGCTTCAAGACGATGCTGCGCACCGCCTATCTCCCCAAGGTCATCAACGGCTCCCACTCCAACGGCAACTGGGAGCTGTCGATGATGGAGGCGGCCGTCGGCATCTCGGTCTTCCTTGAGGACAGGACCTCCTACGACAAGGCCGTCGCCAAGTTTCGCGGACGTGTACCCGCGTTCATCTATCTGAGCAGCGACGGCAGCCAGCCCAAGACCGCGCCCGGCAGCGGCCTCGACACCCGGGCCAAGGTCGTCAAGTACTGGCAGAACCAGTCCACCTTCGTCGACGGCCTCACCCAGGAGACCTGCCGCGACTTCACCCACACCGGTTACGGGCTGTCCGCGATCTCCCACATCGCCGAGACCAGCCGCATCCAGGGCCAGGACCTCTACCCCCAGGTCGGTGAGCGCCTGCGGCAGGCCCTGGGCTTCCAGGCCAAGTACGAGCTGGGCGAGGCCCCGCCGAGCTGGCTGTGCGGCGGCACGCTCCACCGCGGGCTCGGCCCGGTCACCGAGGTCGGCTACAACGCCCTGCACAACCGCCTCGGCCATACCATGACCAACACCCAGACCCTCACCGAGAGCCGGCGCCCGGCCGGGAGCAACAACCTCTTCGTCGCCTGGGAGACCCTGACCCACGCGAACAACCCCGGCTGACCCGAGCCTTTGGCCCCAGGCCTTCAGCCCCGCCGGGCCTTCAGCACGCAGAAAGGGTCCTGCGGACCGTCACCGGGACGGTCCGCAGGACCCTTTCGCGTTACTGCTTACTGCCGACTTCCGACTTCGCGTAACGCACGCGTACGGCGTGAAACCTCAGCCGAGGGTGGCGATGGCCTCGTTGAAGGTCTTCGACGGGCGCATCACGGCCGCCGCCTTGGCCGGGTCGGGCAGGAAGTAGCCGCCGATGTCGGTCGGCGAGCCCTGGACCGCGATGAGCTCGGAGACAATCGCCTGCTCCTGCTCGGCCAGGGAGCCGGCGAGAGCCGCGAAGGCCTCGGCCAGCGGCGCGTCCTCGGTCTGCTTGGCCAGCTCCTGCGCCCAGTACAGCGCGAGGTAGAAGTGGCTGCCGCGGTTGTCGATGCCGCCGAGCTTGCGGCTCGGCGACTTGTCCTCGTTGAGGAAGGTGCCGGTCGCCCGGTCCAGCGTGTCGGCGAGGATCTGGGCGCGCGCGTTGTCCGTGGTCTGCGCGAAGTGCTCGAAGCTGACGGCCAGCGCGAGGAACTCGCCCAGGCTGTCCCAGCGCAGGTAGTTCTCCTTGACGAGCTGCTGGACGTGCTTCGGCGCGGAACCGCCGGCGCCCGTCTCGAACAGGCCGCCGCCGTTGATCAGCGGGACGACGGAGAGCATCTTGGCGCTCGTACCGAGCTCCAGGATCGGGAACAGGTCCGTCAGGTAGTCACGCAGCACATTGCCGGTGACCGAGATGGTGTCCTCGCCACGGCGGATGCGCTGCAGCGCGAACGCCGTCGCCGCCTCCGGCGTCATGATCTCGATCTGCAGCCCGTCGATGTCGTGCTCGGGCAGGTACGCCTTGACCTTGGCGATCAGGTTGGCGTCGTGCGCCCGGCCCTCGTCGAGCCAGAACACCGTGGGGTTGCCGGTGGCGCGGGCGCGGTTGACGGCGAGCTTGACCCAGTCGCGGATCGGCACGTCCTTGGTCTGGCACATGCGGAACACATCGCCGGTGGCCACGGCTTGCTCAAGTACGACGTCACCCGCGTTGTTCACGACACGGACCGTGCCGCCGGCGGGGATCTCGAAGGTCTTGTCGTGGCTGCCGTACTCCTCGGCCGCCTGAGCCATCAGGCCGACGTTGGGCACCGAGCCCATGGTCGCCGGGTCGTAGGCACCGTTCGCGCGGCAGTCGTCGATGACGACCTGGTAGACACCGGCGTAGCAGCTGTCGGGGATGACCGCCAGCGTGTCGGCCTCGTCGCCGTCCGGGCCCCACATGTGGCCCGAGGTGCGGATCATGGCCGGCATCGAGGCGTCGACGATGACATCGCTCGGAACGTGCAGGTTGGTGATGCCGCGGTCGGAGTCGACCATCGCGAGGGCGGGGCCCTCGGCAAGCTCGGCCTCGAAGGACGCCTTGATCTCGGCACCGATGTGCGGCACCGAGTCCAGGCCCTTGAGGATGGCGCCGAGCCCGTCGTTGGGCGACAGACCCGCGGCGACAAGCACCTCGCCGTACTGGGCGAACGTCTTCGGGAAGAACGCGCGCACCACGTGGCCGAAGATGATCGGGTCGGAGACCTTCATCATCGTGGCCTTGAGGTGTACGGAGAACAGCACACCCTCGGCCTTGGCACGGGCGACCTGGGCGGTGAAGAACTCGCGCAGCGCCGCGACGTGCATGACGGACGCGTCCACGACCTCACCGGCGAGCACCGGAACGGACTCGCGCAGGACCGTGGTGGCGCCGTCGTCGCCGACCAGCTCGATGCGCAGCGAGTCGTTCGCGGCGATGACCGCGGACTTCTCGGTGGAACGGAAGTCGTCGGCCACCATGTGGGCGACGTTCGTCTTCGAGTCGGCCGTCCACGCGCCCATTCGGTGCGGGTGCGCCTTGGCGTAGTTCTTGACCGACGCGGGGGCGCGCCGGTCGGAGTTGCCCTCGCGCAGGACCGGGTTGACGGCGCTGCCCTTGATCTTGTCGTAGCGCGCGCGGACGTCGCGGTCCTCGTCGGACTTCGGGTCGTCCGGGTAGTCCGGCAGCGCGTAGCCGTGCTGCTGCAGCTCCGTAACCGCCGCCTTGAGCTGCGGGATCGAGGCCGAGATGTTCGGCAGCTTGATGATGTTGACCCCGGGGGTCTTGGCGAGCGCTCCGAGCTCGGCGAGAGCGTCCTCGATGCGCTGCCCCTCCCCCAGACGCTCCGGGAAGCTCGCGATGATCCGCCCGGCCAGGGAGATGTCACGCGTCTCCACGCTGACGCCCGCCGTCGAGGCGTACGCCTGGACCACAGGCAGGAACGAATACGTTGCCAGGGCCGGGGCCTCGTCGGTGTGCGTATAGATGATGGTTGAGTCAGTCACCGGTACTCCGCTTCACGTCGACACGTCTCGACATCAAGATATCTCCTGAGTGCGCGTTCCCGACACCGGCCCCCCACGTCGGGTCGCCGGGGCGGGCCGCCGAGGTGCGACTGTCGGACCGTTCGAGCGGCCCGGGTCCCCCCACCGGCTCGCCCCGGCGGGCCCGAAAGGGGTCGGCTCGCTCCGCGCGGGCCGTAAGGTCCGGCAGCGGCTTCCCGCCCTCCGCCGGGGCGGACGGGCCCGCAGGTCGGGACAGGCGTGGCGGCGGCCGCGCCGCGGTGGGCGCCGGCGCGATCCGGTCGGCACTCGCCAGGCCGACGGCATATGCCTCAAGCACCACCGTATCGAGTATTGCCGAATCCCTTACGGGCCATACCAGCCTGTGCCACAGTCGTAACTGGTCCATCCATTCAGACAGGGCCGCGCCGCGCCTGTATCGGAGTACGAGATGCCGTCCCCCATGTTCGCGGATCATCCTGCGCAACAGCCTCCCGAGCGAGGCATGGTCGACGCTCTGATCACGCGGACGCGCCGCCTTCGCGGCGACGTGGACGCCGTACGCCAGGACACCTCCGTGGACGAGGAGGACCCGCACGGTCGCTGGCAGCTCGCCCTGTGCGACCTGGCCGTCCATCAACTCGACGACCTGGGCGCCCACTTGGGCCAGCTCAAGACGGGCCTGCCGACCGAGGCGCGGGAGGAATCGCCCGGGCAGGCCCCCACCCGCCCGAAGAGCAGGTCGCTGCTCAGCCGGGTCGGCAGCGCCGAGTGGAACCTGCTGACCGACGAGGTGAACTGGTCCGACGAGCTGTACGAGATCTTCGGCCGTGCGCCCGAAGCCGGGCCGCTCTCCCTGGACGAGCTGCCCTCGATGCTCTTCGCCGAGGACCAGGCGTTCCTCGCCACGATGATGACCGACTGCCTGGTGGACGGGAAGGCGATCGACGGGGAGTTCCGCATCGTCCGTACCGACCAGTCCGTGCGGACCCTGCACATGATGGGCGAGCCGGTGCTCGACGCCGACGGCTGCACCGCCTCCATGTGGGCGGTGCTGCGCGACGTCAGCGAACTGCGCCGAAGCCAGCACGCGGTGCGCGAGACCCGCGACTCGTTGCAGCGCCAACGGCACATCGCGCAGACCGAGCACCGGATCGCAGTCGAGTTGCAGGAGGCTGTACTGCCGCCGTGGCGCGGCTCCCTGCGACCCCCGCGCTCCGGACCCGGCGCGCTCGATCTCGCCGCCCACTACCTGCCGTCCGCGACGAGTGCACTGATCGGCGGGGACTGGTACGACGCGCTGGAACTGCCCGACGGGCAGATGTTATTGACCGTCGGCGATCTGACCGGTCACGGAGTGTCGGCGACCTCCACCATGGCGATGCTCCTGGGCGCGCTGCGCGGCATGGCGGTGGCGGGCATCCGGCCCGGGGCGCTCCTCGGCCATCTCAACCAGCTGCTCGATACCTCCACTCAGCCCGCTCTGGGCAGCGCGATCTGCTGCCGCTACGACCCGGCCGCCAGGCTGCTGACCTGGGCCCAGGCAGGACACCCCGCCCCGCTGCTGTTCCGCGACGGGACGGGGCGCGCTCTGACACCGCCCGAGGGCGTGCTGCTCGGGGCGACATCCGGAGCCGCCTACGAGCAGGCCGAGGTGCAACTGCGGGCCGACGACCTGCTGATGCTGCACACCGACGGAATCTCACGCCGTGGCCCCGCCGGCGATGCGGGCATCGGCAGGCTCCTGGAACTCGCGCCTCGCTTCGCCGAGGCCCGTGGCGCACAGGAATGCGTGCGTCTGGCCGTCGAGGAGTTCGGCGAGGCGGAGCGCGAGAACGACGCCTGCGTGCTGGTCGCCAGGATCGGCGCGTAACCCCCCGCCCCGATCACTGATCACTCATTGACCTGCGTCTACTTGATCCGCGGTTGCTTGATCTGCCGGTGCCTGCTCCGGGTCCCCTAGTGCGTTGGCCACGAACGTGTGCCGGGTCTGGTCATGCGGCCTTGGGGCGTGGGTGGCCCCAGCGTTGCTGGCGTTCGCTGCGGACCTTGGCGCGTTCGCGGCGCTGGGCGGCCAGGACGTCGGGGTGCCGCGCGTTGGCGTTGCGCCACCGCAGGTAGTCCTGGAGCTTGCGGGCGAGGACGGTGTGGTTGGGGTGGTTCGAGTTGGCCATGACGAAGTTGCGCAGGGGCCCGAACTGCGCCTCGATCGGGTTGGCCCACGACGCGCTCGTCGGCGTCAGGCACAACTCGACCTTGTTCTTCTTCGCCCAGGTCCGGATGGTCGGGGTCTTGTTCGCCGACAGGTTGTCCATGATCACGTAGACAGGGGCGCCGTCGGGGCGAGCGGCCCGGATCGACTTCAGCGCCGAGAGGCTGTGGTCACCGCCCTTGCGGCGGCGGGTCACTCCCCACAGCTGGTCGTCGCCCAGGGAATAGCAGCCGTGGAAGTACCGGATGCCGTGGGTGCGGTGATAGGTGGCCGGCAGCCGGTCCGGTTTCTTCTCCTGGGCCCAGCCGGAGCCGTGGCAGGGGCGGATCGACAGCGGGCCGAACTGGTCGAAGGCGAAACACCGGTCCGGGAAACGACTGGTCACGTGCTCGATGCGGTCGAGTTTGGTGTCCTTGTCGGGATCCTTGGACTCCTTCCAGGTGCGGGTCCGCTGGAAGGAGATCCCGTTCTCGCGCAAGATCTGCCGCAGCCGTTCCCGGCCGATCTTCACCGTCCTCACCCGGTTGCGGGCCAGGTAGTCGGTGAGCTTGCGAAGGCTCCAGTGCGTGAAGGGACGTCCCAGCGTGACCGGGCGGGTCCGGGCCGTCGCGATGATGAACTCGCGTTCGTCATCGCTGATCAGGCGGGGACGGCCTCCCGCCCACCGAGGGTCCAGCGCGGCCAGGCCCTCCTCGTTGAACGCGTGGATCACGTCCCGGACTGTGTCCTCGTGCGCGGCGACCAACTGCGCGATCGCCGTCACGGTGGTCCCCGACGCCGACGCCATGATGATCAGTGCCCGACGCACCCGCACGGACTCGTGGCGGCCCCGCCGAACGATCTGCTGCAGCCTCTGCCCCTCTTGATCAGTCAACCGTCGCGCCCTGACCGGCTCTGCCATCTGCGACCTCACTCATCCTCAACAACAACTACGTTGCATCCAGAGTGAAGCCGACCGACCCCAGCACCCTAAACATCGATCAGCGTGTCGCCAGACCCGGCGAACGTTCGTGGCCAACGCACTAGATCTCACCGCTCCTGTTCGTCTTCCTGGGCATCACCAGCTGGATCTCGGTCCGCAGGTCGTCGATCTTGGGCGAGTCCGCGTACTGGCCGGTGAGCCGGTACATCTGGCGCAGCCGGTCCCAGGTGCGGTGCGAGGAGGTCTCCCCCATCGACACCAGCGCCAGGCGTGCGTACCGGTCGGCCTGTTCCGGGTCGTTCGCGATGAACAGGGCGGAGGCCATCGAGATGTAGTCGAAGATCTTCGACCGCTGTCGGCCGTTCACCCTGAGATCGAGGGCTTCCTTGGCGTGCCGCTGCGCCGCGGCCGCCGCCGCGGGCTCGTGCTCTGCGAGCGTCCGGTAGGCCAGGGCCTGCATGCCGTGCATGTCCGCCTCGTCGAACATCTGCATCCAACTCGGCGGCGGGACATCCCCCTTATCCGATACGAAGAGGTCCTCCGCCTCCCCCAGCGTGCGCCGCATGGCCTGACCGCGTCCCAGGGCGGCCTGTGCCCAGGCCTCGATGGTGTGCAGCATGGCGCGGGTACGGGGCAGCATCTGGTCGCCCGAGCCCGACTTGGCCAGCTTCATCAGGTCCAGGGCGTCGTCGGGTTTTCCGAGGTGCACCATCTGCCGGGCGGCCCTGGAGAGGGCCTCCCCGGCGCGGGGGCGGTCGCCGCCCTCACGGGCCGCGTGGGCGGCGATGACGAAGTACTTCTGGGCGGTGGGTTCCAGGCCGACATCGTGCGACATCCAGCCGGCCAGGACCGCGAGGTTGGCAGCGACGCCCCACAGGCGGCGCTGGAGATGAACGGGGTGATGGTAGGCGAGCATGCCGCCCACCTCGTTGAGCTGCCCCACCACTGCCTTGCGCTGGAGGCCGCCGCCACGGGCGGCGTCCCACGCGCGGAACACATCGACCGAGCGCTCCAGTGCGTCGATCTCCTGCGACCCGATGGGGGCGGCCTCATAGCGGTCGAACCCAGCGGGGTCGGCGTGCAGGGGATCGTCTATACGTGGAGCGTCGGCCGACAGGACAGGGTCGCTGTGCAGCCAGTCGTGCATGGCGCTGCTGAGTGCGGAGCCTGCGGCGAGCGCGGCGCCCGCGCCCACCAAGCCGCGTCGGTTGAGCATGAGGTCCATTCCCGTGAATTCGGTGAGGACCGCTGCCGTCCGTTCGGGCGCCCACGGCAAGCCGTCGGGATTGTCTGAGTTCCTGACGTCCCGCCGATTACCAGTGCGCCCGTGCCGGCCGAACCCGAGGTCCTCAATGGTCACGACACGACCGAGTCGCTCGGTGAACAGAGCTGCCAGCACCTTGGGCACAGGATCCCGTGGGGTCTCCCCCATGTCGATCCAGCGTCGTACGCGCGATGTGTCGGTCGCCAGCTGCGGATGGCCCATGGCCGCCGCCTGCCGGTTCACCAGTCTCGCGAGTTCGCCCTTGGACCAGCCGGCCAGGCCGAACAGATCTGACAGGCGGGTGTTGGATTCTCCGGTCACGTCAAGCCCCCAGGTTCTCGGCTGATTTCGACAGTAGCCCCGTGTCAGATGCGTCGGGGATATTCGCCAGGGTTCGCCAGGGTGCGCCACATGGTGTGCCACCCGCAGCCGGGTGTCAGTTAGGAACGCGCCACCCCGGCCCGGCAACCGGACGGCATTCCCCAGGGTGCTGGTCGGTTGCCGGGACGGGCGGCGCACGTAACTCGTCGGCGCGCGAAGGGATCTGTACCGCCCATGTACACAGCATCGTCCTCCGTGTCCGCCCCGCCTCGGCCGTACCGTCCCATGGCGACGGGCAGCGGACCGTATCTCGACCCCAACCACGCCGCAGCGGCGCTCGGCGCCGGTCGGGCCCGGCGCGCTCCAGGGCTGGGTTCCCAACCGCTCAGCGGGAGACTCGACTTGTCCGGCCCCCAGGGCGCGCAGCTGCGCATGGCGATCGCCTCGGTGCACCGGATCTGTCCGGAATTCAATCCGGTACAGGTGCTGCGCCGCAGCGGCCGGTCCGTACTGCTCGTCGGCACCACAGGCCGCACCAGCGCGGTCGCCAAGTGTTTACTCGACCACTCTCCCGTGTGGGTCGAGCGGTTCCGTCACGAAATAGCCGCGTACCGCGCCTTCGTCCGGCACCGTCCACCCGTACGGGTCCCCCGGCTCATCGCCGCGGACCCCGACAACTGCACCCTGGTCATCGAGCGGATGCCCGGCCGGGTGGCCTCACTCACCCGGCATCCGGCCGAGGCTCCGCCGCGCGCCGATGTGCGCGCCGCCCTCGGCGCGATCGCCCGGATCAACGCGTGGCGGCCGCCGGCCGGGATGTTCGACGCGCCGCTCGACTACGCGCCGCGGATCGCCCGCTATCACGCGCTGGGTCTGTTCACCGACCGGGACCTGGGGGATCTGCAGAAACTGCTGCACGGGGTCGGTCGCCAGGGCATCGGGCAGTTCTGTCACGGTGACGCGCTGCTCTCCAACATCCTGCTGTCGCCGGCGGGACCCGTGCTGGTCGACTGGGAGCACGCGGGCTGGTATCTCCCCGGGTACGACCTGGCGACACTGTGGGCGGTGCTGGGTGACGCCCCGGTGGCACGCCGCCAGATCAGCCAGCTGGCGCAGACCGCCGGACCCGCGGCGCGGGACGCGTTCCTGGTCAACCTGATGCTCGTCCTGACACGGGAGATTCGTACGTACGAAACGGCCGTGCAGCGCACCATGCGCGACACTACTCCCGTGCCGGTGAACGGCGCGGCGGGGCAACCGCCGACCGGTGCGCTGCCGACCAGTGAGGAGCAGCGGCTGCTGCTGCGGCGGCTGCACGACGACTGCGCGCTGGCACGGCGGGCCGTGCGCGCGGCGGTCGGCACCCGCTGACCGCTTGATTGGGGGGAGTGCACTGGCCCACCTGGGTTTGGTCACCCAGGTGGGCCAGTGCACGTCTGCGCGCCGTGGGGAACGCGGGCACCGGCCGGCCACTTCCGCGTGTACGCGTTTCGCCGTGCGGCCATTGGTCCGCTCCACTGACGCGCCGCAGGCCCGGGGCCCGTCGGTGCGAAACTCCGCGGACCCCGCGCTGACGTGCGAACTCCCTGCGGCTGAGCCTCATTGACGGATCGTCGGTGAGCCGATACCCCTGTAGTCCGGTCCGGCCCCGCGGGCCTCGTCGCGCACCACCCGTTCCTGGAGGCCGCATTGCTGTCCGCCCCCACGCCCACACCCGTACGACCAGGAATCACCCGTAGAAGCGCAGGGCGGGCGGGGGGCGTCGTGGCGGCCG
Source organism: Streptomyces changchenzhani (assembly GCF_039766235.1). Classification (NCBI taxonomy): domain Bacteria; kingdom Bacillati; phylum Actinomycetota; class Actinomycetes; order Kitasatosporales; family Streptomycetaceae; genus Streptomyces; species Streptomyces changchenzhani. The sequence goes on along the minus strand of NZ_JBDHNH010000003.1, from coordinate 176,935 downwards.
CCGCCCTGTTGCTGCCCCTGGTCTCGGCCACCCCGTCCGTCACCGCCGAGCAGCCCGCGTCCGGCGCGCTCCAGCGCGATTTCGCCGCGGCCGCCGCGCGGTACCAGGTGCCGCGGAGTGTGCTGCTCGGCGTCGCGTACCTCCAGTCCCGCTGGGACGCGCACGGCGGGGCGCCGAGTGTGACCGGCGGCTACGGTCCGATGCACCTCACCGACGCGAGGACGGCGCTCGCCGAGGCGCCGCATCACAGCCATGGCACCGAGGACGCGCGCGGCGACACCGCTCGGGCTGTCAGGAAGGCCGCGGGCGCCGAGCTGCCCGAGGCGTCCGAACTGCCGCCCAGGCTGCGGACACTGGACCGCGCGGCCGATCTGACCGGCCTGTCGGCCGACCGGCTGCGCGGGAGCGCCTCGGCGAACATCCAGGGCGGCGCCGCGCTGCTGGCCGCCGCCCAGAAGGAGCTGGGGCGGCCGCTGAGCGGCGACGCGGCCGACTGGTACGGGGCGGTCGCGCGCTTCTCCGGGGCCGATGACACCGCCACCGCGACGACGTACGCCAATGACGTCTACGACGTGCTGCGGACCGGCCAGCGGCGCACCACCGACGCCGGCCAGCAGGTCGCCCTGCCCGCCACCCCCGGCCTCGCGCCCGGTGGCACCGATCTCGCGCCGCTGGGCCTGCGCACCGCCGACGCCGGGCGCACCGAGTGCCCGCGCACCGTGGCGTGCGAGTGGATTCCCGCGCCGTACAAGGAGTTCGGGGACGGCGACTACGGCAACCACGACAAGGCCGACCGTCCCAAGGGCCAGGGGATCGACTACATCGTCGTCCACGACACAGAGGCCACCTGGGACACCACCCTCAAGCTCGTCCAGAACCCGGAGTACGTGTCCTGGCAGTACTCGCTGCGCTCGTCGGACGGGCACATCGCCCAGCATGTGCCGCTCAAGGACGTGGCCTGGCACGCGGGCAACTGGTACATCAACTCCAAGTCGGTCGGCCTGGAGCACGAGGGCTTCCTGGTGGCGCCGGACGCCTGGTACACCGAGGCGATGTACCGCACGTCGGCGCGGCTGGTGAAGTACCTGGCGAAGCGCTACGACATCCCGTTGGACCGCCGGCACATCCTGGGCCACGACAACGTCCCGGGGACATCGAGCACGACCATCGCCGGGATGCACACTGATCCGGGCCCGTACTGGGACTGGGCGCACTACTTCCAGCTGCTCGGGAAGCCGTTCACCGACTCGGCGGGTCCCGCCGCCGGTGTGGTGACCATCAGGCCCGAGTACCAGAAGCACCGGCCGTCCTACACGGGCTGTGTGAAGGCCGGTGAGGCGTGCGCCGCGCACGGCTCGGGCGCGGTCCGGCTGCACACCGCTCCCGCCGCGGACGCACCGCTGGTGAAGGACAGCGGGCTGCGGCCCGGCGGCCAGGACTCGACCATCGGCGTCAATGACACCGGCGCCCGCGCCTCGACCGGGCAGCAGTACGCGGTCGCGGGGCGCCAGGGCGACTGGACCGCGATCTGGTACCTGGGGCAGAAGGCCTGGTTCCACAATCCGCGCAAGCAGCCGACCGCGGTGAACACCAAGGGGCTGCTGCTGACGCCCAAGAACGGCGTCGCGGACGTGCCGGTGTACGGGCGCGCCTATCCGGAGGCGGCGGCGTACCCCGTGTCCGTCCCGGTGCAGCCGGTCACGCCGCTGCCGTACAAGCTGCTCGCGGGACAGAAGTATGTGGCGGGCGAACGGGCGCGCGGGGAGTACTACTTCGCACCCACTTTCGCCACCGCCGGGCATCGGGTGGTGCGCGGCAAGGAGGCGTACTACGCGATCCAGTTCGGACACCGCGTCGCCTACGTCAAGGCTTCCGACGTGCACCTGGTGAAGTAGCGGAACCATCCGCGTCCAAAAGGGAGCCATCGACTGTTCGAGTCGATGGCCCCCTTTCGATTGATAAATCAGTGCGGTGCGTGGGCCGTACGGGCGACGGGTAGGGCTGCCCCGGAATCGACCGGTCCGCGCCACCCTGTCGCGCGGATGCCACTGGAAAGGCCGACGCACATGGCTCAGCAGCCCTTCACACTGCCGGACTTTTATGTTCCATATCCGGCGCGGCTCAACGCGCACGTGGAGGAGGCCCGCAGACACACCAAGGACTGGGCACGCCGCATGGAGATGCTTGAGGGCTCGGGCATCTGGGAGGAACACGACCTCGACGCCCACGACTACGCGCTCCTGTGCGCGTACACCCACCCCGACTGCTCGGCCGATGTGCTGGCGCTGGTCACCGACTGGTACGTGTGGGTCTTCTTCTTCGACGACCACTTCCTGGAGACCTTCAAACGGTCCCTGGACCGGGAGGGCGGGAAACGGTACCTGGACCGGCTGCCGGCGTTCATGCCGATGGATCTGGCGGACGGTACCCCCGAGCCGGAGAACCCGGTCGAGGCGGGGCTCGCCGACCTCTGGGCACGGACCGTGCCGAGCATGTCCGCGGCATGGCGGGTGCGGTTCGCCGAGGCGACCGAGCACTTGCTGAACGAGTCCCTCTGGGAGCTGTCCAACATGGACGAGGGGCGGATCGCCAACCCCGTCGAGTACATCGAGATGCGCCGCAAGGTCGGCGGGGCGCCCTGGTCCGCGGGCCTGGTGGAGTTCGCGGCGGAGGCCGAGGTCCCGGCGTCGGTCGCCGCCTCGCGTCCGCTGTGTGTGCTGCGCGACGCGTTCTCCGACGCGGTGCATCTGCGCAACGACCTGTTCTCGTACCAGCGCGAGGTGGAGAACGAGGGTGAGAACAGCAATGGTGTGCTGGTCCTTGAGACGTTTCTCGGCTGTACGACGCAGGAGGCGGCCGATGCCGTAAACGACCTGCTGACGTCACGGCTCCAGCAGTTCGAGAACACCGTACTGACCGAACTGGGCCCGCTGTGTGCCTCGACGGGCCTCAGCCCCGCCGAGACCGCCTCCATCCTCGCGTACACCAAGGGCCTGCAGGACTGGCAGTCCGGCGGCCACGAGTGGCACATGCGCTCCAGCCGCTACATGAACGGCGGCGGAGTCGCGGCCGGGGCCGCCAAGTCCGGCTGGGCCATGTCCGCAGCCTCGATCAACTTCACCCCCGGGGCCGAGACGGCCCGCCGGCGCAGCCACACCCATGTGCCGTACCAGCACGTCGGCCCTTCGCTGCTGCCCGCCTTCGATCTCCCCTACGACGTCACCCTCAGTCCGCATCTGTCGGGGGCGCGGGAGCGCAACATCGAGTGGGCGCACCGGATGGGGATCCTCCAGCCCCAGCCGGGGCGTCCCGACTCGCACGTCTGGGACGAGCGCCGGGCCCGCAACATCGATCTGCCGCTGTGCTCGGCGGGCCTGCAACCGGACGCGACACCCGAGGAACTGGATCTGTCGTCGAACTGGCTGACCTGGGGCACGTACGGCGACGATCTGTACCCGGTGATCTACGGGCGCACCCGCGATCTGGCCGGGGCGCGGGCGGCCCATGAGCGGCTGCTGCTCTTCCTTCCGCTGGACGGCGCTCCGACGCCGGAGCCGTCCGACGCGATGGAACGCGGGCTCGCGGATCTGTGGGAGCGCACATCGGGGCCGATGAACGAGGCCTCGCGGATCACGTTCCGCAAGGCGGTCGAGGACATGCTGGAGAGCTGGCTGTGGGAGCTGGCCAACCAGGTACAGAATCGCGTCCCCGACCCGGTGGACTACATCGAGATGCGGCGTTTCACCTTCGGAGCCGACCTGACGATGCGGCTGTGCCGGCTCTCGCACGGGGACCGGGTGCCTCCGGACATCTACCGCAGCGGTCCCATCCGGTCACTGGAGAACGCCGCGGTCGACTACGCCACCCTGCTCAACGATCTCTTCTCGTACCAGAAGGAGATCGAGTTCGAGGGCGAGGTGCACAACGGCGTCCTGGTCGTGCAGAACTTCTTCGACGTCGACTACCCGACCGCCATGGCCATGGTGCACGATCTGATGAAGGGGCGACTGCGGCAGTTCGAGCATGTCATCAAGCTCGAACTGCCCATGCTCTACGACGACTTCGCGCTGGACGGCGAGGCCCGCGAGATTCTCGACGGCTATGTGCACGAGCTCAAGGACTGGTTGGCCGGGATCCTCAACTGGCACCGGGACTGCGTGCGTTACCGCGACGAGGATCTGCGGTCGGGCACCGGTGGCGCCCCGTGGCACCTGATCGGTCCCACGGGGCTGGGCACTTCGGCGGCCCGGATTGTGTCGTTGCTGGGTCAGCCGGCCGCGGTGAATACATAGCGCTGCCCACCGCGGGCCCGGAACTTCTTCTCGCCGCCGGCGAACAGGCCGCTGCGTACGGTCAGTTCACCGGTCCGGTGAGCGGTGAGCACGATGCGGACGGCCCGGCCGCCGTGCCAGGTGATGTCGACGGTGACGCCGCCACGGGCCCGCAGTCCGCTCACCGTGCCGTCGGGCCAGGAGGCGGGCAGTGCGGGGAGGATCTCGATCGGACCGTGCTGGCTCTGCAGGAGCATCTCGGTGATGCCTGATGCGGCCCCGAAGTTCCCGTCGATCTGGAACGGCGGGTGGGTGTCCCACAGGTTCGCCAGGGTGGAGGTCCTGAGCTGTTCGGCGAGCATTTTGTGGGCGTGGTCGCCGTCGTACAGCCGCGCCCAGAAGTTGATCTTCCAGGCCTTGCTCCAGCCCGTGCCGCCGTCGCCACGTGCGGTCAGGGAGACCTTCGCCGCCTCGGCCCACCGGCTGCCCGGCTCGATCTGGCGGCCGGGGTGCAGGGCGAAGAGGTGCGAGACATGGCGGTGGTCGTCGGCCGGGTCGTCCCGGTCGGTCTTCCACTCCTGGAGCTGCCCCCAGGAGCCGATACGCAGTCCCGGGTCGAGCGCGGTGAGGGCCGTTTCGACGCGGGTCCTGAAGGGACGGTCGTCGCCGAGGGTGCGGGCGGCTTCGAGGGTGCTGGTGAACAGGTCGTGGACGATCTGCTGCGACATGGCGGCGCCCGCGGTGAAGTCCCCGTGTTCCGGCGAGTAGCTGGGGGTGACGACGAGCTTGCCGTCGCGCGGGTCGGTGCGCAGGTTCTCCAGCCAGAAGACGGCGGCCTCCTTCATCGCCGGGTAGGCGGTGGAGCGCAGGTAGTCGGTGGAGCCGCTGAAGCGGTAGTGCTCGTACATCTGCTGGGTGAGCCAAGCGGCGGCCTCGGGGAACCAGAAGGAGGTCGCCCAGTCGTGGACGCCGGTGAAGCCGTACGGATTGGTCTCGTTGTGCACGACCCACCCGGCGGTGCCGAACATCTCCTTCGCCGTGACACGGCCCGGGGCGCGTAGGGCCTCGACGAAGCGGTCGTAGGGGGCGGTGGTCTCGGCGAGGTTGGTGGCCTCGGCGAGCCAGTAGTTCATCTGGAGGTTGATGTTGGTGTGGTAGTCCGCCGACCAGGGCGGGGCCACGCCGTCGCTCCACACGCCCTGCAGGTTGGCGGGGAGTGATCCGGGGCGCGACGAGGCAATGAGCAGGTAGCGCCCGTACTGGAAGAAGAGCGCCTCCAGGGCCCGGTCGGCGGCGCTCGATCCGCCCGTGTACTGGGCGAGCAGCCGGTCGGTGGGCAGGTCGGGGACGGTCTGGCCGATGTCCAGGGCGACCCGGTCGAAGAGGCCGCGATGGTCGTCGATGTGCCGGGCGAGCAGCTTCTGGTGGCCGAGGCCGACGGCCGCGTCGACGGCGCGGGTGACCGAGGAGTGCGGGTCGTCGCCGCGGTAGCGGGGGTGGGTGTCGGCGTAGTCGGTGCCCGCGGCGAGCACGAACCAGGCGCTGTCGGCGGCGGTCACGGTGAGGCTGCCGTCGGTGCCCGTGGTGACGGCGCCGCCCTGCGTGCGGACGCGGATCTGCGCCTCGAAGCGCAGCCCGTTGTCCTGGAGCGCACCGCGCACGGTGATGCGGTCCCCGGCGGCGGTGGCGGTGAAGTCGGTGCGCGGCGAGGCGTAGCGCAGGGTGAAGGTGACCTGTCCCGGCCGGTCGGCGCCGAGCCGTCCGGCGATGACGCGGCCGGGGAAGGAGGCGAAGAACTCCCTCTGGTGGCGCACTTGCTGGTGGGTGTACGCGACGGTGGCGACGCCGGTACGGATGTCGAGGGCGCGCCGGTAGGAGGCGTCGGGCGCCGCCGGTGCGCCTGGCACGTCGAGCCGCAGGTCGCCGAACGTCTGGTACGCGCCGTAGCCGCGGCGCGGCTGGCCGAGCTCGGCAGCGGCGCTTTCCGGGTCGAGGGCGCCCTGCTCGTCGAGGCGCTGCTGTACGGCGGCGATTCTGCCGGGCCGTGGGGTGGTCCAGTTGCCGGAGTCGTAGCCCCGCGTCGAGCCGGGGCCGCCGGTCCACAGGGTCTTCTCGTTGAACTGGAGCCGTTCGGAGTTGAGGGTGCCGAATACGGCGGCCCCGAGTGCGCCATTGCCGATCGGCAGGGATTCGCGTTCCCAGGAGGCGGCCGGAGTCGTGTACCAGAGCGCCCATTCATCGGAGGTATCCGCTGCGACCGCATCACCTACTGAGAGCGTACCTCCGAGCGCCAGAGCGCCTGTTGTCCCGAGCGCGGTCTTGATCGTAGTTCTTCGACTGATCCGCTTAGTCATGCAGCGACGCTAAAGGTCCAATGACTGGCAGGACAAGATGCGCGAAGGACCGGCCCTTGACCAAACAGGGCCGGTCCTTGGACGAAAGTGGAGGGAGTGCGGTGCGGGAGGTGCGCGGGCGGGCGGTCAGCCCTGCTGGAACATCTGGGCCGGCAGCGGCTTGAGCAGCGTGTACAGGTCGTCGGTGATCGGCCGGTCCCAGCTGGCGATGGTGACGAGGACATTGTCGCTGCGGTCGAACTGCACGCAGGAGATGCGGCTTTCGGAGAGCTTGAGGCGGCGCACGATCAGGAGGTTGTCGCCCTGCATGACCGGCATGTCCTCGGTGCTCACCACCTCGACGGGCTCGTCGTTCTCCAGCGCCGCGAGCAGCTGTGCCACCTCGAAGGGCACCTGCCCGTCGACGAGGTCGCGGGCCGAGGAGCCCTCGGGCAGGTTGCCGATGACCATCGCGGGGCCGCGGCCGCCGAACAGGTCGTAGCGCAGGAAAACGCCCTGACAGCTTCCGTCGGAGGCGGGGAGCAGGCCCGCTCCGAGGTTGCCCGGCCAGTCCCCCGGGTCCATGGCCAGGACGTCGAAGTCCGGGCCGGCAGGTGTGGCGGCGGGGCGGCGGCGGAGGAAGGACATGCAGCCATGGTACGTGGCCGGGGCGGCCCGCCGGAGCCGGGGCGTCCCACTCCGTGGACGGCCCCGCGCCCCGCCGGGCGGCTCTCCGCTCCTAGCGGGTGTCCGGTCGATCTCCGTGGCGTCGCGGGGTCTGACACGCACATCTGCCGCGGAGATCGACCGGGCACCTCCTAGGCGGAGCGCTCCGCCAGCGCCTCTAGGAGCGCGACGGCCCCGGCGGCCCGCTCGTGGGGCACGAAGAGGTGATCGTGGTGGAAGCCCGCGACAACATTGCAGCTCACCCCCGCTTCGGCCAGCTCGCGGGAGACTGCGGCGGTGAGGCCGACGGCCTCCAGCGCGGAGTGCACACGCAGGGTGATCCAGCCCGCCTCGTAGTCGTACGGCAGGTCGGCCGCGTCGGCGTCCTCCTTGCGTACGACGAGAGTCAGGCCCTCCGGCTCCGTCACGGTGACGACCGGCACCAGGCCCGGTGGGACGTCACCCTCGACGGTGGTAAAGACATACCGGCCCGGGTTCAGTTCGGGCCGCATGCCGCTCAGTAGTTTCCTCAGGTCCTGTTCGCCGCTCATGACCGCCAGGCTACGGCGGCCACGACAGGGGGCGCGTCAGGTGAGGTCGAACTCGCCGTCGCGGGCGTTCAGTACGAAGGCTCGCCACTCGGCCGGGTTGAAGATCAATGAAGGGCTGCCGGGTTTGGTGGCGTTGCGCATCGCGATGAATCCCTCGACGAAGGCGATCTGGACATCGCCGGCCCCCTGACTGCTCGACTGCCAGTCCGCTTTGCTCAGATCCAGCTCCGGCTTGTCCCAGCCCGCACGCCGCTGCTGAGTGATGCTCTCGGCCACGTCTGCTCCTCCCGGTTCGTCGTCCGTGGGTCAGACTAGCGATCGCCACCGGTCCCGGACAGGCCTCGGCAGGAGTGCCGTGACCCGTCCGGCGGCGCAGGGTGCTCAGCCGGCCGGTGAATCGGCCCCGACCAGCCACATCGCGAAGAACTGGGCGCCGCCGCCGTAGGCGTGGCCAAGGGCCTTGCGGGCGCCGTCCACCTGGTGCTCGCCCGCCTGACCCCGGACCTGGAGCGCGGCCTCGGCGAAGCGAATCATCCCGGAGGCGCCGATGGGGTTGGTGGACAGGACGCCGCCCGACGGGTTCACGGGCAGGTCACCGTCGAGTTCGGTGGCGCCCGACTCGGTGAGCTTCCAGCCCTCGCCCTCGGCGGCGAACCCAAGATTCTCCAACCACATCGGCTCGTACCAGGAGAACGGCACGTACATCTCGACGGCGTCGATCTCGCGGCGCGGGTCGGTGATCCCGGCCTGCCGGTAGACGTCGGCCGCGCAGTCCTTGCCCGCCTGCGGCGAGACGAAGTCCTTGCCGGCGAACATGGTCGGCTCGCTGCGCATCGCCCCGCCGTGCACCCAGGCGGGCGGGTGCGGTGAACGGGCGGCGCCCGTGCGGTCGGTGAGGATCATGGCGCACGCGCCGTCGGAGGACGGGCAGGTCTCGGAGTAGCGGACGGGGTCCCAGAGCATCGGGGACGCCTGGACCTTCTCCAGGGTGATGTCGTGCTCGTGCAGGTGCGCGTACGGGTTCTTCAGGGCGTTGCGGCGGTCCTTGTAGGCGACGAGGGAGCCCACCGTGTCCGGTGCGCCGGTGCGCCGCATGTACGCGCGGATGTGCGGGGCGAAGAAGCCCCCGGCCCCGGCCAGCAGCGGCTGCTGGAAGGGAACGGGCAGCGACAGGCCCCACATGGCGTTGGACTCGGACTGTTTCTCGAAGGCGAGCGTGAGGACCGTGCCGTGGACGCGGGCGGCGATCAGGTTCGCGGCGACGAGCGCGGTGGAGCCGCCGACCGAGCCCGCGGTGTGCACCCGCAGCATCGGCTTGCCCACGGCGCCGAGCGCGTCGGCGAGATAGAGCTCGGGCATCATCAGGCCCTCGAAGAAGTCCGGGGCCTTGCCGATGACGACCGCGTCGATGTCCGCCCAGGTCAACTGGGCGTCCAGGAGGGCTGCTTGGGCGGCCTCGCGGACCAGGCCCGCGATCGAGACGTCGCGGCGGGCCGCGACATGCTTGGTCTGGCCGATGCCGACGACGGCCACAGGCTCTTTCATGACTCCCCCTCCAGGACGGCGACCAGGTTCTGTTGCAGACACGGGCCCGATGTGGCGTGGGCGAGGGCGCGGTCGGACTGGCCGCGGTGGATGCGGGCCGCGGCCTCGCCGAGGCGGATGAGGCCGGCCGCCATGACGGGGTTGGCGGCGAGCGCTCCGCCCGACGGGTTGACGTTGACGCTGTCGTCGAGGCGCAGGGCCTTGCGCAGCACGACCTCCTGCGAGGTGAAGGGCGCATGCAACTCGGCGGTGTCGACGGGCCGTTCGAAGGCGCCCGCCCGCTCGGCGGCAAGCCGGGCCGAAGGTGAGTCGGTGAGGTCGCGCACGCCGAGGCTGTGCGCCTCGATGCGGTGGTCCATGCCGCGGATCCACGCGGGGCGTGCGCAGAGCCTGCGCGCTGTGTCGCCGGCCGCGAGGATCACGGCGGCGGCGCCGTCGCCGATGGGCGGGCAGTCGCCCTTGCGCAGCGGATGTACGAGGTAGTCACCTGCCGCGACTGAGCCCCTGAGCTGGGCGTGCGGATTGGCCTCGGCCGCAGCGCGGCTGCGGGCGGCGACGCCTGCGAGGGCCCGCTCGTCGGTGTCCCCGGCGTCGATGAGTGCCTGCGCCTGGAGCGCGGCGAGCGACACCGAGTCGGGCCACAGCGGGGCGACGTAGTACGGGTCGAGCTGGCGGGTCAGTACGTCGCGCAGCTCGCCGGGCGAGGACTTCCCGTACGCATAGACCAGCGCAGTGTCGGCGTCGCCGGTCAAGATCTTGACCCAGGCCTCGTACAGCGCCCAGGCGCCGTCCATCTCGACATGGGACTCGGAGATCGGCGGCCAGGCGCCGACGCCGTCCAGGGCCATGGTGAAGGAGAAGGCGCGGCCCGCGAGATAGTCGCTCGATCCCGAGCAGGTGAAGTCGATGTCGCTGGTCTTCAGTCCGGTCTGCCCCAGTACGTCGTGCAGTACGGGCATGAGCATCTCGACTTCCGAGAGCTCGTCGGTGCGCCGCCTGTGGTCGCTCTGTCCGAAGGCGACGATGGCCACCTCGCGCATCAGATCAGCTCCTTGTAGACGTCGTAGTCGGCGTCGGGCTCGCCGGTGGGCCGGTAGTGGTCGGGATGGCTGCTGCCTTCGGTCCATACCGGTTCGACGCGCAGGCCCATCCGCACCTGGTCGTAGGGGATGCCGCCGATGCGGCCGTGCAGGGCGAGGTCGGCTCCGTCGAGGGCGATGTGGCCGTAGACGTAAGGCACTTCGATGTCCAGGTTCTTGGCTTTGATGTTGACGATGCAGAAGGTGGTGACGGTGCCGCGCGGGCCGACCTCGACCCGTTCCTCGGTGGCGATGCCGCAGGTGGGGCAGGCGCCGCGGGGTGGGACGTAGACCTTGCGGCAGGAGGGGCAGCGCTCGCCGACGGTGCGCCGTTCGGCGAGCGCGTTGATGTAGTCGGTGGGGGCGCGGCCGGGGCTGTAGGTGTAGTCGAGGCGGGCGGGGGTGACGATGCCGGTGACCAGGTTCTCGAACAGTCCGTCGTGCGGGGCGGCCCCGGTGGCCGCCTCGCCGTCGTACGGCTCGAAGCAGGCGATGTCGGTGATGGCGCCGCTGCGTTCGCCCGCCCAGCGGACCCGGACGCGCATCCCGGTGCGCACGGCGTCCGCGTCCGGGGCGTCGAGGACGTGCAGGAGGGCGGTGTCGGCGCCGTCGAGCTTCACCATGACCCAGGCGAAGGGTGTGCTCAGGGGCTGGAAGCGGCGCGGGCTCGGGTTCCAGGCCCAGGTGGTGACGGTGCCTGTGGGGGCGACCTCGACCAGGTCGCGGATCTCCTCGGCGGTCACCGGGTCGTACTCGACGGGCGGTACGAGCACCTTGCCGTCGGCGCTGCGCACACCCAGCACGGTGCGTTCGCGCAGGCCGGTGAGGAAGGCGCTCTGGACGGGACCGAGCGAGCGGGTGAAGGGGAACTCGACGACGAGGGGGGCACTGAGGACTTCGGGCACGGTCACTCCTTGGGTCGGGTCGGACGCAGGCCCTCAGGGCCTGCGTCCGTCAGGCGCGCCGGTAGACGGGGGGACGCTTCTCGGCGAAGGCGCGGGAGCCCTCCTTGGCGTCGTCGGTGGCGAAGATCGGCCAGCCGCGTTCGAGTTCGGCGGTGAGGCCGTCGGTCTCGGTCATCTCCGCCGTCTCGTACACCGATGCCTTCACCGCCTCCACGGCGAGTGGGCCGCAGGCGTTGACCTGCTCGGCGATGGCCAAGGCCTTCTCCAGGGCGGCGCCGTCCGGCACGACATGGCCGATGAGCCCGATGCCCCGGGCCTCCTCGGCGCTGTACGGGCGGGCGGTGAGCAGCATCTCCAGGGCGTGGGTGCGCGGGATCTGGCGGGGCAGGCGCACGGTCGAGCCGCCGATCGGGAAGAGGCCGCGTTTGACCTCGAAGAGACCGAAGGTGGCGCTCTCGCCCGCGACCCTGATGTCGGTGCCCTGGAGGATCTCCGTGCCGCCCGCCACGCAGTAGCCCTCGACGGCGGCGATCACCGGTTTGCGGGGGCGGTGGTGGCGCAGCATCGCCTTCCAGTGCAGGTCGGGGTCGGCCTTCATGCGGTCCCGGTACTGCTCGCCGCCCATCGAGTCGCCCGCGAGTGCCTTGAGGTCCATGCCCGCGCAGAAGTCCCCTCCGGCGCCGGTCAGCACGATCGAGCGGACCGTGTCGTCCTCGTCGGCGGCGAGCCAGCCGTCGTACAGGCCGACCAGCATCGGCAGTGAGAGGGCGTTCTTCGCCTCGGGCCTGTTCAGGGTGAGCACCAGGGTGGCGCCTTCGCGCCGCACGGTGAGGTGTTCCGTACCGAGGCTTTCCGAACTGAGGCTTTCCGAACTCAGGCCTTCCGTGGCGAGGCTTTCCGCACCGGGGCTTTCCGTACCACTCATGACCATCCTCCCGTCGTCGGACGTGGAACAGGTTGCAGGAGGGCGGGGTCCAGTTCAATAGTTTTCTGACAGTCAGTCAGATTTCTTCGGTGCAGGCCCTTCCCACTTGAGGCGGGCTTTGCTCTGATGACCGTCGAGCCAGTCGTGCCGGATCGCCCCCGGGTCAGTCAGGAGGAACGGTGGAGTACAACCTTGCCGACCTGTTCGAGTCGGTCGTCGACGTGGTCCCGGACCGCGAGGCGCTCGTGTACATCGACCATCCCGGGACGGGCGCGGAGCGCCGGCTCACGTACGCCGAGCTGGACGCGGCCGCCAACCGTGTCGCACACCACCTGATCGACGCGGGCATCAAGCCGGGCGAGCACCTGGGCCTGCACCTGTACAACGGCATCGAGTATCTGCAGACCGTGCTGGGCTGCCTCAAGGCACGCATCGTGCCGGTCAACGTCAACTACCGTTACGTGAAAGATGAGTTGATCTACCTCTACCGGGACGCGGACCTGGCGGCGCTCGTCTTCGACGCCGAGTTCACCGAGCGGGTCGCGGCCGCCCTGCCGCGGACCTCCAAGCTCCGGCATCTGGTGCGGGTGGGCACCGCGCCGCCCGGCGCCCCCGAACCTGCCGTACCGCCCGTGCCGTTCGCAGAGGCCGAGACGGCGGCATCCGGGGCGCGGGGCTTCGGACCACGGTCGGCCGACGACCAGTTCATCATCTACACCGGCGGCACCACGGGCATGCCCAAGGGCGTCATGTGGCGCCAGGAGGACCTGTTCTTCTCGGGGCTCGGCGGCGGCGCACCGACCGGCGAGCCGGTGAAGTCCCCCCAGGAACTGGCCGAGCGGGTGGCGGCCGGCGGCGACGGGATCACCTTCTTCCCCACTCCCCCACTGATGCACGGCACCTCCACCCTCACCGCGTTCATCGGCTTCTTCTTCGGCCAACGGATCGTCATCCACCGCAAGTTCGCGCCCGAAGAGGTGCTCCGTACGATCGAGAAGGAGAAGGTCACCAGCGTGTCGCTGGTCGGTGACGCGATGCTGCGGCCACTGATCGACGTGCTGAACGGGCCCATGAAGGGCACCGACTGCTCCTCGATGTTCAGCGTCTCGTCGTCGGGCGCGATCATGTCGGAGACGGTGCGCGCACAATTTCAGGCACTGGTCCCGACGGTGATGCTGCTGAACAACTTCGGGTCCTCCGAGTCCGGCTTCAACGGCACGGCGACCGACGACTCCGGGCCCGAGAAGGGCTTCAGGCTGCGCGTCAACTCCCGTACGGCGGTGGTCGATCCGGCGACATACGCGCCGGTCGCGGTCGGCGAGGTGGGCCGCATCGCCCAGCGCGGGCACGTACCGCTGGGCTACTACAACGACCCGAAGAAGACCGCCGAGACGTTCTTCCAGGCGGACGGCGAGCGCTGGGTGCTGCTCGGCGACATGGCGACCGTCGACGACGAGGGCATCGTCACCGTCCTGGGCCGCGGCTCTCAGTGCATCAACACCGGGGGCGAGAAGGTCTACCCGGAAGAGGTCGAGCAGGCGCTCAAGTCCCATCCCGATGTGTACGACGCACTGGTCGCCGGTGTCCCCGACGAGAAGTGGGGCAACCATGTGGCGGCCGTGGTGCAGCTGCGCGAAGGAGCGGGCGAGCCGAGCCTCGACGACATCCAGACGCACTGCCGGACCCGGCTCGCGGGGTACAAGATTCCCCGGCAGCTGGTGATAGCGCCGCAGATCCAGCGCTCGCCGAGCGGCAAGGCGGACTACCGGTGGGCCCGGACGGTCGCGGCGGGCACCGGCGGCCGGTAGGCGTCCCCTCAGGGCCGTCGGTTCTCCCTCTGCCGAGACTCCTCCTGTCGCCCCCGGTGACTTCCGCCGCCTCCGGTGGGACGCTGCGAGCAATCGGGCAAATACTGGCGCGAATCGGAGGGGCCATGCCGAAGAAATCGGGCAAGGGCGTGCTGTACGCGGAGAACGAGACCGAGGCCAAGGATCTGATGCTGGAGTACACCAAGAGCATCGACCTCGACCGGGCGCTGGTGTCCGACAGCACCTGGGCCACGACGCTGCGGATCGCCTGCGACCCCAAGGAGGGCATCGCCGTGGCGGAAGCCACGCTGCTCACCGACCTGCAGGAGCTGCGGAGCGAGACGAACAAGACGGCCCGCCGTGACGCGATCGCCACACAGTGGGGCACGCTGTCGGGTCGTACAGCCACGATTGGCGGCGCCGTCCAGAACATCGCGAGCCAGTGCCGGGCCCAGTACATCGCGGGGTCCCCGGTGGACTTCAGTTACGGCGCGACTATGACCGAAACGGCGTTCGAAGCACTCGGCGCGAGCTGGAAGACGCTGGGCACCTGGGCCTCGGGCCAGGGGCTGACGCAGTTCCAGTCGTTCCGGTGGCTGCCGGTCGAGAACAAGGAGGAGAAGGGCAAGGGCAGCGTCGGTGCGACGCTGGCGCGCCGCGGCAGGCAGGGCAACCTGTTCGTCAGCATCCGGGGGATCACGTACAACGTCCACATCGACATCAGCTGAGCCCCCGGCGTTCGGCGGGTCGCCCGCGCGCCCTACGGATTGCCCAGCAGGCTCTTCAGCTCGCGGCCGAAGAGCAGCCGGCCCGCGCGCACGATCGCCCCGTCGAACACCCCGGGAAGCCCACGGATGCGCAGATCCTCCGTCCAGACGACGCGGGCGCCGCCGGGCACGGGCCGCACATCGAACTCGGCCCACCCCAGCACGACGGAGCCGCGCTTCTCCAGCCGGCAGCGCCCCGGGCCGTCCGCCTGCGGCGGCTCCCAGCACACCACCTCCATCGGGTCGTCGAACCCGAGCGGACCGGGGCCCGTGCGGGCCACGAACACCGTCCCCGGGCCGGTCGGCGACGGCGTGCTGACCGTGACCCGAGTGAGGGGGACCTGTGCGCCGTGGCGTTCCCACGCGGTCAGGCGGCGCCAGGCCTCGGCGGCGGACAGGTGGGTGCGTCGTTCGATACGGAAGAGGGCCACAGCGCGAGCTTAGGGGGTGCCGTTCGGACAAGGCCGGCTCCGAACGGCACCCTCCAGGCCTGCGGGACGACGGATGCCGTTGCAGGATGAGGGCATGCTGCTGGCCACACTCGCCCGGGTCTCCCAGGAGATCACCTCGACCTCGGCGCGCTCGGGGAAGACCGCGCTGCTGGCGGAGCTCTTCCGGGCCGCGGAACCCGACGACGTACCGATCGCCATCGCCTATCTGGCGGGCCGGCTGCCCCAGGGCCGGATCGGGATCGGCTGGAGCCTGCTGAGCGAGCCCGTCGCCCCGGCCACCGGGCCCTCGCTGACGCTGCGCGAGATGGACGCGACGCTGACCGCGTTCGCGGCGGTCAGCGGGCGCGGCGCGCAGGCCGAGCGAGGCGGCCTGGTGCGGGAGTTGATGAGGTCGGCGACGGCCGGTGAGCAGCGTTTCCTGACGGGGCTGCTCACCGGCGAGGTGCGGCAGGGCGCCCTGGACGCGCTGGCCGCGGAAGGTCTGGCCGCCGCCGCCGAGGCACCGGCGGCGGCCGTGCGCCGGGCGGTGATGCTGGGCGGCTCCCTCGTCGAGGTCGGCCGGGCGCTGCTCAGCCGGGGCCCGGCGGCACTCGCCGAATTCAGCCTGCGGGTGGGGCGTGGCGTGCCGCCGATGCTGGCGAGCCCGGCGGCCGGGGTGGGTGCGGCGGTCGAGAAGCTCGGCCCGTGCGCCGTGGAGGAGAAGCTGGACGGCATCCGAGTGCAGGTGCACCGCGACGGCGAAGAGGTACGCGTCTTCACCCGCACCCTGGACGACATCACCAACCGGGTGCCCGAACTCACCTCCTCAGCAATGGAGTTGAGCTCCGATTCCTTCATTCTCGACGGCGAAGTCATCGCATTCGACGCTGGCGGCCGACCCCTACCCTTCCAGGACATCGCGGGGCGGGTCGGCTCGCGCCTCGATGTGGCGGCGGCCCGTGCGGCGCTGCCCCTGTCGCCCGTGTTCTTCGACGTACTGGCTCTCGACGGGGAGGTCCTGCTGGACCTGCCGTACCGGGAGCGCCACTATCGGCTGACCGGGCTCGTTCCCGAACCGATGCGGGTACGCCGGACAGTGGTGGCGGGCGCCGACGACCGGGCCGCGGTGGACGAGTTCTGGGCGCGGACGCTTGAGCGCGGTCACGAAGGGGTGGTGTTCAAGGCGCTGGACGCGCCCTACCAGGCGGGACGGCGCGGCGCCTCGTGGCTCAAGGTGAAGCCGGTCCACACCTTGGATCTGGTGGTGCTGGCCGCCGAATGGGGCCACGGCCGGCGGACCGGGAAGCTGTCCAACCTGCATCTGGGCGCGCGCCGGCCCGACGGGACGTTCGCGATGCTCGGCAAGACGTTCAAGGGGCTCACCGATGTGACGCTGGCCTGGCAGACGAAGCGTTTGCAGGAGCTGGCGACGGCCGAGAAGGGCTACGTGGTGACCGTACGCCCGGAGCTTGTCGTCGAGATCGCATACGACGGGCTCCAGCGGTCCACACGCTATCCGGAAGGGGTCACGCTCCGGTTCGCACGGGTGGTGCGCTACCGGGAGGACAAGGCGGCGGCCGAGGCGGACACCGTCGAGACGGTGCTCGCGTCGGGGCCGGTCCTGGCCGAGGAGCAGCCGGAGCCGTAGTGGGACGGCCCCCTTCCCCCTCTCGCTCCCCTCGCTCCCGAGGTAAAGAACACTTGACACCATGTCGGAGGTGCTTAACACTCCTGAGTGTCAGGTTTTCTTTACATGGGGAGCCGGACATCTCGCTCGGCGCCGCCCAACAACGTACGGAGACCCCATGAAGGCCATCGTTCACGACATCTACGGACCGCCCGAGGTCCTGCGCCTCGACGAGGTCGCGCAACCGGTCGCCGGCCGGGGCGAGGTCCTCATCAAGGTTCAGGCCTCGTCCATCGATCCGGGCGTCTGGCATCTCACGACGGGCCGCCCGTACCTGCTCCGCGCCGCGGGCTTCGGCCTGCAAGCCCCCAAGGCCCGCGTCCGGGGCACGGACGTCGCGGGGCGGGTGGAGGCGGTCGGTCCGGGCGTGACCCGGTTCCGGCCGGGCGACGAGGTGTACGGCTCCGGCAAGGGGGCGTTCGCCGAATACGCGTGCGCCAAGGAGGACAGCCTCGCACCGAAGCCCGCGAACCTCGACTTCGAGCAGGCGGCAGCGGTCCCGGTCTCCGCGTGCACCGCACTCCAGGCCCTGCGCGACGGCGGACGTCTGAAGTCCGGCCGGCGGGTCCTCGTCATCGGCGCGTCGGGCGGCGTGGGCACATTCGCCGTACAGCTGGCCAAGGCCTTCGGCGCCCAGGTCACCGGCGTCTGCAGCACCGCCAACACGGACCTGGTCCGCTCCATCGGCGCCGACGAGGTCATCGACTACACCCAGGAGGACCCCACCGACGGCGCCCACCGCTACGACCTCGTCGTCGACACCGGGGGCAACCGCCCCCTCGCGCGGTTGCGCAGAGCCCTCACCCCGCGCGGAACCCTCGTCATCGTCGGCGGCGAGGGCGGCGGCACCTGGATCGGCGGTACCCACCGGGAGTTGGGGGCGGTCCTGCTGTCACCGTTCGTCGGCCACCGGCTGCGCGGGCTCGTCGCCACCCAGCGCCACAGCGACCTGGCGCTTCTCACGGAGCTCATCGAGGCCGGATCGGTGACACCCGTCATCGACCGCACCTACCCGCTGGCCGACGTCCGCGCCGCCATCCACCACCTCAGGGAGGGCCACCCGCGGGGCAAGATCGTCGTCCGCGTCTGACGGGCCGTGCGACATCCGCTCGGTCGGATCGGTCGGATCGGCCGTGCCCGTCGGCAAGTTGGCGCTGGGCGCGGCCCGAATACGGGCGCGAAAGGCGGTGTTCGCCGGGTTCGTGCTGCTGGAGTTCATTGGTCCGCGGCGCATGGTTCACGCCAACGCCGGTAACACGTAGGGCATCACACC
This sequence comes from Streptomyces changchenzhani, assembly GCF_039766235.1. Classification (NCBI taxonomy): domain Bacteria; kingdom Bacillati; phylum Actinomycetota; class Actinomycetes; order Kitasatosporales; family Streptomycetaceae; genus Streptomyces; species Streptomyces changchenzhani. The sequence continues at coordinate 158,694 of NZ_JBDHNH010000003.1, read as the reverse complement.
CCCGACGCGAGGATGCAGACCATGGCGATCACCTTCCGTAAGAGCTTCCGGATCCTCCCCGGCGTGCGGCTGAACATCAACCGCCGCTCCTGGTCCATCACCACCGGCGGCCGGCACGGCCCACGCCGCACAACGAGCAGCACGGGCCGCCGCACCACTTCCATGGACCTGCCGGGTCCCTTCGGCTGGCGGAAGACGACCCGTACCCGCAAGTCGCGCTGACTCAGCGGGCCGCGTCCCTGCCGACCTTCGCCGCCCACAGGACCAGCGGCACCTGCAGCGGGAGCCGTGCGTAGGCGAGAGCCTTCAGCGGGGCCTCCTTGTGCCGCCAGTCGTACGCCATCTTCACGTTGGCGGGGAAGACGGCCGCGAAGAAGACCGCGGTGGCGAGCGCGCTCACCCGCCGGGTACGCGGCACCGCCACGCCCGCCGCGAGCAGCAGCTCCACCACCCCGCTGCCCCGGGTCCAGGCGCGGGCGCTGCCCGGCAGCGCCTCCGGGATGGTGGCGTCGAACGGCTTCGGCGCCACGGCGTGGGCCGCACCCGCCGCGGCGAGGAGACCGACGAGCAGCTGTGCGGAACGTTCGGTGGCGGGCAACTGGGGCCTCCTGGGCGGTCGGAGATGGGGGGCGGCGGACAGCAGCACGATTATTACCTGCCAGTAGACCGCATTACTAGACGTCTCGTCAGTAGCCGATTCGGCGAAATCAGCGGATTCGGCGGATCCGGGTCGTTGTACTGCGCGTCGGTCTCGACGACCACGCCCCAGTCGTAGTCGAGCACCTCGTCCGTGCGCACCGGGTCCGGACGCCTCGGGTCGGCCGGGAACGGCGGGGGCTCCTCTATGACGAGCCGCCCGACCCGCTCCGGATACGCCTGCGCCACCAGTGCGGCGACCGCGCCGCCCACGCCATCCGCAGGCCGTTCGCCCACACGGTGAGCACCTCCGGATCGAGGAAGGAAATCACGGCCCGGTGGAACCCGCCCCGGTCGGCGTCCCACGGCAGGCCGTCACCGCCGGGCAGGACCACAAGCTCGGCGTCGGGCAGCAGGCCCACCCGCTCGGCGCAGTGCCTCGATGTCGTCGACGGTCGGGGCGTGGTACGTCGACGGGCTCGCCGGGGCCGCGGATTTGGCGGCGCCGCACCGGTCGAGAAGGACCAGCTGCCGGTGCGCGCCCAGCCCTCCGAAGTCCCCGGGGCACCCCGACGGGCTCGGCGCGCCGTCCGGCAGGCAGATCAGCGGCTCCCCCTCCCCCACCAGGCGGTAGCCGGGTTCCGTGCCGTCGCGCGTGCCGAGCATTCCCATGCCGAAGATCCTCTCAGGCCCTCCGGAAGCCGGGCCGGTCGCATGCCTTGACGCACGGTCGGGCTGCTGAATTACTGATCCTCCAGAAGATCGACCGAATGATCGGTCGTCCGGTTTGGACGGAGAGTTGCCCATGGCGGTACTGCTGGACGCGGCGGAACAGCTCGGCCGCGAAGAACTCGAAGCGCTGCAACTGGGGCGGCTGCGGACGAGTCTGCGCCACGCGTACGACCATGTGCCGTTCTACCGGCAGTCGTTCGACAAGGCAGGGCTGCGCCCCGAGGACTGCGTCTCGCTCGCCGACCTGGCCCGCTTCCCGTTCACCGCCAAGGCCGATCTGCGCGACAACTACCCCTTCGGCATGTTCGCCGTCCCCCAGTCCTCGATCCGCCGCATCCACGCCTCCAGCGGCACCACGGGCCGTCCGACCGTCGTCGGCTACACCGAGGACGATCTGGACATGTGGGCCGACATGGTCGCGCGCTCGATCCGCGCGGCCGGCGGACGTCCCGGCCACAAGGTGCATGTGGCGTACGGATACGGGCTGTTCACCGGCGGGCTCGGCGCGCACTACGGGGCCGAGCGGCTCGGCTGCACCGTCATCCCGGCCTCCGGCGGCATGACCGCGCGCCAGGTGCAACTGATTCAGGACTTCCGCCCCGAGGTCATCATGGTGACGCCGTCGTACATGCTCACCCTGCTCGACGAGTTCGAACGCCAGGGCGTCGATCCGCGCTCCACCTCCCTGCAGGTCGGGATCTTCGGCGCCGAGCCGTGGACGGAGGCGATGCGCACGGAGATCGAGGAGCGGTTCGCGATCGACGCGGTCGACATATACGGGCTGTCCGAGGTGATCGGCCCCGGAGTGGCGCAGGAGTGCGTGGAGACGAAGGACGGACTGCACATCTGGGAGGACCACTTCTACCCGGAGGTCGTCGACCCCATCACGGGTGAGGTGCTGCCGGACGGCGAAAAGGGTGAGCTGGTCTTCACCTCGCTCACCAAGCAGGCGATGCCGGTGATCCGCTACCGGACGCGGGACCTGACACGGCTGCTGCCGGGTACGGCCAGGGTCTTCCGGCGCATGGAGAAGGTCACAGGACGCAGTGACGACCTGGTGATCGTGCGCGGGGTCAATCTCTTCCCCACCCAGGTCGAGGAGATCGTGCTGCGGACACCCGCGCTCGCCCCGCACTTCCAGCTGCTGCTGACCCGCGAGGGCCGGATGGATCAGCTGACGGTACTGGCCGAGGCCAGGGCCGATGCCACCGCCGATGAGCGGGTGGCCGCCGCGCTCGCGGTCGCGACGGCCGTGAAGGACGGCATCGGGGTGTCGGTCGGGGTCGACGTCCTCGACCCCGAGACTCTGGAGCGGTCGGTGGGCAAGTTCAAGCGGATCGTGGACCGCCGTCCGCGCTGAAGCGGTCCCGCAGTTCGCGCTTCTCCGGTCCACGTACCGGAGCGCCGTAGGTCTCTGGGTGGGGCCGCGCCCCGGGGGTCGAGCGGGTCGACGCCCAATACCGAACGGCATGTTGACATGTGTCCGCCCGGCTGAGTGCATGGACCAACCACCCTGCACCACCGTCACGTTGGGAGGCACGTTGCACTTCCGAACCCGCCTGAGACACCTGGCGCTCGCCTCGATCGCCCTGGCCACCGTCACGGCTTCGCTGCCGTCGGCAGCGGCCGCCGACACCGATCCCCGTGACCGCCACCCCACCTCCGGCAAGCTGTCCGCCGTCATCCGCTACACGGAGTACGGCATGCCGCACATCGTGGCCAAGGACTACGCGAACCTCGGCTTCGGCACCGGCTGGGCCCAGGCCGCCGACCAGGTGTGCACGCTCGCCGACGGCTTCGTGACCGTGCGCGGCGAGCGTTCACGGTACTTCGGCCCTGACGCGGCGCCCGACGGCTCGCTGTCGTCGGCCACCAAGAACCTGTCCAGCGACCTGTACTTCGCCGGGGTGCGGGAGGCGGGCACGGTGGAGAAGCTGCTGGCCACTCCCGCTCCCGCCGGACCCAGCCGGCAGATCAAGGACACGATGCGCGGCTGGGCGGCCGGGTACAACGCCTGGCTGAAGCAGAACCGCATCACCGACCCGGCGTGCCGCAGCGCCGACTGGGTGCGCCCGGTGACCCCGCTGGATGTCGCGAGACGCGGATTCGCGGTGTCCGTACTCGGCGGCCAGGGCCGTGGCATCGACGGCATCACCGCCGCCGCGCCGCCGGGCACCGCGCCCGTTGCCGGGGTGGATCCGCAGCGGGCGGCGGGGGCGGCGCGCGAGCTGTTCGACGCGGGCAACGCCGACATGGGCTCCAACGCCGTCGCGTTCAACGGGAGTTCGACCGCCAACGGGCGCGGGCTGCTCCTCGGCAACCCGCACTACCCCTGGCAGGGCGGGCGGCGCTTCTGGCAGTCGCAGCAGACCATCCCGGGCGAACTGAACGTCTCCGGCGGCTCATTGCTCGGCACGACCGTCGTCAACATCGGTTTCACCGACAAGGTGGCGTGGAGCCACACCGTCGCGACGGGCGTCACGCTCAATCTGCACCAACTGACCCTGGATCCGGCCGACCCGACGGCGTATCTGGTGGACGGCAAGCGGGAGCGGATGACGAAGCGGACGGTGTCGGTGCCGGTCAAGGACGGTGCGCCGGTGACCCGCAGCCAGTGGTGGACCAGGTACGGGCCCGTGGTCACCGCGCTCGGAGACGCGTTGCCGCTCCCCTGGTCGGCGACGACGGCGTACGCCCTCAATGACCCCAACGCCGTCAATCTGCGGGGCTCCGACACAGCGCTGGGCTTCGCCAAGGCCCGTTCCACGCGCGACATCCAGGACACGCTGCGCCGCGTCCAGGGCCTGCCCTGGGTGAACACGGTCGCCGCCGATTCCGCCGGGCACTCGTTCTTCAGCCAGTCGCAGGTCCTGCCGAGGATCACCGACGAGCTGGTGCAGAGCTGCTCGACCCCGCTGGGCAGAGCGACGTATCCGACGTCCGGGGTCGCAGTCCTGGACGGCTCGCGTACCGCTTGCGCGCTCGGCTCGGACAAGGACGCGGTGCAGCCCGGCATCTTCGGACCGTCGAAGATGCCGACGCTCAAGGACGCGCCGTACGTCGAGAACTCCAACGACAGCGCCTGGCTGACCAACGCGGACCGGCCGCTGACCGGTTACGAGCGGGTCTTCGGTTCGATCGCCCTGCCCCGCTCGCCGCGCACGCGCGGGGCGATCGAGGACGTGGCGGCCATGGCGGACAAGGGCCGGCTGAAGGTGTCGGACCTCCAGCGCCAGCAGTTCGCCAACCGGGCGCCCGTGGGTGATCTGGCCGCGGCCGATGCCGCGAAGGCGTGCACCACACTGTCCGCGGACCTCAAGGAGGCCTGCGATGTGCTGGGGCGCTGGGACCGCACGGTGAACACCGACAGCAGGGGCGCGCTGCTCTTCGACCGGTTCTGGCGCAAGCTGCTCGTGGCCGTGCCGCGGGCGGAGCTGTGGAAAGTGCCGTTCTCGGCCGCGGATCCGGTGCGTACACCGAACACGCTCAATACGGCGGCGCCCGGCTTCGCCACCGCGCTCACCGGCGCGGTCGCCGAGCTGCGGGCGGCGGGCATCGCGCTCGACGCGCCTCTGGGCAAGCACCAGTTCGTCGTACGCAACGCAAAGCGCATCCCGATCCACGGCGGCACGGAGTCGCTCGGCATCTGGAACAAGGTCGAGCCGGTGTGGAATCCGGCGGGCGGCGGCTATACCGAGGTGACGACGGGCTCCAGCTACATCCAGGCCGTCGGCTGGGACGGCGGCAGGTGCCCGCAGGCGCGCACCTTGCTGACGTACGCACAGTCCTCGAACCCGGAATCGCCGTACTTCAGCGACCAGACCGAGCTGTACTCCGGTGAGCGCTGGGTGACGTCGCGGTTCTGCGAGAAGGACATCCTCACCTCGCCGAAGCTGCGCGTGGTGTGGGCGCGCGAGCGCTGACGAGGGTACGTACGAAGGTCCGGGCCCGCCGGTGCGGCGGGCCCGGACCTCGTTCGTGGTGTCAGGCCCGACGGTCGCGGTGTCAGACCCGACGGTCGCGGTCTCAGGCCTGGTCGGCCTTGAGCAGGTCGGCGCACTTCTCGCCGATCATCATGGTCGTGATGCACGGGTTGACGGCGGGCAGGAACGGCATCACCGACCCGTCGGCCACCCGCAGGCCCCGCACGCCTTTGACCCGCAGCTGCGGGTCGAGCGCGGCCCCGGGGTCGTCGGCGGCGCCCATCCGTACGGTGCACGCCGGGTGGTAGACGGTGTTGTGGGTCTTGCGGATGTAGTCGAGGAGGTCGTCGTCGGACTGCGCGGCGAGGCCGGGAGCCAGCTCCTGCCCGGCCCAGTCGGCCATCGGGGACTGCGAGACGATCTCCCGGGCGAGCCGCAGACCCGCTGTCATCACCCGCACGTCGTGCTCGTCGGTGAAGTAGCGCGGGTCGACGCGCGGCTTGTCGCGGAAGTCGCGGGTACGCAGCCGCACGGTGCCCATGGAGCGGGCGCGGGTGACGTTGGGGGTGAGACAGAAGGCGTTCTCGGCGGTCGGGTAACCACGGCGGTAGGTGTTCATATCGAAGGGCACCGACCCGTAGTGGAACATCAAGTCGGGTCGGTCCAGGCCGGGTTCGGTGTCGGCGAAGATGCCGATCTCCCACCACTGGGTGGACGAGGTGACCATGGGCCGCTTCGCCTCCCACATGATCACGCCCTCCGGGTGGTCCTGGAGGTTGGAGCCGACCGCCGGGGAGTCGACGAGGACCTCCACACCGTTGTCGCGCAGGTGCTCGGCCGGGCCGATGCCCGAGAGCATCAGCAGCTTCGGGGTGTCGATCGATCCGCAGGCCACGATCACTTCGCGGCGCGCGCCGACGGTACGGGTATGGATGAGGTCCGGTGCCAGGTACTCCACCCCGGTGCAGCGCCGGTCGGCGTCCAGCACCAGCCGCTTGGCGTGCAGCCCGGTACGCACCTCCAGGTTGGGGCGCTTGCCCATGACGGGGTGCAGATAGGAGACCGAGGCCGATGAACGGGTGCCGTCGGGGCGGGCGTTGATCTGGAACCAGTGGGCGCCGCGCTTGACCGTGGTGCCGGTGTTGAACGGCGTGGTGGGGATGGAGGCGGCGGCGCAGGCCTCCAGGAGGGCCGTGCCGCACGGGTCGTTGGCCGGGACGGTGCGGATGGTGACGGGGCCGCTGCGGCCGTGGTGGTCGCCGGGGGCGTCGTTGGTCTCAAGACGCTTGTACAGCGGGAAGCAGTCCGCGGCGCTCCAGCCCTCGCACCCCAGGGCGGCCCACTCGTCGAGGTCCTCGGCGGGCGCCCAGAAGGCGATGCACGAGTTGTGTGACGAGCAGCCGCCGAGGACCTTGGCGCGGGCGTGCCGCATAAAGCTGTTGCCGTTGTCCTGGGGCTCCACGGGGTAGTCCCAGTCGTAGCCGGACTCCAGCAGCCCCATCCACTGGTCGAGCCGCAGGACGTTCTCGTCACCGACGTCGGAGGGACCCGCCTCCAGTACGCACACGGTGACGGCCGGGTCCTCGGTCAGCCGGGCGGCGACCACCGCCCCGGCTGTACCACCACCGACGACCACGTAGTCGAACTGCTCCTGCGGGTGGCTCTCGGCCGGCATCTTCTCTCCAGGAAACGGTGGGGGAGGAAACGTGGGTGCGGGAAGCGGCTGGTGCGATGACGCCCGTCGCGGGGTCAGGGTGCCGTGGGGTCGCGCACCTCGGCACGGTGGTCTTCGAGCACGCCGGTCTTGTGACGCTGCACGAACCAGTAGTAGGCGAAGCCGCCCAGCGCGACGATGCCGATGAACAGGAACGCGCCCCAGCGCAGGTACCAGTGCTGAGCGCCCGTCGCGTTGTACACCTCGGCGCGCGGCCAGGCGAGGTTGAGCGACATGACGGCGCCCCAGACCACGGCGACGATGTTGACCGGCAGACCGAACCGGCCGAGCGAGAACTTGCCCTCGGCGGGCGTCCAGGTGCCGCGCAGCCGCTTGATCAGCATGGGCACGGTGACCAGCAGGTAGGCCACGTAGATCATGATGATCGCGATGCTGGTGATCACCGAGAAGATCTGCGGCTGGTTGACGTTGATCACCAGGATGACGACGCCCACCACACCGATCACGACGGCGGGCACCACCGGGGTCTGGAAGCGGGGGCTGACCTTGGCGAGTACGGAGCCCGCGGGCAGGTTGTTGTCCCGGGCCATGGCGAACATCAGGCGGATACCCGCGGCCTGTACGGCCAGCACACAGACGGTGATCGCGACGACCACGCACCACAGGAAGACTTCGCCGACGGTCGAGCCGAGCGTCTCCAGGACGACGTACTGCAGGCCGCCCGTCGACAGCTCCTTCGCGGCCAGATCCGGTACGGCCATCAGAGCGAACAGCAGGATGAGTCCGCCGATGAGGAAGGAGGCGACGAGGGCCCGCAGGATGGCGCGGGGCGCGTTGCGGTCGGGGTTGTGCGACTCCTCGCCCAGTGAGGAAGCCGTGTCGAAGCCGTACATCACATACGCGGAGGCCAGCGACGCGGTGAGGAACGCGCCGAAGTAGCCGAGGCTCTCGCCGGCGCCGAGCCCGTTGGTCTCGGTCAGCACACTGCTGGGGCCGCGGGTGATGTGCGCCGCGAGGAAGACGATCAGGGCGACAGCGGCGATCAGCTCGATGAATACGCCCGCCGAGTTGATCCGGGCCATGAGCTTGACGCCGAAGGCGTTGATCACGGTGGAGAAGAGGATGAGCGCCGAGCCGAGGAGGACGGCGTTGGCCGCCGCGTCCGTCTTGCCGCTGCCGTCACCGATGAACTGGAACCAGGAGTCGATCTGCGGCAGCGTGAGCTGGTAGGCGAGCGCCACGGCCGACAGCGTCACCATGGTGGCCGTCATCATCATCCAGCCGCCGAGCCAGCCGGTGTGCGGGCCGCCCATGGCCTTGGCCCAGTTGTAGACCGAACCGGCGACGGGGTAGCGGGCCGCCAGCTCGCAGAAGCACAGGGCGACCATCAGCTGACCGGCGAAGACCATCGGCCAGGACCACCAGTAGGCCGGTCCGCCGAAGCTCACGCCGAAGTAGAAGAGCTGGAAGGTGCCGGTCAGGATCGAGATGTAGCTGATGCCCGCGGCGAAGGTGTGGAAGTTGCCCAGGGTGCGCTTGAGTTCGGGCTTGTAGCCGAGCTCGTGGAGCGAGTCGTCGTCGTGGGTGCCGTCGGGTCGTGTTCCGGGACGGTCTGCTCCGGTCGTGCTCACTCGAACCACCTCTGCGGCCTGGGCGCGGTGTTGCGCCAGATGTGCTTGGCCTCCTGGTACTCCGCAAGACCGGCGGGTCCCAGTTCACGGCCGACGCCGGACTGTTTCATCCCGCCCCATTCCGCCTGTGGCACGTAGGGGTGGAAGTCGTTGATCCATACGGTGCCTGCCCGCAGCCCGGCGGCGACCCGGTGGGCGCGCTCGCTGTCCTGCGTCCAGACGGCTCCGGCCAGGCCGTAGACGGTGTCGTTGGCCAGGGCGAGCGCCTCGGCCTCGTTGCGGAACCGTTCGACGGTCAGGACCGGGCCGAACGATTCGTCACGTACCACCGACATGCCGGGGGTGCACTCGTCGAGGACGGTCGGCGGGTAGTAGAACCCGTTCTGCAGGGCCGGGTCGTCGGGGCGCGCGCCGCCGCACCGCAGCACGGCGCCCTCGGCGAGGCCCGCGGCGACGTACGCCTCGACCTTGTCGCGGTGCGCGGCGGAGATCAGCGGTCCGGTGCGTGCGTGCTCGTCGAAGGGGCCGCCGAGCGGGATCTCCCGGGCCCGGCGCACCACCTCGTCGACGAAGGCGTCGTGCAGTTCGTCCTGGACGAGGAGCCGGGCACCGGCCGAGCAGACCTGTCCGGAGTGCAGGAACACCGCCATGAGCGCGTAGTCGACCGCCGTGTCGAAGTCGGCGTCGGCGAAGACGATGTTGGGGTTCTTGCCGCCCAGCTCAAGGGCGATCTTCTTCACGGTGGGCGCGGCCGCGGCCATGATGCGCCGGCCGGTGATCAGGCCGCCGGTGAAGGAGACCAGGTCGACGCGCTCGTCGGTGCTCAGGGGCGCGCCCGCGGTGGCGCCGGCGCCCAGTACCAGGTTGGCGGCGCCGGGCGGCAGTCCGGCCTCCGTGAGTGCCTTCATCAGCAGGATGGCGGTGTGCGGCGTCAGCTCGCTGGGCTTGAGGACAAAGGTGTTGCCCGCGGCGAGCGCGGGGGCGACCTTCCAGGCGGTCTGCAGCAGCGGGTAGTTCCACGGTGTGATCAGCGAGCAGACGCCGACCGGCTCGTGCACCACTCTGCTGTCCGTCTCCGGGTTCCCCGCGTCGACGACCCGGTCGGTGCCGCCGGACGCGCCCAGGTTGCCGAAGTAGCGGAAGCAGTTCGCGATGTCCGCCATGTCGTACTCGCTCTCCACGAGCCGCTTCCCGGTGTCCAGGGATTCGGCTCGGGCGAACGCGTCCGTGTCGCGGTCGAGGAGGTCGGCGACGCGCAGCAGCAGCCGTCCACGCTCGGCGGCCGGGGTGTGCGGCCACGGCCCGCGGTCGAACGCGTCGCGGGCGGCGCCGACCGCGGCGGCGGCGTCCTTGGGTCCTGCCTCGTCGACGGTCGCGACGAGCGTGCCGTCGGCCGGACAGCGGATCTCGCGTGTTCCACCCTCTACGGCAGCGGTCCATTGGCCACCGATGAACAGCTCCGGCATGACGTCCCTCCGGGCTCGCACGGGAAGAAGGAGTGGTGCGTACGGTCTGCGACGAGCTCCGAAATTCACAATAAGTGGCCTGGGTCACACACGCACCGTGCGCGCGGCCACTCGGCCGAGTCGTTTCTCGGCGCGTCGAGGCTGGGCCCGCCCTGTACGGGCCGGGCCGCACCCACTTGGCCTTCGCAGGTCGCCCGTTCCTGCCGGGCGCGATGCCATGGAAGCGGTGGGATCTCCCGCCGACCGGCTTGGAAGGCAGACACATGCATCGCAGCATTCGCAGGGGTTCCGTCGCTTCGGCCGCCTTGGCCGTCGCCCTCATGGCCGCGCTGCCGGGGGCCGCCGTGGCGGCCGGCGCGCACGCCGCAGGCGACGGCGGATCGGACCGTATCGTGCGGGACCAGGACCAAGACCGGGATCAGGACCGGGTCCACGGCGTGGCCGTGGACACGCCCGCCGCCGTCGACGACGACGCGGACGATGCCGCGGACGACAAGGCAGAGGCCCTGAAGGACGCGGCGGAAGCCAAGGCGGAGGCGGCCGAGGACGCCGCCGAGGCCAAGGCCGACGCGGCCAAGGACGCCGCCGAAGCGAAAGCCAACGCGGCAGAGGCCAAAGCGGACGCCGCCAAGGACGCCGCCGAGGCCAAGGCCGACGCGGCCGAAGACGCCGCCGAGGCCAAAGCCGACGCCGCTGCCTCGACCGACGCGGTCTGACCTCCGCTTCAGCGCTCAGCCGCCGCCGGGCGGCCCCGCCTCACACCGCGCGCTCCTGGCCCTCCCAGTAGGGCTCGCGCAGTCGGCGCTTGTAGAGCTTGCCGTTGGGGTCGCGTGGCATCGTCTCGATGAAGTCGACGGTCCTGGGCCGCTTGTAGCGGGCCAGTCGCTGCTCGCAGAGCGCCAGGATGTCCGCGGCCAGCGCGTCGTCGGGGGGGTGCCCGTCGGCCACCTCGACGACGGCCTTGACCTCCTCGCCCCACTCCGGGTGCGGGATGCCGAAGGCTGCGGCGTCCGCGACGGCGGGGTGGGTGAGGAGGGCGGCCTCGATCTCGGCCGGGTAGATGTTGACGCCGCCCGAAATGATCATGTCGATCTTGCGGTCGCGGAGGAAGAGGTAGCCGTCCTCGTCCAGGACGCCCAGGTCACCGACGGTGAAGAAGTCACCGATGCGGTTCTTCTTCGTCTTGCCCTCGTCCTTGTGGTAGCTGAAGCCGCCCGTGCTCATCTTCATGTAGACGGTGCCCAGCTCACCGGGCGGCAGCCGGTTGCCGTCGTCGTCGAAGACGGCGAGTTCGCTGATGGGCCAGGCACGGCCGACGGTCCCCGGTTTCTTCAGCCAGTCCCCGGCGGTCGCGAAGGCGCCGCCGCCCTCGCTCGCCGCGTAGTACTCCTCGACGCAGTGCCCCCACCAGTCGATCATCGCCCGCTTGACGTGGTCGGGGCAGGGCGCCGCCCCGTGGATGGCGTGCCGCATCGACGACACGTCGTACGCGGTGCGTACGTCCTCGGGCAGGGCCAGGAGCCGGTGGAACTGGGTCGGGACCATATGGGTGTGGGTGCACGCGTGACGGTCGATGAGGCGCAGCATGTCCTCGGGCGTCCACTTGTCCATGACGACGAGCGGGTGGCCGATGTGCAGGGCCGCACCCGCGAACTGCAGTACGGCGGTGTGGTAGAGCGGCGAGCAGACCAGGTGGACGTTGTCGTCGAAGGCCTTGATGCCGAAGATGCCGAGGAAGCCGCCGAGGTGGGACTCCTCGGGAAGCCGGCCGGACAGCGGGCGGCGGATGCCGCGGGGGCGTCCCGTGGTGCCCGAGGTGTAGTTCATGACCCAGCCGAGCGTGCGGTCGTCGGGCGTTGACTCGCTCTGCCCGTCGAGGAGTTCGGCGTACGGGCGGGAGCCTTCGAGGGCGCCGACGGCGTAGCGGTGCGAGGCCGGCAGCTTCGCCTCGTCGGCGGCGGCGGTGGCCGCGTCGGCGAATCGCTCGTGCGCGATGAGCACCTTGGCGCCGGAGTCGGCGACGATCCAGGCGATCTCGGGGCCGACGAGATGGTGGTTGACCGGGACGAGGTAGAGCCCGGCCTGGGAGGCGGCGAGGTACGCCGTGAAGAACTCCACGCCGTTGGGGAGGACCACGGCGAAGGAGTCGCCGCGTTCGAGTCCGGCCGCGCGCAGGCCGTGCACGAGCTGGTTGACGGCGGCGTGCAGCCGGCCGGCCGTCCATTCCTCGCCGTCGGGGGCGACCAGTATGACGCGGTCGGGGTTCGCGGTGGCCTGTGCCCAGAAACCGTTGAGCGGCTCGCTCATGACTCGCTCCGTCCTGCGATGCGGTTGATACGGTCCACGGCCCGCTCGAAGCCACGGGTGAGGTCGTCGAAGACGGCCTGGACGCCGCGCTCGGAGTTCATCCGGCCGACGATCTGGCCGACCGGGGTGCCGAGCAGCGGGCCGACTTCGTACTTCTGGATACGGGAGACGGCCTCGGCCACCAGGAGGCCCTGGAGTGGCATGGGCAGGGTGCCGGGGCCGCTCGGGTCGTCCCAGGCGTCGGTCCATTCGGTGCGCAGCTGGCGGGCGGGCTTGCCGGTCAGTGCGCGGGAGCGGACGGTGTCGCCGGAGCCCGCCGAGATGAGCTTGGCGGTGAGGGCGCGCGAGTGGAGGTCGGCCTCCTCGGTGGTGAGCCAGATCGAGCCGAGCCAGGCGCCCTGGGCGCCCAGAGCGAGCCCGGCGGCGATCTGCTCGCCGCTGCCGATGCCTCCGGCGGCTAGTACGGGCAGCGGGTGGACCGCTTCGACGACCTCGGGGACCAGGACCATGGTGGCGATTTCACCGGTGTGGCCGCCCGCCTCGTAGCCCTGTGCGACGACGATGTCGATGCCCGCCTCGGCGTGCCGCCTGGCGTGCTTGGCGCTGCCGGCCAGCGCGGCGACCAGGACGTCGTGGGCGTGGGCGCGCGCGATGACGTCGGCGGGCGGCGAGCCCAGTGCGTTGGCGAGCAGCTTGATCGGGTAGTCGAAGGCGACGTCGAGCTGGTTGCGGGCGACCTCCTCCATCCAGCCGGTGATGCGCCAGCCCGAGGCTTCGCCCGGATCGAGTTCGGGTACGCCGTGCTTGGCGAGGGTCTGCGTGACGAACTCGCGGTGCCCTTCGGGGATCATCGCCTCGACCTCGGCCTCGGTCACCCCCGACACCTTCTTCGCGGGCATGACGACATCGAGGCCGTACGGCTTGCCGTCGGTGTGCTCCTGCATCCAGTCGAGGTCGCGCGCGAGATCCTCGGGTGCCGTGTAGCGGACCGCGCCCAGTACGCCGAGTCCGCCCGCCCTGGTGATGGCGGCGGCCACGGCCGGGAAGGGGGTGAAGCCGAAGATCGCGTGCTCGACTCCCAGTTTCTTGCTCAGCTCCGTCTCCATGGGCCGCAGGATGCCGCAGCGGGGCGGACGAGGGAAGAGATTTTCTGATGCTGCGTCAGACAATTTGGGCGGTTGACAGCACTCTCCGTCTGCAAGAAAGTTTCAGGCGTTGGACGTGAGGCGGAAGTTACTTTCACAAGGGGTGGCTCGTGACCGAAGGTGCGGCGGACAGCGGGATCAGCAGGCGCGGCCTCGGCGGTGGCCTCATGGCGCTGGGCGGCGCCCTGGCGCTCGCGCGACTGCCCGCCTCGGCGGCGGCCGCGACGCCGCCCTCCGGCGGCCGGACCACCCTGCGGCGCGGCTCGCCCGAGCGGGCCGGGCTGCTCCCCGGCCCGCTGCGGCAACTCGTCACGGACGCGGAGCGCTTCCTCGGCCCCTCCCCCAAGCATCCCTGGTACGCGGGTGCCGTGCTGCTCGCGGGCCGGGGCGCCACCGTGGCGCTGCACCGGCCGATCGGCTCGGCGGTGCGCTATTCGGCGTACGACGAGAAGACGGACACGGGGGTCGAGCTCCCGGCGGGGCAGCGGATCGCGATGGCCGAGGACACCGTCTTCGATCTGGCGTCGGTCTCCAAGCTCTTCACATCCATCCTCGCCGTGCAGCAGATCGAGCGCGGCACGCTGGAGCTGGAGGGGAAGGTCGCCGCGTATCTCCCGGAGTTCGGGGACGCGGGGAAGCAGGACATCACGGTCCGTCAACTCCTCACCCATACCTCGGGGTTCCGTTCCTGGATCCCGCTCTACAAGGAGCCGACCCGGGAGGGGAAGCTGAGGCTGCTGTGGAACGAGGCGCCGACCGGCGCCCCGGGCACCAAGTACCTCTACTCGGACCTCAATCTGATCTCGCTCCAGCTGATCCTGGAGGAGATCACCGCTCGCACTCTGGATGTGCTGCTCCACGACGAGATCACCGCTCCGCTCGGGATGCACCGCACTCGCTTCAACCCGCCCGCCTCCTGGAAGCCGAAGATCGCGGCCACCGAGGACGCCCGGCTGCCCTGGTCGGGCCTCGAACGCGGCCTGGTGTGGGGCGAGGTGCACGACGAGAACGCCTTCGCCTTCGGCGGTGTCGCTGGCCACGCCGGGGTCTTCTCCGACGCCTGGGACCTCGCGATCCTCGCCCGTACGCTGCTCAACGGCGGCGCGTACGGCCGTCGGCGCATCCTGGACCCGGAGTCGGTCGAGCTGATGTTCACGGACTTCAACACCGCTTTCCCGGGCGACGAGCACGGCCTGGGCTTCGAGCTCTACCAGCACTGGTACATGGGCGCGATGGCCACGCCCAGGACCGCGGGCCACACCGGCTTCACCGGTACCAGCCTGGTGCTCGATCCGTCGACCGACTCGTTTCTCGTGGTCCTGGGCAACTCGGTTCACCCGGTGCGCAGTTGGCGCTCCAGCAGCGCCCCGCGCGTCGCCGCCGCCAACAATCTGGCGCGCGCCGTCGCCGTACGCCCGCCACACGGCCGCACCGCCTGGTTCTCCGGCATGGCCGTCGCCACCACCGCCACACTCACCCTGCCCGCCCTGCGCCTCAGCCAGGACCGCCCTCGGCTGCGCTGCTCGCTGTGGTGGGACACCGAGCCCGGCTCGGACCGCCTTTTCCTCGAAGCCTCGACGGACGACGGCGCCACCTGGCAGCCGGCGCCGTTCACCACCGTACGAACTGCGCGCAAGGAGAAGGGCCGGGCGCCCGAGCCGCACCCCGACGGCTCCGCCACCGGCTGGTCCGGACGGGTCTGGCACCGGCTGACCGCGGACCTGGCGGCCTGGACCGGCAGGGACGTAACGCTGCGTTGGCGATACACGACCGACACGCTGTACGTCGGACGCGGCGCGTACGTCGACGGTCTGCGGGTCGACGACGGGCGCCGCACCGTCTTCGACGAGTCCAAGCCCCGGGACGCGGCCCGTATCGAGGCCGTAGGCTGGACGGCCACCGAGGACTGATCAGCAGCGCTCAGCGGGCGCGACCTCCCTACCGGTCCCGGCGCCGCATGAGCAGCAGGGCGGCGCCGGCCAGCCCTGCCACGGCCCCCGCGGACAGGACGCCACGCCGGGACTGGACGGACAGCACCGACCACTGGGACTGCAGGGAAAACGCCGATCCGGTGCTCAAAGCCGAGCCGACGGAGAGGAACGACAGGGCGGACCCGATCGAGCCGACCGACAGTGAGCTGCCGATCGAGCCGACACTGAGCGCGGAGCCGACCGACCCGATGGACAGCACCGACCCCACGGAACCGATCGACAGCACCGAGTCCGACGACCAGAGCGACAAACGCGATTTCGACATGGGCCCACGTTATGCGGGTCCGAGGCGGGTCCGGTGGAAATCCTCAGCGCCGGTCCAGGGGCTCCAGCGACCGAACTGGACCCGAACCCGCCTTGCAGGGAAGGCACTCCTCCGGAGACGATCAATCTGTGACGTTTCCGGACCGTTCTCTCACTGATGCGACGAATGACGCCGTTCTGGACGCGGCGCCGCCGGTCCGGGCGGCCGAGGTACGCCCATGGCGGGCCCGGCAGGCCGTCGCACCGGCTGTCCGGGTGGCCGCTGTCGTGGCCGTGCTCGTCCCGCTGTGTCTGATCGGCGCGGGCCTCGTGACGCGCGGCACGGGCGAGATCCGCATACCCGGCGTGGGAACCACCGCCGTCCTGCGCGCGGTGCTCTTCGCCGCGCTCACGCTGCACGCCGGCGAGCTGGCCGTGACCCGGATGGCACGGACCGTCCGGGGCGCCCCCGCGTCGCGTCCGCGCAGCTGGGCCGTGGGCGTCTCGCTGCTCGGCGCAGTCGCGGCCGTCGCGCAGATCGTCCAGCTGGCCGGTCTGGGGTCGCTCGCTGCGGGCCTGGCCGATCCCGACGGTCTCCTGGAGACGTACGGGACCCTTCCCGGCCAACTGGCGCTCCTCCAGGCCAACGCCTTCCTGGCCGCCGCGTACTGCGCGAGCCGGAGCCGCCCCGCGTGGGCCGTGACGCCGCTCGCCCTCGTGGTCATCGCCGAGGCGGTACGCGCACACCCCGAGGTCGACAGCCCCGCCGTCGGGGTCGCGCTGACCGTGGTTCACCTCACGGCCGCCGCCCTGTGGTGCGGCGGGCTGCTGCACGCGCTGCGCACGATGTACGGGTGGCGCGACGCACCGGACGCGGCCCGCGTCCTGCTCGGCCGCTACGCCCGAATGGCGGCCTGGCTGTTCGCCGCGCTCGCGGTCACCGGGACGGCGAGCACGCTGCGCCGACTGCCGCTCGATCAGATCCTGAGCAGTGCCTACGGCCGTACCCTGCTGGCCAAGCTGCTCCTGGTCGCCCTGGTGGGTCTGCTCGCCATGGTGGCCCGACGGCGACTGCACCGGCCTCGGCGCGGGCCGAGTGCCTGCCGCGCGGCCCGGGTCGAGCTGGTGGCGCTGGGCGCGGTGGTGCTCGTATCGGCGCTGCTGACCGCCGTGCCGGTTCCGGTGCGGTAGCTGCGACACCCGCTAGTGGCCGAGCGCCGCCATCGCCGCGTTGTGGCCCGGGATGCCGCTGACTCCGCCGCCCCGGACCGCGCCCGCCCCGCACAGCAGCACATTCGCGTGCGCCGTCTCCACGCCCCACCTGCCGGTCCCGGCGGACTCGTCGGCGTACGGGAAGGCGAGCGGGCGGTGGAAGATGTTGCCGCCGGGCAGCCGCAGTTCGGCTTCGAGGTCGAGCGGGGTCTTCGCCTCGATGCAGGGGCGGCCCTCCTCGTCGAGCGCGAGGCAGTCGGCGATCGGCTCCGCGAGGTGGGCGTCGAGCTGGGCGAGGGTCGCCTTGAGCAGGCTCTCGCGCGCCCCGTCGTTGTCGTGCGCGAAGAGTCCGGCGGGGGTGTGCAGTCCGAAGAGCGTCAGGGTCTGGTAGCCCTGCTCGGCCAGTTCGGGGCCGAGGATGGACCGGTCGGTCAGCGAGTGGCAGTAGATCTCGGACGGCGGCGCGCTCGGCAGCCTGCCCGCGGTCGCCTCCCGGTGCGCGGCCGCCAACTGCTCGTACCCCTCGGCCACATGGAAGGTACCGGCGAAGGCGTCACTCGGCGAAACCGTACGGTCGCGCAGTTCGGGAAGGCGGCGCAGCAGCATGTTGACCTTGAGCTGGGCGCCCTCGGACGGGGCCGGGGGCGCGTCACCGAGCAGGCCCGCGAGCGCCTGCGGTGAGGCGTTCACCAGGACCTGGCGGGCCGCGACGGTGCCCTCCTCCTGATCCGTGCGCCAGGAGACCTCGGCCCGGGTCCCGTCGGTTTCGATCCGGGTCACCTCGCGCCCGGTGACGATCCGCGCGCCCGCCGACCGCGCGGCGGTGGCGAGTGCGTCGGTGAGGGCGCCCATGCCGCCCACCGGTACGTTCCAGTCGCCGGTGCCGCCGCCGATCACGTGGTAGAGGAAGCAGCGGTTCTGCGCCAGGGAGGGGTCGTGCGCGTCGGCGAACGTGCCGATCAGGGCGTCCGTCAGGACAACGCCCCGGACGAGGTCGTCGTCGAAGGTGTCCTCGATCGCGACGCCGAGCGGCTCGTCGAAGAGCATGCGCCAGGCGTCCGCGTCACCGATCCGCTCGCGCAGGGCCTCGCGGGTGGGGAGCGGCCCGGTGAGCGTGGGGAAGACCCGCTCCGCGACCCGGCGGGTCATGGCGTAGAACCGCTGCCAGGACTCGAAGTCCCGGTCGGCTCCCGTGAGCGCCCGGAACGAGCTACGGGTGCGGTCCTCGCCGCCGCCGACCAGCAGGCCGGTCGAAGCGCCGTGCCGCCGGGCGGGGGTGTACGAGGAGATGGTGCGTTCGCGGACCGCGAAGCGCAGTCCGAGGTCGCGCACGATCTTGTCCGGCAGCAGGCTGACCAGGTACGAGTAGCGCGACAGCCGGGCGTCGAGCCCGGCGAAGGGGCGGGTGGAGACGGCGGCGCCGCCGGTGTGGCCGAGCCGCTCCAGGACGAGGACCGAGCGCCCGGCGCGCGCCAGATAGGCGGCGGCGACCATGCCGTTGTGCCCGCCGCCCACGATCACGGCGTCGTAGGAGTCATGGGCCCCGCCTGTCCCGGGGACTTCCTGTACGGACATGGCCTCACACGCTCCTGTCTCGGGTACTGACGCTCATCGGCTCCGCAGCGTCGGAGGTATCAGTGTGAGGTCCGGGGCGTCGGTGGCATCAGAGGCTCTGGGCACCGCGCTGCTGGCGCAGCGCCGCCACTCGCCGGTACAGCTCCACGGCCTCCGCGCCGCGGCCGAGCTGCTCCAGGCAGTGCGCCTCGTCGTTGCGGCTGGCCAGGGCGTCGGGGTGGTCGGCGCCGAGGACCCGTTGGCGGGCCTCCGCGACCTGCCCGTACACCGCGAGGGCGTCCGCCCAGCGGCCCAGCCAGCCGAGGCCGACGGCGACTTCGCGGCGGCTGACGAGCGTGTCGGGGTGGTCGGGCCCCAGCACGCGCTCACGTATCGCGCACACGTCGCGCGCCTCGGTGAGAGCCTCCTCCCAGCGGGCGAGCCGCCCGAGGTTGACGCCGAGGCCGTGGCGGGCACGCAGCGTCTCGGGGTCGGCGGGGCCGTGCACGCGGGTACGGTCGTCGACCAGCGAACGGTAGAGCTCAAGTGCCTCCGCGCTGCGCCCGAGGCGGCCGAGGCTTATGCCCACCTCGTAGCGGGCGGAGAGCGTGTCGGGATGGTCGGCGCCCAGTGCCTGGGCCCTGGCCGCCGCGACCTCGCGGTAGGTCTGGAGCGCCTCCGACCAGCGGCCCAGCTGGCCGAGCGCGTAAGCGACCTCGTACTGGGTGACGAGCGTGTCGGGGTGGGTCGCGCCGAGCACCCTCGTGCGGGCCGCCGCGACCTCGTGCGCCATGCGGTACGAGTCCTCCAGGCGGCCGAGCCTGCTCAGGTTGAACGCCAGGTTGTGCCGGCAGCGCAGGGTGTCGGGGTGCTCGGGTCCCATGGTGCGCTCGCGCGAAGCGAGCACCGCTGCGTACACCTGATGGGCTTCGAAGTGCCGGCCGAGCTGGCCGAGGACGTACGCCATCTCCTGGCGCGCGGCGAGGGTTTCGGGGTGGTCCGGGCCCATGGTGCGCTCGCGGCCGTCCGCGACGCGGCCGAACTCGCGCAGCGCGTCCGCCGCGCGGCCGGTCCTGCTGAGGGTGAAGCCGACCTCGTAGTGGCTGGCGAGGGTGTCGGGGTGGTCGGGGCCCAGCGCGTGCTCGCGCTCGACGGCGACCGCGCGGTGCACCTCACCGGCCTCCGTCCAGCGGCCGAGCCGCCCGAGGCTGAGGCCCGCGTTGTGCCTGCTGTTCAGGACGGTGAGCACCTCGGGCGGCGGCGTGGGCCGCTCCTGGCGCTGCGGGGCCTGCACGGCGACCCCGGCCCGCAGGCCGACGCCGGTGGTCCACTCCCCCGTCAGCCCGGCGGAGTGGTCGGTCGCGGCGGCGGGCGACGGCCAGGTCCCGCTCGCCTTGTGGCCCGTGGTCATGCCCCGGGTCCAGGACGGGAGCCTGGGCGCGAGCGAGGGCGGCTGCTCGGGGCGGGCGCCGGACGGGCGCAGCACGGGTGAGGGCACGGACGCCAGAGCTTGGACAACGCCGGAGGCCCGCCCCGCGGTGAGGCGGTGCGCGAGGTTCTTGGCGTCGGGCGGTCGCTCGTCGGGCTCCTTGGCGAGCAGGTCGAGGACGATCCGGTCGAAGAACTCGGGGAGTTCCTCGCGGTGGGTGCGCGGCGGCTCCGGCTGGGTGTCGCGGTGACCGACGAGGACCGCCCAGGCGTCGTCCAGGTCGAACGGCGGGACGCCGGTGGCGATCTCGTACAGCACACAGCCCAGTGAGTAGAGGTCGCTGCGGTGATCGACGTTGACGCCGCCGATCTGCTCGGGCGACATGTAGTGGGGGGTGCCCATGGCGATGCCCGTGCCGGTGAGCCGGGAGGTGATGCCGATGTCGTGGCCCAGGCGCGCTATGCCGAAGTCGCAGATCTTCACTGTGCCGTCGGTGAGCCGCATGATGTTGGCGGGCTTCAGGTCACGGTGGACGATGCCCTGTTCATGCGTGTACGCGAGGGCCCAGGCGACCTGCTCGGCGATGTCGACGACATCGGGGACGGCCAACGGGTGGGCCTTGTTGTCCTCCAGGAGCTGGCTGAGGTTGCGGCCCTCCAGCAGCTCCATGACCAGATAGAGGACGCCCTCGTGCTCCCCGAAGTCGTGCACGACGGTGACGCCCCGGTGCTGGAGGGCGGCGGCGACGCGCGCCTCGCGGCGAAAGCGTTCGCGCAGGACTCTGGTGAAGGACTGATCGTGCTGGGGGCCCATCGGCTTGAGGCATTTCACTGCGACCCGTCGGCCCAGCGACTCGTCGCGAGCACGCCACACCTCGCCCATGCCCCCGCGCCCGATCAGATCGAGCAGCCGGTACCGGCCCTGGATCAGCCTGGTGTCCGCCATCTCGTGCTGTCGCCCCCGTCGTTTTGCTGCGCCCTCCCCGGCTCGTCCAGTATGGCCGTCCGACAGGTGAGTTTGTACGGTGCCGGACGCGCGTCGGGCCCGAGCCTGGCCATCGCTTCGAGGATGTGCCCCGGTGGAAGTTGCCAGCGCACACGTGCGGGGACGGCCCGCAGGGCGGTTCCGGTTGCGCGGAGCCTACGGGTGACGGTGAGCGAGGCGGGGGCGGGGCGTCCGTACAGCTCATGGGCGTATGTGGGCAGGGAGGCGTACGCGAGCCCGGCCACGCGCCGCCACAGCAGCATGCGCGCCGGTACGAGCAGCGGGTGAACGGGCGGTTTGCGGAGGAAATCGTCGACGGCGCGCGCTTCGGGGCCCACCACGAGTTCGTGCCGCACTTTTTCGAAGTACGCGGCGAGCCCGGCGGTGGACGCGGGGACCGTTGCCGGGTCCAGGCCGACCAGCCGGGCGCCCTCACGGTGTTCGTCGATGTACCGGTCGGCCTGGGCCGCGCTGAGGCGGAAGCCGGAGCGGCGCAGGACGTGCAGATAGGAGTCGACCTCGGCGCAGTGCACCCACCGCAGCAGCTCGGGCTCGTCGACCCCGTAGCGCTCGCCGGTCGCGGGGTCGGTGGCGCCCAGCATGCTGTGGATCTTGCGGACCCGGGCGCCGGCCCGTTCGGCCGCTTCGGTCGTGCCGTAGGTGATGGTGCCGACGAAGCCTGCGGTGCGCATCAGCCTGCCCCAGGCGTCGTTGCGGAAGTCGCTGTTCTGCATGACTCCGCGCACCGCGCGCGGGTGCAGCGCCTGAAGATAGAGGGCCCTGATGCCCGCGACCCACATCATCGGGTCGCCGTGCATCTGCCAGGTGACGGATTCGGGCCCGAACAGGCCCGGATCGGCGTCGCGCATGTCCCCCACCTCCTGCCGGTACGCCCAGGCTAACGGCGTGGGCCCGTCAGCGGCGTACCCGCGGCATCCCCAGCCCGATCCAGGAGATGATCTCCCGCTGGATCTCGTTGTTGCCGCCGCCGAAGGTGAAGATGACGGCGCTGCGGTAGCCCCGTTCCAGCTCACCGTGCAGGACCGCGCCCGCCGAGCCCTCCTTCAACGGGCCTGCCGCGCCGACGATCTCCATCAGCCAGGCGTACGCGTCACGGCGCGCCTCGGAGCCGTACACCTTCACCGCCGACGCGTCCTGCGGGGTGAGCGTGGCGTTCTGGAGGGCGTACACCATCTGCCAGTTCAGGAGCTTCATCGCGTCGAGCTTGGTGTGGGTCCTCGCCAGGCGCCCGCGCACCCAGCCGAGGTCGATGACCCGGCGTCCGTCGGCGAGCTTGGTGTCCGCGGCCCAGCGCTGGACGTTGTGGAAGGCGCGGATGGCCATGGTGCCGTGGGCGGCGAGGGTGACGCGCTCGTGGTTGAGCTGGTTGGTGATGAGCCGCCAGCCCTTGTTCTCCTCGCCGACACGACAGGAGACGGGGACGCGGATGTTCTCGTAGTAGCTGGCCGTGGTGTCGTGCGAGGCCAGGGTGTTGATGAGGGTGCAGGAGTAGCCGGGGTCGCTGGTCGGCACGAGCAGCATGGTGATGCCCTTGTGCGGCGGTGCGTCCGGATCCGTGCGGACGGCGAGCCACACCCAGTCGGCGGTGTCGCCGTTGGTGGTCCAGATCTTCTGGCCGTTGACGGTGTAGTGGCCGGTGGCCTCGTCGCCGTCGCGTACGGCGCGGGTCTTGAGGGCGGCGAGGTCGGTGCCCGCGTCGGGTTCGCTGTAGCCGATCGCGAAGTCGATCTCACCGGCCAGGACCTTGGGCAGGAAGTACGTCTTCTGTTCGTCCGTACCGAACTGCATGATCGTCGGGCCAACGGTGTTGAGCGCCATCAGCGGCAGCGGCACACCGGCCTGTGCGGCCTCGTCGAAGAAGATGAACTGCTCCATCGGCGAGAGGCCGCGCCCCCCGTACTCCTTGGGCCAGCCGACGCCGAGCCAGCCGTCGGTGCCCAGGCGGCGGACGGTCTCCCGGTAGAAGCGCTTCTGGGCCGCCGGGTCGGCGTACCGCGCGTATACGTTGTCCGGCACCAGCTCGGCGAAGTACGCGCGCAGTTCGGCGCGCAACTGCTGCTGCTCAGGCGTGTATTCGAGGTGCACGGGCCCTCCAGGAGTATCGCGTTCCCTATGGCGGCGCACAGACTAGAACGTGTTCCAAGAATCCGGAAGGGCTTCCCCTCAACCGCACGCCGCACCGGGAGTCCCCGTGCGGTGGTTCGCGCGAACCGGCGGCGTCCCGTACGTCAGCCGTCGTTCGCCGCCTCGATGAAGTCCAGTGCCTGCGCGAGGCTCTTGGGCCGGCGCACCCCGGCCGTATCGCGCACCCTCGTCCAACCGGGACCGGCGATCAGTACGGTGGGCCGGGACCGCGCACCCCTGATGCCCCAGGCCGTGGCGCGCACCAGGTTCACCAGGACGCGGTCGGCCGTGAGGCGGGTCTGGGACCACAGCACCACGGCGCGCGGTCCCGTTCTGCGTACCGCCTCGGACAGGGCCCCGGCAGGAACCGCCGCGCCGAACATCCTTACCGGCAGCCCTCGTTCACCCAGGACGGCCGCGAGTGCCTCCATCGCCAGAGTGTGCGTCTCGCCCGGTACGCAGGCCAGCAGCACCGGGGGCTCGTCGCTCTCCGGGTCCTTCGGGCGGCAGCCGCGGCGCAACGCGGTGGAGATGTGCCAGGACAGCAAGTGCTCGGCCTCGACGTACCGTTCGCCCGCCGCGTCACCGGACGCGGCCCAGGTGCGGCCGATCGCGCGCAGCGTCGGGGACATCACCTCCTCCCAGGCCCCGACGAGCCCGTGCTCGGTGACGGATGCGGCCAGCAGGGTGTCGAGGCGGGGAGAATCGAGGCGTACGGCGGCCCTGCCCAGGCCACGGCCGGCCCGCGCGGCGGTGCGCGGAGCGGGGATCAGGACGACGCGCCCGGAGTACGTGTCGGGTCCCGGCGACACCTGCCCCTGGTACGGCCCGTCGGGCCCACGAACCAGCCGGGCGGCCTCGGCAGGCGCGACGCCGTGGGCCGTTAGGCGGCACATGCGCTCCAGCAGGGCCACGTCCGCGGGCGCCCAGCGCCGGTGCCGGCCGCCCTCACGCACGGCCGGGCCGAGGCCGTAGCGGTGGTCCCAGGACCTCAACGTCGTCGGCGCCACACCAAGTCGCAGTGCAACCGCCCCAGTTGTCATCCCGGCTTCGGGCGATGTCCCGCTTTCGATGTCCATCTCCGGACGATACGACGCACGAACGACGCGAGTTGCCGCCTTGGAGCAACTGCGACCAGGGTTGCCAACACAAGGACGGCGGTCGGCCCACGGCTCCCGGAAGCGTCCGCTTCGTCATCGACGCGGACGACCGGCCCGGCCGGTGCGCGGAGGACGTCACGCGCCCACGGGCGACGGGCCGACCGTGCAGAGGCGTCACGACGCAGAGGCCTCCCGTGGCGCCACGCCGCAGCCGTCTGGCCCAAGCAGGCTCCCCCGGGCCGGGCGGCTTCGGCGCGTCCCGCCCCCCGTGCGGTTCACCCGCACCGGTGAACCCCCGCGAGTCACCCGTAAGAGCCCGTCCGGTCGCTGACCACCCGGGGTGCGTCCAGCATGACTGTGGCGCATCCGTCGAACCCGGAGGACCTTCGTGACCACTGTCCGTGACCTGATGACCCCTGACGTCCGGTGCATTCCGGCGACCGAGACACTCGACCGCGCGGCCCAGCTGATGCGGGACCACCGCATCGGCGCGCTGCCCGTACAGAATGGCGACGGGGAGCTCATCGGCATCGTCACCGACCGCGACATCATCGTGAAGTGTGTCGCCGCGGGCCACGACCCGGCGAAGGTCACCGCCGGGGACCTCGCGGCGGGTGCACCGGTGTCCGTCGATGTGTCCGCCGACACGTCCGACGCCGTACGGGTGATGGGTGAGGCGCGTATCCGCAGGCTGCTCGTCCTGGACAACGGCAGGCCGGCCGGTGTGATCACCGAGGCGGACCTGGCACGGAACCTGCCCGCCGAGCAGCTCGCCGACTTCGTCAGCCGTGTCTACGCGACGGGCTGACCCACCGCGGCCTCTGAGCGTACGGATTCGGCCCGGCACAGCGGCGGACGCTGTGCCGGGCCGAATCTTTACACGCTACGGAAGCTGAGCGTCAATGGCCGCGCGGCCCTCCTTCTCCAGCCGGCGCCGCGCCCATTCCAGGGTTTCCGCAGTCACATCGCGCCCCGAGGCAAGCACCAGGTCCTCGGGGGTGACGTCGTCGCTGGCGCCGGTGTGCAGCAAGCTGTCGGGGGTCACTTCCGACGGGTCTCGCTTCGAAACGGATTCCTCGCTCATACCGCCTCCTCCTTGTTTCGTCGATCAGTCGGCATTCTGGTTGGCGCCTACCCGGACCGCATCCGCTGAACATCACGTGCCCGCTCGTCTTTCACCTCGCCCACTCCCTTCGCGTCCGGCACTGCCGTATGTTCCGGATGCGAAGGGCGCCCGCCTGCGGCAGCGTGGTGTGAGGTGAGCCCAGCCAGGCCATAACCGAGCACGGAGTGGGACTGATGAGCGAAGACAACACGGAGCTTCCCGAGGACGACGGCGTTCTGGACGCGCAGGACACGCTGATGAGCGACGACCTGGACTCCGACCCGCTCGACGCGGGCATCACCCCGGCCGAGCACTGGTCGCCCGCCGAGTCCTTCGGCACGACGGCCGAGGAGGCACGGCGCGGCGAATCGCTCGATCAGCTGCTCGCCGAGGAGGAGCCGGACACCGAACCGGCGACCGGTGACGAGGAGGAAGACCCGGACGCGCCGAACGAGGACCTGGACGAGGGCCCGGAGGACGGACTGACCGAGGAACTGATTGAGGATCTGAACGAGATCTGACCGCGGCGGGTCCGACTGCGGGGCTATCCGGCCGCCGGGGGCTCGCCGCCCTGGCCGTCCTGCCCGTAGCGGCGCTCGAACTGCGCGACCCTGCCCTCCGAGTCCGCTGTCCTGGCCTTCCCCGTATAGAAGGGGTGGCTCTCCGAGGAGATCTCGACGTCGACGACAGGGTACGTATTGCCGTCGTCGCTCCTCGCGCTGATCGGGCTCTTCAATGTGGTGGGAGCCGTGGCCTCGGGCCGGCGACGCCCGATGTGGCCAGGCGCTGCGACGAGGTGCTGGACGCGGGCGGCGCCCTGGTGGAGCTGGTTCCCGATGCCCCGGTGGCGCGCCAGGCAGTGCCGGGCGGCCCACAGCCATGTGTTCAGCCCTGTGCGCGGTGCCGTGACCGGATGGGCCCGAATACTGCCCGGATGTCCAGTGTGGCGGCCGGGCCCACCCCCGTGGAACCCGGCCGCCGTCCCGGTGGCTCGGCCGTATGGCCAGGACAGCATATGGCACCTGATCAGCAGAGCAACACTCTGGTGTGACCGGGCACTGGCAGAAACGTACACCCCAGTTGCGGGACCGCGTCAACTACAGTTGGGTGGGCCCAGCACATTCCGGGCTCCCCCCACACCAGAGTGGACAGCGCGGCGATCATGGCGAGAAGGACGTACTGGACGTGACAGACGAAGAGGGGCACACCTTCGCGCAGCTGCTGGACCACCTGTTCAGGGAGGTCCATCCGCCGGCCCGCGGGCCGTACACGTACACCGAGGTCGCCGAGGGGATCCAGGAGGCGTCGGGGGGTGAGGGCAAGGGGCTCACCGCGAGCGCGATCCAGCAACTGCGCACCGGCGCCAAGAAGAACCCGACACGGCACACCATCAAGGCGCTCGCAGGCTTCTTCGGTGTGCCCGCGGGCTACTTCTTCGACGAGGAGACCGCCGACCGCGCGCGGGCGGAGATCGCCGTTCTGGCCGCCATGCGGGACCAGGGCGTGCGGAGCGTGGCGCTGCGGGCCAACGGCCTCAGTACGGAGAGCCTTCAGATGCTGTCCGCGGTGATCGAGCAGGCGCGTCGCCTGGAGGGCCTGCCGGGCGATACCGCGACGAACAACCTCAAACTCGACGACTAGCGCTCCGCCTTGCCCGGCGTTTCGCCGGGAGGGGCAGATTTCTTTGAATCGGTCGGAGCAATCGCCTAAGCTTTCGAGCGATTTGGAGCAGGCTCTTCCGGATCATCCCCCGGCCGCACCCGGGTTGCGCCCACATGGGTCCAGACCCGAGCGACGTCAGGACGATCATGGACCTTGAGCGGCTCCGCACGGAGTGCGAGGAGCGTGTGGGCGCCCTTCGGCTGCCCCACCGCTTCAACACGCGGCATCTGTGCGATGCCGTGGCGGAGTTGCGCGGCCGCCCGATCATCCTCAGGCCGCTGAGCACACTCGGCGCGATCGACGCACCGTGCGGAATCCGCCTGGAGACGCCCGAGGCCGATCTCCTGTTCTACGAGGAGGCGACGTCGCCGCTGCACCAGAATCACATCCTCGCGCACGAGGTGAGCCACATCCTCTGTGACCACCCGGGCAGCCTGGAGCTGGACGCCGAAGCGTTCCACGCGATCGGTTTCAACCCCACCCTCGTCCAGCGCATGTCGGGACGGACCTGCTACTCCACCGACGACGAACGCGAGGCCGAGATGATGGCCACCGTCATCCGTCAGCGCATCTACCGCGGGCGTGAACTCCCCCCCCCCCAGCCGGCCCGCCAAGGGCGCCGAGAGCTGGGAAGCACTGTTCGCCAAACCATCCAGGAAGGGCCGCCGCCGCCCATGATCAGCCTGCTCTTCTCCGGAGTGGCCATCGTGCTGCTCCTCGCAGCCGTCTACTGGGTTCGCGGACGGGGCGGCCACCGGCCGACCGGCACGTGGGCCATGGCTGCGCTGCTCGTCTCCTTCGCCCTCGCCTTCGCGTCGTACACACCGCTCGTGGAGAACGCGGCGGAGAGCGTGGTCCCCCACGTGGGCCGGCTGCTCAGCAACTCCTTCACGCTGGCCGCCGCGACTTCGGTGCTGGCCTTCATGCTCCAGCTCAATCTGGAGCCCGACGCCGCCCGCCGGAGCATCCGGCTGCGCGTGCTCTTCCTCGGTATCGCCGTCACCGGGATGACCGTGCTGTTCGCCGCCGAGGAGATGAACGACCGCTCGCCGAGGATCTACGCGCTCTACGTCCTGATCTACATCTCGTATCTGGGCATCACGGCGAAGGACTTCCTCGTACAGACCTGGCAGCAGTCCAAGCGCTCCCGGCGCACCAGCCAGCGCGTCGGGCTGCGCATGACGGCCGTCGGCTGCCTCTTCGCGCTGCTGTACTCCGCGTACAAGGTGTTCGTGATGATCTCGCTGGGGCTCGGGCTCGACCTCATCGCAGACCATTCCCGGTGCTCGTCGCCCGTCATTCCGGTGCGCTGCGTGTTCAGTGTGACCTCGCCGGCCCTGGCCGTGCTTCTCATCACCCTGGGCCTCACGCTTCCCGCGGTGGCCTGGCCGTTCAGCCAGTTCCTGCGGCGACGGTGGGAGTCGCGGTCCTTCGCGGCGCTCGGACCGCTCTGGAAGGACATCACCGGAGCGACCCCCGAAGTCGTCCTCGACCCCGCCGACTTCCACCAGGAGGACGACGCGGACGACTCCGACTTCTTCCTGCACCGCCGGGTCATCGAGATCAACGACGGCGGGATCGCGCTGCGCCTCCACCGCTCCGTGACGGTCCAGGAGAGCGCGGGCCTGGCCGTCGCCTCGCGCGGTCTCGCGGACACCGCCCAGGGCGACGCCATCGTGGAGGCCGCCGTCCTGTCGGCCGCCGTACGCGCGAAGGCGGCGGGCGGGGAACTGCCCGAAGAAGCCGCCCCCCAGGCCCCGGGCACCGAGTCCCGCGAGGGCAACCTCCGGGCCGAGACCGAGTGGCTGCTGCTCGTCGCCCACGCGTACGCGCACAGCGACATCGTGCGTGACGCCGACGGCGCACCGGCCTCCGCGGAAGCGGGGGCGCAGGCATGAGCGACCCGTTGCAGGATCCGCGGTTCTTCGCCAACCCGTACCCAACCTACGCGAAGCTGCGCGGCGCGGCCCCGGTGCAGAAGGTCCCCACCGGCTCCGGGGGGCGCTACAGCTATCTGGTCACCGGCTACGCGGAGGCCCGCGAGGCCTTCGCCGATCCCCGGCTGTCGAAGAACACCGCACGGTTCTTCGCCGGTCAGCCGTCGCGGCGCGACATCCATCCGGCCGTCTCCCAGAGCATGCTGGCCACCGACCCGCCGGAGCATGCACGGCTGCGGACCCTCGTGACCAGGGCGTTCACCACGGGGGCCGTCGCGCGGATGCGCCCGTACATCACCGGCCTGGTCGACACCATGCTCGACGAGTGGCCGCGGCACGGGCCCGTCGATCTGGTGGCGAGCCTCGCGGTGCCGCTGCCGGTCACCGTCATCTGCCAGCTGCTCGGCGTCCCGGAGGCGGACCGTAAAAGCGTGCGCGAGTGGTCGAGTGAGCTCTTCGCCGCAGGAGAACCGCAGCGGGCCGACGCCGCGTCGCACGCCATCGCGGGCTGTATGACCGACCTGATCGCGGCCAAGCGCGCCCGGCCCGGGGAGGGCCTGATCGACGACCTCATCGCCGTGCGGGACGGCGACGACCGGCTGACCGAGCCGGAGCTCGTCTCGCTCGCCGTGCTTCTCCTGGTGGCCGGTCACGAGACCACCACCAACTTCATCGGCAACGCGGCGCTGGCCCTGGTGCAGCACCCGGACTCGCTGCGGCGGCTGCGCGAGGAGCCCGAGCTGCTCGGCGGCGCCATCGACGAGTTGCTGCGCTACGACTCCCCCGTGGGCATCGCCACGTTCCGCTACAGCACCGAGGCACTGACGCTCGGCGGCACCGAGATCCCCGCGGGCGTCCCGGTGCTCATCGCCCCTGGCGCAGCCAACCGCGACCCCGCCCGCTTCAGCGAGCCCGACCGGCTCGACCTGGACCGGGACACCAGGGCGCAGCTCGCCTTCGGCCACGGCATCCACCGCTGCCTGGGCGCGCCCCTGGCGCGGGCCGAGGCCGAGATCGCGCTCCGGGCGCTCATCACGCGTTTCCCGGGGGTCCGCCCGGCGGTTCCCGCCGAGGAACTCCGGTGGCGTCACACGCGGTTGATGCGCGGGCTGGAGTCCCTGCCACTGCTCGTGTGACCAGCGCCCGCGCGGCCCGCGGTGCCCGGTCGCGGGCGGCGCGGGTCAGCGGGTCAGCGGGTCAGCGGGTCAGCGGGCGGCCATCCCGGTCAGGATCTTGTCCGGGGTGAGGGGAAGGTCGCGGAACCGGACGCCGGTGGCGTGGTGGACGGCGTTGCCGATCGCCGCCGGTGTGCCGACGATGCCGATCTCGCCGATGCCCTTGCTGCCCATCGGGTTGATGTGCGGGTCGTCCTCGTCGATCCAGTACGCCTCGACCTTCGGGACGTCGGCGTGCGCCGGGACGTGGTACGCGGCGAGGTCGCTCTCGGTGTAGTCCCCGAACGCCGCGTCCATGGTGCTGCCTTCGGTCAGCGCCATCCCCAGGCCCATGACCATGCTCCCGATGAACTGGGAGCGCGCGGTGCGGGAGTTGAGGATGCGGCCCGCGGCGTACACACCGAGCAGCCGGCGTACGCGGACCTCCCCGGTGACCGTGTCGACCTGGACCTCGGCGAAGTGCGCGCCGAACGCGTGCCGGGCGAAGGGGGATTCCGCCTTCGCCTCCTGCTCGGTACGGACGGACACGGAGATGCCCTCGGGCGGCAGCGCGCCCCGGTGCTCGCGCAGGCGCCCGTTGAGGGCCGTGCACGCCTTGTGCACCGCCCAGCCCCAGGACGCGGTGCCCGATGAGCCGCCGGCCAGCGGGGCCCTCGGCAGGTCGCTGTTGCCGATGTCGACGTGTACGGCGTCCAGCGGCGCGGCCAGCACGTCGGCGGCGATCTGTGCGAGCACGGTACGGGCGCCGGTGCCGATGTCCGTCGCGTTGACCTGGATGCGGTACGTGCCGTCGGCGGCGGCGTGCGCCGAGGCACTGGAGGGCGAGGTGAGCGTCGGATAGGTGGCCGCGGCGACCCCGGTGCCCAGGAGCAGCGCGCCCTCGCGGCGGACGCCCGGACGCGGGTCCCGCTCGTGCCAGCCGAAGCGCCGCGCGCCGTCCGCCAGGCATTCGGTCAGATGCCGGCTGCTGAAGAGCAGGCCGCTGTCGGGCTCGGTCGACGGCTCGTTGCGCAGCCTCAGTTCGATGGGGTCCAGGCCGGTGGCGACGGCCAGTTCGTCCATGGCCGACTCCAGGGCGTACATCCCGGACGCCTCGCCGGGGGCTCGCATCCAGGAGGGGCTGGGCACGTCAAGGGCGGTGAGCCGGTGGGTGGTGCTGCTGTTCGGGGTCGCGTACATGACGCGGGAGACGAGAGCCGCCGTCTCGACGAACTCCTTGACCTTGGAGGTCTGGGTGACCGCGTCGTGGCCGACGGCGGTGATGACGCCGTCCGCGCCCGCGCCGAGCCTGACCCGCTGGATGGTGGGCGCGCGGTGGCCGACGACCGCCGCGAGCTGCCTACGGGGCAGGGAGAGCTTGACGGGTCGGCCGGTGTGCCGGGACGCCATGGCGGCCAGGACGACCTGCGGGCGGGGCGTGCCCTTGGCGCCGAATCCGCCGCCGACGTGCTCGGAGATGACGGTGACCTGCTCGGGTTCGAGGGCGAACAGTGCGGCGAGAGTGTCGCGCACCAGGGTGGCGCCCTGGCTGGAGTCGTGCACGGTGAGGTGCCCGTCGTCCCAGTGCGCGGTCGAGGCGTGCGGCTCCATCGGGTGGTTGTGCAGCGCGGGCGTCGTGTACGTGACGTCGACCTGCACGGGCGCCGAGGCGAAGGCGGCGCCGAAGTCGCCGCGGTGCCGGTCGGCTTCGGTGTCGCCGGTGGCTTCGTCCGGGGTGAAGAGGCCGGGGTGGTCCGCGGTGAGGCGTACGTCGTGCGGGGCGCTCTCGTAGGTGACGCGGACGGCCGCCGCGGCGGCGCGGGCCCCTTCGATGGTGTCGGCGACGGCCAGGGCGACGTACCAACCGCGGTGCGGGACATGGTCGTTCTGCAGTACGGCGAGGATCGCGTCGTCGGGCTTCTCGATGCGGGGCGCGTTGTCGTGGGTGAGGACGGCGAGCACGCCGGGCAGCGCGAGCGCCTCGGCGGTGTGTACGGCGGTGATGCGGCCACTGGCGACGGTGGCGGGCACCGGCCAGGCGTACACGCAGCCCGGCGGGGTGTGTTCGGCCGCGTAGCGGGCGGCGCCGGTGACCTTGTCGCGTCCCTCGCGGCGGACCACTGGGGCGCCCAGGGGTGGTTTCTCGGGGGTCATCTCGGGGGTCATGAGGTGTCCTCAGGTGCGGGCGGCGAGTTCGGTCAGTACGGCAGTGGCCAGGTTGCGGGCCAGCGCCACCTTGAACGCGTTCTCGCTCAGCGGCTCGGCGGCGGCCAGTTCGGCCTCGGCGGCGCGGGCGAAGGTGTCCTCGGTGGCGGGCGCACCACGCAGGACGTCCTCGGCGGCGCGGGCGCGCCAGGGCCGGTGGGCGAGGCCGCCGAAGGCGAGCGCGGCCCGCTGAACGACTCCGCCGCGTACCTCCAGGAGCGCGGCAACCGAGACCAGCGCGAAGGCGTAGGAGGCCCGGTCGCGGGCCTTACGGTACGTGGAGTGCGCGCCTGCGGGGGCCTTGGGCAGCTCCACGGCGGTGATGAGTTCGCCGGGGCGGATCACCGTGTCCTGCTCGGGGCGGTCGCCGGGCAGCCGGTGGAAGTCGGTGAGCGGCACGCCGCGTTCGCCGTCCGGGCCGAGCAGCCGGACAGTGGCGTCGAGCGCCGCGAGGGCCACCGCCATGTCCGACGGGTGGGTGGCCACGCAGTGCGCGGAGTGGCCGAGGACCGCGTGGTCGCGGTTGGCGCCCTCGCGGGCCGGGCAGCCGGTGCCCGGCTCGCGTTTGTTGCAGGGTTTGGACGTGTCCTGGAAGTAGGGGCAGCGGGTGCGCTGGAGGAGATTCCCGCCGGTGGTCGCGGTGTTGCGCAGCTGCCCGGAGGCGCCGGCCAGGAGGGCCTGCGACAGGGCGGGGTAGCGGGTACGTACGGCGGGGTGGGCGGCGAGGTCGCTGTTGCGTACGGTCGCGCCGATGCGCAGGCCCCCGTCCTCGGTGTCCTCCACCTCGCCGAGCGGCAGCCTGCTGACGTCAATGAGCGTGCCCGGCGTTTCGACGCCGAGCTTCATCAGGTCGACGAGGTTGGTGCCGCCGCCGAGATAGCGGGCCGCGGGGTGCGCGGCGAAGGCGTCGACCGCCTCGGCGGCGCTCTGTGCGCGCAGGTAGCCGAACGGTTTCACCGGGCCACGTCCTCGACCGCTTCGACGATATGCGGGTAGGCCCCGCAGCGGCACAGGTTGCCGCTCATACGTTCCTTGATCTCGTCCCCGGTGAGCTCCACCGGCCGTCCTGGCGCCCGGTCCGGCGCGGTGACGTGCGAGGGGTGCCCGTCGGCGGCCTCGGCCAGCACGCCGACGGCCGAGCAGATCTGGCCGGGGGTGCAGTACCCGCACTGCAGGGCGTCGCGTGCGAGGAACGCCTCCTGGAGCGGATGCAGCCGTTCGCCGTCGGCCAGGCCCTCGACGGTGGTGACCGTGGCCCCGTCGTGCGCGACGGCCAGCAGCAGGCAGCTGTTCTGGCGCCGCCCGTCGACGATGGTCGTGCAGGCGCCGCACTGGCCGTGGTCACAGCCCTTCTTGGCGCCGAAGAGGCCCAGGTGCTCACGCAGCGCGTCGAGGACGGTCGTGCGGTGATCGAGGTCGATGGTGTGTGCGGTGCCGTTGACGTGCAGGGTGACCGTGGACCGGCTCGCATCCTCGGTCACCCTCTGCGGGCTGGTGTGCTGCACGGTTCTCGCGCCTCTCCGGGTGCCGTGGATGCCGTGGCGCGAGCGCGGGCCGCAGCGAGCCGGTCAGCCTGGAGAAGCTCGACACCATCGACGGCGAATGGCTCTTCTTCGGCGCACTCGGCGACAAAGCGGCGGGCGAGAACGCCTACCAGGACGCCAAGAAGGTGCCGAACTTCTCCAAGCTGAACTCCGAGAAAATGGGCCATGCCGTCGTCGAAGGGTCCGCCTGGAACAGCTCCCGCAGCCCGATCACCGGCCGGACGTCCTCGACGACGTCAGAAGCGCCCTCGCGGGCTGACCTGTTCCAACAGGCCTGCCCCATAACGAGGTTACTTCTCCGGCATACCGAATGCCTCCCGGTCCGCTCGGCGGACGGGAGGCGTTCGGCCGCGAACAGCCGGGTGTGTCACTCGGGGAAGTACTGGTCCTGTCCACCCGCCGAGCCTTCCTGCATGCTCTGGTCCTGCAACCGCCGAGCCTTCTCCTGAAGCCTCTGACGGTCCTGCGGGTCGCTGGCGCGCTCCGCGGCGTCACTCAGCTGTTTTGCCTTCTCGCGCATCTGCTGCGCTCGGCCACGGGGTTCGTCTGCGACGCTCATGGTCACTCCTCGTACGCTGGGGGAGAGCGGGCCCCATCAGCGAACCAGGGCTTCGCCTTCCCTGCACGTCGAACGACTACCGTCCGTCACCGGGCACCGGCCGTGTCGAACAGCCGGTTCGCCGGGTGCGGCAGAATGCAGTGCTCGCGCAGGGTGTCGCCGGTGTACTCCGTCCGGAACAGTCCGCGCTCCTGGAGGGTCGGTACGACCCGGTCCACGAAGACCTCCATACCGCCCCCGAGGCGGCGGCCGGTATGTCCGAGCGGCGTACGGGGTCGGCGTGGTCGCTGCATGGCGTTGGGGCGAAGAAACCGCGGTCAGCTCCGCCGGGCCACCACCAGTCGGCACTTGGGGCTGCCGTCGGGCCGGCGGCCGAACTCCTCCAGGGGCAGCAGCTCCACCGTGAAACCGGCCCGGACCAGGTCGTCCCGTACGCCCTGAAGCGGGAAGGTCCGGTAGTACATGACGAACGTGGGCCGCCACAGCAGGTTGCGCACCCGCATCACGGCGTCGAAGCCGAGCAGCGTCCAGTACAGCGGGGTGCCCAAGGGCGGGGGCGCGCCGATGGGGAAGACGAACATCCCGCCGGGCCGCAGCGCCCGGTGCACCTCGGCGAACAGCCCCGGACGCTCGGCGGGCAGAAAGTGTCCGAACGCCCCGAAACTCACCGCTAGGTCGAAGGCCCCGGTGAACGGCAGGGCGCGCGCGTCGGCGCGTACCCACTCCACCGCCGGTTTGTCCGAGCCCTCGTCACCCAGGGTCGCGCGTGCGGTGGCGAGCATCCCCGCACTGAAGTCGACCCCTGTGACCCGCTCCCGGCACAGCGGCGCCAGCGCCCGGACGCCGGCGCCCGTCCCACAGCAGACATCGAGGCCCGCGTCGAAGGGCCCGAGCGGACGCAGTGTGCGCTCGACCTCGTCCAGGAAGCGGTCCGGGGTGCGGAAGGGTGTGCGGTCGAACTTCGGGGCCAGCAGGTCGTAGCCGCGCTCGATGGAGGAGAGGGCCTGGACGGTCAGTTCGCGGAAGGTAGGTCCCTGGGAGGTGAACACCGGGCCCAGGGTAGTCGCCGGTCCGCACGACCGGTGAGTCGATACTGGTGAGTCGATACATAATATTTCATCACTATTTGCCTAGGGTGGCAGCCTCATCGAGGCGCGAGAAACCCCAGAGCTGGAGTTGAGGAAGTGTCCATCAACCGCTTGAAGTACGTGTCGGTCGTCGGCCTGACGGCCGCCGCCCTGCTGGTGGGCCCGGTGGCGGGCGCCACCGCCACCCCGCAGTCGGCCACGACCACGGCCGTGCGTCCCACGCTGACGGCGAAGGCCACCGTGAGCAGTGTGCGGGCCTGGCAGCAGTTCCGTATCCACGGTGCGAGCAAGCACCTGAAGACGGGAACCCGTGTGACCCTTCAGCAGAAGCAGGGCAAGCGGTGGGTGTCCCTGCCCGTGTCGATGCGTACCAACTGCAAGGCCGCCTACAACCTGCGGGTCAAGCTCGGCCTCAAGGGCCGCAACTCCCTGCGGATGGTCGGTGGCAGCGCGGTCTCGCCCGTGCTCTCCGTCACCGTGCGCTGAGTATCGGAGAACGGGAGGGGGCGCGCGTCCCTGCGCACCCCCTCCGTTTCGCCGGCGGCGGCGAACCGGCCACCGTCGAGATTCCCGGCGGCCGGGGCGAGCCGGAGCACCGGTACGGAGTGCGGGTGTGGGGGACGTGACGCCTCCGCACGCGCCTTACGAGCCACCCGCCGGAGCGAGGCCCGGCACGTCCGCCAGGTTCCACCAGCGGGCCTTGTAGAGGCTCGACCCGGTGAGTTCCGCCGTGCGTCGGGGACTGTGGAACTGGATGCGCGAGGTGCACCAGGTGCACGGCGACGCCGGGTCGGGGCTGACGGTGAGGACTCGTCCGGTCAGCCGGTTCTGGCTGATGCTCTTGATCGACGGCCGGTCGAGACCCAGCCACCTCGGGCCCGAGGTGAACGCGGAGCGGCGTACGGAGAACTGGTACACCCGGGTGCGGGTCGACAGCCACATCCGCCCCGGTGCGCCGGGCACCGGGGACAGGTCGTGGCCGCCGGGCTCCGGCAGCGGGAGCTTGCCCACCGGTGTGAGCCGGGGGTGTCGTGCCGGCCCGTCCACAGCGAGTGCCATCAGCACCCTGGTACCCAGCGCCCACAGCAGCCCACCGGCGGCGTCCCAGTGCAGTCCGTGGGCGCCGGGAAGCAGGACCTCGCTGTAGGTACCGGCGCGCGGGCCCTGGGATGCGGCGTACACACGCACGAAGCCACCTGTGCTCGCGGCCAGGGCGATGTTTCCGTCGGGCAGGAGCTCCATGCTGTGCAGGTTCGCCCGGGGCAGCGAGACGGCCCAGGTCACCCGGCCCGTGCCCACCCGCACGACCGCCGCGAGGCCCTCCGACGCGCAGGTCAGCACCAGCGAGGTGCCCCCTGCCGAGACGGATTTCGCCTCACTGACGTTGCGCCAGGACCGCTTCGGGTCCAGGTCGGCCACCTGGGGGTCGCTCTCGGCGCTCCACGCCCACAGGGGTGACAGGTCGACGGGACGCGCCCAGCCGCGGGCGCTCCAGTACCTGGACGCCTCGTCCAGGAGGAGTACGGACCGGGACGCCTGGTCGCACGCCAGGATCAACCGCCCGGGCCACCGCCGCGTGGCGCCCTGCGCCCGGCCCGTGGAGGCCGCTATGACCGATGCCCCCAGCGCTACCGCGCCGGCACGCAGCACGGTCCGACGGGTCCGGAGGGGAGGGGCGGAACTTCGGCCGGTGAAGGCGGGATCGACGCGCACCCGGCCACCTTGGCAGACACCGGCCCCTCACCCCGTGGGGAAACACCCCCGGCTGAGCTCCGGCCCCGGCCGCCAGGTACTCGACGAGGACGGAGGCCCGCCCGTCACCCCTTTGATTTCAACCCGTTGAGCAGCTCGCGCAACACCGCGAGGCGGTGGGCGCGCAGGCGGTCGGCGGACCGCGATCCGCCCGACGCGCCAAGTGCCTTGCGGGCCGCATGGACGGCGAGCACGCCAAGAATCAGCCGGACCAGAGCTCTGCTGACGGCGACAGAGGCGAGCAGCCACGCGGCAACTGAGCAGGGCGCGCCACTTGAGCGACACGCGGTGCGGCCCGCAGACTGCTACGCGCCCCGCGAGCGATGCGTCGGCCATCATCAGTCGGATGCTCGCTGTCCGTCTCACCAGGAGGTACCCATGAGGATACTGAACAACGTGCCCTAGGGCCTGTTGCGAAAGTGGATCTTGACTGTGAAACGATCACGGTGTGGCGCGTGGAGATCTGACAGACGAACAGTGGGTACGGCTGGAACCGCTCTTGCCGAAGGGCAGTAAGTCCGGCCGACCGCCGATATGGCCCAGGCGGCAGCTGATCAACGGCATCCGGTGGCGGACCCGGGCCGGCACGCCGTGGCGGGATGTGCCCGAGCGGTACGGGCCGTGGGACCGGGTCTACGATCTGTTCCGGCGCTGGCAGCGGGACGGCACCTGGAAGCGGATCTTCACCGAACTGCAGGCCCAGGCCGACGCGAAGGACCTGATCACCTGGGATGTGAGTGTCGACTCAACGGTGTGCCGAGCCCATCAGCACGCCGCCGGTGCGGTGAAAAGGGGGATCTCCAGAAGGAGCCGCCCGGAGGTGTCGAGACCGAGCCGGACGACCACGGGCTCGGGCGCTCACGCGGTGGGCTGACCACCAAGATTCACCTCGCGGTCGAGCAGGGGCAAAAACCCATGTCCATCGTGATCACGGCCGGGCAGCGCGGCGATTCCCCGCAGTTCGAACCGGTACTTGAGCGCATCCGGGTACCCCGCAAGGGGCTGGGGCGTCCCCGCAAACGGCCCGCCAAAGTCCGCGCCGACAAGGCGTACGGCTCCCGGAAGAATCGCGCCTACCTGCGCAGACGCGGGATCCGCTGCACGATCCCGGAGAAGAAGGACCAGATCCGCAACCGCAGGAAGCTTGGTTCCCGTGGCGGCCGACCGCCGAAGTTCGACAAGGCCGACTACCGCGAACGCCACGCAGTCGAGTGCGGGATCAACCGCCTCAAACGTCACCGGGCCGTCGCCACGAGATACGACAAACTCGCCGTCCGCTACGAAGCCACCATCCTCGTCGCAGCCATCAATGAGTGGCTGTGACCAGCACTTTCGCAACAGGCCCTAGTTTGGCGCGGCCGCAGGTCATGACCATGCCGGGCCGCACGGGTTCCTCGGGAGTGACGACGAAGTGAGCCCGTGCGGCCCGGCTCGACTTGCTCAGCCGGCCAGTGCCCTCAGTAGCGCTTTCCCACCCTTGCCCTCATCCACAGGTCGTGGAATTCACCTGCGCTCACGCTCGATTTCGCGGATGCACTCCACGCTTCAGGATCAAGAGTTGTTGCTACTTCCCCAGGAGCCGTTCTCAAGGCCCGCAGGGAGATTCTATTGAAGGTCTCGACGAGTACGGACTGCTCCTCCTTCGAGCTGCAGACGACCAGTTGGTGCGGATCGAATTCGTCCGGCACCAACTGGATGACCAGCACTTCAAGGGCCCAGACGATGAGGCGTACACGCCTTCCCAGAGAATCTCTGCACCCGTAAATGGGGTCTTTGTCGTCCACGAACTCGGCGACCAGCGAGAGCTCTTCCAGAGAGGCCACCCTGTGATCGGTGCCCTCATCGTCCGTGTAGATCAATGGAAAGACGATCTCGCTCATGTCTGTTCTCCATGCTGGGCCGCCTGCCACACGTGGCTGGCGTGTGGCAGGCGGCCTTCAGAT
Organism: Streptomyces changchenzhani; assembly: GCF_039766235.1. NCBI lineage: Bacteria > Bacillati > Actinomycetota > Actinomycetes > Kitasatosporales > Streptomycetaceae > Streptomyces > Streptomyces changchenzhani. Next base: position 119,572 of record NZ_JBDHNH010000003.1, on the reverse strand, counting down.
TGTCACTGTCTCGGTCTCGGGGATGATTTTAGAAACGTTTCCACCAGCGTCCGTTGTTGGGCGCCCTGTCCCAGGGGCGGTGACGTCCGATGCCCGGTCGGCGGTGATAGTACGGGTAGTAGCCTCGCCGGCCCTTCAAGCGGTGCACATCAACGCGCCACTTCTGATGGCCCTTCCAGTGGTAGCTACATCCGCCGCCGCCAGTGTTCGGGTATCTGCGGCACCTGACGCGCGTGTTCCGCACGACGTGCTTGGCGCCCCGCCAGACCTTCCTGACGTAACGGCGATTCTTCCAGAGGTAGCTTGCGCCTCTTGCAACCCAGCCCCAGACGCGACCGTCGAGGTCGTAGCGGTTGATCGGGTCTGCGGGGTATCCGTAGGCGTTGGAGCCGCCTCCGTAGACGGGGTCTGCCGACAGAAAGCGCCCCGTGGTGGGATTGTAGAGGCGGACGCCCATCAAGGTGAGGCCGGTGACGGATTCACTGGAGCGCTGCTTGGCGCCGAGCCAGTTGTAGCGAATGGCCGACTGGTCAGACCGAGGGGTGCCGTATTCGTCCGAGTCCAGCGCGACCGGGGCCTCGCTGGTGTCCAGCGGGAGCTGAAGTGCTATGCCGCCGTGGAGGGTGCTGATTTGCAGGACTGTCTCGCCGGTCTTGCTGGTGGTAGCGGCGAGGTCGCCTGAGGCGGATTCGATGTTGCGGGTCAGAGTCCCGCTGGCGGCGTCCTCGACAATCCAGCGGGGGTTGTCGCTGTCATCGCCGTAGTGGTTCACCTTGGACGCGGTCCGGGTCCAAGCACTCCCGCTGCCAGTTTCGGTTTCCCAGGAGCGGAAGCGCAGACCGGCGTCGAGCTGCCAGGTCTGGCGCTTGCCGTCCGCGGTCTGCTGGTGCGCGAGGTCATTGGCGAAGTAGCCGATGGCGCCGTGCCCAGGGACGGCCGTGGTGCGCCCGTAGGCGTCGTACGCGTATCCCGTGTCGATGAGCCGGTCGGCGCTATCGTAGGTGTGGGACTGGGTGGTGCTCCCGGTGGCCGGGCAGGCGGCGCCGGAGGTGCCTTGTGCGGTGGTGAGGCTGGTGCGGCTGGCGCGCTTGTCGAAGGTGTAGTCGCGGCGTGAACACGCGCTGTTGACGGTGTCTTCGACGGCGTTGAGTCGACCGACTTTGCGCACATAATGCGCATCAACAAAACTGCAGGTCAGACGTCCTTCTTGATGGGCTCAAGGATCACAACGCACTCCACGTGATGCGTCATCGGAAGGATGCCGGCCTGCGCGAGATCAAGGAAACGAACAGGTCAGAAGCGGTACATCGCGACCAGGTCGGCGCCGGAGTCGAGGGCTTCGCGGTGGGGGATGAGGTGATCGGGTTCGTCGATCTGGCAGCCTACGCCGAGCAGGTCGTCGTCCCCGTCGAGAACCTGACCTTGAAGCCGACGGAACTCTCCTGGGAGACGGCAGCGGTCATCGGCACGGTCGGCCAGGCGGCGCACAACGCGCTGCGGATGCTAGAGGTGGCAGCGGGCGAGACCGTGCTGATCCACGGTGCGGCCGGCGGGGTCGGCTCGGTTGCCGCCCAGTTCGCCCGCGCCTGGGGAGCCACCGTCATCGGCACCGCAAGCGACGACAACCACGACTACGTACGTTCCCTCGGCGCCACCCCCGTCACCTACGGCGAGGGCCTCGTGGAGCGTGTGCGGGAGCTGGCCCCGCAGGGGGTGGACGCCTCCCTCGATCTGAGCGGCTCCGAGGAAGCGATCACCACTTCGATCGCCGTGACCGGCGACAAGGGCCGGATCGTGACTCTGGCCAGCCCGCCGCTGGCCAAGCAGTACGGCATCACGATGATGTTCGACACCCGCGCGGCCGAGACGGTGGCCGCGGTCGCCAACCTCGCCGACCTCGCCGACCGCGGCGACCTGGACCTGCCCATCGCCCGGTCCTTCGCGCTGGCGGACCTGGCTGAGGCGCACCGGCGGGGAGTGGGAGGTGCTCGTCAAGCGCGAGCCGTGTGAATGATCATTTGAAGGCTCCTGAGGCAAGACAGAGGGACAGGGAGGCGGTGGGCCGGAGTGGGCTCCGGCCCACCGCTGGACACTGCAGTGCCTCGTGTCCTACTTGGGTGCCACGGTCCAGGCGAGTTCGGGAAGGTAGCTGGGGGCGGTGTCGAAGCCGGTCAGCTTCTTGCTGTTGAAGGCGTAGAGCCCGTCCATACGCATCACTGAGACGAACCACGCCTCGTCGACGACGTACCGCATGACGTTCTGGTAGAGGGCCGGCTGCTTGTCCTGGTCAGCGGCCGCTGCGGCGGCAAGCATGGAGCTCAGCTTGGGATCCGACGAAGCGAACGGGTTGAAGGCGGTGGCGTGCGGCAGCATCCAGTCCAGGGAGAGGGCGTAGCTGGCGGCACCGCCGTAGCCGAAGCCGAGGGCGGGGTACTTCTTGGAGGTGGCGTTGGTAAGCCACTGGCCGACCGTGGTGTCGGTCGTGACGTCGGCGGTGATGCCGATCTTCTTCCACTGCTGGACGACCGCCTGGGTGACGAGATCGATGCCGAAGAATCCCTGGGTCTCCACCTTCAGGGGGAAGCCATCGGGATATCCGGCCTCGGCAAGCAGTTTCTTGGCCTTTGACGGGTCGTAGGGGTAGCGGTTGTCGTAGTCGGCAGCGAACCCGTCGAGGCCGGGGAGCGATATCTGGCTGGTGGAGTGGCCGTACTTCTGGACCACTGCCTTGGTGATGGCATCACGGTCCACGGCGTAGTTGAGAGCCTGACGGACACGGACATCCTTCAGTGGCTTGGCCAGCGTTCCGCCCCGGTCGGCGAGGTTGACCCCGAGAAACACGTTCGGTGACCCGATCACTTTGAGTCCACCGGCCTTGGCGGTGTCCGCCTGATTGGCTGTGATGGCCATCGCGTCCGCCTGCCCGGTCTTGACCGCCTGGAGACCGGAGTTGGGGTTTGAAACAATCTTGATGACCACCTTCTTCCAGTGAATCTTCTTCTTGTCCCAGTAGTGGGGGTTGGGCTTGTACGTGTAGTGATCCCCGGAAGCCGTGCTCGCGGTGTCCAGGACGTACGGACCCGCGCCGAAGGACTTCGTCCCCATCTGCTTCGGACTGGCCAGTCCCTTGGGGCTGATCACCGACCCCACCATCAGCAGCTGGTTCAGGAGCTGGGGAAGTATGGGGTTGGGGCTGGAGCAGTGGATGCGGACAGTCAATGGGCCGGTCGCCTTGACCGAATCGATGGCCGATGTCCAGGAGACGTTGAGGCCGTTCTTCCGACTGTAGTTCAGCGAAGCCGCCACCGCTTTGGCATCCAGCGGGCTGCCGTCCGCGAACTTCAGCCCACTGCGCAGTGTGAACTCGAACTCCTTGTTGCCGGTACCGACGTATCCCCATTTCGTGGCGAGCCCAGGGCCGGTCTTTCCGCGCTTGTCCTGTCTCAGGACCGTGTCGTACGTGAGGTTGACGAACCAGTTGTCGGATCCGACGTTGGCCTTTGCCGGGTCAAGGCTCGCGGGTGCGCCCTGGGACACGACGGTGAGCGTGCCCCCCTGCCCGCCGGCCGACCCGGACGAGGAGCCTGATTCAGATCCCGTGCACGCACTGGCGGAGACGGTGAGTACGGCCAGTGTCGCCAGCCCACGGACTATTCGCTTGCTGAACATGGCGCTTCCTTAGCTGTGGAGCCCACGGCGGTGGGCAGGTCGTCTTGCGGCTGGTGTTGTTGTGTGACGGTCAGCGGGTCCAGTTCTGCGGATCGATGGCAGGCGACAAGACGCTGGGACGTGGCGGCGTCTCCGCCTCGCTCTGCGAGGGGCAGCAACGGCGGCCGGTCGCGGTGACACGTGTCGATGGCGAGCAGGCAGCGGTGGGCGAAGACGCATCCGCCCACTGCGGGCGAGGCCGTGGGCAGGGTCGCGCTCCGTGCGGCCCTGCGGGCGCGCTGAGCACGCGGATCGGGTTCCGGTACCGCTGCGAGCAACGCGCGGGTGTAGGGGTGGACCGGGTCGGCGTACACGGATTTCGCGGGCCCGGATTCCATGACCTGGCCGCGATAGAGGACGACGATGCGGTGCGAGAGGTGGCGCACCACGGGGAGGTCGTGGGCGATGAAGAGGTAGCTGAGGGCGAGTTCGCTCTGCAGCTCGGCCAGCAGGTTCATCACCTGGGCCTGGATGGACAGGTCCAGTGCGCTGACCGGTTCGTCGCAGATGACCAGGCTCGGCTTGAGCATGAGGGCGCGAGCTATGGCGATGCGCTGGCGCTGGCCGCCGGAGAACTGGCCGGGGTACCGGTCAGCGGTGTCGGCAGGCATGCCGACCCGTTCCAGCATGTCGCCAATGCGGGTAGCAGTCCGCCGGTGATCGAGTTGTTCGTGGACGAGCAAGGGTTCTGCCAAGGTCTGGCCGATGGTGCGGGCGGGGTTGAGGGACGAGTACGGATCCTGGAACACCACCTGGAGTCGTGCGCTGAGGTCCCGCCGGATGCGGGGCCGGGCGCGGGTGATGTCGGTGCCCTCGAAGTGGATCTGGCCGGCGTGGACGGGGCTGAGTCCGAGGACTGCGCGGCCGATGGTGGATTTTCCCGATCCGGATTCACCGACGAGGCCGAGCGTCTCGCCTGCAGCGATGCTCAGCGAGACTCCGTCCACAGCACGCAGGGGCGGAACGCGGCGGCCCTGGCGGAATTCGACGGTCAGATCCCGGATGTCGAGGACGGGGGGCCTATTCATGTGCTCGCGCCTTCCACGAGGAGCTGCTGGGAATGGATACACCGGGTGAGGCGGTCCGGCGCCGGCTGTGTGAGGGCGACCGGCTCGCTCGTGCACACGTCGGTGGCCAGCGTGCAGCGGGCTGCGAAGCGGCAGCCGGACGGCCAGTCTCGGGGCGCGGGCACGGTGCCGGAGATGGTCGGCAGAGATTGTCCGTCCCCCGCCAGGTGGGGATTGGCGGCCAGGAGGCCCGCGGTGTAGGGGTGGTAGGGGCGGGTGAACATCGCCTCGACCTCTGCCTGTTCGACGATCTGGCCCGCGTACATGACCACGGACCGGTGGCACACATCGGCGACCACTCCCCAGTCGTGGGTGACGATCAGCACGGCCATTCCGGTATCGGCCTGGAGCGTCCGCAACAGGGTGAGGATCTCGGCCTGGACGGTCACATCCAGAGCGGTCGTCGGTTCGTCGGCGATCAGCAGCTTGGGGTTGCCGGCAAGGGCCAGGGCGATCGCCACCCGCTGTGCCATTCCGCCGGAGAGCTGGTGCGGGTATCGCTTCGAGACCACATCCGGGTTCGGGATGTTGACCATCTTCAGGAGTTCACTCACGCGGGCGCGCGCGGTGCGGCTCTTGCAACGGTGGTGTCGCGTGACGGCCTCGGAAAGCTGCTGGCCGACCGTGTACGTCGGGTCGAGGGCCACCATGGGTTCCTGGGAGACGTACGCCATGCCGGACCCCCGCATCCGGGTGAGGGCGGCGGGAGAGTCCGCCAGGTCGACGCCGTCGAACACCACGCGTCCGCCGGTGATCCTGCCGCCGCCCGGTACGAGGCCGAGGATGCCGAGCGAGGTTACTGACTTTCCGCAGCCCGACTCGCCTACCACTCCGAGCGTTTCTCCTGCGCGGACGTCGAAGCTGACGCCCTGCACGACCGGTGTTCCGGCGATCTCGATCGACAGGTTCCGCACCGACAGGAGCGCTTTCGGAGCAGGATCCGCAGGGACGTTGGTCGTAGAAGTACCGGTCTCCACCCTTGCGGGAGGTGCGACTTGGTGACCGGACATCCTGGAGACCGACCAGCGCTCGATGGCAGCGTCACGGATCGCGTCACCCAACTTTCCGAGGGCCATCACGGTGATGACCAGCGGGACCCCTGCGGGAACGAGCATCCATGGCGCACGGTCGATGGCTTGCGAGGCGTCCGCGACCAATCCGCCCCAGGACGGATTGGGGGGCTGAGCCCCCAGGCCGAGGAAACCGAGTCCCGCCTGGATGATGACGACGATCGCCGCGAACAGCGCTGCCTGGACGATGACCATGCTGGTCATCCGCGGAAGGATGTGGCGCTGCAGGATCTGGGTGTTCGTCAGGCCGGCAACCCTGGCTGCGGCGACGTACAACTCCTCCCGCACGCTGAGCGTCTGCGACCGCAACACCCGGATCATTCCCGGGCTGCCGAGGACGCCGAAGGTGATCATGGCGGCGTGCAGATTGCCCGGGAACACCGACAGCACGACGAGGACGATGATGATGCCCGGCAGAGCGAACAGCAGATCTGCGGCTCGGGTTGTCAACCAGTCCACCCAGCCGCCCAGAAACCCCGAGGCCAATCCCAGGGTGACACCGATGAGTAGGTAGACGGCGAGTGCCTCGCCCACGGCCAGCAGAGTGGAACGGCCGCCGAACAGGAGCCGGCTCAGCAGGTCGCGTCCCAGATTGTCGGTGCCCAGGAGATGGTCCGCCGATGGGCCGGCCAGCACATGGCCCAGATCCTGGTCGAGCGGCCCGTTCGGGGCGATCAGGGACGCGCCGATGGTGGCGACGGTCAGCAGCACCAGCCATCCGACCGAGAGCGCCCCGGCAGGGCGTCGCAGTACGCGACGCACGAGGCCGGGACCAGCAACCGCCTTGCCGGCCGACGCGGCCTTCTTCGACTGTTTCATGAGGCACGCACCCGGGGGTCGAGTTGGCGGTAGGCGAGGTCAACGAGCAGGTTGACGAGCACCACCAGCACGGTGATGTACAGCACGGCTCCCTGGATGACAGGGATGTCGTGCTGGATGGTGGCCTGCTGGGTCAGGAGTCCGAGGCCGGGCATCGCGAACACCGTCTCCACGAAGACACCGGTGGCCAGCAGACTGATCAGCACCACGCCCAGCACGGTCACGACCGGCAGGGCGGCGTTTCGCAGCACGTGCCGGTAGAGAATCGATCGTTGTGAGAAGCCGTTGGCCTGCATCACCCGGATGAAGTCCCGGCCGAGGGTGTCCAGTACCGAGTCACGGGTCTGTTTGGCGATCATCGCTACGGCGCCCAGGGAAAGGGACACGACGGGCAGCACCAGCGAACGCCCCCACTGTGCCGGGTCCTCGGAGAAGGGCACGTACCCCGTTACCGGGAACCAGCGCAGCTTCACGGACCAGATCGCGATCAGTACGAGTGCGAACCAGAACGCCGGAACCGCAAGGCCGACGAGGGAAAGTCCGTCCACCACCTTGACGAGGAAGCCACCCCGCCGGGCAGTGAGCAGCCCCAGCGACACGCCCAGGATGCCGGACAGAATGGTGCCCGCAACGATCAGGGAAAGCGACACCGGAAGACGGCTGTTGAGCACCGACGTCACCGGCTCCCCGCTGAAGAGTGAAGAGCCGAGGTCGCCGTGAAAGACGCCGACCAGCCAGTCCCAGTACTGGATGGGCAGGGGCTCATCCAGGCCCAACTGGAGTCGCACCGCGTTGTATTGGTCCACTGTTGCGTGCTGGCCGACGATCGTGCGGGCTGGGTCACCGGGCACGAGAGACACCAGCACGAAGGTCAGGGCGGATACGAGAAACAGCAGCGGTGTTGACGACAGCAACCGTCGTACCACCAGCCGGATAATTGCCATGCTCACCTCATCGGGAGTCTTGCAACTGATCGTTCGTTCAGGGTTTCCCGGACACACACTTGGGCATCCGAGGCGAGGGGCAGGCGCTTGGCGCAGATGCGATGCCCGCCCGCGATGCGCCCCATGAATCACGGAGGATGACAATCCGAAACTCACCGGCGAGCCGATGGGGCGGCAGGCGGATCGCGCCTGACCCATCGACCGGCCGTCGCTCGGCTCGGGATTCAGACATGGCCCCGCTTGCGTCCACCATGCCGTTCGGGGGATGCCGACCGAGAGGGGCCTTCCGGCGGAAGGTATCGCGCATGATTCACGGCCGCCAGATTAGTTCGATAAATATTGAGTAACTGAAACCTTCGACCGCGAACCCCCTTGCCTTGGCGCATCCACATAGAGACACTGATTACACGTGTTAGTTCAGGTCGTCTAGGGGGTACTCCATGAAACTCAACGTTCATGAGCGAGGCAGCGGCGACAAGGTCGCTCTACTGATCCACGGCGGGATGGCAGACCATCGCACGTGGCACGCGGTGGAGGGCCGGCTGGTGGACCGCGGCTACCACGTGATCGCCCCCGATCTACGAGGCCATGGGCTGAGCGGCAGAGGGGCGTACCGTACGGATCTACTGGCGGACGACTTGGTTGAAACCTTGCCGGCGGGAGCGGACATCGCGATCGGGCACTCTCTGGGCGGCCTGTCACTGGCCCTTGCCGCTGAGCGGCTGAAACCGAAGCGCGCCGTCTACAGCGACCCTGGGTTCCGCCTCGGCGGCCTCTCCCCGGAAGCGCTCGACTTCATGCGCGCCATGGTCGAGCAGGCCACGCCGGAGTCGGTCCGGACAGCGAATCCACGCTGGTCCGAGGCGGACACGGCGGCAGAGGTAGCCGGGTTCTCCCTCTTCGACCCGGCGTTCCTGGAGAGCGTTGCCACGTTCGACAGGGCCTACCTGCCTGCAAGCCCCGCCGTCCCCTCGCTGGTGCAGCTTGCCGACCCGAGCCTGACGATCGACTCCTCGACGGCTGAACTGCTGCGCGAGCGCGGGTTCGACATCACTGTCGTGGCCGGCACCGGACACTGTATCCACCGCGACGACCTGGACGGCTTCATAGGGTCGTTGGAAGACTGGCTCTAGCATTGCGCGTCGCGATCCGTGGCGCGATCGCGAGCAATCAGTTACACGTGCTAAGGACAAATGAGCAGGCAGCCAAGTGGATTCGCCCGCTCATTGAGATTGCTCCCCAAGGCCAGTGATCTTCTGTACGTGTTCCAGGCTCGGTGCGGCGAGAACGTCGTGCAGCTTCTGGAACACCTTGCGCGCCTCGACCGCGTTCCAGTCGGCGGGGAGTAGTTCGGAGGGCAGTCCGGGGTCGAGGTAGGGCAACCGGCGCCACTGCGTGAGCATCGGTACGTAGATGCGGAACGCTTCGGTGCTGTCGATGGCACTGCGCCGCGCCATCCGTTTGGCGATGGGGGCATAGGCCTGGGTGAACTCGGCGTACTGCGTCTGGATCGCCGGAAAGTCCCACCAAGAGATGACGTTGGTGCGCAGATCGCTGAATGCGGCGTAGTCAGCGGCGAAGAGATGCACGTACTCGCTGAGTCCGAGACGAGCGAGTGTGCCGCGTGCGTCGGCCAGGAGCCGGCCCGGTGCCAGCCACACGCCCGGAGCGATGTTCCCGAAACCCAGCCAGGTCAGCCGGGTGCGCAGCTGGTAGCGGTAGGAACGCTCGGACTCCGGCACGGAGAAGACGGCCATCGCCCAGCCGTCGTTCAGGTCCGCGGGTTCGAGGCTGCCGAAGATGCGCCGGTCGCCCTCGTCGAAGATGTCATAGACGGCGGGGCTCAGCCGATAGCCGGTGGCTCCCTGCCTCTCGGGCTCCAGGATCCCCTTCTTCTTCAGCCGCGAGATTGCCGAACGCACCGCGGGGCTCTCCACGTCCAGCTCGGACATCAGGGTGATCAGGTGGGCGATGGAGGTCCACCCGCCGAGGCGGCGCAGGAACGCTCCGTAGACCGTGTTGATCAACGAGCTGGGCCGTGTGGGGCTGTCCGACATGATCGCCTTCCGTCGTGTGCGGTCGCGATCTTATCCAGCGGAGCGGGCGATGCTCCGCCTGGGTCCAGATCACGTCGGCGACGGGTACGTACGCGGCGGGCCTGCCCGCTAACGGGCGAGCGGCGCATCCGCATAGGCGCCGGACAGCAGATGACCAGCTCCGGGGGCCACTGCCGGGAGGTCGAGTGCCCGCAGCAGCTGGTGCGCCGTGCAGACCGCCGCCGACACCACGGGCTTGCCCAGAAGCTGCTCAGCTTCCTCGATGGCACCCAGGGAGGGCATCTGTACGCAGGCCGAGAGCACGACGGCGTCGGCGTCGCTGTGGTCCAGGGCGCGAGCGAAGCCGGGCAGCTTGCGCGGGTCGTGGGCAGCGACGTCGAGGTTGTTGGGGATCTCCAGCGCCGTGTAGTCGAGGACTTCGATGCCCTCGTGGGTGAGGTAGTCCACGACGGTCCTGGTGAGCGGACGCATGTACGGGGCGATCAGGGCGACCTTCTTCGCGCCGAGGGTGTGCAGACCCTGGACCAGGGCTCCCGCACTGGTGACGACGGGCGCGGGAGCACCGTTGTCCACGGTCCGGGTGTGCAGGCGCTCCTCGGCGGTGCGGTGGTACCCGAGTCCCATGCTCATGATGGCCACCAGGCAGGCGTAGCCCAGTACGTCGACGTGGGCATCGGAGAGTTCCACGGCGCACCGGTCGGAGTCGGCGTCCATGGCCTTGAGCTGTTCCGGCGTGACATGGGTCATGCGCATGCGGCTGGAGTGGAAGGTGAAGCGTTCCGGCGCGACGGTCTCGCGGGCGCGCAGGATGGCCGGGACTTCGGTTTCCATGGTGACGTTGGAGCTCGGCACGATCTGGCCGATGCGAAAGGTGGATTGCGACACAGGCGGTCCTTCGTACGGGTGGGTGGTGGTCAGCGGGCGTCGACCACGGGGTTGGACAGCGTGCCGATGCCTTCGACGGTGGCTTCGACCGTGTCACCGGGGGTGAGGAACTCCGGCGGGACCATGCCGGCGCCGACGCCGGAAGGAGAGCCTGTGGCGATAACGTCGCCGGGCTCCAGGGTCACGCCCGAGGAGATGTCCGCGATGAGGCGGGCAATGGGGAACAGCATGTGGCGGGTGTTCGACTTCTGCTTGGTCACACCGTTGACGCGCAGGGACAGGTCCAGGCCCATCGGGTCGGGTACGTCGTCCGACGTGACGACCGCCGGGCCGAAGGGGGCGTACGAGTCCTGGCCCTTGGAGAAGAACCACTGGCCGGAGCGGCGCTGGTCGCGAGCGCTGATGTCATTGACGATGCTGTAGCCGAAGACATACGCGAACGCGTCGTCCTCGCTCACCTTGTAGGCGGTGCGTCCGATCACGACGGCGAGTTCGCACTCCCAGTCCAGCTGGGCGGTCAGGTCCGCGTTGTGCAGGATCGGCTGCCCGGGGCCGGTGACGGCGGTCGCGGGCTTGCTGAAGAGGACAGGGCGAGGGGGCAGTTCCTTGTCGGTGTCGAGGCTGCGGCTGGATTCTTCGACGTGCTCAACGTAGTTCAGCCCCACGCCGATGATCTTGCCGGGGCGAAAGGGGGCGCACAGGCACACGTCACTGGTCCGGTGAACGGCCTCGGCCGGCCAGCCCGCGGGGTCGCTGTCCAGCAGGCGCCGTGCGGCGTCCTGGGCGGGGGCGCCGGCCCGGATCAAAGCCAGCAGGTCGAGTGGTAGTTGTGTGCCGGCCCGATCCGCCAGGGTGGTGAGGTCGACGATGTGGTCGTCGTCGACCTGGGCACCGAGGAGGTGCGGTCCGTCGTTGCGGGTGTATGTCACGAGTCGCATCGGTTCTCCTTGTGGGTGGAGCGGGAGGGGTGGGGTGGCCCGAAGCCCAGGTCTCAGCAGCGGGCCACCCCGCTCCGGGGTTGGTACGGGGCGGATTGACCTCCCCCGGCTTGGTGCGGCGCCGTGCCGGTACCGGTGTCAGGGCCGGCGGTTGCGGCACGGCGCCGCGGTTCACGCGGTGGGCTGGCGCCCACCGTTGTCCCCGTATGCCTCTTCGCGGTGGAAGGCGAGCGAGTGCATCACGGGGAAGTCGTTGAAGGAGAAGAGGCAGGCGTCCTCGGACTGGTCGAGGTTCTCGTGTTCGTGCCACGCCCACGACGGGACGCAGAAGATGTCACCTTGCTTCCACTCGAAGCGCCGCCCGGCGATCACCGAGACGCCGTGCCCCTTGGCAGCGGTATAGATGACCGAGCCGGTGTGACGGTGTGCACGGGTGGCCTGACCGGGCCGAAGGAGCTGCATATGAGCGCTCATGGTCGGCATGACCGAGCTGCCGGTGAGGGGGTTGATGTATTCCGCGATCACTCCGTCGTACGGAGATCCCTCGGTGACCTTGGCAAGGTTGCGCAGGGCTTCGTACGTCGGCCCCCACGGGAAGGCGAGCAGCGGCGAGTACGGGCGAGCCCACTTCTCGACTCCGTGGGGCAGCAGGTTCGCACCGTAGGTGAGGACGGAGGAATTGATCGCTTCTCCCGGTACCTGGTGGAGGTCGGGGTGGACCTCGTAGAAGCCTGCGTCCAGTGCGTTGACCAGAGGGATATCGAGGCCGTCCTGCCAGATGACCGGTGCGTCGTCGGACTCGTTCCCGTGCTCGTGCCAGGTGCCGTTGGGTGTGATGGCGAAGTCACCGGGACCCACCCGCAGCTTCTGTCCGTCTACGATCGTCCAGGCGCCCGTGCCCTCATGCACGAACCGCAGGGCGGCGGCCTGATGGCGGTGAGCGGTCATGGCCTCGCCGGGGCCCATGATCTGCAGCCCGGTGTAGAGGAGTCCGGCGGCGGCGCTGACGTCCTTGCGGCCGGGGTTGACGAGCATGACGACACGTCGGCCGGCGTCGTCGGCCTTGACCAGGTCGAGCGCCTTGTGGACCAGGGGCCGCAGTTCGTCGTAGCGCCATAGGACCGGAACGGACTTGGGCTGCGGGTACCACGGTTCGATGTCGTTGGCGACGGTCCACAGCGCACCCGCCTGGAGCTCCGCGAGTTCCCCGTAGTACTTCGTGAGTTCGGGGGTGTCGGACACGCGGGCCCGTCCCAGCATGGTGTCGTCCTGCTCCGAGCTCATGCTTCCTCCGTCTTGATGCCGGTGGTTTCGGTCGGAAGGGGTGCGGTGGTGGGTACCGTGGAGTGCGCTGGATCGGTCGCGAAGGTCACGGGAGTTCGGGGGCGGTTGTCGACGTGGAGCTGGAAGACGTCGAACCGGTTGTAGTGACCGACGATGTCGTGCATCTGTTTGGGCTGGATGCACTTGGACAGGTCGATTTCGGCGTAGACGATGCCCTCGTCGTCGATCAGGGGTTCGGTGACCGGCCGGCCGTCGGGCCCGAAAATCCCGGACAGGGCGCTGCGTGGACGGGCGAGCGTGCGACGTAGCTCCTCGTCGTCGCCCGCGATGGTGTCGATGATCTCCGGAGAGACCGTCGAGCAGGCCACAACGGAGAAGACCTTGCCCTCAAAGCTGTGCGCAGCGGTACGCACCGCGATGGCGTCCGCCATGTCGTAGTCCGCAGGAGCGACCGGCAGAGCGATGTAGCAGGAGGCATGTACCAGTTCGCCCTGTGCCAGCAGTGTGAAGCGAGCGAGGGTGTTGGTGTTCTCACCGCAGGCGAGCACACCGAGCGGGCCGACCGGGGTGGAGTGGACCCGCAGAGAGCTACCGTCTCCCCCGGTCCAGGTCAGCTTCTCGGCCCAGGTGGGTACCAACTTGCGGTGTACACCCAGAAGTTCCCCATCCGGCCCGATGGTCAGGAGTGTGTTGTAGAGGACGCCCAGGCTGTGCGGACCGCGCTCATTGACACCGATCACAAGGACGACGCCGTGCCGGCGGGCTGCCGCGCGCAGTGCGTCCACGTGTGGGCCGGGTACATCGATCGACGAGCGGTAAAGACGCTCGAACCACGGGGAGCCCTGCACCGGGTTCATGGTCCAGTTCCAGTACGGATAACCGGGAACGAAGACCTCGGGAAACACGACGAGTTCGGCGCCGCCGGCAGCGGCCTCGGCAATGAGGCCGATCGCCTTGTCGACGGTCGCGGCAGAGTCCAGATAGACGGGCGCCGCCTGGACTGCCGCAGCGGTGAAGCGGGGCAAATTCTCCATCAGTCCTCCTGATCAGCGAGCCGTCGGAACAGCGGCAGCTTCGATGGGTGCGAGCCAACGCTGGTGCACGGGCGCAGTGGGTTGCCGGAGCAGCTGGAGCCGGGGCGGGATGCGGTCCGTTCGCGCCCCAGGAGGGCGTCCGCTGCCCGCCTTCCAAGAACGCGGCCAAGGAGCCGCCGGGCCCGCGTATCCCTGGGCGGCCGCAGCGTGCAGGGTCCACAGGGGATCGTGCAGCTGGGCGCGGCCGACGGCACACAGGTCGGCCCGGCCGGCCAGAATGATCGAGTTCACATCGTCATACGTCGAGATGGCACCCACCGCGATGGTGGGCACTCCGGTGGCGTTGCGGATCAGGTCCGCGTACGGCGTCTGATAGCTGCGACCGTATCGAGGCCGTTGATGGGCCACGACCTCTCCGGTGGATACGTCCACTGCGTCGGCGCCGGCGTCGGCGACAGCGCGGGCGATGTCGACGGCGTCCGCCTCGGTGGTGCCGCCCTCGGCCCAGTCTGCGGCGGAGACGCGAACGACGAGAGCTTTGCCCGCGGGCCAGACAGTGCGTACCGCGCGTAGCACTTCCAGGGGGAAGCGCAGGCGTCCGGCGAGGCTGCCGCCATAGGAGTCGGTGCGCTGGTTGGTCAGTGGCGAAAGGAACCCGGACATCAAGTGGCCGTGACCGTACTGAAGTTCAAGCGCGTCGAAGCCGGCTTTGTGGGCGCGTTCCGCCGCGGCCACGAAGTCGCGTGTGATGACGTCCATGTCCTGCCGGGTGGCTTCTCGCGGCACCGCACTGTGCTCGTTCCAGGCCAGCGGTGAAGCGGCGAGCAGTGGCCAGGCCCCCTCGTCCAGGGGGACAGTGCTGCCGTCGAGCCGCGGTGTGTGCGTGGCGCCGCGCCGTCCGGCATGGGTGAGTTGGATACCCAGACAGGTTTCTGCCTGACGGTGGACAAAGTCGGTGATTCGCCGCCAGGCCGCTTCCTGCTCGTCGGTGTACAGGCCGGGGCAGCCGGTGGTGGCACGGCCGTCGGGGCTGACGGCCGTCATGCCGGCGAAGACCAGGCCGGATCCGCCCAGAGCCTGGGTGCTGAGGTGGACGAGTTCGAAGTCTCCGGGTACACCGTCGCGCGCGGTGTACAGGGCGGTGGGTGGCACGACAACGCGGTTACGCAGTCGCAGTCCGCCCAGGCAGAACGGGCGCAGCATCGGCGGGGCGTCGGCCTCCCCGGGCAGAGCAACGCCTGAGGTGTCATGTGCAGCATGGCTGCGGCCGACGGCGGCGGTGAACTCCTCGTCGCGGACCCGCAGGTTGTCGCATGTGACGCGGCGGCTGCGGGTCAGCAGGTTGAAGGCGAACTGGTACGGCTGCTGGCCGGTGTAGCGCCCGACGTTCTCGAACCATTCGAGGCTCGCCTGGGCCGCGCGCTGGGTGGATTCGACGACCGGCTTGCGTTCGCTCTCGTACGCGGCGAGCGCGGTAGGGACGTCGGGGTGCTCATGAAGGCAGGCGGCCAGAGCGAGTGAGTCTTCCATCGCCAGCTTGGTGCCGGAACCGATGGAGAAGTGAGCGGTGTGGGCGGCGTCCCCGAGCAGTACGACATTGCCGTGCTGCCACGTCCTGTTGCGCACCGTGGTGAAGCGGATCCACCTGGAGTTGTTGGGGATGAGGCGGTGGCCGTCGAGGTGTTCGGCGAGTATGTCCTCGCACAGCCGGATACTGTCCTCGTCGCTGGTCCCGGCGGGGTGCTCACGGGCGGCGAACGTGTCGAAGCCGGCACGGCGCCAGGACGCTTCGTCGATCTCGACGATGAACGTGGAGCGCGTGTCGTCGTAAGGGTAGGCGTGGACTTGCAGGGTGCCGAAGTCCCGTTCGGCAACGATGAAGTTGAAGGCTTCGAAGACCTTGTCGGTGCCGAGCCACATGTAGCGGCAGTTCCGCTCGTCGAGGTCGGGTCCGAAGGTGTCCGCGTACGTGGCGCGGGTGGCCGACCGCACGCCGTCACCGGCGACGACCAGGTCGTACCGGGCGGAGAGTTCCTCGACCGGGGGGGCCTGCGTGCGGTAGCGAACGTCCACGCCCAGTGCGGCACAGCGTTCCTGAAGGATCTGCAACAGCCGCTTGCGCCCCAGGGCCGCGAAGCCGTGACCTCCCGAGGTGAGCACCTGACCCTTGTAGCGGACGTCGATGTCGCTCCACCGGGCGAAGTCCTCCGACATCGCGTCGAATATCTCGGGGTCGGCCTGCGCGATGCCGTCGAGCGTCTCGTCGGAGAAGACGACACCGAAGCCGAAGGTGTCGTCGGGCGCATTGCGTTCCCAGACGGTGATGTCCCATCGCGGGGAGAGCTGCTTGGCCAGGGCCGCGAAATACAGCCCTCCAGGCCCTCCTCCGATAACTGCTACGCGCACTGCGTCCTCCTTGTGGTTCCGAGCAAACGATATGCCGTCATTTCGACGACCGTCAAGAATGCGCTACATTTCTCACGTGTGGGCCTTGAGTCACGCGAACAGTTCGGCGGCCTGCGGACCCGCCTTGGTGAGGACCTCCCGCACGTCGTCCGGCCAGGGGGTGGCTCCCGTGGCACGGGCGGCAGAGTGGGCGATCACCATGCGCCCGGTGGCGGCCACCTCGGCTCCCTCGCCCCAGACGGTGAAGGCGTAGTGCAGGGAGCTGTTTCCGACCTTGGTGACCAGGATTTCGGTACGCACCATCTCGCCGAACCACAGACGGGCCCGGTAATCGGCCTCGAAGTGGACGCGAGGGGTGCTGCCGAAGAGGTGAGCCAACCCCAGGCCCCGCAGCAGGGCCGCCTCGGCAGCCTCGGCCCAGCGCACCACTGTGGAGTGGTGGTAGTGACCGGCCGCGTCCGTGTCCTGCCACTCCACACGGCTCTCGACGACGGCGCTGGGCAGATTCTCTTCCTGGGCTTCAGCGCATCCGGCTGCACAGCCCTCCGTCGGCAAGCTTTCCTGCTGCGGACTGGGGGTGCTCATGGTGGTGCCTTTCATCCGGCCTTGGGGCGACAACATGGGGGGGGCAGACTGACGTTGTGTCAGCCCAAGGAGGATCTAGTCGGCCCCGGAGCGGGCCCGCTTGCGCAGTTCGCCGCGCTGGAGCTTTTCGTTGCTGGTGCGCGGCAGTTCGCTGACGAACTCGATGGCGCGCGGGTACTTGTAGGGCGCGATCGTCTGTTTGACGTGGTTCTTCAGTTCCGCGGCGGTGGCCTCGTCGGCGACGACGCCGGCCCGGAGGATCACGTACGCCTTGACGAGCATCCCTCGTTTGGTGTCCGGTGCCCCGACGACAGCGCATTCCTCGACGTGGGGATGCGCGGCCAGCGCCTTCTCCACCTCTGGCCCGGCGATGTTGTACCCGGACGAGACGATCATGTCGTCGCTGCGGGCCACGTACCAGAAATAGCCGTCGCTATCACGGATGTAAGTGTCGCCAGTGATGTTCCAGCCGCTTCTGACGTACGTGGTCTGGCGCGGGTCCTCCATGTACCGGCAGCCGGTGGGGCCGGTTACAGCGAGGAGGCCGGGCTGCCCGTCGGAGACGGGCCGACCCTCCTCGTCCACCACACGTGCCCGGTATCCGGGGACAGGTCTCCCTGTGGACCCGGGGCGTATGTCGTGGTCGGCTGCGGAGATGAACACATGCAGCATCTCGGTGGCACCGATGCCGTCGATGATGCGCAGCCCTGTGGCGGCATGGAACTCCTCCCACACCGCCGCCGGCAGTGCCTCACCTGCTGATACGCAGCGACGCAGTCCGGCCAGCCGGTCCACCGCGCCGGCGTCCATGATCGCCCGATAGGCGGTGGGTGCAGTGAAGAGCACGGTGACACCGTGCTCTTCCACCAGATCGGCGAGCCGTTGCGGGGCCGCCTGTTCGATCAACAGGGTCGCCGCGCCCACATGGAGGGGAAAGACGACGAGCCCGCCGAGGCCGAATGTGAAGGCGAGCGGAGGCGTACCGGTGAATATGTCGTCCCGTTGGGGCTTGAGGACGTGGCGGGAGAACGTGTCGGCGTTGGCCAGCACGTCGCGGTGGAAGTGCATGGTCGCCTTCGGCCGGCCAGTTGTTCCCGAGGTGAAGGCAATCAGGGCAACATCGTCGGCCGCAGTGGCGACATTGGAGAACCGCCCATCCTTGGCCGTGCAGCGCGCGGCGAGATCCCCTTCTCCGGTTCCGCCGTAGGCGAGTACGGCGAGGCCGGGAACGCCGGCCGCGGCGAGCTCGTCGAGGTAGCGGTGGTCGCAGACGGCAACGACCGGCCGGCCGATGTCGCAGAGTTCGGAGAGCTCCGTCGCTCGCAGCAGCGGCATGGTGGTGACGGCGACCCCGCCGGCCTTGAGCACACCGAACCAGGCGGCAACCAGCCAGGGGTTGTTGGGGCCGCGCAGCAAGACACGATTGCCGGGGCGGAGCCCGAAGTCGTCGGTGAGCACCTGGGCGACCTGGTTGGCGCGGATCAGCAGTTCACCGTAGCTCCACCGCTCCATGGGAGTCAGCAGGCAGTCACGGTCGGGCCCCCAGCGCTCGACGGCGCCGTCGAGCAGGTACTGGGCCGCGTTGAGCCGGTCCGGGTAGTGCAACTCCGGTAGATCGAAGTGCAGTTCAGGCCAGAGCGGAAAGGGCGGGAGTCGATCACGGCAGAACGAATCCACATGCGCAGACGGGGAGAGCTCCATGGAGCGGCACCTCAATCTCGGGGCAGCAGGGAGAGTGGAGTCAGTATCTCGCCAAAATGGCGGCCGTCAATATTGCGCGACGTACGGATTTGTTAACAGCGCGTTGCGCACCGCCCGACTCAGCCCGCCGGGAGGCACACCCGAACGGCCTTGCCGCACCGACCGGCGACTACGGACACCTCTCCGCCCGCCTCCGCGACCAGAAGCCCGACGATCGCCAGCCCGCGGCCGCCCTCGGCATCCAGATCGACCGGGCCGACACGCGGCAGGGACGGGTCCCCATCGGCGACATCAAGCCGAAGCCGCCCCTCCTCGAAGGCCACGGTCACGCGCAGCCTGTCGGTGACGGACGCGGCATGCCGCACCACATTGGTCACCAGTTCGCTGACGGCCAGCAGCATGACGTCGGAGAGATCGAGAGAGAGCCGCCACCCCTCGAGGACGGCGCGCACCCTCGCCCGCACCAGCGGGACAGTCGCCGCGGTCGGACTGAACGACCAATGAGTGAACGTGCGCCGCCCGGAGGGCGGGCGAGGGACAACCACAGCAGCAGTGAGCATGACGAGCTCCCGAGCAGGAGGGCGACCACAGCCCCGAGATCACTCGCGTAATCAAGTTCACATGGAACTGTTCGCACTGAGCGCGAGAGATGGGGGATGGAGCGTCGCAGAGTTGTTGTTACACGTGTAACATGCTAAGCATCTCCCACGGGACAGCGCAAGCATTTCGGACAAATACCGTGAAGCCGATTGCTTACCAAGGTCTGCAGAGCCACCGAGCCCTCGACCTGACGCACTCGCGCTACCCCATCTCCTGCTTCTCAGCCGATTCGAAAGGGCCGCCATGACGCAATCTGCTCCGGTCGACCTCGACCAGGCATGGCCTCCGCCTCCCTACCGGGCTCCTGAGCCACCCGTCGTAGCCGAGGACGGCGTACGCCGCTTCGAGGCGACCACCTATGCGACCACTCCCGGCTACCGGCCCCGCCTGCTCGACGTCCACGTACCTCCGGGGGACGGTCCGGTTCCGGCGGTCGTCTGGATTCACGGTGGAGGGTGGCTGGACGGCGACCGGCGCTATCCGCCACCGACCATTCCCGTCACCTTGCTCCACGGCTCGATCCTCGGCGCCGGGCTCGCGCTCGTGTGCATCGACTACCGGCACAGCCTTGAGGCCCCCTTCCCGGCCCAGCTCCATGACGTGAAGGCCGCCATCCGCTATGTCCGCCAGTACGCCGGCACCTTCGGCATCGACCCGGAGCGCATCGGAGTCTGGGGAGAGTCGGCAGGTGGGCATCTCGCCGCACTCGCCGGGCTCGTGGGACCCGGCAGCCCGAACGGCCAGGCCCTCGAAGGCAGCGAGGGCGTGCGCGAGGGACACTCCGCAGTCCAGGCGGTCGTGGACTGGTACGGCGTCTCCGAGATCGGCGCCCTGCTCTCGCATCCCATGCCGCCGAATCCGCCCGGCGTCGAGTTCCCGGATCCCTATGCGGCGCTGCTCGGCGGCACTGCCGAGGAGCGGCCGGAACTAGCGCGGATCGCCAGCCCCGTCACGTACGCGGAAGGGACAACTCCGCCGCCGTTCCTGCTGGTTCACGGCACTCAGGACACTCTTGTGCCGTACAGCCAGAGTGAAGCGCTGGCCAAGGCTCTCAAGGCGGTGGACGGCGACGTCACGCTGCAACCGGTGGACGGTGCCGACCACATCTTCCTCGGTGCCCTGGATGTCACGCCGATCGTCACCGACGGTGTCGCTTTCATGGCTCGCCACCTCGGCGCCTGACCGACATCTCCGCCCGTCCGAGGTGGGGGTGGCGGCACCGCTCCGACGCACCCCCGCCTGCCGGATTTGTGTTCCGAGTCCCCCGTTACTCAGATCTGGGCCGCGGGCTTTTCGCGGCCACGAGAGGCTCTCATGTCCCTTGCCCCGGCCGCCCCTGATACTCCGGTGATCGCCACCCGCCGCCGATCCACTCCCGCTCCCCGCGGTGTGCTTCCTTTGGGGATCTTCTGCATTCTCATCACCGCCCTGCTGGCGATCATTGTTCAGGCGGATGCCGCGCAGCCGCCCTTCCAGGAGCTGGACGAGCACTGGCTGGGCTGGATGGGAGGCCCCCACGACGGTGCCTACGCCGCCATGGCCGCCGTTCTGGACTGGTTCGGCGGGCCACTGGGGGTGGTCGTGCCGGTCGGTCTCCTGATCTTCCTGATCATGCGAAAGCGCAGGTGGTCCATCTTCTACCTGCTCGTCACCTACCTGGGCGGCGGCATGCTGGTCGTCCAAGTCATCAAGTATCTGGTGGACCGCCCGCGTCCGGAGAACCCGATGGTCCGGGTCGACCACGGCTCCTTCCCCTCCGGGCACGCTGCCGGGGCAGCCATGCTCGTGGTGATGATCGGCGCCCTCATGGTCCCCGCGGTTCACCGACGCGCGTGGTGGGTCGGGGGTGTCCTGTTCACCATGGCGATGATGTGGAGCCGTACATGGCTGCATGCGCACTGGCTGAGTGACACCGTCGCCGGCGCAGCGGTCGGGGCTGGCACAGCTCTACTGTCGTGGTGGGTGTTCCGGCACAAACTGGCTCTCGAAACTACGACCGGGACGCCGGATGTGGAGAGGGCGTAGCAGCCGGCTCCCGGACCTGATGCCTCAGGAAGTCTGGCGGTGGACCAGCACGGCCTCCAGGCCCGGCACCGGCGGCGCTGTCCCCTTCTCAATCAGATTGTGCAGGGTGTCCGCGATGGATGCCGCCGAAGGCAGGTCCAGTCGAACCGTGGTGAGTGGCGGCTGTTGCAGGGCGGAGAGCACTAGGTCGTCGGACCCGACGATGGCCACGTTGTCCGGGACAGTGATGCCCTCTGCTTGGAGGGCATGCATCAGAAGGGCCGCGTACTCGTCGTTGAAGGCGAAGACCGAGTCCAGGTCCAAGGACACCCAGCGCTTGGCCAGGGACGCAGCGGACTCACGGGTGTAGGCGAGTTCCACCGGTGTCACGGTGGCCATGTGCTGGGCCGCGACGCTTTGGGCACCGGCCAGCCGCGGTCGGGAGAAGGCGTCGAGCCCCCGCTCCTGCGGCATGACCACTCCGATCCTGCTGCGTCCGCGCCGGATGAGGTGTCCCACGGCGGCCGCGCCGATTTCGGCGTGATCGAAGTCCACGGTGTGGATCCCTTCCATCGGGCGAGACGCGAAGGCGAGGAGTCCACGGACGCCGGCGCGTCGCAGGATGTCGGCCGCTTGGGTCGTGAGCGCGTCGCCGTCCAGTGCGAGTACCGCCGCGGGCCGCAGTTCGGCCCAGGAGCGGGCAGCGCTGGTCGCGTCAGGGAAGCGGCCGGCGTGCAGCACGGTCGTGTATCCGTGCCGATCCAGCTCGCTGTGCAGATCGTCCACCCAGTCGCTGACGAGGCGGCCGATCGCAGAGATCGACGCGGGCATCAGGACCAGGTTGCTTCGCCCGGCGCGCAGCGAACGGGCGGCCGCGTGCGGCACGTAGCCGAGGTCTTTGGCCGCGGACAGCACTCGCGCCCTGGTGCTCTCGCTGACTCGATGCCCTTGAGTGTCGTTGAGTACGAAGGAGACGGTGGCGCGGGACACCCCGGCCAGACGCGCTACGTCCGCGCTGGTGATCGAGGCTTGGGCGGGTGTGTCTTTGGCCATGACGCCCTTCTTCGCTCCTCTCGGTCCGGCTGACCGCTTCCTTCCCAGGTTACACGCGTTACTGCACGAGTCGGCGCCGACAGTGCTGGTCAGGCCACGACAAGGCGCCGCTCCCCGCCCGCCCGGCGGAGTCCTCTTGAGCCGCTTCTTGAGCCGCATCCGAGCCCTACCGAGTCGTACCTCAGGAGCCCGCATCACCACCGGGCTGAAGCCCGGTGCACTGCGATTAGTCCCGGTAGCAGCTCCAGCACGCGTGCCTTCATGCCCGCCCCGTCGACTGCTACTCACACATCGAGGGTGGCAGCTGCCACGAAGGCAGCTGCCACCCTCCTGATCAGAGCTCGGATCAGCCCAGTCGCAGGCCGTGGCCGTAGGCGAAGAGCGGTTCCGTAGAGTCGTTGGGTACGTCCTCGCGACTGGACTCGACACTCCGCATCGAGCTGGGCAGTTCGAACGGCAGGCGCCCTTCAGCCACTGAGCGACCGAAGAGGACATTCAGCAGCGCGATGTCCGAGGCACCGTAATTGGCCACGAGCGCCGCCGCGTGCTCGGCGATCTCCGGTATGACCGCGGGACGGTCCAGGAAGATGTCCACGACCGTGGGGACGGCCGCGGCGACGTCGAGCACCGGACGGAGTTCCTCCGCGGTGAAGTCGAGGCGCCCTGCCCGGAAGAAGGACTCAAAACCTGTGGTACGGCCCTTGTCGTAGGGGGCGGCGATGCGCAGGATCGCCACGTCGGCTTCCTCAGGCGTCGCAACGACGGTCGCGTACCGCGCGGCGACATCCGCGTCGACCCCTGCGACGTAGAGGCGGACATCGTCGGCGAGAGGCAGCTGGGACGCCGTGGCCCCATTCGGCCGGTCCTTGAGCACGGTGATGGAGCGGCTCTGTGCGTCAAGTCCCGCCTCGGTGAACCCGGCGCTTCCGCAGACTTCGGCAGCTGTGTCGGGATCCGCATACGGATTGTCGAAGAGGCCGAGGACGAACTTTTCCCGCAGCAGGCGTGCCACTGAGGCGTCGACCCTCTCGGACGTCACCCGGCCGGTGCGGAGCAGCTCCAGGACCAGATCGGGGGCCGCCTCGCCGCCGAGCTGGTCGGCTCCGGCGTCGAGGATGCGTTTCACCCGGGTCAGGCGGTCCAGGTGCTCGGCTCCCCAGGCGCGGGCGGGGAAGGGCGCTCCGAAGATCTCACTGTCGGTCACCAGGCCCCAGTCGGTGCAGACGATGCCGTCGAAGCCGTACTTTTCACGCAGCAGGCCAGTGATGATGCCCTTGTTGAAGCCGAACCCGATCTCCTCGTGGTGCGTTCCGATCGGCATGGCGTAGTACGGCATGATCTGCGAGGTTCCGGCCGCGAAGGCGGCTTCGAAGGGGATCAGGTGATAGTCGAAGTTATCGCCGGGATAGACCTGTTCGCGGCCGTAGGCGAAGTGGGCGTCCTCGCCGTCCATCTGGGGGCCGGCGCCGGGGAAGTGCTTGGTCATCGCGGCGACGCTGTCGGCGCCGAGAGTCTGGCCCTGGAGGCCGCGGATGTACGCGGCGACCAGGCGGGCGCTCACCTCCGCGTCCGAGCCGAAGGTGCCCAGGACGCGCGGCCAGCGGGGTTCGGTGGCGAGGTCGGCCATGGGTCCCAGGGCCAGCCGGATGCCGACTGCGAGGTACTCGCGGCGAACGATGTCGGCATGCTGGAGGACGACGTCCTCGTCACCGATGGCAGCGAGGCCCGGCGGCTCCGGCCACAGCGAGAAACCTTCGGTGTGCACGCTAGCGGCCGGGTTGTCCACGAAGCCGTTCCTGGGATCGGTGGAGATCGTCACCGGAATGCCCAGGCGTGTCGTCGCGGCCAGGTCCTGAAGCCGGTTGTTCCACTCGGCCATGAGTCTCGGGGCTGCCGCGCCGAACAGGTTGAAGTGGTTCATGAGTTTGCCAGTCACCATGCCAGAGGTGGATACGCGCATGGGGTCATCGACGGGAGCGCCGGGTTCCGGCTCCACCAGGGTGCCGTCGGCGTTGATGGTGACCATGGTCTGGAACAGCAGGCCCGCCTTCTCCTGCGGCGTCATGCGCTGAAGGAGGTCTGCGACGCGCTCGGCGACCGGGAGGTGAGGGTCCTCGTAAGGCTCCATGACGCCATTGCCGTTCAGGTCTCGAAAGGCGGTGCCGTCCGGGGCGGTGAGCGTTCGCGGCCGAACGGCCGGGGTCTGTGACATGGGGTTACCTGTTCCGTTTCATGGCGCGTCGGCCCTTGTCGTGAGGCGGGCTTGTGGGTGCGAGGCGTTCTCGGAGGTCGGTCCCGGGCGCTCCCGCAGCGCCCGGGACCTGGGCGGGCTGCCGCTCCCACCGCGGCGACCAGGTCACCGTATTACACGTGTAACACACTAAACCACGGGTTGGTTGTAGCTGCGCGCACGATGGGCAGGCGCGGTTCTACGGTCGGTCACGCAACCTGCCGTGCAGACGGCGCGAGTGCCCTGCCAAATCTCCCACCGCGGTCACCACCGAGTCGAAGCGCATGGTTTGGCGCGCGTCTGCGTCGTACCGCTCCCAGGTCGGCAGGTCCGGGTGGTTGGGGTCTCCGGTGCGAACGAACGCGATCCACGACTCGTGCATGCTGTGGGCCAGCCCGCCACGGACCGCGGGATCAAGCCCTTCGAGGAAGGGGGCGTGCGTCCAATTGTCGAAGTTGCTGAAAACGAAGGGCAGTTCCAGGCAGTGCGCTGCGGCAAGCCTGCCGCTGTGCGCCGGCGTCGGCAGGTCGAACTGGTACGCCCACACCGGCCTCCCCATGCCCGCCCGGGCCTCGGCCAGCTCCAAGCAGGGGACACGGAACAGCTCATCAGTAATCAGATCCATGAGCACGTCCACAGGACGGGCGCCGGGGCGGGTCCGTGCGTACGAGTCGTACACCTCGGCGGCATCGTCCTCACCGAACGTCTCCGCGATCCTGGCGATCACTTGGTGTCGCGTCGCCGCGTCGTACCCCCCGTCCAGGGCGAACCCGAAGTTGGCCTCCTCCCGGGTCCAGCCGATCATCACGTCGATGTCGCCGGCTTCGCCATGGAGCAGCGTGTCGGCCGGATGCTCGAGCAGCGTCACCCCATCGCGCACGGGAAGGAACGGGGTCGGCCAATACCCCCATCGCATCGTGTGCGCGAACAGTCCGCCGGCCGCCTCGATGAGCTTCGGCCAGGGCAGCTCTCTGAGTTCCGCAGCGTCCTTGACGCCTGCGATCTCCAGATAGGCATCGGTTCGCTCCAGGTATTCGGCCGGAGTGGGGATGCGCAGCCCGAGCGGCGGGCTCTGCAGGATGACGCGCTGGAACAGGCCCTGGGCTTCGGGGTGCCCCGCCAGTGCGGCAGTCGATATCGCGCCGCCCGACTGGCCGGCCACGGTGATGGCGCCGGGGTCCCCGCCGAAGCGCTCGATGTTGTCACGCACCCACCGCAGAGCGGCCAACTGGTCGGTGAGCCAGAAGTTTCCGACCTCCGATTCCTCCCCCTCGCCGCCGAAGTGCAGGTATCCGAGAGGACCCAGGCGGTAGTTGATGCTCACCACGACAAGGTCGCCGTCGCGGGCGAACGCCTCCCCCGAGTAGTTGGGCAGCGACCCAGAGCCCGATACGAAGCCTCCCCCATGAATCCAGACGAGCACCGGACGGCGCCCGTCATCCACAGCGGGTGTCCACACGTTGAGAGTCAGGCAGTCGTCGCCGAACGGTGGCGAGCCGTGGCCGCCCATCACGGGGTCGCCCCCTTCCATGAACATCTGCGGCGCGCTGGGACCGAAGGCGGTGGCGTCCCGCGTGCCGCTCCAGCCCGGGTGCGGCTGCGCCGGGCGCCATCTGAGAGCCCCGACCGGGGGTGCTGCGTACGGCACTCCCTTGAAGACGGCGACTCCTCCGTCGACGGCGCCTTGCAGCCGTCCTGCCGACAGGTCGGCCACGGGCGGAATCCGGTCTTGAGAGACAGCCATGAATTTTCCTTCCTCACTTGCCGCCGTTTCGCGCACCGGCTCGGTGCGTGACAACGCCGCGGCTACGACTGGTCGTGGATGCGGACCTCGCAACGGGGGCGGGGTCGGCGACAACTGCAAGTGTGTAGCATTTGCGACGTCCGTCAATATCTCGCGATGCGTGATGCGCTGCCGCCCGCAGTCGGCAGCTACCACAAGCGATCGGCTGCAGCCCGCACGGCCTCCCGCTCCAGCAGGGGTGCAAACGCCCGCCACAGCAGCAGGAAGGTTCCTGCGCCGGCCATGGCTCCGGCGACCGTGTCACTGAGCCACTGGGCGTGCAGCCAGGTACGGCTGCACATCATGGCGGCGACGTACACGCCCCCGAACACCCACCACCAGCGTCGTACATTCCGATGGAAGATCACCACTGCGACCACCATCACGAGCGCTACGGCAGTAAATACCTGACCAGAGGGGTACGACCCGTCATTGACCAGGACCAAGGGATGCGGTGGCCTCGGCCGGTCGACAACGGACTTGAGCGGAAGGACGATAAGCACGTTCGAGACGACGCAGGCCACGAACATGAACAGCCCCGACCTCCACCGGCCGTAGACGCACAGGCACCCGATCAGCGCGAGGGGGAAGACCAGCCCCAATGGGCCGCCCAGGCGGTCGAGGATGCCGGCGAAGTCCGTGGCCACCTCGTTTCGAGGACCCGCCGTCCAGCGAGCCCAGCGGTCGTCGAGATTCTGAACCGGTGACGCCCCTCCGCCTCGGAGTACGAGGCCGATTGCCAGGGCTCCCAGCAGGAGCACCGCTCCGGCCGCAAGCACACCTCGAGGTGGGGTGGCGGGAAGTTGGCGCCCAGGAGGCTTGGGGGGGCTTGGGGGCGGGTCGATCGGTGGGGACGAATTGAGCACGATACGCCTTTCACGGTCCCCTGCCCGAGCATCAGGCGCAGGGAGTATGGCGAGGGACAAGCTCCCGCACGTGCCGCCCCCGACAGAGCGACGAACGGCGCTGCGGAAGTGGCATCACTGCGGGGAGCACGGCACAGGGGCCCCTTGTGGGGGCGGTGCACGGCGCGAACAGGCAGGCGGCAGCAGGGAGCGGTACCTGAGCGCGGCACAGTGCGATACGCGCAACGCGGGCGGGTCACATCGCCCGAGCGATACAGGCAGTAGCGCAGCAGTACCCGGGAGTATTGCGCCTACTTGGCTGTCGCCACAAGTGCAATATATTTTTCGGCCCAACGCAGTCCGCCCCGCAGCCGTGGCCACGCACCGGCCGGGAGCCAGGAAGTCCCTTACGCCAGAAGCTTCGATGGCGCCTGCACGCGCTTCCGTCGGCCCCGCACCCCTGGGCCCCCTCCCTTCGATTTCTCGAAACCAGCCCTAGCGGACCACCGGGGGCGAGTGCTAAACAGTGAACACCGCGTATTAACACGTGTAACTCTCACGTTGCAGGGTTTGTCCGCCGAGCGCCTCTCGCTTACTGCGGCCCCTCCACTCCCTCTCTGCTCCCTCCCCCGAGGAGTCGACATGTCTGTCCACATCCGCCGTAGTACGGCGTGTACACACCGGCGGCCGTCATGACCACGAACGAACTGATCGACCCCCGCTCACACGCGGTGCCAAAAGTGCCCCGGCAGCGCGGTCTGCTGATGCTGCTCCTGGTGGCCAACGCGTCCATGCTGGCCGTGTACATGGGTGTCGGCTCCGTGCTGCTCCCTCTGCAGATCGCAGCCATAGACCCGGCGAACAAGGTCGCCATTCTGGGCCTGGTGGGTGGGATCAGCGCGGTCTTCGCGACCGCGTTCAACCCGATCGCCGGCGCGTTGTCCGACCGGACCGGCCGCCGCAACCCGTGGATTCTGGGGGGCGCCCTCGCCTCGCTGGCCGGCCTGGCGTTTCTCAGCACAGCGCAGACGGCGCTGCTCGTCGGCATCGGCTGGTGCCTGGTCCAGGCGACCATGAACGTCTACCAGGCCGCGGTCACCGCGGTGGTGCCCGACCGGATACCCCCATCCCGGCGCGGAACCGCGTCGGCCCTGGTGGGGTTGGCGCTCCCGATCGGCGGGACCGTCGGCGTGCTCATCGCTTCCCAGACCTCAGGTCATCCGGGAACCGGCTATCTCGTCTTCGGCGCCCTGATCGCCGGTGCGGCCGTCCTGCTGACGAGCTTCTGCCGCGATGTTCCCCGCTCGGCACCCGCACCCTCCGTGCCACGACGCGAGCGCCTCGCCGCGTTCCTGTCGGCCTTGTCCCATCACGACTTCCGGTGGGCGTTCATCGGCCGGGCGCTGATGGTGCTCGGATACTTCTCCGTCATCGGATACCAGCTCTACATCCTCGACGACCACATCGCGCTCCCGGGCGGGATGCAGCCGGCCGCGGCCATGGCGATCCTCACCCCGGTGTCGATGGTTGCCATGGCGGTCTCCACGGTGGCCGGCGGCGTGCTTTCCGACCGCCTGGACCGGCGCAAGGTGTTCGTCGGCGCCTCGGCCGCGCTCGCCGGTCTGGTCACGGTGATCCCTGTCGTCAGTCCCACCTGGACCGGGATGCTCGTCTTCAGCGCGCTCAACGGGCTGGCCTTCGGGTGCTTCATGGCGGTCGACACCGCTGTGGTGACGCTCGTCCTGCCCAGCGCCAAGGACGCCGCCCGCGACATGGGCGTACTCAACATCGCCAATGCCGGACCGCAGATCATCGCCCCCTTCGTCGCCTCCGCGGTCGTCACCGTTCTGGGTGGCTACACCGGGCTGTTCCTGGTGGGCGGTGCCCTGTCCCTGCTCGGCGCGCTGGCGATCCTCCCAATCCGCGGCGTGCGCTGAGCGATCCCTTGGCCGCGCTCGTTGAGCGCGGCAGGCCGCTTTACTCCGGCGGGCACTCGTCGAGGGTCGAGCGCCCGCCGGTCCCACACATCTCCCTCACTCCTCGGAGGAGCACATCGTGAGACGCAAGCGAGTTCTGCCGCTGGCCGCCCTGCTGCTGTGTACGCCCGCTCTTGCCGGCACGGCACCGGCGGCCGCCTCGCCGCAGACCGCGCCCACCGGCCCGCTGCGCATCCTGCTCACCAATGACGACGGCTACAGCGCCCCCGGCATCCGTACGGCGTTCCAGCGCCTGACTGCCGCCGGGCACGACGTCACCATCGTCGCCCCGCTGACCAACCAGAGCGGCACCGGTACGAAGATACTCAGCGGCCCCAGCGTTACGGTCAAACACCTTGAGCCGAAGGTGTGGGCCGTGGACGGCACACCCGGCGACTCGGTGCTCTTCGGCCTCTCCGAGGTCTTCGAAGGCCGTGCACCCGACCTCGTAGTCTCCGGCACCAACTTCGGCCCGAACGTCGCCAGCCTGGCGAATCACTCCGGTACGGTCGGCGGCGCAGTCGCCGCCCTCGAGTCCGGCGTACCTGCCATCGCGCTGAGTACCGGCGGCATGGGCGTTCCCGACCCGGTCGCCACCGTCAATGCCATGCGACCGACGGTCGACTTCACCGTCAAGCTCATCAAGCAGCTGCAGTCCCGGTCGAAGTCCGGGCCGCTGCTGCCCAAGGGCGTCGGCTTGAACATCAACCACCCCGTCGTCGGCACGGACGGCACCGGAACCGCCGCCGGGGTTGCCACAACGTTCCAGGACCCCCAGACGCCCCTGAAGCCGGACTTCATCGACTCCGGCGACGGAACGTGGAAGGTGGATGTGAAGTTTGCACCGCAGCCCGCCGCCAAGGGCGGGGACGTCGAGGCCGTGAGCGCCGACAAGATCGCCGTCAGCCCCATGGCCGCCAACTGGAACACCGGGCCCGCGGGCTTCGCCAGGACCAGCATTCTCCTCGCCGGGATCCGCCCATAGCGCCGACCCGGCATCCGTGCGCGTAACGGGCACACAGGCCGAAGCGCACAGGCGGATGGGGGCGGAGCACGAGTGCGCTCCGCCCCCACTTTCCCTTGGCTGCGTGCCTCGGCAACCGCCCACGAATCGAAGCAGCTCGACCAGGCAAGGATCCGGCGGATTCACCGACGGCTCAAGGAATTCCAGGAGGAAGAATGAGAAAGCTTTCCCTTTCGCGGGTATCCGCGGGTCTCGCCTGGTTACTTGCTCTGGTGGCGCTGCTCGTGCCGGTGGCGCCTGCCTCGGCGGCTCCGTCCGAGAGGTCGCAGACCAGCCCCCTCGTCACGATCGCCCAAGGCGGTCTACGGGGCCAGAGCCGGGGGCAGGCCCAAGAGTTCCTCGGCATCCCCTATGCGGCGCCTCCCGTGGGGGACTTGCGTTTCCGTCCGTCACAGACACCCAAGCGATGGAGCGAGGTTCGCGACGCCACGCGCCAGGCACCAGCATGTCTGCAGTTCTCGCCGTTCGGCCTCCGCGACCCTCAAGCGGCAAGTGAGGACTGCCTCTACCTCGACGTGTACCGCCCACGGGGGGCCCATGCCGGAACGAGGCTTCCGGTTGTCTTCTGGATGCACGGCGGAGCGTACAGCCAGGGCACAGGAACCCAATTCGGCGGCCGCACCATGGCCGAATCGACGAACACCATCGTCGTCACGATCAACTACCGCCTGGGCCAGCTCGGCTACCTGACCCTGCCCGAGCTGACCACCGACAACGCGCTGCGCTCAGGGTCGTGGGGGCTGATGGACCAGATCGCGGCGCTTAAGTGGACACGGCAGAACATCGCAGCGTTCGGTGGAAATCCCGGCAACGTCACCATCTCCGGGCAGTCCGCCGGCAGCGGCTCGGTGTGCGCCATGCTCGCCTCACCACGCGCTGCCGGAATGTTCAGCCGGGCCATCCTGCAGAGCGGGCCCTGCACGCTGCTGCGATCGCCCGATCGAGCCCGGGCGGAGAGAGAAAGTCGCGCTTTCGCCGCGCAGGCAGGCTGCCCCGGCGCCGAGGCAATCGCCGCGTGCCTGCGTGCCGCAAGCGGATCCGATCTCGTGGGCGCCGCCCGTACGCTCCCCACGTCCGGACCCGCGGTCGGCGACCGGCTGCTTCCTGTGCAGCCCTCCCAGGCGCTCGAATCCGGTGAGTGGAACAAGGTACCGATACTGATCGGCAGCACCCGGGCCGAAGGAAGGATGTTCGTCGCCGCAACCCAGCCGTATCTGACTGCGCAGCAGTACACCGCCCAGCTCAAGTCGAGCTACGGAGCTGCGGCAGACCGGGTTCTGGAACGCTACCCGCTCTCGGACTACGACTCCCCGTACCTCGCGCTCTCGGCCGTACTCACCGATTCGACCTTTGCCTGCCATACATACGGGTCGGCCCAGGTGCTCTCCCGCCAGGTACCCACCTACGCCTACGAGTTCGACGACCCCGCCTCGCCCACGTTGTACGGGGCTCGGGTGCCCGGACTCGACCAGTCGAACGCCCACAGTGCCGAACTGGCCTACCTGCACGACTTCACCATGGGTGACAGGCCGCTGACTCCGGCGCAGGCTGCTCTGGCAAACCGGATGAAGCGCTACTGGGCGGCGTTCGCGCGCTACGGCACCCCTGTGGTGGCCGGCCAGACACCCTGGGCGCCCACGAGCAGGCAGCACACGGTGCTCACGCTCAATCCCAAGGCGGACGCACCGTCCACCACCTTCGCCGCAGACCGCCAGTGCTCGTTCTGGAAGGGCTTGCCCTCCCCACTCGCGCAGAACTCCTGACGTATCTCAGACGGGGCGGAGACACCTCCACCCCGTCCCAGCCCCTGCGTTTCCGGACGCACACAGGTCCCATTCCTTCAACAAGGCAGACCCGGTGCCGCTCACTCGACGTCCCCACGGTCCAGCATCGGTACCCAGTGCAGACATTGACTCGAACCCAGGAGTGCAGATGCCGCCGACGCCCGAGCCAATGCCCCTGCCGTTCACGTGGCACGATCAGCAGGCTCGCGGCGATCTGGCCCTTCATAACATGGAGCGGTCGTACGTCCTCCACACTCCGAAGACGCAGAGGACCAGCACCCGCGACCAGCATCAACAACAAGGTGACGACCCATCAGAATGAGCGTCATTTCAGCGTCAAGATATCGCCCGTAACGCCCGCATCGCACATAATGCGCATCGTCAAAACCGCAGGTCAGGCATCCTTCTTGATCGGCTCAAGGATCACAACGCACTCCACGTGATGCGTAATCGGAACCACATCGGCGACGCTGGGCTGCAGCTGCTTGTCATCCCCTGACAGCCGTCGGCAGCGGCAGAGGCATGAGCTCCCTTGCAGGAAACGGCCTCCACCCTCGGCACGGCAGGCCGTCCACCGCCCGTCGCAGCCATGCACCTCGCCGCAAAGCGGCAGCTCCCATTCCGTGACCCAATTGCCACACTGGCGAACTCAGCAACCGATCCACGAGGGCTCTGGCGGCATCTCGCACCACGTCACGCCAGAACGTCACCGGATCTGTGCACAGCCTTCGACGCGTCGCTTCCCGATTGGGTCACACCTCTTCGATACTGGACGCCTGCATCTCGAGAACGATAGGACCCGAACGCTACTGACGGTGCGTCAGGAAAGTCAGCATTGGGTCAGCATCAGCCCCGCCGGACACCGCCCAAGGCCGCCACCGACCGCCAAGGCCGAGAATCCCTAAAGAACCGCTGACCAGGCAAAACCCTGCTCAAGGGCCTGCCTGGTAATCTTCCCAGGAGGAACCGTTGAGGATGCTCATCAATGTGCCGGAGACCGTCGTCGACGACGCCCTGCGCGGCATGGCCGCCGCCCACCCGGCGCTCAGGGTCGACGTGGAGAAAAGAGTGATCGTACGGCGTGACGCGCCCGTCAACGGAAACGTCGGCCTCGTCTCGGGTGGCGGCAGCGGGCATGAGCCGCTGCACGGCGGGTTCGTCGGGCCCGGCATGCTGTCCGCCGCCTGTCCCGGTGAGGTGTTCACCTCTCCCGTCCCCGACCAGATGGTCCGGGCCGCGGCCGCGGTCGACAGTGGCAAGGGGGTGCTGTTCGTCGTCAAGAACTACACGGGCGACGTACTCAACTTCGAGATGGCCGCCGAGCTGGCCGAGGACGAGGGCATCCAGATCGCCAAGGTTCTCGTCAATGACGACGTGGCGGTGA
The DNA here is from genome assembly GCF_039766235.1 of Streptomyces changchenzhani. Taxonomy (NCBI): domain Bacteria; kingdom Bacillati; phylum Actinomycetota; class Actinomycetes; order Kitasatosporales; family Streptomycetaceae; genus Streptomyces; species Streptomyces changchenzhani. Next base: position 86,391 of record NZ_JBDHNH010000003.1, on the reverse strand, counting down.
CCGACAGCCTGTTCACGGCGGGCCGGCGCGGCACAGGTGCGACGCTCTTCGTCGAGAAGCTGGCGGGCGCCGCGGCCGAGGAGGGTGCCTCGCTGGAGCGGGTGGAGGCCGTCGCGCGGCAGGTGAACGACTCGTCGCGGAGTTTCGGAGTGGCTCTCAGCGCCGTCACCACGCCCGCCAAGGGCTCACCGACCTTTGATCTGCCGCCGGGTGAGCTGGAGTTGGGCATCGGTATCCACGGGGAGCCGGGGCGTGAGCGACGGGCGATGATGACCTCGCGGGAGATCGCCGACTTCGCGGTCGACGCCGTCCTGGAGGACCTGCGGCCCACCGGGCCCGTGATCGCACTCGTCAACGGAATGGGCGCCACGCCGCTGCTGGAGCTGTACGGCTTCAATGCGGAGGTGCAGCGGGTGCTGTCCGAGCGGGGCGTCTCCGTGGCCCGTACGCTCGTCGGGAACTACGTCACCTCGCTCGACATGGCCGGCTGCTCGGTGACGCTGTGCCAGATCGACGAGGAACTGCTGCGCCTGTGGGACGCGCCGGTCGAGACCGCCGCGCTCCGCTGGGGCCGCTGAGCCGTACGGACCGTACGAAGGAGATTCTGTGCCCGACGGAGATTCTGTGCTCGACGCCCCATTCTTCCGCGCCTGGATGACAGCCATAGCGGCCGCCGTGGAACGTGAGGCCTCGCACCTCACCGACCTCGACTCGGCCATCGGTGACGCCGACCACGGCAGCAATCTCCAGCGCGGCTTCCGCGCCGTGGTTGCGGCGCTGGAGAAGGAGCCACCGGTCACGCCCGGCGCCGTACTCGCCCTGTCGGGGCGGCAGTTGATCTCGACCGTGGGCGGGGCCTCCGGGCCGCTGTACGGGACGCTGCTGCGGCGCACGGGCAAGGCGCTCGGCGAAGCGGAGCAAGTCACACGGCAGGAGCTGGGGCAGGCGCTGCGCGCGGGCGTGGACGCCGTGGCGCAGCTCGGTGGGGCCAAGCCCGGGGACAAGACGATGCTCGACACGCTGGTCCCTGCCGCCGACGCGCTCGGCGAGTCCTTCGCGGCCGCGCGGGCCGCGGCGGACGAGGGTGCGCTGGCGACCGTACCGTTGCAGGCGCGCAAGGGCCGGGCGAGCTATCTCGGTGAGCGGAGCATCGGGCATCAGGACCCCGGGGCGACGTCGGCGGCCCTGCTGATCGACACCCTCGCCGATGTGGCCGGGGACACCGCGTGAGCGGGGACAAGCAGGTCGGGATCGTGCTCGTCTCGCACAGCGCGTCGGTCGCCACCGCCGTCGCCGAGCTGGCGAAGGGGCTGGCGGGCGGTGGAACGCTCGCACCGGTGGCCGCTGCGGGCGGCCTGCCGGACGGCGGCCTCGGCACCAGCTCGGAGCTGATCGCCCAGGCGGCCGCGTCGGTGGACGGCGGCGCGGGAGTCGCGGTGCTCGTCGATCTGGGCAGCGCGGTGCTCACGGTGAAAGCGCTGCTGGCCGAGGGCGACGAACTGCCGGACGGGACCAGGCTGGTGGACGCACCGTTCGTGGAGGGCGCGGTGGCGGCAGTGGTCACGGCGTCGGCCGGAGCGGATCTGGACGCGGTGGAAGCGGCGGCCAAGGAGGCGTACGAGTACCGCAAGGTGTGACCGTTCGCCGAAATGTGAGTCGTACGCAAGTGGCCCCGCGTCCACCGGCGCGGGGCCACTCCCGTTATGCCGCTCTTTCCCGCATGGCCGTACCCGCCACAGCGATCCGGATCTCCGACCGCCGCGTGGTGCCGTTGACCGTCACCGCGAGGGTGACGGTTCCGGGGCGCAGCGCGGTGAGCCTGCCGGTGGCCGGGTCGTAGGACGCCGCGTGACGGCGGCCGGCGTCGTCCTGGTCGCCGATGTGCAGGTTCGGCGAGCCGGTCCAGTCCGCGCTCACCGGGAACGCGACCGGGACCAGGCGGGCGGCGCCCTGTGTGACGGTCGCCGCCACGGGCGCACTGCGTCCCGGGGCCAGCTCCGTCGGGGCGTCGAGCGTGAGCGCGTCCACGTGTGCGCGGGTCTGTACGGACACCCAGTCGGGGCCGCCCTGCCAGGGCCGCAGCCGCGCCGCGGTCTGTTCGGTGCGCGAGACCTTGTCGACGCCGACCAGTGACCAGCCGGTGAAGCCGCCCTCGTTCGCCGGGCCCGCCGGTGACTTGCCGGAGTTTCCGTTGATCAGGTACGGCACGCCGTCCACGTGGGAGGCGTGGAAGACCCCGACGTGGCTGCCGATGAAGCCCGCTCCCTTGCCGGTCGTACGGCGGAATCCGGTGAGCCACTGTTCGATCAGCGCGGCCTCCTTGCGGTCACCGAGCCGGCTGCCCTTCTGCGGGGTCGGGTCGCGCGGCGGGACATGCTCGATGACCATGACCGAGCCAATGGCGGGGTCCTCGGCCGCCGACTCCAGTTGGCCGCGCAGCTGCTGGATCTGGGCGAAGCCCCCGCCGCGCAGGCTCAGGCTGGAGGTGTCGAGCGTGATGAAGCGGGTGCCCGCGTGGTCGAACGTGCGCTGCGCCGGGCCGAATTGGGCGACGAAGTTGTCGATCCTGCCGCCCATCACCTCGTGGTTGCCCGGCACGTAGTACCAGGGCAGGGCGTCCCCCAGCTCCTCCGTCAGGATGCGGCGGGCAAAGGCGAGGTCCGCGGGTGATCCCTCGTCGACGAGGTCACCGTTGATGACGAGGAAGTCCGGTTTCGCCGCCCTAATCTCGCGCAGGGTACGGCGTGCCTGCGCGACGATGGCGCTGTTCGGGTCGCGGGCGACGAACTGGGCGTCGGACATCACCGCGAACTGCCAGTCCCTGGCGTCGGTTTGCGCCGCGGTGTCGATCAACGGATCGCGGGGCTTCGGCTGTTCCGGGAGTTCGACGGTGGGTGGCACCTGTGCGGTCAGGTCGTCGATGACGATGGCGCCGGTGTACTGCTGGGTGGCGGCGGTCTCCGCCAGGTAGAACCGGTGCACCTTGAGCGGCATCGCCGCTCCCGGCGGGACCGCGAAGGTCACCTGGCGCCAGTCGGTCCAGGTGATGAACGGCCCGCGCAGCAACTGGTCGGAGCCCGCGGCGTCCTTGAGGTGCAGGGTCGGCCAGGCGCCCTTGCCATCACCCTTGATCCACATTTTGAAGGACTGCGGCTGGCCCTCGATCACGATGGGCCGGGGCGGGTTGGCATAGGCGGCGCGCGTCGCCGTCGACTGGGTGAAGTCGTAGCCGAGTTTCAGCCCGGTGCCGGTGTGTCCTTCGGGTGTCGCGGTGACCGTCCCGCTCGCGCGGGACTGGCTGAACGTCCAGGAAGCCGCGTCGTCGAAGGCGGACACGGCCTGTTCGGCGAGGCCGACGCTGACCGCCAGCGCCGTGGTGACGCCACCGGCCGTGGCCTTGATCTGTCCGGCGCCGCCGCCGGTGCGCGATGTGACGGTGAAGGAGCCCCGGCCGTCGTCCCGGATGTCGAAGAGCGCGCGGTCGTAGTCGAGCGTCACGTCGCGCGGCTCGACGGGGGCGCTGGTGCCGTGGGCGTCGAGCCCGACGATGCCGAACGTCCCGCTCGCCGCCGCGTCCGCGAGGCCGACGCGCCGGGTGGTCGGTTCGATCCGGGCGAGGTCGTCGAGCACGGTCAGCCGGATGCTGCCGCGGGCGGGGCCGCGCAGCGCGCGTACGTCCGTGGTGCCGCTGCGGCGCGCCGTGAACAGCCCGCGCGTGTCGACCCGGCCGACCGGGGTACGTACGGCCTGCCAGTGCGGGGTGCCTGCGGCCGGGCCGTAGGTCTCGTCGTGCCCCGCCGCGGTGAGCTGCCGGGTCAGGCCGGGGAAGACCCGCTCGGGGTGACCGCCCTTGACGGGGTCGACGGTCGGGGCGGAACCGGCCGGGGTGCGGGTCTCGACCCAGAAGCCGCGCAGCCGGCCGGTGCCGTCGGGCGCGGTCAGGGCCAGGCCGTTGGGGACGGTGCGTTCGCTGCCGTCGGAAGGGCTGTTCTCCAGCTGGAGCGCGTCGTTGCCCGGCTCGCGGGCGACGAGGGTCGAGGAGCCGCCGCCGTCGAGATTCAGCGCGCTGTGCGCCCCGGCGCGCTTCATCATGACGCCGAGTTCGGTGAGGGTGACACCGCCGCTGTCGGCCTGCCGACCGTCGACGGTCATCACCTGCATGGCGCGGCCGTCCTTGGAGAAGCCGACGGCGGTGCGGGGCGCGGCGGTGTTGTTGCCCTGGCCGTCGTGGTTCTGCGCGACGCCGTCGACGACGAGCAGTTCGCGTCCGCCGACCGCGGTGCGCGGCACGGGTCCGCTGTTGGTGCGCGGCCGGTATTCCGTGGTCACCGGGTCGCCGGGCCTGAGCGCGCGGAGCACCGCGGCCCCGGCCTCACGGCCGACGAGGACGGTGGTGCCTGCGGGGACGGGTCCCGTGCCGGGCTTATCCGCCACCGAGACGACCTTGCCGTCTCGTACGGCGGCCTCGGCGACCGGGGTCGCGTCGTCCACGGTCAGTGCGCGATCGGCTTCTCCCCACCCCGAGGTGTACGCCCCCACTCCCCCGGCCGGAACATTCGCCGCGTTGTAGGCGGCCAGGGGGTGGGTGCCGGTCGGGACGGTGAGCGTGCCGTCGAAGTACAGCTCCAGGACGCGCCCGGCGACCCCAGGTCCGATGCCGACGGCGCGGTTGGCGCTCGCGGACGGGGAGTGCACGAGCTGGCCGTCCTTGATGCCGGGGCCCTGTGGGGCGCCGGTCTGGTTGATGTCGAAGAAGTCGGCGTTGACGGCGGCGACGGTACGACGGCCGGCGCCCGGCCGGTGAGCCGCGGCGAGCTCGGAGACCGTGCGGCGGTCGGCGACCTTCCCGGAGTGCAGATAGTCGGTGCGTACGCCGGCGTTGTCGAGGTCGACGGAGAGCGCGTCGACCCGCAGCCACTTGTCGGATTCGAGCCGGTCGTACGAGCTGAGGCGGACGCCCGGGGAGATCGGGCGGGCGCTGCGCGCAGTCTCGATGCCGTCTCCGTCGACGACGGACCGTGGGCTGCCGGGGGCGGAGCGGGCCGGTGGCGGTGCGACCGGTCTGAGGATCTCGGCGGAGTTTCGGGGGCGGGGATCGGGGGTGGAATCGGCGACGGCGGGTGATACGGCTCCTACCGTCAGCGCGGTCACCGTCGCGAGCAGCACGACGGGCCGGCCCACTCGGCCAAGGTCCACAAGTCCTCCTGGGGGAAAGCTGGTTGGATGCGAAAGGCACTGTCGGCGGACAGCGTCTCTGCGTTCCTACCCACTCACCAGGAGGTGGGGGCAACCTCGCGGCGAACAGTAGGCACCGTAGCCGCTGAGCAGGGATATGAACCGTTACGACGCCCGGTCGGCCGGGTCGGCCCGTCAGGCTGAAGGCCGGTGACGCCGGACGGGCGGCCACGCTGCTGGTGAAGGCCGTCGAGGAGGCGACGTCGTACGCCGGTGAGGCGGCCGTCATCACAAGGACCATGCTGGCCCAGCATCTCGGAGATCCGGGTGGCCGCGCGGGATCTGGAGAGCCTGGTGTTCCTGGTCGCCCCGCACTTGATCATCAGCCAGTTCCCTTCGGCGGCTTGGGCGATGGCGCACAGCGGGGTGGCCGAGGAAGCGGCGCGATTGCTCGGCGCGTACGACCACCACACCTCGATGCCGGAGTGCTTCGGCTTCCACCAGAACCGGCCGGAGGCCGAGGCGGAGATCCGCCGACGGGCCGGGGACGAGGGCCGGGCGGTGCTGGACGAGCGGAGTTACGAGCACGCGTACGCGCGGGCGGCGGCCTCTCCCTCCAGGAGGCCGCCGCGCTGATCTGAACGCAGCACACCGACAGCCCGCCCGACAGCGGCGGGCTGACTGCTCAGGGTGCACATGCCGTGCACATACCACGTGTTCCGGTCCGCGTACCGGCCCGGGGCCCGGCCGCGCGAACGGCGTACGTGGTGCACGATGTTCGGCACCTGTGTCCCCCGACCGACCGGAAGCGGTTTGCCCATGTCACCTGCCCCCGCCGACCCCACGGTGCTCCACCCGATGCCGGACCAGCCGCGGGTGGTCCTGCTCAAGCCCCTGGTGAAGTCTCCGCTGATCGACATCGGGGAGTACTCGTACTACGACGATCCGGACGAGCCGACCGCGTTCGAGACCCGCAATGTGCTCCACCACTACGGGCCGGAGCGGCTCGTCATCGGGAAGCTCTGCGCGCTGGGCACCGGTGTGCGCTTCATCATGAACGGCGCCAACCACCGGATGGACGGGCCCTCGACGTTCCCGTTCCCCATCATGGGCGGCTCCTGGGCCGAGCACTTCGATCTGATCACGGGACTGCCCGGCCGCGGTGACACCGTCGTCGGCAACGACGTCTGGTTCGGCCACGGCACCATGGTGATGCCGGGTGTCCGCATCGGACACGGCGCGATCATCGCCTCCGGCTCCGTGGTGGTCGACGACGTGCCCGACTACGGCATCGTGGGCGGCAATCCGGCCAAGCTGATCCGCGCCCGCTACGACGAGTCCGACGTTGCCCGCCTGCTGGCCGTCGCCTGGTGGGACTGGCCCACGGAACACCTCACCCGGCACATGCGCACCATCATGTCCGGCAGCGTCGAAACCCTGGAGAAGGCAGCTCCGGACGCCCTCTAGCCACTTCGGAGCACTGGTTTCTCCCGTCCCGTGTACGTGATCTCGCCGCGCCCCTTACGGTGGTGACGCACCGTCCAGGACAGGCACGCGCCACCGGGGCTCCGCGGCCCCGGTGGGACCGTCGACCCAGTGGAGGACCGGTCACCATGACCGCCCATAAGCACCGGATGACTGCCCCTACGGACCGGCGGCCCCGGCGGGGGCTGACGCACCGTCGCCCCCGGCGCCATCTGCTGCCGGCCACGCTGGCTCTCGCTTCGGTGTCCTTCCTCCTCGCCTGGCTCACACCCGTCTCGGGTGCCTCCGTCGCCTCCCAGGACGCCTGCCGCACGACCGGGAACAGCATGCCGATCGGCGACTGCGGGCCCTTCCGGCAGATCTTCGCCGAGAACTTCAACGGGGACACTGTTCCGCTCGGTTCGTTCAGCGACTGCGACCACTTCGCCGACACCCGCGACGCGTACTGCGCGGGCCTGGAAGGCAAGTACCGGGAGGACTGGTGGGCGTACCCGGCGGCCTGGCGGGACACCGCGACCTCCGGGGCCGACGGGAACTCCGTGCGGTCGGTCGGTGGCGCCTACCACCCCGAGGACACCATCAGCGTCGGTCCCGCCGACAACGGCGACGGCCGGATGAACATCCGTATGTGGCGGCCCGAGGACGGCAGCCCGGTGCACGCGGCGGCCGTCGTGCCGAAGAAGCTCATGGAGCAGACGTACGGAAAGTTCAGCGAGCGGTTCCGGGTGGTCGACGCCGCGCCCGGCTACAAGTCGGCGCACCTCTGGTACGGCAACGGCTGTGAGATGGACTTCCCGGAGCAGAACTGGACCGACAAGATCGCGGCGTTCACCCACCCCTGTGACGGCGGGCAGCAGGACGTGTTCACCACCGGCGCCCGGTGGACGGACTGGCACACCACATCCGTGGAGTGGACGCCGGACGAGGTCAGGTACTACCTGGACGGCGAACTCGTCGGCTCCAGCACGCGCGGCATCCCGTCAGAGCCGCTGTCCTGGATTCTGCAGAACGAGAGCGCGCTGTACGGTCCGCCTGCCGAGCCCGGCTCCTCGGCGCAGCTCGACATCACCTGGGTCGCCGGGTACGCCTACGAGGGCATGTCGTGATCCGGCCGGGGCCGGTGAGCCGGGCGCGCGGGTCGCAGCCGGTCTACGCGGTCGGTGACGAGCACGTACAACCTCCCCTGATAACTGCGGGAACTGCCGGACCCCGCCGACGGCACGCTCTTCGCCGGCAGAGACCTGGTTCGGCGCTGCCTGAGCCGACAGCCGCGGCTTCGCCGGCACCACGTCGTACGAGGACGGGCAGGTCTGCTTCCACAACGACGTCGGCACACCGGGTCATGACGTGGGAGTTCTGCGCACCGAGGGCGACGGTCTGATCGAGACGGGGACCAACACCGACGGGAGCACATTCCTCGAAGTCTGGACCCCCTTGCCCGGCAGTGACGGGCAGGACGGTTCCTGGTGTGTGGGAGACGCGCGGTCCGTGCAGTCCCAGTTCGTGCGGGTGGGCCGTCACATCGTGCATGTCGACGCCACCGGGGCCGGAGCGCATTTCGTCATGCCCGGCCCCTCAGAGCCCTCAGGTGCCCCAGGCAGGTGACGCGACCGGCCGCGTCGGGACTACCGGAGGCCATCACGCCCCCGGGCATCCGCCGATGCCCGGGGGCTTCTGTACGTCAGCCGTTCTCGCCGACCCCGACCTCTCCGACGCCCGGGATGCCGACACCCGCGATTCCCGCCCCCGCGTCATCGGCGTCCCCGGCACCCTCGGCCCCGGCGTTGGCGGCATCCTCGCCACCGGCGCCGGCATTACCGGCGTCACCCGCCCCGGCGTTCGCGGCGCCCGCGTCAGCGGCGCCCTCGTCGCCCGCGCCCGCGTCACCGGCACCGGCGTTCGCGGCGCCCGCGTCACCGGCATCCCCGGCTCCCCCGTTGCCGCCCGCGCCCGCACCGATCTCGGCGCCGACCGCGGCCAGCGCTGTCGTCACGGGCTGGAAGAACGTCTCGCCGCCCGCGGTGCAGTCCCCGCTGCCACCCGAGGTGAGGCCGATCGCGCCGCCGTCCTGGGTGAAGAGCGCGCCGCCGCTGTCGCCAGGTTCGGCGCAGACATCGGTCTGGATGAGGCCGGTGACGGTGCCTTCGGGGTAGTTCACAGTGGCGTTGAGCCCGGTGACCGCGCCATCGTTCAGCCCGGTGGTGCTGCCCATCCGGGACACCTGCTGGCCGACCGCGGCCTCGGCCGCCTGCGTGATCTCCACGGTCTGCCCGCCGCCCACGTCGACCACGCTCGGCGCGTCGGTAGCCGGGTCGTCGTACGTCACGAGCGCAAAGTCGCCGTCGCCAGGGAAGGTGGCGGCCTGGACCGTACCGATGGGCGCGCCGTCCTGGGCGTCCGACCACTGTTCGGCGGCGACACCGCAGTGTCCCGCGGTCAGGAAGCCCGGCTGGCCGTCCTGAGTGGTCACATTGAATCCGAGGGAACAGCGCGCGCCGCCGCCGAAGATGGCGTCCCCGCCCTCGATGAAGGGCTTGAACTCCCCCGTGGACTTCTGGATGCGGGCCGTACCGGCGCCCAGTGACTCGACGGCCGTCTCAAGTCTGTTCCACCGGTCGCCGGTGACCGTACGGTCCGCCGTGACCAGGACCTGGTTGGTCCTGGGATCGACGGCCCATGCCGTCCCCGGGATGCTGGCGCGGCTGGTCAGGGTGCGGGTGGCGGACGTCAGCCGGTTCGTGCTGTTCTGCACGCTCCGCGCGACGGCCCCGGCCTTCTTCACCTCGACGCTCACGGCCTTGTTGTTGCCCACGACGTTGACGATGACCTGCTGCTTCTCGGCGTCGTAGTACGCCCCGCCGTAGGCCTCGCCGAGCTGCGGCGCCAGTTTCTCGATGAGGCCCGCCACCGATGCGGCGCTCATCGTCCTGGGGGCCGGATCCGACGCCGCGTCGTCCTCGGTCTGCGAGGCGTTGGCGTTGGGCAGCAGGATGGCCGCTGCCGCGATGCCCGCGGCCCCGGCTCCTGCGAGGATGGCCTTTCGCTTGGGTATTCGCCTGTGGCTCAACTCGTCGCCTCCTAAGGGGGATATGGAGCCCGGTCGCCGACGGAAACCGGGGGGACGCGTCCGCCGTCTGGTACGGGCGGTGCGAGAGTTGTGTTCACCGTTTGCGCGCACAAAATTCCCTGACCCGATGTCAGGAGGCGTCGGGAGGCGTCGGGACCGGTACCGGCCCCGGCAGCACTGCTCAGGCACGTACGCCTTCACCGGGTTCTCCGGCGCCGTGGCTGCCATCCATCCCGACGCACCGCACGCGGCTGCTGAGGGTTATGAACCCGGTCGGCGCAACGCGGCACAGTTTCCGGGGCGGCCGGTCGGGGCCCCTGGCAGCACGGCGGATCGCAGTGCCGGGGCCTGTCGCTGCCCGGCTCGCTGCGATGGCGTCGCGCTTTCCCCGCGAGCAGACTTGACGGCATGTCGGGCAAGCGAAGCGCGGGGCTCCTCCTCTTCCGGATCTCGGAGGCGGGGACCGAGGTGCTCATCGGTCATATGGGCGGTCCGTTCTGGGCCGGCCGCGATGCCGGGGCCTGGTCGATTCCCAAGGGCGAGTACGGGCCCGAGGAGCAGGCCGAGGCGGCTGCCCGCCGGGAGTTCTCGGAGGAACTGGGCCTGCCGGTGCCCGACGGGGAGCCGATCGCGCTCGGCGAGTCCCGTCAGTCGGGCGGCAAAACCGTCACCGTCTGGGCGGTGGAGGCGGATCTCGACATCGGCCGGGCCGTCTTCGGGACATTCCGCATGGAGTGGCCGCGGGGCTCGGGGGTGCTGCGTGAGTTCCCGGAGCTCGACCGGGTCGCGTGGTGCACACCGCGGAGCGCCCACGAGCGGCTCGTGACCGGCCAGCGCGTGTTCCTCGACCGGCTCGCCGCCCACGTACAGGACAACCGTCCCCCACCACCCACCTCACCACCGGCCCCATGAACCGCGCCCGGAAGGAACCCTGAGTGCACCACCGAACGCAGCTTCTCGCTGTCCTCGGCGCCGCATTGCTCGCCGCCACCGCCCTGCCCGCCACCGCGCTGCCCGCCGCACCCCCGCCCGCCGAGGCGGGGGCCGTCGAGGCGGGGGCCGTCGAGGCGGGGGCCGTCGGTGCGGACGCGCTGCTCGCCAAGGTCAGGAGCTGCTCGCAGATCTCGAACGGCAGGTACCGCTCAGACGAGGGCGCGAAGGCCGATGTGCCCGTGTGCGGCAAGAACGGCGCGGTGTTCTTCAAGGCCGACATGGACATCGACTGCGACGGCCAGGTCACCGCGCGGTGCAACAAGCGGACCGACCGCTGGTTCCAGGACGCCACCGCCTTCCAGCAGTCCGACGGCAAGCCGCTGAACTCGGAGAAGCTGCCGTTCGTCGTCGTGCCGGGAGCCAGCGGCATCTGGAACCACCGGGCGTCGGGAATCCGCGGCGGCGCCGTCGCCGCCGTTGTCTACCGCGGCCGGGTACGGTACGCCGTCGTCGGCGACACCGGCCCCAGCCGCATCATCGGTGAGGCGTCGTACGCGGCGGCGCGGTCCCTGGGCATCGACCCCGACCCGACGAGCGGCGGCACCGCGTCGGGGGTCACGTACATCCTCTTCAAGAACTCGAAGGTCTCCCCCATCGAGAACAGCAGCGCCGCGACCGCGCGTGGCGAGACGCTGGCGAAGCAGTTCATCCGGAGCAACTAGCCGACGAATTCCGGCTTCCGGGGACTTTCAGGAGATCTCATGGGCTTCCAGGAGACCGTACGCAGATCCGTACGCGGATCCTGTCCGTGAATTCCGCTCCCACCATTGCCACGCAGCCATGGGCAGTTCTACGCTCGCACGGTCCTGCTCATGGACAGCGTTCACATATGCGGCGGGAGCGTTGAATGAACGGAAGACCATCGCACCGTCTGGCAACCCTGATCGTCGCCGCGGCCACCTTCGCCGCCGTACTCGTACCCCCCGCGTCGTCGGCATCGGCGCCCGCGCCGTCCGCCGATGCCGTCGCCCCCCGGACCGCCGTCCTCGACGGCAAGCAGCTCCGGGAGACCCGCCGCCGCCTCGACCGGGGTGATCCCGCACTGCGCGGGGCCCTCAACGACCTCGTCGCACGGGCCGACGACCGGCTCGGCCAGGGGCCGTGGACCGTCGTCGACAAACCGAAGCCCGCCCCGAGCGGGGACCCGCACGACTACCTCAGCCAGGCCCCCTACTGGTGGCCGTCGAAGCCCAGGACCGCCGAGAACCCCTGGGGCTGCCCGTACGTCCAGCGCGACGGGCAGCGCAACCCTGAGGTCGACACCGGCACCGACCACCCCGACCGGGCCAAGGTCCTCGACTCCGCGTACACCCTCAGCCTCGCCTGGTACTACACCGGACAGAAGAAGTACGCCGAGCACGCGGGCGCCATCCTGCGCACCTGGTTCACCGATCCGGACACCCGGATGAACCCGAACCTGAACCACGCCCAGTTCATCCCCTGCAAGTACAACGGCCGGGCGATCGGCATCATCGACTTCTCGCAGTCCTTCACCGGCGTCCTGGACGCCACCGCGATCCTCGACACCGGTGCGCCCGGCTGGAAGGCGAGCGACCGGGCCGGTATGCGCACCTGGTACCGGGGCTTCCTGGACTGGCTGGTGACGAGCCCGTTCGGCAAGGAGGAGGCCGCCGCCGTCAACAACCACGGCAGCTTCCACGACATGCAGGTCGCCGCGCCGGCCGTCGCGGTCGGCGACGACAAGCTGGCGCGCAAGACGGTCCTCGACGCACGCAAGAAGCGCATCGACGCCCAGATCGCGGCCGACGGCAGCCAGCCCGCGGAGATCAGCCGCACCCGCAGCTGGCACTACTCGACCTTCAACCTGGTCGCGCTGACCCGCCTCGCCGACATCGGCAAGCATGTCGGCGTCAACCTGTGGAGCCACCAAGGACCCGGCGGCAGAAGCCTGTTCAAGGCCGTGCACCAGCTCATCCCCGCAGCCACCTCGGCCACCCCCTGGCCCCACCCCGAACTCGATTTCCGCGCGTACGCGGCGAGCGACATCATCCACGCGGCGGCCGACGCGGGCGACGCCCGCGCGCGGGCGGCCGTGCCGCATGTCGAGACACCACCGGGCGGCGACCTCTGGGCGCTGCGGCCCGCAGCCGAACAACTCGACTCGATCAAAGGGTAGTGAGACATGCGCACCAAAATCCTTGCCACCGCCGGACTGACCGCGGCCTGCGGACTGCTCCTGGCACCCACCGCCCACGCGGAGGTCGAGCCGGGCGGCTGGACCTCGGTCTCCCCGACCTTCAACGTGCAGGAGAGGGGCTGCGGTCAGGTCGACAACCTGACGTTCCAACTGACCTGTTCCACCGCCAGTGGTGACCAGCGCGCCGAGCGGCGCTACGCGACGTACACCGGCGGAACCCGCCAGTTCGAGGGGTACTTCAGGATAAGCAGCATGGGCGGCACCCGGATCAGCCTGAAGCAGACCTTCAACGAATCGGCCGCGGGACCGTTCTTCATGCTGGCCGCCGAGCGCGGCGGACGGTTGTACGCCGTGCACGGCGGCGACACCCTCTCCAACGCGGGCACGGTCGGCGCGAACGTCCGCGTGAACACGGTGCACCAGGTGGGCAATGAGCACCGCACCTATATCAACGGGTCCCTGAAGCACACCTACAGCAGTCCCGGCGGCAGCTTCTACGACAAGTTCGGCGCCTACCGCACCAGCAGTGGCAACGGTCCCGCCACCGTGGTGTGGAGCAACGTGAAGTTCTGGCGCAAGTAGCCGGTGGCCACATGAGGACCCGACTGCGCACCGCGGTGACGGCGGCACTCGTCATCGGGCTGGCCGGCTGCACGCGCTCGTCGAACGAGTCGAAGGACTCGGGCGAGGGGCCGGCCGGCCGGCCCGCGCCGGCCACCGTCGCTGTCACCGGCACCAGGCTCACGGCCGAGCTCGTCACGCCCGTCGACATCACCCTGAAGTGGACGGGCGAGGACCGGGGTGCGGCCGGCCGCATCATCGAGTTCGCGACGGATCCGGCAGGCCCGTACACGATTCTGGAGTACCTGACGCCGGACAGCCGGACCTACCGGCATCCCGACCTCATGCCCCTGACCCCGTTCCACTACCGGCTCCGCCCCTACTACGGCCAGGCCTCGCCACCGGTCGAAGTCACTCTGCCCCCGGGGGAGTTGACGGAGAAGGACCAGCAGGGCGACCACGAGTGGGCGCCTCCGCGCACGGTCCGGGGCAAGCCCGTGCCCACCCGCCCTGTTCGGAACGCGGGCTCCGCGCCGAGCGGTCTGAAGGCGACCGTCGAGCACGCCAACGGCATCAAGTTCACCTGGACCGACCACGCCGACGACGAGGCGGGCTATCTACTGGAGACCAGACCGGCGGGCAGCCGTACATTCCGGCCGACCGCCGTCCTGGACCCCGATATCAATTCCTTCGGACTCATCACTCTGCCGAACGAAAAGAAGGCTTCCTACCGGGTCCGCGCGATCTCGTACGGAAAGCAGTCCAATGTGGTCCACCTGAATACCGGGAAGAACCAGTAAAGACCTTCCAGTAAACGGTATTCCTGTACGGCCTTCCTGTAACGGCCTTTATGCCCCGGCGAGTTCGCGCGCCGTAGCCATGTCGCTGAACGGGATCAGCTGCTCCCCGACGATCTGATACGGCTCACTGCCCTTGCCCGCGATCAGCACGGTGTCATCGGGCCCGGCGGCGGACAGCGCGAAAGCGATCGCCTCGCGGCGGTCGGCGAACCGTTCGAACCGGGTGCCGGTCGCCGCGAGACCCGGGACGATCTGATCCAGGATCGCCTCCGGGTCCTCGTTGCGGGGGTTGTCCGAGGTGAGAACGCACAGGTCGGAGTGGGTCCCGGCGATCTCTCCCATCTGGGCGCGCTTGGTGACGTCCCGGTCTCCGCCGCAGCCGAAGACGGTGACGACCCGGCCCTTGGCGAAGCCGCGGATGGCGGTCAGGACCTTCTCCAGGGAGTCCGGGGAGTGCGCGTAGTCCACGATCACCGAGGTGCCCGCCGGCGTCTCGTAGCGCTCCAGGCGCCCCGGGACCGGCGGCATCCGGTCGAGCGCGGCGACGAGTCCGGCGAGGTCGTGACCCAGCAGGTGGCAAGCCGCCACGGTGGCGAGCGCGTTGGCCACCGAGAAGCGGCCGGGGACGGGAATCGCCGCCGGGTACTTGCGACCGTCGTGGTGCAGGGTGAAACGCGTGCCGAAACCGTCCATATCGAGGTCCGTCGCACGGTAGTCGGCGGGTGAGTCGAGTCCGAAGGTGGTCACCCGGCCGGGCATCATCGCGGCGATCCCGGCGCCCACCGAGTCGTCAACGTTGACCACGGCACGCTCGCAAAGGCCGTCGAACAGGCGCAGTTTGGCGTCCCGGTAGTTCTCCATGGTGCCGTGGTCGTCCAGGTGGTCCTGGGTCAGGTTGGTGAAGATGCCGACATCGATGAACGAGTGGTCGATGCGGTGGTTCAACAGGCCCATCGAGGTGGCCTCCAGCACGACGGTGCTCGCCCTACGGTCGCGCATGTGCCCCAACAGGTACTGGAAGTCGGGCGACTCGGGGGTGCTCAGCACCGACCTCGGCATCGGGATCACATCGTCCCCGATCCGGCTGCCGGCCGTGCCGATGACGCCGACGACGGCGGCCTCGGCGATCCGCAGAACCGACTCGACCATGTACGACACGGAGGTCTTCCCGTTGGTGCCGGTGACGGCCACCATGTCCAACTGCCGTCCGGGCTCGCCGTAGTAGCGGGAGGCGACGGCGGCGGCGGCCGTCCTGGTCTCCGGAACCCGCACGACACAGACGCCGGTGTCCGACGCCCACGACGGCGCGGGGTGGTCCGAAGCACCTTCGACGAGTACGGCCGCCGCGCCACGTGCGAGAGCCGGCCCGACAGCCTCGGGGCCGCCCTCGCGGTGACCGGGAACGGCGACGAACAGGGAGCCCGGCGACACCCGGTGGGCGTCGAAGCAGGTTCCCGCGGTGATCATCGTCTCCGGATCCCCCTGGAGCACCTCGTGGTCGTGGCCGGCCAGCAACTCGCTCAACTTCACAGGGGTCCTCTCGGAGGGTGCGGACGACAGCCGGCCGTCCGGCGGTCGTCAAGGACGGCGCCCGGGGCGCCGAAGAAGGTCGTGCAGGTGTGCGCGGTCGTGCGTGCGGGGCCGGGACACAGCGGATCGGCCCGGAGGCAGAGATATTGCGGACGTACTACGGCGCCCATTGCGAGGAGCGGACCGTGAGAAAGGGGTGTCACGAACGGGGCGGGAACCGCCGGGTGCCTCTGAGGAGCGGGCGAGGATCGCTAGCCGTGGCCGTGCAGGGCCCGGCAGCCGCTCTCCGGCTCATTCGCCGGACCGTGGGCCGTCGCGCCGGGCGCGATCGGGCACAGGGCATGGGAGACCTGCAGCAGGCACTCCCTTACTCCACATGTGCGACCCATAAGGGGAGTGTACGGCCAGCCGGGCGGCCCTGGTTCCGCCGTCGCGCACCCGACTCCCCGGGCGGCCGTGCCCCGGTCCCCGGGGAGGAAACCTGTCGTGCGGGGCGGAAGGGTCAGGGAAGGATCGAGTCGACGTATCCGCCGTCCACGCGGACGGCGCCGCCGGTGGTGGCCGAAGCGAGCATCGAGCTGAGGTAGACCACCATGTTGGCGATCTCCTCGGGTTCGATCAGGCGCTGGATGAGCGACTGGGGGCGGTGCAGCCCCATGAACTCGCGCTGCGCCTCGTCCCACGGAAGTGCGCTGTCCACCAGCTCGTATACGAAGTCCTCGACCCCGCCGGTGCGCGTGGGCCCCGCGATCACCAAGTTGACGGTGACCCCGGTGCCGGCCGCTTCCTTCGCGAAGCCCCGGGAGACCGCGAGCAGCGCGGTCTTGGACATGCCGTAGTGAATCATTTCGGCGATGGCGATGGCGATGGCGAAGCCGAAGGGGCGGGGTGCGGATAAGAGATCCATAAAGGTCTCCGTGTTATTCCTCTCCATTGACAACAGCGGGTCAAGAGAGGACAAATGAAAGGTAAGGGCCTCCGGCTCATGCGACGAAGGACCTGGCATCCGCGACCTCCTTGATCGACTCCGTACCATCGAAACCCGACAGAAGGAGCTTCGCGAGGAGCAGGCGGCAGTGATCCGCGCGATAGTGGCGAAAGCCGGCGGGGTCAGTCAGGCCGCCGCTCTGTTGGGTCTGGACCCCAAGACCGTCCGGGCCCGCGAGCGCGCCGCAGGCATGGTCATGGTGGTCTACCGCGGTACCCACACCGAGAAGATCGACGCGGACGGGCGGCCGTACGGCGAGACCGGGCAGGGCGAGGACAGTGCGGCCCAGCGGGATGCCGACCGCATGTGGTTTACCGTGGCCAAGGGCAAGCGCCCTCTCCTGCGTGCTGTCGCCTACGTGACCGACGGCAAGGTCACCCGGGTCCGTGAGATCGAGGACGGCCCCTGGCAGGAGAATCCGCAGGGCAAGGTCGCGCTGCCACTCGGCCGACCGCTGAGCCCCGACACCCTGGCCGAACGATTCCCCGCCTTTCCACTGAACATCGGCGCCCCCAGACCCATGGTGCGGGGCAAGATCCGCGAATACATCGCGCTGTAGTCCGGGCACGAGCGCCCGCGCACCACTCCCGACCGGCGGCACCGCCGCTGCGCGCTGCCCCCGTACGGCACGTTGTCACGACGCCTCCTGTGCCCCCCTCCAGAGAAGGATCCACCCATGACCGTGCAGACTTCCGTCCGTCCTCCGCCCCCGCCGCCGAGCGAGACCGGCAGTGACTTCGCCCGGCTTTCGAAGAAGGTCATCGCTGCCGGACTGATGAGCCGCCGCCCCGGGTACTATGCGGCCCGTATCGCCGCGGTGGCCACGCTCTACGTCGGAGGCTGGGCCGCCTTCGTCCTCGTCGGCGACAGCTGGTGGACACTGGCGATCGCCGGTTTCCTCGCCGTGGTCTTCGGCCAGGTCGCACTGCTCACCCATGACATGGCCCACCGCCAGGTCTTCCGGCTGCGCAAGGGCAGCGAGCGGTCCGGGTGGATCGCCGGGAACGCCGGCATCGGCATGGGCTACGGGTGGTGGCAGGACAAGCACACCCGCCACCACGCCAACCCCAACCACGAGGATCTCGACCCGGACGTCAACCCCGACGTACTGGTCTGGTCGCAGGACCAGGCCCGCGCCGCCAAGGGCCTGCCCAGGCTGCTAGGCCGCTCGCAGGCCTTCCTCTTCTTCCCGCTGCTCACGCTGGAAGGCTTCAGCCTGCATGTGGCGGGCGTACGGGGGCTCGCCAACCCGTCTCTGAAGAACCGCAAGATCGAAGGCGCGCTGCTCTTCGGTCATTTCGCGGTGTACCTGGCCGCCCTGTTCCTGGTGCTGCCGCCCGGCATGGCGATCGCCTTCCTGGCCGTCCACCAGTGCCTCTTCGGTGTGTATCTCGGCTCCATCTTCGCCCCGAACCACAAGGGCATGCCGATCCTGACCGGCAAGGACCGCCCCGACTTCCTGCGCCGCCAGGTGCTCACCTCGCGCAATGTGCGCGGCGGTCTGATCACCGACATCGCGCTGGGCGGGCTGAACTACCAGATCGAGCACCACCTGTTCCCCAGCATGCCCAGCCCGCATCTGCGCAAGGCGCAGGTCATCGTCCGGCGGCACTGCGAGGAGCTGGGTATCAGCTACCTGGAGACCAGCCTGATCACGTCGTACAAGCAGGCGCTCGCCAGTCTCCACCAGGCCGGAGCCCCGATCCGGGAGGCCCGCGCCGCCGCCTGACCGGCCAACTCCGGTCAGCGCGCCCGGCCCGGGGGCCGCCCGACCGGGGGTACTTCCTCGTCCGCGGGCACCGGGCCATCCACAGCCCTGGCCGCGGGATAGCCGTCCACCTGGCCGGACGCGGTGGCGGGACGGCCCTTGGCGAGGTTGCGGTGCCGGGATGAGCGCGAGGCCCATTCGGTACAGGTGCAAGACGTTGCGGGCTGCGTTGTGGTCGGCGTTGCCCGACCAGCCGCAGTCCTTCGACCACGACGGTGCCGTGGGTGCGGGCGATGACGGTGGTCGTTTGGTGCTGCCAGTCCGTGGCCCGGCGCTTGGCTTTCGCACGGAGTCCTGCGACCTGGGGGCGGCTCTTGTTGCGCTCATGACACTCACACCTTTCCGTGGGGATCGGGGGCGAGGAGGTCGAGCCGGCGGAGCGTGCCGTGCGGCCGTCAGGCCCGCAGCCACACCGCCGTGTCCTGCGGAAGGCGGCCGTCCTCGTCCAGGGGGCCGCTCACGAGCAGGAAGCCGGTGTGGCCGGGGAGTTCGGCGCTCTGTGCGGCGAGGTTGACCACGCACATCAGGCCGTCCTCACGGGCGAACGCCAGGGCGCCGTCCGGGGCGGGCAGCCAGCGGAGCGGGCCGTCGCCGAAGCCGGGCTCGGTGCGGCGCAGGCCCAGCGCCGTCCGGTACAGGCTGAGCATCGAGGACGGATCACCCTCCTGGCGGTCGGCGGCGTACGCCTCCCAGTCCTCGGGCTGGGGCAGCCAGGGCGGCCGCACGGAGCCGAATCCGTAGTGCGGGGCCTCCGCCGACCAGGGCAGCGGCACCCGGCACCCGTCGCGCCCGGGGTCGCTGCCCCCGGAGCGGAAGTGCATGGGGTCCTGGATGCGCTGCAGCGGGATCTCCGCCTCGGGCAGGCCCAGTTCCTCGCCCTGGTAGAGGTAGACGGCCCCCGGCAGCGCGAGCGAGAGGAGAGCGGCGGCGCGTGCCCGCCTGGTGCCGAGCGCGAGGTCGGTGGGGGTGCCGAAGGCCTTGGCCGCGAAGTCGAATCCGGTGGCCTCGCGCCCGTACCGGGTGACGGTCCGCGTGACATCGTGGTTGCACAGCACCCAGGTCGCGGGCGCCCCGACGGGCGCGTGCTCGGCGAGTGTCTCCTCGATGGACGTGCGCAGCAGGGTGGCGTCCCACGGGCAGGACAGGAAGTTGAAGTTGAAGGCCGTGTGCAGCTCGTCGGGGCGCAGATAGCGGGCGAAGCGTTCGGAGTCGGGCAGCCACACCTCGCCGACGAAGATGCCGTCGTACTCGTCGGCTATCGTCCGCCAGGAGCGGTAGATGTCGTGGAGTTCGTCGAGGTCGATGTACGGATGCGGATCCTGGCCCTCGACGAAGTCGGGCAGCCCCGGGGCCTTGGCGAGCAGTGCGGCCGAGTCGATACGTACGCCGGCGACGCCTCGCTCGAACCAGAAGCGCAGGACGTCCTCGTGCTCTTGACGCACGGCGGGATGTGCCCAGTTGAGGTCGGGCTGCTCGGGGGCGAAGAGGTGCAAATACCACTCCCCGTCGGGTACCCGGGTCCAGGTGGTGCCGGCGAACTGCGACGGCCAGTCGTTGGGCGGCAGTTCGCCGTGCTCACCGCGCCCCGGCCGGAAGTGGAACAGCTCGCGCTCCGGGCTGCCGGGCTCGGCCGCCAGCGCCGCCCGGAACCAGGCGTGCTGGTCGGAGACATGGTTGGGCACGATGTCGACGATGGTGCGGATGCCCAGACCGAGGGCCTCGGCGATCAGTTTCTCGGCCTCGGCGAGACTGCCGAAGGCAGGGTCGATGGTGCGGTAGTCGGCAACGTCGTAGCCGCCGTCGGCGAGCGGTGAGAGATACCAGGGGGTGAACCAGAGCGCCTCGACGCCCAGTTCGGCGAGGTAGCCCAACTTGCTGCGGACGCCTGCGAGATCACCGGTGCCGTCTCCGTCGCCGTCGGCAAAGCTGCGTACGTACACCTGGTAAATGGCGGCGGAGCGCCACCAGTCGGCGGTGGCCTCGGGCGGGAGGATGACTGCCACGTGACGGTCCTTTCGGGCAGGTGGGACTCCGCCGCCGGCCCCGGACAGCGGGGGCGCCGCCAGGAGGCCGACGGCGGAGTGCTTGTGGGTGCGGGTACGGCGGCTGCGGTCAGCCCTTCAGGCCGCCCGCCGTGAGACCGCCCATGATGTTCCGTTGGAAGATCAGGAAGATGAGCAGTGTCGGGGCGGAGGCGATGGCGAGCGCGGCGATCAGCCAGTTCTCGGGTACGCCCTGGGCGAGTGAGTAGATCCCGACGTTGAGCGTCTGCATGGCCGGGTCGGGAAGGGTGAGCATGGGCCAGAGGAAGTCCTTCCAGACCCCGACCACCGCGAAGATCGATACGACGCCCAGGATCGGCCGCGAGATCGGCAGGACCACGGAGCGCAGGGTGCGTACCGGCGAGGCTCCGTCGATCGACGCGGCGTCGAGCAGTTCGCGCGGGATCGAGTCGAAGAACCGCTTCAGCAGGAAGATGTTGAAGGCGTTGGTGACGGACGGAAGCCAGATCACCCAGGGCGAGTTGAGCAGATTGCGTTCAAAGATCGGCACGTCGAGCACCGTGAGGTACTGCGGTACGACGAGTACCGTCGCCGGGATCATCAGGGTGGCCAGCATCATCCCGAGGATCGCCTTGCCGAAGAGCGGCCTGAGCTTGGACAGCGAGTAGGCGGCGGCGACGTCGAACACCAGCTGGAAGGCGAGCGCGCCGAACGCGTAGTACAGCGTGTTGAACAGCAGCCGGGCCAGGTCCATCACGTGCCAGGCGCTGGAGTAGTTCTCCGGGTGCACCGACTCGGGGACCAGTGTGGGCGGGCTCTGCGCGAACTCCTGCGTCGTCTTCAGACCGCCGCTGACCATCCAGTACAGCGGGCCCAGGAAGACCAGCACGAAGACCAGCACCACCAGCGCGAGGACGGCCCAGTAGACGACCTTCCCGCGGGTCCGGCCGAGCTGCGCCGGGGAGATGAGGGTCCGGGTGCGTTCGGTGTGCGCCTTGGCCCGAGAGGTCTTCCCGGTGGCCTTCCCGGTGGCCTTCCGGCGGGATATGAGAGTGCTCGCTGCCATCGTCGGACTCCCTAGTCGTCGCTGTCGCGGCTCAGTCGTACGTACGCCGCGGAGAAGACGGCGAGCAGTACGAGCAGGACCAGGCCGAGCGCCGCCGCGCTGCCGTAGTTGTTGAAGTTGAAGGCGTACTGGTAGATCAGATAGACCACGGTGGTCGTGGACCCTTCGGGGCCCGCGCCGCCTGTGAGCAGGAACGGCTCGGTGAAGACCTGCATGGTCGCGATGATCTGCATCAGGAACATCAGCGAGAGGATCAGCCGGGTCTGAGGGATCGTCACATGCCAGATCCTGCGCAGGATGCCGGCGCCGTCCAGCTCGGCCGCCTCGTACAGCTCCCCCGGTATCCCCTGGAGCGCGGCCAGGTAGATCAGGGTCGCGCCGCCCATGTTCATCCAGGTGGCCGCGATCACCACGGAGAACATGGCGGTGTCGGTGGACTGGAGCCAGTCCTGGGGAGGCAGGTGCAGGAGCTCCAGGATCCGGTTGAACAGGCCGTACCCCGGGTCGTAGAAGTACTTGAAGAGCAGCACCGAGGCGACCGGCGGCAGCATCACCGGGAGATAGACCAGCAGCCTCAAGAAGCCCTGCCCGTGCCGGAATTCATTGAGCAGGACGGCGATGAGGAACGGCACCGCGAAGCCAAGCACCAGCGCGAGTCCGGTGAACTGCAGGGTGTTGCGCCAGGCCTGCCAGAACGCCGGGTCGTTGAAGATGTATGTCAGGTTCGACCAGCTGGCCCAGGTGGTCTTCCCGCCCTCGGTCTTCTGGAAGGCCAGCAGGAATTCCCTGACAATCGGGTACCAGGAGAAGAACGAGAAGCACAGGACCGCGCCGATCAGGAAGCCGTGCGCCGACACATTGCGCCGCAGCGCCCGCACGAACTCCTCGCGGGTGCGCGGCGCGCCGGAGTCGCCCGGGCTCTTGGGGCGGGGCTTCGCCGTCTTGCTCTTGGCCAGGGTGGGGGCCGACATCGTCTCTCCTTGGTGCCGGGGCGCAGGGTCTTCGAGGTGTACGCGGTCCTGGGCGGCGTACGGCGTCGGGGACGGCGTACGCGGCCTCAGGGACGCGGGCGGTACGGGGGGCGGGTCAGGGAGGCTGGTCCCGGCCCCGCTCGCCTGCTACCGCTTCGCCAGTACCTGGTTGACCTGGGTCTCGGCGGTGGTCAGGAGCTTGTCGACGTCCGCGTTCTTGTTGGTGAGGACGCCGGACATCACGTTGTCCAGGACCTTGTAGACCTCCTGGGCCTTTGGCGGCTCGGCCTTGCCGGCCACCGGGTTATCCACGAAGGGCTTGAAGTTCTCAACCGGCATGGTCGCGTTCTCGGCGCGCTCGGCGGCGTCCTTGGCCTTGACGTCCCCGGTCCAGAAGTTCGGCTGGGGCAGGCCGACGGGCAGCTTGTCGGCCTTGTGACGGGCCCAGTCGAACTGCCCCTTGCCCGGGGTGAGCGTCTTGAAGTTCACCCAGGCTATCGCCGCCTTGAGCTCGTCGGTCGAACTGCCCTTCTTGAACACGTAGTTGTTGCCACCGAACAGCGTGTCCCTGCCTCCGGGAATCGGCCCCATACCGAAGTTCTCGTAGTTGGCACCGAGTTGCTGAACCATGTACGTGATGTCGTCGGGCGCGGCGAGGAACATGCCGAGCTTGTCGGTGGCTATCTGCTTTTGCAGGTCGCCCCACTTGAGCAGCTGGGTCTTGCCCATGCTGTCGTCTTCCCACCGCATGTCGTGCAGGTTCCGCACGATCTGCCTGCCCAGGGCGTTGTTGAACGCGGCCTTTGTGCCGTCGGCCGTGACGACGTCGCCGCCGAGGCCGTACATGGTGGCGGTGAAGTGCCAGCCCCCGGTGTTGGCCGCGCTGTACTCGCCGAAGCCGGAGACTCCGTTGCCGAGCTTCGCGATCGCCTTGGCGGCCGTGCGGACCGCTTCCCACGTCTTGGGCGGCGCGTTCGGGTCGAGGCCGGCCTGCTCGAAGAGCTTGCGGTTGATCAGCAGGCCCATGGTGTAGTTGCTGGTGGGCAGGGCGTAGACCTTGCCGTCCTTCTTGTGGACGTCCAGCACCTGCGGGTCGATGCTCGCGAGAGCGGGGACCGTCTTCTCGGTCACGTACTGCGAGATGTCCGCTGCGCCGTCGTTGTCCAGCACCTGCTGGAGGTCGGTGAAATACGAGTAGAAGACGTCGGGCTGCGACTTGCCTTTGAGCGCGGCGGTGAACCGGGCCGGTTCGTTGCACTGCCCGGTCGTCGACTTGCCGTCGATCTTGACGTTCGGGTACTTCTCGTTGAACGTCTTGACGTCCTCCTTCCACTGCCTCAGCTCTGCGGCCTTCGCTGCGGGCGGCATGCAGTCCATGGTGAGCGTGACCTTGGTCTTCGGGTCGAGCGGCGCGGCAGGATCTGCCGATCCGCCGCCCCCACCACCGTCGTTGTCGTTGTCGCTGCTACTGGTGCCGCAGGCTGCGAGAGCGGTCAGCGCGAGCGCGGAGACGATCGCAGCCGCGGAGTTCCGGCGGGTGCGGGAGGCAGGGCGGAACCAAGTGCTTCTCATCGGTGGTCCCCTTCGGGCATGAGCGTGGAAGACCCCCTGCTGACACACAGCGGGGGCGCGGCACACTCAACCACCGAGAGCAGACGACCGCAATATGTCGCGCTGATTCCGTAAATGATTGACAGGGGGTTGCGCGGTTGATGCGCGGCTAGCGCGGCGCCTGGGCCGTGGAGCCGCGTACCACCAACTCGGGCTCGAACAGCAGCTCGCCCTGCTGTACCGCGCCGCCCTGGATCTGCGCGCACAGCAGCTCGACCGCGGCCCGCCCCATGGCCTCGATGGGCTGGCGCACGGTGGTCAGCGGGGGCTCGGTGCAGTTCATGAACGCGGAGTCGTCGTAGCCGACTACCGATACGTCACCGGGTACGTCGAGACCCCGCCGGCGCGCGGCCCGTACCGCGCCGAGGGCCAGCGGGTCGCTCGCGCAGATGATGCCGGTGACTCCGCGACCCAGCAGCCGGGAGGCGGCGGCGTGGCCGCCCTCCAGGGAGAACAGGGTGCGCTCGATGTGCTCTTCGGGCAGCGTGGCGCCCGCCGCCTGCGCCGCGATGTGGGCGGCGGCCAGCTTGCGGCGCGAGGGAATGTGGTCGGGCGGGCCGAGGACAAGACCGATGCGCTCGTGCCCCAGGGACTTCAGGTGGCGCCAGGCCTGCTCGACGGCGACGGCGTCGTCGCACGAGACACAGGGGAAGTCGAGGCGGTCGATGGAGGCGTTGATGAGCACGACGGGGACCTTGCGGTCGGACAGCTGCCTGTAGTGCTCGTGCGGCGCGTCCGCCTGCGCGAACAGCCCCCCGGCGAAGACCACTCCGGAGACCTGCTGCTGGAGGAGCAGCTCGACGTAGTCGGCCTCGGACACCCCGCCCTTGGTCTGGGTGCACAGGACGGGCGTCAGCCCCTGCTGCGCCAGCGCTCCGCCGATCACCTCGGCGAAGGCCGGGAAGATCGGGTTCTGCAGCTCCGGCAGGACCAGGCCGACCAGCCGCGCGCGCTCGCCGCGCAGCTGCGTCGGCCGCTCGTAACCGAGCACGTCCAGGGCCGTCAGCACCGACCGCCGGGTAGTCTCGGAGACCCCCGGTTTGCCGTTCAGTACCCGGCTGACCGTGGCCTCGCTGACCCCTACCTTCTTGGCAACCTGAGCAAGTCGTCGCGTCATGGACGCAAGACTAACGCAAACCCCGCAAGTGGCTTACTGATCCGCGCAAATTCGACTGCAAGTGGTGCCGCCCGGGGTCAGGACCGCCGGACGGCGCCGCACGCCGCTGTTTCCTCTCCTTTCCATGGACCTTCTACGGGTCTCTCCGTGGACTACGGATTGATGTTGATCTCGAGGGTGGCGGTGGTGTTCTTGATGTCCTGAGCGTTGTTGCTGAGCCTCAGGTTGTTGAAGGTGACCTCACCCACCGCAGGTCCCTGGCTCGTCTCCGGCATCTCGTTCGCCCACAGTCCGAAGCCGGACTTGGCGTCGTAGGCGTCCCCGCTCTTGCGGGCACCGGAGATCGAGACATCGGTGAACACCGTGTCCTTGATCGGGAACTGTGGCTGCCCTCCGACGTAGTTGGTCTGGAACATGATGCCGCTGTACGTCGGATCGACGATGTCGACGTTGCTGACCCGGATGCCCTGGAACACCTTCGACGCGGAGAACACCCAGATGCCGGGGAAGGTCTGCGCTCCCCAGAAGTGCCCGCCGGCCCGCACGATCGAGATGTTCTCGAACCTGGTCGGGTCGGTGCCGAAGCCGTTCATCGGATAGCCGAAGTCCAGCGAGCTGATCGTGATCCCGGCGTACACCAGCGTGTCCGCGATGTGGATGTTGCGGAAGGTGTTGTTGTACCCGCCGTAGACGGCGACACCGGCAGCACGCCAGGTCAGGATCGAGGTCAGGTTCTCGTAGACGTTGTTCTTCATGTCCGCGCCGCCGGCGTCGATCGCCGAGAACAGCGCGAAGCTGTCGTCACCTGTGGCCCGCGCCTCGTTGTTGGTCACGAGGTTGTCCGTGCTGCCGTTGGTCATGTTGATGCCGTCGGCGAACATATTGCGGATGCGCGAGTTCTTGATGGTGACGTTGTCGGTGTTGGCGCCCCAGTAGAGGCACACCATGTGTTCGTTCCAGATGTTGTCGATCACGATGTCGGAGACATTTGAGAAGTCGAACACCTTCCCCGGGCCGTCGATGCGCGAGGTGTAGTTGCCGAAGTAGGCGAAGTTCGCGAACGAGGAGCCCTTGGCCGTGTTCTCTGCCCGGAAGCCGATGTCGGTGTTGTCCTGTGTCGTGGGCGCGTGGAACCGGGTGTACCAGGGCCCGGCGCCCACCACCTTCACGGCCTTTCCGTAGACCTGGAACTTGCTGGCCGTCTGGTAGTCACCGACCGGCAAGTATACGCCGACCAGCTTGCCGGTGGTGTCCATCCGCACCTTGTCCAGGGCGTTCTGTACGTCCTGGTGGGTGAAGCCGGCCGGTACCGTGTACGTCGCCGGGTCCGGGTTGGCGAGCTGCCGGACCTGCTCCAGGTTCACGAAGTCGATCGCGTACTTGGCGGTGTTCCCCGAGTCCTTCTGCAGCTTGATCTTGCTGCCCGCCGGGACGGTCTCGCCCAGGGTGAAGTTCGCCTCGTCGTAGATGTGGCGCGGCGAACCGGCCCCCGGCGAGTTGCCGGGGCTCGCCTCTGCGCCGTACAGCCAGGCGTACTTGGACGTGAGATCGATCGCCTTGCGGAAGGTGCCGTTGACGTAGACGTTGAGCGTGGCGTCGGTGCCGCCGCCACCCGGCGAGTCCGGGATGGAGAACCGGGTCACCAGCGTGTTCGTGCTCGCCTTGGTGGTGAACTCCACATAGTTTCCGGTCTCGTTGAGGGTGACGGCCTTACGGCCGGACGCCTCGCCCGCGATGTCGCCCACGGTCCGGTTGGGCCCGACGGCCTGGGCGCCGCCACCGGCGCTGCCCTCCTCCGCCTCGTACATGTCGAACGGCATATTGGCGCCACGTCCGATGAAGAACGGCTGGGTGCTGGTGTTGTTCTCCCGCTTGACCGGCAGTTCATTGGCGTCGTCCGCGATCACCACCTTGACGGTGTATGTGCCGTTGGCTGCCGTCCAACTGCCCAGACCCACCGGCGCCGTGGTGGCCCCGGGGGCGATGGCCCCGCTGTGGGCGCCGGTCAGTGTGCGTACGACTGCGCCCTTGGAGTCGACGAGCGTGAGCGTTATGCCGTGGCTGCCGGCGGCGGAGGCCTGCGTGCCCTGGTTCTTGATGGTCACGGAGAAGGTGACGTTGTCCCCGTCCCCCGGGGCGCTGGGCGACCAGTTCACCGGCGAGGCGACCAGGTCGGAGCTGGCGACGGGCTTCACCACCAGCAGACTGCCGCTCGTGTAGGTGTTGTTGGTGTCGTTCTGCTCGATGACGGTGTTCGCCTCGTCGACGACCGCGCTGAGCGGGTACGTACCCGAGTCCCGCGGTCCGATGGCGGCTGCCACGCTCGCCGAGGCCCCGGCGGCCAGGGCCGGCACGGCGGCCGTGCCCACCTTGGAGCCACCGAGCTTGAAGTTGACGGCGGTCGCCGGAGCTGCGGCCGGACCGCTGTTGCGGACGGTGGCGGTGAGCAAGACGTCGTCCGACTCGACCGGGGAGGCCGGGGAGGCGGTCAGCCCGGTGATCTCCAGATCCGGGTTGGGCGCCGGGACACCGAGCACCTGGAACTCCGCGATCTGGCCCGCTGTGGCACCGGAGTTCGCGGTGAACTTCAGCTGGACGTCGGCGATCCGCTCGGTGACCGCGACGGTGACCGCGTTTGCGGACGCCGGGTTGAACGTGTAGTCCTTGGCCGCCACCAGGCTGGTGAAGGAGGTCGCGCTCTGCTCACGGCCGAGCACCTCGATGCGCTGGGTCCTGGTGGACCAGCCACTGTCGGGGTTGATTTTGAGCACCAGCGAACTGACGTCGGCATTGGCGCCGAGCTTGACGGTCAGGGTGTTGGGGTAACTGTCCGCGCCACCCTCCCAGTAGGTGGTCGGTTTGTTGTCGTTGGCGTTCTCCGCGACGAAGGTGTGGATCACGGACGACGCACTGATCGGCTTGTTGACGGCGAGGTTGGAGCCCTCCTCGCCCGACCCGTTGCGGGTGACGGTGTTGCTGTTGCCGGACTGGTTGCCCGCCGCGTCCTTGGCCCGTACGAAGTACGACACCGTGGCATTCGCCGGCTGGGTGTCCGTGAACGTCGTGACATTGCCCGCGACGCTGGTGAGCAGCGCGTTGTTGGCGTAGATTTCGTAGCCGGTGACGGCCGTGTTGTCCGTCGCCGCCTTCCACGTGAGCTTGATCTGGCCGGTCGTCGGCTCGGTGAGCGCCAGGTCCTGGGGGGTGCTGGGGGCCTGGGTGTCACCGGTCGTAGGACCGTAGATCTCCAGCTCGGACAACTGCCCCGCGGGCTGACCGGTGTTGGCCGTGATCAGTACCCGCACATGGCGGGTCGTCGCCGCATCGAAGGTGATCGTCGCCGCCCGGCTGTTGGCCGCGCTGAACTCGTACCCCTTGGACGCCGTCAGATCCGTGAAGTCCGATCCATTGGCGCTGCCCTGGAGCTTCAGGGTCTGGGTCCGGGTGCTCCAGCCGTCCGGCAGCCTCAGCACCACACGGCCGACGCGTACGGAGGCGCCGAGGTCTGCCTGGATCCACTGGGGCAGGGCGTTGTTCTTGCTCTCCCAGTAGCTGGACCTGTTGCCGTCGTTGGCGCGGTCCGCGGCGTACACCTCGGTGTGGCTGCTCGCCGTCAGCTGCTTGCCCCGGGCGAGATTGTCGGTGCTCTCGCCCGGCGCGCGCACTTCCAGTTCGGACAACTGGGCTGCCGCCCAGCCCGTGTTGGCCGTGATGTTCACCCGCACGAAGCGGGCCTGGGCGGCCGGGAAGGCGATGGTGACGACGTTGCCGTCGGCGGGGCTGAAGGTGTACGCGGCGGAGGTGACCAGCGTGGTGAAGCTGGTGCCGTCGGCGCTGCCCTGGACGGACAGGGTCTGGCGGCGGCTCTCCCACCCCGCGGGGAGTTTCAGGACGACCTCGTCGACGCGGGTGGTGGCGCCGAGGTCGGCCTGGGCCCACTGCGGAAGGCTGCTGCCGGCGCTCTGCCAGTACGTTCCCTGGCTGCCGTCGGTCAGGTTGGGTGCGCCGTAGTCCGTGGCGGCGCTGCTCGATGCCGCGGTTTTGCCCGCGGCGAGGTTGGGACCGCCGGCCGCCGAGGCGGTCATCGACGGCCAGCCGATCAGTAACAGGCTTGTGGTGACGAGGGCCGCCAGTGCGCGGCTTCCTTCTCCAGCGTTGGCTTCTCATTGGTCCCCGATCGTCGGCCCGGCGCACGAGGCAGCGAGGGCGCGGCTCTGTGTGAGTGCTCAGCGAATCAGCGTTTCCGCACGGCAGAACGGAGTCTTTTGCGTTTTGCGGTAGGAGAGTTGCAGAGGTATGCCAATGCGTCTACAGCTTCGACAGCGCTGCCGCACCGCGGGAAGGTTGCGGTTCCGGTGCCATCGGCGCCCCGAGCTGCGGCGCCTGCAAGGCTTGCGAGCGACACTGCAAACGCACCGTAAAAGCCGCAAGCGGTTTGCGTCGACCGGCCGCAAACAGAGATCGCCGGGTCGGCCTGTTTCCAGGCCGGCCCGGCGATCGGGACTGCGCGCTAGCGAGAAGTGGCGTCGCCCCACTGCGCCCGCGCACCGTCGAGCGCGGAGCGGTACGTCGCGTAGCCGTCCTCGTACACGGCGCGTGAGGCCGGGCGCGGCTCCACCGTTCGGAACAACTGCGCCTTCGTCTCCGGCGGTTCGCCGAGGAAGCGACGCGCCACCCGCACCGCGCCGAGCGCCCCCACCTCACTCTCCTGCGGGATACGCACCGGGCGGCCCAGGATGTCGGCGAACAGCTGCGCCCACGGCCCGGAGCGGGTGCCACCGCCGCAGGCGGCCAGCGTCCCGGTGAGACCGGCGGACTCCAGGCAGTGCCGCGCGGCGTACCCGATGGCCTCGCACATGGCCCGTACCGCGTCGGCGGGGGTGTGGGCGAGGCTGAGCCCGTCGAGGCGGCCCCGGGCGGCGGGGTCGACGAAGGGTGCGCGCTCCCCCGCGTCGGACAGGAAGGGCAGCGCGGTGACGCCGTTCGCGCCCGGCGGGCTGTCGGCGAGCAGTCGGTCGAGGTCGGCCGTGGTGGTACCGGTGAGGGCCAGGACCCATTCGAGGGCGGCGGTGCCGACCATGGCGGGCATGGAGCGCAGCCAGCGGCCGGGATCGGGCGTGCACAGCCACATGCCGGCCGGTTCGGCGGAGGGGTCGCTGCGGACCTCATCGGTGAGGACCTGGCAGGCCAGCGTGGTGCCGACGATCAGCAGTCCGTCACCCACCTCGCGTACACCGCTGCCCAGGGCGCAGGCCGGCAGGTCGTACGGGCCCGCGGTGAGCGGCAGCCCTTCGGGCAGGCCGAGCAGCCCGGCGCCGATGGCGTCGAGCGGCAGGAGGGCTCCGGGCTCGGCGGGGGCCGGCAGCAGATGGGCGAGGTCCTCGATCCCACAGGCGGCGAGTGCCTCGCGGGAGTACGTACGGCTCACCGGGTCGAGGAAGGGCAGGGTCGCGTCGGAGGCGTCCACGCTGACCCGGCCGGTGAGGCGCTGGGCCACGGCGTCCACGCAGTAGCCCGCGGTGACCGCGCGCCGCAGGGTCTGCGGTTCGTGTTCCTGGAGGTGAGCCAGGAGCGGCGCGTGGCAGCCGGGGAACATGCCCGAGCCGGTGTGCCCGTACACCTCCCGGACGGTGCCGTCGCGCAGCCAGGCCGCGACACGCTCGGAGGCCCGGCCGTCCATCCAGGAGATGGCCGGGCGGACCGCGCGGCCGTCCGCGTCGCGCAGCCACAGGCCGTCGCCCTGACCGGTCAGCGCGAGTGCGACGGGGGGTTCGGGCAGGGCGGCGGCGGTCTCCCGTACGACCTCGGCGACCGTACGGACCACGTCGTCGATGTCCTGCTCGACGCGGCTGCCGGACAGCCGGTCAAGTCGGCTGCGGCGGGCGGCCGAGGCCAGCGGGGTCCCTTCGCTGTCGAAGGCGACGGCCTTGGTGACGGAGGTGCCGATGTCGACGCCGATGATCACGCTCATGGCCGCGCAGCCTCCTGGACCTCGGGGTTGGCGGGGTGTGCGAGCTTTTCCCCGCGTACGAAGCGGCCCGCCTCGGCGGCGGTGATGTCTGCGGCTCGGTGCGCGGTCTGCCGGGTGGCGCCGGCCAGGTGCGGGGCGGTGACCACGTTGGGGGCGTGGTGCAACGGCCAGTCGGCGGGCGGCGGTTCGATGTCGTACACGTCGAGGGCGAGCGCGCCGAGGCGGCCGCTGCGCAGCAGTTCGGGCAGCGGCGCGTAGTCGAGGAGGCCGCCGCGGGCGGAGTTGACCAGCACCGCGCCCGGGGGGAGCAGCGCCAGTTTCTCGGCGTCGATGAGGTGGTGGGTCTCCGGGGTGAGGCGGGCGTGCAGACTCACCACGCTGCTGCGGCGCAGGAGTTCGTCGAGGGCGACCGGCTCCACCCCGTCGGCGCGGGCAGCCTCGGCGTCGGTGTAGGGGTCGGCGACCAGAACGTGGGAGCCGAAGGCGCGCAGGACGCGGGCGACGATGCGGCCGATGGCACCGTAGCCGACGAGCCCGACGGTGGCGCCGTCGAGTTCGATGCCGCCTTCCTCGTAGGCGTAGAAGTCACCGCGCCACTTGCCGCGCTTGAGCTCGGCGTCGGCGGTGGTGATGCGCCGCATCGCGGTGAGCATCAGGCCGATGGCGAACTCGGCGGCGGCCGGGGCGTTGCGGCCGGGTGCGAAGGAGACGGCGACGCCGTGGCGGGTGGCGGCGGCGAGGTCGACGTTGACCGGGCCGCCCCGGGAGACGGCGACCATGCGCAGGTCCGGGCAGGCCGCGAAGACCTTCTCGGTGAAGGGAGCCATCTGGGTCACGCAGATCGCGGCGCCGTCCAGCGCCGCGATGATCTCGTCCTCCGTACCGCTCGCCTCATGGACGTCGCCGACCGGGCCGAAGGGCTCGTGTGGCCAGGGCAGGGTGAGTTCGGTGATCTCGGGGGCGGTGCCGAGCTCCTCGCGCAGGGCTGCGCACAGGAGACCGGAGCGGACAAAGTGATCGCCGGCGGCGAGGATGCGCATGGAGCGGGGCCCTTCTTCGGGTCACATGGCGCTGCGCGGGGACGTCGCCGCAGCACCACTATCACTGGCGCTGATAGATTTAACATCATTGTTTTGAAGAATCAATGAGAGTCGATCGAGCGGAGAGAGTTTTGATGGCATCCCGGCTGCTGCTGGCTCGGCACGGCGAGACCCAATGGCACGCGGAGAACCGGTACGCGGGTGTCTCCGACGTGCCGCTGACCGTGAAGGGGCTGCGGCAGGCCGACGAGCTCGGGGCCTGGGCGAAGCACCGCGGCGTGGACGCCGTGGCCTGCTCCCCGGTGAGCCGGGCCCTGCTGACCGCCGCGCCCGCCGCCCGCGCCCTCGGCATGGAGCCCGAGGTCGTGGAGGCGCTGCGCGAGGTCGACTTCGGCTGGGGGGAGGGCCGCACCGTCGCGGAGATGACCGCCGAGGACCCCGGGGCCGTACGGCGCTTCCGCGCGGACGCCGAGACCGGCGCCTTCCCCGGTTCGGAGCCGCCGTCCGCCGCGGCGGCCCGCGCTTCGGCCGCGCTGCGCCGCCTGGCCGAGGATCACGCTGGGGCCACGGTCCTGGTGGTGGCGCACAACACGCTGCTGCGCATCGCGCTGTGCGCGATGCTCGGCATCCCCGTGGGCCGCTACCGGCTGGTGTTCCCCCGGCTGGACAACGCGGCCGTGACCGAGATCGAGGTGACCGGCGACCGCACCGCCCTGCGTTCACTCAACGTTCCCACCTGGGCGTCCGCCCAGGGCGGTGCGCGAAACTTGGGCGCATGAAGACGAACGGCGCACAGACCCGCAGACAGATCATCACCGAGCATGTCCTGGAGCGCGGGACGGCGACCGGCGCCGAGCTAGCGGAGCTCACCGGGGTGAGCCTGATGACGGTGCACCGGGACCTGGACGAGTTGGCCAGGCGCGGGGTGCTGCGCCGTTTCCGGGGTGGCGCCTCCGCTCTGCCCTCGACGGTCTTCGAGTCCAATCTCGACTACCGGCTGGGCGTCAACACCGTCGAGAAGGAGGCCATCGCGAAGGCCGCAGCCGAGCTGGTCGAGCCGGGCATGTCGGTGATGCTGGACGACTCCACGACCGCACTCGCGCTGGCCCGGCTGCTCGTCGACCAGGCTCCGCTGACGGTGGTGACCAATGCCCGGCGGGTCATGGACCTGTTCGTCGGCCGGGACGGCATCCGGCTCATCTCGCTGGGCGGCGAGTACTCACAGCCCCACGACTCCTTCCTGGGCGTCCCCTGCCTGGAGGCCATCGAGGCCCTCTCGGTGGACATGGTGCTGGTCTCCACCTCGGCGATGGACGCCCGGATGACGTACCACCAGGAGCAGGACGTGGTGCTGGTCAAACGGGCGATGCTGGCCTCCGGGACCCGCAAGGTGCTGCTGATGGACCGCACGAAGACGGCCAGGACCGCACTCCACCGGCTCGGCCCGGTCGAGGACTTCGACCACCTGGTGGTGGACGACCGGGTCGGCGGGGAACTGCTCGCGGCGCTCAAGGAGCGCACGGATGTCCGAGTGGCGGTCACCGACTGACAACAAGATTTCTTAAAGTCTTGCGTGTTAATTTCACAGAGACCATGATGCGTTCTCGTCGCGGCAGTACGTCCGCGAGCCCATGGCACCTCACTGTGGAGGCACAAGCAATGAGCAGCACCGCCGCACCCGCCGCGCACACGGGAACGGGACCGGTACCGGGACCGGGGACAGGCAAGGGGGCGGGGACGGTCTGGGACCGTCTTGGTATCCCCCGACCCCTCCTCTTCGGCTTCATCGGCGTCCTGATCTTCATGATCGGCGACGGGGTCGAGTCCGGCTTCATCGCACCTTTCATCGAGGGCAACGGCGCGGGCAGCGAGGTCCGCGCGAGCTATGTGATCACGGCGTACGGCGTCACGGTCATGCTCGCGTCCTGGCTGTCGGGCGCGCTGTCCGAGCTGTGGGGACCACGCCGGGTGATGCAGATCGGCCTCGCCGTCTGGATCGTCTTCGACATCCTGTTCCTCACCCTGGGCGCCGCCCAGGACAACTACACGCTGATGCTGCTCTTCTACGGCCTGCGCGGTTTCGGCTATCCCCTCTTCGCCTTCTCCTTCCTGGTGTGGGTCACCGCGACCGCACCGGTGGCCAGGCTCGGCGCGGCGGTCGGCTGGTTCTACTTCGCCTTCACCGGCGGTCTGCCCACTCTCGGCTCCCTCACCGCCTCCGTCACCAACCCGCTGTTCGGCAAGTTCGGCACGCTCTGGGTGGCGCTCGCCCTGATCGTGATCGGCGGCGCCTTCTGCCTGCTCGGCGTGCGCGAGCGCACCGGGTACTCGCGGCTCGCGCCGCCCGGCGTCAGGCCGGTCCAGTCGCTGACCCGCAGTCTGTCCATCGCCTGGACCAATCCCAAGGTCGCCATCGGCTGCGTCGTACGGATCATCAATACCGCCCCGCAGTTCGGCCTGTGGGTGATCCTGCCTGCCTTCTTCACCGACGAGATGGGCTTCACCGACGGCGACTGGCTGCGGCTGCTGTCGATCATGTTCGCCACCAATATCTTCTTCAACCTGCTCTTCGGTGTGGTCAGCGACCGCATCGGCTGGCGGACGACCATCGGCTGGTTCGGCGCGGTCGGCTGCGCGCTGAGCGTGCTCGCCCTGTACTTCGTGCCCAAGCTGATGACCGACAACTACTGGGTGGCCGTCGGTGTCGGCATGATCTACGGCGCCACGCTCGCGGGGTTCGTCCCGATCTCCGCACTGATGCCGTCGCTGGCCCCCGAGAACAAGGGCGGCGCGATGGCGCTGCTCAACCTGGGCGCGGGCGGGGCGGCCTTCGTCGGGCCCGCCATCGTCTCGGTCTTCCTCGGCCCGCTGGGCCGGGACGGCGTCGTCATCATCTTCGCCGGTCTGTACGTCGTCGCCGCCGTGCTCACGCTCTTCCTGAAGCTGCCCAGGGCGTCGGAGGAAGCCATCGAGCAGGGCAAGTCCCTCCACCAGGCGGCCGAACCACTCACCGTCCGCGCCACCACCTGACCGGCCAAGAACACTCCGTACGTGAAAGGACCCGTCCCGCGCATGAGCATCACCGACGTACCCCGCTCCCCCGTCCCCGTCGTGGCCGGTATCGATGTGGCCACCGCCGCGGTGAGAGTGGTGTGCGCCGACGCCCACGGGCGGGTTCTCGCGCAGGGGCGGGCGCCGCTCCCCCAGCCGGTGCGCGGCGCGGGCGGCCACAGCGAGCAGGATGCCCGCGCCTGGTGGCCCGCCGCTGCCGCCGCGCTGCGACAGGCCACCGCCCAACTGCCCGGCGGAGGCCGGGAGGTGGTGGCGGTCGCCGTCTCGGCCACCTCCGGGACCCTGGTGCTGGCGGAGGCCGATGGTGAGCCCGTGGGTCCGGCGCTGATGTACGACGACCGACGGGCCGCCGATCTCAACGCCAAGGCGCAGGAGCTGGGCGCGCGGCGGTGGAAGGCACTTGGCCTGACCGTCGGCCCGACGGCCGCACTGGGCAAGCTCGTCCAGTGTGCGGCCCAGGCTCTTCCCGGCCGGCTCGTCCTGCACACCCCGGATCTGCTCGGTCTGCGGCTCACCGGCCACCCGGTCGCAACCGACTGGAGCCACGCGCTGAAGACCGGCTATGATCCGCGCGCCGGAGAGTGGGCCACCGAGGTCTTCGACGCGTTCGCCGTCCCGTCCCGCCTGCTCCCCGCCGTGCAGGCACCCGGAACGCAAATCGGCACGGTGTCGGCGGCGGCCTCGGCCGAGACCGGTCTACCCATCGGCTGCCGGGTACGGCTCGGCATGACGGACGGGTGCGCGGGCCAGATCGCCACCGGGGCCGTGCGGCCGGGCCAGTTCGTCGGCGTGCTGGGGACGACGTACGTCCTCAAGGGCGTCACCCGCGAGCTGGTCATCGACCCCGCCGGCGCCCTCTACAGCCATCGCCACCCCGACGGCTGGTGGCTGCCCGGCGGCGCGTCCAACACCGGCGGCGAGGCGCTCGCCACCGTCGATCCGGCGCGCCTGCCCGCCCTGGACGCGGCTGCGGACGCCCGCGGCCCGGCCTCGTACCTGAACTACCCGCTGCGCCGCGAGGGCGAGCGGTTCCCCTTCGTCCGCGGCGACGCGCGCGGCTTCGCCGTCGGGGCGCCACGTGACGAGGCCGACGAGCACCGGGCCGCGCTGGAGGGCGTGGCCTTCCTGGAGCGCCTCGCACTGGAACGCGTCCAGGCGCTCGGCGTCGAAGTGCGGGGCCCCCTGCACGCGGCGGGCGGCGGCAGCCGCAGCGCCCTGTGGACCCGCATCCGAGCCACCGTCCTGGGCCGGCAGCTGCGCGTCGCCGACCGGGCCGAAACAGCGTTCGGCGCGGCCCTACTGGCGGCGGCCGGCACCCTGCACGCCGACCTGTCCGCGAGCGCGGCGGCGATGACGGGCCCTGGGCACTTGGTCGATCCGGTGGAAGGGGAACGGGCGGCGCTGCACGAGTCGTACGAGGGATTCGTCGCCCAGCTGCGTACGCGGGGCTGGCTGGCCGGCTGAGCCGGGATCGGGACCGGGACCGGGAATCCGGCGGAACCATTCAGTGGGAACCAGGAACCAGGGACTAGGGACTAGGCCCTGATCTGACCTACTGGGGATCTAGCGTGGTCACTCCACTGAGGTTCCCACCCGAAGGCGGCAGCCATGACCGACCAGCCGACTCCCCAGATCATCCATTTCGAGGACTCGGCCCGGCTGGAGGCCTGGCTGGCCGACCACTACGGGGTGCAGTGCGGCATCTGGGTGAAGATCGCCAAGAAGAATTCAGGAGTCGCCTCGGTGACCCATCCGGAAGCTCTTGATGTCGCCCTGTGCCACGGCTGGATCGACGGTCAGCGCAAGTCCTGCGACGACACGTACTACCTGCAGAAATTCACGCCCCGGCGAGCGAGGAGCCTGTGGTCGAAGGTGAATATCCGCAAGGCCGAGGGGCTGGTGGCCGCCGGTCGTATGCGGGAGCCCGGTTTCGCGGAAATCCTCGCCGCCAAGGCGGACGGCCGTTGGGACGCGGCGTACGAGTCGCAGCGCGACTCCACCACACCACCCGATCTCGCAGCCGCACTGGAGCGGAACCAGGCGGCGCGGGACTCCTTCGAGCAGCTCGGCAAGACGGATAAATACACCGTGATTCTGCGCCTGCTGAGGGCCAGGACACCGGGCGCCAGGGCCGCACAGCTCCAACGGATGATCACCCTGATGGAGGCCGGCCTGCAGGTCCGCTAGCGCCGCGCCGGGTCCCGCCCGGATGCGGATCCCGTGAGGTGCGCGGACCCTGTAGATGCGGGGGCGAAGCGCGAGGAGGAACACCCATGTCCATGATGGACAAGCTCAAGGGAATGCTTAAGGGCCACGAGGCTCAGGCCGGCCAGGGCATCGACAAGGCAGGCGACTTCGTCGACGGGAAGACCAAGGGTAAGTACAGCGGCCAGGTCGACACCGCCCAGGACAAGGTCAACGAGCAGTTCGGCACGAACCCGGACCAGGACCGGCCGCCCACACCCCCTTCCTGACCACGCGCGGGCCGAGGGCCCGGTGCGGTACGGCCTTCGGGCCGTACCGCACCGGGCCCTCACCTGTGGGCCGGTGCGGTACCGGACCTGACCACGACCTTCACTTCCGGTCATTCCTGCCGGTACATCCACCGTATTCACACATGCCGATACACCCGGGTTCGCGCCGGATCCTCGTGAAAAGCACCAGCTCAGTACATGTGCGCGGCCCCTGAGAGAGGGCAGTGCCAGGAGGGGCTGATTCCCGCTCAACCCCAGTAACCTGAGCAACTCGATCTTTCTCCCCTGTGTCCTGTCCGCCGACACCAGCCGGACACAGGGGAGTTCAATATGTCGGTACGCAGAATCCGAACCGGGCTGACCGGAGCCGTAGTGGCGGCAGCAGTCGTCGCCACCGCTTTCGTGACACCCGCCGCGGCCCGGGACACCACGGGACACGACCGCACCCAGGAAGCGATCGAGGCCGCGGTGAAGGCCGGGGTACCCGGGGTGGTGGCCCAGGCCCGGGACGACGACGGCAGCTGGACCGGGACCGCCGGTGTCGCGAACCTGAAGACCGGGCGGGAGCGGGAGGCGCCGGACCGCTACCGGGTCGGCTCGATAACCAAGACCTTTGTCGCCACCGTCCTGCTGCAACTCCAGGCCGAGGGCAAGCTGGACCTGGACGACACCGTGGACCAGTGGCTGCCCGGCGTCATACGCGGAAACGGCAACGACGGCCGCCGGATCACCGTCCGTCAGCTGCTCAACCACACCAGCGGGATCTACAGCTACACCGAGGACGCCGACTTCCTGAAGAGCGTCTTCGGCGACGGCTTCTTCAAGCACCGCTACGACACCTGGACACCCGGACAGCTGGTGAAGACGGCGATGCGGCACAAGCCCGACTTCGCCCCCGGCACGAGCTGGAACTATTCCAACACCAACTTCATCGTCGCCGGCATGGTCATCGAGAAGGCGACAGGCCGCTCGTACGGCAAGGAGATCGAGCGGCGCATCATCAAGCCGCTCGGGCTGCGGGCGACCACCGTCCCCGGTACCGACGCGCGGATGCCCCGGCCCACTGGGCGGGCCTATTCGAAGCTGTCCCCCGACCTGAACGCCAAGGTCCACGATGTCACCGAGCTGAACCCGTCCGCCGCCGGAGCGGCCGGCGAGATGATCTCCAACTCCTCCGACCTGCAGCGCTTCTACCGCGCACTGCTGGGGGGCAGGCTCCTTCCCGACAAGCAGCTCAAGGAAATGACGACCACGGTGGCCGTCGGCGACGAGTTCCCCGAGGGCCGCTACGGGCTGGGGCTGATGCAGCTCAAGCTGAAGTGCGGCAAGGAGGTGTGGGGCCACGGCGGCGGCATCCACGGCTCGTCGTCGGAGGCTCTCGTCACGCGGGACGCCGACCACTCCCTCGCCTTCAACTTCAACGGCGACTGGTCCGGTGACAGCGGAGCGGTGATCGAGGCCGAGTTCTGCGACTAGAAGGCCGATGAAGATCTTGTTGAGGGCTGTCTCAAAGTGAGGTCAGGAGCCAGTCGTTGATGACGGCGATGGAGAGGACGGCTTCGTACCGGACGGCGAGTTTGTCGTATCTGGTAGCGACGGCGCGGTGGCGTTTGAGTCGGTTGATTCCGCAGTCGACGGCGTGCCGGGCGCCCGGACCTTGTCGGGCCGTGTACGGGGACGGCCTGCGCCGATGCGCGGGACGTTGATGCCGTCCAGGACGGCCTGGAACAGGGGCGAATCGCCGCGCTGCCCGGCGGTCACGACCCGGGACAGCACCTTCTGGCCCTGGTCAGAAGCCCGGTGGATCTTGGTGGTCAGCCCGCCGCGGGAGCGTCCCAGCGCGTGGTCGCCTGGTTCTGCCGGGAGGCCACCGGGCAGCTCTTGCTGCTGGCCGGGGTGTCGGCGGGCGCCTGCGGCGTGCTGGTGCGCCCGGGCGATCGCTGAGTCCACGCTGACGTCCCAGGTGATTCAGTTGGGCCGCGTCCGCCCGGGTTTGCCGGGCGGTGACGATCTGCCTGCTCATCGGTCAGGTCAAGCCGTCTCGTCATAGCTGGGGTGCCACGAGGTCTCCGGTGTTCAGGTTCATTTTGGTCGATGAACCCTCTACCGGAGACCTCGCTTACTTCACGATCACGACACGCCCGTCACACCGGGCTTCGAGGCAGACCCCAGGTACCTGGTGCCGAGGCGTGACCGATGAGCATCAGAGTGCGTTGAGGCGGGCCTTGAGCAGGCAGAACTCATTGCCTTCGGGGTCGGTCAGGACATGCCACTGCTCCTGCCCTGTCTGGCCGATGTCGGCCGGGCGCGCACCGAGCTTCAGAAGGCGTTCGAGCTCGGCGTCCTGATCGCGGTCGGTGGCGTTGACGTCGATGTGCAGCCGGGATTTCCCCTGTTCCGGCTCATCCCTGCGGCTGAGGATGATCGTCGGCTGCGGACCGCCGAACCCTTCGCGTGGCCCGATCTCCACCGAGCCGTCGTCCTCGCGATCGAGCACGACGAAGTCCAGGACCTCGCACCAGAACCGCGCCAGCACCTCAGGGTCGCGGCAACCGAGCACGAGCTCACTGATACGACATGCCATAACGAAGCCTGCTCTCAGCCTGGGAACTGCCGGGGAGACCACACCCGAACCTCATGGGCTCCCAGCAGTGAATACAATCCCGCGATTGTACCGGACGAGCCGAGCACGGGCGAAATGATTTCAGGGCCGACCCTGTCCGGGCAGCCGGGCAAGGCCGTTGGCCATGCAGTAGGGAAGCTGACTTTGAGACACGACCCTGCGCACACCTACTGACGGCACCGTGCCGCCGTCGGCCGCGACCACACGTCCGGCGGCGGCACATCGCAAGGTCTGCCTCACACCGAACTCCGCCCGGTGCCCATCTACGGTGGGCCCATGACCGAACCCTGGGAACCCACCACCCCCGGCGTCCTGAAGCTTCCGTCCGGCCGCCTGATCAGGGGACGCGCACTCCGCCGGCCACTACCGACCGGCCCGACGCCGGAGTTCGCCGTTCATCTGCTGGGCAAGCAGCCCCCGGAAGTCCCCTGGGAGGCACGGTGGTTGCGCTGGCCCGACTTCCGGCTGCCCGGCAACCGTGCCGAGGCCCGCGCCGTGCTCGGTGAGGCGTGGGAGCGGGCCGCGTTCGGACGCGTCGAGGTCGCTTGCGGCGGTGGCCGAGGGCGGACCGGCACGGCCCTGGCGTGCGTCGCGGTACTCGACGGCGTACCGGCCGACCGGGCGGTCGACTTCGTACGCCGCGACTACGACACCCGCGCCGTCGAGACCCCGTGGCAGCGCCGCTTCGTGCTGCGCTTCGCCCAGTTGTAGCGCTACCACCCTTCAGCGGTACCACCCGGCCCTCAGTGCGATTGCCTGTCGTCGCCCGGCAGCAGCACGACCACCAGGGCCACGCCCGCGACAAGGAAGTTGCGGGCGGCGGCGTCGAGTCCGTTCCAGGTCTCCGACTGCCACATGGCGAACCACTCGCCTCCGACGGCGATGAATCCCGCGCCGAAGAGCAGCAGGACCATGAGCAGCCCGTACGTCGCCAGGCGCCTGGCGCGGCCCAGGTCGCCCCCACGCAGGGCCGTCACCCAGTGGACGGCCGCCACGATCAGTACGAGCGCGGTGACCGTCTCCCACGCGATGACGGCGATGTACGCGATGTCCTGCACCGCCTTGGAGTCGATGGACCGCCACATGAGGTCCTCGTCCTTGAAGGTGGTGTCCATAGCCAGGACGTGTCGTACGAACTCCTGGTTCGTACCGAAGTCGGTGATGTTGCCGAAGGCGACAAGAGCCTTATAGAGGGCGACCGTGGCGACGAGCACGGTGGCGGCGACGGCGAGTGGTTGCGTCACGTGTGAAAACTTGACAGCCATGCGCCCAAGTGTCGTGGTTCCGCTGCCCGTTCCAACAGCTCCGCTCCACAGGACCTCGACCGGGCCCTCACCGGTCGCGACCTATCGGGAGTGATCTGTCCACGTCATACTGCGGGGGTCGATGGCCGACCGAGGGGACACGTACATGAGCATGGACCGGCGGAGCTTTCTCGCGGGTGCGGGGGCGACGACCCTTTCCGCGACCGCCCTGTTCGGAGCACCGAGCGCGTTCGCGGCGCCACGGATCCTCTCCGTGCAGGACTGGATGGCGGGCACCGGTGACTCCACACCCTTGCAGCGACTGACTATCCCGGGCACCCACGACTCGGGCGCCCGCGTCGGCGGCCCCTGGGTGGCATGCCAGAACACCTCTGTGGCCGAGCAGTTGAACAGCGGTGTCCGCTTTCTGGATGTACGCTGCCGCGCCACCGGCGACTCCTTCGCCATCCACCATGGCGCGTACTACCAGAACCTGATGTTCGGCGATGTCCTCATCGCCTGCCAGGACTTCCTGCGGGCCCGCCCCTCGGAGACGGTCCTGATGCGCGTCAAGCAGGAGTACTCGGAGGTGGCCGACGCGGAGTTCCGCCGGGTCTTCGACCTCTACCTCGACCGGAAGGGCTGGCGGCCGCTCTTCCGGATCGACTCCGGCCTGCCGACGCTGGGACAGGCCAGAGGGAAGGTCGTGCTGCTCGCCGACAACGGCGGACTGCCCGGCGTCCGGTACGGCGACTCGGCCCTCTTCGACATCCAGGACGACTACATGGCCGAGCCGGGCGCCAAGTACCCACAGATCGAGGCGCAGTTCCGCCAGGCCGCTCGGGAACCCGGGAAACTGTTCCTCAACTATGTGAGCACATCTGCGCTGTTGCCGCCCCGCTGGAACTCCGACCGGCTCAACCCCAGGGTGCACGGCTTCATCGACGGGTCGGAGGCGACGGGGTGGACGGGGCTCGGGGTGGTCCCGCTGGACTTCCCCAACACCCGCTCGGGCCTGGTGGAGTCCCTTCTCCGGCACAACCCCGGGCAGAGGATCGGCCGCCGTCCCGCGGCATGACCCGCCGGGCGGCGGCACACCGCCGCCCGGGCGGAACGGACCATCACCCACTCGGAACGG
Organism: Streptomyces changchenzhani; assembly: GCF_039766235.1. NCBI lineage: Bacteria > Bacillati > Actinomycetota > Actinomycetes > Kitasatosporales > Streptomycetaceae > Streptomyces > Streptomyces changchenzhani. The sequence continues at coordinate 43,536 of NZ_JBDHNH010000003.1, read as the reverse complement.
ACCGTCCCCCGGTCAGAACGGCCGGTCGCCCGAGATGGCGACACGCTCGGCGATCCGGCGGTGCGGGCTGTAGTCGTTGACCGCGTAGTGCTGAGTGGCGCGGTTGTCCCAGAAGGCGATGTCGCCCGCCTGCCAGCGGAACCGCACCTGGAACTCGGGCACATGGGCCTGCTGGAACAGCAACCGAAGCAGCCGGTCGCTCTCGTCCCGCTCGAACCCGGTGATCCGGGTGGTGAAGGAGGAGTTGACGAACAGCATCCGGCGCCCCGTCTCCGGGTGGCGTCGCACGACGGGGTGCTCGACCGGCGGGAACAGGTCCTGGAACGGGGCGAGTTGCGCGGCCGAAGAGAAGCGGGCGAAGCCCGGGAGGAAGTCATGGACGGCGCGGGCACCGTCGATGCGGTCCTTCACCTCCAGCGGCAGATTGTCGTACGCCGCCGCCATGTCGGCCCACATCGTGTCGCCACCCACCGGCGGCACCTCGCGCAGCTGGAGCACAGCGCCCAGCGCGGGCCGCTCGCGGAACGTCACATCGGTGTGCCAGACGTTCTCGAAGGTGGGCACCGCGGTGCGGTCGAGACGGACCACGTCCGGGGCGTCACCGGAGGCGAGCAGCGGATTGGTCTCCAGCTCACCCCAGTTGCGGGCGAAGGCGCGCTGCGCGTCGCAGGACAGGTGCTGCCCCCGGAAGAACAAGACCTTCCACTCCAACAGGGCGCGGTTGATCTCCTCGCGCACCGCGGAGGGCTGCGGCTCCGACAGGTCCAGGCCGCGGATCTCCGCGCCGATGGTGCGCCCCTGCGGGACAACCTCGAAGAGCTCGTAGGGACGGTCCGTCCACCCCTCCGGGACACGACGCAGCTCACGGGGGCCTTCGTGGAGGCCGTCGGCGGGGATGCGATGGTCCCGCAACGTGACAGGGGCGGATACGGATGTCGCGGATGTTGCGGATGTGATGGTCATGGGTCTCCTCTGGAGAGCGAGCCGGCAGCAGACGTGCGGAGGCCTCGCGAATAAGACGAAGAGGTACGACGCTGAAGAGACAACGGGGCCCGGCGTTGTACGGGGCGGCGGTGCTCAGCGACAGGAACGGACCGGCGGGGATCCCACCCGGCCGCGGCGGCGCAGGAAGCTGAGACCGCGAGGAGCGCACTCACCGCGGGGACCGCTGTGGCGGAGCTCCCCTGCGCGGTGGTTCTCGTACGTCGTTCCCATGTCAGGCACCGTACCTCAGTCGAGCCGCAGCTTCGCCCGGTGCGGGGCGGCTGCGTCACCGCCGGAGGCAGCCACGAAGCAATACGGCGAGGACCGCAATGCGGCGACTTGGCACAATTTCGTAACCCAAGTGAGGTGTCGCCCGGAACGACTCCAAGGCCGTCCCGCGTGAGGAACTTCCCCACCCGACAGGGCAACTCCCCGGCAGTGGGGGGCCACTGCCGGGGAGGAGGAGGGCCGACGGACTAGCTGAACGGGTCGAGCGAGATGAGCGCCTGCTGCGGATTGCCGTCGTGCGCCAGTGACTCGTGCGCTCCGACGTCGTCGAAGGCGAAGCCGTACGCCTTGCCGTCGGCCATCTGCTGGTGAATCTTCCGGGAGTAGTGGTTGGTCACCACGTCCTGATAGAAGTTGGCGTTGTTCGCGTCGGGCTGGTTGGGGTTGGTCAGGAGCGTGGAGCGGTTGAATCCCGCGCACAGGGTGCGTGAGATCGGGCCGCGCACCAAGTCATTGGGCGCGTCCAGCCGCTTGTAGCAACCGAAGATACTGTCGGCGTCGGGCCGCTGGAACGAGGTGACGACCGCTCCAGAGCTGTTGGTTAAGTTCATGACGTTGCCTGAGACCCGGCCGAAGTACCTGTTGTTCGGCTGGTTCGCGAAGGGTGTCACGGTCAGCGTCGAGGAGCTGTACCTGCTCCACACCCGGTTGATGTAGTCGTCCATGACCGAGGCGGGCAGAGCGCCGGCCTCGACGCCATGACCTGGAGCAAGCGCGCGCAGAACGGTGCCGTCGGAGCGTGTCTGGATCAGATTGCCCCAGCCGCCCGGCTGGCCCCTGAGGGCACTGAAGAACGCGTTGTAGCCGCCCGGCTTGAGGCGACCGGTGGTCTTTACGGCTCCACCGACCGGCCTGACACCGACCGAGTACGGCGCGGAGAACATGTCGACCTGTGTGCTGTTGAGCCACAGCCCGGAGTCATTGAGGGTGTACTCCGACCAGTTGAACAGGATGTTCCTGTTGGGGTCGGTCGGGTTCTGCACCGCCGGCTGCACAAGGCCGCCGGTGGTCACCTTGAACACCAGCTTCTGACCGTACGAGAAGTAGACCCGGCCGGAGAACTTCGGCATCTGGATCGTCCGGGTCTGGCCGCCGGCCGGTCCGGCAATCGACGCATCGGGCGCCGGCGTGGGCGGGTTGCCGCCGGCGGGCCACGGGTGGAACGTTCCGTTCGCGTCGGCCCAGCCCTGCCGGCCCGTGGAGAGCTGCGTCCCCAGGTTGTAGATGTAGATCGGTTCACTGCGACCGGAGTTGTTGGTGATCTGGAGCGGGATGGTCGCAGGGACCGCTTGGGCGGGGGCCGCGGCGGCGACAGCCGTGAACCCTGCGGCGAAGAGCACAGCCGCCACGAACGACCTCAGTGTTTTCCATCTGGCAAGCACGTTCTTCCTCCTCGAGGCAATTCCCGTTGGAGCAGAGTGCGAAGTACCGGCGTCGCACGCAGGACGCTCGTGTTCGGCGGTCGCGTGGCGTGGGGGCGGTACTCCAGAGTTCTTGAGAGCGCTCTCAGAGTTGCGTGGTGAGCATGGCATGTCAATCGTCTAGACCAACTTGGCTGGTCGCGCGCTTCGGTCGCGTGCCCTCGGTGCGGTGGAGCGCGGTCGGTCGTACCGTGAACGGACAGGACAGTCTCCGTACGGACGGCGGGAGCCAGTGATGGCCGGCGAGATCTCCTTCTTCGAATTGGGCGTCGGCGACGCCGAGCAGGCCCGCACGTTCTACACGGGCCTGTTCGGCTGGACCCTCGATCCGGGTCCGTCCGACGGTGGCGGGTTCGCCATCCGGACTCCCACTGTTCCCGGCGGCCTGCACGGCGGGGACGCGGGCGCGAACCCGTACCTGTTCTTCAAGGTCGACGACATGAAGACCGCGGTCGAGCGGGTCCGCGAGCTCGGCGGGACGGTCGACGACATCGACCTGGGCGGCGACGAGGCCTCGGTCGCCCGGTTCGGCCGCTTCCAGCTCTGCCACGACGACCAGGGCTCGCCCTTCGGTCTGCACCAGCCCCCGACGGACACCCCCTAGCTAGGGCTCCCGCGGGGCGGGGCCGGGGTTCACGGCGTGGCCCTTGGCGAACGTGTAGTGGAACGTGCCGCCGCCGTCCGCGGCCCGGTGCAGGCCGGCGATGCCCTGGTCCCAGCTCGCCAGGCCGGTGAACCCCGCCGCCAGTACGTCGTCGCGGACGGATTCGATCATCGCTATGAAGGTGTTGCGGGTGAAGCCCTCGACCAGGCCGGGCCGGGTCGAGTCCGCGTAGACGGTACGGGCGCGGACAGCGACATCCTCGTACCCGGCGGCGGTCAGCAGCGGCTGCACCTGCCGCCCCACCAGCGCGTTGCCGCCGGCCGCTGCCTGGAGCCGTATCTGGTGGCCGATCACCGCTCGGGCATCGGCGCTGTCGGGGTGGAAGAACGCCGACCCGTGATCTCCCTCGATCACGGTGATGGTGCCCCCCGGTCTCAGCACGCGCCGCAGGGAGGTCAACGCGCGCCGGGGATCGGGCAGGTGCTCCAGCACAAAGCAGATGAACAGGTGATCGAAGTACCCTTCACCGTAAGGCAGTTGGAACAAGTCGGCCTGCTGCCAGCCCACCTGTCCCCTTCGCGGGTGGTCACGGAAGCGGGCGCGCGCCTGGGAAAGGGAGACCCCGGAGGCGTCGATCGCGGTGATGCGAGCCCCGGGACTGGACTCGACGAGGTGCAGGGTCTGGGCCCCCACCCCGCAGCCCACCTCCAGCACCCGGCTTCCGGCGGGGTACACGGTGCCGGCGTGCAGCAGCGCCGCCAACGTGTCCGCCTGGTCGCTCAACCGACGGGCCTCGTGGTCCGAGTACCCATGTACGTAACCGTTCGCCACCGGGGCCGGGGTCCCGTCGCCCACGCCCGGGGCGAGCTCGTGCTCCATGTGGCGGGCATCGGCGGATGATCTCGTCGCTCTGTTCATGTCTCCACCGTGACGCCACAATGGTCCGATGCACAGGTCCAAAGGATCTACTTCCGACCAGTCCATAAGGTCGGCCTCCGGAACGGACTTTCTCCAACTGACCGTTGACGACGCCCCGGCGGGCGAGCTGTCCGCCTGGTTGGCCCGCCGTCTGCGGCTCGCCATCTCCGACGGCCGTCTTCCGGTCGGAAGCAAACTCCCGGCCACGCGCACGCTCGCGGCGGAACTGCGGGTGTCCCGCGGTGTGGTCACCGAGGCGTACCAGCGTCTGACCGAGGACGGCCACGTCGCCGGACACGGCCGGGCCGGGACGATCGTCGTAGCCGCGCCCGTGACGGCGCCGACATCCCGCACATCACACACGTCACGCGCACCACTCGCGCCCGCCGGATCGCCGCCGGCCACGCCGTTCACCCGCGAGCCGGGGTCGGACGCCTTCGACGCGGTGCGGGCGGCGCCGGCCAGGATCGACCTGACCCCCGGTGTGCCCGACCTGGCCTCGTTCCCGCGCGCGGCATGGCTGCGCGCAGAACGCGCCGTCCTCGGCAGCGCCGCGCCGACCGAATTCGGATACGGAGACCCCCGCGGGGCACCGGCGCTGAGGCTGGCCGTCGCGAACTGGCTGGCCCGCAACCGCGGCGTCATGGTGCGTCCGGATCAGGTACTCGTCGTGGCCGGCACCGCGCAGACGCTGGGTCTGCTCGCGCAGGTGCTCAGACAGGAGGGGATCTCCGAGATCGCGGTGGAGGATCCCGGATCGCTCGGCGCTCGCCAGCACCTCCAGCACTGGCGGATGCGGACCCCGCCCGTCGCGGTCGACTCCCGGGGAATCAGCGTCGACGAGCTGCACGCCTGCGGCGCCCCGGCCGTCCTGGTGACGCCCGCCCACCAGTTCCCCACCGGGGTGGTGCTCGACGGCGAAAGGCGCCGGGAGCTGATGCGGTGGGCCGACGGGGGCGGGCTGATCATCGAGGACGACTACGACGCCGAGCACCGCTACGACCGGCCGCCGGTCGCCGCGCTGCGCTCGATGCTCGCCGAGCGCGTCTGCTACGCCGGGAGCATCTCCAAGCTCCTCGCCCCTGCGCTCAGGGTGGGCTGGGTCGTCGCACCCCCGAGGTATCACGAGGCTCTCGTCGACGCCAAGAGGTTCACCGACCTCGGCAACGCCGTGCTGCCGCAACTGGCCCTGGCGCGGCTGATGGACTCGGGCGAGATGGAACGCAGACTGCGCCATATGCGCAGACGTCACCGCATGCGCCGCGACGCGATGATGAAGGCGATCGAGGAGCACCTGCCCGGCGCGGCGGTGCGGGGCGCCGCGGCGGGTCTGCATTTGACGATCACCTTTGACGCCGCGTTCGCCGACACCGACCTCGCGACAGCCGCGCTCGGGCACGGCGTCAAGGTGCAGCCGCTCTCGTGGCACAGCCTGCGTCCGTACGCCCCCGGGCTCGTCCTGGGATACGCCGCGAGCACACCGACCGACATCGGTGAAGGCATCGCCGCCATCGGCACAGCGTTGCGGGATCTTTGAGGGCCGTGCGCCGCTTCCGCTACTGAACGATCTTCGGATGGTCCGCACGCCGTTAGGGCATTCGTGGACGCCGAGCAGGCCCGGAGCCGTTCGGATACGCCCGGATCGGCGACTTTGGCGGGGATCCGTTACCGCCTGACTGTTCCCGCGTTGAAGGAGCGTGAAGGCCGCAAGTCCTGCGGCCGACCTTTCGTCATATAAGGAGAACTGATGTCGCGTATCGCGAAGGCAGCCGCAGTCATCGCCGGCACGGGTGCCATCATGGCCGGCGGAGCCGGCATGGCCACCGCCGACGCCGGAGCGCAGGGTGTTGCCGCACACTCTCCCGGTGTCCTTTCGGGCAACCTCGTCCAGGTGCCCGTCCACATCCCGGTCAACGTCTGCGGCAACACCGTCAACGTGATCGGCCTGCTCAACCCCGCGTTCGGCAACACCTGCATCAACAGCTCGAGCCACGACAAGCACCACGGCGGCTACGGCGGCTGATCTCGCCCCCAGCACAGCACTGCGGCCTCCCCCATACGCCCGGGGGAGGCCGCAGTGCTGTGCGGTGCGAAAGATTCGGTGTCCGGTGCGACAGCCCTGCTGCCGCTGGACGTACTAGACGTAGCGGTAGTACCTGCTGTGGTCGAGCAGTTGCGCGGGGGTGACGCCCCACGGCGGCATCGGGTCCTGGAGGCTGAAGACGCGCCCCTGCTGCTCGTCGGATTCCGACAGCTTCTTGCGCGGGAGATAACCGGCGCGAGGGTGCGCCCTCTGCCAGCGCGTCCAGAGCAGATCCATGAAGGAGTGGTGGAGCCAGAAGACCGGATCGTTCGGCGATGTGGCGCCCATCATCTGGCCTCCGACCCAGCGGTGGACCCGGTTGTGGTTCAACCATCTGTCGTCTCCCCCGGCCCCCCACCCCTCGATCTTGTTACGGAACCCTCTGGCCACCGTGCTGTCCCACGGGGCCGTGTCGTAGACAGGGTCGCTCAGCGCCTTGGCCACATCCCGCTTGGTGGGCAGCTTGACCGGGTCGTCGGGCCTGCCGAAGTCACGGGTGAGGAATTTGCCGTCGGTGACCCGCGAGTTGATTCTCCACTTGCCGCCGGCGTAGGCGAACGGGCCTGTCATCACCTGCCGGTCACCGCTCCTGCCGTTGCCCCCGAGGAAGTCCTTCGCCCACAACGACGCGGCGGGGGTGTTGTCCGTCGTCCAGTCCCAGTAGGGAACCGACACCGAGGAGTCGACGGCCCGCAGGGCCCGCTCGAACTCCAGGAGGAACCTGCGGTGCCACGGGAAGAAGGAGGGGGTCATGTGCCCGACCCGCGGCCCCTCGTCGCCGTCGGAGACGTAGTACTGCCCGTGCATCGAGACGAAGTCGTCGTACCTGCCCGAGCGCTTCACTTCCAGGAACGCGTTGACCAGGCGCTTCTTCTCCGTACTGGTCAGGTTGCGCTGATTCTTGCGGGTGTACACCGGTGCTGGCCCTCCTGGCTCAGATTCTGTGCGGAGGCGACTTCGACAGGTGGGCGGACCCCAGCTCGTCGACTGCGGCGCGGGCCACGTCCAGCAGCGTCGGGAACGACTCGTAGTGGTTGACCAGGCTCAGATAGCTGCCGTCGGCGCGCCTCATGACGTGCAGCGGCCGGCCGTCGATGAGGACCTCGACGGCCGGGTCGTCCACGGCGGTCATGGTCCCGCCGGGCCGTCCGGAGCCTTCGGCCCGGCCGGAGCTTCTCGTGGACGCCGCGTTCTTCCCGACGACCGTATTCTTCTCGGTCCACTGGATGTGCCTGCCGCGGTACATCTCGGCGGAGCGCTCCGACGTTGCCTCGGGGCCACTGTTCGCCGGTACGCCCCCTCGGGGGCTCCTGGTGAGGATCGGCGCGAGCACCCCGGCGGTGCCCGCGATCACGCCCAGGGCGAAGGCCGCGCGCAACACGATGCGGCGGGTCACCCGGCCCCCTCGCGCGAGCGTGGCGCTGCTTCTGGTGGTCCGACCCATGACGTACGTCCCTCCCGTTGGTCCGCTCTCCCGACACGTTCGTGCCTCGATATTGACAACGAGGCGACGAGGAAACGGTTCTCGTCCGGGGTGGCGGGCAGGTGTCTCCACAATGTCGCCGAGTTCCGCACAACGATGCAGCCCGACACCTGGCCGGCATCGGGCTGCACTGTTGGGAAGGCGTACTCCCATGCGACACCAAGGTCAACGATCATGACGGGACTTCGTCACGCTCTCATCACCCGGTATTCGATTTCCATCTTTCACCCGGGTGGCCCTGATTGAGCCGCGCCGCGTCGCCAATGGCCTACTGACGAGCACTCAGGCAGCCCCTTAGTAGGACTTTCCACCTACTCTCGGAATCGTCAGTACGAACAACAGACAAGGAGGGTCCCATGCCCCTACGGCGCCCTATCACCGGCACCTGCATCGGGACAGTCGTCGCCGGTCTCCTCGTTGCCGGAGGCAGTAGTGCTTCCGGTGACGAGACGCCAGGTCCCACGCCCGTGGGGACGGACACTCCAACTCCATCCGCTCCAAGCCCCGCAGTCCCGAGTCCAGCCGTTCCAAGCCCCAGCGCTCCGAAGCCGCCGGCCGGCGCTCCACCGGCGGAGCCCTCCGTCGCCGTCGGCGCCTATCTGCACTACGGGCCCGCCGGTGTGCAGCGGATGACCGAACTGTCCCGCTGGCTGGGAGGTACCGAACTGAAGGTCGGTCACACCTACCTGCCGGGCGACCTCTGGTCGAACATCGAGGGCCGCCCGGAATTCCTCCGCCCCTGGGCGAACTGGCGGCGCGGCGCGCACGACCGGATGTTCGTGCTCAATGTGCCCATGCTGGAGCGGAACGAGGCACATGTCTCCGACGCCGAGGTGCGCGGCATGCTGCGGTCCGGGGCGCGGGGCGCGTTCGACCACCACTTCAGGAAGCTGGCCGCGAACCTGGTGGACGCCGGCGCGTCGGACACGGTGATCGTGCTCGGCTGGGAAATGAACGGCACCACATACACGCATCGCTGCGGCCCCGATCCGGAATCCTGGAAAACGTACTGGAAGCGCATCATCACCACGATGCGTTCCGTCCCCGGCCAGAAATTCCGCTTCGACTTCGCCCCGAACCGCGGGCGGGACGCCGTGCCGTGGACCGAGTGCTATCCCGGTGACGATGTCGTCGACATCGTCGGAATGGACTCGTACGACCAGCCGCCCGGCGGGACGTTCGACGACCAGGTGAATACTCCCTACGGCCTGCAAAAGCAGGTCGATTTCGCGGCCGCCCACAACAAGGCGATCTCGTATCCGGAGTGGGGCCTCTTCAGGAACGGCGACAACCCCGAGTACATGCGTCGCATGCTCGAATGGATCGCCAAGCACAAGCCGCTTTACCAGACCATCACGGACTATTGCCCGCACGGTGTCTGGCAGTGCGACGAGAACCCGAAGTCGTCCCAGGTGTTCCGCTCGAAGCTGTTCGCGCAGCCTGCGCCCGTCGTGCCCGCACCGGTTCCGACGCCGGCCGTTCCGACGGTTCCGACACCGACGGTTCCGACGCCGAAACCGACCAGGCCGACACCGGTCAAGCCGACCCCCGTGCCCAACTCCGACGAGTGGTGCGTGCCCGTGGACCTGGGTGACTGGATCAATCAGTGGGTGGCGGACACCAGGATCTGCACGAAGTACCGCTGGCCGACGAGCTGGCAGTTCTAGAGCCGTAGCGGGCGGGCGGTCCGGGGTGTGTCAGCGCCTCGTACCGTCCACCCGCAGGCTGTTCAGCCGTTCACGCCACTCACGCACCACGGGGAAACGGCTGTTCACGGTCGCGGCGGCCCAGTCCCTGGCCGTCACCTGCGACTCGCGCAGACGCAGCAGCGGCTCCAGGTCGGACCGGGACAGCAGCAGCCGTTGATTGGTGACCGCCTCCGGGCGCCAGTGGCCCTTGTACGACTCCGAGCCCCGCAGCAGACTCAGAACGCTGCGGCCCGAGCTGGCCGCCAGGTGCGCGTCGTGGCGCAGCAGCATCGTCGCCACGTCCACCTTCTTGTCCCTGAGTCCCGGATGAGCTCCGTAGAGATAACCGCCGGTCAGATGCCCGGACTGAAGCGTCATCTTCGAGGCCACCACCTGGCCGTCCAGCCGGAATTCCGTGACGGCGGCCTCGCCGTCGCGCACCATGCGCCGGGCGGCACGTACCAGGTGCTGCGCGAAACGCGGCTTGAGGTGTTCGACGTTGACGCCGCGGCCCCGCCACTGCAGTTCGTGCAGTCGCAGCAGCTGACCGACCGCGTCCGGCACTTCGTGCTCCGGGACCACGCGGTCCTCGATCTTCAGCGCGTCGATCTTGCGCAGCTTGGCCCGCACGCGCTGCGCACGGCTGCTGGACATGCGCTTGACGAGCTCTTCGATGGGCTCGGCCGGAAGTTCCATGCAGGTCGAGTCCGTGAGCCGGCAACGGGCACCCGCCCACATGTCGTACAGCTGCTCGACCGCCGCCCCGGGGCGTACTTCCCGCAGGTCGATCACCGCGTGCCGTGCGGCGCGGTCAAGGCCGCGTTCCAGGGCGACAACGGCGCTCTTCGCATCCTCGTCGTCGACAAGGATGTCGAAGAAGTCGGAGATCCCGCCTCCCACGGGCACGAGCAGCGGCATCGGGCGGTGCACGAGCATCAGGGGCGCCGCGCCGATCAGACGTCCGTCACGGCGGGCCAGGGCGACCCTGAGGCGCCCGTTCGTTCCGTACGAGAGCCACCACGAGTGGAGCCAGGCGTGGCTCTGGAAGGGGGTGGAGGCGGCGCAGCGGCGGTGGAGTGCGTCCCACTCCTCGCGCAGCTCGGCGAACCGGCGCGGGTCGCGGCACAGCGTGACGGCGAGGCCCCGCTGCTCCCCGGCCATCACACCCGCTCCCGCTCCGCGGTGGCGGACCCGACAGCGTGGGCGGGGGCCGGTACCGAGGTCGACGCGGTCCACTGGTGGCGCCGCGGGCGTACCAGGAGCACAAGACCGCCGATGAGGCCACCCGCGCAGGCGCCCACGGCCACGCTGATCGGGACGGACGGCGAGACCTGCTGGGTCGGCGTGATGGCCTGGGAGAAGTGCAGGAGCTTGACGCCGGTGTTCTTCGACACCCCGTTGCTGCTCACGAAGACGGCGTCGGCGACGGCGTTGGCGATGTCCGCCGCCTGGCTCGGCCTGGTCGAGGTGCCGGTGATCGCGATCATCGGTGAGTCGGGGGAGGTCTCCGTCTGGACGTGGGTGCGCAGGGTCTGCGCCGAGATTCCTGCGGCCACGCGCGCGTACGCGAGCGTGGAGTCGCTGGTGGCGATGCGCCCGTAGGCCTGGGCGTAGCCGAGAGCCGCGCCCGGGTCCGCGTCCTTGACGGGGGCGGCGACGACATAGCTGGTGGCGGTGTACTCGGGCGCCTTGAGCATGCCGTACGAGCCCGCGCACAGGGTGCCGATGAGCGCGCAGGCCGGCAGGGGCCACCAGACGGGCAGGGGGGTGATCTTCGCAACGAGCCGACTGATGTGTCCGGGGTCGGCGGGCCGCTGCTCGGGCTTCTCGGTCATGAGCGTGATCTCCTGGTCGAAGGGGTGGTGGCGAGGGCGTGCGTGTAGACGTCCATGAGGCGTTCGGCGCAGCGCGCGATGTCGTAGTGGCTGACGGCAGGGGGCGGCGGCAGGCGGGGTGCGCCGTCGTCCATCAGGCGGCGCAGGGCCGCCGTCAGTTCGTCGAGGCCACTGCCGACGCGTCGGGCGCCGGGTGCGCGGTCGGCGGGCAGGTCGTCGATGGCCGGGCATGTGGTGTGCAGTACGGGGAGTCCCGCGGCCAGCGCCTCGACGACCGCGAGCCCGAAGGCCTCCTCGCGGGACGTCGAGACGAAGGTGTCCATGGCGCACAGCAGTGCGGGGATGCCGGGCGGGCCGCTGCCGGCCGGGGCGTTGACGGCGTCGCACTCGCCGAGGAACCGGATGCGGTCCACGGCTCCCAGCCGGACGGCGAGGGCCCGCAGCGCGCTCGCCTCGGGCCCGTCGCCCGCCAGCAGGAGCCGGGCGCCCGGCAGCGCCGCGACGGCGCGGATCAGCACGTCGAAGCGTTTCCCGGGGACGAGCCGCCCCACGCCGCCCACCACGAAGGCGTCTTCGGGGAGCCCCAGGCGTGCGCGGGTCGTGACGCGGTCCGCGTGGTCGAAGCGGAACCGTTCGGCGTCGATGCCATTGGGTACGACGCGGATGCGCGCGGCCGGGACACCCCAGTCGCGAAGCCGCCCGGCGACGGTGGTGGAGACGGCGACGGTCGCCGCCCCGAGCCGTTCGGTCCGCAGGTACAGCGCGCGGGTCCCCCAGGTCAGCGGGCGTCCTTCGATCTCCGCCTGCCCCAGGGAGTGTTCGGTGGCGACGGTGGCGCCGACCCCGGCCAGCCGTGCGGCGATCCGCCCGTAGACGCAGGCGCGGTACAGGTGGGTGTGGACGAGGTCGTACTTGCCCTGACGGATGAGCCGGGTGAGCCTGGGCAGTGCCTTGAGGTCCCGGTTGCCCCGCATGTCCAGATGGGTGACGCGCACCCCGTCCGCGCGCAGCCCGTCGGCCACGGCGCCCGGGTTGGTGAGCGTCACGACGTCGCAGGGCACCGGCAGATGACGCAGCAGCAGCCGCAGTTGCTGCTCCGCGCCGCCGACGCCGAGCCCGGTGATGATGTGCAGCGCCTTCACCGGCTGTCGCCGACCGGGGCGACAGTGGCCGGGATCGCGGCGGGGGCGAAGGCCGTCCGGCGTTCGAAGCCGGGGCGAAGGCGCTTCGCCCAGAGCCGGGCGCCCCGGTCGGCGTTGCTGATGTGCGTACGGGAGAGGGCGTACGGCCCGGCCGGCGGGCCGGGGGCGATGGCGCAGCCGTAGGCGTATCCCGCGTCGCGTACCGCGTCGACCGCGCGCCGGTCGACGGTGCCGTACGGATAGCAGAATCCCTCGGGAGCCGTGCCGGTGATGTCGTGGATCAACTCCCGGCTCCGGCGCGTCTCCTGCCGCAGTACGTCGTCGGAGACCTCGGTCAGGTCCTGGTGGACGAGCCCGTGGGAGCCGACTTCCATTCCGGCGTCGGCGACGGCCCGGATGCCGTCCTGTGTCAGCAGCGGCTTGCGCGGGCCGAGCGGGTCCCATGCGTTGGAGCCTGCGAGCCTTCCGGGCAGCACGAACACGGTCGCGGTGCACTCGCGGCGCCGCAGCACCGGCAGCGCTTCGTCGAGGAAGTCGGCGTATCCGTCGTCGAAGGTCAGTCCCACCAGGCCCTTGGAGCGGCCGGCCGCGTGGGCGCGCAGGAGTGTGCTGATGTCGACGCCGGTGAGCCCTCGGCCGCGCAGCCAGCGCAGCTGCTGGTCGAGTCGGTCGGGGGCGACGGTGATGCCGTAGGGGTCGTCCGTCGGGTCGGCGACCGAGTGGTACATGAGGATCCACGGTTGGGCGGGGCGCGCGAAGAGCCCCCGGAGGGCGGGCAGTCGGGTGGTGCGGGTCGCCGTGTCAGCGGCCATGGGAGAACCTCTGTCGGGTGAGGGCCAGCAGGTGGACGATCTCCGGGGCTCTGACTGCGAGTCCGGTGAGGACGAAGGCGCTGAGGACAAGGGGGCAGCCGACGGCCACGCTCAGCAGGGGGTCCGCCACCAGCGGTCCGGCGGCCCAGCCCACGGTGCCCGCCACCGTGGCGGCGGCCGTCAGCCGGCCGAGCGTGAGCGCGACGGCGCGGACGTCGATGGCCACGACCCGTGAGCCGAGGCCGCTGAGCAGCAGTACCGCCGTGGTGCTGATGCCGACGGCGTTGGCCGCCGCGATGCCGTAGACACCCCAGTGGCCGACGGTGGCCGCGACGGCCGCGGTGGTGACCACGAGCCCGGCGGCCATGGCGGCGGCCGGGTACCAGGGGGGCCTGGCCGTGGAGAAGAACGGCCTGCCCAGCGCCCCTACGAGACAGTGGCCGAGGAGTCCGGTCGCGTAGACCCGCATCACGGTGGCGGTGGTCCCGGTGTCCTGCGCGTCGAACGCGCCGCGCTGGAAGAGGACTTCGATGATCTGGGGGGCGTATCCGATCACCATGGCGGTGCCGAACAGGACGACCATGCCGGCCAGTGCCAGGTCGCGTTCGACCCGGTGGCGGGCCCGGTCCCGGTCGCCGTCCGCCATGGCCTGGGCGACCAGCGGGAAGGTCACCGTGCAGATCATCAGCGACAGGACCATCGGCATCTGCGCGACCTTCTGCGCGTAGTTCAGATGTGAGATGGCTCCGGCGGGCAGGTCGGACGCGAAGAAGCGCTCGACCAGGATCTGGGACTGCCTGGTGACTGCGAAGAGGATGACGGGCGCGAGCACGGCGAGGCCCAGCTGGGCGGTGCCCGCGGTCCGCTGCCGGCCGGGCAGCCGGAGCCGGCGCGACCTGGGCTTCATGCGCACCGAGGTCACCAGCCTCGCGAAGGTGGGCAGTTGAACGAGGATCATGAGCAGGCTGCCGACCGCCACCCCGGCTGCTGCGGCCCGTACCCCCCACAGTGAGTGCAGGGTGAGCATGGTGGCGATGATGCCGAGGTTGTACGCGACATAGACACCGGCTGGCGGCAGGAAGCTGCGGTGCGCGCGCAGCGCCGCGCTGAAGTAGCCGGTGATCCCGAAGGTGAGGACGGTCACCGCCGTCAGGCGGGTGCAGTCGACGGCCAACTGCGGGGCGCTGAAACCGGGTGCGAGGATCCGTACGACCCAGGGCGCACCGAGCATCAGCAGCCCGGCGACGCAGGCCAGCAGGATGAAGAGCCGGGGAAAGGTCGCCGTGACCAGTGCCCGGACCGGGTCCGGGCCGAGGGCACGGTCGTGCGGCAGGGCCGCGGCGCGCCGGGTGATGGCGTAGCTGAAGGCAGGGACCAACAGCAACGCCATCGCGTCCTCGATGAGCAGCGTGGACGCCATCTCCGGCACGGTCCAGGCGATCAGGAAGGCGTCGCTTTCGACGCTGGCGCCGAAGAGGTGGGCGATGGCCTGGTCGCGTACGAGCCCGAGCAGCGCCCCGACCGCGGTCAGCCCGGCGGTGACCGCCGCGGCCCGTGCCAGGAACCGGCCGAGCTTCGGCGGTTCGCCGCCGGCGGTCGCCGTCGGCGGGCCTGTGGTGGGGCGCAGGGCCCCGGCCGGATCCGCGCTGGCGCCGGTGGTGGTGTTGTTCACGCGGCGATCGCCTCGTCGTGCCGCGCGAACGCCCACCAGGCGGCCAGGCCGAGCACGACTCCGGCGAGCACCGTCGAGGGGCCGCCGATGTCGGCGTACAGGAAGTCGACGGTCTGCCAGGTCATCAGCCCGACCGCGGCGAGGCCGCAGTCGGCGGCTGCCTGGCGCTTCTTGCGGGCGAGGGCCAGTCTGCGTACCGCGCCCACCAGGATCGCCGACCAGCTGCCGACGAACGCGGTGACGCCGATGAGCCCCTGCTCGCTGAGTACGAGCAGGTACATGTTGTGCGGCGACAGGAGGGGCTGTTTCTGAAAGGCCTGGCCGGCGCCCGCGGTGTCGCTGCCCGAGGAGAGTCCGATCGAGGCGTGGCCGTCACGGTGGGCGGGGAAGCCCTTGAGGCCGACGCCGGTGGCGGGTTGCTCGCGCCACATGCTCGCCGCCGCGGCCCACATCGTGTACCGGTCGTTGACGGACTGGTCGGGTGCCTCGGTCACGTCGGTGATGCTGGTGAGGCGTTGCGAGATCATCTCCGAGCCGACGCCGAAGCCGCCGACCAGCACGACAGCCGCGGCGGTCACCACGGTCAGGGCGCGCACCGCCTGCCGCCATCCGGTCAGCACTACCATGGCGACGGCTGCGAACACGGTGGCGATCCAGGCGCCCCGGCTGAAGGACAGCGCGAGCGGTACGACCAGCGCCACGGCCGCCGCGAGTGCGCACGGGCGCAGCCATCGGGGCGCGTCTTGGGGGGTGCACAGCGCGAGCGCGACGGCGGCGAGCAGCCCGTACGCGACGACGGTGGCCATGCCCATGACGTCGGTGGGTCCGAAGGTGCCGACGGCCCGGATGTCCTCGCCCATGTACGACGCGCCGGTGCCGGTGGCGTACTGGTAGACCCCGATGGCGCCTTGGACGAGGGCGAGGGCCACCAGGCAGCCCGTGACGACTCTGAAGGCCCCGGCATCGCGGATCAGGAGCACCACGGCGACCGGGACCAGCACGAAGACCTGGAGGTAGCGGACGAAGCCCGGGAGGCTTGCCACCGGGTCGGCCGCGGTGACCGTCGCCACGGCGAAGCCGACCGCGGGGATGCCGAGGACCACGACGGCGGCGGGTGTCAGGGGCCGCAGCCGGCTGCGCAGTGCGCGCCCCACGCAGAATGCCACGAGTACGCCGGACGCGATGTCGGCGGGACTAACGCTGCTCGATGATCCGGCGAGCTCGGCCTGGATGGGCGCGGCCAGCAGGAGCACGGTCACGATCAACGGCAGCAGTGGGCCCCAACGGGCCGCCTGCCGCCGGAGGCCGGGGTACGACACGGCCCGCGGAACGGGCGTGTCGGTCCACGTGGCTGTCATCCTCAGCTGCCTCCGAGCCGGAACAGGGAAGCGGCGGTGCGCGCGAGGATGCACACGTCCTGCCAGAGCGACCAGGTCTCGATGTAGTGGTTGTCGAAGCGCGCGCGATCCTCGATGGAGGTGTCGCCGCGCAGTCCGTTGACCTGGGCCAGCCCGGTGATACCGACGGGCATCCGGTGGCGGGCCTGGTAACCGGGGTGCAGGGTGCGGAATTTCGCCACGAAGTAGGGGCGTTCGGGTCGGGGGCCGACCAGGCTCATGTCGCCGCGCAGTACGTTCCACAGCTGCGGCAGCTCGTCGAGGGAGGTACGTCGCAGCAGCCTGCCGATGCCGCTCATCCGCTGGTCGAGGGCGACACTCCAGCGCACGTCGGACTCGTGCTCGTCGGCCGGACGGACCGTGCGGAACTTCAGCAGCACGAAGGGCCGGCCGTGCAGGCCGATGCGCTCCTGACGGAAGATGACTCCCGGTCCGTCGAGGATGCGCACGGCGAGGGCGCAGACGCCCATCACGGGCGCTGCCGCGAGCACGGCGACGGCGGCCAGCGAGGCGTCCATCACCCGCTTGCCCGCGCGCGCCACCGGCCGGTGCGGGCCGCTGCTCAGCGGGCGTGCGGCGAATCCCCACAGGTGGTCGGCGTCCGGGGTCCGGAGGGATGCGACGGTGCCGGCCACGGCGCCGTCCACCAGCCACAGGCGGCAGCCGTGCGCGGTGAGCAGACCGACGAGGGCGGCTGTTTCGGGGGACGATTCGGGCGGGTGGGTGAAGACGGCATGGCGCACGGTGTTCTGTCTGACCGCGCGGGTGACGTCCTCCGGGGTGGTGAGGACGGGCAGCGGCGCGGTGTCCGCCGACGCGCTCTCCGCGGGCTGGACGTGCGTGGGGTCGACCCGGCCGACCGGCCGCAGTCCGTACTCGGCACGCTCGTACAGGGCGGACGCGATGTTCCGGGCGAGGGGCTCCCGGCCCACGATGAGGGCCGACTGCGGGTGCCTGGCGGCCGACCAGCGCCACGTCTGGTAGACCATGGCCCGCCCGACGCCGCCGAGCAGTGTCTGCGCGGCGGCCAGGCCGGCCAGGGTCTGCCAGCCGATGTCGTAGCGGGAGTCGTACGCCGTGAGGGCTTCCGTGGTGGCGAACCACTGGATGAGGAGGAGGCCGAGCAGCACGGGCAGTTCGGCGAGGGCGGACGGGGACAGCCGCGGCCGGTAGAGGCCGCGGAAGGTGTGCAGCGACACCTGCACACCTACGAGCAGGATGAACGCTGCCGCCGGCCACGGCAGTTCCGGCACCAGCAGCAGGGCCGAGGCCAGGGCGAGCCCGTCGGCGGTGAGCAGCCCCGCCACGGAGCCGTGCCGGTGGATGCTCCGGCGGGCGAGTGGGGCGGAACGACGGCCGACGGATCTCCGTGGCGGATGGATCAAGAGCGCCGTGCCCTGCGCGGCGGTTGCCTGAGCGGCGGGCTGGGGCGCGTGCGCACTCTCCATGGTCATCGCTGAGCGCACTTCCTCGTCATGGGTCGGGGCGAGTTGAGGAGTTCCTGGTAAACGCCGGAGACTGCTGCGGCGGTGTTTCGCACGTCGAAGACCGATCGGGTGTGGGTCTGGGCCTGTCGGCCCAGGGCCTCCCGCAGCTTCGGGTCGGTCAGCAGGGTGGCGAGTGCCGTCGCGAGCGCCGACGGATCTTCGGGGGGTACGAGGCACTGGGCCGCGTGGCCGGGGGGCAGGCTTTCCCTGGCCCCGCTGACGTCGGACATCACGACGGGCCTGCCGCAGGCCATGGCTTCGAGTGGAGCCAGGGCCATGCCTTCCCAGCGGGAGGGGAGCACAACGACGTCCGCCGCGTGGAACCACGGCCGGGTGTCGCCGCTCGCACCGGCGAACAGCACGCCCGGCGGGGCGAGGTCCTTCAGCCGCTCCCGGTCCGGCCCGTCGCCGACCAGGACCAGCCTGGCCCCGGCGACGGCTGCGGTCACCTGTTGCCAGGCTCGCAGCAGGACGTCCTGCCCCTTCTGCCGGCACAGCCGGCCGACGCAGACCACCAGCGGGGCGCCCGTCGGCACCTCGGACAGCAGGGGCAGGGAGGCGCGGGCCGGTGTGCGGCTCGTGCCGTCGTCGGGGTGGAAGTGTCCGAGGTCGATGCCGTTGCGGATGACCGACCAGTGGGCGGCGATGCCGGCCTCCTCCCCCGCCCGGCGTTCGGCCTCACTGACGCACAGGGTGCGGTCGCTCCAACGAGCTCCGTACCGCTCCCATTTCCGGGCCATTACTGCGGCGCGCCCCTCGACGGCGTCGAAGGACCAGGCGTGCGGCTGGAAGACCGTGGGCACGCGACCGCGCACGGCGAGCCGGCCGGCTAGCCCGGCCTTGGCGCTGTGGGCGTGCACGACATGGGCTCCGCTCTCGCGAATCAGCCGGGCGGCGGTCAGGACCTCACGGGCCAGCCGGGGTCCGGGACCCCGCTCGGCGGGCCAGGTGTGCACGCGCGCTCCGGCTTCGGCGGCCCGTGCTGCCAACTCGCCGTCGGGCGGGCAGGCCACGAAGGTCCGCAGACCTTCACCGACCTGTGCCCGGATTAGGTCGGTGACCACGCGTGCGACTCCCCCCTCCACCGGCTGAACCAGGTGGAAAACCGTCAGTTGGCTCTTCCCGGTCCAACTTCTCTGCAGCACGTGCGGCTCTCTTCGTACGTGGAAGTTCGAACTGACCCGGCCGAGTAACGCCGGAAGGGAAATCAGCGACATTCTGCCTGCACCCTGAGTACGCCGGAAATCACCCGCGCCTTTCGGCGTCGAACTGGGGTATACGGGTGAACTTCAAAAAGTCTGAGCGAATCTCCGACCAATTCCCGTAGGTCCGAGGAAGCTGCGCTGCGAAGCGGAGTGAACGGAGGCACCAGGTGGAACGGCACTCCCGGGACGCCGCGCGCAGCGAAGCCCGCCGACTTCGACATGTTTGGCTCTCCATGTTTGTTCAAGCAATAAAACAGGAGTGAACCTTCTCAGACAGCCGTCGGGAATCATGCCAGACTCGCCCGCAGGGTCATCTGAATGCCGATATGCTTCGAATTCTTTCCCGAGTCGGGGGCAGCCGATTCCTACAGCCATTCGAGTGCGGCCCGTCGGATTCTCATTCGTGTTCTCGCCGGGCACTCGCCGAAGTCTCCGCCGAGGTCACCGTCGGAGTCCGGGGCGGACAAAGCCGACGGCCCGCCGGACTGTTGTCCGGCGGGCCGCTTCGCTCACTGCGGGGTCAGGTCAGGCGCACTTGCCGGTGGGCCGGGTGCGCGTCACCATCTCGCTGGAGCCGGTGGTCGCGTCGATCCACAGCACCTGACTGCCGGCCGCCGCGGCCGAGAGCTGTTCACCCCGGTTACAGGAGACCCGGCCCTTGCGCGTGGCGTCGTCCTTGGGTGAGCCGGCCTCGGCCGTTGTGGCCGTCGTCAGCCCGGTGAAGTACTTGCCCGAGGTTCCGGTGACGGTGCGGCTGCCACCCTTCTTTTCCATGCGTACGACGTACGCGCGGCGCCCGCCGCGCTCCCCGTGGCCGGGGCCTGCTCATGAACACCCGTCACCAGTGCGGGTGTTGCCGTGTTCTGTCCCGGGATCACCTCTCCCGGGCTCGGCGGCGGCGCTCCCGTCGTCGCCTCGGCGGGCTGCCCCGGAACGACGAGTGCGGTGGCGCCGATCAGCGCCACCGCACTTGATATTCCGCTCCGTTGTGCTCCGGATGCCCCCGGTCTTGCCGTGCGTTCTGAACTGACGCACCGTCTCCCCATCCCCTTACAGACCGTGGGGCGGCAGTTTCGACCGTTGCCTTTCGGCCCCGGTGGCCGTCGTCAGTGGGCGGAGCCTCCGTACTCGGCGTGCTGGGCATGCTGCGCGTACGGGTCGTCGTCCGCGGACGAGGACGCCGGGAACGATACGCGGCGTCGGCACTCGGCGGCCTCCGCCATGATCTCGTCGAACTCCTGGTCGGTCATCCGAATCAGTCCCTTGCGCGACGAGCTCCCTGGGTCACGATGGCCCCGGTGGCAGCGCTGGTGCCGAAACGGTCCGACAGGTGCTGATTGAGGAGCCCTTCACTTGTGATTCGTTGCGGAACGGACCCCGGATTGGTCGTCGGCACCCCACTGGCCGCCCCACTGGCCGCCCTACTGGCCGCCCCCTGGACACACCCTGGACTCCCCCTAAAGGCGGGACAGCTCCTCAAGGACGCTCTCGGCGCTGAGCACCGCGCTGTCGGTGCTCAGCTGCGCGGCGATCACGCCGGGCGGCAGAGGCGCCGTCCCCAGAACGCCCTCGGTCAGGGAGGCCGCGAGGCGGTGCCAGGCGCCCGCGTCACGCAGCATCGCGTGCCCGCCGTGCGGCATGGCGATACCGCAGGCGTGTGCGCCCGCGCGCCGGGCCCTGCGCAGGAAGTCCCAGGACTCGCGGGCGTCGGTGACGCGGTCCTGGTTGTCGTGCAGGACGATCACGTGCTTGTCGCGGAGCTGGGAGACGGGCGCTCCCGGCGGGCACCACGGGGCCAGCGCCACGATCCCGTTCACCTGGGGGTGCTCGGCCACGCGGAGCGCCGCGCGGGCGCCCATGGAGTGGCCCACGAGGACGACCGGCTTGAGCGGCGCAAGCCGTGCCAGCTCGTCGAGTGCCTCACGCGCCTCCCGCACCGGGTCCTGGCGCGAGCCGTTCCATCCGCGGTGGCGGTAGCGCACCGCCGCGAGCAGCACCTCGTGGTCGCGTGTCGCCCGCCGGATCGCGCCGCGAAACGGCCGCAGGCGGGCGGCGGGCAGGTTGAGCAGCGGTGGCGGCCCCAGGGCGTCCGCGCGGCCTCCGTGCAGCAGCAGGACGGCCCCCTGGGGCGAGTACGGGGCCGAGTGGAGCCGCAGGGCACTGTGGCCGTCCTCGCGGGTCTCGACGTGCTGCTCGCCGGGCAGGGTCATCGAGGTCCCCGCTGTCCGTGTGCGGCAGGGCGGCGGGGCGGGCGCGGGAAGAATCCGCTCGTCCTTGCCACGTACGCCGCGAAACCGGGGCGGTCGGCCATATGGTCCTCCAGCAGTCGCTTGCCGCTGCCGCGGGTCAGCAGGTACGTCATCACCAGCGGCGAGACCACGGACACGGCCGCGGCCTGCCAGCTGCCGCAGGCCATGAGGAACAGGCCCCACCAGATCAGGAAGTCACCGAAATAGTTCGGGTGGCGGGTCCAGCTCCACAGTCCGCGGTCCATGATGCGCCCCCGGTTCGCCGGGTCGGCCTTGAACCGGGCGAGCTGATGGTCACCGACCGCCTCGAAGGTGAGACCCATGGCCCAGATCACGATGCCCACGACAGCCAGGGGGCCGACGGGTACGGGAACGTACTGCGCGGCCTGGACGGGCAGCGAGATCAGCCATACCAGTGCGCCCTGGAGGAGGTACACCGTGCGCAGTGCGTACAGGGTCCGGTTGCCGGACGCCTTGGCCAGCATGCGTTCGTAGCGGGGGTCCTCGCCGTGGCCGCGTCCGCGCCGGGCGATGTGGGCGGCGAGCCGCACGCCCCACGCGGCCGTCGCCACGGTGATCAGCAGGCGCCCGACGTCGTCCCCGTGTCCGGCGGACATGGCGTACGAGACGACGGCCACCGCGGTGAAGGCCAGGCCCCAGGCGACGTCCACGAGCCGGTGCATGCCTTTGCGGGTGGCGACGGCGAACACGACGAGCATGACGGCGAGTGCGGCGCCCGCGGCCGCCGCCAGGTTGGCGGCGAACGCCGCCCACGGGAAGCCGCTCATCGCGCCGCGTCCTGTCCGTACCAGGCCTGCGGGGTGGCGGGCAGGTCCGCGACCCCGTCCCGGGTGGGGCGTACCGCCAGGATCTGGTCGACGCCCATCCGGCGTTCGGTGAAGGCCAGTGCGCTGCCCGCGAGGTACAGCCGCCAGACCCGCGCGGTGGGCTCGCCGACCAGGGCGACGAAGTCCTCCCAGCGGTCTTCGAGTGTCCGGTACCAGGCGGTGATGGTGCGGGCGTAGTGCTCGCGCAGCGACTCCACCGAGCGGACTTCCAGACCCGCTGATTCCAGGAGGTCGACCGTGCGGCCGACGGGCCGCATGTGCATGTCGGGAGCGATGTACGTTTCGATGAAGGCTCCGCCTCCCGGCGCGTTGGCTCCGCGGGACATCTGCTGAACCAGCAGTCGGCCGCGCGGGCGCAGCAGCCCGTGCAGGCGCGCGGTGAACGCCGGGTACTCCGCGTCACCCACGTGTTCGCCCATCTCGATCGCGCTCACCGCGTCGTAGCCGCCGCCCTCGATGTCGCGGTAGTGCCGCAGTTCCACCTCCACAAGACCGCCAAGGCCCTGCTCCTCGATCCGCGCGGCCATGAAGTCGCGCTGCTCGGCGGACAGGGTCACCGCGGTGACCTGGGCCTTGTACTCGCGCGCCGCATGCAGGCTCAGCGCACCCCACCCGCAGCCCACATCGAGAAACTGGGCGCCGGCTGTGAGACCGAGCTTGCGGCAGATCAGATCGAGCTTGTCGCGCTGGGCGTCGGCGAGGCCATACGTGGGGTCTTCGGGCCGGGTCCAGTAGCCGCAGGAGTACGCCATGGTCTCGTCGAGGAGCATCGCGTAGAACTCGTTGGACATGTCGTAGTGGTGGCTGATGGCGGCCCGGTCGCGCGACGAGCTGTGCAGGGTGCCCCGGAGCCGGGCGCGTGCCGCTCCCGGTGCGGGTGGGCGCGGGCCCACGGCCTTGAGCCGGAACGCGGTGGCGGCGAATTCGGCCAGGTCGGCCGGGCGCGGGCGTGGAGCGCCCGGCCCGCGGTCGCGTAGCTGCCCCCACACGGCGCTCAGGCCGGCCGCCAGGTCTCCCTCCACGTCGATGTCACCGGCGATATAGGCCTCGGCGAGGCCGAGTTCGCCCGGCTGCGTGGCGACGGGCGTCATCGGGCAGCTCCTCGGGTTGTGGTGCTCGCGGTCAGCAGCAGCTGCCGTACGTCCAGATACTTGGCGCGGAACCCTGCCTCGGAGTACGCCAGGTACAGGTCCCACATGCGGCGGAAGGTGCCGTCGAAGCCCAGCGCGTCGACGCTCAGCTCCTGCTGGGAGAACCGCTCACGCCACAGCCGCAGCGTCTCGGCGTAGTGCTCGCCGTAGCCGTGGTCCGATCCGATGGTCAGGCCCGCGGCGGCCGACTCCCGTTCGACGGCCGTCATCGAGGGGATCAGGCCGCCGGGGAAGATGTATTTGCTGATCCAGGTGTGGGTGCGGCCGGTGGCCAGCATCCGCTCGTGCGGCATCGTGATCGTCTGGAGAGCTATCCGGCCGCCGGGGGCCAGGCGCTCCCGGAGGGTGGAGAAGTAGACCGGCCAGTAGTCGGCGCCGACGGCCTCGATCATCTCGACGCTCACCACCGCGTCGTACGTTCCTTGGACGTGCCGGTAGTCGCACAGTTCGACGGTGACCCGGTCGGCGACACCGGCGTCCCGCAGGCGGCTCATGGCGAGGTGTCGCTGTTCGGCGGACAGGGTCACCGTCACCACAGTGGCGCCGCGCTTCGCGGCCCGCAGCGCCAGCTCGCCCCATCCCGTACCGATCTCCAGCAGGCGCGTTCCCGGCCCCACCTCGGCCAGGTCGAGCAACCGGTCGATCTTGTGGTGCTGGGCGGCCGCGAAGTCCGCCCCGCTCGCGGGGAGTGTGGGGAACATCGCGGAGGAGTACGACATCGTCGGGTCGAGGAACAGCGCGAACAGGTCGTTCGAAAGGTCGTAGTGGCGGCGGATGTTGTCCCGCGCGCCGGTGACGGTGTTGCGTTGTTCGGCCGGCCGTCGGCGCACCCACAGTGCGCGCAGCCGTCGCAGGGGTCCGGGGACCAGGTCGTCGACGTGGGTGGCCAGCACGGTCAGTACGCCGACGGCGTCGTCCGCGTCCCACTCACCGGCCATGTACGACTCGCCGAATCCAACAAGCCCGGTGGTCCCGATGCGCCGGAAGAACGCGTCGGGATCCCGCACGCGCAGCACCGGGCCGCTGCCTGCCGCAGGTGTCTCGCCCCACTGCACGCGCAGTGGCAGCCGGGCGAAGGCGCGGCGCAGAATGCGAGCGGTGGCGGCGGTCCGCGCGCGGGAGCCGGGCGGCAGCCGGGCGACGTCCGGCCACCTGTCCGCATCCGTCGCCGCTCTGTGCGTCGGCGCGAACAGATCCCGGTCGGTGGCGCGCTCTGCTGAGACAGTCACTTCATGCCTTCTTGTGTTCGGTGCGGGGGGCGGGGTTGTACGGGGAGCCCGCGGAGGAACAGACGGATGCCGTGGTGGCGAATGCCGGCGGCGACCACCGCCGTGGACCAGGGGCGTCGCAACGCCGCGCCCAGGAGTCGCCGGATCGTGGCCGGTCGGTGGATTCCGCGGACGGTGGCGGTGAACGGCCGTTGTTCGGCGCGCCGCAGCTGGACGGTCAGGCCCAGATCCTCACGCGGTTCGGGCAGGAGCATGCGGTAGCTGCCGTCGACGGGGAAGAAGGGCGATACGTAAAAATCCTTCGGCACCTCGGCCCTGCCGTCCTCGTCGGTCCGCAACAGGTAGCAGTGGCGCTCGCCGTAGGTGTTGTGGACCTCGGCGACGACCCGGACGAGGGATCCGGCGCGGTCGTGGCACCAGTACACGGTGATCGGGTTGAAGACATAGCCGAGCACCCGGGCGTGCGCCAGCATGAGCACGCGTCCCCCGTCCAGCCGCACACCGTTGGCGGCCAGGAAGGCGTCGAGTCCCGCGCGGATGGACGGGGCCGTGCCACCGAAGTGATCGGCCGGGTCGAAGCGTGCCAGCGGGCGCAGGGCGCGGGGCAGCACGGGTATGTGGTCGAGGTCGACCAGCCACAGGTAGGTACGGGACCGGAAGCTGTGGCGCAGGGGGGCGGTGCGGGCGTGGGAGATGACGCAGTCGTAGAGGGCGGGCACCGACTGCCTGGCCTTCGCGCCGTTCACGGCCGTCACCACCGGACACCGAGCGCGGCGGCGGCCTCGACGCCCGACCGGCAGCCGTCCTCGTGGAATCCCCAGCCGTGGTAGGCACCGGCGAACGCGGTCACCCCGGTGTTCAGTTCCGGCAGTCGCTGCTGCGCGGTGACGGATTCCGGTGTGTAGACGGGGTGTTCGTACACCATGCGGGCCAGCACCTTGGCCGGGTCCACGCGCCCGTCCGCGTTGAGGGTGACGACATGGTCGTTGCCCGCTCCCAGGCGTTGCAGACGGTTCATGTCGTAACTGACGTGCACGGCGTCGGCCGGTGCCTCGCAGGAGGGCATGAAGTAGTTCCACGACGCGCGTGCCCTCGTGGCGCGGGGCAGCAGCGTGGTGTCGGTGTGCAGGATCGTCGGATTGCGGGAGTAGGTGAACGCGCCGAGCAGGTCTCGCTCATCGTCCGTGGGGGCGGCCAGAACACGCAGCGCCTGATCCGGGTGGACGGCCATGACAACCGCCGCGTGGTCCTGGCCGACACCGTCGTCGGTCACCACGCGAACCCCGTCGTCGAACCGGTGCACCGCGCGTACGGGGGTGCCGGTACGCACGGTGCTGAGCTCCTTGGCGATCCGCTCGACGTACTCCACCGAGCCGCCGGTCACTGTCCGCCACTGGGGCGAGCCGCTGATGGACAGAAGACCGTGGTGGTCCAGGAAGCGGAACAGGTAGCGGGCGGGATAGCGCATGGCGGTGTCGGCCGCGCAGGACCAGACCGACGAGACGAGCGGGACGGCGAAGTGTGCGACGAAGTAGCGGGAGTAGCCACCGTCCGCCAGGAATTGTCCGAGGGTGTACGTCGCCTCTCCCCCGGAGGTCGCGGAGCCGAGGACGCGGCGGGCGGCACGGTGAAACGCGGGCACCTCCGCGAGCATCCGCAGGTACGCGGCACGCCCCGTCCTGCGCCCGGTGAACAGGCCTCCGGGGCCGCGGGCGCCCGCGTACTCCAGGCCGCAGCCGTCGCACCGTACCGACATGCTCATGTCGGAGTCCTGGGTGGCGACGCCGAGCTCGGCGAACAGCCGGAGCAGCAGGGGGTAGGTCCGCTCGTTGTGCACGATGAAACCGCTGTCGACCCGCAGCGGCCGTCCGTCGGCGGTGGACAGATCGTGTGTGTGCGCGTGCCCCCCGAGCCGGTTGTCCGCTTCGTACAGGGTGACGTCGTGGGCCCGCTGCAGTACGTAGGCAGCGGTGAGGCCGGCCACACCCCCGCCCACCACTGCTACGCTCCGCCGCTTCATGGGTCTCCCGCCCTTTGAGTCCTGCCGGGCACCGCGCTCTTGGCGCGCGCGCCGATCAGTGACTATTCGAAGCGCGGAGTCGATCGGATTGGTCGGGCCGGTGGGCATTGTGCGGGCGAGGATGAGCGGCCGGGCCGAGGTGGGGCCGGCGGGCCGCGCCGGGACGGGGTCGCTCAACGCTCTCTGCGTGGGGCCGGAACAACGCGGCTGCGGATGCGGTAGCGCGTGACGTCGGACTCGGGGGCCGTCCGGAAGCTCACGGTCACAGGCCCGGCGAAGCTGTAGCACTGCTCGGCGGCGTGCTTGCGGACCGTGACCGACAGCCTCCGGCCCAGCTGCGCCGCGTGCACATCGAGCTGCCGGTACCTTTCCTCGGGCAGCTCGATAGTGAACGCGTTGGGCACAAGGGTGCGCCCCAAGCCCAGGATCATGGCGTTTACGTCGCACTCCCGGCGCAGTATCACCATGACCTCGACCGGTTCCCGTTCCCGCTCCGACCGGGCCAGCGAGGCCCACAGGGCAGTGACCCGACGCTCCATCATCCGTTCGAAGTTGCCCAGGATTCCCATCGCCATCGGGTGCCCGTGTGGGGACGAAGCATGTTCACCCATCGGGATGACGCGCCGAGCGCAGAGCTGACGGGCCCACCTGGCGCTGGAGACAACGCTCCGGGCTTCTATAGGCTGAGCGTGTGGCCAGCACAGACGATCCCGAGTCCCAGGGCGCAGCCCCGGTCCGTCCGGCAGCGGATCTTCAGCGATTCGCGGTGGAACTGCGCCGAATGAACGCTGAGATCAACCGGCTGGTCCACGGTTTCGCACTCGGTCAGGGCCTGCACCCCACCGACGTCCAGGCGCTCGCGGCGATCCTCGATGCCGACGCGCCGCTGACGCCGGGCCGGCTCCGGGAGCATCTGGGGCTGACCTCGGGCGCCGTGACCGCGTGCCTCGACCGTCTGGAGCGGGCCGGGCACATCCGCCGGTCACGGGAGAGCACGGACCGGCGCGTGATCCATCTGCACTATGTGGAAGGCGCAAGGTCGGCTGCGCGCGCCTACTTCCTGCCGCTGGCCGAGGCGACCGAGGGTGCCCGCAGCCGGTTCAGCGAGGACGAGCAGTCGGTGATCCTGCGCTTCCTCGCGGCGATGAACGACGAGATGGCCGGGCTGCGCGTGCTCCGCCGCTGAATTCTCCGGGTGCTGGCGCATCCGAACCGCCGGCTTGCGCGGTAGGGGTGTTGTGGAGCCGATCGGCCTCCCCTCGTCCGCCCTTCTCCTGCCTGTTAGTGTCCGGCGCCCTACACTCTCTCAATCATTGAGATTACTATTCATTGAGCTACTTTCCGCGAGCTACTTTCCGCACCCCTGGGAGTCCGATGTTCACCGCCCTTCGGTCGGCACGCCTGCTGGTCCCGGTCGTTCTGCTCATTGCCTGGATCGGTATCGGCGGGATGCTCGGCCCCTACGCCGGGAAACTCGGCGACGTCGCGACCAACGACCAGGCGGCCTTCCTGCCGCGCAACGCGGAGTCGACCCAAGTCATCGACGCCCAGCAGGACTTCCGCCAGGAGGAGACGCTCCCGGCGATCGTGATCTGGACAGCGGACGACGGCAGCGGCAGCGGGGCCAGTGGTCAGGGTGACAGCCGGGGCCGTCGGCTCGGACCGGAGCAGCAGACCTCCGCGACCCGTGCGCTGGCTTCGCTGGCCGGCGGTCCCGGCGTGGTGGGTGAGGTCTCCCCCGCGCTGCCCTCCAAGGACGGGCTGGCCCTGCAAGGCGTCGTACAACTGCGGCCGGACCTGGGCGAGAATCTGCCCAGCACACTCCAAGAGATCAAAAAGGCCGCGGAAACGGTACCCGGCACCGTCGTGGAGACGGCGGGTCCAGCGGCGAGCCAGGCCGACCTGTCGGAGGCGTTCGCCGGCATCGACGGCCTGCTGCTCGGTGTCGCACTCGCGGCCGTCCTGCTGATTCTGCTGCTGGTCTACCGCAGCGTCCTGCTGCCCCTGGTCATCATCCTGGGCGCGGTCCTCGCCCTCGGTCTGGCTTGCGCGATCGTGTACGCGCTCGCCGATCACGGCATCGTCCGCGTCGATGGCCAGGTCCAGGGCATCCTGTCCATCCTCGTCATCGGCGCCGCCACGGACTACGCGCTGCTGCTGACCGCTCGCTTCCGTGAGGAACTGGCGTCCCGCGGCGACCGGACGGCGGCCATGCGCGCCGCGATGCGGCAGTCCTTCGGGCCCATCACCGCGAGCGCCGCCACGGTCGCCCTCGGCCTGCTCGCCCTGCTGCTGAGCGATCTCACCAACAACCGGGCCCTGGGGCCGGTCGGCGCCATCGGTATCGTCTGCGCCGTACTCAGCGCCCTGACCTTCCTGCCGGCGGTCCTGGTTCTGCTCGGCCGGGCGGCGTACTGGCCCGCCCGGCCCAAGTCCGCCGCCCAGAAGGCATCCGGACACACCATCTGGAACCGGGTCGCCCAACTGGTCGACCGGGCCCCGCGGAAGGTGTGGGCCATCACCCTGGCGGGACTTCTCGCCTGCGCGGCCTTCGCACCGACGCTGACGGCGAAGGGTGTTCCGCTCGACGAGATCTTCGTCAACGACGCCCCTTCGGTGGCCGCCCAGCAGACGCTGGGCGAGCATTTCCCGGGTGGTTCCGGAAACCCCGCGGTGATCATCACGCGGGCCGGGCGGCTGCCCCAGGTGACAGCGGCGGCGAAGCGGACGGACGGCGTGGCCACGGCCTCCCCCGTCACCGGTTCGGGCCGGCCGGGCTCGGGCGCGCCCCTCGTCGTCGACGGTCGCGCCCGCATCGACGCGACTCTCCTGGACGCCGCCGACAGCGACGAAGCCAAGGACACCGTCGAACGGCTGCGCTCTGCGGTGGGCGCGGTGCCCGGCGCCGACGCGCTGGTCGGCGGGTACACCGCGCAGCAGTACGACACCCGGATCACCGCGGAACACGACCGCCTGCTCATCGTGCCGGTCGTCCTCGCGATCATCCTCGTCATCCTGATCGGCCTGCTCCGCTCGCTGCTGATGCCGGTGCTGCTGGTGGCCACGGTCGCCCTCAACTTCCTGGCCACCCTGGGGGTTTCCTCACTCGTCTTCGAGCACGTACTCGGATTCGGCGGAACCGACTCCTCCGTGCCGCTGTACGGTTTCGTCTTCCTCGTCGCCCTGGGCGTGGACTACAACATCTTCCTGATGTCCAGGGTCCGTGAGGAGTCCCTGCTCCACGGCCCCCGCCAGGGTGTGCTGCGTGGGCTCACCGCGACGGGCGGGGTCATCACCTCAGCGGGCGTGGTGCTCGCGGCGACGTTCGCCGCGCTCGGGGTGATCCCTCTGGCCTTCCTGCTCCAGATCGCGTTCATCGTCGCCTTCGGCGTACTGCTGGACACTCTTGTCGTACGGTCCTTGCTGGTGCCGGCCCTGGTGCGTGACATCGGGCGCCTCGCCTGGTGGCCCGGATCGCTCAGTCGGGACAGGCGGGTCGACCCGCCCGCCGAAGGGCAGAGCGCGCGGACCTGATCCGCGCCGCCCGGACCGGCCCCCACGGGTGGGCAGAGGGCTTTCACTCCTGACACTCCATCACCAGCGTTTGTGTAGAACGGCTTTGAGGCTGTCGGCCGTCCGGCTACGAGCGGTGCGCGGCCGGCGTTCCGGAACCAGAAAGCCATGCCCTCCCCCTTGACCCTCCCGGCGCGGGCAGACAAGCATCACTTTGCTGGAGAGCACTCTCCCCCACTTCTCTCCCCCCAATCGGCCGACGGGCCTGCGAGCACGCTGTACGGACCGGGCTCCACGCACCAGCCGCGGTCGCTCCCCGACCAGTGGCGCAGCAGCCGAGCCGGGATCCGTACCGTCGCCGTGACCTGTTCGCCGGGATCCGCCTCGACCGACGCGTACCCGGCGAGCCACCGCTGTGGGCGCTCCACCTTGGACGCCGGGTTCGCCAGGTACACCTGGACCACCTCCCGGCCGCGCCGACCACCGGTGTTGCGCACCTGGACGGCCACGGCGAAGGCACCGCTTTCCAACACCTGGGCGGGGGCTGCCAGTTCCTCTTACTGCCAGGTCGTGTAGCCGAGGCCGCGGCCAGGACGGCGCAGCCCGTGTCGTCCGCGAACTTCCGGCGTGCCACGACGGCCACCGGCTGTCCGGCCGTGAGCCGGATCCGGCCGTAGTGGCAGGGCGGGTTCACATGGACGACGGCCGGATCGTCCATCTCGCGCCTGAACACGCCGTCCACCAGGGCATGTTCGTCCACTCTCCGGTGCCGCAGCTCACCGGGCGTCTCTGGCGTCGGGCTCCGGCAGGGGGAGGTCGACGACTCCCGCTTCACGGTCCGGTTCGTCATCCGGTTCACGGTCCGGGTCGCCGTCCGACTTGCCGTCCGATTCGCCGTCGGATTCGCCGTCAACCTCCGCGGCCAGGGCGTCCCGGAGTGTCGCGTGCTCTCCGGCATTGACCGTCGTGGGCCATTCGACCTTGGGTGTATCTCTTCCGGATGTCTCTCCACCGGCAGTCTCCTCCTCGGCTGCCTTCGCAGCCGCGGCGGCGATCTCCGCCAGACCTTCGGCCGTCATGATCATGCTCACCGGCGCCGAGCTGTTGATGCAGAGGCTGTGCCCCTCCGGAATGCGCCCGAGGAGCGCGGGAACGTACACCTGCTCGTATCCCAGTCGCCCGGCGAGGTGGAGGTAACGCGGCGAG
Organism: Streptomyces changchenzhani; assembly: GCF_039766235.1. Lineage (NCBI taxonomy): Bacteria > Bacillati > Actinomycetota > Actinomycetes > Kitasatosporales > Streptomycetaceae > Streptomyces > Streptomyces changchenzhani. The sequence goes on along the minus strand of NZ_JBDHNH010000003.1, from coordinate 12,301 downwards.
GTGAAGACCGGGACTATCGGGGTGCCGTCGGGCGCCGACGCACTCACCGGTTCGCCGCTCGCCGTGACCAACACGGCCACTTCGGCCTTGACCAGGTCCGAAGTGACGCCTTCCGCGGGGCCGTAGCCCGTGGTGGCGAGCTGGATGGCCGCGTCCACGTCGTCGGCGGGCTCCGGCCAGCCGAGCGCCTCCGGAGAAGGCTGGTAGTTCTCGTTGTCCTCCCACTCCACGATCACGCCGTCGAGGTCGGAGCGCCACTGGCCCACCACGGCCCAGTCCGGTGGCGGGCCTTCGCCCTGCCAGGCGGGGTCGATCGAATACAGCCAGTGGTCCGGCGCGAGCTTGGCCGCGTCGACGAACTCCTTCGGCGGCTCCGGCATTTCGGACTCGTCGACCATGGCGGGGGCTGCACCGCTGGGCTCAGTCATTCTGTCCTCCTCACTCACCGACCGGCTCACTGCTTGGTCTGTCCGGCGCGCTCGATGTACTGGGGGGTGCTTGATGTGCCTGCGGGCACTTCGTTGGTTACAAGCCACCCACGCTCCGGTCGGGCACCCCGATGGACACGGCGAGGGTGGGCTCGTTCCCGGTACCGAAGTGGGTGATGTCCCCGTCCGGGTGGTGGATCACGAGATGGACGCCGAGCACCCGTGCCGCCACGGCCGCGTACACCTCGAAGAGGTAGTCATTACGGGCCGAGGACCGATCGAGCAGCAGCAGGAACCGCTGAAGCCGGGTGCGTCCGGCATCGGCGATCTGGAGCGAGCCGCCGAGCATCTCGGCCTGGGTGCGTCGGCTGGTCGTCATTTCCATTCCTATGCGGACCAGTTCGTCAACCGTCGCGCTGTCCCGCGCGTTCGGCAGAGGCGCGTCCTCCGGAATGTCGTCCTCGGCGATCTGGCTGCCGAGCCATTCGTGGACGGTATCAGCGCCGCTCAACGGATGTAGGGCCGGGATCTGGTCGAACAGCTGGGGCTCGCCCCGGCGCAGTACGTCCGCCAAGGCCTCGGCGAAGCTCGCGCCAGACCCTGCCATGGCCGGCGGGGCACCTCGCGCGGGCGCCTCAGAACCCTCCGGCACGCTCAGTCGGGTCCCGTCGAGCACCGGCGGTGCAGTCGTCCCCGTGTCACGCGCCGCGTCCGACGACGGCTCGTCGTCCGGAGGCATCACCAGCACCGTCGGAACCGGGACCGCCGGTGTGAAGGGGAGATGGACCCGTCCGCCGACGGTGCGCAGGACAAGTTCGACGGGCCGATAGGAGAGGTCGGCCGCGCGGTCCGCCGCGTGCAGCGCAAGCACGATGTCGGTGGGAAGCGCAGCCTGTTGAGCGTCCAGGGCGCCGCCGAGGGTGCCGCCGTCCTTCAGCACCTGCCGGACGGCGTTCAGGGACGGCTGGAGCTGGTGGCAATGTTGTGGGTCGTCGTGCGGAGTCCCTGGGAGACGACGTCCCTGCTGAGGCTTTCGAGCTGGGGCCGGTACAGCGTCGTCACGAGGTGCGCGGAGCCACCGGAGGATTCCCTGCCGGTGAACCTGGACGCCTGGGCCGGGGTCAGGGTGACCTTGCCGCGCCGGATGAGGTGGGCGATTCGGCGCATGGTGGCCTCGGCGGAGAGCGAGGTCTTCGGCAGGCCCTTGCCGCGCAGGCCGGGGTCGACGGTGTTCAGCGCGGCGGTGAGTTCGTCCAGCGCGTCGAAGTCGTACACGGCGAGCGGCTGGGTCGGCGTCCACCGCGCGGTTTCGCCCAGCCGGTCCAGGTGCGCGCGCGGGTCGGAGCCCGAGCCGGCCGCGACGCCTGCCGGTGAGGCGGAGTACCGGGGGTCGCGGGGGTCGGCCGGGTGGACATGCAGGGTGATCAGGACCGGCGGCGGGGCGGGGAGCTCCACGGTGCCGTCCTCGCGCACCACCGGGGCTTCGCTGCCGGGGAACCTGAGGGTGACGGTGACCGGGGTGGCGGCTGCGGGGGCGGGGCTGGGTGCGGGGAGCGGCGCAGGGGGCTGCCCGGAGTTGGTGACAGGGACGGGGAGCGCAGGCGTGTTCTGCCCGTCCCCTGTCCGGCCGAGGTTCCTGTCCATCCAGCTCGTCAGGCCGACGGTGTCGCTCGCCGAGACCACGCCGTCGGCCAGCAGTTCCGTCAGCTTGCCCAGCGATGCGACCCGGTTGGCCAGAAAGCCGAGGGCCGAGTCGTTCAGGCGCACCGAGGAGACGTCCACCTGGTACTCGTACGTGAGCTGGAAGTCCGCGGCGCGCCGGAAGGTGCGCGGCCAGGTCTGGCTGTGCCGGGTTTTGGTTTCGGAGGTGCTCCGGGTGCTCGCGGTGGAGAAGGAGGGCGCGGCCCCCGCGCTGCCCGTCCTGCCTACGCCAGGGAGGGACGTATATCCGCCGTCCCCTTCGAGGTTGAGGGTGAACGCCGTTGACTGTGAGGCGATCCGCGTGACCGCGCTGGGTGCGACGGAGAACATGTTCTCCTGGCCCGACCACTGCAGCAGCTGGCCGTGTACCCCCCGCAGATCGGTGCCCGGCGCAGGGCGGGCGTTGAGCGCCACCTCCACCAGGTGCAGGCCCGTACGGCCTCGGTAGGGGATATGGAAACGCTGCCAGTGGTTCGCGCCGGCCGACGCGAGTGAGCGCAGGCCGGTCACGCCACTGACGTCCGCGATGCGCTGCCCGAGCCCGCGCACGTGGGCGCCGCTGCCCGGTGTGAGGGAGCCGGGCGCCTCCCGCTCCACCGCCGCCCGGATGGCCCGGGTGAAGTCGTCAAGCCCGCCTGTGGGGAGTGCGTCGGGCACGGTCCCGAACCCCAGCGACCTGCCGCCCGACCGGGCGAAGTACGGCGGCAGGAGCCGGTCCATGGGCAGCTGGGCCGGTGCGATCCCCGCGAGGCGGGCGAGCTGCGGATCACTCCTGACCGCCGTCTCGCTGACCCAGAAGACCACGGCGCCCGGTACGTGCACGGCGGTCGCCACCGTGTTGTGCGGGCCGAGCCCGACGCTGTTCGCCACCGCGTTGCGGTGGCCCTTGTTCAGGACGATGACGTACGTGGCGTCGGCCCGGAACCCGTGGAGCCTGTTCTCGGGATGGGCCTCGGAGTGCATCCGGTCGGTGAACGCGTAGTCGGTGTCCGACGCGCCCCCCGACCGTGTCGAGCTCCGGCCGCCGCTCCCCAGGAGGGTGACGCTCCCGTCGCCGGCGTGGGTGCCGGTCACGCTGAAGGCCGCCTGCCCCGAGCGGCTGAAGGTGGTCCCGCGCGAGGCGGAGTCCGTCGTGGTGAGGTCGTTCTCGATGTATGTGGTGGCCTTGGGGTCCTCGTGCGGGTGGCCCGGCCCCTCGTAGACCGCCCCGTGCAGGTAACCGCGTACCTCTCCTTGAATGTCGGTGCCCACCAGGGAGCCCGCGGCCTCGGCGTCGAAGATGTAGACGCCGCGGAAGATCTGGGGGCCGCGGGAGAGCAGGCCGGTCGACGACAGTACGTTCTGCGCCACCTCCTGCGCCGTGCTCTCCGCGTCCGACATGGGCTTGCCGACGGTCAGGTCCTTCAGCCACCCCGCGCCCTCCTTGAGCATCCCCGCGGGCCAGGTGACGGCCATCGGCAGTACGTCGGCCAGGCTGGAGCCCCGCTCGGCCGCCCGTTGGACGATCTGGGCGAACGCGCCGGGCTCCGGATGCCCCGGCTGGGTGCCCGCCACGAGCTGCTTGAACGCCGTGGTCAGCGCGGCGCTGCCCGCCACCAGATTCACATGGGCCGAGGCGGGGAGCAGCAGCAGATCCTGCGGCCGGGCGCCGCCCGCGTCCGGCAGCATCCGTGCCTTGCGGAAGTCTTCATCGGTCGCCGGTCGGCTGCTGGCCGGGGCGAGCGGGGCGGGCCGCGTATCGAGGGTCCGGGCCGGGGGAACGGTGAGGGAGATGTTTCCGTGTGTCGGATCGAAAGTCGTCAGCGGGGTGTCGCCGTTGCCCTGGAACACCCCCATGGCGAAGGTGGCCGGCATGTCGAACAGGGCCAGCCCGGCGGCGGAGACCGTGAGCATGTCGAGGCTGAACCCGGACGACGACCCCGCGGTGTTGCCGATGATCTGCTGCGTGCCGCTCGCGCTGTAGGGGATACCGCCTGTCACGGTCCAGTCGTCGGGGGCCTCGCCGCCGAGCCCGGCGGAGATGTCACCGTAGAGCGAGTGGTTGGAGCTGTGTCCTTCGCTGCCCGCGACGGACATGCCGTTCGCGTTCATCGAGAACAGGCCCGGCAGATTCTTCCGGTGGGTGGGGTAGGTGCCCGCCTGCGGCGCCACGGTCAGGTGCGCGCTGATCCGCCAGGTGTCGTACTTGAACGGCAGGTCGAAGTAGAGGGGGTGGCCGCCGTCCATGATCTGGCCGAGTGCGCCACGCAGTCCGATCTGCGAGCGGGCCATGGTGAGTTTGCGGGCGTTGGCCAGCCACGCGTACTGGATGGCGCTGTCGTTGAGCCAGTCAAGACGCTGAGGCTCGGAGGGTGCCAGGAATCCGTTGCGGCGCAGCAGGGTCGTCAGCTGGTCGAACAGCGGCTCGGTGCCGGTGACCCTGAGCGGGGTGGCCGAGATGCCGAGCGAGCGCAGGGCCACCAGTTCCGGCGGGAGGTGAAGCTCCTCGCCGGGGCGCGGCGGGACTCCCTGCGCGTCGGCCTGGCTGGGCACCCGCATGGTCTGGCCCTTGGGCCTCGGCAGCTCGAACGGCTCGGTCCTGCCGCCGTTGGCGAGCACGAGCGTCGCCCGGAAGACGATGTCCGAGTCCACCAGGAGGTGGTTTTCGCTGAGCAGGCTGAACCAGTCGTACGCCGTCCCGCCGGAGTTGAGGCTGCGGGTCTGCTGGAATTTGTAGCCGCCGCCGAAGACGAACTTCCCGTCCGGGTTCGCGTCGCCCAGGAAGTTGGTGGTGAGGGTGAATCCGCCCTTGGCGGCGTTGGAGACCGACAGCGCGTTCTTGGCACCGATCTGGTGCAGCAGGCTGCTCTCCAGCAGCACATTGTTCGACTTCGCCAGCAGGTCGGCGTACAGAGCCAGCAGTTCTGCCGAGAGCTCCAGGAAGCCGATCGGCTCGCCGCTGCGGTCCAGGAGTATGGGTGAGAGATACGCCCCGGCCACCATCAGCGGCAGGCCGGTGCGCTGGTTGTTCTCGTCGAGAAAGACGCGGAGTTCGTCGGCGGATTCCTTCGACAGTCGGCGCAGGTGGGGGCGGAGTTGGTCGGCCGCGAGGATAGCGTCGAGGATCGCGTCCGGATCGCGGACGGTGTCCACCCGGTAGAGCGGGAATTCATGCATCAAGGTCCGCGGGTCCGCCGGAATGTCGTGCGGCGACACAGGTCCGAACGGGCGCGCCGGGACGTTCTCGGTGAGGTAGTGGGGGAACCACGTGGCGAGCCTGCCCGGCGAGGGTTCGGCGTCGCTCCAGTCGTTGTCCGGGTCCGTGGATGGGGTGCCGTCGACGGGCACGGCCATGAACTCCCACCGCATCCCGTAGTCGTAGGCGCGTGAGGGCTCCGAGGAGAAGGCCAGCGTGGACATCGCGGTGAAGTTTTCCGGGATGGTCACGACGACGGTTTCCTGGTTGTGCGTCAGCGTGAACTTCGGGGTGAAGGTCTGCGATGCGGCTGCCGGGTTCTTGGAGTCCTGGAGCAGCCAGGTCCGCCCGTAGGCGAACGGGAGGCTCCGGACGTTGCCGCTGCTGCTGGTGTCGCTCGACTCGACGATGGTCCTAACCGCCCCGGTCTCCCGGCCCTTCCCGGACGGGGCGGCCGTGCCCTCCTGTGTGATGACGTGCGCGACGGGCCGTCCCGCCGCCAGCGTCGGAGGAGTGGTACGTGCCCAGTCGTCCTCGGCGCTCGACTGCGCCGGGTCCGCCGTCAGTACGATCATGCTCCGGTCCGCCGCACTGTCGGACACCAGCTTGGGCAGCACCGGGCCGGCGCCGACAGCCGGCCCGGGAACGAGCGAGGCCCCGAAGACGACCGACGTCGGCGAACGCCACACCTTGTTGCCACCGAGACCGGCTCCTCGACCAACTCCGATCCCCTGCCGGGCAGTCGGCGGAGGCACCGTCGCGGACATCGGTGCAGGAGCGGAGTCCGGCTCGTCCGACAACTCCCCCGGATCCGATGCGGGGGCGCTGGTGACACGCCTCACGGACGTGTCCGAGGCCGTCTCCTGGGCTGCGGCGGGCTGTTCCGACTGCATCAGGGTCTCGCCGGTTGAGCCCGTGGATATGGTCGATACGGTCGGGGGCGCTTCGGACTCGGTCCGCACAGCTCGGTACGGCGGCGGCGTTTCCTCTCGGACCTGCGGCGGGCCGTCAGCATCGCCGGGAGAGGCCGAGAGCCGGTGCTGCGGTGCCGCGGCCTGCGAGTCGCCCGCGCGGGCGCCGCCGCCGGGTATGCCTGCGGTGGTGCCGACGGGGGCCGGGACCGGCGTTGCGGTGGCCGACTCCTCCGATTGCTGGGGGACGTACGAAGTCTTCTCCACGACCGTGTCGCTCTCAGGCGTGGTGACCGGGCCGGGCGCCGGCTGGTGCGCCCCGGCCGCGGGGCGGTGAGGGGCGGAGGCGACGTCGGTCGCCACTGCGTGAGCCGCCGGAGCCACCACGGTGTCGGCCGGGGCCACTACCTCGGCGGCGAGGTCCGATTCAGCCTGCTCCCCCGGACCGGGGCTCGACCCTGTCCGCGGGGCAGGGGCGGTGCCGTCGCCGGCCTGGTGGCCCCTCGCCGCCTGCGTGTTGAGGTCCGGCGACCGCTGGGCCGCCGAGTCCGGGACCAAGTTTTCCGCACGGGCGGGGAGTGAGGACAGCGCATCCGCGTCCTCGCCCATGTCCATGTCACCGGCCAACGGTGCGAGAGCCTCGCCGTCCGCTGTCCGCTCCCGCACGAACTCCTCTGCAGTGGAGCTGTTGCCGCCGGCGCCGGCAGGCCGACCCGAAGCCGACTCGACGGTGTCCGAACCCGGTGAGGCCGACTGCTGGCCGGCGGACAGTGCGCCGTCCGCAGCGGCGATGCCCTCGTTGTCGCCGAGGAGGCTGTCGGGCTCCTGATAATCGGAGGTGCCCGACGAGTGGGTCGGCACCGACGAAGGAGCCGAAGAGCCCGCAGTGGTGGGGAGGTTCGACAGCGCGTCGGCGGACGGGTTGTTCCCGGGGCCCCCAGCATCCAGAGGGTTGAGCGCGGAGATGACGGACTCGCGGCTCGAATTCCCCGATATGTCCCCGGTGGTGGCGTCTCCCCCGGTGTAATTCGAGTCTTCCCCGTCGTAATTCGTCGGGGAGGAGGAGTACTTGACCCCACCGCCCGCACCGACTCCGGCCGCCGCACCCGGGTAGTCGGAGTCGTAATCCGTTACGGACGAAGTATCGCTGCGGGAGTCGTAGTCGAAGTCCGCATCTGAACCGGAACCGGACTCGGATGAGACATCGCTGATAGGCGATGCGGAGTCGTCCAGGTCGGGCCGATACGGCGGGACATAGGGGCCCGCACCGGGTCCGTTCGCCGTCTGGATGGGAGCGTAACCATTGCCGTCGACATCATCGACGACGGAGTTGCTGGGATCGGGAGCGTCCCAGTTCTCGTACGTGGAAACCGTGTTGGGGCGGGGCGGAGGGTCGGAGTAGTAGTCGGCCGGGGCGCGGTAGAGACCGGCGTTTGCATCGGGACCGGCATTGCTGGGCTTCCAGGGGGTCGGCGGACTGTTGTCGGCCCCGCTCACACTCCCGCTCCTACCGCCGCCCGTCTGGTAATTGATGTCGTTCTGACCGAAGTTGAGTTCCGGGAAGAACCTCTTGTGGGCCCACTTCCCGCCGTACTCCGCAACGTCGGAAGCGCCCTCGAACAGGGCCCCGCTGAGTCCGGCGCTCACGAACGTGGCGGGGTTGATGGCGAACGTGCCCAGGAAGAAGAGGTTGGTGAACGTCTCCGCGAAGGTTTCGGCCTGGCCCTCGTTGATGAAGGTATGGGGAAGTTCATACACCTCCTTCCACACCGGGTGCCTCTTGAAGAAGTTCTTGAAGAGCGGCGCGGTCACCTGGGAGAAGATGCCGCCGAAGGCCCCCGCAAGTGCCCCCACGACCGCCGACTTACCGATGTCCGTCCAGTCGAAATCGGTACGGCGCCGGCCCTCGTCCGGCGCGGTCATCGAGATGACCTGGGCGGCGAACGTGATGAATGCTTCCTGGATCGCTTCGAGCAGCGCCGAGATCGGCGTCGGGACAGCGTGTCCCATCCGCTGGAGGATCAACAGGATGGAGAGCGCGGTACGCGACCTGACCACAGCTATCTGGGTCATGGAGGTACCGCCGGTGAAGATGGCGAGCGCGGCGATCAGAGCAAGTTCGAGGTTCATGAAAATGAACTCAAGGAGGATCTGGTACTTGCTCTCCGCGAGCTGTATCGAGCGGTCCACCTGCCGGCGGCCTATGTCTCGAAGCTCCTTGGAAAAGTCATCAAGATGGTTGTGGCCGGCGTCGTCGACGAAGGTCTTCATCGCGGCGACGAACTCACGGCCGATCTCCGGCGGAAGCGACTGTCCCGCTGTGTCGATCGCAGCCTTCATCGCGTCGGAGAGCGCCCCGACGTCGTCGGCCAGCCGACGATAAGGATTACGGCTGCCGTAGCCTCTGTCCTCATTGCCGGTGGCGACGTTGGCGCCTACCCACACCTCGATGAACTCCCGCAGAGCGGGAGAGAACATGATCGCCATTTACCGCTTTGATTCGCTTTCCGCGCTGTGTGTCTGGATGTCTTCCATCGCCAGATCCTGCGGCTTCTGTACGTTCGCGGCCTCACCGGCCACCGCGTCGACCAATGCCATGAAACCCATGGTGATGGCATTCGTCGTCGCGATCACGTCCTCCTGCTCTTTCCTGACCTGCTCGCCGACCTGGTTGGCGAAGAGGTCGTCGCTGCCCTCCTCGCCCCACCAGCCGTCGTACTCGGCGTTGTCGCGCTCGAAGTTGGGCACGAGCTTCTCGCTGTATCCGACGGCGTTGGAGAGATGACCCGAGCTAGTGCGTTGGCCACGAACGTTCGCCGGGTCTGGCGACACGCTGATCGATGTTTAGGGTGCTGGGGTCGGTCGGCTTCACTCTGGATGCAACGTAGTTGTTGTTGAGGATGAGTGAGGTCGCAGATGGCAGAGCCGGTCAGGGCGCGACGGTTGACTGATCAAGAGGGGCAGAGGCTGCAGCAGATCGTTCGGCGGGGCCGCCACGAGTCCGTGCGGGTGCGTCGGGCACTGATCATCATGGCGTCGGCGTCGGGGACCACCGTGACGGCGATCGCGCAGTTGGTCGCCGCGCACGAGGACACAGTCCGGGACGTGATCCACGCGTTCAACGAGGAGGGCCTGGCCGCGCTGGACCCTCGGTGGGCGGGAGGCCGTCCCCGCCTGATCAGCGATGACGAACGCGAGTTCATCATCGCGACGGCCCGGACCCGCCCGGTCACGCTGGGACGTCCCTTCACGCACTGGAGCCTTCGCAAGCTCACCGACTACCTGGCCCGCAACCGGGTGAGGACGGTGAAGATCGGCCGGGAACGGCTGCGGCAGATCTTGCGCGAGAACGGGATCTCCTTCCAGCGGACCCGCACCTGGAAGGAGTCCAAGGATCCCGACAAGGACACCAAACTCGACCGCATCGAGCACGTGACCAGTCGTTTCCCGGACCGGTGTTTCGCCTTCGACCAGTTCGGCCCGCTGTCGATCCGCCCTGCCACGGCTCCGGCTGGGCCCAGGAGAAGAAACCGGACCGGCTGCCGGCCACCTATCACCGCACCCACGGCATCCGGTACTTCCACGGCTGCTATTCCCTGGGCGACGACCAGCTGTGGGGAGTGACCCGCCGCCGCAAGGGCGGTGACCACAGCCTCTCGGCGCTGAAGTCGATCCGGGCCGCTCGCCCCGACGGCGCCCCTGTCTACGTGATCATGGACAACCTGTCGGCGAACAAGACCCCGACCATCCGGACCTGGGCGAAGAAGAACAAGGTCGAGTTGTGCCTGACGCCGACGAGCGCGTCGTGGGCCAACCCGATCGAGGCGCAGTTCGGGCCCCTGCGCAACTTCGTCATGGCCAACTCGAACCACCCCAACCACACAGTCCTCGCCCGCAAGCTCCAGGACTACCTGCGGTGGCGCAACGCCAACGCGCGGCACCCCGACGTCCTGGCCGCCCAGCGCCGCGAACGCGCCAAGGTCCGCAGCGAACGCCAGCAACGCTGGGGCCACCCACGCCCCAAGGCCGCATGACCAGACCCGGCACACGTTCGTGGCCAACGCACTAGCCAGAATTGCCTGAATTTCAGCCGAGTAGTTACCAGCCATGGCTACGCACTCCCCTGTCGCTTGTTCGTGCTGCCACGATCGACGGGCGGGGCCGCGGGCGGACATCCTGGTGAGAGGGTCGAGCGTGGCAACGACCCGACGTGTCATCTCGGCGCGAGCCGCCAATTGGATCAATGAACACGTATCGCGGCGGCCCGTCGACTATGACGTTCTGTCACGCTCTCATCGCCCCAGAGCCTGGGGCGCACCACCGTCATCAGTGCCCCAGACATCCTCATCCTCAGGCAGCCACGTGGTCCGCTCCCGGTCGCTGCTCTCCGTCTGCTGCCCGCCCCCGCCGCCGGGTTGGCCTCCTCCCATCGGTGGCATGAAGGGCGAATTGCTGGCGGTCTGCTGCGAGCCCCTCGGAGCCACGCTGTGTTCCTGGCCCTCAACCGTCGACGCGCCGCTGCCCCCTCGGCCGGCACGGTTGACACCAGGCTCGATGACGTTTCGGACGCGCTCGCCGGTTCCTCCGCCCTCACCGCCGCCCCCGCCGCGCATCATCGGCTGCATCGGAGACCCCCCTCCCCCGCCGGGGGCCCCGGAGCCACCGGAGGACGCGCCGCCGCCGCCACCCTCGGGACGCCCCAGCGCAGATGCCAGATCGTCCGAGTTGTAGAGGTTGTCATTGAACGCGGAGGAATACTGCGAGTCGCCGTTCGGCATGGACGACAGATCGGGCGGCACCGGGAGGTCTGCGATGCGCTGGCGAATCTGCTCGTCGATGTCCTTGTCGCCGCCCCCCAGCCGGTCGCTCTCAGCCTGGATGTCGCCCATGCGCTGGTTGTACTCGGCCCTGGCGTCCCGCCGCGCCTGATCCGCTTCCGTACGAGCCTGCTCCCGCTCTTCCTGGGCAGCGGACTTCTCCTGGTTGTACTCGTCCTTGGCCTTCGCCTCGGCAGCGTCGGCCTCTTTTACGGCGTCCCGCTCGGTGGCGTCGATCTCGGCGATCCGACGGTCGTAGCTCTCGCGAGCCTTCTCCTCGTCGCCACCGCCGGCAACCTCACGGTCGTACTCCTGCCGTGCTTCCGCACGGTCCTCTTTAGCCTGCTCCTGCGCCTGCTCCCGCTGCTCCTGGGCTGCGGCCTTCTCCTGCTGGAACTCCTTCTTCGCCTCCGCCTCCTGGCGGTCGGCATCCTGCACGGCGCTTTCGCGCTCCGCCCGGGCATCGGCCTGCTGCTGCTCGTAGTCCGACTGCGCTTCAGCCTTCGCCTGCTCGGCCTCCAGCCTGCCCCGCTGCTGTTCCTGTACAGACTCGCGCCGGGCCTCTTCCTGCTGCTGCTTGGCCTCGGTCCGGTCCTCTTCGTTACGGGCGAGTGCGGTTTCCCTCTCCTTGTCGGCCTCGGCCTTCGCCGCGGTCTGCTCCTCCTTCGCAGCGGACTTCTCCGCTGTCTGCTCCTCCTTCGCCGCGGCCTTCTCTGCCGTGGCCTCCGCCTTCGCGGCCTCTTGCGCCTTCTCCGCCTCGGCCTTCGCCGCGGCCTGCTCCTCCTTCGCGGCAGCCTTCTCCGCTGCCTGCTCCTCCTTCGCCGCGGCCTTCTCCTGCCCGGCCTCGGCCTTCGCTGCGGCCTGCTCCTCCTTCGCGGCGGCCTTCTCCGCGTCCTGCTCCTTCTTGGCCGCGTCCTGAGCCTTCTTGGCCTCGGCCCGCTGCTGTTCCGCCTGCGAGAGAGCCAACGCCTGCTGCGCGGCGCCCTCAGATTTAGCTTCCTGCTTCTCCTTCGTGGCCTCGGCCTTGGCCTCGTCCTTCTCCTTGTTCGCCTCCGCCTTCGCCGCGGCCTGCTCCGCCTTCGCCTCCTCCTTCTCCTTCTCGGCCTCAGCCTTCGCCGCGGCCTGCTCCTCCTTCGCGGCAGCCTTCTCCTCGGCCTGTTCCGCCTTGGCTTCCGCCTTCTCCTTGTCGGCTTCGGCCTTGGCCTCGTCCCTCTCCTTCTTCGCCTCGGCCTTGGCGTCGTCCGATTCCTTCTTCGCGTCGATCTTTTC